>NZ_CP142738.1:0-162500 GCF_037014675.1 Turicibacter sp. KK003
GTGGAAAAATATCAACGAATATGGGATGATGCTATTGATCGTTTAAAGTCAAATATTTCACAACAATCTTTTGATATGTTCTTTAGCACGCCTAAGAAGGTTTATAAAATAAAAAATAACAAAATGTACGTTATTGTTCAAAACAATCACGAACAATTTATGCTAGATAAATTTTATTTAAAAGAAGTTGTAGAGATGATAGCAGAGGTATCTGGTTTAAATTATGATGTTAAATTTATTACTGCCGATTATGTGAAAAATGATCAACAGGCATTTGATTTAACGAAGCCAGATCCTAATTTGCCAAAATATTATCGAGGTAATTTAAATACAACATACACTTTTGATCGTTTTGTTGCTGGAAAAAGCAATCGACTCGCGTACATGATTGCTCTTCAAGTGGCTGAACGACCAGGGGAAGTTGCGAATCCTTTATATATATTTGGTGGTGTTGGACTAGGAAAAACCCATTTAATGCAAGCGATAGGAAATTTCATTTTAGATGATAATCCTTCGTCGAGAATTTTATACTGTACCTCTGAAAAGTTTATTGACGATTACCGTCATGCAACATTAGATAATAATTTTGAATCTTTTAAAGAAAAATATCGAAATATCGACGTTCTTTTAATAGACGACATACAGTTTTTGTCCAAAAAAGAACAAACTCAAACAGAATTCTTCAATACATTTAATGAATTGTATAATAGTAATAAGCAAATTGTTATTACATCGGATCGTCCGGCATCAGATTTGAAGGATATTATGGATCGTTTAACTTCGAGGTTTGAGTGGGGATTACAAGCAGATATTCAAATTCCGGATACCCAAACACGTATAGAAATTATGAAAAAAAAATTGGCCGGGGAGAATATTAATTTAGAGGAATTTCCTGAAGAGGTGTTAGAGTTTATCGCAAGTAAATTTAACAGTAATGTGCGTACATTAGAAGGAGCTTTAAAAAGATTAATTTTTTATGCGACAATTAATAACTCAGATTTCACTATTGAATTAGCTAATGAAGCATTAAGAGATTTATTTAGGGCTGAGCAAAAAAAATCAAAAGTTGATGTAAATAACATTATTAAAGAGGTTGGGGCTTATTACGACGTATCTGTTGCGGATATTTTATCTAAAAAACGTAAAAAAAATATTGCTTATGCAAGACAAGTGGCCATGTTTTTAACTCGGGAATTAACGGGTAGTTCATTTCCTAAAATTGGTGAAGCATTTAGCGGGCGGGATCATACAACGATTATGCATGGATGCGAAAAAATAGAAAAAGAGTTAAAGGATAATACGGATTTAAAGAAGGCTATTAGTGACTTAAAACAAACATTATCATAAGTTATACACATGGGTTTGAAGATGAAGGGCTAATTTATCAACATAATATCAACATATTACACACAGGGTGCTGATACTGTTATTATTTGGTTTGATAGCCTTATCCCCTATATCCACAAATTTTATTACTAAAAAGATTATTAAACAGCAATAATATATAACTATATAGGAGTGATTCAGATGAAAATTAAGATTGATCGTCATTTATTGTTAACCCAACTGTCTTATATTAGTAAGGCGATTCCATCAAAAACACCTCTTCCTGCATTGATGGGAATCAAATTTGTTGTTTCTGAAGAAGGATTATATCTAACTACGAGTGATTCAGATATTACAATTAATACGTTTTTACCGTTAGAGGTTAATGATACACAAGTAATACAGATTGACTCGATTGGATCAATTATTATCCCAGGAAAATATTTTATTGAAATTATAAAGAAATTAAATGGGGATATCATAGAAATTAGCACCTTTGAGGGACATTATGTCATTATTAAATGTGGACGTAGTGAGTATACCTTAAATGGATTAGATGTTTCGGAATATCCGAACATTGAACTGATTAAACATGATAACCCGATTCATTTAGAAAAACAATTGTTAAAAACGATTATAAGACAGACAGTTTTTTCAACTGCACATATTGAAAACAGGCCGGTTTTAACTGGGGTGAACTTCAGGTATGATGCTGATGAACTGATGTGTATTGCAACAGATAGTTACCGCTTATCAAAAAAAGTAATTCCACTAAATAAGCTGCATGAACCTTTTAATATTGTTATTCCAGGACGTAGTTTAATTGAATTATCAAAAATTTTAGATGATTCGCATGATGCAATTGACGTATACTTAGCACATAACCAGGTACTTTTCCAGATTGGAAATATTTCTTTTCAATCAAGATTGCTAGATGGAGAATATCCAGAAACTAAAGATTTTGTTCCTACAACATTTGGGATTGAGATTAAGGCTAATTATCATGAATTATATGAGGCTTTTGACCGTGCTGCCTTGATTGCCCGTGATCAAGAATCGAAGGTTGTCAAATTAAATATTTTACCTAATGAAAATAAAATGCTAATTACAGCTAACTATCCGGCAATTGGAAAGGTTGAGGAAGAGGTCCAAGTGGAAATGATTTCAGGAGGAGAATTAAGAATTGCTTGTAGTGCTTTATTCATCTTGGATGCTCTTAAAGCAATCAATAAATCAAGCGTAATTATGAGTTTTAACGGAGATATGTATCCATTTATTCTTCGAGATCAGTACGATGAGACGACAATTCAACTTATTGTTCCAATTCGAACAGAATAAAAAAAGAGCCAATTGGCTCTTTTTTTTATAAAAATAATGAATAATAAAAATAAAAATCATCAATAATAAAACGAATTGATAAAAACAAGCTTGTAGGGGAAGTTATTGTTACGGGTAAATCTGCCGTTAGTAAAAATATATCGTTTGGGTTTACGTAACAATCGTATTGTAAAATAAAGTTGGTGATTTAATAAACGGAGAAATAATAACTTATCCACATTTTTGATTTGTGGATAAATGAGGGGGTTAGCTTTATAATTACATAAAATTGATGATTATCGTTGTTGTGAGATCAAAAAAATTAAAATAATTGAATGCACCATGAAATATAATCAGTTCATAAATAAGTATAAGTATCTTTCATTTCTTCCGTCTTCATCTAATTTTAAAAAAGATTAATTTCATTTATACCTCCCTCGAAAAGAGGCAACAGTCTTGTTTGGATTTAAAAAGGATCGATTTTGGATGATATTTATATGAATGTTAAATAGAAGTTTGAGTGGTTTTTCTAGGTAAATATGCGGTGTGAGTTATGTACTATATTGAGAGGATTATGGACAATCTTCATAAAATATGAGTAATCACTCTTTTTATCTCATATAAAAAATGTTTAATTAATAAAAAATGTCGTTTTATTAAGGGGGATGTTTTTGATATAAAATATAGATATTTATATTATGCAGGGGTGAACGTAAAAAAACAATTATTTTATACTAAAATTCATTAAACTCAATTCTTAAGTAATTTATTTTTTGAAATAAAATGTTGTATTTCGTTGAAAAAAAGGGATAAAAAGCCGCCTATGTAGGGGATATATTCTTTTTTCTTGTTTATTGTCGACATTTAGAGGTAAAATGAAATAGTTGCGTTGAATGAAAAAATATCTTTGTATAAGGAGTTGAAGTTGATGATATATGATGTAATCGTTGTCGGTGGAGGACATGCTGGTATTGAAGCAGCATTGGCACCATCGCGGATGGGGTGTAAAACCTTGATGATAACAGGAGATATTAGTCGCATTGGTCATATGCCTTGTAACCCAGCTATTGGGGGACCGGCAAAAGGAATTGTTGTTCGCGAAATCGATGCCCTGGGCGGTGAAATGGGGGTTAATACGGATAAAACACATATTCAGATGAGAATGTTGAATACAGGTAAGGGTCCGGCCGTTCGCGCACTAAGGGCACAGGCAGACAAAGTGGATTATCCACGCGAAATGCAAAAGACGGTTTTATCCCAAGAAAATTTAGATGTAATAGAAGAAATTGTGGATAACTTACTTGTCGAAAATGGAGAGGTAAAAGGGGTTCAGTTAGAGAGTGGAGAAAAGATTTTATCAAAAGCTGTCATTCTTACTACGGGTACATATATGCATTCTAAAGTAATGATTAGTGACGAAATCACTTTAAGTGGTCCAGACGGAGCAAAAACCTCGTTAGGTTTATCAAATAATTTAAAGGAATTAGGTTTTGAGTTATTTCGTTTAAAAACAGGAACCCCTCCACGTGTAGCAGCGGATAGTGTTGATTTCTCGAAAACTGAAATTCAACCTGGTGATAACGTCATTCGATCGTTTAGTTTCGACACCGTTGACCACCTACCGTTAGAAAATCAAGTTCCATGCTATTTAACCTATACTGGAGAGGATACACACCACATTATAATGGAAAATCTAGAACGCTCATCGATGTATTCAGGTGCTGTTGAAGGGGTTGGTCCTCGTTATTGTCCTTCAATTGAGGATAAAATAGTTCGTTTTAATGATAAACCAAGACATCAGATTTTTTTAGAGCCTGAAAGTAAACATATTCCTGAAATCTATGTTCAGGGATTTTCAAGTAGCTTACCACGTGATATTCAAGAAAAAATGATTAGAACAATACCAGGACTTGAAAATTGTCGAATTGTTAAATATGCCTATGCGATTGAGTATGATGCCATCAACCCTACGCAATTATGGCCATCTCTAGAAACGAAATTAGTAAAAAATTTGTATACTGCAGGGCAGATTAATGGAACAAGTGGTTATGAAGAGGCGGCCGGTCAGGGAATTATGGCAGGAATTAATGCCGCATTACGAATTCAAGGGAAAGACCCGTTAATCTTGAAAAGAAGTGAGGCGTATATTGGGGTTTTAATAGATGATTTAGTTACAAAAGGGACATTAGAACCTTATCGTTTATTAACTTCTCGCGCGGAGTATCGCTTGTTATTACGTCATGATAATGCAGATATGAGGTTAAGAGAGTATGGTTACCAGGTTGGATTGGTAAGTGAAGAAAAGTATAAAAAATTCTTAAATAAGAAAGAAGCTATCGCATTAGAAAAAGAACGTTTATCGATGATTAAAATTACTCCGAAGGGAAATACTAATGAGTATTTATTAAGTATTCCTTCTTCTCCACTGAAAGATGGGATTACAGCAATTGATTTATTAAAGCGCCCTGAAATAACTTACACACATATCCACAACCTTATCGATGAAAAAAATGTGGATATTTCTAAAGAAGTTATTGAGCAAGTTGAAATTCAGGTTAAGTATGAAGGATATATTAATAAGGCTCTTCAACAGGTAGAAAAATTGCGTAAGGTTGAAGAAAAGAAAATCCCCATTTCAATTGACTACGATGATGTTCCAAATCTTGCTATAGAAGCGAAACAAAAACTTAAAGATGTACGTCCATTAACAATTGGACAGGCTAGCCGTATTTCGGGAGTAAATCCAGCGGATATTTCAATTTTAATGGTTTATATTGAATCTGGAAGATTTAATAAGTAAAAATATAAATTGAGAGTTAAGGGAAAGGATCTCTTAACTCTTTTGGGCTAAGGAGAGGTTTTTTATGACACCAGAACAATTTTACAGTAGACTAAAAGAGTTTGGTATTGATTTAAGCGAAGAACAAAAATGGCAGTTGCACCGATATTATGAATTATTAGTAGAGTGGAACGAAAAAATGAATTTAACAGGAATTACTGAAGTTAATGAAGTTTATTTAAAGCATTTTTATGATTCCTTAATTGGCTTCTTGATGTTTGAGGAGATTGGAAATTGTAGAACACTATGTGATGTCGGATCTGGGGCTGGATTTCCAGCATTGCCTGTAAAAATTGTATTCCCACATTTAAAAATGGATTTGGTCGATTCGCTAGGAAAAAGAGTTAACTTTTTAAATCATGTTATCAACGAGACCAAGTTAAAAGACATTCAGGCGTATCATTCTAGGGCGGAAGAATATGCAGGTCGTCATAGGGAGTCCTTTGATATTGTAACTGCCCGTGCGGTTGCGCGATTAAACATTCTTTCCGAGTTGTGTGTTCCATTGGTTAAAGAAGAGGGATATTTTATTGCCTTAAAGGGACAAACAGGTGAAGATGAGTTAATAGAGTCAAAGCGGGCACTCGAAACTTTAGGTGTACAGATTATTGATGTTAAACAAATAGAATTACCCGAGGAAGCGGGATCACGCACTAATATTTATACAAAAAAACACAAAAAAACACCTAATAAGTATCCTAGGGCTTATGGTCAAATTAAAAATAAACCATTAAAATAGGCTTAAATGTCATGGGCCAGGGTAAAGCTATAGAAATCCTAGAAAAAAGCAGAAAAATAAGCTATAATTTAAATATTAAGAGTGATTTTTAACTGTTATTATAAGGGGGGATTCAGGGTGTTTAATATATTTTTAAGGGATGATTCTCGTAACCAACCAAAGGATGAAGTTATTCAATTACCTATTGCGAAAATTATTCCAAATAAATATCAACCACGAAATATCTTTAATGATGAAAAGATTTCTGAGTTATCGGAATCGATTAAAGAACACGGAGTAATTCAACCTATAGTTGTTCGTCAATTTGAAGGCGGTTATGAAATTATTGCTGGGGAAAGACGTTATCGTGCCTCAAAGCTAATAGGTTTGGAAAAAGTTCCAGCTATTATAAGGGATTATGATGATCGCCAATCAGCATCAATTGCAATCGTTGAAAATATTCAACGTGAGGATTTAACGGCTATTGAGGAGGCTATGGCATATAAACAATTGATTGAGTTACATGGTATTACGCAGGCCACTCTAGCGAAACAGATGGGGAAATCTCAGTCGACTGTTGCGAATAAAATTCGCTTATTAAACTTAGGTGAAGCGGTGCAACAGGCAGTTTTGGAGCGTAATATTACAGAACGACACGCACGTGCGCTATTGACAGTAAAGGATTTTCAATTGCAAGAGCAATTATTGCAAAAAATTATAGAGAAGGATTTAAATGTCTCGGAAACAGAACGCTTAATAGACGAGACATTAAATCCAAAGGAAAAACCAGTGAAAGCCAAGACTATTTCTCGTATGCCAAGAGACTGTCGAATTGCTATGAATACCTTTAAACAGGCTATTATGATGGTTGAAAAAACTGGGATGAGGGTAAATCACGAAACTGAGGAATTAGACGATTCCTATGTTATTAAAATTTCTTTACCTAAGCGTAAGCAGTAAAGGGGGGTTCTTTGTCAAATAGTGTTGCTGATTAATTTGTAACCTGTTACAACGAAAATTCAAATCGAAATCCTAGTAGCTATGCTGCTAGGATTTTCGTTTTAGGCTTTGTTAGATTTTGAACCATGAGAATACGAGATTTAAAGTGATAGAAACTACGATATCCAAAGGCAATACGCTTAATGACCTTAATTTTATTATTAATTCCTTCGATGGGACCATTTGTGTAATGAGTTGAGAGTGTATTTTTAATATAGGATTGATAAGTTTTAAAGGTTTGGAAAGCCGTTTGAAACTCAGGAGAAACAAGCGGATGTTCCGTTTCGAGTAAATGATTAAATCGTTTTAAGTTTTTTGTCTGAAGAGCGAAAAGTAACTCTTGATATAAATCATAGGTTGCTTTTAATTCAGGAGATAAATCAAGTAGAAAGTTTAAGATATCAATTTCACGCATGGGTTGTTTAAAGCAGTAAACTGATCGATAAGTGGTGGTATTAAGTAAAGCGTGAGATTTTAAAAATAAGCGCCAATAACGTTTGAATTTACGACCATGCTTTTTGAACTTTTTCATGAATCGGATTCGAGTTTTGTTCAGTGCACGAGAGAGATGTTGAACGAGATGAAATTTATCAATGATAATTTGGGCATGAGGAAAAAGATCCTTAATGAGGCTGATGTAAGGAGCGTACATATCAATCACAATATTTTTTACTCGATGACGTGCTTCCTTTGTGTATCGTTTAAAATAAGCTTGAAGGGAGTTTAAACGACGATCTTCAACGATATCGATGATTTGTTTTGAGTCAGCATCGCAAAAAATAAAAGACATATGCCCCTCAGCAGACTTAACGGATTTAAATTCATCAAAACAGAGATTTTCAGGTAAATAATTAAGGTTTAAGGTTTGAGATTCATAAAAGCTATGGATGATTCGATTGACGGTTGAATGAGAGACCTGATGGCGACGTGCGATATCACATTCAGAAATTTTATTTTGGGCCTCTAAAGCAATGGCGTGTTTCGTATGATAAGAAATGTAACAGTTCTTTTCAACAATTGAAGTACTTAGTGTAAAAGTAGACTGGCAATGCCCACAATAATAACGCTGTTTTTTTAGGTCTAAGTAGGTATCGTGAAGAGAGACTTTTGGAATGACAATTCGAGAGGTTTTAAATCCATGCTTCTTAAATTTTGAATC
Organism: Turicibacter sp. KK003; assembly: GCF_037014675.1. Lineage (NCBI taxonomy): Bacteria > Bacillati > Bacillota > Erysipelotrichia > Erysipelotrichales > Turicibacteraceae > Turicibacter > Turicibacter sp. KK003. The sequence continues at coordinate 8,359 of NZ_CP142738.1, forward strand.
AAATAGGGTTCCGCATTTTTGACAATGAGTCGGTTGATACGTAAGAATACCTTTAAAGATAAAGCTAGTAATTCCGTTCAACTTCACTTCCTCAAGATAATCTTCTGAAAATGTAATATTTTTATCTTTAATATTTAAAAGTTTTCTAGTAAAATATGAGTGAGACATTAAATCTTATCCTTTCAATATTGTTTTAGTCGATAACATTGTAACAGGATTGAGACTTGAAGTCTCTTTTTTTTTATCCTATGAAAAAAGTGCTGCTTAATCAGCAACACTAAATATTATAGAACCTAAAGGGGTCTGTGGTCATAGGCCCCTTTTTTTTGTTATTAAATAACAGTGAACGAGGGTTCTATTGGGCAGGTGTGGATAAAATCTTTTTGTTATCCACAGGAACTTTCTTTTAATACTATAACCAGCAATAATTAGATGATATTTTAAGGCGGGAAAAACCAATTTTTTTCATAAAAATAGCATGTTTGGAAATAATATTTATTGGGTATAATGTGTACCTTTATAAAACCCAAAATTTACTGATTAAGTTCCAAATTTATTTCTCATAACTTATCATTTCGTGGTAAAATATTAGCAAGTATGACTTTAGGAGGGTTAATATGGGGAAAATTATCGCTATAACGAACCAAAAAGGTGGAGTTGGTAAGACGACATCTAGTATTAACTTATCAGCATCCTTGGCTTACTTGGGTCATAAAGTATTACTTGTTGATATGGATCCCCAAGCTAACGCCTCTACAGGTATTGGTGTTTATAAAGGAGACGCTGAGTTAACGGTTTTTGATTTACTGGTGGACGAGACACCAACGAGTCAAGTAATTTTAAAAACGAATGAGGAAAATTTATTTTTAATCCCCTCGTCTCAAGAATTAGCAGGATTTGAATCTATGATTGTTATGGAAAAAGACCGTGAATTTAAGTTATTACCTAAATTAGATCAGGTAAAGGATTATTTCGACTATATCATTATCGATTGTCCACCATCATTAGGTCTTTTAACAATCAATGCATTATCAGCAGCGGATTCCACATTAATCCCTGTTCAATGTGAGTATTATGCGTTAGAGGGATTAACACAATTATTAAATACAATTCGTATTGTTCAACGCCGCCTGAATCGAAATTTATCGATTGAAGGTGTACTTCTTACTATGCTTGATCGTAGAACACGATTAGGACTAGATGTGATTAATGAGGTTAAGCTATATTTTAAAGAAAAGGTATTTAATACAATTATTCCACGTTTAGTTAGATTGAGTGAGGCGCCATCCTTTGGTAAGTCTATTATTGCGTATGATCAGAAATCAACAGCAGCTCAATTTTATCTAGATTTAGCTAAAGAGGTGGTGAAAAATAATGTCAGCGAATAGATTGGGTAGAGGATTAGGTGCACTATTTCAAGAACATGACATTGAAAGCCTAGAGTCTTTTGAACAGGTAAAAGAGGGAGAGGTTATTCATCAATTAGAAGTCGGTGATTTAAGACCTAATCCATATCAACCACGTAAATATTTTGATGAAACAAAAATTAAAGAATTAGCCATGTCAATTAAAGAACATGGTGTTTTTCAGCCAATTATTGTGAAAAAAGACATAAAAGGTTATATAATTATCGCTGGAGAAAGACGTTTTCGAGCGGCCATACAGGCAGGATTAAAGACTATTCCGGCTATTATCCGTGAATTTAATGATCATTTGATGATGGAATATGCATTAATTGAAAATTTACAACGCGAGGATTTAACAGCTATTGAAGAGGCAGAGGCGTATCGTTTACTAATCCAAAAGTTAGACCTAACACAGGAACGATTGGGAGAACGTTTAGGGAAAAGCCGTGCTTATATTGCCAATACGATGCGCTTATTACAATTACCACAATCGGTACAGGAAGAAATCGAAAATGGTGTAATTTCGGTGGGACACGGTAAAGTTTTAGCGGGATTAAAGGATGAACAGTTAGTCTTAAAGCTCGTAAATATTATTAAAGAAAAACAAATTTCGGTTCGTGAACTAGAGGATTTAATAAAAGAAATTGGAATTACACATCCGGCAGAAGAGAAGAAAATAAAAAAAATAGTAAATCCGCACCTAGAATATGTCGAATCTAATTTAAAATCTTATTTTGGAACAAAGGTTAAACTTAAAGAAAAAAATGGTAAAGGCCAAATTATTATTGATTATATGACAATGGATGATTTAAATAGATTACTGGAGATGATGGGATTAGAGTAAATGAGGAGGAAGTTAATTGAATTTTTTGTTTTTTAGTCCAGATATAATAAAAGTAAATCCGTTTTTTGCTATTTCTCTAGCACTTGCTGATAGAATTCAGAATTTTTTTGCGAAGGAACAATTAAACGAGTTACTAATTAACGTGGGATTCAAAATTATTAGTGTAATTTTAGTTTGTGTAATCATGTCAGTTATAAGAAGGCTTGGAAAGAACATGTTAAAAAAAGCCTTTGCTGTAAATGTTGAACGTATTCAGAAGGTTACTGGGGGAACAGAGAGACGAAAAGAAACATTTGAAAGCCTGTCTTTAAATATTTGGCGATATACTGTTAATATTGTTTTGATTCTATGGTTAGTATCTATTTTTATTCCACTTCAAAATTTATTAATTGCGTCCAGTGCCTTCTTTGTTGTAATTGGATTTGCCGCAAAGAGTATGTTAGATGATATTACGATGGGATTTTTTATCATTTTTGAAGACCTATTTTCAGTAGGAGACTTTGTAGAAATTGACGGGAATACAGGAACAGTAACAGAAATTGGATTAAGATCTGTAAAGATTCGTGTCTTAACCGGGGAAATTGTGATTATTCCTAATGGAAATATAGGTAAGGTGATTAATCACTCGGTTTCAAATGGACAAGCCGTGTTGGATATTAGCATTGCATACGAGGCCGATATTGATCAAGCAATTTTAGTATTAGAGGGTGTAGCACAAGACGCTTTTGATAAATATGAGACTATTTTACAGTTGCCACAAATTTTAGGTGTACAAGAATTAGCTGATTCAGCAATTGTTATTCGAATGATAGCAGAGGTTTCACCATTACAACAATGGCATATTCAACGTGAGTTACGTCGATTAATAAAAAAATCTTTTGACCAGCATAATATTGAGATTCCATATTCTAAAATGGTAATTTATCAGAAGAATGAAGGAGGGGCACAGTAGTGAATAATGCATCATTTGGTTTGAATGATATTGTTGAAATGAAAAAACAGCACCCCTGTGGAACTAATCGTTGGCAAGTTATTCGTTTAGGGGCTGATATTAAAATCAAGTGTTGTCACTGTGAGAGAGTTTTAATGATGCCAAGGCCAGATTTTAAAAAGAAATTAAAAAAAGTTTTAGAGTCTTCACAAATTAGTGAGGACTAATGTGGGGATTTAGGACGCCATTGAGCGACTAAATCCTCTTTTTATTTAGAGTATGCATTTTAGTGTCATAAAACTTTCGTTTTAAAATATAGTTGTGGACATCTCTGGGAGGGGGAATCAAGGAAATTCTTTAGTAATAAACATACTTTTTAGAAACGTTAGAGATGAGGATAAAAATCCCCTTTTTTTATATAGGGAAAAGTGGAGAAAAGGCGTTAAAATCAGTGGATTTGAGAGTTTTTTTAGGACGGTTTATCGTGTTAAAAAGTTACCAATTATGCTATAATATATATAGAAAGAAAAAGGTGATTAGTATGCAAACTGAAGTTTTTATTACAAGTGAATATATTACACTAGGTCAGTTTTTAAAGTATGAGAATTTAATTGAAAGCGGCGGAAGTGTAAAATTCTTTTTAGAAGAAATCCCGGTTTTTATAAACGGTGAACAAGATAATCGTCGTGGTCGAAAGCTATATCCGGGTGATATTGTATCCATTGAAGAGTTTGGTGAGTTTATTATTTTAATCCAGAAATAGAGGGTTAGATTAATGTTTATTAATCGATTATCATTAAAGCAGTTTAGAAATTATCAACAGGCTACTGTCGAGTTTAAAAAAAATATTAATATTATTATTGGAAATAACGCACAGGGGAAAACAAGTTTGATTGAGTCAATTTACGTTTTATCGACGACTAAATCACACCGGACGAGTAAGGATTCTCAACTCATTTTATTTAATGAGGATTTTGCTCGTATTGAGGCTGATATTACCCGTGAACGTGATAGGTTGCAATTATCCTTAGTTATTTCTAAAAAGGGGAAAAAGGCGAGTTATAACGGAGTTGACCAGAAGAAGTTAAGTGATTATGTAGGTAAGTTGATCGTTGTAATGTTCGCCCCAGAAGATCTATCCTTGGTTAAGGGTGGTCCCCAGTATCGTCGTCGATTTATGGATATGGAGATTGGGCAGTTATCACCATCATATCTATTTCATTTAGGCCAATATTCGAAGTTATTAAAGCAAAGAAACGAGTTATTAAAGCAATTACGATTGAATCGTACGGATGATTTGCTTTTAGATGTTATTACTGAACAATTAGTTCCACATGCTATTTATGTGCTAAATAGCCGCATTGATTTTTTAAATAAACTAGAGTTGTTTTCAAAGGAAATTCACGGAGAAATCTCTAACCAGTTAGAGGATATTAGTTTAAACTATATAAATTCATTTAAGAACTTGGAGTTAAGCGAAGAAGTATTGCTAAAAAAATATAAAGAGTTGTATGATCAGGATATTCAATTAGGATCAACTAGTTTAGGTCCCCATCGTGATGATTTCGGTGTTTCAATTAATGGGGTAAATACTCATCAATTTGGATCACAGGGTCAGCAAAGAACAGCATCATTATCGATGAAATTGGCCGAGATTGAGTTGATTTATTCTGTTTTAAATGAGTATCCTATTTTATTATTGGATGATGTTTTAAGTGAGTTAGATGATGTTCGTCAAACTCAATTACTAAATACGATAAAAAATAAGGTACAAACCTTTATTACGACAACAAATATTGACGGAATTGATAAATTTATGATTGAATTAGCTGATATTTTTACGATTAATAATGCAAAGATTAGGATAGGTGATATGAATGACGCAGGAAATGACGAACACACAACAGTATGATGCAAGTAATATTCAAGTCCTAGAAGGTTTAGAGGCGGTTCGTAAAAGACCAGGAATGTATATTGGTTCAACGAGTGGCCGTGGATTACACCATTTAGTTTGGGAAATTGTAGATAACTCGATTGACGAGGCCTTAGCGGGTTATTGTACAGAAATCAATGTCGCTATTACGGAAAATAACGAGATAATTGTAAAAGATAATGGTCGGGGAATTCCAGTAGATATTCATAAGCAAACAGGGAAATCGACTGTTGAAACGGTTTATACGGTACTTCATGCTGGAGGAAAATTTGGCGGTGGAGGATATAAGGTTTCTGGGGGATTACATGGTGTAGGGGCCTCAGTTGTTAATGCCTTATCTGAACATCTAGAGGTAACGGTAAACCGTAACGGTAAAAAATATTTTCAACAATTTGAAAAGGGGACACCAATTGATGAGTTGCATGTTATCGGTGAATCTGATTCAACGGGGACAGAGGTTAAATTTAAGCCGGATCCGACTATTTTTACAGAAACAACAGTTTATGACTATGATATCTTGCGCAATCGTATTCGTGAGTTAGCATTTTTAAATAAAGGATTAAAGATTACACTAGAGGACTTAAGGTCTGATAAACCACAACGTCATGAATTTCACTATGAAGGCGGTATTAGTGAATATGTTCGCTTCTTAAATAAAAATAAAGAAGTAATTCACGACGAGGTCATTCATGTTGAAGGTGAGCGCGATGGAATTAGCGTTGAAATTGCAATGCAGTATAATACGGGTGTTGCGGGAAATATTTATTCATTTGCGAATAATATTAATACACATGAGGGAGGGACTCACGAAGCTGGTTTCCGTGCGGCATTAACACGTATTATCAATAGTTATGCTAAAAAATTGAATTTGTTAAAGAGCGATGATGCCCTTATCGGTGAGGATATTCGGGAAGGATTAACGGCAATTATTTCAGCGAAGCACCCAGATCCTCAGTTTGAGGGACAGACTAAAACAAAACTGGGGAATAGCGAAGTTCGTCGTATTGCGGATAATATTTTTTCAGAAGGTTTTGAACGATTTTTAATGGAGAATCCGCAAGCGGCAAGGATTATTATTGATAAGGCATTGATGGCGGCGCGTGCAAGAATGGCGGCGAAGCGTGCCCGTGAAATGGTTCGTCGTAAATCGCCATTAGAATCTCTTGGATTTAAGAGTAAGCTAGCCGATTGTCAATCGCGCGATGCCCAAATTTCTGAGTTATTTATAGTCGAGGGAGATTCAGCGGGTGGATCGGCAAAACAGGGACGAGATAATAAGTTTCAGGCCATTTTGCCACTACGAGGAAAGGTATTAAACGTTGAAAAAGCCAGAATCGACAAAGTTTATGCAAATAATGAGATTAAGAGTATGATCCATGCCATCGGAACTGGAGTAGGGGATGAATTTGATATTGAAAAGGCCCGTTATCATAAGGTAGTTATTATGACCGATGCCGATGTTGATGGAGCCCATATTCGAACACTATTATTAACGTTCTTTTATAGATATATGAGACCTTTAGTTGAAAAAGGGTATGTATATATTGCTCAACCACCACTTTATAAGGTTACACAAGGGAAAAGAATTGAGTATGTATATTCACCTGAGGAGCTTGATGCGGTTATGGAAACATTGTCACCAACGCCACGTCCAAATGTCCAACGTTATAAAGGTCTTGGAGAGATGAATGCTGAACAGTTATGGGAGACGACGATGGATCCAGAGGTGCGTACATTATTACAGGTTACTCTTGAAGATGCTGTTGAAGCAGATGAAATTTTTGATATTTTAATGGGTGATCGTGTTGAACCTCGTCGAGAATTTATCGATGCTAATGCAAAATATGTGACAAATTTAGATTTCTAATTCAAAGCAATAGATAGTATCAGGAGGAACGAAAATGTCTGGATATGACCAAGTAAAACCGCATAATATTGCTAAAGAAATGAGAACCTCTTTTATTGATTATGCGATGAGTGTTATCGTATCACGTGCTCTACCAGATGTTCGTGATGGATTGAAACCTGTTCATCGTCGAATTTTATATTCGATGAATGACTTAGGAATGCACAGTGATAAACCATATAAAAAGTCTGCCCGTATTGTTGGGGATGTTATCGCTAAGTACCATCCTCACGGCGATTCATCTGTTTATGATGCGATGGTACGTATGGCACAAGATTTTAGTTATCGTTATCCTTTAGTTGATGGGCATGGTAACTTTGGTTCGATTGATGGCGATGGAGCGGCCGCAATGCGTTATACTGAAGCGAGAATGTCGAAATTAGCAATGGAAATGATGCGGGATATTAATAAAAATACGATTGATTTCCAACCTAACTTTGATGGTGAGGAACAAGAACCTGTTGTGTTACCGGCAAGGTTTCCAAGTCTACTAGTTAATGGGACAACCGGGATAGCAGTCGGTATGGCCACGAATATTCCACCTCATAACCTATCGGAAGTTATTGATGGTTGTTTAGCTTATATGGACAATCCTGAAATTGATATTTTGGGTTTGATGCAGTTTATTAAGGGGCCTGATTTACCTACAGGTGCGCTAATTTTAGGTACGAAAGGAATTCGTTCAGCTTACGAAACAGGAAATGGATCAATTATGATTCGTTCTCAATGTGAAATCGTTGAAGGTCATGGTGGCAAATATTCTATTTTAGTAACTGAAATTCCTTATCAGGTTAATCGTGAACGTTTAATTGAGAAAATTGCTGAGTTAGTTAAGGAAAAGCGTTTAGATGGGATTACGGATTTACGAAATGAATCGAATCGTGAAGGAACACGTATTGTTATTGAATTGCGTAAAGATGTTAATCCACAGGTGATGTTAAACAATTTATTTAAGTTAACTCAATTACAGGTTTCCTACGGTATTAATATGTTAGCTTTAGTCGATGGGCAGCCTAAAGTATTGAACCTAAAAGAGATTATTTCAGAATATATTAAACATCAGGTAGAAGTTATTGTTCGTCGTACAAAATTCGACTTGGATAAGGCCGAAGATCGTGCTCATATTTTAGAAGGATTACGTATTGCTTTGGATCATATTGATCGAATTATTGCAATCATTCGTGGTTCTTCTAATGATGAAGAAGCGTTAAATTCATTAATGTCAGAATTCTCTTTATCGGAACGTCAAGGGAAAGCTATTTTAGAGATGCGCCTTCGCCGTTTAACAGGATTAGAACGAGGTAAAATAGAAGATGAATATCAAAATTTAGTCGTTTTAATTGCTGATTTAAAAGATATTTTGGCGAATGAATCACGTGTTCATGCAATCATTCGTGAAGAATTACTTGAAGTTAAGCAAAAACATGGTGATGAGCGTCGCACTCAGATTGTTCGGGGTTCTGATTTTGATATTGAAGATGAAGATCTAATTCCAGAGGAACAAGTTATTATCACCTTGACTAATAATGGATATATTAAACGTCAACCGATATCAACGTATCGATCTCAAAATCGTGGAGGTCGAGGGGTCCAAGGAATGGGGACGCATGATGATGATTATGTAAAAGAATTATTATCAACATCTACCCACGATCATTTACTGTTCTTTACAAGTAAGGGAAAAGTTTATCAGAAAAAGGCATATACGATTCCGGAATACGGGCGTACGGCTAAGGGATTACCTATTGTAAATATTATTGAAATCGCGCAGGATGAATACATTAGTGCAATTATCCCAGTTAAAGAATTTAATGATGATGAATTTTTATTCTTTGCTACACGATTTGGTGTCGTAAAACGTACTACTTTATCGGCCTTTGGACATATCCGAACGAATGGTCTTATTGCCCTATCGTTAAGGGAAGACGATGAACTTATCGGGGTAAGAAAAACATCTGGACAAGATGATATTATTATTGCTTCTAGTGGTGGAAAAGCTGTTTGGTTTGATGAGACTGAGGTTCGTCCAATGGGACGTACAGCAGCTGGTGTTCGAGGTATTTTCTTAGAGGAAGATGAAGTTGCAATTGGAATGGAAATGGTCACAACGGACCAAGAAATTCTTGTAGTAACAGAGAACGGATTTGGTAAACGAACTTCAATTAAAGAATATCGCAAAACAAAACGTGGTGGAAAAGGTGTTAAAACGTTAACTATCACGGATAAAAACGGAACATTAGTGGCCATGAAGGCTGTAAATGGGGATGAGGATCTAATAATTGTAACAAATAAAGGGGTTATTATCCGAACACCAATTCAACAAATTTCACAAACTGGCCGTGCAACACAAGGGGTAAAATTAATTCGACTAACTGATGAACAATTAGTGTCTAGTGTTGCAATTGTTGAACATGAGGAGTCTGACGAGTCACAACTAGTTAGTGAAGAAGTCCAAAAGGTTGCTGAAGGAGCAGAGTTAGACAATAAACCAGAGTCAGAATAGTAAAAAAGAAATAATTTGTGTTAAAGAGGTATATAATATAATACAATTAATATACTAATATTGACAAAAAAAGGTCTTAGTGCTATAGTACAATTAAATAAAAAAGCATTGATTAGGATTAGTACTTTTTACTTTTATTGCCTAGAGAGTCAGTGGTCGGTGGAAACTGAAGAGTAAGTAATAAGGAATCAACCTAGGAGTGGAATGAAGAAATTTAGTATTCATTCACGGTTTAACCGTTATCTTTACAAGTGGTTTTATCAAATGATTTGTTATGAATCTGTTGATAAGCAACTAGGGTGGCAACGCGGGTTAAGTCTCGTCCCTAAGTCAGGGGACGGGACTTTTTTGCGTTTGAACTAACTAATCAAATGAGCTTATAGGAGGAATATCGATGTTAGATTTAAAACGAGTAAGAGAAGATTTACAAGGCACGATTGAGCGTTTAGGGACACGCGGTGGTGATTTCAGTTATTTAAATAAAATCACTGAATTAGACGAGCAACGTAAAAATATTATTTTAGAGGTTGAACAATTAAAATCAAATCGTAATGAGGTATCAAAATTAATTGGTCAATATAAACGTGAAAAAAAGGATGCGTCTGAATTACTTGCACAAATGAATGGTGTTGGTGAAAAAGTTAAAGAATTAGATGAAAAATTACGTCAAATTGATGAAGAAATTAAAAATTTATTATTAATTACCCCAAATGTTCCATGTGGAACAATTGCTATTGGGAAAGATGAAAATGATAACGTAGAAATTCGTAAATATGGAGAGCCAACTCATTTTGATTTCGAACCAAAAGCTCACTGGGATTTAGTTACTGAGTTAGATATTATTGATTTTGAACGTGCTGGGAAAATCACGGGAAGTCGTTTTGCGGTTTATAAAGGATTAGGAGCGCGTTTAGAGCGTGCCTTAATTAGTTTTATGTTAGATTTACATACGGGAGATCATGGATACACGGAAATTTTACCTCCGGTTATTGTGAACCGTGCGAGTATGACAGGGACGGGACAATTACCTAAATTTGAAGAAGATGCGTTTAAGCTAGTAGATTCAGATTATTTTCTTATCCCAACAGCAGAGGTTCCGGTTACAAATTTACACCGCGATGAGATTCTAAATGGTGAACAGTTACCGATTAAATATACAGCTTATAGTCCATGTTTCCGTGCTGAGGCTGGATCAGCGGGACGAGATACACGAGGAATTATTCGTCAGCATCAATTTAATAAGGTAGAATTAGTGAAGTTTGTTAAGCCAGAAGATTCATATCAAGAGTTAGAAAGTTTAACGGCTAATGCTGAGAAAGTATTACAATTATTAGGGTTACCTTATCGAGTAATTGAGTTATGTACAGGAGATATTGGATTCTCGGCAGCAAAAACATATGATATTGAGGTTTGGTTGCCATCTTATCATGCGTATAAAGAGATTTCTTCTTGTTCAAATTTTGAAGATTTCCAAGCACGTCGCGCTAACATCAAGTTCCGTCGCGATGCGAAGGCTAAACCTGAATTTGTTCATACATTAAATGGTTCAGGTTTAGCAATTGGTCGTACGGTTGCCGCTATTATTGAAAATTATCAGCAAGCAGATGGAAGCATCGTAATTCCGGAAGCTTTACGTCCATATATGCGTAATCTTGAGGTAATTAAATAGAGATTAAAGGAGGAGCGAAAGCTCCTTTTTTTGAGGAAAAGAATGTTTTTAGCGTAGGACTAGATTAAACGGAATAAAAATGTTAAAATGAATCATTAAGAAAAATGTGTTGAAATCGGGTGATAGAATGAAAATCTGTGTGTTGTCAAGCGGCAGTGTAGGAAACGCGACAATTATAGAAACCGACCAAACGGCAATTTTAATAGATAATGGTTTATCTTTAAAAAAGTTACAGGAATTAATTAAACAAAGTGGTTTTGATGAAAATAAAATAGAGCATATTTTGATTACTCATGAACATAGTGATCATATTAAAGGTGTTGGTGTTTGTACACGAAAATGGAAGTTAAACGTATGTGCAACACAGAAGACAATTGAGGAAATGTATCGAAAAAAAATTATTAAACCTGATGTAGAACAAACGATGGCCGTCGAAAAAGATCAGTGGATACAGCTAGGCGATTTATCTGTGATGCCCTTCCGAATTTCTCACGATGCGGTTGATCCTGTTGGATATATGATTCAACAGGAAGATAAGAGACTGGTTTATGTGACTGATACAGGATATATTACAGGAGATATTTTAAAAACCCTCGGTAATGCGGATGTTTATATTATGGAGACGAATCATAATGTGGAGATGCTTCAGATGTGTAATCGTCCATGGGCTTTAAAGCAACGTATTTTAGATGACTGCGGCCATTTATCAAATGAAGATTCGGCTTATGCGATGAGTCAGTTAATCGGGGATAAAACAAAACATATTTATTTAGCCCATTTGAGTCAAGAGGCGAATTTACCTGATTTGGCTATGATGACGGTCCGACATGTGTTACGAGAAGAAAATATTAATTTGGATTGTTTAAATTTGTATATGACATATCCGATGCAACCATCTAAGGTTATTCAATTATAATAGGAGGGGTTTTATGTATAGTTGTTTAGAACATATTGAAGAGGCAATGGATCGATATTTAGATGAGTATGGAAAGCTGCCTATTTTGGTGGAAGTGGAGCTTAGTCATAGTTGTGATTATTGCAAGCAGGAGGCTGTGTATAAAATTATAGAGGGTATGATGATTGAAGACGAAGAGGATTTCTAGGAGAGAGAACTTGCTTTTAAATAGTATTAGGAGCAAATTGGAGGCGTTATGTTATGAATATTACGATTATTTCTGTTGGTAAGATTAAGGAGAAATATATTAAGTTAGGAATTGATGAGTTTTCAAAGCGATTATCAAGATATTGTAAATTAACAATGGTTGAGGTTCCAGATGAGAAAACGCCAGATCAGGCTTCTATGCGGGAGATGGAATTGATTAAGGAGAAGGAAGGAAAACTAATTTTAAATAAGGTAAAAGATAATATGTATGTTATCGCTATGGATTTACAGGGGGAAATGAAAACATCAGAGCAATTTGCAACACAGTTAAGCCAGTTAGCCTTAAGAGGGGAGAGTAATGTAGCCTTTATTATCGGTGGATCTTTGGGCCTATCTGACGAGGTGAAGAAGCGAGCAAATTATAAGTTATGCTTTTCAAAGATGACCTTTCCCCATCAACTCTTTAAATTGATTTTATTAGAGCAGGTGTATCGAGCATATCGTATTAATCATAATGAACCGTATCATAAGTAATCATTAATGGAGTTATGTAACTCCTTTTTTTAATTTTTAGGAGAAGGTGATGGAATGACTTTTGAGAATATGGTTAAGTGTTGCGATAGGTTGACGCCGACCGAGTACCAATTGGCACAATTTATTATAAAGAATAAAAGGTTAATTCAAAAATTATCTATTCAGGAACTGGCTAATCAGACTTTTATTTCAAAATCGGGGATTCACCGTTTTTGTAAAAAGTTAGGTTTTGATGGATATAATGGACTAAAGTTAAAGTTGATTCAAGATTTATCACTGGGTACAAAGGATAAATCTATTGATGCGAATTTTCCGTTTTTAGAAACAGATAATCATGCTATGGTTGCTAAACGTTTGTTAGATTTGTACGAGGCTACTGTGAGGGACACGTTCCATTCTATTGATGTGGACATGCTAGAGAGGTGTGTTAATTTATTGCATGTGGCGGATGTTATTGATATTTATACCTATGCTCACAATTTAAATATTGCGGAGAATTTTCAAGATAAAATGAGGACAATTGGACGCGTTGTCAATTGTCCAAAATCTTTTTATGAACAACGATATACAGCAGCAGCATCTAATAGTAAGCATGTGGCTATGTTACTTTCTTATTCGGGGAGAGCTGTCTTTTTACCGGATATTATAGAGATGTTGAGTAGAAATAAAGTCGAAATGATTTTAGTAGGTCGGATAGGAAATACAACTTCAAATGGTGCGATTAAGAACCGATTATATTTAAGTGATCGAGAAGATTTTAAGAATCGTATTTCTCATTTTTCTTCACACATTGCGATGCAATATATGTTAGACGTCTTATTTAGTTCTATTTTTAAAAAAGATTATAGGAAAAATATTAATTATATTGATGAGATTCTTTCGATTGTAGATGACCGGCATCTTGAGGAAGAATAAAACGTGTCAAATGATTTCAGATTGATGTGAAATTAAGGGGAAGTTTAGGAACAATGTATCAGTCTTTATCTCTTTGATTGACGAAAATAAGAGGGGCAAGATATAGTAGTGGTGAAGGAGGAGTGAATTGATGAAGGCTATATTTTTCGATATTGATGGGACGTTGATTGATACATTGAATGGAGTGACGCAGATTTCGTCGCGGGTTAAACGTGCTATTCGTCAGTTACAGGATGAAGGAAATTTTGTTTTTATTGCGACTGGAAGGCCATATTCTTTTTTAGATGAGGAGATAAGAAACTTTGGTTTTGATGGATATGTATTAGTTAATGGTGCGCAGGTTATTGTTAGGGATCAGGTTGTTTATAATCAAGCGATGGATAAACGGTTTGTGAAGATGTTTGCTGACATATTGGATGATAAGGGAATCCAATATGTATTAGTTGGTGAAAGAAACAGTTATTTGGATAAAAAGAGTCAGGAGTTTTATGAGTTTTATGAGAGTATTCATATTCCAAGAAGCTACTTTGAGAGTGAGTATCGTTTAGAAGACTTAGAGATTTATAAATTCGAAATATTTGGGAAGACGAGTGAAGTGATAGAGGAATGCAAGGAATGGTTAAAAAACTATGAAGAGTATGGCTTTTTTCACAGTATTCACCCTAGTCATTTAGAGGTCTATTATAAAGAGAATCATAAGGCAACTGGAATTTTAAAAGCGCTGGAGTATTTGAATCTTCCGATTGAGGAGAGCTATGCTTTTGGTGATGGGGAAAATGATATTGAGATGCTTGCTACAGTCGGATGTGGCATTGCGATGGGGAATGCTGCAGAGAATGTAAAGAGGCATGCTAAGCAGGTAACAGATAGCGTAAGTCAGGATGGGGTAGCAAGAGGGATTGGAAAGTATATTTTATGTCAGAAAAATGATGAATATTTATGACGGAGAGGTAAAGGGGGCTACTCATGTCGGAATAATTTTTAGTTTATTCTATTCAATACGTTGGAGTCCTGTTTTATAGGGGGAATCACGTTTAGATGGTATACAAAAAGGGATGAGTCGTGCCATTAGGCCAACTCATCCCTTTTAAGAATGAAGAGGATTATTCTTCATTAACTTTAATGATTGCGATGGATGTGTAGATAAAATGCACATCTATTTTAGATGTATTAACGAGAGATAGAGAAGTGATATCCGTGGTTTTTAAGACAATAGTACCACTTAGTTCGACTAGTTGTCTTTCATCTGCGGTAACGATCGCTTTTGATCCCAGACATCTTTTATAGTTAGTCATTAATTCTACACTAATAGGAATGTTATCACAGTTGTGACAGTGATAGGCTGATGTACGGTAGGTGATAAGGTATATAGAATTAGGATCAAGTTCAATAGTTGTGTGTAATTTACTAGAATGCAGATTGTTATTGTCCCCCAAATCTATATTCAAAATAGGATAGACAGGAATAAAGTCATTAGGACGGATAGAGAGTTCTGAATGAGGTTTTGAAATATATTGTCTATTATCACCTGAAAATTCAGCCCCACGAGGCCCTTGAGGCCCAGTAGGTCCAGGTAATCCACGAGGTCCAGTAGGACCAGTGGCTCCAGTTCGACCAGTATCTCCTTGAGGACCGGTGGCCCCAGTTAATCCGCGAGGCCCGGTTGGACCTGTCGGACCTTCGGGACCAGTAGCTCCAGTTCGACCAGTATCTCCTTGAGGACCAGTAGCTCCGGTTAATCCACGAGGTCCGGTTTGACCAGTGGCTCCTTGAGGACCAGTGGCTCCACGGGGACCGGTTTGACCGGTAGCCCCAGTTTGACCAGTGGCCCCCGTTAATCCACGAGGCCCGGTTTGACCAGTGGCTCCTTGAGGTCCTGCTGGACCAGTGGCCCCACTTAGAATTAAGTAAGGTTGATAAACAATTCCAGAGAAACTATTAGGATTAGTATAATCAACGTTAAATATAAAACTTAGTGTTCCCTTTCCATTAAGGTTCGTCCATTCGATCGAGTTTGTTGCAGAATTGTATTGACCATTATCGCTGATTTCAGATGGTCGAATTGTTTCGCTTAAGCGATTGATAAGAGGGTTACTCACCGAAAGGTTATGTGTATAGGAAACTTGGGTTGGTAGTGTTATTTGTTGGTCATATAAGACAGGGTCACTTAAGTTTTTCAAATTTGCTAGGGGGGAAATATCAGTAATTTGATTAATCGGAAGCTCTAATTGTTCCAGATTTTGAAGGTCTGCTAGAGCATAGATATCGGATATTTCATTTCCACCTGCTTGGAGTTCTTTTAAGTTTGATAAATCTTGTAAACTAGAGATATCACGTATTTTGTTATAAGACATGGATAAACTTTCAAGCTGAAGTAGGTCTTTTAACGGTGTAATATTGTTGATACGATTTTGGCTAATATCTAAGTTTTTTAAATTTGTTAGATTTTCGATTGCTCTGATGGTACCAATGTTATTAGCCATCAGTTTTAAGGTTTCAAGAGAGACTAACGGTCTAAGAGGCGTTATGTCACTGATATTATTTCGATCGAGGGATAAATAGGTTAGTTTTGTTAAACCCTCTAAATCTGAAATCGTAATAAGTTGATTATTTTCTAGTTCCAAATGAGTTAGGTTTTTTAAGTATTTTAATGGAGATAATTCTAGTGATGATATTTGATTATTAGATAGGATAAGTGTTTGTAGTTTAACTAGTGGTTCTAATTCTGTGATTGAAGAAGTTAGATTTCCTTGTAGTTCGAGCGTTTCTAAGTTTGTGAGATGACCTAATCCTGTAAGATCAGAGATATTTCTATTTTTTGCGTCTAAGGTAGTTAACTGTTAGAGTTCTTCTTCCGTTAAATCGGTCGTTGTTGGTACTCCTAAGGCTTCACAGATAGCAGCTTTTAACTGGGGATCAGGGATATTAACAATCCCTGAGTTAGGGGTTGGCATAGTATCACATCCAGTATTAGAATAATTGAAACATATCTGTTTCTATATAATATATGATTGTTATCCACAGAAAGTCTGTACAATTATATGAAGAAGGGCAAAAACATTGGATATACATATATAGGGGATAAATCGGTTAAGTGGGTTAATTCTTTGATGGGATTTAGATTGGAGATATTTGTATCTATTAATTGTAGCTGATGTAAGTGAATGAGGTTTTCTAAAATGCTAAAATCATTGAGAGAACTTTGATTTAGAAAAAGTTTTTGTAGATTAGTCAGATTTTTAAGGATAGAATGATTAGAGCTATGATGAGCATAAATGAATAATAATTCCAACGGTAGTTGCTAATTTTATTTGAATATAAAGTTAATAAAGTTAAAATTATTCAGTCATGGAGCGAGTGAATATTCGAGATGAAATTTTCATATAATAATAGTTGATTTAAATTAAGTAGATTTTTCAAGAGAGCAATACTCATCATAGTATTTGTTTCTAACGATAAACGAGTTAAGTTTATTAAATTTTAAAATGGAGATAAGTCAGACATTTTGGAATCACTTCATTTAATATAGTTTAGGTTTCTATAAGATTACTAATGTTAACGGAAGAAGCTTTGAGAAGAAATTTTTTTCTTAGTTAAAGTACTTATTACTGAAATTTCAAGGGAGTTATCGAATGCCTCTTCTAGTTTAGATTCAGGAGTGTTCATAATCATTGGTCTAGAGATTGGCATCATATTACCTAAAATATTAGAATAATTGAAACAGTGATGTTAGGGTAGTAATATTTGTTTTGACGGAGTCTAGACTCTATCAGAGTATAGAGGATAAAAATTTTTTAATCATCGGAAGTATAATTAAAGGGAGCTAGTTATTATAAATAATGGAAGAGGAAGGCAGCCTCTAGTTCTTAATCATTTGAACGGTGCCCTTTTCATTGCTGGATGATCCGAGTGTTACATGTGGCATTTTTTTTCATATCAGTAAGATAAATTTAAATGTTCCACGTGGAACGTAAGAATGAGAGGATGATATTTTTGAAAATTGGTATTATTTCTGATACACATAATGTTTTAAGAGAAGAGGTCGTCGGTCATCTACACGGATGTGATTATATTCTTCACGCAGGTGATGTTTGTAAGGAAGAGGTGATTAATAGGTTAAATCAGATCACTAAGACATTTGTCGTGCGAGGCAATAACGATTTATTGGATCTTCCAGATTATTTAGAAATAGAAATGAATCAGTGTTTGATTTATGTTGTGCATGATAAAAGGAATATTCCTGATAAGTTAGCTGGAATAGATGTGGTGATCTATGGGCATTCTCATCGGTATGAGCAGGAGGAAAGAGAGGGAGTATTATTTTTAAATCCGGGAAGTTGTGGAAGACGACGATTTTCTTTACCTTTAACGATGGCATTTTTGTGGGTAGAAGATAACGAAATAAGGATTGAAAGAATTAATTTGGATGATTAGGTGCAAATTATATCTATACAGTGATGAAGTAGTTTAAACGTTGGGGTGATTAGGAAAGAAATAATTCATATAAGTGTTGTTTATGAGGACAACTTTGAAAAAATAGGTGTTTTATGATATGATATTGAGTTATGAGATTTGCTTGAATGGAGGAATTTAGATGTCAGCTTTACCAAATTGCCCAAAATGTAATTCAGAATATACTTACGAAGATGGAAGTATGTTAGTTTGTCCAATGTGTGCTTACGAGTGGAATCCAGCGGCAGATGCTGAAGCAGCAGAAGCGAATGTAATTCGTGATGCGAATGGAAATGTATTAGCAGATGGAGATACAGTAACAGTTATTAAAGATTTAAAAGTTAAAGGAAGTTCTTCAGCGATTAAGCAAGGAACTAAAGTTAAGGGAATTCGTTTAGTTCATGATTCAACAAATGGACACGATATCGATTGTAAAATTGATGGATTTGGAGCGATGAGCTTAAAATCAGAATTCGTTAAAAAAATCTAGTTAAAAGGCGTTCAAATAGAACGCCTTTTTTTATGTTATAAGAGGGAGTTTCTTTATGGAGAATCAACGCTCTAATTTCCAGTATTTTCAATGCACTGATTCTTTAATGGGGAGACGTTTTGTACTATAATCGATAGATAGTTAGGAACATTAGGAAAGGGTGAGCGATGATGTCATTACCAAAGGACTTTTTAGATAAGATGCAAGAGTTACTTCAAGATGAGTATGATTTATTTATAAAAAGTTATGAGCAGGAGAAATCACTAGGGTTACGACTTAATTTATTGAAAACCGATAAGGATCATTTTATAAAGATAAATCATATGCATTTAACACCTATTCCATGGGTTTTAGAAGGCTTTTTTTATCAGCAAGCTGATCGTCCAGGAAAGCATCCGTATCATGAAGCGGGAGTTTATTATATTCAGGAACCGAGTGCGATGTCGGTTGGAACGTTTGTAGGGGCTTTACCTGGGGAGCGTGTGTTGGATTTATGTGCGGCGCCAGGTGGAAAAAGTACGCATCTTGCTTCTCAGTTACAGAATGATGGATTGTTAGTTACCAATGAAATTTATCCACAACGCGCTAAAATTCTTTCGCAAAATATTGAGCGTATGGGGGTTAAAAATGCAGTTGTGTTAAATGAGAGTCCTCAAACGTTAGCGAAGCATTTTCCTTCTTTTTTTGATCGAATCGTCGTAGACGCGCCATGTTCGGGTGAGGGGATGTTTAGAAAGGATGAGGTAGCGCAAGAGGAGTGGAGCCTTGATAATGTATTGAATTGTGCAAGCCGTCAGGCGGATATTTTAGAAGAGGCGGCAACGATGTTACGACCAGGTGGGCGTATGGTTTATTCAACGTGTACATTTGCACCAGAGGAGAATGAGCAGGCGATTGCTTCATTCATTGAACGACATCCAGAGTTTAAAATTGAATCTGTGGATAGTTATGAAGGATTTAGCGAAGGGCGAGTGGAATGGTCAGGGTATGAGATGGAGGAGATTAAGCGAACGTATCGTTTATGGCCACATCGAGTTCATGGGGAAGGGCATTATGTGGCTGTCTTAAAGAAGATGGAAGATCCTGAGGTTCGTGAACCGAAACGTCAGTTTGTTAAACCGTTAAAGGATAAGAAGAAGCTAGCGCCCTATTTAGAGTTTGCGAAGGAGACGTTTATCAATGTTCCTTCAGGGGATTATGTTTTATTTGGCGATCAGTTGTATATTGTTCCGTCAGGTATGCTATCTTTTGATGGATTAAAGGTGGTACGTGCGGGATGGCATTTGGGAACGATGAAGAAGAATCGTTTTGAACCGTCTCATGCCTTAGCGCTTTCATTAAATCAAGCAGATGTTAAACATTCCATCTCGTTTGCGGCAGATAGTGAAGAAATCGCGACGTATCTACGAGGAGGAACCCTTCCTTTTGAAGGTGAGAAAGGTTGGTATTTAATCTGCGTCGATGGGTATTCGCTTGGATGGGCGAAACTTGCGAATCATATGTTGAAGAATCATTATCCTAAAGGGTTACGATGGAATTAAAAAGTGGACGAGACGTCCACTTTTTTTAGAGTTTAATCCATTCATGAAGAGGTATCGTGATGTTTAGGAAACCATCTTTATTGATTAAGTTAGAAAAGGTGGTCAGAAGATGAAGAGGAAATCCAAACTGCAACATTTTTTGTCTAGTTTGCCACAAGTCTTAGGAAATTTTATTAAAATATGATATATTCATGGGGATTAGGTATAAGTGGTAAATGAATGTCGCCGCTGATTTTATAGTTGAAGTGATTAAGATAAAAATAATCATTTCTCATGAAAAGGGAGGATAATAAATGGGAAAATATTTAAAGCTGTGGATACTTCTGTTTTTGACTTCAGTCGTTACTTTATTTTTTAGTATCTCTTGGATAACAAGAATCGAATTCGTTAATATATTTAATGAATTTGAAATTTTATTAATGTTAGTGGGATTTTCAGCGACGATCGCTTCTATCTTTAGTTGTACAACATTTATTTACGATCAACTTTCTAAATTAAAGTCATAAATGGACCTTTTAGGAGAGCGTAAGAACACTCGTAACTTTAGTCGTGGGAGGTTCAATCCAGCTAATATTGTTAGGTGTTACCGTTAAAGGAAGAAGACATTTTTTTTACGTAAGACTAAATCTACCATTAATAATTGAAAGGACTGCTAACGCGGTCTTTTTTTTATCCACAGTTTTATGAAAGGGGGTAAAAAATGAAAATAGGAGAAGTAATTTACAAATTTTCTAGGAAGAGGTTGTGTTTTTTGCACAGACATACTATAATACCTTTATTAAATGAAATAAAGACTCGTATATACCTGGTGATATGGACTGGGCGTTTCTACCTGCAAACCGTAAAAGTGCGGACTACGAGGCGTTGTTGATGAATGGAGATGGGGACATCTCTTGTTTAGCAGCACCTCGGCCAACGTGGGTGCTGCTTTTTATTTGGAGATAAAAGTAAAAAGGAGTGGAGTTGTATGGAAGAGATGAAGAGTAAGGACAATTTAATTTATGGGGTGGATGATAATCCTGCGTTTTTAAAGAAGTTGTTATTTGGATTACAACACGTTTTTGCAGCATTTTCGGGGATTGTTGTTGTACCGCTTGTTATTGCAGGGGCTTTAGGGTTTGATAGTCAAATGACAACGGCTTTAATTAGTGCATCTATTTTAGCGGCCGGAGTAGCAACGATTATTCAAGCTCGAGGGATAGGGCCAGTCGGATCACGAGTGGCGTGTATTATGGGAACAGATTTTACGTTTGTATCACCGGCTATCTCAGTTGGTTCAACGCTTGGAATGGCGGGAATTGTAGGGGCAACGATCCTGGGATCATTATTTGAAGTAGTGTTGAGTTTCTTTATTAAGCCATTAATGAAGTTGTTCCCTCCACTTGTTACAGGAACAGTTGTTTGTTTAATTGGATTAACTCTTTTACCTGTATCAATTGATTGGGCTGCTGGGGGAAGTGGTGCGAGTGATTATGGAAGCTTATTAAACATTTCAATTGCGATGATTGTTCTTTGTGTAACCTTACTGTTAAATCGCTATGGAAAAGGAATTATCAGTAGTGCGGCAATTTTAATTGGGATGGCTGTGGGGTATGTAATTTGTATTCCATTAGGGCTAGTTGACTTCACGGCAGTGACAGAGGCGAGTTGGTTTGCGATTCCGAATATTTTAGAATATGGAATCACATTTGATGTAAAAGCGGTACTTGCATTTATTCCCGCTTATTTTGTAACGACAATTGAGACGGTTGGATGTTTAAAAGCAATTGGTGAAACATCAGATGTTGAGATGACGGATAAGAAAATGAGTTCAGGGATTTTAGCTGATGCAGTGGGGAGTATTTGTGGAGGACTTGTTGGTTCTTTCTCAAATACATCATTTAGTCAAAATGTGGGATTAATTTCGTTAACAAAAGTTGCAAGTAAGCACGTGGCTTTAATGGCAGGAATTTTATTAGTCTGCCTAGGATTATTTCCTAAGTTAGCGGGACTTATTAATGGTATTCCACAACCTGTTCTTGGTGGAGTAGGATTAGTGATGTTTGGTATGGTAGCTGCTGCGGGGATTAAGACATTAAGCCGTGTAGAGTTAACCGATCGAAATCTGTTAATTATCGCCGCTTCTTTAGCATTAGGTCTTGGAGTGACATTTAGACCGGAAGTTATTTCAGGATTACCAGAGGCTTTGCAGATGATTTTTGCGTCAGGAATTTCAACGGGAACGATTGTGGCGCTTGTGTTAAATTTAGTTTTAAAAGATATGAAACCCAAAAAAGTGCAGATTAAGAAAGTTGAGGTTGCTTAGATGAAGAGTTTGAAAGATAGAATTTTAAAGGATGGAATGGCATTAAATGAAACAGTATTAAAGGTTGATTCTTTCTTAAATCATGGGGTGGATGCCCAGTTAATGTATGAGGTTGGGACAGAATTTAAAAATTATTTTATGGACCATGGGGTAACGAAAATTTTTACAATTGAAAGTTCAGGTATTGCTCCAACTGTCATGACGGCGATCCAAATGGATTTACCGATGGTGACATTAAAGAAGCAGGCCTCTAAAGTATTAAAGGATGATGTGTACCAAACAACAGTTCATTCTTTTACAAAGGCAACGGATTATGAATTGACACTGTCAAAGAAATATATTTCTAACGAAGATAAAGTTTTAATTATTGATGATTTTTTAGCAAATGGCGAGGCAGCACTGGGAGCTATTCGTCTTGTTGAGGAAGCGGGAGCACAAGTAGCCGGGATTGGAATTGTGATTGAAAAATCATTTCAACCAGGACGTCAATTGTTAGATGATAAAGGATACGACGTTTATTCCTTAGCACGAATTAATAAATTAGGAAAAGGAATAATCGAATTTGTAGAAGAATAATTGGAAAGCCAAACGATGATGAGGGTCGTTTGGCTTTTTTTTTATGCGGATTTGATGAAATATTAATAATGCTATTGAATTATTAACAGAGATTAACATTTATTAACAATTGATTCACGGGCAATTAAAATAAGGATGGTATAGTTAATATTGTAAGATTTATTTTGATTAGGAGGGGCTTGTATGGAACAACGGGCTATGTATTCATCAGGAATAATGCCTATGGAAAAGGACAAAGTCAAGAAAAGGAGAAGATTAAGATTAGGGAAGTTAGAGCCAATATTTTATTTAATACCTGCCTTTTCGGTATTTATCGTTTTTGTGTTTTATCCGTTTATTAAAACAATCTTATTGAGTTTGTCTCAAACTAATTTACGAGGAGAAATTCAAGAGTTTGTAGGTTTAGATAATTTTATTGAATTGTTTCAAAGTCCAGAGTTTTATCATTCAATTATCGTTACCTTTCAATTTGTTTTGTTTGTTTCAATTCCATCTGTAGGGATTAGTTTGATGTTAGCTTTATTAGCTAATAACAAGTTAAAAGGAAATCGGGTGTATGAGCTGATGTTTTCCTTACCGATGGCTATTGCCTCCGCACCAGCAGCGGCTATTTGGGCAATGATTTTCCATCCGACTAATGGGGTTTTGAATCTCATTTTAGGGAAAGAGATTGGTTGGTTAACTGATCCGAACTACGCGTTATTCTCTATTTCAATTGTAACGGGTTGGTTAAACTTAGGTATTAACTTTATTTTTCTAACAACGGGTCTTCGTAATATTCCAAGTGAATTATTAGAAAGTTCTGCAATAGATGGGGCAAATTTCTGGCATAAATTAAAACATATTATTATTCCAATGATATCTCCTCAGATGTTTTTAGTTATTTTTATGAATTTAGTTAATAGCTTTCAAGCGTTTGGGCAAATAAAGTTGTTAACCCAGGGTGGGCCTGGAGATTCAACAAATGTTCTTGTTCATTCCATTTATCGCGAGGCATTCTTTAATGGACGGTTCGAAACGGCTTGTACACAAGCACTTGTTTTATTTGTCATTATGTTGATTGTAACACTACTACAATTTAAGTTTGAAAAGAAAGGAGTTCATTATCAATAATGAAACTATGTAAAAAAAATCGTATGATCTTAACCGGAGTGAATATTGTTTGTGGTTTATTGATTATTTCTCCTTTGTTATATGCGGTGTCGTTAAGTTTTATGTCTCAGGGGGAGATTGCCCAGTATCCGGCTAAACTACTTCCAAGTCATTTAAATTTAGATAATTATAAAGAGGCGCTAAATACCGTCCCTTTGCTTAGATTCGTGATAAATAGTTTAATTGTTTCTGTTTTTGTGACCGTCGGACAAGTAATTACGTCTAGTTTAGCAGCATATGCCTTTGCCTTTTATGAATTTAAATATAAGAAATTACTGTTCTTATTAGTTTTAGCGACCATGATGATTCCATCGGAAACAACAATTATTTCTAATTTTTTAACTGTAAGTTCCTGGGGATGGACGGATAGTTTACACGTGTTGATTATTCCATTTTTAACATCTGCAATGGGAATTTTCTTAATTCGTCAGTTTTATTTAACCATTCCAAAAGAGTTATTAGAAGCAGCAAAAATTGATGGCTGCAATAACTTTAAAATTCTAATCAATATTTTAATTCCAATTTCAAAACCTGCGATTGCTTCTCTATCAATTTATACTTTCATTGGAACGTGGAATCAATATTTATGGCCATTGTTAACAATAAATAACGGAAATAATCGGACAGTACAAATTGGAATTAGTATGCTTCAATTTGCCGAAGGAAGTAATTATGGGGTGGTATTAGCAGGGGCTATCTTAATCTTAATCCCATCTATATTAGTATTTATTATTGGACAAAGATCACTGGTCGCTGGAATGACGGCAGGGTCAGTTAAAGGATAAAATAGGAGGAAAAAATGAAGAAAAATTTATTAACAGCAGTAGGGATTTTAGGAACATCTTTATTAGTTGGGTGTAGTGGTGGAAATCAAGCATCCGAAACAGAAATCACCTTTTGGCATTCCATGGGAGGAAAAGGTGGAGAAGCCATTAACCAGTTAGTAGAAGAATTTAACGATTCGCAAGATGATATTCGAGTTGTTGCAGAATTTCAAGGGGAATATGATGATGCGATTAATAAACTAAAAAGTTCAGCACTTAGCCATTCAGGTCCAGAAATTATGCAAGTTTACGAAATCGGAACAAAATGGATGATGGATAGTGGATATGCGATTCCGATGCAAGAGTTAATTGATGAAGATGGATATGATATCTCCCATTTAGAGGAAAATATTGTGGATTATTACACAGTTAATGGTGATTTATACTCAATGCCATTTAATACGTCAACTCCGATTCTTTATTATAATAAAACAGCCTTTGAAGAGGCCGGATTAGATCCAGAAGAAGCACCAAATGATTTTAATCAAATTCTAGAATACTCTAATAAGTTGGCGACCAATGGACGCTACGGATTTTCAATGCAAATTTATGGATGGTTTTTTGAGCAATTTTTACTGAAACAAGGGTTAGACTATGCGAATGAAGGAAACGGAAGAACAGGTCATGCAACAGAGGTTTTATTTGATGAAAATGGAGGAGCATTAAACATTATTGATGGATGGAAGAACTTAGTTGACTCAGAGGGGATCATTAGTTTTGGACGTGATGGTGATGCAGTAAAGGATGCATTTGCATCAGGTAAAGTAGCGATGACGATTGCTTCAACCGCTTCCTTAGCAGAGATTAAAAGTAAAATTGATGGTTCTTTTGAATTAGGAACAGCTTATTTTCCTACGGTAACGAGTCAAGATAATGGGGGTGTTTCGATTGGAGGGGCTTCTTTATGGGTCATGGATAATGGTGATGATGAAAAGGCGAAGGCAGCTTTTGAATTTATTAAATTTATGGTTTCACCAGAGAGCCAGGCGAAATGGGCACAGGCAACAGGATACTTTTCAGTAACAAAAGATGCTTATGAAATTCCAAGCATGGTTGAACATTTAAATAATAATCCAGAATTTCAAACGGCTATTGATCAACTACGTGAAGCTAACAACCAATCAGGGGCATTACTCGGTGTTTTAACAGAGGCGCGGGCAACCATTGAAGAAAATATTGAGAAAGTTTTAAATAATGAATTAACCTCAGAAAAAGCGGTAGAAACGATAGCTAAAACAATTAATACGGCATTAGATAAATATAATAAAGCGAATAGATAATCGTTGGAGGAAACAATGAATAAGACTATATTTTTTGATGTTGACAATACACTCGTTTGTCGAAGTGAGAATAAGATTTGTGACAGTACATGGGATGCAATTAATAAGCTTAATAAAGATAATAAGACCGAACTAGTAATAGCAACAGGAAGATCCTTAGCGATGGTGAAACAAGAAGATTTTCATCACATGTTTAAAACCATTATTTCAGCAAATGGCTCTTTAATTACAAGACAAGATGAAATTATTTATAAACAACCCATGGATAGAAGATTAATTGAACAATTAATTCGTTATTTTGAAGAGAAAAATATCCCTTACTGTATTCATTTATTGACAGAAAGTAAAGGGAAGTTGGGACAAGATTGGGTGCATCATTTTTCCAAAAAATATAATATGAGAATAAAACCGTTAGAAGAAAATATATTGGATTGTTTGGATGAATATGAGATTTTTCAACTAAATGCTCATATTAAAAATGAGGAGATTGATCAATTAAAACAGAGCTATCCTCTATTTAGTTTTGTAAAACTCATTGATATTGAAGAAGGATACGATATTTTTAATAAAAATTGTAGTAAAGGGAGTGCCATAAAATTTCTTAAAGAAAAAAATATAACCAAAGATATAACGTATTACGCATTTGGAGATGGATTTAATGATCTAGAAATGTTTGATGAGGTAGATTACGCCATTGCGATGGGAAATGGATGCGATCAATTGAAAAAACGTGCCACGTATATTACCGATTCAATTAATCAGAATGGAATTTATAATGCGTTAAAAAAGTTAAATTTGATTAAGGAGGGATAGGATGATTAATTTTGCTCACCGTGGAGCTAGCGGAGATTATCCAGAGAATACATTACTTGCCTTTAAAGAGGGGATTAAAAGAGGCGGAAATGGGATTGAATTAGATGTTCATAAGACAAAGGATAGCGAGTTAGTCGTTATTCATGATGAAGATGTTGAACGAACGATGCAATCAAAAGGGTTAATTAAAGATTTAACATTAGCAGAAATTAGACAGTTAAAGTGTAAAAAGGCGCTGTTTGCTAATCATGAGGAGTGCCGTATTCCAACACTTGATGAAGTTTTGAAGTTAGTGAAGGATCAGGAGATAGTTGTAAATATTGAGTTAAAGACGGATGTTATTTCTTACAGTGGAATTGAAGAAGATGTGATTAAATTAATTCAACATTACGGTATTAAAAATAAAACGTTAATTTCAAGTTTTAATCCTCAGTCTCTAAAAAAATGTAAAGAAATTGATTCAACAATAAAGACTGGCTTCTTATATTATCAGCCAATGGAGCAAATCATTGAGTATGCAAAAACGTTGCGGGTTGATGCGATTCATCCTCATTTAAAATTGGTAACGAAGGATTTAATTGAAAAGGCCCACCAAAATCAATTAGATGTAAATGTATATACGGTTAACTCGCCAATTCATATGAGAGAGTTAATTAGGGCGGAAGTTGATGGTATTTTTACGGACTATCCAAGTTTATTGAATGAAATAATTGAAGAGAATAAATTGAAATCATTGGTTTAGGAGAGGTTAGGATGGCAACATTAGCACTAAAAAATATTTATAAAATATACGAAGATGAGGTAACAGCGGTTAGTAATTTTAATTTAGAGATTAAGGATAAGGAGTTTATTGTTTTTGTTGGTCCATCTGGATGTGGGAAGTCAACAACGTTAAGAATGATTGCGGGATTAGAGGAAATTTCTAAAGGGGATTTATTTATTGGGGATCAATTGGTGACTGATGTTGAACCGAAGGATAGAGATATTGCGATGGTATTTCAAAATTATGCTTTATATCCTCATATGTCCATTTATGATAATATGGCATTTGCCTTAAAATTGAGAAAGTTTCCAAAGAAGGAGATTGATGAAAAGATCAGAGAGGTAGCTAAAATTTTAGATATTGAGGCACTTTTAGATCGTAAGCCAAAGGCTTTATCAGGGGGACAAAGGCAGCGGGTCGCATTAGGGCGTGCTATCGTTCGTCAACCTAAGGTTTTTTTGATGGATGAACCGTTATCGAATTTAGATGCTAAACTACGTGTCCAAATGAGAGCAGAGATTACAAAGTTACATAAAAGACTAGGAACAACATTTATTTATGTGACCCATGATCAGACTGAGGCGATGACGATGGGAACGCGGATTGTTGTCATGAATAAGGGAATTCTTCAACAGGTAGACACACCTCAAAATATTTATAATTATCCTAAAAATAAATTTGTTGCAAGTTTTATAGGAAGTCCACAAATGAATTTTTTTAATGGAATTGTCATCAAGAATCAAAATACTGTTGCAATGTTAGGCGGCAACGAAAAGATAACCTTATTACCAGAACAGGCGAAATATTTAATGAATAGTGGATATTTTGGAAGGGAAGTTATTTTAGGCGTCCGACCAGAGAACATTAGTTTAGTGCCTAAGACGACAAGGGATACTAAACTTACAGGTGTTATCGACATGGTTGAATTAATGGGGGCAGAAAGTTATATTTACGTGAAAATAGCAGAAGAAATGCTGGTGGTACGTATTAACGGAACAACAACTAAGACGGGTGGAGAAATCATTGATATTTATTTAAATCCAGATCAAATCCATCTCTTTGATAGGGAAACAGAAGAGCGAATGATTATAACTAAACATAGTGAGCAGACGATGTAAAAAATAAAGGATTTAATTTTTGTTCCACGTGGAACATGAATTAAATCCTTTTTATGATTGGGGATGTTAATATCAGTTGAAATTTACTCCTCTTATTTTCAATTAAGGATATGGTTAGCTGTTTTAATGGAAGATGGTTGACATGTTGTCCACAAAGTCAAAGGATGATAGGGAATGATTCCACGGATAAAAAAGGCGTCACGATGAAGTAGACAGCCTTTTTTAGCGAGACAATGATGAGGATTATTAACCAAGTTGGTGTTTGGTAGGTAGTAATTATAGGGATTAAAAGGAGCACCGTGATAAGGTAGGGTGCTTTTTTTATGGGGGAAAGGGTGAGAGGTTGGAAAAGGAATAGGATGTTGTTAGATAAAAAGGGTTAGTAGGAGTCCGAAGATTAGAAAGAGGAGTGTAATGGTAAGATGACGTTTTTTGTTCATAATGAGGAGTGCCATGTATTCTCGAATCATAGCATTGGGTAAAAAATAGGCTGCTGTTTTAGAGCCAATTCCCGCTGTTTTTAGTCCAATGGCTTTGGCATACAGGCTAGCACGGAAGGTATGATAATTGTTGGTTACGAAGGTGGTCTGGTAGCCGTTAGGATGGTTTTTTTCCATGAGTTGTTTAGAGAATTGCATGTTTTGGTAGGTATTTTTGGAGTTTGTTTCGACGAGTGTGTGTTCAAGGGGAATATTGTGATTCAGGGCGTATTGTTGCATGGCAATCGCTTCGGGGATCTCTTCGTTTGGGCCTTGTCCTCCAGAAAAGAGGAGCATAGGAGGCGTTGAACTTCTTTTTTGGTGCTGATAGATTTGGATAGCTTTATCGATACGACTAGCGAGTAGTGGGGGCACTTTATTGTTGATTAAACCACTGCCTAATACAATAATGTAATCATAATGGTAAGTAGGTTTTCTGATTGAAAAGAGGAATGAAATACTCAGGAAGCTTAGGAGATTGCAGAGATAGTAGAAGGCAACGAGGCCGAACCCGCTGAGAAAAATAAGAAGTTTTCGGGGAATCGGATAGATTAGGCAGATAAAAATGCATCCTAGTAAGGTGATGAGACCAAGGGCTAGAAATAGCGTGAGGAGGTTCGCAAAGGTTTTACGCTCCCGTTTCATGACTATTTTAGCGTTAATCAGGAGGGCGATAATTAGGATATAGATGCCGAAGAATAGAAAAAATAGAAGGTTAAGAAGCAGTAATCCGAGGAGGAAGATAATAAAGAGATTAGGAATCTGTATTGCCAGATAGACAACGTTTAAAGCATTTATTAAAAAAAGGATATTAAAGAGAAAACCATTTAATAGTCTTCGTGGTTCGAGTTTATAGCTTAAAAGGAAAACAAAAAGGGCCGTCAAATTGATATAAAATAGGGTCATAAAATCACCTCACAAATTTTTATTGAGAACCGAAACAATACACCGAAGTTCGCAAATGGCTAGGAGCCATTATGAAAATGAATGGTGAAGGGGAGGGAAAGAGGAAGAGGTCTTTTACCTTTTTATCGTCTACTGTTATACGGGATTACTTCATTCATGACCTCCATTTTTAGGTGTGAAAGATCTAGGATTCTTTATTGAAGCATTTTTCAGTTTCTCTATAAACAAATTATGTAGGAAAAGAGAAAAAATGAGAAGATAGGGACATTTCTAGAAGAGAGAAGATAAAAAAAGAAGTGGGAATCGTTAAATTAAGTCTGCTATTGAAAGATCATCAGGTTATCCTCAGTTTAGAAAAAATGAAATTGGGGATTCCTTTAATTGAAAGGTCATTCGTGCCTCATCTTTTTATTCGCAAGAAAGAAGGACTTAACGATTCTCTTCTTGGTAGACGATAGAGGTTAATCTGGGGATAATTATCCCCAGATTTTATTTTTATAAAAAATACTTGATGTATCGATTGTCGTATTTTTTATAATGGATACAATCAACGGATAAAAAAGCTTTGTTTTTTTGAATTTAATAGATTGTGAGTCGGTTTAATAAGATTAAAAGTTGATGGAGATTTCTCTTCTTCAGGATGGAATCTTTTTTCCTGTGTATAAATCATCTATTAAAATTGGAATAGAGGATATTAAATTTTTATATCGATCGCTTTTTTAGTATCCACAGTTGCTAATAAGGCGCAAATTTTTTTATCCCCAATTTAAAATTTTTTAAATTGAGGATAATTTAATGAAGAGAATAAAAACAACAAAATAAATTTGTGGACAAAAAAAGCACACCTTCGTAGGTGTGCTTTTAATTATTCAAATAAATCATTGAACTCTTCATCTTCTAAACTTTTTAATTGTTTTTCTTCTTCCTTTTTTTCTTTGTATTTAACCATTGTTTTTGTTAGAAGTGTAATTCCAACCCCTGCAGCTAAAGCGGATCCTGCCATTAAAACAGTAGATAGTTTTGGCTTATTTATTTTTTTCATTATCTTTCAACTCCTAATAGGTTTTGTTTTTCTAAGTCTTATTATAAAATATCTTCTTTTTTTTGAATAGTCTTTCCTTATTTCCTCTTTCTAAATTGGACGAGAAGATTAATTTAAACACTTTTTAATCGTGATTTCTCCAGATGTTCTTTTAACGTTATTCAAAAGAGACGATTTTCGGAGTTACTCTGCTTTTTTTTACTTCTTCTTTCCTCTATTTGTGCTCTCTTTTTAAATAGTTCCGCGCTAAATTGAATTTATTTATCTTCTTTTAACCTTTTTTTAACTCATTGGATGATCCATTTTCATGAAAATGGTATGACTATTTTAAAAAAACAATAATACTAATTTTATAATATTTTATTATTAAACTTAAAAAATACTTTTTTCCAATAGGTAATTTATAAAATTATTCTATCAATAGATTATATTTATAGAATAAAACTATCGATTAAAATTTAACTTGTCTATATGTTGTATTGAAGTTGTTGGGAAATTAAAAAGATTCGATTTTGCAGTAGTTTAAGTATAGCTAACTTTTAATGAGAAAAATGTTAAATTATACAAGTGGAGTTCGACAACTTTTCCTCTTTAAAACCGTTACATAAAGAATGATTAAAAACCGAATACTAAGGAAGAAATGAATCATGAAGAAGGTGGTGATAAGATGAAATGGTTTAAATATTCGTTATTGGTGTGTTTCTCATTTTTCTTTTTATCCATAACCGTGTTTGCTAATGATGGCGTAAGTTTAAAACAGCAAGATTATTTGAAAAAGGTCGATCTTATTTACTTACAGATGCAAAATAGCTTAAGCGCCAAGGAAAAAATGGGTGATTTAAACGCCGATTTTTTAAATCAGATGTTGAATCATCAACGTGGACTCATTGCATTATCAAAAAATCAGTTAGAACATGGAGAACGAAATAAAATAAAAAAATCCGTGAATGACATCACTCACGAATTGAAATCTAATATTAATAAAATTAATCAAACTCAAAAAAAGGTTCATCAACAGTTAGTTTATGATGAGAAGAAGGAAGCTACCTACCTATCTAGTTATGAGGAAGTTTATCAACAAATTTTAGTTGCGCTTAAATCGGAAGGTGCAGAACAGCCGACTACCTTAATAGGTAAGAGTGTAGATGAGGATTACTTGCATCGTGTGATGCAACAATGCGATGTTTGGATGATTTTAATTAATAATGTTTTAACGCAAACGGATAATGAAGAGGTTAAGTCTGTAGCCAATGAGTTATTAGAATCTTCTAAAAAGATAAAAAATGATGTTTCTCAGCTTATTGAAAAAATTGAACAGAAAAAAGGAGACTAAAGTTAGTCTCCTTTTTGTTTAAGGGAAAGTGTTGAAGTGAGTTGTTGATTAACCGTAATTTGTTGACCATCACTTCGTATAATAATTGGACCATCACTTGTGAGTAATGTTTGAACTTGATATTTTGTTAAAAGATCAAGGACCTTTTGATCCGGATATTCATCTTCTGAGCACGTAATGATGCCATAATCAGGAGTTGTCATTTGTAATAGTTCTTCTAGATTGTCACTGTATTTTCCGTGATGAGGCACCTTTAATAAGGTGTAAGCATGAGGATTAGAAGCAAGGAATTCACTTATTCGAATGGCCTCAGCGTCTCCAGCAAATAAAAAACTCTGATTTTTATATGAGAGAGAGGTAATTAAAGAATAGTCGTTTGATTGTTCGTATTCCTCTCTTAGCGGAGCGGAAACAATAATGGTTGCGCTATTTACTTCAAGTACTGTATCACTTGTTAGAAGGGTCGGCTTAATGTCGTGTTTTTCAAGGGCCTTTACGTATTCTTTATGTTGTTTTGTATCCCGCGAATAGTTCGGTTGAATGACGTTTTGCACCTCGATGCCTTCATCTAAGATAATATCTGCACCTCCGATGTGATCTTTATCGAGATGAGAGATAATAAGGTAATCAATCGTATCAATGTTTTCTTTTTTTAAAAAATCGGTAATTGTTTCTCCATTTTCATCTAGTCCTGTATCAATCATTACTGTTTTATCTTGTATTTGAATGATGATGCAATCGGATTTTCCTGTTGCAAGTATGTCAATGGTTAATGGAGCAGGACTTAAATTAGCTTTTGTATTTAATTGGGGCCCGTTTGTTGACGTCGTCCCCTCACAACCAGATAGGCAGATTAATAAAGTAGAAATCAGTGAGGTAAAAGCTAGTTTTAAGGAAGAGGTTTTTCTCATATATAAAAACTCCATTCTATCACAACATTTTTAGCACACAATTCTCTAGTTAAAGAATAGCATAAATAGGGTTAAATCTCGGTAGTATTAATATATAAAAAACGTGAAAATTCATTGAAAAGATAAACGTGTCCATTAAATTTTTAGGGGAAATAAGAATTAGTTGGTCCATCATTGACCGATTTAACATGAGGTTAGGGAGTCCTTTTTTTATTCAATGACTCAAAACCAAAGACTATGTTTTAAGCGATAACTTATCGTTTACTTATAGTTTAAATCAGTTGAAATCATTTTAATCGAAAGGATCAAGAAATTTTAAAAAATTTAGTCGCATTTTTGAGTGAGGTGCGTATAGTAGTAGAGACCATGTTTTTTTGGGAGGGAGAGGCATGAAAAAGTGGGGAGCGCTTTTGTTTTTAATGACACTATTGGTAGGTTGTCATTCGGTGGATGGGAATGAGGAAATCATAGAAACTCCTTTGACACCGGAGGAGAGTGTGGCCTATGATTCTAACCAATCACCGATTGAAACAGATGGAGTTTTTGTCGAAAAAGAGGATATCAAATTATCGATTGAATGTCCGGTAGAGGCAACGATTAATTCTGCCGTCGATGCTTTCCACCTGACGATGTCAGAGGATCAACTCGGAGCCATTATTCATGAGCCAACAGTAGAGCAATTAGCCCAACTTGATTCATTAGAAGTGTTGCTCTATGAAGAAGAAGGATGGAGTGATCGTCTTTTAATTATACCAAAAGAAGTTGGAACAACGGTTGCGATTTACTCGACTTGGTATGATGGAGAGCGTTTTATTGATGAGGAGCCAGTTTTTAATGAAATGGTAATTGAACAGTTTCAGGTGATAGATGTTCGAAGCCGAGTTCCAGAAGGGATTCCTAATCTAAAAGTCGTGATGGAATATAAAGAGAAAAAGGTGGAGTATTTGATGACTTATGATGGTCGGGGAGACCGAGCACAGGTTGAATATTTAGAGGTAAGTGGGGAATAGACTTCGGTGCTTGTATAAAAAAATTCCTCATAGGGTGAGGGAGCATGTGATGAGTTAATGGATAAAGACCGTTTGCAGGGACTAATTGAACGGATGGATTTCATTTATTATTCTCACTTATTTACTTATTTGAACGACATGCTTTAAATCCAGAACATGTATGGGGATAAAATGAGCGTTTAGGAAACCGGTCCAACTAATTTTTTAATAGGGAGTTTGCCTATTATAGACCTTTGTTCATAGCTTTAACGTTTAAAAAGGTGTATCAATGAAAAAAGAGGTTATTATTTTAAAACAATAACCTCTTTTTTCATTGGTTTTAAATCGCCGCTTTTACCGCAGATAAGAGTCCGTCGATATCTTTTTCGTTAGGGTGATGGACGGATTCGGCTAAATTATTTTTAATCGCCTCGTATTTTTCAGGGACGGCTTCTCGGAGCTGTTCTTGTTTTTTTTCTGAAACTTTTCCTTGGCAAGCATAGGCACCGATAATGGTATTAGAAGCGGGAACAAGTGCTTTTACATTATTTAAAATTTCTTCAAAATAAGCGTCGGTATTATCATAACCTACGGTTCCAAAGATGAATACTTTTTTGTTAGTAAGCTTTTCGATAAAGGCCTGGATATCAGCTGAACATGAATTTTTAGTTGCCCAAAATCCAACAAAGATGACGTCTGCATTTAATGCCTCATTCGAGGGCTTTCCAACATAACTCGCTCCTAGGTGATTGTTGATTGCCTCAGCCAATTTTGCGGTGTTACCTGTGACGCTACTGTAAACAATTGAATAATTCATAAGATAATCTCCTTAAGTTATGGAAAAATAGGGTGCTTGATTGATAGAATAACCCTTAATAGGATTTGATTTTAAAAAATTTATATTCATGAGGATAAATTTTCGATGAAGAACAATATTTTTGCAACCTTTTAGAGGGAGATAGACTCTAAGAGAGTGAGGACAAAGGTCGGAAGATAAGGAGGATGAAATGAAGATTTTTAGGTGGGAGCAACGGTACAGTCAATTATCAGAGGTTCAATTAGTTAAGCGCGCGATGAAAAAGGACGATTTGGCTTTTTTGGAGTTAATGAGACGTTACGAGAACTATTTCATTCAGATGGCTTATCGATATGTGAAAAATGAGCAAGATGTGATGGATTTAATTCAGGAGTTAGCCTATCGAGGGCTTTTGAATATCCATCAATTAAAGGAACCGAAGTATTTTAAAACATGGATGACAAGGATTTTAATTAATTTAGCGATGAATCTTTGGCACAAGGTGGAGTTAAATGAGTTGGGTGAGGACCTTGAGGCCCCCTCTAAGGGATGCCTAATTGAAGAACGGATGGATTTGAATCGAGCCATTCAAAAATTACGTCCAGATTATCAGTCAGTGATTAAGATGCATTATTTTGAAGACTTAAGTATTGAGGATATTTCTATTCGGCTTCAACTAAAGCCGAATACAGTAAAAAGTCATTTAAGAAGAGGGAAAAAAGCACTTGAGACGATGTTGAAGGAGGATGTCTAAGATGAATTCAAAAATGTATGAAGAAGCAGTGATTAAAGGAATAGAACGGGCTAACCAGGAGATGAAGAAAAATAAGGGAGGGATAAAGTCTAAGAAAGTGGTCCCAATAGTGGCGAGTCTTTGTTTAGTTGGAGGAGTTGGGCTTAACCAACCACCGATTATTAATGCTTTAAAAGAAATTGGCGAGTCTTTTAATGAATTTTCAGGGTATTTATTTGGGGGGACAACCGAAAAATTTCAAAAGGTAGCAACGGAGATTGGCGAGTCAATGACAGATAAAGATTTGGTGATTACGGTAGAAGAAGTTGTATTAGACGATAATCTTCTTCTTATGGCGTTAACGGTAGAAAGTGAGTTTTTGAAGGGGTATGAGGGATTAAATGAGAATGATTTTTTCAATTTAGATTATCGTTTACGTGTGAATCATAGGATTCCTGAGGCAATGAATGCCTTCCGGGTACGAAAAATTGATGAAAAAACGGGAGCAATTATTATTGAGGCGGATCTTTCAACTATTAATTTAAAGGATGAAGTGATGATTGAATTAGGAGTCAATCGAATTGCGCGTGGATATAACTTTATAGAAGGGAAATGGGACTTTAAATTTAAGGTTGCAAAATTGGAAGGAACGGAAGAGTTTCACCCTAATGTCAAGACAGCGTATGAGGATACATCTATCTCACTTAATCGATTGATGAAAAGTTCGCTTGCTACAACATTTGAATTGGAGGTTAAAGGGCAAACTGTTAACGAGGTTCGCTATCAGTTAGATCAATTAGTTGTAAGGGGATCAAACGGATATATTTACGAGCCTACATTTATTTCAGAAAATTTCGATGAGAAATCCAAAGAATATTCAGGGCGCTTAAGGGTAGATTCAGATATGGATGGACTGGAATGGCTAGAACTTTATCCAAGAGAGGAAATTGCTCGCCATGTTCAGGTCGATGGTTGGACGTATGAAATATATCAGACACCGAATAAGCCTATCTTTTCGGATGAATATGAGAAAGTTACACGTTTACCAAACGAACAAGAACTAGCAGCAGGATATGGATTGGATGACGTGACGTATTATATTAACGGTCAATTACCGACAGAATTTAAACCGTTAACGGAATACATCTCTGATGAAGTTTGGGTTAATTCAACAGAGAAGGTCACGATTGAAAATGTGGAATTACAAAATGATGAGGTTGTTGTCACTGTAAAAATACCATCGACTTATTCGGAACGTAATTTAGCGCGTCTTGTCTTATTTGATGAAACAATGAACGATTATGCAGCGCGCGAAGGACAATTAATTGTTGCCCCCAAAGACGAATCACAAGGAATTTATCAAATTAAATTAGACGCCATTGACACTAACAAAATGTATACAATAGCTCTGCCTCTGATGCCCGAAACAAATGAAGAGGTGGCACCATGGTGTTTAAGAGTACCCTTAAAATAAAAAGTGAAATCTGATAGGACTCCTGATTGTTAGGGGTCTTTTTTTTCTGGGGGGATAATGTCAGTTAAAAAAGTTAAAGAAATTTGTTATAATTAATCGAAAGTTAAATCATGGGGCACGAGATGATTTTAAATGAACGATATGGGAGGAATGTGAAGATGGGAAGAAAGATGTATCAAGTTGTTAAATCAAGGGGGCTTCAAATTGGATTATCACTAGCAGGTGTAACAGCTGTCGCACTTTGTGCGTCGTTATTGACGGTAAAAATAGAGTCTGCGCAAGCCAAGGAAAAGGATCAGTCCGTAGAACCGGTGTTACTAGAGGCCAAAGAGTTTAAAGTTCTTCAACGCGCGACGTTAGACGTTAAGCCAGAGGAAGATGAGGCTAATGTTAATGAGGAAAATCAGTCCATGGAATCGGGGGTTGTTGAACCGTCAACGGAACAAGTAATCCCACAACCAACGGTTGAAGAGCAGACACCCCCACAGATAAATGAGGTAAAAGAACCTGAAGCGACAGTAGAAGAGACGCCTACTGTGAGCGACCCATCAGCTGCTCACTTATTAGGACTACAAATGAACGCCAATCACCTAGGTGCGATTATTCATCGACCTTCTTCGGCACAGTTATCAGCACTTCAACAGTTAAATGTAGCTGAATATCGCGAAAATCTTGTCGAAGAACATGTGATTATTGTTCCAAACGAGGTAGGTTCACGAGTTAAGATTTATCAACTGAAATTTGAAGAGGGTGATTTAGTAGAAGATGGCATCGTCTTTGAAAAATATATAGCAGATGAGCATGATGTGGTGTCTTTAAAATGTTATATTTCGGGTGGAATTCCTAATTTAAAAATCGTTGTTGAGGCACCAAATGGCCGTTTCGAACATATTTTAACGGCAGATGGCGTAGGTAATCGTCCGGCGACGGAGTATTTTTCGGCTTATTAATCAAGAAAAAAATCTCTTCTCCTTGCGTTAAGCGGTGAAGAGATTTTTTAATGGCTGATAATGTCAGCTGAAATTACATCATTATTCTACAAAAATATGATATGATTAGTTATAATAATATAATTCTCGATCGATTTAGTGATATTTTTACAAGTGTTAATGAGGAGGGTTATCATGCAACCAAAGAAAAAATCAAAATCGAATGAACAAGTCATTTCATGGACGCAACGAATTGGGGTCTCATTTATTGGGTTATTAACGGCACTAGGGGCTGGACTTATTATGTATACCGGGGTAATGGCGGCAACGTATGAGCAACCAGAGGCTGAGAATGAATTTATTGTTTATGATGAGGGCCAAGATAAAAATCAGGTAAACCAAGAATCATCGGATCAAAATTCGGCAGCAAATTCTGAAGGTGAAACGCCTGCTACGCCAACTGAAGATAAAGAAACAGATCATTCCGTTGCTTATTGTAATATTGACGGCGTTAACGTCCGTAGTGAAGCGGCAACAGGGACCGACATTATCGGAAATCTTGATGCGGGAGATGAAGTAACCGTCTTAAATCGATATTATAATGATGAATGGGTACAAATCTCTTTTGAAGGACAAACTGGGTATGTGTACGTGGAGTATTTAGATTTTGAATAATGATAAAAAAAGGGTCATCTCCGGTTGGAGATGACCTTTCTTTTAAGCATAGTGATAATAGTTCCCATAGCGCTTCATTAATAAAAGTGAAAAAATAAGGGTCACAGCCTCTGAAAATGGAATGGTGAGCCATACACCGTAAACCCCTAGGAGGGTTGGAAGCAGGATGATTCCAACTAAGACAAGAATTAAGGTTCTTAAAATAGAAATAAAGGCTGAGATTTTCCCATTTGAAAAGGCAGTAA
The DNA here is from genome assembly GCF_037014675.1 of Turicibacter sp. KK003. Classification (NCBI taxonomy): domain Bacteria; kingdom Bacillati; phylum Bacillota; class Erysipelotrichia; order Erysipelotrichales; family Turicibacteraceae; genus Turicibacter; species Turicibacter sp. KK003. The sequence goes on from NZ_CP142738.1 coordinate 47,928, forward strand.
ACATGGCAGAGGTAAAGATATTTAAACCAACGGGTAGAAAACTAATCGCAAATAAATTGAATCCGATCAAGGTTAAGTGATAAAGTTCATTCTTTCCGCCCGTAAATAGTTTAATCAGTGGCGAAGCAAGAATGAGGGCAAGGGCAAACGTTGCTACGGAGGCAACCATTAGAATTCGGTAACTATAACGAATCAGTTTTCTTAGATTTTCATGGTTATTTTCACCGTAGTTGAAACTAATGAGTGGGGCAGCACCAGATGAAAATCCAAGGTAAGCGGACATTAAGAAAAATTGAGCGTATAAAACAATGGTAATCGCAGCTACCCCTTTCTCGCCAAGATAATGAAGCATGGCTAAATTGAAAAGTAAGGTTGTGACAGAACTTGAAAGATTCGTGACCATTTCAGAAGAACCATTTCCCATACTTTTTAAGATAATCGACCACTCTAACTTCGGTTTAGTGAAGTGGAGGTAGTTTGTTTGATTCATAAAATAAATGAAACCTAAGATTGCAGGAACTAATAGACCAATGGCGGTAGCTAGGGCGGCCCCTGCAATTCCTATCTTAAAGACAACGATAAAAAGGTAGTCTAAAATAATGTTTGTCACACCACCGATTACCGTATAAAAGAGACCACGTTTCGGTTGATTAGCAGTAACCATGAAGTAATCAAAGAGTGATTTCAACATAGTAGTCGGCATAAAAATAGTTAAAATCGTTCCATAAGCATAGGCATGTTCGTAAATATTGTCAGTAGCTCCTAATAATCGTAAAAGTTTTGGGAGAAAGAGTAACTGAAGAAGCATTAAAAAGAGACCAATTGCAAGGGTAACAGCTACGATTAATGAAAAATGTTGCTTAGCTTGTTCAGGTTTCCCTTCCCCAAAGTTTTTCGCCACAATGGCACTTCCCCCCGTGGCGAACATGACAGCAATCCCGTTGAGGGCAACCCATAAGGGTAAAAAGATATTAATCGCGGATAGGGCATTTTGTCCGACAACTCGTGAGACAAAGACCCCGTCGATAATCGTATAAAGTGATAAAAAAATCATCATAATCATCGTTGGGAATGTAAAAACCAAAAATGATTTGAGTGTTAACTGCTTATTTGTTAAAGACATCTTAATAAATCCCACCTTTCGGTACTATCATATAGTATACGGTAACCGTATAGTCAAGAGGAGGACAGTAAATGAAACAATATATTACAACTGGTGAATTCGCTAAACTGTGGGGCATCAAAAAACAAACGCTTTTTCATTATGATGACATCGGCATCTTTCAACCGATAATCAAGCAGGAGAACGGGTACCGTTATTACAGTTATCAACAGTTTGAAGTTTTCGGAGTGATTACGGCATTAAAAGAGTTAGGAATGTCTCTGAAAGAGATTAAAGCTTATTTAGATAGTCGGAGTCCAGAAAATTTATCACAACTCTTTTTACAAAAGATAGAGGATATTGATCGAGAAATTGAATATTTGAAAAAAATAAAGCACTTTATGAAAGAAAAAATAGAAATAACAGAGCAGGCCATCACAATAAATAAGGATGCCATTGAGTGTTTACACCTAGAAGAAGAGTATTTAACGTTGAGTCCACCTTTAGATTATACGAGCCATCATGGTTTTTTTAATCACCTGGCTGAATTTATGCAGGAAAGGGGATTGAATTATTTATCAGCCATCGGTTGTATGATTGACGAAGAGCATTTGAATTCTTCAGAGTATGGTCATTATAGTTATTTATATTCAAAATCTGATAAGAGGAAGGAAAGAGCACCATTATTTTTAAAACCAAGAGGGACGTATTTAATGGCGTATCACCAGGGGGATTACGAACTATCCTATCAAACATATGATCGCATAAAGGCATTCGCAAAAGCTAATCACCTTGAATTTGAGGGCTATGCGTATGAAGAGTTTATACTCGATGAGGTATCAGTGAAAGGATACGAAAATTATTTATTAAAGATTCAAATCAAGATCAAAGATTAACTCATGGTTAAAAAAGTCAGCAAATGTTTAACAGTTGGGTTATGGTGGGTCAGTTTGAGGAACGTTTATAATAGGAGTATAGATTGTTTGTAGGAAGGGATGGAAGGATGAACTTAAAAATTGGTGAGGTTATTTATCGTTTGAGAAAGGAACATCACTTGACGCAGGAACAGTTAGCACAGGCAATTGGCGTATCGGTTCCCGCTGTTTCTAAATGGGAAACGGGGACAACATATCCGGATATTACGTTATTGCCAAAGATTGCTCAGTTTTTTGAATGTAGCATCGATGAACTGATGGCGTATGAACAAAAATTGACGCCTCAGCAAATTAATCAGTGGGTCGTAGAATGTAAAGAACTAGCGAACAAACGTTTATTTGGTGAAATGATTGAAAAATGTACGGGCTATTTGAGACAGTATACAAAAAGTAATGAGTTGAAATTGGCTATTGCCTCGTTTTACTTAATGGAAAAAGGGTTTGCGCCAAAGGATATTTTAGACGACTTGTCAAAACAGGTCATTTCATTACTTGAAGAGGTCGCAAGTGGAACAGATGCCTCTTTAATGAATCAAGCAAACTATTTATTAGCGGGAATCTATATTCAAAATCAAGAGGATGAAAAGGCAGAAAAGATTTTACTTCAAATGCCACGCTTGACCTTTCATCCGGATGATTTATTAATTGCTATTTATCTTCAGCGCAAAGAAAATAAGGAGGTTAAACAACGAATTCAACGAAGATTGTTTAACCATCTGTCATCTATTCGCATCACCTTAGGACATTATCGTCAATTTTGTGTGAAGCAAAATCAGTCTTTGATGACGGAGCGGTTGTTGCAGATAGAGGGGGCGTTAATCGAACTTTTTGAGTTGGAAGCATTATTTAGGGTTAGTTATACATTAGAAAAAATTATTTTTTTTTAGTCGTCAACATCGTGAAGAAGAGGTCATGAGTCAATTAACAAAAATAATCGATCAACTTGAACACACAACTATGAAAATGCCGACGCCTTTATTCGGTGAACTAGAGTTGAATGAAAGTCTTCAGTCAGAAAGGTTTCCGGGACTGTTGCTCCAGTTAATCGTAACGGATCCTACATTTGAGGGGATTCGTTCGCGAAAAGAGTACCCGGAGTTGATTAAAAGACTGGAGGGTATCCTTCAAGCAGATTAATTAGGCAGTTGTTTCCTTGAAAAAAATTCCTTATATAATAAGGATAGAAAAAATTTTGAAAAAAATCGCCTTCGACATATTATCGGAATAAATTCTAAAAAAAGAGTTTGTGATTTATTTTTAATGAGAGTACAATATAATCTTGTAAAGATAACGTGAGAGTATAGAGGATGAGGCGATGAAGGTATTACTGAAGTGTTTAGGTTGGTTGATAGCGATTGGAATAGGAGTCGGTCTTTACGCAACATTTATTGAGCCAAAGTTGTTACATGTTGTTTCCCACGAAATCGTGAGTGAAAAGGTGAAGGGTGAAACGATTAAAGTTGTTCAGTTTTCGGATACACATATCGGTGAATTTTTTTCAACGGAGGATCTTAAGAAGGTTGTGAACAAGATTAATGAGCAGTCCGCCGACTTAGTGTTATTTACAGGGGACTTGATGGATAACGCAGCTAAGTATGAGGGAAGTTTAGAGGAAGTTCAAAGAATCCTGTCTACCATAGAAGCGACAGATGGGAAGTATGCTGTCTTTGGAAATCGCGATTATGGTGGCGGAGCCGAAAAATTTTATGAAGAGTTAATGGAAGCAGCGGGATTTAAAGTTTTACTGAATGAGCATGAGGCGCTAACAATTAAGGGAACGACCTTAAATTTATATGGCGCCGATGATGCTTTGATAGGGTATTATAATCTCAATCAAACGGTGCAGGGGATGGAGGAAACGAATTTAAATCTCCTCATGTTACATGAGCCAGACCTAGTCAACGAGTTTGTTGGTTATCCCATTGATCTAGCGTTAGCTGGGCATAGTCATGGGGGACAGGTTTATCTTCCATTTGTGGGTCCTTTGATGACAACGGCACTCGGCCAACAGTATGTTCGTGGCTTTTATGAAGTTGGAAATCAAATTTCGCTTTATGTGAATACAGGAATCGGAAATACGAAGGTACCGTTTCGTCTATTTAATGTGCCGCAGGTGACCGTGTTTGAGTTAAAAGCAAGAGAATAATGAAAAAAAGTCTAGAAACTCTAGACTTTTTTATTTAATATTATTAACCTCTTTAAGAAGCCCCTCTAATTTTTCAGTAGATGTGATACGCTCATTGCAGGCTGCACTATCTAAACAAGCGAAAAAACCGATGGAACGATAATTTTTATTTCCCTTACAAAGAGGGGAGACAAAAGCAACTTCACTTTTAGGCCCCATATGATGACAGAGGGCGCACACGTTTGTCTGTTTATTTTTGGCTTCCGTGAGTCGGCAAGCCATCCCTAGTAATTGTTGATGATAGCGGTGGACGATAAAGAGTTTTTTCGTCGCTAAATCAAACCAACCGAGATAAACACACGGACGTTCCAATACTTCACTCGAAGGGAGTTTCAATTTTTTTTCTTTCTTAAAGAGTTTAGAAATCTCACTCGCTGTAATCGGTGGGTTTGTAAAAATGTAAGGTTGTAATTGGTTTAAAAAGACATCGATGTCGTGGGAATCTTTGAGAGCCGTGATATCGAGTAATTTTTTTTGTTCAGGAAGGAGATGACTGAGGTGCGAAAGAATTTTATCTTGAATGTAATCACGACTTGCATCTCGTGTCCGATAATCGTTACACGTTCGCAAGGCATTATTTAAGTCTTTTAATCGTTTTTTTATGTAGTTATACTCTTCTTTTTTTAAGAAGGCTTCCATGAAGAAATCACTCCTTTTCCTAGATAAAAAGCTGATGCGATGATCATCAGCTCTTTTATAATTAGTATAACAGGAGGGTGAGAGAGGCGCTAGCTCATCTTTGATTCTGTATCAACGATGGGCCCTTTTTTTGTTGGGCAATAATGCGCCGAATACTTTTTTCTGATAGAAAGTGGAGGTGGGCCAATTCAGAAATTGGGATTCCCGCGAGATAATGTTCGTAAATGTCCCGATTTCGTTCGAGTAGGCCTTTTTTAGCTCCATTTTTTTCACCCCATGATTTTTGATTTTCTTGTTTTCGTGGGATATAAAGATATTCGCCATCGATATAATCTTGAATTAAAGTTAAAAGTTCTTCAGGTAAGATAGATTTTGCGTTCGTGTACTTCATCATTTTGCTCCTTTACGGCTAAATTTATACAGTCGTAAGAGCAAAGAACGCCATATTGCTTTGTTTAAAAGAACCTAGTTATGATTTTTTCTCAGCTATTAAGTGAACGAGGCTCCAAACAAAGCATAGCTGACTTTGACGTTCCTTGCGTGGAGCAAACTGATTTAAAAATGAAAGTCTTTAAAACAGTCACGAGCATCACCCCCTCATCTCATAGGTTTATTATACGACTAATTAGGGAAAAGAAGAAAGACGGAAGTTAATGACAAGAGGAGGATATGCTATAATGGTAGGAGAAATAGATCAGGAGTGGTGAGATGAAGCAGGGAAGTTTATCACTAATAGGTGCGATGATTGGGTGTTTAGGATTAATAATTTCTTCAAAAGAGCTGATGGATATTCTATGGCCGTTTGGTCCATATGTTGTGTTCATTTTGCGTTTGGCGTATGTGGTTGCATCAGGAATACTATGCTACCTTTCATTCAAGTTATTAGTCTTAAATATGAAAGGTAAACATCAAGCGTAACTAAAAACCCCCTACTGTCCTCATCCTTGAGTGACAAAGGGGGTTTTTAGTTATAGAGTTAAAAGACGACGCATTTTTCGGATGATTTGTTTGAGGTTTCTTATTTCTTCCACCATTACTTGATCTTCTTGGATTTTTTCATAGGCGAGGAGAGATTTTAATTGGCTAATTTCATGACAAAGATCGTCGTTGGCGTGTTTATGGAGGAGGGAATCGATAAGTTCATATAAGTTAATCTGGCTGACGATTAGGTTTTTTCCCCATGTCATATGTTTGTCGTCTTGGCTAGTAGATTGTTTGAGAAAATACTCATAAGTGTCTTGGTCATAGTAGAAAGCATAGAGATTGAGGTCAACACGGCAAAGTTGTTCAACAGCGGATTTTAATTTTTCTTGTTTTAACAACCGGAGCGCCTCTTTCAAGTGAACCATATTTTTTTGATAAGCTTCATGCGGAAAAATAGTTGTTCCATCCCAAGTTAATCGAACGAACGACTGTTGAATTTTTAAATACAGCTCGTGAAGTTGAATATTCATGAGGTGACTCTTCCGAGGTGAAAGGGGGGCAAATTGAGTGAATGTATAAAGATGACGTGCTAAATGTTTTGCCGTTTGAAGAAGAAAATAGAGTTCTTTATGGGAATGATACGATTGAAAATCAAGACTCTCTTCAAATGCTTCGAAGAACTTCTCAAATTTAAGCGGCATAATTTTCATCTGATCAAATAAGATGATGAATGTTCCATAAAGTTTGTGGCAATACTCAAATGCGGGATAACTAAAATGATGAGTGATTTCATCATAGGATGTTTGACGAAGGATGAAATCCTGTTCGTGAGTGGGGCGGTAGCTAATGATGGTTGGAATTCCACTTTGTGAATACGAAAAATCGTCACTTACAATAGTAGTTGGTGCATCGATGACACAGCCATCTGGATAGGGACATCCAGGTACGAGTTTGGAAATGGATCGAATAAAATCCTGATACCCTTCTGTCGTTTTAATATGATGGGATTGAAAGTCATCATAAGCAACAAACCCTTCAAGATTAATTGCCACCATCGCCTCTTTTGCCCACTCAGGATGATTTTTAGTAATTTGTTGATAACCGCCAATGGACCAATTAAAAGAAGACTCACTTAGTCCCCATTCTTTAGCACCATGGGCGATAAAGACCAAGGTTTTATCGGGAACGTAATGACTCTTGATAAGTGCTCGGGCTAATCCTAGTAATAAGCCGCACCCACAGGCTCCGCTGTGGAAATTATAAAAGAGTCCGTCATAGTGGGACATAATAAGGATGCGCTCATGTTGATTTTTCCCTGGAATTTCACCGATGATATTGTAAGATGGCTGGTCTTTTAAAATATGGCTATAGCAATTAAGAACAACAGGTAGGGTTTGATTTTTAGAGCTGGATAATTGTTTTTTCAACATACAAGCATCTTGCAAACTAACGGCAAAGGCTGGAATATCAACGGGTGCATTGAAATTTTCGTAAGTGAGTGCATCAGCAGGAAGCTGCTGATCGTCCCGCATTGGAGCGGCGATGATTCCATAAGCACCTTTTTGTCTTGCTTGTAGGGCACAAATCCCAATCTGGCATCCGATATAGGTGTCTAAGTCAACGAGAACTAGCTTGTTCTTGACGTCTATGTTTTTATATTCATTTTTAGTCCCTTTTCCAACGTAAACGAGATCGAGGGTTAGGTTTTCTTCAATACAGTGCGTTGCGTAGGCGCAAAGGGTGAGTTGATGGAGTCTTTTTTTGCGATCAAGGTAGTGAAGGGTGCTTGTCTTGAATTCCCAGGAATCGATGGTGATTTCTTCTTTGCGAACATCGGATAAACCGATTTTTTGAAACTGATGATATAAAAATTGGCCAGATGACTTTTCTGACGGTGATCCAGCCGTACGAAATCCGAGCGTTTCGTTTGATCCTGATTGAGAGAGAGTACCGGCTACATAAGTGGCGTAATCAACATTAATTGCATCATAAAAATGATTTAATTCTTCTTGATAAGTCATAGCATGACTCCTCCTTTGATTCTTTCCTTCTATATCATAGTAAAAAAGGTAGAAATAGGTTCCAATCCTAAAGGAGAAATGTATATCTATTTCACTTCGTGAATAAGATAGAAGTACAAAGGGGGAAATATAAGATGGAATTTAACGAAAAACTACAACTACTACGGCAAACAAAAGGGATTTCCCAGGAAATGTTAGCAGAAGAAATTGGGGTACCGAAGAAATTAGTGGTCGATTGGGAAGCAGGAAAAGAGTTGCCAGATATGCATAACTTAATGGCAATTTCGGATTGGTTTAACGTGAGTTTGGACGAATTACTGCGTGATCGCATTCACTTGGATACACTAAATCGGTTGGGGTTTTTTGAGCAGGAAGAAGAGCTTGTTCAAAACGATTTTCTTGAAAATCTTATTTTAATTGTAGGCATGATGCTGATGATCATGAGCTTTATTTTTAATCACTTTTTAATAGGTGCTATATTTGGTCTTTTAGGAACCGGGATATACTATGGGATTCGTTTGAAAAAACAAAGATAATCAAACATAAAAAAGCAAGCTCCTTGTTTAATGAGGAGCTTGCTTTTTTTATTTATCTATTGAAAAAATAAGACAAATTTGTCCAAACTGCAATAGTTATTGTCTAGTTAGCATCAAAGGGTATGAAGTTGTCAACAACTACGATATACTTCTATTTATTGGATGGATGTTCACTTGTTAGGAATTATAATAGGTGGAATTAACTTCAACCAATAGGTAGAAAGGAGGATTATCTTCGGAATAGGGAATAAAGTAGCGAGTTTTAATAATAGGGAGTGAGTAAGATGAAGAAAATAGTATTTATGATTGGAGCAGTCATAGTCTTTTTAACTGGAGTTTTGATTCTTTCAATCCATGTTGATTTCCGTCATGAGGAAGAAGACAATCAGGAGATGACGCAAAAGGTCGAATTCGTTGAGGTTATCGATGGAAAAATTAGAATTGATGAAGTGTATACAACGTTAGGTGTTCCTAGTGATTCAGTTTATGTGACAAGGGAAGTCTTAGGTGAAAAAACAGTGGTATCTGTTTTTGATAAAGAGAGTCAAACTTATTTATTTGGGTTTGAGGAAGAGGGGACAAACCCGAATGCCCGTGGAGCATATACGAAAACTGTTTCAAAGATTACTTCTTCAAATGGGGCAGAAGCTAAATTACAAATGGTTTTAGAGTGCTATCAGGATAGTAATCATCGTCAAATCAATAAAATTAAATCTACAAAATGGATTGCAGTTTCAGGATCAATTTTAGAATGTGAATACACTTCGTATATTTCAGATAAAAATGATCAAGGTGTAGGGACAAAGGCGCGCATGTTTGGGACAGTTAAGATGAAAAAAGGTTCGGATTCAAATATTTGGACGAGTATCGATCACACGTATTCATTAGACTAAAAGGTTGGCGAAATTTTTTTAAAGAAGAATATAGCACCTAAACAAAAGGAGGTCTTCCAGTGGAAAGACCTCCTTTTGTTTACGCGTTATTAAGGTTCTATAATATTTAGTGTTGCTGATTAAGCAGCACTTTTTTCATAGGATAAAAAAAAAGAGACTTCAAGTCTCAATCCTGTTACAATGTTATCGACTAAAACAATATTGAAAGGATAAGATTTAATGTCTCACTCATATTTTACTAGAAAACTTTTAAATATTAAAGATAAAAATATTACATTTTCAGAAGATTATCTTGAGGAAGTGAAGTTGAACGGAATTACTAGCTTTATCTTTAAAGGTATTCTTACGTATCAACCGACTCATTGTCAAAAATGCGGAACCCTATTTGATTCAAAATTTAAGAAGCATGGATTTAAAACCTCTCGAATTGTCATTCCAAAAGTCTCTCTTCACGATACCTACTTAGACCTAAAAAAACAGCGTTATTATTGTGGGCATTGCCAGTCTACTTTTACACTAAGTACTTCAATTGTTGAAAAGAACTGTTACATTTCTTATCATACGAAACACGCCATTGCTTTAGAGGCCCAAAATAAAATTTCTGAATGTGATATCGCACGTCGCCATCAGGTCTCTCATTCAACCGTCAATCGAATCATCCATAGCTTTTATGAATCTCAAACCTTAAACCTTAATTATTTACCTGAAAATCTCTGTTTTGATGAATTTAAATCCGTTAAGTCTGCTGAGGGGCATATGTCTTTTATTTTTTGCGATGCTGACTCAAAACAAATCATCGATATCGTTGAAGATCGTCGTTTAAACTCCCTTCAAGCTTATTTTAAACGATACACAAAGGAAGCACGTCATCGAGTAAAAAATATTGTGATTGATATGTACGCTCCTTACATCAGCCTCATTAAGGATCTTTTTCCTCATGCCCAAATTATCATTGATAAATTTCATCTCGTTCAACATCTCTCTCGTGCACTGAACAAAACTCGAATCCGATTCATGAAAAAGTTCAAAAAGCATGGTCGTAAATTCAAACGTTATTGGCGCTTATTTTTAAAATCTCACGCTTTACTTAATACCACCACTTATCGATCAGTTTACTGCTTTAAACAACCCATGCGTGAAATTGATATCTTAAACTTTCTACTTGATTTATCTCCTGAATTAAAAGCAACCTATGATTTATATCAAGAGTTACTTTTCGCTCTTCAGACAAAAAACTTAAAACGATTTAATCATTTACTCGAAACGGAACATCCGCTTGTTTCTCCTGAGTTTCAAACGGCTTTCCAAACCTTTAAAACTTATCAATCCTATATTAAAAATACACTCTCAACTCATTACACAAATGGTCCCATCGAAGGAATTAATAATAAAATTAAGGTCATTAAGCGTATTGCCTTTGGATATCGTAGTTTCTATCACTTTAAATCTCGTATTCTCATGGTTCAAAATCTAACAAAGCCTAAAACGAAAATCCTAGCAGCATAGCTACTAGGATTTCGATTTGAATTTTCGTTGTAACAGGTTACAAATTAATCAGCAACACTATTTGACAAAGAACCGTTATTAATCGGATTGTGAACTACTGACGTTTAACGGCTCGTTACTTTTAGGGTATAGGTTCCAGAAGTTTCTGCTTTGGCTTGAACAACAAATGTTCCGCTATTTGCTGGAATTTCTGCAAAAGTAACTGTTTTTCCCGGCTTAATCGTCTGGGGTTTCCCCTTGATTTCCCCTTTATTATTTAATATTTGAACTTTAATGCTCCCTGGGTTTCCTCCATTATTGGTTACGTTAACGTCTGCTTTAAAAAGATTATTATCTCCTATGACATTACACCATTGTCCTGCAGTTAAATACGTTGATCCACTCCAGTTTAACCAAGCTTTCGAGTTTTGTTCTCTCTGTTTAATCACAATTTCATCGGGTGTTGAAGCAGTGATAGAATTTGCATGCCATCCTACTCCTAATAATGTTAAACATGTGAAACTAACTACGAATCCCTTTTTCATCCTATATCCTCTCCAACTATCATAAGTTTATAGGAAAATCATAACATATTTTATTCAAAGGAGAGAAGAAAAGTACAAAAATAGATAATAACATCCCTTATTATTTCATCTGACGTGATTTTGTCGGGAGAGTTGTGGCATCCCTTGCTCAGAAGGTGAGTTTTAATTCATGAAAAAGATAGGGCATAAAAAATTCCTAGCGCGAAGACTTGGTTTTGTCTAAGCACTAGGAATTTTTTATTTGAAGTTCGTTGGCTTTATCGATAGACGAATGAGGTCAGTATAACGATGAGTGCTGTCACTGTAATTGGAATGATGACGGATGTGAAGAAAATATCTTTATAAGATTGTTTGTGGGTGAGGCCGAAGATGGCGAGTGTCGTAATGACGGCACCGTTATGAGGAAGGGTATCGAGTCCACCGGAAGCTAGAGCGGCGATTCGGTGAAGAAGTTCAGGAGAAATACCAAGAGGTTCACTCATTTGTAAAAAGGTAGGGGCAAGGGCATTTAAGGTAATGCCGAGTCCGCCAGAGGCTGAAGCCGTTAATCCACAAATGATATTAACTGAGAGGGCCTCAGTAATAATAGGATTAGGAGAAAGATTTAAAATCATCGTTTGAATACTGGCGAAAATGGGAAGAGTTTTGATGATGCTACCATATCCGACGATAGCACTTGAATTAAGTAGGGGAACAAAGGAATTTTTGACCCCTTGGTCGAGAACGGATTGAAGATTTTTTATTTTCCCAATATTCAAGAGGAGAATTAATACAATAGCAATCACGATGGAAATAATGACGCTCCATGTTCCAGACTGGCTATCGAGTGTCGTGTTGTATTTTTCTAAATAACTTCCATCTATATAAGGATAGTAAAATTTTGAAAAGAAGAGATTGGCGCTAAAAATAACAACGATGGGTGCGAGGGCTAACCAAATAGACGGAGTTTTTGATGGAATTTTTGTCTTTTGCTCCATACTCTCCCCATAACCTTCGTTAACTTTTTTCGCACGGGCTGCTTGATTGTTGAGGTAAAGCATCCCTAATCCGAAGATGAGGGCGCTCGCAAGGAGTCCAATTCCTGGAGCGGCAAAGGTGTCAGTTTTGAAGTAGGTCATAGGAATAACGTTTTGAATTTCGGGCGTTCCTGGAAGGGCAGTCATCGTAAAGGTGAAGGCTCCGAGTGCAATGGTTCCAGGGATTAAACGTTTGGGAATGTCCGCCTCTTTAAATAATAAGGTGGCGATAGGGTAAAGAACGAAGGCGACGACAAAGAGTGAGACACCCCCGTAGGTCAGTAAGGCACCAGACAGAACAACAGCTAAAATCGCACGTTCAGGCTTTAACCACCGAATAATCGTGTGGGCGATCGCATGGGCATATCCCGTTTCCTCCATCAGTTTTGCAAAAATGGCTCCGGTTAAGAAAAGTGGAAAGTAATTTTTAACGAATCCAGCAAATCCATCCATATATACAAGCGTATAGTTTGCCATGAGATGACTATCAAACCCAAACGTTAAAAGCAGCGTGACGAGGGCGACGATCGGCGCCGTGATAATCGTCGAGTACCCCTTATATGCAAGAAACATAATGGTTCCTAACGATAAAATTAAAATAATTAAATGCATGATGATAAAACCCTCCTTGAAGTTTTTTTTCCGAGTTAAAAGAGCACGAGCCTTACTTTTATTGCCTATCTATTTGATAAATCCAAACGAGCCTTCAAAAAAATAGGTAGGGGAGTAGGAAGAAAAAAGAAAGTTGTATAAATAAGTTTGGCGTGATTATTATAGGAGAAACAAAGGTATTTCACAAATAATATGCAATTTTTTACCTCATTTTATAAAATAATGAAAAAATATTACAAGTACAATCAGAATTTTCTTTTCAGAAAGCGTTTTAAGGGGATATAATTAATTATGTTTAACTATTTAAACGGGAATCCCAAATAATGGGAAAGGGAATCAAGGAGGAATAATATGAGTGAGCAAAGGAAAAAGATTGGTATTTTAGATCGGGTGGAGAGGATTGGGAATGCCCTGCCGCATCCGGCAACAATTTTCTTAATTTTATCAGTTGTTATCGTTGTGTTATCAGCGATCTTATCAGCAACCGGGTTATCAGTTACGTATGAGGGGATTAATCGTGCGAATAATAATGCGGTTGAAATGATGACAGTAACGGTTAACAGTTTACTTTCAAAAGAAGGGGTTCAGTATTTATTTAGTTCTGCAGTAACGAACTTCACTGGGTTTGCACCACTGGGGACAGTCTTAGTCGCGTTACTCGGAGTTGGACTTGCCGAAGGAACAGGATTAATTGGAACATTATTAAAAAAATTAGTAATGAGTACGCCAAAACGTTTAATTACGGTTGTTGTGGTGCTTGCCGGTGTTTTATCAAGTATTGCATCTGATGCAGGATATGTTGTTTTAATTCCGTTAGGAGCGATCATTTTCTTAAGTATGGGACGTCATCCATTGGCCGGATTAGCAGCAGCGTTCGCCGGGGTATCTGGTGGATTTAGTGCTAACGTGATGGTCGGGCCAACAGATTCATTACTGGCTGGATTAACAACAGAAGGTGCGAAATTAGTGGATCCAAATTATGTTGTTGGTATTCAAGCTAACTGGTGGTTCTTAATTGCTTCAACAGTATTAATTACAATCATCGGAACGGTTATTACTGAAAAAATTGTTGAGCCTCGTTTAGGAAAATATACAGGTGACGCAAAAGTTGAAGACCATGAAATGAAGGTTTCAACAGAGGAGCAACGTGGATTACGTTTTGCTGGAATTGCGACACTGTTAATGATTATATTATTTGCTGTATTAGTTGTTCCAGCGAATGGTTTCTTACGCGGAACGGAAGCAGGAGTTCAAGGGGTTTTAAATTCTCCATTTATGAATTCAATGGTTGTTGTGATTGCGTTAGTATTTGCAGTGGCCGGAATCGCTTATGGATTTGGAGCTAAAGTTGTAAAAAATGATAAAGATGTAATGAATTTGATGGGTAAAAGTATGGCATCAATGGGATCATACATTGTCTTAGTCTTCTTTGCCGCTCAATTCGTTGCTTACTTCAATTATTCAAATTTAGGAACAATTATTGCTGTTAAAGGGGCTGACTTGTTAACGGCGATTGGATTACAAGGAATTCCACTTGTTATCTTATTTATCTTAGTGGTGGCATTCATTAATATCTTCATGGGATCAGCTTCAGCTAAATGGGCAATCCTAGCACCAGTTTTTGTGCCAATGTTAATGAAGGTCGGATTCACGCCAGAATTCACTCAGATGGCTTACCGTATTGGTGATTCAACAACAAACTTAATTTCACCATTAATGAGTTACTTCGCCTTAATCGTAACATTTGCAGCGAAGTACGATAAAAAATCTGGAATTGGTACATTGGTTTCAACGATGGTGCCGTATTCAATTGCCTTATTAATTGGATGGACGATTTTATTAGTTGTTTGGTTTGTACTACGTTTACCATTAGGGCCAGGTATTGAAATTTTCTTACCAGGATTTTAATTAAATGAAAAAGACTTAAGCACTTGCTTAAGTCTTTTTTTGTGTCATTTAAAAATCTCCTATCGAGTTTGAGACGATTATCTCTTCTTGAATAAAATATAAAGTCCCAAACCAATAAGAAAAATTGAAAATAAAAATAGATAAGAAACGAAAAAATTTAAGTAGAGGAATAGGGCGATGGTGCAAAGGATTGTAATAGGAATGAGTAGACCTTTATCCTTGACATCAAAGTAATAGAGCTGATAAAGACCAAAAGCAACAGTTAATAAATAAAGTGGTGCGGTAAAATCTGAATATTGCCACTTGGTTAAAATTTCAAAAAGAGAGATTAATCCAATGGCAGATAAAATCCCCCCGGGTACAAGTTGACCGGGGTTTTTTCTCGTTTGAAAATAATTGATTTCAAAATAGAGCCCCGGAATTAAAACAAATAAAAACCAAAGATTATCGAGGATGACGGTATCTAAATGGAAGGCGTAAGTAAGGAGTGATAGTCCCCCGATAAGGATTAAAACACTTCCGATAACGAGTTGAAATGGTTTCATAAAAATTCCCCCTTCACGAATTAACATACCATGTCTAGATGTGATTCGAAAGGGGGAAAATATCCTACTTTTTATGAAGCAATCGATAGTCGCTTGGCATCATTTCCTTTAGCTTTTTAAATCTAAAAAATTAATAAACGGTTGAGATTTGACAAAAGATAATAAGAATCAACAGATAAAAAAAGAGCGATTAAATCGCTCTTTTTTTACATATAAGGATGACTCGATTTAGGCATCTCGATGACGATAAAGTGGGAAGTATGGGTTGCCGCTATATGAATTTCATCTTCGATAATTTCAAGGGCATCCTGTTCTTTAAGGGCAATTCCGTTCGCTTCGGAAAAACCTTCAATTTGCATGAGATAGGCCTGTCGACCTAAAGGGACGTTAATGGTTGCTGTATTTTTCTCATCGAGAATAATAGTATAGATGTTCACGTCCTGGTTTATGGTGATGGGCGCATCCCCATGAATATCAGAAACCATGTGGAGCCATTGGTTGTGACGTGCCTCGAAGTCAAAGTGGTAATCCCCGTGTGTTTGGTGACGATGATGGGGTTGTGGGGAAATCCCAATCTCTAAAACCCGAGTGGGTTGAGCCGTGTTGTTCGATCGGATTTGTTCAACATCTGATGCTGCGCTCATGTAGTGCATTTGTCCGCGTTTGAGAACGCAATTGTGTCCGTGTTGATCGGTATAGGTTAGTTCGCCGTCAACAACGTAGGTAAGTGTCTCGATATTGTTATTAGTTGTTGTCTTATAGACGGAATGAGGAGAGATAAGGTTGTCATTTAAAACACGTAATACGCCAAAGTTAATTTTTGTCTCATCAAAATAGTCTGCAAATGAAAAGTGATAGACTGTTGATAACCAGTCAAATTCAGCGCCACCCATTGATTGATGATCGAGTTTTCTAAGCATGTGAATCACTCCATCTCCTGAAAATTTAGGCGGTTGCCTATTACTAGTATCAGTTTGTCTTGGGTAACTATACGGCGAAATAGTTGGATAGTTCAAGCAGAAATTAGGTCGACTAGATAATAATTAGAAATTTTATAAAATTTTGCTTTTAAAATTATTTTTTAATTTGTGGTTAAAAATATTGCTGTCTTTAAATTAGGAGGGAATTTGTCATTTATTAACTAATCCTTCAATTCATCTGTGTAAGAAAAAACGAATCGTTATTTTTGAGTGAAGGGAATGTTTAAAATTAAAAAAAGATGCTCAATAATAAAGAAACTAGTGAATTGAAGAGGAGGCGCGTGATAATGAATCGAATGCGAATGTTTTTAATTGCAATGAGTGGACTATTTTTAACGATAGGGATGATTACCGTGTTTTTATTTCAAACGCAACTGAAGGAGAAGGAAACAGACATTCCCACCTTTTATCAGGATGTTGTGGAGATAGAAAATCCGGCTAGTTTCCGTGCATTAGTTAATAAAAATTATCGTTTACCTGCTGATTATGAACCATCGGATTTAGTTCTTTTAGACGTGCCCCTTTATAATAAGGATAAGAATAATGAGGCAAACTATTTAAGAAAAGAGGCTGCACGTGCCTTAAAGAATTTATTTGAAGCCGCTTATAATGAGAAGGGGTATGAATTAATCGCGCGAAGCGGCTATCGTTCGTATGACACACAGGTGATGCTTTACGACCGTTACGTTAAAGAAGATGGGGTAGAGGCAGCTGATACTTATAGTGCGAGACCTGGGCATAGCGAGCATCAAACAGGATTGACGATTGATATTACATCCGACTCCGTTCATGGGGGATTAACTGAAACATTTGGTGAAACTGATGAAGGAAAGTGGGTGGCCGAAAATGCCCATCGATTTGGTTTTATTATCAGGTACCCTGAGAATCGCGTTGATGAGACCGGGTATCAGTATGAGCCTTGGCATCTTCGTTATGTAGGAACTGAGGCGGCGACCTCTATTTATAATGATCAATTAATTCTTGAGGACTACGTGCTTAATGTGATGAAACAAATGAGCGTTCTGTGGGACTGAGGAGACTAAGATCGTTCTAGAACCTTACATTTTTGTACGATAGCCTAGAAAATTTCAAAAAATTCATGGCAAAAACTTACAAAACAATTTTAAATGGCATATAATAGAAATATCATCTTAGGAAATGGGGAGGCTTTAAAGAACCTAAGCATGATTTGTTTGATAAAGAACATACTATTTATAAGTTAAACAGAATTTTTTGTTAAAGTTAGGAGTGAGTGATATGAAATTTTCGGAATTTAAATACACCAGACCAGATTTTGATCAGTATAAGAAAACTATGGATGAATTAACGAATCAATTTAAACAAGCATCTGATGCAGACGCTCAGTTAGAACTTGTAGCAAAAATTAATAAGGTGCGTAGTCATGTTGAAACGATGGCGACATTAGCTTCTATTCGTCATAGTATTGATACGCGCGATAAATTTTATGATGAGGAACAAACTTATTGGGATGAATATAGTCCACTGTATGAAGAAGTTAACTCTAGTTTTTATGGAGCGATTGTTCATTCACCTTATCGTAAAACTTTAGAGGACAAGTTTAGTAAACAGTTTTTTACGATTTTAGATTATCGCTTAAAATCTTTTTCTCCGGAGATTATTTCGGATTTACAAGAAGAAAATAAATTATCTAGTGATTATACGAAATTAATCGCCTCGGCTAAAATTATGTTTGATGGTGAAGAACGAACAATTCCCGGAATGGGAAAATATTTATTAAGTGAAGATCGAAATGTTCGTGAAGCGGCTTCGAATGCGAAGTATGGATTCTTTGAAGCACATGAGCAGGAGATTGATGAAATTTATGATCAACTCGTTAAGGTGCGTACCCGTATTGCTAAAAAGTTAGGATTTGAAAATTTCGTGGAGCTTGGATACATTCGGATGATTCGCAGTGACTATACACCGGAGATGGTAAAAAAATTCCGTCAACAAGTTCTTGATTATATTGTGCCCGTTGCATCTTCATTATATAAACGTCAAAAAGAACGTTTAGGATATGGAGAACTTAGATATTTTGATGAAAAGTTTGAGTTTACCACAGGAAATGCGACACCGAAAGGTGAACCAGACTGGATTCTAGAAAATGGTGTTAAGATGTATCATGAACTTTCACCACAAACAAAAGAATTTTTTGATTATATGGTAGAGACTGAGTTGTTGGATTTAGTTAATAAGCCAGGTAAAGCGGGTGGAGGTTATTGTACATATATACCGGATTATAAATCTCCATTCATCTTTTCAAATTTTAACGGAACATCGGGAGATATCGATGTGTTAACCCATGAAGCAGGTCATGCTTTTCAAGTGTATTCATCACGTTGGATTGAAATTCCTGAATTAAACTTTCCAACTTACGAAAGTTGTGAAATTCACTCAATGAGTATGGAATTCTTTACATGGCCATGGATGAATCTCTTCTTTAAAGAAGATACAGAAAAATATAAATTTGTTCATTTAGGTAGTGCGATTAAATTTATTCCTTATGGAATCACTGTAGATGCTTTCCAACATTTCGTTTATGAACATCCAGAGGCAACACCGGCAGAACGTAAAGCTGCTTGGCGTGAATTAGAAAAACAGTATTTACCGCATAAAGATTATGAAGGGTGTGACTTCTTAGAGCGAGGAGGTTGGTGGTTCCAACAAGCTCATATTTTTAATAGTCCATTCTACTATATTGATTACACACTTGCCCAAATTTGTGCCTTACAATTTTGGAAACGAATGCATGATGATCGAGAAGATGCATGGAAGGATTATGTTCGATTATGTGAGGCCGGAGGAACGAAATCTTTCTTAGGACTTGTTGAATATGCCCATTTGAAATCGCCATTTGAAGAAGGATGTGTAAGTTCAATTATTTCTGATATCCAGGCGTGGTTAGAGCAAGTAGAGGATAAAAAATTATAATAAAATGATTATCCACGGATGTTAAAAAGTGATGGGAGGACATTTTCCCATCACTTTTTTCGTTTTGTGTATAGTTTATACAAATTTAGTATTTTATTCATCCTCAATCCGTAGTATGATAAAAGGGTTATGGAAGAAATCAATACGTTTTGGGATTGATTAAAGATTTTTACTTAGGAGGGTTAGTTGTGGATTTTATTGAATTATTGAAGGTAATTTTCCTTGGGATTGTAGAGGGGATTACGGAATGGTTACCTGTAAGTAGTACGGGGCATATGATTTTAGTTGACGAATTTATTAAATTAAACATGACACCAGCATTTATGGAGATGTTTTTCGTCGTTATCCAATTAGGTGCTATTATGGCGGTCGTTTGTTTATTCTGGGATAAATTATTTCCGTTTGAATTTAAAGGTGGCTTCAAAGTTAAGACGGATACGATGAATTTATGGTTTAAAATTGCAGTAGCTTGTGTGCCTGCAGCGATTATTGGTTTATTATTTGACGACGTGATTGATGAATATTTATTCAATCCAGTGACAGTTGCCTTAATGTTAATCCTTTATGGGGTATTATTTATTGTGATTGAAAACCGAAATAAGGGACGCCGTCCAATGGTTAATGATTTATCACAAATCACTTATAAATTTGCCTTAATGGTTGGTATCTTTCAATTATTAGCACTTGTTCCAGGAACATCACGTTCAGGGGCAACGATTGTAGGTGCAATTTTAATTGGTGCTTCACGTTATGTTGCATCAGAGTTTACATTTTTCTTAGCTATCCCAGTTATGCTTGGTGCGAGTCTATTAAAAATTCTAAAGTTCGGTTTAGTTTTTACAGCGTCTGAAGCAGTGGTTCTGGGAACTGGAACATTAGTTGCCTTCTTTGTTTCTATTTTAGCGATTAAATTCTTAATGGGATATATTAAAAAGCACGATTTTAAAGTGTTTGGATGGTATCGTATTATTCTAGGAATTATCGTGCTTGCTTATTTTTTCTTTTTTAATGTGTAATAGATAAGAGTAAGCCAATTTACTAAAGAGGCTAATAGATAAAGATAAAAAATCATGGATGAATAATCCATGATTTTTTTTTTGTTGTCCGAAAAGGTCAAATTTTAATAAAATCTTCATAAATTAGTGACCCTTTTCTTAATATCTATAGGGTATACTAACTGTATGAGTCATTTAATGAGAGGAAGTGGGAGTGATGAAAGTCATTGATTACGTAGTGACTGGATCATTGTTAATGCTTGTTGTTTTTCTTTTTTATATTCCAATTTTCTTTTTATTAAGAAAGAAAAATATTCCGCTTTTAAAACAGATGAGCTGGGTTTGTTTTGTGGGAATTATTTTTGTTATTTTAGTAGCTACGGGATTGTTTGATCTCCTTCTTGGAGGAAGATACGCGTTCAATCCCCCCTATCATTTTCTGAATTTAGTTCCATTTAGTTGGGTGAGGGAAACGTGGGCCATGGGATTTTTAGCGATGATTTCTCAGGTGATTGGAAATATCCTTATGTTTGTACCGTTAGGATTTTTACTTCCCTTCGTATTTAAATCATGTAAATCCCCGTACAAAACATTGATGGGGGTGGCTACTTTTTCTTTTTCGATTGAATTTATTCAATATTTTATTGGACGTTCAGCGGATATTGATGATTTAATTTTAAATACATTAGGCGGCATGCTTGGTTTTGGCGTTTATTTGATGACCGATAAGTGGTTATTTAGGAAGTTGAATAGTCAAGAAAAGTGTGCAATTCCTGAAACAGGCGAGGACACTGAGTTGGAAGAAAATGAGTGAAGAAGAAAGAAGGATGATTGATGGGGATTTTGATTGAAAGATTTTACGGCTTTTTATGCGTGTTTATTCCTTGCTTGATTTATCAAGGATGGCTATTAAAAAAAGAGGGGCGAACAGCCCATTTAGGTTATCATTTGTTTTGGGTTAATGTATGTGTTCTTTATCTTTACTTGGCGATAGACGTAGCGGGAATCGGAAGTGTTTGGGATATTGGATCATTTAAGACCATCATTCGCGGGGATGAGATTCACCTTCTTCCATTCTCAGAGGGAATCGGGCTAACCACGGTGCTTAATATTATTATGTTTATGCCACTTGGTTTTTTAGTCCCACTGATTTGGCGTTCGTATAGAAATGGCATCAAGGTGATGGGGATAGGGTTATTGTTTTCAGGTTTAATTGAGTTTTTTCAGTTGTTTAATTATCGGACAACAGATATTGATGATTTATTAATGAATACATTGGGTGCATTATTTGGGTATTTAATGTTTGTAGGATTGAAAAAGATTTTTCCACAGGTTGGGGAAAAATCAATTTTACTTGCTAAATATGAGCCCATAGTATATGTTGTATTATCTATTTTAGGGGAGTTTTTACTCTTTAATTGGCGTCTCATCGCATAAAAAAACGTCTATTCCGGGAAGGGATAGACGTTTTTTCTTGATAGTGAAACTAGTTTGAGAAGAGTCCCACCTAGACTCAATAAATAGTATTTGATAAAGGTAAAAAATTATACAAAGAATTTTGTTTTTTTATTATTGAAGACGGCTCGCCACTAATTGTTGAATCTCTTCTTTGATTTCCGATGTGGCATCGATTTCTTCGAGTTGGGCTGAAAGCGTGCCATCCTCGTCATCGAAGTGGTTTAGTTCGTGATAGGTTTCCGCGATTTCACGAGCGATTTCGATATCAATTTGGTGTGACGAAGCAAGTGCTTTTAAGTCTTGATCAATCGTTTTAACTTCTTCAATGCATTTGAGGGAAAGAACCATTTCGATTGGCATTGTTCCGTTGTTTTTGCTTTTATCAGGGTATTTAATGGTAACGTTAATTTCATCGAGGTGGCTCTCGCACATAAATTGATATAGATCGGAAAAGGTTTTAAATTTTTTGTGTTTTGTTTTAATTTCCATAGGTTCAACATCCTTTCGTGAAAAACAGAAGAACTAGTGTTAGTATCGACCAATTTTTGCTTAATATGTAAAATAATTTCTTAAAATAAAACACCTCCAACAAAAGAGGAGGTGTTCGCTTTTGATCACGTAATTGTGAGAAGTGGAAGCCTAGTCTTATTCTTCCTCTTCTGGTAAGTCAACGTTATGGTGGACTTGTTGAACGTCATCTAAGTCTTCTAATACGTCAATTAATTTTAAGAATTTAGTAAGGGCATCTCCCTCTAATGAAACAGTTGACGTTGGAAGCATTGTTAATTCTGCCACTTCAAATTCGTTAATTCCCATTGCATTTAATGCTGTTTGAACGGCATGGAATTGGTCTTGGTCCGCGTATACAGTGATTTCTCCATCTTCTTCTTCAACATCGCGAACGTCTACATCTGCTTCCATTAATCCTTCTAAGATTTCATCGGCAGAGTTTCCGTTGAATCCGAATAAAGCTGTTGCTTCAAACATGAAAGCCACGGCACCACTAACCCCGATTTTTCCACCATTTTTATTAAATGCGGAACGAACTTCTGCAACTGTACGGTTTACGTTATCTGTTAATGTATCAACAATAACTGCAGCCCCGTTCGGACCGTATCCTTCATAACGGATGAAATCGTAGTTTTCGTCTGATCCACCTTTTGCTTTGTTGATTGCACGGTCAATGATTTCGCGGTTAACCCCAGCAACCTTTGCACGGTCAATAACAGAAGCTAAGTTACGATTTAAACTTGGATCTGGATCACCATTTTTGGCAGCCATATAAATTTCTTTTCCGAAACGCGCTAAAACTTTTGAACGGGCAGCATCTTTAGCCGCTTTACCGTATTTAATATTATTCCACTTACGACCCATGGGGTATCACTCCTAATATTTAATTTTATTGTTATCTACCTCTCTTTATTATACCCCCCTTTCTCCTATCTTTTCAAGTTTTATCCTTATTATGGTCGTCTAGGGGTGAAAAAAAGAAAGAGTATTTGACACAAGTGGGTTAATTTGGTAACCTAAGTTTGAACAGAAAACTAGGTCACAGGAGATGATTAGATGGAGATTAAAAATTATACCTGTATGAAGTGTGGAAATCATCACTATGAAGTAGATGAATTTTGCGCAACAGGAACCGGATTTTCGAAGTTGTTTGATGTCCAAAATAAGAAGTTTACAACGATTACGTGCACCAAGTGTAAATATACAGAGATCTATAAAGGATCAACGAGTGATTTGGAAAATATTTTTGACTTTTTAATTGGTGGTTAAGAAGGAAAGAATTCTTTGAATGGATATAAAAAGAACCGGGCAGGATTGCTCGGTTCTTTTTGGTTATAGGAGTAGATTATTCAGCTAATAAAGCATCGATTGTTTCTTGAATTCGTTTCACACAACCTTTGCAAGCTGTTCCAGCTTTTGTTTCTGTTTGAATTTCAGCAAGTGTTGTTGATCCTGTTTCAACTTCTTTTTTGATGTCCCCTACTGTTACGTTGAAGCAGTAGCAGATTTTTTTATTTAAATCCATGTGAATGCCTCCCCTTTTATTAGATATAGTCCCATTTTATATGAAAAATGAGGTTCAAACAAGAGAGATGCAAGATTTTTATGAGGAGATAGTGCTCTTTAAAAAAAGGGGAAGCTTCTTTCATGCTCATTTTGTGACGTATATTGAGGCAAGGATGGGAATTGAGGGAAGATATTGTTTCAGAAAAAGGGGTTAAGCATGAAAAGATTGAAATTGCAAAAAATTTAGCGGATGTTTTAGATAACCTACGATTGCGTTAAAAACCGGACTTTCCATGGAAGAGGTCTGAAATATTAGAAAGGAGCAAAACTAAAATGAGTTTTCTTTTTGGTTTGGATAATGGGAAGCGAATTTTCTTATTCATGAAGATAGATTTAACGATTGGAGAGGAATAACCGATGAATAGAAGCAATAGATTGACATATATTTATTGGATTTGTCATATGATGTAGTAGGTTACGGAGGGAGGAAGTTTCATGTTAATGGTGACAACAGATTCGATTGTGGGGAAAGAAATTGTAGAGGTGAAAGGGCTTGTGAAAGGAAGCACGGTTCGGTCAAAACATATTGGAAAGGATATTGGGGCTTCCTTAAAAACGATTGTTGGTGGAGAGTTAAATGGCTATAATGAAATGCTGATTGAGGCTCGTCAAATTGCATTAGGTCGCATGGCAGATGATGCAACACGGTTAGGTGCTAATGCGGTTGTTGGTGTTCGATTGATGTCATCTGCTGTGATGGCGGGGGCAGCGGAAATGGTGGCATACGGCACAGCGGTGGTGGTGAGATAAAAATGAAAGCAATATGGGTAAACATGGTTATTTGTACAGTGTTAATCGTTTATTTAAGCGGTATATTGGATGTAGCTGGCTTACTCATAGCAAAAATCACAAGACGGCATCACGATTAAAAAATAAAAAAATGAAAACCGAGCATTTTGGGTTTTCATTTTTTGCTAAAGGAGAGTTTTTACGATGTATCAACTGATGGTTGCCAGTAAATCTGATCTTGAGATTGTTTTTCAACTGATTGAACAAAGGATCGAGTGGATGAATCGAGTAGGAATTAAGCAATGGAATGAAACGAATTATTGTGAGGTGTATCCTAAAACTTATTATGAACGATTGATGAGACAAGGTCGCCTATATGTTTTAAAATCAAATCAAACACATCGAGTCATAGGGGCTGTTGCTTGCTTTGATCAAGACGAGCGATGGTGTGATACGAAGGAAGTGTCTGCTTATTATCTGCATCATTTGGTGACGGATTACCGTGAAAAAGGGGTTGGACACATTTTGTTAAAGGAGATAGAAGGGGTGGCACGGAAACATAAGAAGCACTGTTTAAGGTTAGATTGTGCAATGGATAACGAGAGGCTGAATCAATATTATGAAGAGCAAGGCTTTTTATGGTGTGGTCAATGCGAAGAGGGTTTGTATAGAGGGAACTTACGGGAAAAGACATTGGGGTAGAATGAGCGGAAGAGATAAAAAAAGAATCAATCTATTTGGATTGATTCTTTTGGTGTTGTTTAAGATGCATCATGAGATAGCAAATCATAAAATAGCTTATCCACATGAGGATTAAGGATGGATTGACGCGTTCGTTAATGATAAGGCACATAACGATTGAGGCGATGATAAAGAACGAACTGGATTTTAACGTATAATGAAGTGCCGATTTATTCATAAGTACTCCCCTTTCAGATTAATAAAATAACTGGGATTGATTGACAATCCCAGTGACTCAGTTAAAATGTTTCGGATTCAGGTGAATTTGAGTTATCCCCAGTTTCAGAATCACTTGGTGGAAGTGGAGAGGGTCCTTCCGGTGTCGGTGGTGTGACATCAGAGGGTTGATCCTCTACTGGTGGTTCAGGTTTTGGAGTCGGTTCCGGTTCTGGTGTCGGTGGGACAATCTCTTCTGGCTTATCCCCCACCGGCGGTTGAGGTGAATCCGTTGGTTCTTGTGGCTTCACCGGCGTAGAAGTGGATGGCTTTTGCGTCGTATTCTGATTTGGTTTAGACGTTGATGGTTTTTGAGTCGGCTTCGATACTTCTGGCTTTTGGGTGATAGATGGAGTTGGTTTTGATGTGGACGGCTTTTTATTCGTCGTTTGACTTACCTCTTTTTCACCTTCTGTCTCTTCAACCGTTAATCGTTTTCCAATAGCAGAATCCCCCGAGTCTTCCTTATCTTCAAAGACGGTCATCGTGTTCGAAGCATCGCCGTTTAATGTAAAGCCCTCTTCTGAGTATGTAGCATTAAAGATGCGCTCAATGTATTGAACGGGAACGAACACTTCATCGTCAATCAATTTTGGGGTTACCCATTTGATCGTCATTAACGCCGTTTCATCGTTTCGTTCAAGGAATAGGGCTTCCTTTTCACCGTTGATGAGACTATATCCGCAGTTAAGATTTAAAATGATTTCTTGATCATTGATTGTGTAAGTATAGGTACCTGTTTCTTCATCAAAGGCCACTGAACCCTCGAAGGAAGACATAACGTCATCGATAGAAGCAAGGTTCTCATGAATATCAGGTGTTATGGTTGTTAATGTAATTGGATCTTGTCCCCCCATTAAAAAGGAAGGAAAAAATGATAGTAAAAAAAGAAATGAATGTTTCATGATACTGGTCCCCCTAACCAATTAAACGTGTTTTATGGATAAGATAATTTTTATTTTCTGATAGATGATAATAAGTATCTGAGGTGTTAACTTTAGCTTGGATGGTTGTTGTTGCCCCTTCCCTATTTTCAAAATTGTAGCGAATCATTTCGTCCGATAGTTCATTTAGCAGGGAATTGATTTCGTCTGTTGATAAATGATCAGGGACGATGGTATTAAATGAAAGGTTCTTTTTGGTTAATTTTGAGTCTTCAATCTTCCATTCGGCTGTAAATAATAAGTTTTCACTGAAATTTTCTGTATAAATGGGTTCGTATTGATAAGTATATGATCCATTTGTCTCGATGGTATAACGATAATTGGGATCTGTAAAATCAACGGTTTGTTGGTCTGTCTTGTTTTCATAGACATTCATGTGCACTTGCGTCACATTTTTTGAATCATTTTTTTGTAGCTCAGAAAGTAATTTATTCGCTAATAAAATGTTATCAGCATAGTTGAGGTCGGCTTTAATATCGACTTCATATTTTTTCTCCTTTTTGTGTCGACGAACGTCTAAGATTTCGTAAGGAGATTCAATTAGTTGATTAAGTTCTACATCCTTTGGTTCTAGATGAGAGACACCGTAGACAACCGTGACGGTGACTAAAAGGGTTAGTAATGTTCCAAGTACAATGACCGGTTTTTTTGAAATATTGCGCTTCATAAGACTCCTCCAAATTCCTCAATATCAATCATAAGTTTGTTGTTGTTTTGTCTCAAAATCATGTAATTTTGTAGACTCCCCTACCACTTTTTGTATACTTTTTATTTTAGAGGAAATAGAGGGAAATTACAATATAACTAAAAAAGAAGTCATAAAAGATATGACTTCTTCGAGCTATTTTTTTTAAATAATTTAAAAAGGGTGAAAAAATTATTACTCATTTGCATGATTTCAGTCTAACGTATTCATGTTCTGCCGAAATAAGGGCTAATAAGTCAGAACCATGACGTGCTCTTGTCCAAAGATTTGACCGTTAAATTCAAAACCGGCTTCTTCATATAAATGAATAGCGGGTGCACTTTCTGGATTTACACCAAGAAAAATTTGGTGGCGTGTTTTATCTCCCTTAATGAGTTCGATGACTTGGTGAAGGGCCTCTGTTCCAAACCCTTGATTTTGAAAGTGGTGATCGATCATTAAGCGATAAATCCAGTATTCATCATCCTCCGAGTCTAGGCAATACATTAAAAATCCGACCATTACTTCGTTATGGTAAATGGCAAGCGGGATACATTCTGGTTGGACCTTAGATTGTGAGATGGAAATCGCATTGGAAGCGACGTATTGTTGTTGATTGGGATGTACGCTTAAATCGAGACATTCCCAAAGATTATCTTTTGAAATCGGTCGTAATGTAATCATTTTGATTCCCCCTATAAAACGATTAGCGTTGTATATTCATTATAATCACGTAAGTGGCTGTTTATACAGCATCGCAAAAGTAGTGATAAACTTTAAACATTTGACGCAATCTGCCATGGGTTCATTTAATATAAAAAATGCTATCCTTATTATATAGGGAATTTAATAAAAGAAATAATCTACCTCATTAAAATGATTGATAAAAAGGATAAACAGACGAAATTAAGGAAAATAGTTAATAATTTTACAAAAAACGATAATTTGATATAATGGAATCATTAAGTCGGGGAGGATGATTTGATGGTTTCTTTTTTTATACCTTTTTTTCAATTAGTTGTATTGTTTTTAGGGGGCCAATGGCTATTGAATGAAAAAATGGGGCGACGTGAATTTTGGGTTCAGTTGCTCATCATCAATCTAATAGGTCAAGGGCTTTATCCAACGATTAAATTTTTTGCGATATTTTTCGTCGTGCTTTATCTCTTGGTTTACCGACTATTTAAAACAAAGAAATTTTTTTTAAGCGTGATTGCGTCGGGGGTACCATTGATTACGATGATCATCGGGGATTATTTATCGCAATTGATCCTTGGAATTTCAGGACAATCCTCGTCTTTATATTTAACGTGGGAGCAGTCAGTTGTTCTTGAAACATTAATGATGGGGGGATTCACCTTAAGTTGTTGTTATTTTTTAAAAAGTTTATTTAAAAAAATGAATCGCTTTCCAGCACTAGAAAAACGTTATCGACGCTTAGTCTTAGTGCAAGTCAGTTTATTAATCCTTTTATTGTATGCGAATATTTACGCGGGGGAGAAGCAAGGTTTTAGTTCGCAGCACATTCAATTAACGAGCCTTTTATTTATTGCATATGGAGGACTACTAATTTGGAGTGCTGGAAACTTATTATTGGTCGTTATTAAACACGCCAAGCTAGAACAGGAGCGGATGGCGAATCAGCAAATCTATGACTACGCTTATAAACTTGAGCAACTATATCAAGAACTCCATCATTTTCGACATGATTATCTAAATATTTTAGTGAGCCTAGGTGAGAGCATTCGCCAAGAGGATTTAGATGGGATTAAAGGGATTTATGACCGAGTCATTCAACCCACTGAAAAACTGGTGAAGGGTCGTGATTATATTTTTGGAAAGCTCTATCAGATGGGCGTTCTCGAAATTAAAAGTTTACTTTTTGAGAAAATGGTTCGGGCACAAACAGAGCAAATAGACGTGAGGTTGGAGCTAGAAGAGCTAATTGATACCCTCTATGTCGATGTCTTTCCTGTTTATCGGGTGTTGGCTATTCTATTGGATAACGCGATTGAGGGAGCAAAAGAGGCAACAATCCCCTATCTATCCATTTCATTTTTGCAAGGGGAAGGGATTCAACAAATTGAAATTGAAAACTCATGCAAAGAGGAAGAGATTTCTTTAACAAAGATTTATCAACCGGGGTATTCCTCGAAAGGAGAGAATCGCGGAATCGGGTTGGCGACGGTTCAACAACTGATGGAGGCGGATCATTATATAACCCTTCAAACGTTTTATGATGCAGGTGTTTTTAGACAAGTTTTAATTTTAAAAAGGCAGGGATGAGAAGATGAAACTATTTATTTTAGAGGATGACCCCGTTCAAAGGGAACGCTTGGAAACCATAATCACCAAGTTACAAGACACACTCCAAATCTTTTGTGAACAACTAATTGCAACTCATGACCCAGAGGTGCTGTTAAGCAAGTTAGATGTTATTGATAGCCATCACGTGTATTTTCTCGACCTTGAAATAAATCATGAGGTACGAATGGGATTAGAGGTTGCACAGGAAATTCGGAAAAAAGATCCTCATGGAATGGTTATTTTTGTGACGACCCATTCTGAGTTGGCACCCAAAACGTATGCTTACAAAGTGTCGGCACTTGATTTTATTGAAAAAGATCAACCAAATGAAGCCTTTTCTCAGCAAGTGGAGGCCTGTTTAAGGCTGGCGAAGGAATACGAGGGAAGACAGGGTGAAAAAGAGGAACTTGTGATCAATAATAAATTTACGACTTTGAGTGTTCCCTTAGCGGATGTTTTATATATTGAGACGTTGACCGGGTCCCATAAACTACATTTAGTGACTAAAAAGGCGAGTACGCAATTTTATGGGAAGTTACGTGAGGTGGAACCTCTTCATGAACGGTTGTTTCAATGCCATAAATCTTATGTCGTTAACCTTCAAAATGTGGTGAGAATTGATAAAAAAGAAAAAAAGGTCTATTTTGAGAATGGAGAATCATGCTTCGTCTCACGACGGCTCGTCAAAGAATTGGAACGATTACTACTCAATGCGGCAGAAAAATCCCTTTAAAAAAGGGATTTTTTTGTATAAATGAACCGTTCAGGCATTTTCAATGACCGAATAGGGAATCGCTATTCTTGTTTGCGAACTGATTTGTTATGATGAGGAGGCAACAGATTGAGGGAATGTATGGGGATTGAACTTTACTAGCAGTTCGAGTAGCAGCAACTAACAAAGGGAAAGGCGTTTAGGTAGGTGTTACTTAGGCTCTTGTTTTTGATGTAGAGCCTATATAAAAGAAAGGAGATTTTATATGAAAACTTTTTTAGCTATAGCGTTAATCATATCTTCTTTATCTTATGTGCTCATTTATTTCAAAAAGAAAAAAACCAATACGCATAGAGAAATTAGCTATAAAATAATCTTTCTAATCACCTTTTTAATGATTAGCATTCCTATGCTTATGTTATAACCCCTACTTCTTAATTTTAAATAGCGTATTTTTATTGGAGACTTTAGTCTGTTGAATAAGAAAGTTGTATGCAATATAAAACCATTTTCTATGTAAATATTTCCATTTATGATATGATTAGACTTAAAGTGGGAGGAGGATGTGTATGATTAAAAAGAAATTGTTAGTTGCAGGGGGGACGGCTATTTTAGCGTGTAGCTCTTTTGGGACAAGCATATTTGCCGATGATCAAGCCGGTACCGAGCATAGTGTGGAGGTAGAGATGACGCTTGATGATAATGGTCAGGTGGTATATGAATATACTGATGAAGAAGGGATTACTCGAACAAGCACGACGACAAGTTTAGTTTCTTTGACGCAAGATAGATTTGATAAAATCTATTCTATTAATAAATGGGATAGCGATTGTATTGTCATTACGGTAAAGGAAGTTCCAGAGGGTGGAGCAAAGGCGTCTTTTGAAATTGTGGGTAGCGACGGTAAAACGATTGCTAGTTCTAAGGGAACACAATACGGTAAAGGTTCATCTTGGAGTGCGAAAAGTGGTGGAGGATGGGGAAAATCACACCATGTAAGAGCTAATCCGTCAGTCTCAGGGAAATATAAATTCCACTTACAGTGGTAAATAGTTATTATTTTGATGGCTGAGGATGAGTTTTTTCAAAAAAACGGAGAATTTTTATATGAATTTTATTGCATATTGTTATAATCTATTAAGCAGTATCTGCGTGATTTTGTTAGCAACCGTATTGCTAATCGTCATTTGCCGAGTCTTGAAAATAGGAGTTTTATTATTGTTGGAGAAATTAAATTAAAAAATCCCTTTTAAAAAAGGGATTTTTTTGACTAAATGAATGGTTCAGTTGAATAGGGGAAAGATTTTTTTTTTTTTTTTGGATATAGAGGATTGAATAATTAAACGTCAACATATTATCGAGGATTTTTTACAATTTTCTTTTTTTCATGTATAATAATAAAGGGAGTCATAGATATGGTGCGACTTTTAATCTCGCTCTCAAAAGCGGGGTGATCTCATGAACGCTTTATTAACATTTGTATTATTAGTAGTTAATGTAGCTAATGGAATTTTTCAATTAGTTAAAAATGTTCGTGATAATAAAAAAAAGTAAAAGCACCTAATTGTCTTGCCGGACTAGAATAGCTTTTACTTTTCATATGAAACATTTAAGTGAGAGCAGAAAGTCGCATGGACAATCTATGGCTCTTTTTTTATACTATGTACTTTATAGTTATATTATAACTATTTTTCAGTTTTTTTTCAAGTTAGTCTCCGTTTTCAAAAATAAATAGAATCGTTACTTTATCTCTCTACTATAATTGGAGTATCCATCAAAGCGGAAGAAGATTTTCTTATGAAAAATATAAAGGTCCTAACAACGCTCAAAATAAATTTTGAGATAACTGATTTACTGGACGGCTAAGAACAAAAAACATTCAGTAAAAATGATTGTGGCAGATTATGAAAGCTTGATTAGGAAAACTTCGTTTATAAAAGAAAAAGCATTGGCAACGCCAGTGCTTTTTTGTGTGCGATTTAAAATTTAACTATAAATATTTTGCGAGATTACTTCCCCACTTTAAAGTCCTATTAGTTGAGGAAAGCTAAGGGTATCGTTTCACACCCCACTTAGCAAAGGAGACCCTACCCTATTAAAGGAGGATACATTTACTTCGTAAATGACAGGGAACCCCCAATCAAACTAGGCGGGATTTTCAATTTTTTATATAATCTAGTTTCAGGCCTCAGTTTCTCTTCTAAGTCTTCGAGTGTTACAAAATTCTTTTAGTGAATTTTGTTCCCTCGCTTAGACTTATGCGAGTAAACAAAGCGAGACCTTCAACTTTTTATATTATATTAAAGGGCTAGGTATTCGTCGTATGTTGTTTGTTTGTCGACGATTGATCCATCCTCTTTGATGTCGATGATGCGGTTAGCGATGGTTTGGATGAATTGGTGGTCATGTGAAGCGAATAAGACGTTACTTGAGAAGTCTTTTAATCCATTGTTTAATGCGGTGATTGACTCAAGGTCAAGGTGGTTGGTTGGTTGATCAAGCATTAATAAGTTGGCGTTTGCTAACATCATGCGTGATAACATACAACGGACCTTTTCTCCTCCAGATAAAACTGAAGCCTGTTTTAAAGCTTCTTCTCCTGAGAATAACATACGTCCTAAGAATCCACGAACATAGCTTTCTGTTTGATCGTCAGAGTATTGACGTAACCAATCGACTAATGAAAGTTCTGACTCATTAAAGAACTCTGAGTTGTCTTTCGGGAAGTAAGCAGTTTTGATTGTAACTCCAAATTTGAAGGTTCCACTATCTGCTTCCATTTCTCCATTTAAGATTTTGAATAAAGTAGTCACGGCAATTTCATCTCCGATAAAGGCGATTTTATCGTCTTTGCGGACCATGAAGCTAACGTTATCAAGAACTTTAACGCCATCAATTGTTTTTGTTAGTCCTTCAACCATTAAGATATCGTTTCCTACTTCACGTTCTGGCTTGAATCCAACGTATGGATAGCGACGGCTTGATGGTTCTAAGTCTTCTAATTTGATTTTATCTAATAATTTTTTACGAGAAGTCGCTTGTTTTGATTTTGAGGCGTTAGCCGAGAAACGAGCGATGAAATCCTGTAATTCTTTAATTTGTTCTTCTTTTTTCTTATTCGCTTCTTTTGCCATGCGGTTTAAAAGCTGACTTGACTCATACCAGAAGTCATAGTTTCCAACGAATAACTTAATTTTTCCGAAGTCCACGTCACAAATATGCGTACAGACTTTGTTTAAGAAGTGGCGGTCATGGGATACAACGATCACTGTTCCTTCAAAGTTAATTAAAAATTCCTCTAACCAGTTAATTGACTTGATGTCTAAGTGGTTGGTCGGCTCATCGAGAACGAGAATATCAGGATTTCCAAATAAAGCTTGTGCTAATAAAACTTTAACCTTTTCGGCCCCTGTTAAATCTTTCATTAATTTATCGTGTAATTCTGCTCCAATTCCTAATCCTTGTAATAAAGACGCGGCATCTGATTCAGCTTCCCATCCATTTAATTCCGCAAACTCACCTTCAAGCTCTGCTGCACGAATCCCATCTTCTTCATTAAAATCAGGTTTCATGTATAACGCATTTTTCTCTTCAGTGATTTGGAATAAACGTTCATTTCCACGGATAACAGTCTCTAAAACAGGTAATTCATCGTATTGATAGTGGTCCTGCTTTAAAACTGACATACGTAAATCTTTAGGGTAGCTCACATGACCTGTATTAGGTTCGATTTCCCCCGCTAAAATTTTTAAAAAAGTTGATTTTCCAGCCCCATTTGCCCCGATTACTCCGTAGCAATTTCCTGGTGTAAATTTCAAGTTAACTTCTTCGAATAATTTTTTATCACCATATCGTAAACCGACATTAGATACTGTAAGCATGTAACAACACCTCCGTGTAATTTATCTTGAAACATTATATCATACTTTTGCAAGTGTCGTCGAAAAAGCCGTGTGCGAGGTTAAAAAAGATAGAGAAAAGGTTAGAAGTTTGGACAAGTTGTTAAGAGGAACCGTTTCTTCTGATAAAGAACATAAAAAAGAGGAATAGAAAAAATGCTATCCTTAATATATAGTTGTTGTGAGAGATTTAGATATTTTGTGAAAATAAAAAAAATATGAAAGAGAATCGAGGAAGTGGCACATAATAAGGAAGATTAGAATGGTTAAATCGTAACACAGAAATTACGTAGGGGAAACGATATCATCAAAAGACCTATCTTGCAACTTTTTAAAAAATATTGTATAATAAGTGGACACTTCGTAAAAACATGCACTATCGTAAGTGATCATCGATTCATTTACGTTTTTTTGTGTTTTAGATAGAAAGGAAGCAAAGAATGACTCAAATTAAATTTAATGATCTTGCTTTATCGCCTGCGATTTTAAAGGCAATTGAAGAAATCGGATATGTAAATCCATCACCAATTCAAGCAGAAGCTATCCCAGTTGTATTATCTGGAAAAGATATTATCGGACAAGCCCAAACCGGAACAGGGAAAACGGCTGCGTTTATGTTACCAATTTTAGAGAAAATTGACCACAAAAGCCGTCACGTGCAAGCCTTAGTATTATGTCCAACACGTGAATTAGCGGTTCAGGTTCATGAAGAATCTAAAAAGTTCGCACGTAATATGCGTGACGTACACATTTTATCAATCTATGGAGGGCAATCATATGATCCTCAAATTCGTGCCTTAAAGAAAGGGGTACAAATCGTTGTCGGAACACCAGGTCGTGTCATGGACCATATGCGCCGCGGAACGTTAAAGTTAGATAACTTAAAAATGTTAGTTTTAGATGAAGCCGATGAAATGTTAAACATGGGATTCAAAGATGATATCGAAGAGATTTTAGAAAAAACACCGGAATCTCGTCAAACAGTTATGTTCTCAGCAACAATGGCTCGTGAAATCATGAACATTGCGAAAACTTATCAAAAATCTCCTGAAATCGTTAAAGTAGTTTCAGAAGAGTTATCAAATAAAAAAATCGACCAATACTTCGTAGAAGTACGTCGTCAAGATCGTGTTCATGCAATGATTCGTTGCATCGACATGATGGGATTAACATCATCAATTGTCTTCACAAATACAAAACGTGAAGTTGATGAGTTAGTTTCTAAGTTACAAGAAGAAGGATATGTAACAGAAGGATTACATGGAGATTTAAAACAAGCACAACGTGACCGTGTTATGAATAGTTTCCGTCGTAAAAATGTTAATATCTTAGTTGCAACAGATATCGCGGCTCGCGGAATTGATGTTAGCAACGTTGAAGCTGTTTTTAACTATGATATCCCATTAAATGAAGAAAATTATGTACACCGTATCGGACGTACAGGTCGTGCAGGAATGACGGGATTATCAATTACATTTGTATTCGGAAAAGATATGTTCCGTATTCGTCGTATTGAAGAATATACAAAAACAAAAATGTCTAAGATGCCAATTCCAACCGTAGAACAAATTCAAGAGAAACGTTCAAATCATGTGATTGAAGATGTTATTTCTAACCTTGAGGGACAAGACTTCACAAAAGAAAACGAGTTAATTGCAGCGATTTTAGAAAAAGGATATAGCTTAGAACAAGTAGCAGCTGGATTATTACGTATGAACATTGGGCAATCAACAAAAGATTATGCACCAATTCAAGAGGTATCAGCTAATACGAAGTCTAAAGGAATGCGTAAAAACGAAGTTCGTTTATTCGTAAATGTTGGTTCTAAACAAAAAGTTAAAGCGAAAGACTTCGTTGGAATGTTAACGAAAAAATCAGATATTCCAGCACGTGCGATTGGTGATATTGATGTTTATAAAAAATTCTCATTCATCAATGTTGATAAAGCACATGCAAACGCAATTATCCGTAAATTAAATTCGAAATTAATTAATGGAAAACCAGTTCGTGCTGAAAAAACAGCACCTGGAGCGTCAATGCCAAAAGGGAAGTAATTCAAAAGCCTTCATAATATAATTATGAAGGCTTTTTCTTTTGATTAAGAATCATATGAAAGGGAGTATGAAGAGTGTCAACGCGGTTAAAGCCTAAATTATTATCAGTTATGAAAACTTACACAAAAGAGCAGTTCGTTAAAGACGCCATAGCGGGAGTGATTGTTGCAGTAATTGCACTCCCGTTATCGATTGCTTTAGCTATTTCATCAGGTGTTTCACCTGAGCAAGGATTATATACCGCGATTATTGCTGGTTTTTTCATTTCATTACTTGGTGGAAGTCGAGTTCAAATCGGGGGACCAAGCGCTACATTTATGGTAGTTGTTTATGGGGTTGTTGCTAGTCATGGTGTAGAAGGATTGCTACTTACTACGATATTAGCTGGAATTATTTTAATATTATTTGGATTGTTACGATTAGGGAGTATGATTAAGTATATTCCATATCCTATTACTGTCGGGTTTACGAGTGGGATTGCCTTGACGATTTTTAGTTCACAAATTAAGGACTTTTTTGGGATGACGCTTGAAAATGTTCCGACGGGATTTATTGATAAGTGGAAACTTTATTTCTCATCGGCCAATCAAATTCATTGGATGCCGTTTATTATCGGTTTGATTGCATTGATCATTTTAATGATCTGGCCAAGAATAAATAAAAAAATTCCAGCCTCTTTAGTTTCGATTGTTGTGACGACGGTACTAGTAGCACTCTTGAATTTAGATGTGCCAACGATTGGAACACAGTATACTCATCTTTCATCCACCTTTCCAAGGCCCTCGTTCCCAGAGGTGACGTGGAATAAGATTGAGATGTTGATTTCCCCGGCGTTTACAATTGCTTTTTTATGTTCACTCGAGTCGCTGCTTTCGGCGGTTGTATCAGATGGAATGATTGGAAGTAAGCATCGTTCGAATATGGAGTTGGTCGCTGAAGGTGTTGCGAATATTGCGTCGGGAGTGTTCGGGGGGATGCCGGCAACAGGGGCGATTGCTCGAACGGTGGCTAATATAAAAAATGGTGGACGCACTCCAATTGCAGGGGTAGTTCATGCGGTGACGTTATTATTTATCTTGTTATTTTTAATGCCATTAGTGAAAATGATTCCATTAGCAACGTTGGCGGCCGTGTTAATTATGGTTTCTTACAATATGAGTGAGTGGCGAATGTTTAAAAGGTTGTTAAGTGCACCTAAAAGTGATGTGTCAGTTTTACTTGTGACGTTTTTCTTAACGGTATTATTTGATTTGACGCTTGCGATTAGTGTGGGAATGGTTTTAACGTCGTTCTTATTTATGAAACGGATGACGGATGTGACGAATGTTCAAGGATTTGAGTTGCACGATGAGGAGGAGGAAGGCCAACTTTTAGATGAAGAGTTAAAGGAGGTCTTGTCCGATGAAATTTTAATTTATGAAGTGAATGGTCCATTTTTCTTTGGAGCCGCGGATAAGTTTTTAGGTTCGATTCAATCTTTACAAGGACCGTCTAAAGTTTTAATCATTCGACTTCGAAATGTTCCGGTGATTGATGCCACAGCGGTTCATGCACTGGAGTTGTTACAGGATACTTGTCGTCGTTCGAACACAACCCTTATCTTGAGTGAAATTAACGATAAACCTTATCAGGTGGTTAAGCGTGTTGGATTGGTGAGGGAGATTGGTCGTGAGCAAGTGTGTCGTTATTTTGATCAGGCGGTTGAACGTGCGAAACAGCTGGTGTGTCGGTAAGAAGTTATGAGAATAGGGGATGGCAGCAGGAGGATATCATGAAAAGAATTAGCCGAATTTCATTGGATGAGGTTTGGAAGATGCGCCACGAGGTGATGTGGCCGGA
Source organism: Turicibacter sp. KK003 (assembly GCF_037014675.1). Taxonomy (NCBI): domain Bacteria; kingdom Bacillati; phylum Bacillota; class Erysipelotrichia; order Erysipelotrichales; family Turicibacteraceae; genus Turicibacter; species Turicibacter sp. KK003. The sequence continues at coordinate 85,861 of NZ_CP142738.1, forward strand.
TCAATCGATTGAATATATTCAATTACCGAATGATGATCAAGGAATTCATTTAGGATTGTTTGTTGAGGATAGTCTTGTAAGTGTCATTTCGTTATTTATCGATGGAGATGAGGCGCAGTTTCGAAAGTTTTGTACACAGACACACTTTCAAAATAGGGGTTATGGGAGTGAATTGTTACAATATACGATGGATTACGCCAAGGGGCGAGGAGCGAAAGCTATTTTTTGCAATGCCCGAGTGACGAAGTGTTCATTTTATGCTAAATTTGGGCTGATTAGGACGGAAAACCGATTTGTAAAGGGTGGAAAAGAGTACGTCGTGATGAGAAAAACGTTATAATTAATAGGGTGATTTTAAATCGCATCAGAAAAAGGGGCTGTCTCTTCGGAGATAGCCCCTTATTTTATTATTAATCTTCGTCTTTCATGAAGAAATAACGATTGGTACTGAAGTGGTCTTGAACATCCATTAATGTTTCACCAAAGCGTTGGAAATGGACGATTTCTCGTTCGCGAAGATAACGTAACACAGATTTAACGTCTTCGTCTGTTGCGATATCAAGTAAATGTTCATATCCAGCGCGCGCTTTTTGTTCAGCCGCTAGGTTAGCAGTCAAGTCAGCAACTGGATCAGAAGTCACCGCGATATAACCGGCATTCCAGGGAACTCCATTTGGATCGGCTAAAAAGATTCCATTTCCGTGAAGTGAGTAAGTAGAATCAAACCCCGCTTGTTTTAACTCTTCTATTGGAGCTCCATCGGTTAATTGATAAATTAAAGCAGATAACATTTCAAGGTGTGCAAGTTCTTCCGTTCCGATATCTGTTAGTGTTGCGATAGATTGATCGGTTGGCATGGTGTAACGTTGTTGGAGATATTCCATAGAGGCTGATAATTCTCCGTCTGCTCCACCGAGCGCACTGAAAATATTTTGTGCCATTTTTGGGTCGCGTTTTTTAATATCGACTGGCATTTGTAGTCTTTTTTCATAAATCCACATGGTTTTCTTTCCCCCTTATTTATTTTGCCAAGGCCAAGGTCCTTGAATCCAATTGCCTTCTGCGTCAACAGTTTGGTGACCAAAGTTCATAAGAGGCCCATATTTTTTTTCATATTCTCGGACTAACTTTTGAAGTTCTTCTGAAAGTTTTTTGTGGTCTTTTAATGCTTTAGCATCACCGGGATGTGTATCAAGAAATAGGTGAATGTCGTGCACGATTAAACTAATCGCTGAAATTTGTGTTAATAATTGATCTTTAGTCATTAGTGTTGACCTCCTTTAAAAATGAAAACCGCTGGTGCCGAAACTTTTTTAGGGGTATAAGGAGAATAAAGTTCATTGAATCCTGTTCCTTGTTGCATCGTTTGTGCAGGCGTGTTGTATCCTTGATAAGTTTGAGATTTAACATAAGTTGTTGCTAACGGAAGAGTTTCGCAAGTCATTCCTACTTGGTCAGCTCTTGGTTGTGAAGCAACAGTTGCTTGGTAACCCATTTGACTATTTGCGTAGTACTCATTTTGCATTAAGTATAAGTTATAATCTTGTTGGGTTGAACTTTTGAGTGGTTGTTGATCAACGTAAACTAATTCATCACTGACAGGATATTGTTTTTTATCCACAACTTGTTTTGAAACGGTTGGTTGCATTAATGGAACTTTTGCATCTACAGGTTCTAAGTAAGCTTCAACATAGGTTGTTTTTTTATGTTTAGCTGTTGTTGTTTGGGTACTAGCGACTTGTGGTTCTGTTTTTTGAACAGGTTGTGCCACTGGAGCAACTGGTTTAGGTTGAACATCTACAGGCATCACCGGTTGTTGGACTGGAGCCACATAGGGCTGTGCTTTACAAACGGGTGCAGGAGCAGGGACAGGCGCAGGTGCCTGACACATAGGTGCAGGAGCGACAACTTGTGGATAAGTTGTTGGTACGACAGGTTGTTGAGTCGTTACTGGTTGGTAAGGGGCAGAAGCCACAGGTTGTTGAGTCGTTACTTGCTGATAGGTAGTGGCAGTAACGGGTTGTTGAGTCATCACCTGTTGATAAGTATCCACAGGCATTACTGATTGTTGCATCATAGGGAAACCAGCTTGAACCGGAGTTGTTGGATAAGCTCCTAATGCTGGTGTGGGTTGTCCAATCATACCAGGTTGGGCAACACCGGGAGTTTGAACCGTTGTATTATAAGGATTATAAATCACATTTACACCTAATCAAAACAATTTCGTTTTGATGATGTTCACACGAGGGCGCTACGCTCGTGCAGTTCTCATAAGAACGTCTCATATTTTCATATGAGTGCAGACTATATCATTCCCCATCTAAAAGGGGGATCCTCCACTTCGGTCATCCATCGCTTATGACCTACTCCCTCTCGGGATAGTCGTTGAAGTTTCCTCTATTCGAGGCTTACCTGCTGATCGTCCATTGCACGAACACTTAGGATTTAACCATATGCCATCTCATTCATTTTTTCTACTTTCGTCACCTTCACGCTTAAAACTATTCGCTTTTACGTTGTGGTTGAATGAGCTTTAGGAGATTCCAGCAATTCAAAGGATGTTGAAGAGTACGACTCTCACTCCATGCTTGTTTCCAAACATGGGAGGCATTACCTCCATTTAGAAAGTTTAAAAAATGTGTGAACCTCCTCCAAAGTTCTCAAATTCTTTAAACTTGTAGGCATCATCAACTTGCCTAATCTTAATATATGATAAGATTTTCAAGGAGTGACAAATTTCTTATGGGGAAAAGAGGGAGTGTGCCCCTATAACAGAGAAAGATTTCACTCATAACAGAAGAGGCCTTGAACGAGAAGAAATCTAAATCTTAAGAAGAGGGAGAGGGAATGTTTGTAAAGTCGTGGCAGATGGTTAAGAAAAGATGAATCATAAAAAAGAGAAAAGAATGTTATAATATAAATAATTAAAAGGAATAGGGAGTGCGAGTGGATGATTAGATTAGAATATCAAACGACAATGGATGAATTAATCGAGATGCACGTTCTCGTAAAGGGGATGAGTAAGTGTTGGCGACGGTTCTTGATTAAGGGGAGGATTAAACGGGCGGTGCGTACTTATCCTGGATTATTAAAAGATAAGGTCGTTGAAATCAAGGGACGAAGAGTGACGGCTTATTATGAGGAGCGAACCCTCGGGATTGAGGCCCAACGCCTGATCAAGTTTAACGATAAGTATTATTTGTATGATCAATATCATCAGGGCATTGCGGTTATTCCACAGTATCTTTTTAAATCAGAGGAAGAGGAAAACTTATTTTTGGAGGAATTAGATTTGCCTATAGAATCGGTGAAAGAATAAAGTTGAGGGGAGAAAAGGTGGATCGAGAGTAAAAATAAAGGATTGATGTTTATCAAGAGGCATCATCTATTACCAGTCATAGCATCTATTCCAGCAATCATGCTTATCGTACATATTCTGATTCCTACAGTAGAGGGTTTTATTTTTAAGTATATTGCTTTTAGGTTTTTAGCACTGGGGGTATTGTTGGTATTCGCAACCTGGTTTGTAGATGTATGTCAATATGGTCTTTGTTTGATTTATTTAGCGTATCGGTATTTAAAGTCGGTCAGAAAAAGAGAACCTTTACCTGTTGCTTTTTGGATTGTTAATGCCTTTTTGTGTGGTAAGTTATCTATCCTCTACATCGGTTTATACATTATGGAGGGGACGAGGATTACTATAGGTAACGAAGGTTATGAGTTTATTTCTAACCCGATTTATGTTATTGTCTTATTGATTATTGGATGGTGTTGTTCTACTAGAATTTTAAAAGGCGATAAATTAATCGCTTGGTTATTTTTAATTTTTATAATGATAATCGGGGGACTTCTAGCATCGACGTTGGTCGCATTTAATATGGATTACTTCGGCATCCAACTTCAATTAATGTGGTATGCGATGTTTTTTATCGAAATATTGTTAATAAAACAGATTTTAGATAAACCATATCTTGCAGATAAATGGATTGGATTTAAAAAATCACTACTCGTACTCTTCATTGGTATTCCGCTTATGACTTTTATTAGTTTTTATATCCTATTCGGGTTAGCGAGATATTAAGCGAAAAAAGAACCTAATAGCCCATATAAGATAGGGGACTATTAGGTTCTTTTTTATGATTATCAGGTAGATCGGGTGTAAAAGCTATTTTGTGTAGCATGCAGTTCCGATGTTATGGGGTGAAGAGGTTATAGATAAAGACATTGTCTTTGAAAATAGGTTGCATACTCCCAATGAAACTATAACATTAAGGATAATAATAACAATAATACACCAATTGAAATTCCCAGTATTGAAATATAGTCCTTGAAGTTCATCGACTTCCCCCTCTATTAAGTAACTGAAGATATTGATGAAATTATACTATATTTAGAAAATGTAATAAAGAAAATTTACGAATAGGGGGGGGATTACATCGTAATAAGACATAGACTACTGTTAATATTTTGAACACATATTCTAATAAGCTGGATGTTATAATGAACTTACCAATATAAAAAACTTAAGGAGGGTATTGACGTGGAATTAAAATATAAAACGCAATTTGCTGATTTAGAGGAGTTGTCAATACTAGGTCTATATAGAAGACCGATTCAAAGGCTTAGTCTTACAATTATGTGGATAGGTGTACCAATCTATATAATCATTTTTGCACTGAGTAAGTTATATAGATATCGATTTTTTGATGAGATTACATCAGTTATTATTAAGGGAACTTTATATTTAGTATTAATATGGATTGCATGGGTAATAGTTTTTTTCCTAATTAATCATAATAATCGCAAAAAAATAAAAAAACAGCTTAAAATATTAACAGATGAAAAGCCTTATTTATTAGAAGAAAAAATAGTTAAGGTTGCAAACAAAGAGTTGCAAATACAATATTATAATCATCAAGTTAATGTAAAAGTAAGGTATATTCTAGAAAAAAATAATAAATTATACTTGTACGGAGAAAATTATGGAATGGTAGACGTTATTCCATGGACGCTATTTAAATCTAACGAAGAAAAACAGTTATTTTTGAAAACAATCGATATTCCGGTTAAATTGATAAAACGTTAAATTTTTAAAATTTATCTAAAAAGGATGGACTTATTAAGGATATATTCTCTACAACTCTTTTTATATAAATGAAAACCACCTGCTATGTAGGTGGTCCTAAAAGCTTTTAGCGTGATATATGAAGAAAAAAATCCTCCTTACACCCTGTTACTTCCTTTTTCTAGAAAATTCTTTCAAGTTTCTTTTATTTAGTGTTATACTTATGACCGTTAAACGGGAGGGAGGATTTACATATGGGCAGTAAAAATAAAGGATTGAAGTTTATCAAGAGGCATCATCTATTACCAGTCATAGCGTCTATTCCAGCAATCATATTTATCGCATACCAATTATTCCCTAATTTATCGGTATTAAATTTTGATGTATCACACGAGGCGGCTTTACTTATTTTTATATTGGTGATTCCAACTGTTGGATGTTTATATTTGGTAAATTTATTTGTATTTTTTCCTTATCTGATATATATGTATTTTAGCGCTTTAAAGAGGAAACTTCCCTTATCTCCTACTTTTAGGCTAATTAATAGAGTTTTTATTAGTATATTATTAATTATTTTTATCATAACTGCTGATTACAATAGATATATTTTTCCTGTTTCTTATGATTTATGCTTTTTTTATAAGTTTATTTATGGCCTTCTTTTATTGAGTATAGGGTGGGGGTGTTCGATAACAAGATTTAAAAATAAAACCCGTACAATTAATCTAATATTTATTTTTATTATATATCATTTTTTGAATGCATTTTTTAATGATATTGAATTGCATCAGACAATTATGTTTTTATTTTCAAATATTTCATTTTTTGCTGAAATATTTTTATTTAAGGAAGTGTTAAATAAAAACTCTCTTTGAGATAAAACTTGATAATGAACTTAAAAATAGAAACTAGCAATCCATACTTTAATTGTAAGTGGGTAATTATAACACGTATCCAAAAAAAGCAAGATTTGCTGTACACTAAAGGTGCACTGAATCTTGCTTTTTATTTATAATTGTCTTGAATAATTTTTGGTCAAGGTAAAAAGTTGTTTCATCCCCATCCGTTTGAATACAACAGATGGGAATGATTTTTGTTGATTATGCTTGGATAATTAATGGACGGTCCTTCAAGTTTCGTTTATTTAGTGCTATACTTATGATTATTAAAAAGACTTGTGGTATTAAGTCAAATAGTTAATTGATAAAAATAGTTAAAGATTTTAAAAATTTAGGCGCACTGAACTAGACCCTCGGCTAATCTCTAAAAAAATTAGCCTAGCGCCAGAACAGAAAGGATTCAAAAGCAACAGATGTTAGCCTTTGAGTTATACGCTCCTTTCTGGCGTGTAGAGTTGGCGGTTACGTAGTAGCGTATCCACCAAACGCACAAATTTTCTAGCGGTAAGGACGAGGGCTCGTTTGTGTTTAAATTTCGGAACTTCATCATATTTCTTTTGATAATAGAGACGGTAACTCTCTTCATGACGTCTTATAGAGTTGGCAGCTTCAACCATATAATATCGAAGATATTGATTACCTGTTCGTGTCATAGGTGTGCGTTCCGATTCAAAGTTTCCAGATTGATTCTTCTTCCAATAAAGTCCGCAATACTTGGCTAATTGGGCTTCATTTTCAAAACGTTCAATTTGACCGATTTCAGCGACAATACCGGCGGCATACACGATACCGATTCCTGGAATACTTTTTAAGCATTGGACCTCTGAAACAACTTCAAATAAGGCGACAATACTTTTTTCTAAATCTTTAATTTGTTTTTTCAATGTTTGAATTAATCTCGCATAAGTCGCTAAAACCATATCCACTGATTCTTGGACGACTTGGGCTAAACGATAAGAGTCGCGAATCGCTTTCTTAATCATTTTAGCTATCTTTTGCGGGTCACTAAAGCGACCGCGCCCCTTTTCTTGTAAGAGAAGGGCTAAATCTTCTAACTCCATTTGGGCAATTTCATCAAGTGAAAGCGAGTCAGAGAGAAGATCAAGCATGGTGGCACCAAAAACAGAAGTATCAAGTTCCTTAGAGAGCGTATTACATTTATAGTAAAGGTTCTCAAGAAAGTGTTGTTTACATTCGGTTAATTGGTGAACGAGTTGGTATCTCGAACGAGTCAACCGTTGAAGAGCGATGTAACGCTCCTCTTTTAAAACCGTCTTATTAAAGCGTTCAATGCGTAAGAAATCCGCAATACGAAAGGCATCAATGCGGTCGGTTTTATCCTCTTCAAAAAGGCCTTTGTATCGATGGATAGACTTCGGATTTTGAACGACAACTTCCACGCATCCAAGGGAATTTAAGTCAGTGTCCTCAGATAAAAATGTGGCAGGATGAAAACTGTAAATAGAGGTGGACTCCATTCCAATCACAATCTTTTCATAGTTAAAAGAGTGGTGAAACGTTAGAACAGATTCCTTGATAGATGAGGCACCGTTTAGATTATTAGGAAGTGTGACTTCCTTCAGAGTGGTGTCTGAACTATCTAGAAAACAAACATCAAGCTTTTCAGAACTCACATCAATACCGACAAACAATTTCATGGAAAGGACCTCCTTTCTTTGAGATAAATTTGGAATAAACTCGGATGCGGACGGATATCCCTAGGGCCCAAAACATGGCGACAACCTCGTGTATAAGTATTCTAAAGAATCGCCCCATGAGTGCTGCCCTCAGCCTACTAAGAAGAGGAATATGGGACGAATCGATACAGCTTGTGCGTATGTCGAACAGTTTTGGTCTGGGTCACAGTCTTTAAAAGTAGTCAAACTACAGGGGGAGAAAGTATATTCCTGATGGATCCAATTCCATTACCTATATGGTGGGATGTCCGATAAAATCTCAGACAAAAAGAGGGTAACCAATTAACTGAAATGACGGAAAGAAGAGTCAAGATAACATGAAGTTTTCAAAGAACAATTAACGCCCATTAACAAGGGCATAAACTTATTATACGAGGGAGGGGATGAACATATGAGGAGTAAATATCAACGATTAAAATTTATAGAAAAATATCATCTATTACCAGTCATAGCATCTATTCCAGCACTTATGCTTATCGTACATATTCTGTTTCCCACGTTAGCGTATTTTATTTTTAAGGATACTGATTTTAGTTTTTTAGCACTGGGTGTATTACTGTTATACGTAACCTGGTTTGTAGATGTATTTCAATATGGTCTTTGTTTGATTTATTTAGCTTATCGGTATTTAAAATCGGTAAGAAAAAGAGAGCCGCTCTCTGTTGCTTTTTGGATGGTTAATGCTTTTTTGTGTGGTAAGCTATCTATCTTTTACATCAGTGTATACATTATGAAGGAGATAAGTGCTAGCTTAGGTTGGAACGGTTATGCTTTTATTTCTAACCCGATTTATGTTATTTTCTTATTGATTACTGGATGGTGTTGTTCTACTAAAATTTTAAAAAACGATAAATTAATCGCTTGGTTGTTTTTAATTTTTATAATGATAATTGGGGGACTTCTAGCATCGACGTTGGTCGTCAATAACGGAGATTACGTTCACGGAGATTATTTCCTCATCCAACTTCAATTAGTATGGTATGCGATATTTTTTTGCGAAATATTGTTGATAAAACGGATTTTAGACAAATCATATCTCGCCGATAAATGGATTGGATGGAAAAAATCACTACTCGTACTCTTCATTGGTATTCCACTTATGACTTTTATTAGTGCTTATATTAACGTCGCACTGTATTGGTTATATAATTTTTGATCCAGGTAATTTCACCCCCCAAAAAATTATAGAACTAGTACTTCTCTATAAGTGTTATAGTACCAAAGAGCCAAGATATTAAGCGAAAAAGGAACCTAATAGACCATAAATAGGTTATGTAGTGAACCCCAAAAGTTGAACTTAATATTATGCAGCTAATTGGCTGGTACGAATTCGGTATTTGACTGGACTCATACCAGCCAATTTTCTTTTAATTCGTTTATGATTATAGTAGTAGATATAGTTTTCAATGGCTTCTTTTAACTCCTCATAGGTTTTAAATGTCTTTCCATAGTACATTTCTTGTTTAAGGATTCCAAAGAAGTTTTCCATCGGTGAATTATCTAGACAATTTCCTTTTCGTGACATACTTTGAAAAATTTTATGTGTTTTTAATGCTTTAACCCATTTTTGATGTTGATACTGCCAACCTTGATCGGAATGAAGGGTTATTCTATATTTTGCTTGTTTGAGAATAGGTAGGACCTGATTCAGAGATTCCATGACAAAATTCAAGTCAGGTTTATGGCTCATTGAATAGGACAAAATTTCACCGGTTGCCATGTCCATGATTGGGCTTAAATATAATTTCTTTCCTTCCTGCGTTTTAAACTCAGTCACATCTGTTGTCAATTTCTGATACGGATAAGGGGTATTAAATCGGCGGTTAATTCGATTCTTAGCCACTGTTCCAACAGTTCCTTTATACGAACGATATTTACGTGATTTATGACTAAACTTAACGCAAATAATTCCACGCTTTTTCATCAGACGATAGACTTTCTTATGGTTAACCCGATGACCTCGATGATGAAGCTCATCTGTGATTCGACGATAACCATAATTCTCATCATTTTCTTTAAAAATGCTTAAAATAAGATTTTCAAGTTCTTGATCTGGATTCTCTTGCGCCATCTTTTTAACCCAATAATGATAGGTTGATTTAGGAAATTTTGTGACCTTTAAAATATCACTTAATTTAAAATTAGCCGTTAATTCTTGGATGATTCTTGTCTCGATTTGATTCTTTGGTTCCATGGCGTAATCCCATGGGCGTGACACTTTTTTAAGTATTCATTCTCAATTCTGAGTAATTTAATTTCTTCTTCTAATTGTTGTTCACGTGTTAAAGTTTTCGGTTGTTTAGATGCTTTTAATTTTGGCATAGGGCTTTGAGACCTTCCTTTCGGTTTAAGTAATGCCTCTACACCGCCTTTTAGAAACGTTGCATTCCAATTCGCAATCGTTCCTATATCTGATATTCCAAAATGAATAGCAGTTTGGCTATATGAAGCACCTGTTGTCTTGATATAGTTTAATACATTTAATTTAAATTCTCCAGTATATACTTGTTTTTCTTTTGGTTGTAATCCGTTTTTTCCTTCTTGTTTATACTGTCTAACCCATGTTTCAATTTGTGATTGACTTGGAATCTGATATTTCTTAGCAAGCGATCGATAACCTAAAGTCCCTTGTAAATATTCATTAACAATCCTTAATTTGAATTCTGGACTATATTTAGCCATAGAAAAAACACCCCTAACGTTAGATTTTTTAGTCTAACATTTGGGGTGCACATCATTATTAGGTTCCTTTTTTTATTTTTAACAATTAACGACTATTACTTACCTCATTTGTAACAAAATTTTTAAAGGCTTCGTTTGCAGCATCATAATATATTGTGTCTAGAAAGGGCCCGTTTAGCACAAATCTAAATCCCCAGTATATCCCATCTCCTTTATTTATTTCATCGCAGAGGTTATAAAATTGCTTAATATCCCCAGAAAAATTATTTTTAATATATAGTGTTGATCGCTTAAAACAATTTGTTTTGGCATTAGTAATAAAATACTCTTGAAATAAAGCTGAAAAATAATCTCTTTTTAACAAGAGTCCAATGTTTACGGCATCAATGTCACTAATATAATCTTCAAGACTGAATAAAGTATCGTATTGTGGATTACAAATATGTGATTTTGCAAATTGATTTAAAAAGTTTATATCTTTACTTCCTTCAGTTCCGTTATAAACATCTTTTGCAAAGGTTGTTAAATCTCCTCCCCATCCTGAAAACAAATTAATTTGTTCTTCAATAAAAGAAAGAAGAGGGTGCATATAGTCTATTCCATGCGCGGTTGCTGCCATATGATAGAAGTCATAATTTAAAGAAGTGACAGGATCAATAAAATTAAGTGTTAAGTCTGTTAGCTCACTGTCAACTAATTTACAGAAATCACCATCAATTGGACCAGCAGTACAATACCATAACAAAGTGTTCATACTACTTCGTTTGAGATTATATTGCGTAATAAATTTGTTTAAAAGTTCATATTTTTCTTCTTCTGTTTGTACATAAGAGATTTTGAGATTGATTTTTTCAAGTGTAGCAGTAAAATCTGCTATTTGAGTTGGTGTATACTCTTCACCGTAGCCTCCTAATTTTCTTAAGTACTGTAAAGTTAATGAATTGATATTTTGTGCTGTTGCGCTTGTACCCTTATTTTCTAAATAAGTACGCGCAACCCTTTCAATTTTTATTAATGAATTATAGACTTGCCCAATTTGTGTAGGCTTACTTAATAAATTAAATCCCTTATCAAGTCTAGATATAGCTACCTTATCAATGCTAATTCTTCCATTTCCCTCACCAATGGTGATATCAGTTGCGAATTGATCAAATGCCCATAACTCTGGCATTGTAAATCCTAAATTTCCACTAAATCCATAGGAAGCATCTGAAACAAAAAGATTATCAATTCTGAATGTGGCATTTTCATATTTTCTTAATAGTCTACATACATTCCGTGTTCCATAAACTCCAATATTGTAGGGAGAGTCAATTTGGGAAAAGTATTGGTTAATTCCTTTAAAATAAGGATAGACGTAATTGGTGATTTCAGCCTCTTGTGGATCGTAATCTACCGCAAAATAGATCGTTGTTCCGCTTGGAATACATAAGTCATAAGCTGCCTGAACCGCCTTTTGAGCATGGGTATATCCTTGTTGTTGATTAAAGGCAGAATTTTCAGCACCGTATTCTTGAAAGATTGGGAAAATAGATAATCCATTTTTTAAGATAAGCTCAACTTCTGATTTAGTCATCTTTTTATCTAAAGTTCCATTTTCTACATTTGTTAAATATCGCCCAACGATTTCATATCCATGATTTTTTAGTGTTTCAATTTTATTTTGATCTAATCGTGTAGAGGTATCACAACCTTTTGCAGAACGTGAAGTATCTCCGTTACTACTCAATAAAGATCGAATAATTGAATAACCAATTTTATTTGGCGTTTTTTCAATTAATAATGAATTAGCAAAATCTTTCGTTGTCGCTTCTAATTCAGCGTCATAAACACTTGAAGACGTATTAATTGAATATCCATTACAAACCACAGCATATTTAACTAAAGTAACAAAAACATTAGAATCTCCTAATGATACTGTTGGACATCTCTCAATTGTTGTTGGACCCCATGCTCCCGTTGCATCAGATGCTGAAATTCCTTCTTCTTTTTGTAAAGCATACATTAGCATTTTATTCATGTCTCGATCATATAAACCGTTACATGGACAAATTTGATAAAAATCATAGTATTCATAATTTAGTTTTTGTTGAATTTCACGAATTTCTTCTCTCCCACCAGGTAATAAAGTAAATGCACTCATATCTAATAATCCGCGCATGATATCTCGATTCATATTTCCTGACGCAGTGGGAAATCCCATGTCTGCTTTTAGTTTTTTAACAGCATCATATGTTCCATTTCCATAGTAACCTGTGAATCCACCAGGATTGTATCCTTTGCACCATAAACCTCCCTGAACAATATAAACAAGATTACCTTCACTTCCTTGGTTAATAGCTGGACATTGCCTATAGGTGGTCGGTCCAAAAGCATCGCTAGTTTGTGTAATCCCCAACTCAATTTGTAACGCACGTCGTAGGGCATAAATAGTTGGCCATCCAGTTTTACCATTGACTTCAATCGTATTGAATCGACCAGAGGGTTCATATTTTCCGTATGTATCGTTTAGCCATTGTTGAACTTCTGCTACTCTTTCATCTCTTTTAGCTTTCATAAAGACACTCCTTTAAGTTAGATTGGATTTTCGTCGTTACCGACAAAGTAATTTAATCAGATATGCTGTGCAGTTGGAGTGTAAAAAAAATGCAAATTCTTTCTTCTGATAGGATGATTTTTATCACTATTTTTTCCCATCCCTTTGTGTTATTTTGAATTCGTTTTGATTACATAAGAAAAGTACCTCCCTAGTAAACTCTAAAGCGATTCTAATAAATGATGGTAGCGTCGCTTTTATTTTTTTGTCTACTATGAAGGTACTATACTTTACCACCATAAGATCACACTTTTTTTAAAAGTATCTATCTTATAGGTTCTAGGTTACCGATTAGTCTTTTTTTTATTGGATTAAATTAAATTTATGAATGATCACTAAATTTATCTAAGTATTATAAAGGTTAATAACATTCTTTTAGTGTTTTATCTAATAAGGCTTTAATATAATAACTATTTTTTAGAGCATCATCTGTAATAATAGCTGATATTCCCTCATCATTGCAAGCATCTTGAAGGCTGATAGGTCTATTATCGTTTGAAATTAAACTGTATAGAGTCATAATGTCGGTCGTGTCTAATGAGAGATTTTCATAAATTGAGCATTTTCTTAATGTTTGTTCAATTATAAACTCAGTAAAATCAACATTATAAATTAAAACATTTTTATTTTTAAGTATTCGTTTAATATTATCCCATTCTAGTGCAAATTGAACAGAGAGATGAAATTTTCGATTGAATAATTCATTATTTTGCAAATCAATTATTGCTAATTCTTTTAATTGATGATCTGGTGTATTTTTATCCTCAGTGACATTTAAAATTACGCTATTACTGTTATTCATTAGGGTTTTGAATTTTTCCTTAGCTCGAATAGTATTATCCGGAAATTCATGGTGGTATTTATAATTATTTATAAAATGCTCAAAGATAGTATTCATCTATATTCTTCCTCCTCGGCTTAATCAATTACATAGTCTATATAATCAATTAAGCCGGTAATATTTTTTTTAGTATAGCACATCTTTTTTAGGTTTTTTTGTAAAAATGTGTAACTTTATGAATAATCATGATATGATTAAAGCGAACTAAAGTTCGTAAAAATATTTTTTTCACAATTTTTGGGCTTTTTTTGATACTTAGATATACATAAGTCATGATAAAAAGTTTCTTGATATGAAAAATTATTCTTATATACCAGTAAATGATATGACTGAGTATAATTTGCACTTTAATTGCAGTTTTTCTACAAAATAATTTCTTTGATTTTAGATTTTAATTAAAGAAGTAATAATAAAATAAGGGAGATTAATTATATGGAGTGGCGAGAAGAAAAGATTTTAGTAAAAGGAATCTTTGAAGAAAAGAAAAGTTTAGACGGAGTTATATTGCTTTTTAAGGGTATTAATCAAAAAAGATTATTAGAGAGTCAAGTTGCGTTAATAGAACGGCATAAACATTTAGAAACTGTTATAGAAACTTGTTTATCAGCTTTAGAAAAGCAAGAACAAAAGATTATTCAACTTTCCTATCAGGAGGGTTTAACAAATTATAATTTATCACAAGCTTTAAATATTTCTGAAAGAACAGTAGCAACTTATAAAAAAGACGCGACGATTAAATTTGCACAAATGATTAAGATTTTTTTAGGATTACTTGATTGAGTAATCTTTTTTTTGCGGTTATATTGCACAATTAAAGCAGAGTTAATTCATTATTTAGATGCTTTAATATGTTTGTAAGCAAAAAGGCCTTTGAAACTTACAGACACATTGAAAGGAATAGGAGGGAAGTAATTTGGAGGAATTAGCTGAAAAGTGGTATGCATGGCGCAGTAAAATTGATCAAGAACAAGAACTAATGTTGAGAGAACATGATTTGAAGTTACAAACCTTAGATAATACAGTTAATATTCAAGGACATCAATTAAAAGGTATGGAGGGTGAGGTTAAAGAATTAAAGTTGATGCTAATTGAAATGAAATCTTCAAATAAAATATTAATTTACATAGCTTCAGTATTGACAACTGCTATTGCGACACAAATAGTGACTCAGTTATTTAACTCATAAATATCATGAAAAATCAATTAGAAATTCTTAAACATCTGAAAAATCGAACGGTATTAATTTATATAGCAATAGTGGTACTTGCACCATTGTTAATCACTAACGTAGTAACACATGAGTTACTACAGAAAATTTTAGAAATTGCAGCACAGGTTGTTGCAATTTTAGGGATTATGGATGATCCAAATACTAATCAATTTTTAAAAAAAGGAAATTAGGAGGAATTATAAATGGCACAAAAACTTATTTTACCTATCAATAAAACGCGTATAACAGCAGGTTATAAAAATGCAAACTATAAAAATCAATTTGGTTTTAATCATTATGGTTCTGATTCAACATCTACAAATAGTAATCGTACTGTTTGGGGATCTGGTGTAGGGAAAATCTTAGAGACAGGGTTTGATAATGTATTGGGAAATGTCGTAGTTATTCGATATGATAATTGTCAACTTAAAAATGGATCAATTAAGAATCTTATTCAACGACTTTATCATTTAGAGCGTATCGACGTATCAAAAGGGCAATCTATTACAAAGGATACTCGTGTTGGATTGTATGGAAGTACAGGGAAGTATGCAACAGGTCCACACCTTCATGTAGAATTCGATACCGATGTTAATTATCCAATGTATAGTCCAACATTAGGTAGCAGTTCAAATATTATTAAAGCTGGAACAGACAGCACATTAAATCCAGCCGATGTTTTATATATTAAAAATACCGCTCCAGATTACCAGTCAGTTGTAGGGGCCTCAAACTCAAATTGTTGGTTGAATTCAGATATAAATTATAATAGGTGTGATGAATCAGAACCTGATGGAAGTATCGGAGCTTTATACTATCCAACGCCTAACTATAATGGTACTTCATTAGTAGGTGCGTTAAATGCAATTGGTGTAGATTCAAGTTTTGATAATCGAGAGAAAATTGCAGCAGCGAATGGAATTACTAACTACACTGGTACTGCAACCCAAAATAATTCACTATTTAGTTTATTAATGTCAGGTCAATTGAAGCGTCCAGGGGCAGTAGGGGGTGTTACCTCATATTTTCCAACACCTAATTATAGTGGTACTTCATTAGTAGGCGCATTAAATGCAATTGGTGTAGATTCAAGTTTTGATAATCGGGAAAAAATCGCAGTAGCGAATGGGATTACTAACTATACTGGTACCGCAGCTCAAAATAATTCATTATTTAATTTATTAATGTCAGGTCAATTAAAATGCCCAACTACGGATGGTGATAGTGACTTAGATGGTGGAGGAACTGGTACCTCATATTTTCCAACGCCTAACTATAGCGGTACTTCATTAGTAGGCGCATTAAATGCAATTGGTGTAGATTCAAGTTTTGATAATCGAGAAAAAATCGCAGCGGCGAATGGAATTACTAACTACACTGGTACTGCAGCTCAAAATAATAAACTATTTAATTTATTAATGTCGGGTCAATTAAAGCGTCCGGGGTCTATTAATGGTGAAGTAACTAATACTTCATACTATCCAACACCAAGCTATAGCGGTACCTCATTAGTAGGTGCATTAGACGCAATTGGTGTAGATTCAAGCTTTGATAATCGAGAAAAAATCGCAGCAGTGAATGGAATTACTAACTATACCGGTAGCGCGGATCAAAATAATAAACTATTTAATTTATTAATGTCAGGTCAATTAAAACGTCCGGGATCTACCACTAATGATGATAATGGTTCAACAGATACTGGGGAGGGCTTAACTGAAATTGGTCGTGTACCGGGCTTAAAAGTTAGAAAAATTTTGCCTCCGACCAATAAATATGATATCAAATGTCCTTATCCAATGGATCCAACATATATCACTGTTCATAATACAGCCAATCAGGCTTCCGCAATTAATGAAATTACTTATATGCATGATAATAATAATGAAGTCTCTTTTCATTATGCAGTAGACGACATTGAAGCCATTCAAGGGTTACCATTAAATAGAAATGGTTGGCATTCTGGTGATGGCAGCCAAGGGACAGGAAATAGAAAATCAATTGCAGTAGAGATTTGTTATTCAAAATATGGTGGAGATAAATTTGATGAATCAGAAAAAAATGCAGCTAAATTAATTGCATCATTAATGGATAAATTTAATATTCCAATTGATAGAGTCCGTAAACATCAGGATTGGAATGGGAAATATTGCCCTCACCGTACTTTAGATGCAGGTTGGGACCGCTTTGTCGACATGATTATAAAAGAAGTACGTAAACGAAAAATTCTTAAATTTGCATCTGAGAATGGGTTGTTTGTAGGTTATGATGTGGATTTTGAAGAATTTAATCACAAAGAAAAGCTTTTAGAGGTTCCCGGGACTATCCCTTGGCGCCCACATATTATTGTGTATGGTGAAGTTTCACTTGTTCCTAAAATTACAAATATTTTAGACGTCAAAAAAATTATTGATTTATCACTTACTCCTGAGCAAATAGCTGATGAACTTTTAAATATCACATTTTCTCAAGATGATGTTGAGGTTAATATTAGTCGTGAGGGTCTTGTACTTACACTTTCTAATATGAACTTAGAAGCATTTGATTGTGATGAAATTTCATTTACATTTAATCTAAACAATGGGACGTTTAATATTATCGCAGAAGTTAAAGAAACAAAAATATTCGAAAATTTAGAAACTACATTTTATCAACAGCTAACAATTACTATCCATCCTGATATTCAAAAGCCTGGGTTAGTACATATTCCAATTCGTACCACTGAGCCTCTTAAAGACAATGCGGAAGAGAAAAAAGATTACATTACAACTACATCAAAAGGTGAAATTGTATATTCAGTACTTGCGTATAGTGCTATATTTGCATCATGTCTGGCATCTGGGATAACTGGCGGTATGGCTGCGCCTGTAACAGCATTGCTTGCGTTTGCTTTAATAGTTAAATCGGATAAATAATGAAACAACTAAAAATACGACATAAGTTTAAAGATTAATTAACTTATGTCGTATTTTTTATTATAGATAGGATAAAATTTAAATTATTTTACGCTTCACTTTTACACCCTTTTTTAGTAGAAATTCCTTAAACTCTTTAGAAGTTCCCTTTGTAAATTGTGATTTTTGGATTGGAAGGTAAATTTGATTTGCATAGACAATAATAAAATTTTCTTTAAGATTATATACCATAGTAATTTTATCGTGTTCGATACTTGTATCCGCTTCACTTTTATATCCTGTTTTAGCTTCATTTATTGTTGAAATAAATTTATTAAAGGTAAGATAATCCTCATAAATAGTTATATTAACTTTAGATTCCCTTCCTTCTGATAACAGTAACTGATTTTTATAATTTTTTAACCCTTGATAACGATACATATAAAAAGGTGTAGCAAAAGTGATGATAGCACCGCCTAAACAACATAGAACTAAAATATCTTCTTTAATTGTATAAGCCTCATACCCTGTACTAATAAATCCAAATGATGTTAGAAATAATATAATGCTTACAATGGTTTTATTTGATGATAGGGCAGTTTCTATGTAGGCAGTTTTCGTTAGTGTTGTCTGATTTTTAAACAAAGCATTCATTTTATAAATTTCCTCCTTTTTTATTTTATCCACGCCATTATTATATATTTTTTTGTTTTAATAGGCAATTTTTACTATAAGATATGATTATTTCTCATAAAAATGTAAAAATGTTAATTCGTTAGAAGAATCAGCGCTTTTTCTAGTATGGGAAATCATCAATTACGAAATCTAAAAAGGTAACGTAATTTTTTTGTTTAATAGTTAGAATTTGAATACAGAGCTAATAATTGGTATTAAGGGATATATAGCTTTTAGGTAAGGTATCGTGCTATATTACTAACAAATGACAGAGGATGTCGAAAAGGGGATGATAAAATGGAGTTAAGGCATAAAACATCAGTAGAAGATTATATTCAGGCAAGCCTATTGCTTGTATGGGATAGACCAATCATTTTCATTTTTAGTATTGTTGTATTGCGTGTTCTGTTGCCTATGTTTGTTCTAGCTTATACAGTTTATTTATTCATGCAGAATTGCTTTTTAGATAGTTTTATTTTTTTAGGGGCTACGACTGTTATTCTGTTAATTGGAATAGCCTTTTTACAAAAACGGCGCATGGTCCAATTAATAGAGAAAAATTTTTCGAAAGTCTTATTAGAAAGTCCATATTTGATTGAAGAGAAATGTATGGTGGTTGAAAACCAGAAAGTTCATCTTAATTATTCAGCTGAAAATAAAATAGATACTGATGTTAAGTACATCTTGAACTTTAATCAGAAGTTTTATTTATACTCTGATAATCGGGTAATTGATATTATACCTGAAAATATTTTCAAAAATTGTGTTGAAAAGGAACTATTTTTAAAAACCATTAATACACCTATTAAAGCGGTAAAAAGAAATATCCTTTATTGACGATTATATTGAAAATTGATTATCAAATTAGGAAGATTAATTTCTATAATGATGTCGAAAAGAGGATGATAAAATGGAGTTAAACTATCAATTGATATTAGATGATTGGGTTGAGGCAAATTTATTAAGTAATTTAAAAAGTAAACTTTTCTTTTTTATGCATGTTGCATTTATTCGTCTATTTGTTCCTTTTAATACCGTATATGGTCAATTGATCCAGTTATATAAGTATAGAAAACACTTAGATTACTTTGATTATTTCTTAAAAGGATGGCTCATTGTTACTGGAGGAAGTATAATTTTTATAGTTATGGTCTTTCTGCTACAAAAAAGAAATATAATATTTCACATAAAAAGAGGGTTAAAGCGTGAGTTGAAAACACGACCTTATCTGTTTGAGCCTAAAACGATGGTTATCTACGATCGACGTATTACCGTAAAATACAAAGATTATGCAAGAGATATAGCTGTTAGTCACCTAGTGGAAAATAATAAAAAGTATTACTTATTCACTGAGGATTATCAGGTAATTGATGTGATTCCCCATTATCTCTTTAAATCGGCAAGTGAGCAAAAGTTATTTTTAGAGATTTTAAATATGTCTGTAGAGTATCCGAGTAAAAACATATTGTATCGAGGATTATATTAAAAATTGATTGTCAAATTAGGGGAATTAAATTCTCTGATGATATAGAAAAAGGGGATGATAAAATGGAGTTAAAATATAAGCCTTCATTGGGTGATTATATTGACGCAGGAGTGTTAAGTTCGTGTCGAATTAAATGGCAATATTATTATGGAATTATTTTTTTGAGAATTGTTTTACCAATATGTACGTTGGTATACCTAATTTATCTTCTCTATTATGGTGTAACTCTCAATACATGGATGATTTTTGTTCGTCTTTTTATAACTACAACTGTTGCATTTTTTACGATAGGTCCTATGCTAAGATTACGATACAGAATCCAGTTTAAAAAACTATTAGAAAAGCATCCTCATCTTGTGGAAGAAAAGAAAATCATACCTTTATATAATAAGATAAAAATTATTTATGAAAATAGAGAAATGACCGTAGAATTAAAGTATATTTTAGAAAAAGATGATAAGCTGTATCTTTATGGAGAAAGGTATTTAATAGTAGCAATTATTCCATGTGAATTATTTTGTTTTAAGGAAGAAAAGGAGGATTTTTTGTCTACTATAAATTTACCTATTGAGGTATTCAAAAGAAAATTCCTTTATTGGGGTATTTGGTGGTGGAAATAACATCATCGATTTAAGCGGATATTTGTGAAAAGGGCTTCCTTTAAAATATTTCGTTATTTCTGTATAATTTACAATATAAATAGAATATAAAATAATAAGGAGAGACCTATTTATGAATGAATTAGAGGCACAACATAAATTAAAAGCTAATGGATGTGGATGCCTTCTTGCTTTAGGTGGATGTCTTATTCCGCTTATTTGTTTTTTAATTCCCATTTTCCTCTTTTTTCAGTCTATATCTAGAGAAGTAACAAACGAAATAGTTATTTTTAAAAGCTCTTCTCCTAATGAAAATTATACTCTTTCAATTATCCAAAGAGGTATCAGTTTTCACGGAAAATATATGTTTTATATAGAAACTGATGATGGGACAAGAATAGAAGTGAACTTAGTTTGCCACGAGAACTTTGATGATTCGAATGTTTTAATTGAATGGAAAGATGATAACAATGCTACTATTACTCTATATGGTGATTATGCTCAAACAATCTATTACAATGCTCCAAATAATTTTGAATTATAGCCACTCTATTAGGATAGAGGAGGTTTAATCTTGAGGCTTAAATAATCATTGCTTATACAATTCTACTGAAGTTGAGTGGTTATATAAAACATTAATTTCATTGAGTACCCAACTCGAAGATTGCTTTTATAATAAGGAAAAAAGCCAGTAATTTTTGGCTTTTTTTTATTTTACAGGAGATTCGTTTTTCTTGAGGTGGTGCCAAGCTTTCCATAAGACAAGGGCACAGATTAAAAAGGCGGTAAAGTCGGATATTGGGAAGGCATACCAGACACCGTTGAGTCCAAGGGTGGTGAATCGTGGTAGTATAAGAATCAAAGGAATTAAAATGATGAATTGTCTTAGAATGGATAGAAAGAGGGCGGGAAGTGCCCGACCAAGTGCCTGATAGAATGTAGAGGCAACGGTTTGGAGCCCGATAGTCCAAAAGAAAAGGAGTTGAAGTCTTAAGACGAAAGTTGCCTGGGAAATTAAATCAGCATTCTTGGTAAAGAGTTTGATTAACCATTGGGGGAATAAAAATCCTGTCATGGAACCGACGGCTCCGATAATGGTTGTGTAAATAAGTGCTAGTTTAACGACCTGTTTAATTCGCTCTGGCTGTTTGGCTCCATAATTGTAACTAGCAATCGGCTGTAATCCTTGGTTGATTCCCATAATCGGTAAAAAGAAAAGGGAAATGATACGATTGACTGTTCCAAAGGCGGTAAGAGCAACGGTTCCACCTAAACTTCTTAATGTAGCGTTGGTGATAAGTGCAAAGAGAGAACTCGCGGCATTTCTGGCAAAAGCGGAAAATCCAACGCTAATAATGGCAGTTATGACTTTAGGGTTGGGAAGAAGAAAACGTCGCTCAAATTTCACGATACTTCGATGGCTTAAAATAAAAAAGAGCGAGAAAGTAGTAGCGAGTGCCTGAGAAATAACCGTCGCCCACGCAGCCCCGGTAATGCCAAGATGAAATATAAAAATAAATAATGGATCAAGTGCAATATTAAATAGCGCTCCGATTAAAACAGTGATCATCGAAATCTTGATATTGCCCTCGGCACGAAAGACGGCACTTGCAAGTAGGGCGAGCGCATTAAAGGGAATCGCCCAAATCCCAGCGAAAAAATATTTTTTTGCTTGAGGGATTAATTCTTCATTAGAACCGAAAAGGTAAAGTAGTTTATCAGCAAAAAAGAAACTAATGACCATTAATAGAAGAGAAATGATGAGGGTTAGTATATAGGCATTTGTGGTGATTTGGTTGGCGCGCTCGTTATTTTTCTCACCGAGACTACGGGAAAGAGCGGATGCACACCCAATAGAAACCATTTGTGCAAAAGCAGTGTACATCGTTTGAATTGGATAAACAATTCCGATGGCACCTATCGCTAATGCACCGACTCCCTTTCCAACAAAAATGGTATCGACAATAGGATAGATTCCGCTAACGACCATCGCAATAAAAGCGGGCATGGATAACGAAAAAAGTAATTTATTAATCTTCTCTGTTCCGAGAAAATGACTGTCTCGTGGTGCCTTCATGAATCTAGCCTCCGTTAATTAAATTGAAACGCCTACGACTTATATATTTACCTCATAATGAATGTAGTGGATTTCAATAGATAAATAATAATTTTCATTTATATAGTATGGCGATTTTGGATGGCTCTATTGATAGGTATTTATTAATTTTATTCAATAAAATTTCAGATAGGATGATGAGTTAGAGAAAGGTAAAGATTTAGGATCAAATATTATTGGATAAAGTTGCAAAAGAATGAATAAAAAACGTAAAACGATAGATAGTAATAGAAGAGTATAAAAAAAAGATAATTTTTATGAAAGGGTATAGCAATGCTAGAAAAACATTCAATTATCTTGACTTTTTTTTACATTATTCGGTAAAATAGTTCAAATAGGGGGTATGAAAAGGTATGGATTAAGCTTCATATTTATTAATTTTCATAGATTAATGGTTATGAAATTTAATTCATAGCATCTTTTTACTAAAGCCTATTTGAGTATAGATATTTTAGCAAACTAAGGGTGTGAGACTTTTGGAAAATACGAATTTTCTACCAGCTATTATTATTTTCCTTGTTGCGTATGGAATTATTATTTCTGAAAAACTAAACCGCACAGTTGTTGCCCTACTTGGAGCAATTGCGATGGTTGTATTTCATATTTTATCGCAAGAAGAAGCTTTTCACGTCATTGACTTTAATACGATTGGGCTATTAGTCGGAATGATGACTATCGTTAATATATTGAAAAGGACAGGAATCTTTCAGTATATTGCGATAAAAACTGCTAAATTGTCGAAGGGTAGTCCATGGAAGATTATGCTCTACTTCTCGGTTGTTACGGCTGTTGCCTCAGCTTTACTTGACAATGTAACGACGATTTTGTTAATTGCGCCGGTTACGTTTGTAATTACAGAAACATTGGGCTTAAATCCAGTGCCGTTTTTAATTACCGAAGTATTAACGGCTAATATTGGTGGAACGGCGACGTTAATCGGAGATCCACCTAACATTATGATCGGTGGAGCAACTAACTTGTCTTTTATGGATTTTCTAGTTAATTTAGGACCGGTAGTTGTTGTTATCTTTATTGTTGTGTTATTTTTATTGAAATTTATTTACGGATCTCAACTGAAAATTAGTGAAGAAAATAAGGCTAAAATAGCTGAGTTTGATGAAACGAAAACAATTACCGACCCTGTCCTACTGAAAAAAAGCGGGATTGTCTTGTTAGGGACAATTATTGGATTTGCGATTCACCAATCATTTGGACTTGAATCGGCAACGATTGCTTTATTAGGAGCTGGAATTTTACTCTTAATCAGTAAAGTAGATGTAGAAGAAATTTTAACCGAGGTGGAATGGCCGACTATTTTCTTCTTTATGGGACTATTTATTATGGTTGGTGCCCTAGAAGAAATAGGGGTTATCGAGGTGGTAGCTAATCAATTAATTAGTTTAACTCATGGTAATGTATTTGTGACGACGATGTTAATTTTATGGGTAGCAGCCATTGCCTCAGCATTCTTAGATAATATCCCGTTTGTTGCGACGATGATTCCACTGATTCATAGCATCGGTGCCACAGGAATGGATACGACACCTCTTTGGTGGGCACTTGCTTTAGGTGCTTGTCTTGGAGGAAATGGTAGTGTCGTTGGAGCAACTGCTAACGTTATTGTCAGCGGAATGTTACATAAAAAAGGTTATAAATTAACATTTGGTGACTTCTTAAAAATTGGTTTCCCATTAATGCTCATTTCAGTCTTTATTTCGATGATTTATTTAATTATCTTTTATGTATAATTAAATTGGAATTTTAAAATTAGAAATAGGGATGTTGAATCGGAAAGGAAATCAAATTATGGCAAATAGAAATTATTATTCGAATGCTTCTAGCTTTACGAATGGAAATGTTTTAAACATGGAAGCTGAACAACACGAAATGAAGTTACGTCAAATGGGAGGAGAAGTTCTCCAATTAAACTCAAGATGTTGTTACGTGAGATTTATGGTGGGGGATTTTAGACTGTCGTACGTTTATAACATTAATCGTTCCAATCATTATTTCCTAGAGCGTCTTAAACCGTATCCTCTTCCTTTAAAAGAATACGAAAACGAAGAAGATGTGGTTGAAATGATCCGTCGTGATTTAGAGCACTTTGAAAATGCAGCGAAAAGTAAAAATATTCACTCCTTTATTAAAGTAAATCAGGAGTTGAACAAGACAGCTAACGCGTTTGAAGATTTGTTCTTATATTACAACGTGGAAACGTTCCATACGGATACTATTTTAAAAAAATTAGACGAAATTAAAGAAGAGATTCATAAAACGGTGAAAGATTCAGTTCGTTTATACGAAGAAGAGGAACCTTGTTCATTAGTTCAATTCTTAGAAACTTCATCGAAATAGAAAAAGGTCGTAAAGCATAAGCTTTACGACTTTTTCTTATTCATGATTTTTTTAACTTCTTTAGCAAGATAGCACAGAGCCATCACATTAATCGTTGCAGTAAGGGCGACCCCAACGTCTACGAGTGACCAAATGAGCGAGGCCGATCCGATAGATGACACTAAAATAACGAGTAAGACAATGATTCGAACAACTGTCAAAATCTTTTCATTTTTCCATAAAAACTTGACGTTACATTCCCCGTAGTAGTATCCAGTGAGAATCGTACTAAAGGCAAAGAAAAAGATGGAGATAGAGAGAATGATTCCGCCGATGGGACCAAATAGCTGAGTGAGGGCGTATTGTGTGAGTTCAATTCCGTTACTTGATAAACTTCCAACCTCTGTCGCATGAGTGACCATAATCAAGAAGGCAGTAATGGTACAAATAAATAAAGTTGTGACATAGACTCCAAAAGATTGAATATATCCTTGATCGGTTGGAGAGTCACTATTGGTCATTGCAGCGGCATGTGCCCCAGATCCCATCCCTGCCTCATTTGAGAAAACGCCTCGTTTAACACCTGTGATGACGGTATACATCACGGTTCCTCCAATTAAAGGCGAAGGTCGAAAAGCATCCTCAAAAATGGTGATAAAAAAGGTTGGGACATAGTCGAGGTGGGTCATCATCACGAAAAGTCCCATCCCGATATAAAATAGTGCCATAATTGGAACGATTTTTGAGGTCATGTTAGCAATCGTTGAAGCACCACCGAAGATAATCATTGAAGTAATGAGGCTTAAACCAACCCCAGTTAATAAAGGTGGGATCGATAAAACGTCTCGAAAAGAGGTCGCAATCGTATTTGCCTGAATGGCGCTAAAACCAAAGGTATAGGTTAAAACGATAATAAAGGCATAGATGATTGCAAATCCTTTTTGGTTCATTCCGTATTTAATATAATAGGCAGGTCCCCCAACGTAAAGATCACCATCCTTTTTTTTGTAGAGTTGGGCAAGTGTGCTCTCGACGAAAGAAGAAGCGGCGGTAATTAAGGCGCTGACCCACATCCAAAAGACACTTCCCGGGCCGCCAATGTAAATTCCTAGAGCAACTCCTGCTAAAGAACCGACACCGACACGTGCGGCGAGGGCCATCGTAAAGGATTGGAAAGACGACACGTTGCTATGAGGATTTTTTTTTGTTAAGCATTGAAGCATTTTTTTAAATTTAAATTGCGCTCCTTTAAAATAGAAGGTGAAGATTAGGCTAATTAACATTAAGGTTGGAATAGCCAAGTAGGACCATAGGATGTGTTCAAAGTTTTTGACGATTTCTGTCATATTAAATCCCCCATCATTGTTTCATAGTTAGTATCTAGCTTATGATAGTACATGAGGAATATGATAAAAATATGAAAAAGGGATATCTTTAGACGATATCCCTTTTTTATTTTAATGATGTAATTCTAAATATTTTGCAATCGTACGAACCATGACCCCGGTTCCACCTTTTGGACCTAAATCGTAAGCAGATTTTGCTTCGGCAGTTCCTGCGATGTCAAGGTGAATCCAAGGGGTATCACCTACAAATTCTTTAAGGAATGCAGCTGCCATAATCGCTCCTGGTTTTCCAAGAGGAGCATTATTTAAATCAGCGACTTCGCTATTACGAATTGATTTTTGATCACGAGGATGGAGAGGCATTGGCCAAATATATTCAATGGCTTGATCAGCCGCCTGTTGGAAGTCGTTTAAGAAAGCTTGATTGTTTGTAAATGCACCCGTAATATCTGACCCGAGTGCAACGATGATGGCCCCAGTTAATGTTGCCAAATCAATAATTTTAGTGGCCCCTAACTGCTTAGCAAATGTTAGAGCGTCGGCTAAAATGAGACGTCCCTCAGCATCGGTGTTTGTCACTTCAACTGTTTTTCCGTCCATGGTTTTAAGAACATCACCGGGTTTAATCGCGTGAGAACTAATCACATTATCTGTAGCCGGAATAACAAGTAATAAATTAACAGGTAATTGAAGACGCACGGCAACCTGAAAAGCACCGAAAGCAGAAGCAGCTCCACCCATATCTCCTTTCATTCCTTCCATACTTGAACGGGGTTTTAAACAATAGCCCCCAGTGTCGAAGGTGATTCCCTTACCGACTAAGGCAGTAACCTCATTGCTTGTTGCATTTCCTTGGTATTTTACAACGATAAGTTTTGGTGGTTCAGTTGATCCTTGGTTTACTCCGAGAATTCCACCCATCCCTAGTTTTTTCATTTCGTCTTTTTCGACAATATGAATGTCTAAGTGATGATGATTAGCAAATTTTTTGATATGATCGGCTAAATGAGTGGCTGTCAGATGGTTGCTAGGTTGATTGAATAATTGTCGGGCATCATTGGTTGCTTCTCCGTAAACGACACCACGAGTTAAATCAGAAGTTACATCTTCTTGTGCATAAATAGATAAGGTGACAGGCTCAGTATGTGGATGCTCCGTTTTATAACAATCAAATTTGTAGGTCGCTAATGTAATGGATTCGGCACATAAGGTAGCCAACTCGTTGATAGAGGTAGTTGGTGATTGAAAAGTTTCTAATAATAATATAGCCTCATTTTTAATTAGTTTAGCGATTTTTCCAATTGCTTCTTTAGCCTTCTCAAATGTAAATTCTGTTGATTTTCCTAATCCGATAAAATATAATTTTTTACTGTTAATTTTTCCAAGAGGATAAATTGGAGTGACTGCTTTAAATTTTGTTGGAATAAAGCCTTCTTTTATAGCTGTTGTTAATTGGTTGTTTAATAAATGATCTAATTGAAAAATATCTTGATGTGAGAAATCAGAGAAAACCCCAATAATAAGAGGACGCTCCTCGGTTTCTAGATTTAAATCTGATTTAAATTGAATCATAGATCTCACCCTTTCCTTTTTCAATATTATATACTATATTTCAAATTTCGACAGTAATTTACTATTATTTTTTCCATTTTTATGAGAAATATGATTTAAAAATAAAAAGAGAGAGATTAAAAATCTCTCTCTTTTGTTGGGATTATTCTGAAACAGGAACAACGGCACCTTTATAAGTTTCTTTAATAAAATCTTGAATTTCTTCTGAGTGTAAAGCATCAATGAGCTCTTGAACGGCTTCATTGTCTTCGTTTCCTTCTTTGACCGCGATGATGTTAACATAAGGTGATTGGCTATCCTCTAGAACAATGGCATCTTTCATTGGATTTAACCCTCCGTCTAGGGCGTAATTCGTATTGATTAAAACGGCATCACCTTCATTTTGTTCATAAACAGTGACTAAAAGACCAGGATCGATATCTGTTTTAAAAGTTAAATTTTTAGGATTTTCAGTAATGTCTTCAACTGTTGCTGTGGTTGAATCGATATCTGGATTTAATTTAATAAGACCGTTTTGCTGTAATAGGGTTAACATGCGGCCGTGGTCGGCAACAGAGTTACTCATGATGATGGTCGCCCCATCTGGTAGTTGATCTAATGAAGTGTAATTTTTTGAGTAAATTCCGATGGGCTCGATATGAATTCCGCCCACATTCACGAGGTGAGTTCCGTGCTCCTTGTTGAAGGTGTCTAAGTATGGAATGTGTTGAAAATAGTTTGCATCAAGTTCTCCCTCTTCTACACTTGTATTAGGTAAGACATAGTCTTGGAAGACAGTGATGTCTAAATCAATTCCCTTTTCTTTAAGAATAGGTTGAACTTGTTCTAAAATTTCTGCGTGAGGTACCGCAGAGGCACCCACTGATAATTTTGTTGCTTCATCGGTTTTTTGCCCACAACCGACGAGTGAAATCGCTGCTGCAAAACTACATAAACCTAAGGCTAGTTTTTTCATCTTAAATCTCCCCCTGTAAAATCATATATTTAAATCTTAATCGTTGATTAAGGATTTAACAAAAGAATTAATTTTTTAACGTTTATCGAGGTAATGAGAACAAGTGTCCCCAATCCATTGAATCACAAAAACAATAAGCAAGATAATGATGGTTGCGACAATAACGACATCAAATCGGTGACGTTGAAATCCCTCTAAATAGGCAAGATTTCCAAGCCCACCGGCTCCGATAACACCTGCCATTGCCGTGTAACCGACGAGTGAAATGGTTGTGACTGTAATCCCAGAAACTAGAGCCGGTAAGCTTTCAGGGATCAGAACCTTTTTGATTATTGTGCCTATCGAGGCTCCCATAGAAAGTGATGCCTCAATCACGCCTTTATCGATTTCTCTGAACGCTATTTCAACGAGACGTCCATAAAACGGGGCGCTTCCGATAATAAGGGCGGGCAAAGCGGCATTTGGCCCAAGCATCGTTCCAACTAGTAATTTAGTGAAATCTAATAAAAGGATAATTAAAATGACAAACGGAATTGATCGAAAGATATTAACGAATGCCGAAAAAAATCGATGAATCCATTTGTTTTCTAACAGTTGCCCAGGCCCCGTTAGAAATAGGATAAGTCCAAGACCGATTCCTAATAAGAAACTAAATACTGAGGCAACGAGTGTCATATATAATGTTTCAATAGTTGCCGATAGCATCTTATCCCAATTAACATGGGGTAATACTGATAAAATCATTAAGTCATCACCTCGATTTCTACACCTTCCCGTGTTAAATAGTCTAGGGCAGGATTAATTTCGCTTCCCGTTAAATGAATGTATAAAGATCCATAGCCTCCCTCTTGGGTATGCAAAATTTTACCTTGAATAATGTTAATATCAACTTTGAAGTTACGAATGATATTCGTGATAAAGGGCTGTTCCGCTTTCTCCTTTAAAAATTTGAGTAGGACCACTTTTCCATTTGGAAACTCATGTGCGAGATGACGAGCCGTTTTGAGGGAGTTATCTTCATGGGAAATTTGCTTTACAAATCGCTGGGTTACGGAATGTTTCGGAGAAGAGAAAATATCTAGGACGTCACCCTGTTCAACAATATTTCCATTTTCCATGATAGCAACACGATGACAAATTTTATGAATCACGTGCATCTCATGTGTAATAAGCACAATAGTTAGTTGATATTTTTTATTAATTTGAACGAGAAGATCTAAAATTTCATCTGTTGTTTGTGGATCGAGTGCCGATGTGGCCTCGTCACAAAGTAAAACATGTGGATTGTTGGCTAAAGCTCGCGCGATTCCAACGCGTTGCTTTTGACCACCACTCAACTGGTTAGGATAGTTATGTTCTTTCCCGCTTAATCCGACTAATTCGATCAATTCGGTGACACGTTCTTTGATTTTTGCCTTTTTAACGCCTGCAATTTCTAATGAAAAAGCAATATTTTCAAACACGGTCCGAGACCATAGGAGGTTGAAATGTTGAAAAACCATCCCAATTTCTTGGCGAGCGAGTCGTAGCTCCTTTGCAGAGATTTGAGTTAAGTCTTGCCCGTCGATAAGGATTGTCCCGCCTGTTGGACGCTCAAGTAGATTGAGCATTCGGATTAATGTGCTTTTTCCCGCTCCGCTATATCCGATAATTCCAAAAATTTCTCCCTTTCTTATGGATAAATTAACGTTGTTGACAGCTTTAATAGTCGTGTCGTTCACAGTAAAAGTTTTTTGAACATTCGTTAAAGTAATCAAAAGTTTCCCCCCTTTTTTTGAGTTGTGTGTGATGAATACTAGGATACGGTTCTTTGTTTTAGGAAATGACTTCCCGAGAAAAAGAAATTTATCTCAGTGGTGACAGTAGATTCACCACAATCGTTAGTCTTTTTGTGAGACGGATCAGTTAAATAAATCTGATTTTTCAACGATTAATCCTTTTTCAAATTGCATGTAGTACTTATTTTAGATGTAAATAATGGAAAGTCAAGGCACCATTTAGTAAAAATTGATGAAACAGTTAAACGAAGAAAGTTTTAAGCATATATTGGCTAGAGCTTCGATATGATATAAAGATAAATTTAAACTAAAATTGGGGTGAAAGTCGTTGAACAACTATTTAGTAATCGTTATGCTTATGTCTATTGCCCTTGCCATGGATGCTTTTGCGGTATCAGTGACACTTGGAATGGATGGCATGGCCCATCGATGGGGAAATCGCTTGAAAATAGCAGGAACATTTGGCTTTTTTCAGGGCCTGTTATTCATACTAGGTCTACTTTCGTTACGATTTGTCAGTGGTGAGGTGACGGTTTATAATCACCTAATTGCAGGTGCAATTTTAATTGTGCTCGGTGTTCGAATGATAAAGGAGGCACTAGATAAATCGGGCGAAGGGTATATTGAGGTAAGTGAGAAAAAGTTGAGTCAAGGGAAACAGTTATCATTTAAAGTTATAGCAGCTTTTGGTATTGTAACGAGTATTGATGCCTTAGCCGCTGGAATTACATACGGATTGATTTATGATTTCTTTATAGTAGCCGTTTTATGTGTTTCCTTTGTTGCTTTATTTCTTTCGTATATTGGATTGACATTCGGAAAAAAACTAGGATCTCTCATTGGAAATAAGGCTAATATCTTAGGGGGATTAATGGTTATTTTATTGGGGATGCACGCCATCTTTTTTAATTAAGTATATCCTTATTATATATAGCGTGAATTATGAGCAGGATTAATTGGATTTCTATGGATAACTAAGTAGAGTCCTGTTGAAAAAAGGATTCCTAAGTGTAAGAAGAAAAAAATAAAAAAAATCGTGCGTTTAAGTTGATTTTTTCCAATTAGGGCAATATAATAAGAGTGTAAAAAAGATATATACGTTATAACGTTTGATAGATGTTAACAAATGTTATATCCGTATAATGAAAACCCTTTACAAAAGGTCAAGTCTCGTTGTAAAATGAGTGTGTGTTAATGAGATTTGAAATTTCAGAGAGCGGTTCTAGTGCGAACTATAAGGAGGAATTATCTATGGAAGCTTGGCAAGGCTTTAAAGGTACTGACTGGCAAGAAAAAATTGATGTGCGTGATTTCATTAATCAAAACATCACTGTTTATGAGGGGGACGACTCTTTCTTAGCAGGACCAACTGAGGCAACAACAAAATTATGGGAACAAGTAATGGAATTAACTAAGGCTGAACGTGAAGCTGGGGGAGTTTTAGACTTAGATACAAAAATCGTTTCTACCATTACTTCTCATGAACCAGGATATTTAAACAAAGATTTAGAAAAAATTGTTGGATTCCAAACAGATAAACCATTTAAACGTTCATTACAACCATTTGGTGGAATTCGTATGGCAGAAAAAGCAGCACAGTCTTACGGATATCATGTAGATGAGGAAGTTTCTCATATCTTTACAGAGTATAGAAAAACTCACAATCAAGGTGTTTTTGATGCTTATACGCCAGAAATGCGTGCAGCACGTAAATCAGGGGTTATTACAGGATTACCTGATGCTTATGGACGTGGACGTATCATCGGGGATTATCGTCGTGTAGCTTTATACGGAATTGACCGTTTAATGGCAGAAAAATTAAAAGATCATAATAATACGTCACGTATTATGGACGAAGAAAATATCCGTTTACGTGAGGAAATTTCAGAACAATACCGTGCTTTAAATGAATTAAAACAAATGGCTGCTAAACACGGATTTGATATTTCAAAACCTGCGACAACAGCTAAAGAAGCAATCCAATGGTTATACTTTGGATACTTAGCAGCGATTAAAGAACAAAACGGTGCAGCGATGTCTTTAGGGCGTACGTCTACATTCTTAGATATCTATATTGAGCGTGATTTACAAAATGGTGTGATTACAGAAGAGGAAGCACAAGAAATGATGGACCATTTCGTTATGAAATTACGTCTTGTAAAATTCTCTCGTACACCTGATTATAATGAATTATTCTCAGGAGATCCAACATGGGTAACTGAGTCAATCGCAGGTATGTCAACGAATGGATTCCCATTAGTAACGAAAAACTCATTCCGTGTGTTACATACATTAGATAATTTAGGGCCAGCACCAGAACCAAACTTAACGGTATTATGGTCAACTCAATTACCTCAAGGATTCAAAGAATACTGTGCAAAAATGTCAATTAAAACATCAGCAATTCAGTATGAAAATGATGATATTATGCGTCCAATCTATGGTGATGACTATGCGATCGCTTGCTGTGTATCACCAATGAAAGTAGGTAAACAATTACAATTCTTCGGTGCACGTGCAAACTTAGCTAAAGCATTATTATATGCGATCAACGGTGGAAAAGACGAAAAATCAAAAGTGCAAGTTGGTCCACATTGGGCTCCAATCACTGATGAAGTTTTAGATTATAATAAAGTAATGGAACGTTACGATGAAGTGATGGAATGGTTAGCTGATTTATACGTAAATACATTAAATATCATCCACTATATGCATGATAAATATAGTTATGAACGTATCGAAATGGCGTTACACGATACAGATGCAGAACGTGTTTCGGCAACTGGTATCGCCGGATTATCAGTAGTAGCAGATTCATTATCAGCGATTAAATACGCTAAAGTTAAACCAATCCGTGATGAATTTGGGATTGCAGTAGACTTCGAAGTAGAAGGAGACTTCCCTAAATACGGAAATAACGATGATCGTGTAGACCAAATTGCTGTAGATGTTATGTCAGCCTTTATGACAAAAATTCGCAAACATAAACCATACCGTGCTAAATTACAAACTCAATCAATTTTAACGATTACATCGAACGTTGTTTACGGTAAGAAAACAGGAACAACTCCATGTGGTCGTAAAGAGGGAGAACCATTTGCACCAGGTGCGAATCCTATGCACGGACGTGATTCTCACGGAGCAATTGCTTCAATGTCATCAGTAGCTAAATTACCATTTGAATCAGCACAAGATGGAATTTCTAATACATTCTCATTAGTGCCTAAATCTTTAGGACGTACAGATGCAGAACGTAATAAAAACTTAGTAGCGATTATGGATGCGTACGTGGCTAAAAAAGGTCATCACTTAAATATCAACGTATTTAACCGTGATACTTTATTAGACGCGATGGAACATCCTGAAAAATATCCACAATTAACAATTCGTGTATCAGGATACGCTGTAAACTTTATTAAGTTAACACGTGCTCAACAATTAGATGTTATTAATCGTACAATGCACGAAAAAATGTAATTGGGAAAAGGGAAGATAAGGTGATAGTATGAATGGATATGTACACTCGGTAGAATCGTTCGGGACAGTTGATGGACCAGGACTAAGATTCATCGTCTTTGTTCAGGGGTGTGGACTGCGATGCGCATACTGCCATAATCCTGATTCATGGAAAATGAAAGACGGAAAATTAACGGAAATTTCTGAAATCATTTCTGAATTAGTGAAATATAAAGAGTTTTTTGACGCCTCAGGTGGAGGAATCACAGTGAGTGGCGGGGAACCTTTACTGCAGATGGAGTTTGTAACTGAACTATTTAAAGAGTGTAAAAAACATGGAATTCATACTAACATCGATACTTCTGGTGATCTAAAGTTTAATACACCAGAACGCCAGCAACAATTAAAAGAGTTATTAGCTGTTACTGATATGCTAATGCTTGATATTAAAATGTTCGACGCTAAGAAACACAAAGAGTTAACAGGAAAAGATAACACACACATACTTGAATTTGGTCGCTTAGTATCTGAAGCCGGGGTTCCTATGTGGATTCGCCGGGTACTAGTACCAGGATTGACCGATGATGAAGAAGACTTAGAAAACACTGCCGCATATATTAAAACTCTGAAAACCGTTGAAAAAATTGAAGTTTTACCTTATCACACAATGGGTGAATACAAGTGGAAACAATTGGGGTATGATTATCCCTTAACAGGACAACTTCCTCCAAGTGATGAACTTGTAAAACATGCCGAAGAGATTCTAGGTAAAGCAATTTAAAGCTTTTAGAACAGGCCTCCTTTTAGAGGCCTGTTTTTTTGCATCGTAAAAAGGGGCTTACTTGATGAGCGTAGATTAACCAATTAGTAGAGCTATCTTTAGTTTTTATGAAATAAAAAAAACAGGTAGCCCAAGGGCCGCCTGTTAAGCAGTAAAAATAAATTTTTCAATGACGTGGGCAATTCCATCCTCATCATTAGTTGAGGTGATATAGTTGGCGGCTTTCTTTACTTCAGATACGGCATTTCCCATTGCCACACCAAGTCCCGCAAAGTCTATCATTGATAAATCGTTGTATCCATCACCGCAAGCGATGAGTTGAGATTGATCGAGTCCTACGTGATCTAAAAGTTTTTGTAAAGAGTAGGCTTTATTAATATTTTGAGGCATAAACTCTAAGAAAAATGGTAAAGAGCGAGTGATGCTTAGACGTTCTCCTAAACGTTCCTTCATTTTGATTTCAACTTTTTCTAAATATTCAGGATCAGCTGTACATAAGCATTTTACAGAATTAAAAGTTACAGAATCTTTGAAATTTTCTACACGATTAATAGGCATCCCGTTGATATTGGCTTCCTTTTGAATATATTGATCATTATCAGCCGTAACAATAGCGGCATCTTCATAGGCCATAATATTGACATTCATCTCGCGGGCTAAGTCGTATAATTCATGACAAATTTCAGGTGTAAGTGACTTATCGTAAATCATTTCATTACTATGAGATTCGATAATACGCCCACCATTGTAAGATAAAATGTAACCAGGGTATTGATCAAGACGTAATTCTTTTGCGGCTTTTGTCATTCCGTAAGTTGGACGACCTGAGGCAAGTACAATCATGACACCTTGTTCTTGTGCCTTTAATAAGGCTTCCTTTGTTTTGGGCGAAATTTCGTTTTTTGAAGACATAAGCGTCCCGTCTAAGTCTAAAACAATCATTTTATAATTACTCATAAAGCTCTCCCTTCGTGTTAATTAAAAATTAAGCTAATTAAATGGTTTATTTTTGGTTGTAAAAGCGGAAAGTTCTTCGCGATAGACCGGGTAATATTAATATAAGTTTGGCATAGTTCCTCCGATTTTTTGATTGATTCTCCATGACTGATGCGTTGGCAAAGAAGATCAAGAAGTGGAGTATCCCAATTACATTGTTGATAAATTTGAGATAAATCATCTTTGAGAAGATCATCTTCTAAGGCGAAAATCGTCGGTAGAGTCACAACACCCTCTTTTAAGTCGTGACCGACGGGTTTTCCAAGACGGGGAGAATCACCACTGAAATCTAAAATGTCATCCTTTATTTGATAAGCTATTCCGATAGAACTTCCCAGTTTTTTTAATTCATCTAACTTTTCCTCGTTAGCATGGGCAAGTATTCCCCCAATCACTAGGCTAGCCGAAATTAAGGTTCCCGTTTTTTGATCACTTTTTTTGATATAGTCTTCTAATGAGAGGTTAAAGTTAAAGAGATTATCTTGTTGTTGAAGCTCCCCCAGGCATAATTGTTTCATTGTATCCGCAAGTTGCAAGTGGAGGGGGGGGAAAGGAAATGAAGCGAAAAGTTCAAGGCTTCTATTTAGTGTATAATTTCCTAATTTGAGCGCTATTGTTTTATTATAACGTTCATGAAGAGTAAGGACATTGTGTCTTACAGATGAATGATCAATGATATCATCGTGAATAAGAGAGGAAAGGTGCAGAAGTTCAATGGCAACTGCAGCTAAGTAGCGATCTTCTTTAGAAATTTTATCTCCCAACTCGGTTGCCATTAATAAAAAGAGAGGGCGAATCCGTTTCCCTCCGTTGGCGATAAGTTCGCAAAGGGAAGTCTTTAGGTCATCTTCTTTTTCTAATACAGGATCTTCCGCAATCGTTTGGATGAGAAGGTCGTTAAAATAACGTTCATCATATCCGAATTTAGTTAGATATCCCATCATACCCCTCCTCCTCTGCGATGATGCGAACCCATCCGTTTAAAACTTTATCCGCGCCACTGTGTGTCATCGATGTGATTTCATAGTTTTTTAGATGTTGAAAAATATTATTTTTAATCAACGGGAAGGCGTGGCGAATGGTATAGTCGTAATATAGGCTATAGAATAAATCACCGTACAAAATAATTTTTTTACATTGCCGATCATCAGAGTTTTCCTTCAACTTTTGATGGGTATCTAAATGAAGAAAAAGAAGTCCATAGGAAACGAAGTAAGAAAAATAATTTTCCGGGATGATAGCGTGGGTCTCTAATGTCTGATAGAGACGTTGAAGTGGGGCACGGTTAACGCTAATATGGGTGATGTTTACTTGCTTAAGTTGTTGCGTGATTTCATTTATTACGTCTTTAATCATGTCTAATCCACCGTTTCTAATAAGGATAACCTTAGTATTCCAAGGATTGGACATCGTATACAAAATTTAGAAAGATTAAAGGTTAGAAATAATCTCTTCTTTTAATTCAGAAAGTGAATCAGGTGTATATAACGCTGCATTATTGACATAATGAACATTGAAAGAATCTTCAAATGAGTATCTTGGAATGAGGTGGACATGGTAATGAAAGACCGTTTGTCCCGCTACGGGCTTATTGTTATTTACAATATTCATTCCGTCTGCATGAAATGTTTTTTTAAGAGCAGTCGCTAGTTTAGGGATAATTGAAAAGACGTGAGTCATATCTTCTTCAGTCATTGAGAAAACATCTTCAACGTGTTTTTTTGGAATCACCAATGTATGACCGAGTGTTGTTTGAGAAATATCGAGGAAAGCCAACACGTGTTCATTTTCAAAAATAATATGTCCGGGAATTTCCTTGTTGCTAATTTTACAGAAGATACATTTTTGCATGTTTATGCCTCCAGTCAACCCATGAAGTTCATCTTTATGATGGGACGTGATGAGTCCCCCAAAAGTGAGAACTTAAAAGGAATGTTAAATTAGTTATTATATGATTACGACCTAATTTTATCAAAACTCAATTAATTTTTAAAGTGCTAACATTTTGTCAACAAAAGGGGGATTTGAGTCTTCCGCTCATGATATAATAGAGA
Source organism: Turicibacter sp. KK003 (assembly GCF_037014675.1). NCBI lineage: Bacteria > Bacillati > Bacillota > Erysipelotrichia > Erysipelotrichales > Turicibacteraceae > Turicibacter > Turicibacter sp. KK003. The sequence goes on from NZ_CP142738.1 coordinate 123,890, forward strand.
CGAAGTTAAGTAGGAGGGGTTTAACCAATGAATCAAAAAAGGAATCGTGAAAACTTAGAAAAGATGATGCTTATTATTTTAATTGGATCCTTGGCCATTGTTTTGGGGATTATTGAGGCGATGATCCCGGTTAGATTGCCCATTCCAGGTGCTAAATTAGGGTTGGCGAATATTATGATTGTGATTGGTTTATATTATTTAGATGGAAAAGATATGCTAACTGTCATTATCTTAAAAACCTTTTTAACAACACTACTGCTTGGAACATTTTCGATGTTTGCTTATGGGTTTGTCGGTGCGTTGTTAAGTTATGCAACGATGATGACGGCTTTTAAATTATTGAAGGACAAAATAAGTTTATTAGGGATTAGTGTTTTAGGGGGCGTGATGCATAATATTGGTCAAATTATCGTGGCAATGATTTTAATTAAAACCAATGCGGTCGCTTATTACATGATGTTTTTATTACCTCTTGGTGCAGTGACGGGAATAGTTGTTGGGATTGTTGCCAAACTCGTCATGCCACGATTGAATGAATTTGAATTATTCAAAAAACATTATAAATTACAGGAAGTATAGGGAATTATGATGAAAAAACTGTGGCTTGGTCGATATATTGACGGTTCTTCCGTTTACCATGCGTTTGATCCTAGATCGAAATTAGTGATGATGGTGCTTAATCTCCTAATGATTATTTGTACTGTCAATTGGGAACAGCTATTATGTGTCACGCTTTTTACCTTTTCTTTACTTTGTCTTAGTAAAATTCCTTTTTCGTTTTATTTAAGACAAGCGATGTTTCTAAAATATATGTATTTCTTTTTTTTGATGTTCTTTACTTTAACGGAGGGCACCACCTTTTTATTGAAGATCGGAATCTTTCGTGTCAGTCTAGACGGATTGTGGATAGGAGCGTTTTATGTTACTAAGATGATGTTATTTGTTATTCTGGGTGCTTTGTTAACTTTTACAACGTCACCGGGGGAAATCGTGGCCGGTGTGAGGACATTATTTAAAAGCCCATCGATTGAGCGATTTGCCTTTATGGCAGGGCTTTCTATCCGTTTAATTCCAATGATTTTAGAGGAAGTTAAGTTGATTTATAATGCTCAGCAATCACGGGGTCTAGACTTTAGTGAATTAAGGTTACAAGATAAATTTAAAAAGTTGTTATCCATTATTATACCTGCTATTTCAAATACGGTTAAACGCCTAATGATGATGATTGAGGCTATGGAGTGTCGTGGATATGTTGTAGGTGAGCAACGGACATCTATTTATCGATTACAGTTTAGGATGCGTGATGTTTGTCTGTTAGTTTATGGTATTTTAGTGTTGGCTATAGTTATTTTACTTTAGTGCTTTTTTAATGAAAGGAGTGATTTAATTGTTTATCCATAATGATTGGGCACCTATTTTAGAACGAGAATTTGAAAAGCCGTATATGAAGGAGCTTTTTTCTAAGCTACACGAACAATATGAAATTGAGACTGTTTATCCACCTAAAAAGTCTGTGTTTAGGGCATTTGAACTCACCCCTTATTCAGCAGTGAAGGTTGTGATTTTAGGTCAGGATCCGTATCACGGTGAGAATCAGGCAAATGGTCTTAGTTTTTCCGTAACAGAAACAACAAAAATTCCACCTTCACTTCGAAATATTTTTACGGAGTTGGTTTCGGATATCAAGTGTTCTTATCCAACGAGCGGAGATTTAAGTAAATGGGCAAGAGAGGGGGTTTTATTGCTTAATTCAACCTTAACGGTTAGATCAGGCCAACCGATGTCCCATGCTTCGATGGGGTGGGAAAGGTTTACAGACCATATTCTAAGTTGTTTGAATGAGAAGGATGCCCCTATTGTTTTTATTTTATGGGGAAATCATGCACGGAGTAAAAAAAGATTAATCGATCAAAGGAAGCATTTAGTGCTAGAATCGGTTCATCCTTCTCCATTGTCGGCGCATCGTGGATTCTTCGGAAGTGCCCCCTTTTCAAAAACTAATGAATTCTTAGTTTCTAAAGGGATTCACCCTATTGATTGGACCTTAACTAAATAAAAAAAGGACTCCTTTTTAAAATGATGTGCACCCCAAATGTTAGACTAAAAAATCTAACGTTAGGGGTGTTTTTTCTATGGCTAAATATAGTCCAGAATTCAAATTAAGGATTGTTAATGAATATTTACAAGGGACTTTAGGTTATCGATCGCTTGCTAAGAAATATCAGATTCCAAGTCAATCACAAATTGAAACATGGGTTAGACAGTATAAACAAGAAGGAAAAAACGGATTACAACCAAAAGAAAAACAAGTATATACTGGAGAATTTAAATTAAATGTATTAAACTATATCAAGACAACAGGTGCTTCATATAGCCAAACTGCTATTCATTTTGGAATATCAGATATAGGAACGATTGCGAATTGGAATGCAACGTTTCTAAAAGGCGGTGTAGAGGCATTACTTAAACCGAAAGGAAGGTCTCAAAGCCCTATGCCAAAATTAAAAGCATCTAAACAACCGAAAACTTTAACACGTGAACAACAATTAGAAGAAGAAATTAAATTACTCAGAATTGAGAATGAATACTTAAAAAAGTGTCACGCCCATGGGATTACGCCATGGAACCAAAGAATCAAATCGAGACAAGAATCATCCAAGAATTAACGGCTAATTTTAAATTAAGTGATATTTTAAAGGTCACAAAATTTCCTAAATCAACCTATCATTATTGGGTTAAAAAGATGGCGCAAGAGAATCCAGATCAAGAACTTGAAAATCTTATTTTAAGCATTTTTAAAGAAAATGATGAGAATTATGGTTATCGTCGAATCACAGATGAGCTTCATCATCGAGGTCATCGGGTTAACCATAAGAAAGTCTATCGTCTGATGAAAAAGCGTGGAATTATTTGCGTTAAGTTTAGTCATAAATCACGTAAATATCGTTCGTATAAAGGAACTGTTGGAACAGTGGCTAAGAATCGAATTAACCGCCGATTTAATACCCCTTATCCGTATCAGAAATTGACAACAGATGTGACTGAGTTTAAAACGCAGGAAGGAAAGAAATTATATTTAAGCCCAATCATGGACATGGCAACCGGTGAAATTTTGTCCTATTCAATGAGCCATAAACCTGACTTGAATTTTGTCATGGAATCTCTGAATCAGGTCCTACCTATTCTCAAACAAGCAAAATATAGAATAACCCTTCATTCCGATCAAGGTTGGCAGTATCAACATCAAAAATGGGTTAAAGCATTAAAAACACATAAAATTTTTCAAAGTATGTCACGAAAAGGAAATTGTCTAGATAATTCACCGATGGAAAACTTCTTTGGAATCCTTAAACAAGAAATGTACTATGGAAAGACATTTAAAACCTATGAGGAGTTAAAAGAAGCCATTGAAAACTATATCTACTACTATAATCATAAACGAATTAAAAGAAAATTGGCTGGTATGAGTCCAGTCAAATACCGAATTCGTACCAGCCAATTAGCTGCATAATATTAAGTTCAACATTTGGGGTTCACTACAAAAGGAGTCTTTTTTTATTTAGTGTTGATCAGAATTTCCATACCCGTGTTGTGTTTCAGGCATTTGGTTATAGTAAGGATATTTTTGTTTGTAAAGTTCATCTTGTTGTTTTTGATAGTTGTAAAGTGCCCCTAATGATGGGAATTTTTCAAATAAATCAGGATCAACAATGTTGATTGTGTTATCTTGTGGATAGTAATAGTTGATTTCTTCAGGGAATTCAACATAATCTAAGTAAACAGTTAATAAGACGAAACGGTGCCCAGTATTTGGATCACTTAAAATAATGTGATCGCGTCCTGCTGCTTCAATCACACCAAAGAAGCTACGTTGCGCAGTTGCCGCATCATTTCCGCTAAATGTCATGTATACGGTAGCCATTTTTCCGCGGTTAAGTCTTAAAACTTGACTGAAATAACTGCTACCTTGAGCCATTGAAATGACATTTCCTACTGGAAGTTCGAATCCTGCATAGCTTACTCCACTAGAGGCTGCAGGTGTTTGACCTGGCTCTGTAGGTGTTTGAGGCGTAATTGGTGCTCCAGATGGGAATGGTGGTTCCACTGTGCTAGGGTTTACGTTTGTGTAATTAGCCCCCATAGGATTTGGTTGTTGATATCTCCAATATGGATCATTTGGATTTGGAACGGGTCCCCCGTAAGGATAAGAATAATAATAATTCATAGTGTCTCTCCTTTCAAGATACGATTAGTCATAACAATGTTCGGATTCAAGCGGAATGTAGAAGCAGTGATCTCCATATCGACCTGAATTCCATTGTCCCCAAAACTGGGCGGGACACGATGGTTGAAAAGGATCGTAAAACCATAACGCAGTCGTTGCGGGTTCGAAACGCTCTCCGTTAATGACCCTTTTAGCCAATCTTATTTCGTTATCCCTTGCGCGTTGATAAAAGTAATCGAATTGTACGGCTTCAAACCCCCCAGGTGATTGATAAACCATTGATGGAATGGTGTTAATGTTTTTGAAATCGTGGCAATTAGCTAAAATCCGATTTACGCAAACATTTCCGACGAGTAACATTCCCATGTCTCCGTCACTTTCAGCCTCAGCGCGCATGAGTCGAGCAAGTAATTCAATGTCTTTTTGGGTTGCTTGAATAACTCCCATATAATCACCTCTCGTTTCATCATACGACCTCAGAGGAGAAAATATGAATAAAGGTGATGAAAAAATAAAAGTTAATGAGTGAAACAAGAGGGAAGTGGATGAATTGAAAAGGAGGTTGTATCCGATGACCCATCGTTCGTTGTTGAGGGGTTAGGAAGAATATATTATCTCAAGTTTGATGGATCAATAAAAGGGGGCCTTTTTATATATAGGAAAGTGAAAATTTTGCTATTCAAAAAACGACGATTGTTCTTAAAAAAATAAAAGGTATTAACCTTTTATTTTTTTAAGAATAATAGTACAATAGGGTTAACACAACATCAAAAGGTGGTAAATTGAATGGATATCATGACAAGTTTAAAGAATCAAATTATTGGGAAAAACATTCGCATTGTTTTTCCGGAGGGGAATGAACCACGTGTTGTTCAAGCAGCGAGCCTACTTGCACGTGAGAATATGTTAAAGCCGGTTTTAATTGGGTCAATTGAAGAGGTGCAGTCGGCAGCAGGGCATTATTCATTAGAAGGTTGCGAGATTATTGATCCAAAACATTATGACAAATTAGAGGAAATGATTGCTGAGTTAGTCGCGGTACGTAAGGGGAAAGTAACAGAAGAAAAGGCGCGTGAACTCGTTTTAGATGTTAACTATTTTGGAACGATGTTAGTTCATATGGGCTTAGCAGCGGGATTGGTTTCAGGGGCGATTCATTCAACGGGGGATACAGTTCGTCCAGCTTTACAAATCATCAAAACAAAACCAGGAATAGGAAAAACATTTGGATATTTTGCAATGTTACGTGGGGATGAGCGTTTAATTTTTGCAGATTGTGCGATTAATCCAAATCCGTCAAGCAATGATTTAGCGGAATTTGCATTGGAATCGGCTCGCGTAGCGCGTATGTTTGATATTGAACCTAAAGTAGCTTTATTAAGTTTCTCAACAAAGGGATCAGCGAAAACAGAAGAAACGAAAAAAGTGACGGATGCGGTTAAAGTGTTAGACGAGATGCAAGTTGATTTTGATTATGATGGTGAGTTACAGTTTGATGCGGCTTTTGTTCCTGCCGTTGCGAAAACAAAAGCAAAAGATTCAAAAGTAGCAGGACAAGCGAATGTATTTGTTTTCCCAGATTTAAATTCTGGAAATATCGGCTATAAAATTGCTCAACGATTAGGTGGGTTTGAGGCGGTAGGGCCTATTTTAGCAGGATTGAATAAACCTGTGAATGATTTATCACGTGGATGTTCACCAGAGGATGTCTACAAAACAGCAGTTATTACAGCGAATCAGACATTATTATAAAATAAGGGAAGCGGGCTTTGTGTTTTATTTGACATGAAGCCCGATTTTTTATAAAATCGTTGAAGATACACTTTAAAAAAATTGATAAAAAGGGGAAGGTGTAGTCGATGTTTAATTTAGATGATTTATTTGCAGAGCCAAACGAGTTTCGTGTTTGCGATAAGTGTAAGGCAACTAATTTAAATACATTATTACCACGTTTGAAAGAAATTGATCCGAAAGCTAAGATTTATCAAGGATGCCAATCTTATTGTGGTCCTGGTCGTGATCGTTCGTTTGTGTTTATTAACAATAAACCAATCTTAGCTGATAATGAAGACGAATTAATTCAAAAAGTTAAAGAGTTTTTAGGAAAATAAAAAAGAGATGGGAAGTCATCATAAAGTGACATTCCCATCTCTTTTATTTTACGGGGTCAATATAATAGGCCCCTTTAGAAGTTGAACGAATTTTTGAAATTTTATTCGTCAAGAGTTGCATAATATAGTGTATAATCGCCTGCTCATCGATAAAGAAGTGATGGGCATGCGGTTCATGGTTCAGTACAAATCGAATTCGAGACTGTAAAAAGGGAGTTAAGTTTTCAAATATTTCTTCAGAACTAAGTGGGGATGGTTGATAGAGTGTTAAAAGATCATAAATTTCACAAATAAGCATAGAAAACAACTTATGGTGTTTAAGGAAAGATTCCTGATCGGTTACAAAACTCTCATGTGTTTTCAAACACATAGTATCACATCCTATAAAACGTTTTCATAACACTATTATATCATATTTTCTAGTATTTGTTAAAGTGTTGCTTGTTTTTTTATATTTAGTATATGGCCATGACGTTCATGTCGAATCATAATGTGGTATACTAAGCTTGTAAAAAGTAAAAGTTTTGCATTATTTTATAAAATAATGATGAGATATACAGATATAGACGGTGGTGCCAATGGTAAAATTAGAAGAAAAAGTATTTAGAGATCCAGTTTACGGATATGTTCATGTATTTGATAAATTAATTTGGGATTTGATTCAAACGAAGGAAGTTCAACGTTTACGGCGTATTAAGCAATTAGGTGGAACCTACATGGTTTTTCATACGGCTGAGCATAGTCGATTTTCACATTCCTTAGGGGTGTATGAAATGGCGCGTAAAATTATCCGGGCGCTTATGTATTGTGGGACGGTGTTAGAGGAGGAGGAGCGTTTGCTAGTCTTATCCGCGGCATTGTTGCATGATTTAGGCCACGGTCCGTTTTCACATTCCTTTGAATCCGTTTTTAATGTTCGTCATGAACTATTTACTGAACGTATTATTATGGAAGATACAGAAGTTAATCAGGTGTTGGAAAGCTATCAAAAAGGATTTGCGACGAAGGTTCGTGATGTCATTAATAAAACGTATGAAAACCCACTAGTAATCAACATTATTTCTAGTCAGTTAGATGCGGACCGATTGGACTATTTATTGAGAGACGCCTATTTTACAGGCGCCCCATATGGTGAAATTGATGTTGAACGTATTTTAAGGACGATGAGGGTTGTTAATAACAAAATTGTTTATAAAGTTTCGGGGATGCACGCTATTGAGGATTATTTAATGAGCCGTTATCAAATGTATTGGCAAGTTTATTTACACTCAACAGGGCGTAGCTTTGACTTAGTGATTCAAAATATGTTACGACGTGTTCGAGAACTTGTTTTATCAGGGTATCAATTTAGACATCCTATTGGGGCGTTAGCAGACCTGTTTTTGGAGAAGGACTTATCTGTTGAAACGTATTTAAAGTTTGATGATGCGACAATTAGTCACTATGCGTCGTTATTTGTTGAAGAGGAAGATGAGATATTGAGCGATTTTGCGGATCGCTTTATTCATCGTCGTTTATTAAAGGAAATGCATTATGTACCAAATGACGAAGTGAACAAAAATTTAATAAAAATCGGGGAATATATGTCCATCTTAGGTATCAATCCAACCTACTATTTAATTACCGATCATAGTGTTAAAACACCGTATGATTATTATGGTCATAAGACGAATTGTTTACCGGATTGCATCGAATTGTTGATGCGTGATGGTTCTATTAAAGAAATATCGGAAGTATCAACGATTATTAAGGGGATTATTGCCGTTAAACCAAAACAGGAATATAAAATTTATTTTCCGCTAGATTTAATTAAAGCGAGTGGGAATGTAGAGATAAAAAATAAAATTTTAGAGCTATTACCTGAAAATATTCAGTAAAAGTTAACATAGAAATCGAGGAAAAAAGATGTTTAAAGAGATTATTGTAGTCGAAGGTCGGGATGATACGAGGCGATTAAAAGAGGTATATCCAGAAATTGAAACGTTAGAGACAAACGGATCGGCTATTAATGAGGACGTTATTTCACGCATCAAGGAGTTGCAGAAAAAACGTGGAGTGATTATTTTTACCGATCCTGATTTTCCGGGAAATAAAATTCGTCAACGCATTATGCAAGAGGTGCCACTTTGTAAACATGCCCACCTTCCTAAACGGGAGGCAATTGCTAAAAATGATAAGGGAGTCGGGGTTGAGCATGCAAGCGCCGAATCGATTAAGCGGGCTTTACAAGATGTCATCACGCCTAAAACTGAGGTGACGGAGGAGATTGAAACAGAATTTTTGTTTGATTTAGGATTAATTGGTCATCCAAATAGTGCAAAAATACGGGAAAAGCTAGGCGAAGTGTTAGGAATCGGCTATGTGAACGGAAAACAACTTCAAAAGCGTTTAATGATGTTTGGAGTTACTAAACAACAAGTTGTTAATGCATTAGCAGAAGAACCAAAAAGTGTCTAAAATAAAGGAGCTATTAAGTATGAGAGATATCGCAACGAAGTCAAACACAAGAGAAATTATAGAAAGACATGGGTTTACCTTTAAAAAAAGCTTTGGGCAAAACTTCTTAACAGATACAAATATTTTAAATAAAATTGTAGATGCCGCTGATTTATCAGATGAGGTGGGTGTCATTGAAATTGGGCCAGGTATCGGGGCCTTAACTGAGTTTATTGCGCGTAAGGCAAAAAAAGTGGTGGCTTACGAAATCGATCCGCGTTTAATTCCAATTTTAGCGGAAACATTAGCCCCATATGATAATGTAAAGATTATCCATCAAGATATTTTGAAGGCAGATGTCGCATCGATGATTGAGGAAGAGTTTAAAGATGTGAAGGAAATTGCGGTAGTTGCTAACTTACCGTATTATATTACAACTCCTATTTTGATGGGACTCATCGAAAAGAAATTACCTATTGATCGTTACGTGACTATGATGCAAAAAGAGGTAGCGCAACGTTTATCAGCCTCTCCGGGATCAAAAGATTATAATGCTTTATCAATTGCCGTTCAATATTATACGGAGGCTAAAATTGCTTTAACAGTTCCAAAGACTGTTTTCATTCCCGCTCCGAATGTTGATAGTGCGGTTGTTCGTTTAACAAAACGTAAAGAGTTAGCAGTTGATGTTTTAGATGAGGATTTCTTTATGGAAGTTGTTCACGGTGCTTTTAGGCAACGAAGAAAAACATTACAAAATAATTTAAATCAACACTTTACTTCTTTATCGAAGGAAGAAGTGACAGCAATTCTAGAAGAGGCCAATATTTTACCGAACCGCCGTGGGGAATCTTTATCCATTGAGGAGTTCGCCCATCTATCTAATGTGTTTTATCGTCATTTAAAGGCATAAATTCTCTCTTTATAGTCTAAAAGCCCCTTATTATAAGGGGCTTTTAGACTATAAAGGTTACTGGAATCAATTCATTTTAAGTTTATTTGAAAGCATGGGAAGAGGAATCTTTTTATGCTTTTTTGTGTAGGCACATTTAAAGGGGTGGGGCATATAATAACGTGAGGTGATAAGGATGGATGAAGAAGTCAAAGTAGGGGATATTGTAGGCCGTCGTTCTTATGGATCTGACACGATGTTTCGTATTGAGGAAATTACGGGAGACGTCGCCCATTTAAAGGGAATCTTCTTTCGTTTGACGGCGGATGCCCCATTAAGTGATTTAGAAATTATTTCGCGTGAGGAGTATCAACGTGCAGAGCAGGTGGAGTTTGATCAATATCGAACCATTCTCCCCCCTGTTATGGATAATATGAGAAGTTATGATAATGGAGATTTTTATATTAGTGGACGGATTTTACACATTGATGGGGATGAAGAGTACCTCCAGAAAAGTATCAAACTGTATAAATATGCAAAAGTTTATGCACAGGCATTTGCGGTTCCTGAGAAGGATATGAAGGTTAAAGTTCCTGAATTAGTTAAACGGTTAAGACCAAATATTGTTGTTATTACGGGGCATGATGCATTAGAAGATAAAGAACATGAAGATGATTTGATGGCGTATAGAAGTTCAAAATACTTTGTAGAGACGGTTAATGCATTGCGTGAAATCGAACCTTCGCTTGATTATTTGATCGTTATAGCTGGGGCGTGCCAATCGCATTTTGAGGCGTTGATTGGTTCTGGAGCAAATTTTGCATCATCGCCTAAACGTATTAATATACACGCGCTTGATCCAGCGATTATTGCGGCAACGATTGCCCTAACCCCTTACGAGGAACAAGTGGATTTAAGGGAAGCGATTGAAAAAACGATTGCTAAAATAGCGGGAATTGGTGGTCTTCAAACGAAGGGAACCCTTCGCTATGGAATCAGGAAAATGTAAAAATATTTTATTTTATCATTGATAATGAATAATTTCAACCCTTTAGCATATAATAATATTGAAAAAATTTTCTTTTTATGGTATGCTTTATGATAGAAAGGTCGTGATGTTTTGGCAAATAATATTGTTAATATTCGTCAAGAGTTGAGTGAACAAGTCGGTAAAGAAGTGAAATTAACCGCTTATGAAAGTCGTAATCGAGTGGTAGAACATACAGGTATTTTATCGAATACGTATCCTTCTATTTTTGTGATTGATTTAGATAGTCAACGCGACTCAGTTGACCGAGTTTCTTATAGTTATATTGATGTTTTAACGGGATCGGTAGAATTAAAGTTTAATTAATATTAAAAAAAAGTAGTTGACGATGTTTACTACTTTTTTTTGTATGATAAAATAAAATCATACTGATTGGAGGAATGGCTATGGTAACAATTAAAGCTCCAGCAAAAATAAATTTGGCACTTGATACGCTCTATAAACGAGATGACAATTATCATGAGGTTGAAATGATTATGACAACTGTTGATCTAGCAGATTATATTACAGTCACTCCCCGTAACGACGATAAAATTGTTATTCAATCAAATGAGTTTACAATTCCATTGAATGAAAAGAATTTAGCCTATCAAGCGGCTGAACTTTTTAGAAAACATTTTAACATTAAGCAAGGGGTTGAAATTTATATTAAAAAGAAAATCCCAGTAGCGGCTGGTTTAGCTGGTGGAAGTAGTAATGCAGCGGCGACTTTAAAGGCGCTAAGGGAACTTTTTAAAGTAGATTGTACGATGGATGAGTTGGCCGAATTAGGTGCACGATTAGGGTCAGACATTCCGTTTTGCGTTTATGGTGGGACCGCATTAGCAACAGGTCGTGGAGAAATTATTCATCCGATTCCGTCCCCTCCAAAATGTTGGGTTATTTTAATTAAACCGCGAATTGGCGTGTCAACAAAAGAGATTTATGAGGCACTCAACGCAAATGAGGTTCAACATTTAGATATTAAAGGGATGTTAGACTGTATCGAGTTACAGGACTATCAGGGGATTTGTAATCGTTTAGGTAACTCGTTAGAGAGCGTAACGTTTGAACGGTATCCGGTCGTTGAAGAAATAAAGAATAAATTAATTCAATTTGGAGCAGATGCCGTACTCATGAGTGGGAGTGGACCGACAGTTTTTGCTCTTGTTCGTAAAGAGTACAAGTTAAGGCGTATTATAAATAGTATTAATGGTTGCCTAAGAGAGCATGAAGTTTATGCAGTTAGATTAATTGGCTAGTATGAAAAGCATCTTAATTGTTTATCGATTAAGATGCTTTTTTGTCGGATTAACAAAACAGTTAAAAGAGTATCGGAAAAAAATTCATGAGAATGTATATAATTGTAAGAAAAACACACAAATGACATAAAAAGCACTTACAGTATGTGGTATAATGAAGAGGTGATATGGACAACTTAGGAGGATGAGAGAATGAATATTACAGACGTTAGAATTCGAAAAGTAGAGACAGATAATAGAATGAAAGCAATCGCATCAATTACCTTAGATGGGTGCTTTGTTATCCATGATTTAAGAGTCATTCAGGGGGATGAACACTTATTCGTGGCAATGCCTAGTCGTAAGACGTCAACGGGGGAATTTAAAGACATTGCACATCCAATTAATCATGAAACCCGTAAGGAAGTAGAAGACTTTGTTATTAAGGCCTATGAGGAAGCAGAATAAGAGAGTGAATGCTTAGACTGAAAGGTTATGGGCGTATTATGACACATAAAAAAAGCGTCATGAATGAATGTTTAAAAAGCTACCTTCTTTTTAAAATGTACCCTAGAGAGTAGACAAATAAAAAAAGTCTACCTTCTAGGGCCTTTTTGTTATAATATTAACTATTAGATTTTAGGAGGATTTTAAATGAGCAAGAAGTTATTTACACCACAAGAGATTGAACAACTCAAACAAAACGAATATGTTAAGTCAGTATCTGAAAAAGGGATTACTTATACGAAAGAATTTAAGGAGAACTTTATTATGATGAGCGAGAAAGGAAAGTTTCCGCGAGAGATATTCGAATACTATGGATTTAATGTTACGGTGCTTGGCATGCAGCGTGTGAATTCTGCAGCTAAACGTTGGAAACAAGCCTTTAAAACCCAGGGCCCATTAGGATTGGATGATAGTCGTACTAAGAATTCTGGAAGGTCCCTAAAACGAGAGTTAACGCTAGAAGAACAATTATTACGCACGCAGGCTAAATTAGAAGTTTTAAAGATTGAGAACGAATTATTAAAAAAGTTGAGACTCATGAGAAAAATGCTCGAATAGTCTCTAAAGAAGTAAAGTTTCAAATGATTCATCAAGTAGTGAATCAGACATCAACTAAATTTAAATCTTTAATTTCTCATTTATGCGATAGTCTTGGTGTTTCAAGATCAGGTTATTATCGTTATTTTTCGTTATGTGCTGAAGAAGCTCGTTTAAAGCGATTAAAGGAGGAACAACATCGTTTAGAAGTTATTCAAAAGGCCATTTGTTTTAAGGGACGAAAAAACAAGGGAATTCGCCAAGTAGCGATGGTTCTTAAAGGGGAATTCAACATTATCTTTAACCTAAAATCTATTCATCGAATCATGAAAAAGTATGGACTATTGAGTCAAGTTCGTCGAAGCAATCCCTATCGTAAACTCGCTAAAGCGACACAAGCACATCGTGTCTGTCCAAATCTTGTTAATCGTCAATTTAGGCCATTAGAACCTTATAAAGTTCTATTAACCGATATCACTTATTTAAAATATGGAAAGGGTCAGACTGCCTATCTCTCGACCATCTTAGATAGTGCAACAAATGAAGTTTTAGCTTTTCAATTAAGTGAGCATTTAAAGATAGATTTTGTTCTCCAAACACTGAACCAACTTCAAGAAAATCCGACTGTCCAATTAACGAAGGAAACGATTATTCACTCCGATCAGGGCGTGCATTATACGAGTCCGCAATTTTCGAATCAATTAAAGGAATTAGGAATTCAACAATCAATGTCTAGGAAGGGGAATTGTTGGGATAACGCTCCACAAGAATCATTTTTTGGGCATCTAAAAGATGAAGCAGATATAACCAATCAACTGACATTTGATGATTTACTCATTGAAATTGAAGAATATATAGATTATCATAACAACTTTAGATATCAATGGAATTTAAAAAAGCTGACTCCTGTAGGATACAGAAATCAGCTTCAAGTTGCTTAGGTTTTTTTCTTTGTCCTTGACAAAGGGTACAGATTAGTGCTATACTAAATAAAGAAGTTAGATTAACGGAGGGATTTTAATGAATAAGTATGCAGTTGTATTAGCCGCGGGAAAAGGAACCCGTATGAAGTCTAATTTACATAAAGTATTACACCAAGTATTAGGAAAATCGATGGTGGACCACGCAGTTACAAACTTAGAAAAAATTGGGGTAGATAAAATTGTAACGGTGATTGGTTATGAAGCGGATTCAGTTCGTGCAGAATTGAAAGACCGCGTAGAATATGCGATGCAAACGGAACAGTTAGGGACGGGGCACGCTGTGATGATGACGAAAGATTTGTTAGAAGGTCTTGAAGGGGTAACGATTGTAACTTATGGTGATGTTCCGTTATTAACAGAACAAACTATTTCTAATTTATTTGACTATCATCAAGAACAAGAGGCAGCAATTACTATTTTAACTGCATCGACAGATAATCCGACGGGATACGGGCGTATCATTCGTGATGAAGCGGGTAATGTTTTACGAATTGTTGAACAAAAGGATGCAAATGAGCAAGAATTATTAGTCAAGGAAATTAATACGGGTGTTTGCTGTTATGATAATAAGGTATTGTTTGAGGCCTTAACGAAAATCACGAACAACAATTCACAAGGAGAATACTACTTAACAGATTTAGTTGGAATTATTCGCGACATGGGATTAAAGGTTGTTGCCTATGAGAATGAAGATTTTGAAGAAACATTAGGAGTTAATGACCGTGTTCAGTTAGCCTATGCTGAAAAAGTTTTAAGAAAACGTGTAAATGAACAGCATATGAGAAATGGTGTTACGATTATTAACCCAGAGGCTACGTATATTGGAACTGAAGTGGAAATTGGGCAAGATGTTATTATCTATCCTGGAACAATGATTACGGGATGTTCAAAAATTGAAGATGAGGTTATCATTGGTGCTAATTCACAAATTAACTCATCGGTTATCGGAAAAAATTCAACGATTAATGCCTCAGTTATTTCAGATTCGGTGATTGGTGCGAATACAACAGTAGGGCCTTTTGCTCATATTCGTATGCACGCTGAGGTTGGAAGTCATGCACGTATTGGAAATTTCGTAGAAATTAAGAAATCAGTGTTTAAAGATGGGGCAAAAGCCGCACACTTAAGTTATATTGGTGATGCAATTTTAGGTGAGAATGTAAATATGGGATGTGGTTCAATTACTGTTAACTACGATGGAAAGAATAAACATCAAACCATAATTGGAGCTAATACGATGGTTGGATGTAACGTGAATTTAGTTGCACCAGTGACAATTGAGCCTAATGCTTACTTAGCGGCTGGTTCGACAATTACAAAAAATGTACCAGAGGATGCGCTTGCGATTGCTCGTTCAAAGCAAGAAAATAAAGAGGGCTACGCTAAGATTATTCGACAAAAATAATTTAACAAAAAGATTAAATTTAAACATTTATTGAAATAATTGAAAATAAATGCGAAATTGTGTAAAATATTGTCTGAAGTGTGTTTATTCTAGGAGGTTAAATCAGCATGGCAGAAATTAATCGTAAAAAGTTTAAGATTTTTAGTTTAAATGCTAATCGTCCATTAGCACAAGAAATTGCAGATCGTATCGGTGTTCCTTTATCGGATTTAACAGTTAATCGTTTTGCAGATGGTGAGGTACAAGTTAATATTAATGAAACTGTACGTGGACATCATGTTTTCGTTGTACAACCAACACATAATCCAGTAAATGATCACTTAATGGAGCTTTTAGTTATGATCGATGCTTTAAAGCGTGCATCAGCTAAAACCATTAATGTAATCATGCCTTATTATGGATATTCTCGTCAGGATAGAAAAGCAAAAGCGCGTCAGCCAATTACAGCGAAATTAGTAGCGAACTTAATTGAAGCTGCAGGAGCAACACGTGTGATGACAATGGATTTACATGCGACGCAAATCCAAGGATTCTTTGATATTCCAATCGATGACTTCCGAGCAATGCCTATTATTGCAAAATACTTTATTGATAAAAACTTAGATGATATTGTTGTTGTATCGCCAGACCATGGAGGAGCAACTCGCGCTCGCGTACTTGCTGAATATTTAGATGCTCCTATCGCAATTATTGATAAACGTCGTCCGAAACCAAATGTTGCAGAAGTTATGGGATTAATCGGAGAAGTTGAAGGAAAGCATGCTATTATTATCGATGATATGATTGATACAGCGGGAACGATTCAGATTGCAGCGAATGCGTTAAAAGAGCGTGGGGCGTTATCTGTTTATGCGGCTTGTACACATCCAATTCTTTCGGGTCCAGCTGTTGAACGTATTGAAAATTCAGCCATTAAAGAATTAGTTACTACAAATACAATTAACCTACCAGAAGAAAAACGAAGTTCTAAAATTACACAATTATCTGTTGGCGAATTATTAGCAGAAGGTATTTTACATATTTTAAATGATGAGCCGGTATCAGACTTATTTGTCTATAATCGTGACTTATATAATTTTTAATTAAATGATGAACTGAGGGGGCAAAGCTAATCATTAGCTTTGCCTTTTTATGTGCTCTATGAGTGAATGCCAGTTAAGAATGGGGCCCTAGTAATAGAGGGTGACTAGCCTGATGAACAAATTAATGGGCAAGAAATGGATGAGAGAGGGGACGCGTGGCTTATCAAGGTTTCCAGTTTTATTTTAGAAAAAGAGTAGGAATTAAAGGACATTTTTTTGAGGTATGGAAAAAGCTAATCGATGATTGAATAATGATTGGTAAAATATATAAGGTTCATGTAAAATAGAAGAGGCTATTAAAACTCAAGACGAGGTGATTTTTATGAAATTGTTTGTAGGTCTGGGAAATCCAGGTTCAAAATATGAAAGAACACGTCATAACGCGGGGTTTATGGTGATTGATAGACTAAGTTCAGCATGGAATATTCCCTTAATAGAAGAGAAAAAGTTTAAAGGTGAGATGGGAAGAGGAATTGTAAAGGGTGAGAAAGTTATATTACTGAAACCGACGACGTTTATGAATTTATCAGGTGAGTCCGTTCGTGCACTTATTGATTTTTACGATATTGATGTAGAAGATATTATTGTAATTTATGATGATTTAGATTTACCTCATGGAAAAATTAGAATGCGTTTAAAGGGGAGTGCAGGGGGGCATAATGGTATTAAGTCATTAATTGCACACCTTAAAACTCAGGAGTTTAAACGTATTCGTATTGGAATTGACCGTCATCCTAAGATTCCTGTTGTGGATTATGTTTTAGGAAAATTTACAGAGGATGAACTGGCATTAGTCAATCAAGCGATTGATTTATCAGTGAAAGCATGTGAAATGACATTAACTGAATCTTTTAATAAGGTGATGACAGAGTATAGTAAGTAGTTTTAACTAAGGGGTGGATGGAAGAATGAATATAATGAATCAGTATATTTCAAAGTCGGATGCAATCCAAACTTTGATAAAGGCGTTAGATGGTGAGCATCAAAACGTTTTACTTAGCGGAGTAACTCCGTCTTTTTATGCGTCATTAATGCAAATGTTGTATGAGAATAAAAGAAGGCCTGTAGTTATTATGATGCAAAATTTATATCAGGCCCAGCGTTTGTATGATCAGTTAGTGGAGTTGATGGACGAAGGGTTGGTCCGTCTTTTTCCAATGGACGAATTTATCACAGCGGAAATGCTAGCTTCAAGTTCTGAATTACGTATTGAAAGGATGAATACATTATCTTCGATTATTGAGGATCCTAACAGGATCATCGTTACTCATGTCGCAGGTGCTGCCCGTTTTTTACCGCCTAAGGAAGTTTTTCAACAGGCGGATATTTCATTAGAGGTTGGTGAGTGTTACGATTTAGATACATTAAAAAGAAAGCTAATTGAACTTGGCTACCAATCTGTACGTGCCGTGGAACATATGGGAGAGTTTAGTGTGCGCGGTGGAATTCTTGATGTGTTTCCAATGACGGAAGAAAATCCATTACGTATAGAATTTTTTGACGATGAGATTGACACGATACGCTATTTTACAACGGATACACAACGTTCGATAAAGAAAGTTGAGCGGGCTGTCATTGTTCCAACCTTTGAGTTGGTATATTCGGATCAGGAGATTAAGGCCTTTGAATCAAGCATAAAGGATCTTTTGAACAAAACGTTACCTCTTGTGGATGGGGAAGCACGAGAGATGTTATATGCGAGAATTTATCAAGATATCGAAAAAATTCAAAATCATCAGGATTTAGAATTAATGCATAAATATATTTCGCTTCTATATAAGGATCCGGATACTTTATTATCCTATTTAGACAATCCGCTTGTTATTTATATTGATTATGCCCGTGTTTTGGAAAATCAAGAGCATATGAATGAAGATGCGTTAGCTTGGCAAGAAGGCGCGATTGAAAATGGAAAAACAGTCAAAGGGTTAAATCTGTATCAACCTATCACGACCATTTCAGTAGCTCATCAGTTATTTTTATCTGAACATCTTGGTACGTTACCTAATGTGGAATTGGACCAACATGTTAAATTGGCAACGAAAAGTGTATCGGAGTTTCACGGACAACTAGAATTCTTTGCTAAGGAATGTAAACGTTTAAGAGAAAATGGCGCGACGGTTTTTGTGGCTGTTTCGAGTGTTGAAGCACGGAATAATTTGGCGAACTATTTGGATGAATTAGGTGTTGGTGTAGCATTCCCTACAACCATTGACGAGATTCGCGAAGGGTCTATTCATCTTATTTGTGATTGCTTGGCGGTAGGATATGAACTATTAGAGCCACATATTGTTGTCTACACCGATTATGAGGTCCATACAAAGCGTAAGAAATCTACGGCGTATAAGAGCAACTTTAAAGAAGGAAAAAAAATGAAAGATTATAATGAACTACAACTGGGAGATTATGTCGTTCATGTTCAACACGGAATTGGTCAGTACATTGGAATTGAAACATTAGAAACTAATGGAGCGCGTAAAGACTTTTTAATGATTGCCTATCGCGGGGACGATAAGCTATATGTTCCTATTGATAAAATTCAGATGGTTCAGAAATATGTAGGTTCCGAGGGAGCCAAGCCGAAAATTAACAAATTAGGGACATCCGAGTGGGAGAAAACGAAATCTAAAGTTAAGAAGACCGTTAAAGATATTGCGGATAAGTTGATTAAAATCTACGCCAAAAGGGAACATCTTCCGGGTTACGCTTTTGCGAAAGACACGATTGAACAACATGCCTTTGAAAATGCCTTTCCATACGTGGAGACTGACGATCAATTAAGAGCTGCAAGTGAAATTAAGGAAGATATGGAAGCCCCACATCCAATGGATCGCTTGTTAATTGGGGATGTAGGTTATGGTAAAACGGAAGTTGCGATGCGAGCAGCCTTTAAGGCCGTTCAAGATGGTAAACAGGTTGCTTATTTGGCACCCACAACCATTTTGTCTAAACAACATTATGAATCATTTGTTTCGCGCTTTCGGGATTTTGATGTCAAGGTGGGCTTACTGAACAGATATATTTCAGTAAAAGAACAACAGGAATTGCTAGAAAGTATAAAAAGTGGTAAAATAAATATCGTTGTCGGAACTCATCGGATTTTATCAAAAGATGTTATTTTTAAAGATTTAGGACTTTTGATTATTGATGAAGAGCAACGCTTCGGGGTTGAACATAAGGAAAAAATCAAAGAGTTTAAAACTGAAGTTGACGTCTTAACGCTGACTGCAACACCCATTCCAAGAACATTACAGATGTCGATGATTGGAATTAGAAGTTTATCGCTGATTGAAACTCCCCCGATGAATCGTTATCCTGTACAAACTTATGTTTTAGAGGAACACGATGGGGTTATACGAGATGCGATTGAGCGTGAATTGGCGAGGGATGGACAAGTATTCTATTTGTATAATAGAGTATCTGATATAGAGAAGCGGGCTGCGAAAATACAAAAATTAGTTCCAGATGCAGTTGTAGAATATGCACATGGTCAAATGAGTAAAGAGCAGCTTGAACAAACAATGGCAGATTTTGAAGAAAAGAAATTTAATGTTTTAGTTTGTACAACGATTATTGAAACAGGGATCGATATACCTAATGCAAATACACTGCTTATCTCTGA
Organism: Turicibacter sp. KK003; assembly: GCF_037014675.1. Classification (NCBI taxonomy): domain Bacteria; kingdom Bacillati; phylum Bacillota; class Erysipelotrichia; order Erysipelotrichales; family Turicibacteraceae; genus Turicibacter; species Turicibacter sp. KK003. The sequence goes on from NZ_CP142738.1 coordinate 143,958, forward strand.
TGCATATCGCCTAGGATTATCACAACTTTATCAGTTAAGAGGGCGTGTGGGTCGTAGTGATCGGATTGCTTATGCTTATTGTATGTACCCACGAAATAAGGTGTTGACTGAAAATGCTGAAAAAAGGTTACAGACAATTAAGGAATTTACTGAATTAGGATCAGGTTTTAAAATTGCAATGCGTGATTTGGCGATACGGGGAGCCGGAGATATGTTAGGTGCGAAGCAATATGGGTTTATTGACACGGTCGGATTAGATTTATATACCCAATTATTAAGTGAAGCAGTCGTTCATGCTAGAGAAGGTAGCGATTTTGAAGTCTCTTCATTTGAAGTACCAAAGGTAGAGTTTGACTTTCCTACGAAAGTCGATGCCTATATACCAGACTTTTATATTAGTGATGAATCAACAAAAATAGAAATTTATCAAAAAATTAAAAAAATTACCAATGATCATTCTTATAATGATATTATCGATGAATTAATTGACCGTTTTGGAGATTTTCCTGATGAGGTTAAGTATTTAATTGATTTAACTTATTTAAAAAACTTAACAGAAGGATATATTGAAAAAACAAAATCGACTAAAAATACGATAGAATTCATATTAAAGGAAGAAATTACACAAGATATTAATGGACAGAAGCTATTTGAGGCTGTTCATAAGATTGGTTCAATGATTCGCTTAGCTTACAAAGAGGGAAGAATCAATATTATTTTTGATTTACCTGTTGTAAAAAGATTACAATGGTTCGAATATGCATTGGACCTCTTTAAAGATTTTGAAAGATTCAAAAATAATGTAAAAAAGGTATAATTTATAAAAAAACATAAAAACTAATGTTAGATAATCCGAAAGTGAGGTTTTGAGAAAGATGAAAGCTACAGGAGTCGTACGTCGTATAGATGATTTAGGTCGAGTTGTAATACCAAAAGAAATTCGTAGAACAATGCGTATTCGTGAAGGGGATTCTTTAGAAATTTTCGTTAATCAATCAGGAGAGGTCGTTTTAAAAAAATATTCTCCTATTGCAGATATTTCTGCTTTTGCTCAACAATATGCAGATGCAGTACAAGGTTCAACTAAAAAAGGTGTTTTAATTGTTGATCGCGAAGATATTATTGCTGCTTCGGGTGAAATTAGAAAACAATATTTAAATCGCCGAGTAAGCCGTCCTTTAAGCGATATGATTGAAAATCGTACCTCTAAAATTGCTGAAGGAAAAGAAGTGTTAGAAATCGTAGACGGTGAGACAACAGAACGTTCATTTGTTATGGTTCCTATTATTTCAAATGGTGATAGCTTAGGTGCCGTTATTTTAGTTGGAACTGAAGAAGATGAATTCGTTAATGAATTAGATATTAATAGCGCTAAAATTGCAACAGCCTTCTTAGGAAAATATTTAGAGGGATAATAAAGAAAAGGACATTAACTTTGATTAAAAGCTAATGTCCTTTAAAATTCATGATAAATTTTATGAAATGATTTTGTTTTATTAATTTATGGTCAAAAAAAGAGTGTGGATAATCCACACTCTTTTTTTATTTTTGATAGTTAGGTGCTTCTTGTGTGATTTCAACATCATGTGGATGTGATTCTCGTAGACCCGCATTGGTAATACGAACAAATTTAGCATTTGTTTTTAATTCCTCAATAGTTGCTGTTCCACAGTAACCCATTCCTGCACGTAATCCACCACATAATTGATAGATTACATCTTCTAATTTACCTTTATACGGAACACGGGCTTCGATTCCTTCAGGCACTAACTTTTTAGCTTCTTGTTGCTTTCCTTGGAAGTAGCGATCACTTGATCCACGTTTCATAGCAGCTAAAGATCCCATTCCTACATAAGTTTTATAGCGACGTCCATTATATAAAATCTCTTCTCCAGGAGCCTCCTCACATCCGGCGAATAATCCACCAAACATAGCGCAGTCAGCACCCGCAGCAATTGCTTTAACAAAGTCTCCACTTAGTTTTAATCCACCATCTGCAATTACTGGAACCCCTACAGTTTTACAGTATTCGTAAACGTCGTTTACAGCTGAAATTTGAGGTACACCTACACCAGCTACGACGCGAGTTGTACAGATTGATCCCGGACCGATTCCTACTTTTACAGCATCAGCACCCGCAGCGATTAAGTCCTTAGCAGCTTCAGGTGTGACGATGTTTCCACCGATTACTTGTAATTGTGGGAAAGCTTCTTTGATTTGACGAACTGTGTTAATAACTCCTAATGAGTGACCGTGCGCTGAGTCTACCGTAATAACGTCTACACCGGCATTGACTAAAGCTGATACACGTTCCATTGTGTCTAAACCAATTCCAACTGCAGCACCACAACGTAATCGTCCATGTTCGTCCTTACAGCTATTAGGATATGACATTGTTTTATCAATATCTTTGATAGTGATTAGTCCACGTAAGACTCCATTTTCGTCGATTAGAGGTAGTTTTTCGATGCGATGGTTCATAAGGATTTCTTTTGCCTCATCTAAAGTGATTCCGATAGGGGCAGTCACTAACTTATCGCGTCCTGTCATAACTTCACTAACTTTTAAGGTATGGTTATTACGATATTTTAAGTCACGATTTGTTACGATTCCTTTTAAAATTCCAAATTCATCGACAACTGGGAATCCAGATACTTTATAATGTTTACATTTCTCGTTAGCTTCTTCAAGTGTTACATCCTCTAAAAGTGTTACTGGGTCTGAAATCATTCCGTTTTGATAAAGTTTAACACGACGCACTTCTTCGGCCTGTTCAGTGATTGTCATGTTTTTGTGGATAAATCCAACTCCTCCTTGATGAGCCAGGGCGATTGCTAAACGAGATTCAGTGACTGTATCCATCGCTGAAGAGATGATAGGAACATTTAATTCGATTTGACGTGTTAATTTTGTTTTTAACGATACATCTTTAGGTAATACTTCACTTCTTTGAGGGATTAACAATACATCATCAAATGTTAATCCTGTTGAAACAACCTTTCCGTTTAATGAATTCATAGTAGGTCCTCCTATAGTTGGTTATTTTATGTCCTCGGCGTGCATAGTATATTTTGTGTGCCTTGTTAAATTTGTAAACATGATAGCATAATTGGTAGTAGCGTGCAACTACAAAAAATAATATAATGAATGAATAACGGAAAAATCATGTTGTGGGAGAATAAAATGGATGGATTAGGTAAACAATATAGAGTTATTTTGAAAATTATGATTGATATTTTCAAATAATTGGTTTATAATTCAATTGTAAATATTTTGTTATTAAATGAAAAAATTTGTAGGAGGTCATTGGGATGAATTGTATGTATATTCGAAAAGTAAAGAAAAAGCAGACAATTTTATCATGTCCTCAATACAATATTAATAAAGAGACTAAAAGGCATAAGGGTTAATTGCGTTTTTTAACGTGTATGTTTTTTAGTCTTTTTAATTGAATAAATATTACAACATTCATATATCATCGATAATATGGTTCGAAAGTTTCTACCCCTTACCGTAAAATTAGGGACTATGAAGGTTGCATAAAATAAAGTTAAATAAGTTGAAGAAACAATGAAAATTCGTTAATACAGGATGAAGTAGAGTTAATGCTTTTTATCCAGGGGAGAATTTTTAAAACTTATGTAATGTTTTAGGCACCTTTAGTTCTTAGCTAGAGGTGCCTTTTGTTTATGTTTTGACCGATATTGTTTATTCTAAATGGGTAGGGCAGTTTCTTATGATGTGAAAAGGAGTGTATTTAAAATGAAAAACGACTTACAAATTGCTAAAGAGATTGAATTAAAATCGATTACAACAATTGCGGAGGAACTAAATATCTTAGATGATATTGAGTGCTACGGTAAATATAAAGCTAAAATTGATTTAAGTGTCATGAATAATCAACGTAAAGATGGAAAGTTGGTCTTAGTGACAGCGATTAGTCCAACGAAAGCTGGTGAAGGAAAAACAACGATGACAGTTGGATTAGGACAAGGTTTCTATCATGTTGGCAAACAGTCTGTGATTGCTTTACGTGAACCATCATTAGGACCGGTTATGGGACTAAAAGGTGGAGCAGCTGGTGGGGGTTACTCTCAAGTGTTACCGATGGAAGATTTGAATTTGCATTTTACTGGTGATATTCACGCTATTACAAGTGCTAATAATGCCATCTGTGCTTTGTTAGATAATCATATTTATCAAGGAAATGAATGTGAGATTGATCCAACCAAAATTGTGTTTAAACGTTGCCTAGATTTAAATGATCGTACGTTACGTGAAATTACAATTGGACAAGGGTCACATGTTAATGGAATTGAACGTAAAGATGGATTTAATATTACTGTTGCTTCTGAAATTATGGCTGTTTTATGTTTGGCAACTAGTTTAGAGGATTTAAAAGAAAGAATTGGTAACATTATTGTTGCGTATACAAAAAATGATCAACCGGTATTTGTGAAGGATTTAAAAATCCAAGGTGCGATTACGATGTTATTAAAGGATGCTTTAAAGCCAAATTTAGTTCAAACGTGTGAAAATACACCTGCAATTGTTCATGGAGGTCCATTTGCAAACATTGCCCACGGATGTAACTCAATTATTGCGACTAAAACGGCGTTAAAATTAGGGGAATATGTTGTAACTGAAGCTGGTTTTGGTGCTGACTTAGGTGCTGAAAAGTTCTTAGATATTAAATGTCGTGAAGGTAAATTAACACCTGATTGTGTTGTTATTGTTGCGACAGTTCGTGCGTTAAAAATGCATGGTGGGGTAGAATACGACAATTTAAAAGAAGAAAATGTTGAGGCATTAGCAAAAGGAATTGAAAATTTAGCGAAACATATCGACTCTATTCAAAAATTCAACTTACCGTATGTGGTTGCCGTGAATCAGTTTACTCACGATACAGAAGCAGAATTAGAATTCCTAAAAAAATGGTGTGAGGAAAATAACCACCCATGCGAGATTGCTAACGTTTGGTTAAATGGTGGAGCAGGTGCTAAGGAGTTAGCTAATCGTGTTATTGAATTAGTTGAGAATAATGACCAAACATTTAAAGTTTTATATGAGCGTGAGGCAAAGTTAGAGGACAAAATTTTAACTATTGCAAAAAACATTTACGGAGCTCGTGGAGTTGTTTATACAGATGAAGCTAAAAATCAACTTCAAAAAATTAAAGAGTTAGGTTATGAAGATTTCCTAGTATGCATGGCTAAAACACCAGTTTCGTTAAGCGATGATCCAAAGGTATTAGGACGTCCAACAAACTTTGATATTACGATTCGTGAAATTCGCATTTCGGCAGGTGCAGGGTTTATTGTATGTTTAACAGGAAATGTATTAACGATGCCAGGCTTACCAAAACAACCAGCTGCACTTAAAATGGATGTGACGCCAGAGGGAGAATGTGTCGGATTATTCTAGAGAGTAATAAGCATCCGCTCGATATATTTTGAGGTTAAAATAGGAAGGAACGGGGCTAACGGTTCCCTCCTTCTAACTTAATAAATATAAGGATAGAGTTTTGATCTAGTTTGGAGGAAAAAACTTATGGAGAGAATTTATGAAATTTCAAGTAAACCATTAGTTGGAATTATCATGGGTAGTAAATCCGATTTAGAAACGATGCAAGAGTCGATGAAAGTATTGGACGAATTGCAAATTTCATATGAGGCACACGTTGTATCCGCTCATCGTACGCCAGATAAAATGTTCGAATATGCTGAACTTGCGCGAGAAAGAGGGATTAAGGTGATTATTGCTGGAGCAGGAGGAGCTGCTCACTTACCTGGAATGGTTGCAGCTAAAACGACACTTCCTGTTATCGGTGTTCCTGTTCAGTCTAGAACGTTAAATGGGATAGATTCGCTTCTTTCAATCGTTCAAATGCCTGGAGGAATTCCAGTTGCCACTGTTGCAATCGGTAAAGCAGGTGCGAAAAATGCGGGATTGCTTGCAGCTTCTATTTTGAGTACAAGTAACGCTACGATTACAAAAAAGCTAGATGAATATCGTGAAGAAATGACGGAATCTGTGTTAAAGGAAAGTGATCTAGGTGAGTAGAGTGATTTTACCCGGTGCTACTATTGGGATTATTGGTGGCGGGCAACTTGGACGAATGATGGCAATATCGGCAAAACAAATGGGATATAAAATAGCGGTGTTGGAGCCTTCAAAAAATGGCCCCCTCGCTCAAATCGCTGATTATGAAATCAATGCCCCTTATGATTGTGAAGAGGCTTTAATAAAGTTATTAAATTTAAGTGATGTTGTCACGTATGAGTTTGAAAATATTGATGGAAGTCAAATTAAAAGGGTAGAAGCTAGAGGGTATTTACCTCAGGGAGAGCGTCCTTTAATGTTGACCCAACAAAGGTATATCGAAAAAAAAGCAATTAATAAGTGTGGGTTTCAAACGGCCCCTTATGAAAAAGTAGAAGGAGTCGATGAATTAAAGCAGGCAGTGTTAAATATTGGTTACCCATGTATTCTTAAAACAGTAAGTGGAGGTTATGATGGAAAAGGCCAATGGACATTAAAGTCTGATTTAGATTTAGAAAATGTCCAATCCGTTGTAGCGACTCAACCTTGTATTTTAGAAGATTTTGTTCCATTTACAAAAGAAATTTCAGTTATTGTGACGCGGGGAACGAACAAACAAGTTGAGGTTTTTCCGATTGTTGAAAATATTCATCACAATCATATTTTGCACTTAAGTGTTGTGCCTGCCCGAATAGATAAACGTCAACAATTACAAGCAGAGGAAATTGGAAAAACATTAATTGAGAAATTAGACTTTGTGGGAACACTTGCGATTGAGATGTTTGTTGTAGGAGATGAGCTTATTATTAATGAGTTAGCTCCACGCCCTCATAATTCAGGTCATTATACGATTGATGCGTGTAATGTTTCTCAATTTGAACAACATATTCGTGCCATTTGTGGATTGCCTTTGATCAAACCACAATTAATTAAATCTGCGACGATGTTAAATCTTCTAGGCCAACATGTAGATTATGCGTTAGAGATGTGGAAAAAGCCCGAGTTTTCAGAGGCTAAACTTCATCTTTATGGAAAAGCAGAAGCAAAAAGAAATCGTAAAATGGGGCACCTCACGTTTGTTAATCCGTGTGAAGCAACAGTATTAGAACAGGTTAATCAATTTTTAAATAATTTTCCCAAGTAAAGGATGAGGATGAGAAATGAGTCAGTATCGCGTTTATGTAGAAAAGAAAGAGAGTTACGCAACGGAGGCTATGAGCTTAGCGCATGAGTTGAACGAGAACTTGCACCTTGCATTAAAAAATGTTCGTATTGTTAATGTGTACGACGTGTTTAATATTAATGATCAACAATTAGAAGTGACGAAACAAAATGTTTTGTCTGAAAAAGTAACGGATGTGGTTAGCGAGACATTAGATCTAGAAAATAAGGTTTACTTTGCTGTTGAATTTTTACCGGGACAATATGATCAACGTGCCGACTCTGCTATGCAGTGTATTCAACTTTTAACAGGAAATGACGAAGTTCGTGTTAAAAGTGGTAAAGTAATTCTTCTAGATGAAGATACTTCTAACGAGGATTTAGAAAAAATTAAACATTACTATATTAATCCGATTGAAATGCGTGAAAAGGATATGGATTCTCCTTTGAAATTAGATGAGTCAGTTGAGATTGAAGATGTACAAATTCATCTAGGTTTTATCGATTATAATGATGAGCAATTAGATCAATTTTTACACGAACATAATATGGCGATGACTTTAGATGATATCAAGTTAATTCAAGCGTATTTTTGTCGAAAAGAACACCGAAATCCGACAGAAACTGAATTAAAGGTGCTTGATACTTATTGGTCTGACCATTGTCGTCATACGACCTTTGAAACGGTTCTTCAAAACGTAACGTTTGAAAGTGGACGTTTTCATGAAATTTTAGAGTCAACTTACAACGAGTATTGTGAGATGCGTCAACGTGTACATCATAATCGCAAGCCGATGACTTTAATGGATATGGCGACTATTTCAATGAAGGAGCAAAGAAGGTTAGGGTTATTAAAAGATTTAGAAGTTTCAGACGAAATCAATGCATGTAGTATTTTCATCGATGTTGATGTAGATGGTGTAATCGAACCATGGTTATTAATGTTTAAAAATGAGACGCATAATCACCCTACTGAAATTGAACCATTTGGTGGAGCTTCAACTTGTATTGGTGGGGCTATCCGTGACCCACTATCTGGACGCTCATACGTTTATCAAGCGATGCGTATCAGTGGTGGAGCAAATATTCTTGAAACAATCGAAGAAACGATGGAAGGTAAACTTCCACAGCAAGTCATCTCTAAACGATCGGCTGATGGAAATAGTTCTTACGGAAATCAAATTGGTTTAGCAACAACCTTTGTACGTGAAATTTACCATGAAGGGTATAAGGCAAAACACATGGAAGTAGGGGCTGTAGTTGGTGCAGTTAAGGCTAGTGATGTTCGTCGTGAAAAACCACAAGCAGGGGATATCATTGTGTTATTAGGTGGAAGAACAGGACGCGATGGTATTGGTGGAGCAACGGGGTCATCAAAGGCTCACACTAAAACATCTATTCAAACGGCTTCGTCTGAGGTTCAAAAAGGGAACGCGCCAACCGAGCGTAAAATTCAACGTTTATTTAGAAATGGAGAAGTAACACGTCTAATTAAAAAATGTAATGACTTTGGAGCAGGTGGGGTTTGTGTTGCCATTGGTGAGTTAGCAGATGGACTTGAGATTGATTTAAACAAAGTTCCAGTAAAATATGAAGGGTTAAACGGGACAGAATTAGCCGTTTCAGAATCTCAGGAACGTATGGCTGTTTTAATTGATCCAAAGGATTTAGACACGTTCATTGGATTTGCTACTGAAGAAAATTTAGAGGCAACAGTGGTTGCTAAGGTTACTGATACAAACCGACTAGTAATGTATTGGAATGATAAGGTGATCGTCAACTTATCACGTGAGTTTTTAGATACAAATGGTGCACGTCAATACATGGATGTCAAAGTTGTCACACCAAAGGAAGAAGATCCATTTGCGAGTAAAATTGAAGGAGAAACCATTAAGGAAAAGTTTTTAAATAACTTAAGACAACCTAATGTCGCATCTTTACAAGGGATGGTTGAAATGTTTGATGCAACAATTGGGGGAACAAGTGTTTTAATGCCTTATGGAGGAAAGTATCAATTAACTGAAACAGAGGGATCTGTACATAAAATTCCACTTCGTCATGGGGTGACAAATACAGTAAGTATGTTAACACATGGATATAATCCAGATATTACAACTTGGTCACCATTTCATGGGGCGGCTTACGCAGTAATTGAATCGATCGCACGTATTATAGCGTTAGGTGGAAAATGGCAAGGAATTCGTTTTTCATTCCAGGAATATTTCCGTCGCTTAGGTCAAGATCCAGAAAATTGGGGTCAACCATTCGCCGCGCTATTAGGTTCAATCTATGTTCAACAAGGATTTAATCTACCGGCTATTGGTGGAAAGGATAGTATGAGTGGATCATTTGGTGATTTACATGTCCCACCAACACTTATTTCATTTGCAGTGCAAACTGAAAAGGCGTCTAAAGTTTTATCTCCTGAATTTAAGGAGGTAGATAACTACATTTATTTAATTAAGCATAATCCGACGAAGGATTTAATGCCAAACATTGAACAATTAAAAGAAAATTATAATTTTATTTACGACATGGTGACGCTTGGTCATATTAAATCTGCGTTTAGTATTAAACAGGGGGGGATTGCTGAAGCGATTGCCAAAATGTCGTTTGGTAATAAGATTGGGGCAAGCATTAAGACAGGTTATGATTTATTTAATATAGATTTTGGATCGATCATCGTTGAAACAGATCGCCCACTATTATTTGAACATGCTCATTTATTAGGGAAAACGACGAAAGATCCGTTAATTATTGTTAATCAAGAGGTATTAACGATTGATGAGTGTTTGGCAGCATGGCAAGGGAAATTTGAACACGTCTATCCGATTGCCTCTTCATCATCGGAAAAAATGGTTCAAACAGTTGACTACACGAATAGACATATTAAAACCTCTCCTTTAGGAGCGACTCCACAAGTATTTTTACCTGTGTTCCCTGGAACAAATTGCGAATACGATACAGCACGAGCTTTTGAAAGGGCAGGAGCTCAAACTATTATCGATGTTTTTGGTAACCAAAATCACCAAGATATTGAGTCTTCCATTGAACGTATGGTGAAACATATTGATCAATCACAAATTTTAATGCTTTCAGGTGGATTCAGTGCCGGAGATGAACCAGATGGATCAGGTAAATTTATTACATCTGTTTTAATGAATGAACGAATTCGAGAAAGTGTTGAAGGATTACTCGAGCGTGACGGATTAATCTTAGGAATTTGTAATGGATTCCAAGCATTAATCAAATCTGGATTATTACCTTATGGAAAATTTAATCAAGTAACAGAGGATTCACCGACGCTAGTAAAGAACGATATTAATCGCCACCTTTCTAAAATTGTTCGTACAAGAATCGCATCCAATAAATCGCCATGGTTATCGCAAACTGAGGTAGGGGCTATTCATAATGTGGCAATTTCTCATGGTGAAGGTAAGTTTGTAGCGAATGATAAAATGATTAAACAATTAATTGAAAATGGTCAAATTGCAACGCAATATGTTGACTTAAATAATCAAGCGACCATGGATGGTATTTATAATCCAAATGGATCTATTATGGCTATCGAGGGGATTACGAGTCCAGATGGACGAATCCTTGGTAAAATGGGGCACTCAGAGCGAATGGGAGACCAAATTTTTAAAAATGTCCCAGGGGATTATGATCAGTTAATTTTTGAAAGTGGAGTTAAATATTTCAAATAGAAGTTATTGGTTTACGGTTTATGTGAAGGATTGAGAGGGATTGAGAGGGATTGATCAGTCTAATCCCCTCAAATTCCTTTCTATAATATATAGAGGTATATAGAGAAGACGGAGGATGATTATAATGAGTCAAAATCGTGTAATGTTATATGAAGGAAAAGCGAAACAAATTTTTAAAACAGATGATGCAGCAAAGGTAGTTATTCATTATAAGGATGACGCAACAGCGTTTAATGGAGTAAAAAAATCGAGTATTGCTAATAAGGGAATCTTAAATAACGCTATTACAACCATCATTTTTGAAATGTTAGAAAAACGCGGAATTAAGACACATTTTATCGAAAAAATAAATGAACGTGATCAATTATGCCATCAAGTAGAAATTATTCCTTTAGAGGTGATTATTCGTAATGTTATTGCTGGAAGCATGGCAAAACGTTTAGGAATTGAAGAAGGGACAGTACCAAGTAACGTTGTATATGAATTATGCTATAAAAACGATACGTATGGTGACCCATTAATTAATGATGATCATGCTGTGGCATTAGGATTGGCAACATACGAGGAATTAGCCACAATTAAAAAAATGACATTAGAAATTAATCAAGCACTTATTGAGTTTTTCGATAAGCAAGGGATTCGATTAATTGATTTTAAAATCGAATTTGGTCGTAAAAATGATGGAACCATTGTATTAGCAGATGAGATTTCTCCAGATACATGCCGATTATGGGATAAAGAGACAAACGAAAAATTAGATAAAGACCGTTTCCGACGAGATCTTGGGAATGTAGAAGAAGCGTATATTGAAATTTTAAATCGTGTCAGTCGATAGGGTGAGTGGAATGTCAGAATTAGACTTATTTTTTGAAAATAAAATGAATGAAGAATGCGGCGTGTTCGGTGTATTTAATCACGAAAATGCGGCAGAGTTAACTTATTACGGGTTACATGCCCTCCAACATCGTGGGCAAGAGGGAGCCGGAATTGTTACAAGTGATGGACAAACTCTTCACCAACATAAGGGTGAAGGGCTAGTTCATAACATATTTACACAACAAGATATTAATCGATTAGCAGGAATTCATGCCATCGGTCATGTTCGTTATTCAACAGCAGGTGGTGGAGGTATCATGAATGTGCAACCTTTTTTATTCCAATCTCAAACGGGGAGACTTGGGTTGTGTCATAATGGTAATTTAGTTAATGCCCATCAATTAAAAGGATATTTGGAGAATGAAGGTAGTATTTTTCAAACAACATCTGATTCGGAAATTTTAGCGCATTTGTTAAAAAGACAACGTGGCGATATGTTAAGTGCCCTAAAAGAATCATTGCTTTATATCGAGGGTGCCTTTGCTTTCTTATTATTAAAGGAAAACGAAATGTATATTGCTTTGGATAAATTAGGGCTGCGCCCTTTATCGCTTGGGAAAATTGGTGAAAATGGATTTGTTGTTGCCTCAGAAACTTGTGCTTTCGATGTGATTGGAGCAACTTATATTCGTGATGTTAAACCGGGTGAGGTCATCCGTATTGATTTAGAAGGGATGACTTCAGAAAGTTATGCGGTGAAGGGTGAGCAGAGTATGTGCAGTATGGAATATGTCTACTTCGCTCGTCCTGATAGTGATATTGAGGGAATTAATGTTCATCAGGCGCGAAAAAATTGTGGACGTATTTTAGCTAAAGAAGCTCCTGTTGAGGCAGATATTGTTGTTGGTGTGCCTGATTCGGGATTGAGTGCGGCGATTGGGTATGCAGAAGAATCGATGATTCCATTTGAAATTGGGATGGTCAAAAATAAATACATCGGACGTACTTTTATTCAACCTTCACAGTCTCTTCGAGAACAGGGAGTTAAAATGAAGTTATCAGCTGTTCATTCAATCGTTAAAGATAAACGAGTTGTTCTAATTGATGATTCAATCGTTCGTGGGACGACTTCACGACGAATGGTTGATATGTTACGTGAGGCCGGTGCTCGAGAAGTGCATGTGAGAATTGCTTCACCCGAGATAAAGTTTCCTTGTTTTTACGGGGTAGATTTTTCAACTTATGATGAATTAGTGGCGGCTACACATACAACGGATCAAATATGTGAGTTAATTGGGGCGGATTCATTAGCGTTTGTCTCAGTTGACGGTTTAACAAAGGGTATTGGACGTGATTCTAAACTTGGAAAGAACTGTGGTCAATGCGTGGCCTGCTTTAACGGGGACTACCCGACGTACTTATATGAAGATGTAAAAAGTGCCAATAAGGAAGTTAAATAAGAGGTGAAAGAGAAATGAGTAAAGCATACGAGTTATCTGGTGTTAGCTTAGAAGCGGGTTATGAAAGTGTAAATCGAATTAAAAAACATGTAGCAAAAACGCATCGACAAGGAGTTTTCTCAGGAATTGGTGCTTTTGGAGCAATGTTTGACTTATCAGAATTAAATTATAAAAAACCGTTATTAGTTTCGGGGACTGATGGAGTAGGAACTAAATTAATGGTTGCTATTAAAGCTGATGTTCACGATACAATTGGAATTGATTGCGTAGCTATGTGTGTAAATGATATCGTTGTGCAAGGAGCTCAACCCCTTTACTTTTTAGATTACGTCGCTGTTGGCAAAAATGAGCCTGAAAAAATTGAAGCTATCGTTAAGGGAGTAGCTGATGGGTGCCAACAAGCTGGTGCCGCATTAATTGGTGGTGAAACAGCAGAAATGCCGGATATGTATGACTTAGATCATTACGATTTGGCAGGATTTGCAGTTGGCGTTGTTGAAAAAGACCAGTTGATTACCGGTGAAAAGGTGAAAGCAGGCGATGTCCTAATTGGTTTACCATCGAGTGGAATTCATTCAAATGGGTATTCTCTTGTTCGAAAGATTTTATTTAAAGATAATGACATTGACTTAAATCGTTATGAAGATTCATTAGGTATGACAGTGAAAGAAGCTGTCTTAGCCTCTACAAAGATTTATGTAAAACCTATTTTATCGCTTATTAAGGAAATCGGTGTCCATGGTATGGCACATATTACAGGTGGAGGATTTGATGAAAATATCCCACGTGCTTTACCTAAAGGTTGTGGTGTGAAGATTAATAAGAACTCTTATCCTATACCTCCAGTTTTTAACTACCTAAGAGAGTTAGGTAACTTAGAAGAACGTGAAATGTACAATGTCTTTAATATGGGGATTGGAATGGTTATTATTGTTGATCGTCAGGATGCAGAAAAGACAATGCAAATTTTGAAAAACTGTGATGAGGAACCTTATATTATTGGAGAGGTCATTGAGGGAGAAGGAGTTCAATTAGTATGAAGAAAATAGTTGTTTTTGCATCTGGGAGTGGAAGCAACTTTCAAACTATTGTTGAAAAATTACATCTAAAAAAATGTGAAGTAGCCTTGTTAGTTTGCGATAAAGAAGGAGCCTATTGTGTAGAGCGTGCCAAACTGCTTGGTATCCCGACTTTCGTCTTCCATCCTAAGGATTATGCCAAAAAGGCAGACTTTGAAAAGGTAATTTGTCAGGAGTTATCTAAGGTGGAGCCCGATTTAATCGTTTTAGCGGGATATATGCGTATTATTGGTCAGACACTTTTAGATGCCTATGAAGGTAAGATCATTAATATTCATCCAGCATTATTACCTGCTTTTCCAGGTCGTGATGGAATTACAGATGCCTTGAATTATGGTGTGAAGATTATGGGTGTCACGGTTCACTACGTTGATGCAGGAATAGATACAGGGAAAATTATTGATCAATCGTGTTTCAAACGTTCAGGTCAAGAATCTAAGGAAGAAATAATAAATCGTATTCATGAGTTAGAACATGAATTGTATCCACAAGTTATTGAAAGACTTTTAGAGTTATAGGAGGCGTTTAGGGAATGAAACGAGCGTTAGTTAGTGTATCAGATAAAACAAATTTAGTACCTTTTGTAAAAAGATTAGTAGAATTAGGGTATGAGATTATTTCAACAGGTGGAACTAAAAAGGCTTTAGAGGAAGCCGGTGTGGAAGTTATTGCAGTTGATGCGGTGACTGGATTTCCAGAAATATTAGAAGGGCGCGTTAAAACGTTACATCCAATGATTCACGGAGGCTTATTGGCAAAACGTGGGGATAGTTCTCATCAACAACAGGTGGATGAAAATCAAATCAAGTATATCGATCTTGTGTGTGTCAACTTATATCCATTTGCTAAAACTATTCAAAATACGGCTTCAACTCATGAGGATAAAATTGAAAATATCGATATTGGTGGACCTTCAATGTTACGTTCTGCCGCTAAGAACTTTAATGATGTGACAGTTATTGTCGATGCAAAAGATTACGATTTAGTTATTTCAGAAATTGAAGAGAATCAAAATACAACATTAAAAACACGTCAAATGTTAGCAGGAAAAGTGTTTAATCATACAGCAGCATATGATGCGATGATTGCTAATTATTTTAATGAAATTAATGAAATCGAATTTCCAGAGAAATTAACGTTAACTTATGACTTAAAACAGGGATTACGTTATGGTGAAAACCCTCATCAAAAGGCGGCGTTTTATCAAACGTTACAACAGCCTTCATATAGTGTGGTTAATAGTCAACAATTACATGGGAAGGAATTGTCTTATAATAACATTGCGGATGCAAATGCTGCACTCGAAATTTTACAAGAATTTGAAGGACCAGCAGCCGTTGCGGTTAAGCATATGAATCCATGTGGTGTTGGGTTAGGTTCAACGATTGAAGAAGCATATGATAAAGCATACCAAGCGGATCCAGTATCTATTTTTGGTGGAATTGTTGCATTGAACAAAGAGGTGACTAAAGAGGTAGCTGAAAAATTACATCAGTTATTTTTAGAAATCGTTATCGCACCAAGCTTTAGTGAGGAAGCCTTAGCGATTTTAAAACAAAAGAAAAATCTTCGTCTTTTAATTACTGATATGTCAAAACGATTAGAAAATGGAATGAAATTAGCATCAGTTAAAGGTGGAGTGCTTGTTCAAGATCTTGATACGCTTCAAGTTAACAAAGAAGAATTAGAGTGTGTGACTGAAGTTCAACCAACAAGCGAGGACTTAAAACAATTAATGTTTGGGTTTAATGTGTGCAAGCATGTAAAATCAAATGCAATTACTTTAGTAAAAGAGGATATGACTATTGGAATTGGTGCAGGACAAATGAACCGTGTAGGATCAGCTAAGATTGCGTTAGAACAAGCCGGAGAGTTATCACAAGGGGCTTATTTGGCATCAGATGCTTTCTTCCCGATGTCTGACACGGTGGAGTTAGCTGCAAAATATGGTATCAAAGCTATTATTCAACCAGGTGGATCAATTAAAGATCAAGATTCAATTGATGCATGTAACAAGCATGGAATATGCATGGTATTTACAAAGGTTCGTCATTTTAAACATTAATGGATGAGTGATAAGAGGAGTAGGCTATGAAAGTTTTAGTTATTGGACGCGGTGGACGTGAGCATGCCATCGTAAAAAAATTAGTACGTGATCGTAAGGCATCTCAAATTTTTTGTGCCCCAGGAAACGATGGAATGAGTGAAGCAACCCTTGTTCCAATTGAGGAGACTCATGTTGCGGAATTGGCGGCTTTTGCTCAAGAAAATCAGATTGATTTAACAATTGTCGGTCCTGAGGTATCTCTAATGGCAGGGGTTGTTAATGAGTTTAATCAATTAGGGCTACCTATCTTTGGTCCTACTAAAGAGGCAGCTTTAATTGAAGGTAGTAAAGCCTTTGCAAAATATATGATGCAAAAGTATGATATTCCGACGGCGGCCTATGGAGAGTTCACTAATATAGAAGAGGCTACGGCTTATCTAAGAACACAAAAGATGCCAATTGTAATTAAAGCTGACGGATTGGCGGCTGGAAAGGGAGTTGTGATTTGTCAAACGTTGGAAGAAGCTGAAGCTACTGTCAAGGAAATGCTTCTTGATCGAAAATTTGATGATGCATCATCTAAAATTGTTATTGAGGAGTTTTTAGACGGAGAAGAGTTTTCTTTAATGGCTTTTGTTTCAAATGAAATTTATAAGGCAATGCCTATCGCACGTGATTATAAACGTGCTCATGATGGTGATTTGGGATTAAATACGGGAGGAATGGGAAATCATAGTCCTCACCCATTAATTTTTGACACTGATTATGAAGATGCAATTAACCAAGTGATTGAACCAATGACAAAGGCGATGATTGAAGAGGGAATCCCTTTCACAGGAATTTTATATGCTGGTTTAATGAAGACAGCGGAAGGGATTAAGGTTATTGAATTTAATGCCAGATTCGGTGATCCTGAGACGGAGGTGTTACTCCCACGCCTTGAAACAGACTTAACTGATATTATGTTATCCTTATTAGAAGGTAAAGATATTGAGTGTCATTGGAATGATAAAGCCACTGTCGGAATCGTTTTGGCTGCTAAGGGATATCCAGGTGCTTACGTAAAAGGAACACCAATTAAAGGATTAGACGAATTAGTCGATGTAGATGTTTGTCATATGGGAACGAAATTAATTGATAATCAAATCTCCTTAAATGGCGGGCGTGTTCTGTTTGTTGTGGGAACTGGCGATACGCTTGAAGATGCACGTCAAAAAGTCTATCAAGAAGTAAAAAAAATAGACTGTAAAGATTTGTTCTACCGTACAGATATCGCAAAAAAAGTGATAAATAGTTAATTAAAATAGAAGGGAGATATCATTTTATCTCCCTTTAATTGCATAGATTAGTTAATGAATGTTTATAAGATTGGAGATAATAGGCTTCTAAGATTATGTGATAAATGAAAAGAGGGTGAAGGAGAATGAGTAAAGTTTTATTTACACCAGGACCGACGAATGTTCCTGATTTTATTAGAGAGGTTCTTGGACGAGATTTAATTCATCATCGAATGGCAGACTATCACGAGTTACTAAAGGAAATCAACGAAGATTTAAAAGTTGTGTTCGGTACATCGAACGATGTTTTAGTTTTAACATCTTCTGGAACAGGGTCAATGGAATCAACCGTTGTTAACCTTTTTTCACAAGGTGATTCCGTACTGGTTATTAATACGGGATGGTTTGGGAAAAGATTTATTGAAATCTGCCAGGTTTATGGGTTAACTGTTCATGAATTATGTTATGAGTGGGGAAATAGTTATAATATTGACGAAGTTGAAAATATTTTGGATAAATTCCCGGAAATTAAAGGAGTTTTTGTGACATATCATGAAACCTCGACAGGTGTTTTGAACAATTTGAAACCGTTAGGGAATTTAACGCGAAATAGAGGCTGCCTATTAATTACAGATTGCATTAGCGGGATGATTGTTCATGAATTTCACATGGATGAATGGGGAGTCGACTGTGCAGTTGCTAGTAGTCAAAAGGGATTCTTGCTTCCACCGGGATTAAGTTTTGTCGCCTTAAGCGATAAGGCAAAGGATGCCATGGAACAATCGAGTTTACCTAAATATTATTGGGATTATAAAAAATATTTTAATTCTTTTAATGAAAAGTGCGAACAACCTTTTACGCCAGCTATTTCGATTGTCGTTGCTTTAAAGGAATCGTTAAGTTACTTGCTAGACAAAGGTGTAACAACAGTCGTTGATGAGAAGAGAATGCTTA
>NZ_CP142738.1:167500-225000 GCF_037014675.1 Turicibacter sp. KK003
CCGAATGCCAGATAGATATGATCGGGAGTCAGACTGTGGGTGATAAGGTCCATGGTCAAAAGGGAAAGAGCCCAGACCGCCAGCTAAGGCCCCCAAGTGTCCGTTAAGTGGAAAAGGATGTGGAGATGCACAGACAACTAGGAGGTTGGCTTAGAAGCAGCCATCCTTTAAAGAGTGCGTAATAGCTCACTAGTCGAGTGACTCTGCGCCGAAAATGTACCGGGGCTAAACGGACCGCCGAAGCTGCGGATTGACACGAAGTGTCAGTGGTAGGAGAGCGTTCTAACAGCGGAGAAGCAGTACCGGAAGGAGCTGTGGAGCGGTTAGAAGTGAGAATGCCGGTGTGAGTAGCGAAAGATAGGTGAGAATCCTATCCATCGAAAGCCTAAGGTTTCCAGGGGAAGGCTCGTCCGCCCTGGGTAAGTCGGGACCTAAGGTGAGGCCGAAAGGCGTAGCCGATGGACAACAGGTAGAGATTCCTGTACCACTTAATAAACTGAAGGAGTGACGGAGAAGGCTAAGTTGAGCGTGTGAATGGATTCACGTGTAAGCAGTGAGGTGGTCATGTAGGCAAATCCGCATGGCGAAACATTGAGCTGTGATGCCGAAAGCCCGAAAGGGTGAAGTCAGCTGATGTCACGCTTCCAAGAAAAGCTTCTAGGGATAATTTATTAGGTGCCCGTACCGATAACCGACACAGGTAGGCGAGGAGAGAATCCTAAGATGAGCGAGAGAACTCTTGTTAAGGAACTCGGCAAAATGACCCCGTAACTTCGGGAGAAGGGGTGCTTGTGAAAGCAAGCCGCAGTGAAAAGGCCCAGGCGACTGTTTATCAAAAACACAGGTCTCTGCTAAACCGCAAGGTGATGTATAGGGGCTGACGCCTGCCCGGTGCTGGAAGGTTAAGAGGAGAGGTTAGCGCAAGCGAAGCTTTGAATTGAAGCCCCAGTAAACGGCGGCCGTAACTATAACGGTCCTAAGGTAGCGAAATTCCTTGTCGGGTAAGTTCCGACCCGCACGAAAGGCGTAACGATCTGGGCGCTGTCTCAACAAGAGACTCGGTGAAATCATAGTACCTGTGAAGATGCAGGTTACCCGCGACAGGACGGAAAGACCCCGTGGAGCTTTACTGTAGCTTGATATTGAGCACTGGTGACACATGTACAGGATAGGTAGGAGACGAAGAGACCAGGACGCCAGTCTTGGAGGAGTCGCTGTTGGGATACTACCCTTGTGTTACTGGGGTTCTAACCCGTGGCCATGAGCTGGTCAGGGGACAGTGTCAGGTGGGCAGTTTGACTGGGGCGGTCGCCTCCCAAAGAGTAACGGAGGCGCCCAAAGGTTCCCTCAGAATGGTTGGAAATCATTCGAAGAGTGTAAAGGCAGAAGGGAGCTTGACTGCGAGACCAACAAGTCGAGCAGGGACGAAAGTCGGGCTTAGTGATCCGGCGGTACCGAATGGAAGGGCCGTCGCTCAACGGATAAAAGCTACCCCGGGGATAACAGGCTGATCTCCCCCAAGAGTTCACATCGACGGGGAGGTTTGGCACCTCGATGTCGGCTCATCGCATCCTGGGGCTGTAGTCGGTCCCAAGGGTTGGGCTGTTCGCCCATTAAAGCGGTACGCGAGCTGGGTTCAGAACGTCGTGAGACAGTTCGGTCCCTATCCGTCGTGGGCGTAGGAAATTTGAGAGGAGCTGTCCTTAGTACGAGAGGACCGGGATGGACACACCGCTGGTGTACCAGTTGTTCTGCCAGGAGCATAGCTGGGTAGCTACGTGTGGAAGGGATAAACGCTGAAAGCATCTAAGCGTGAAGCCCCCCTCAAGATGAGATTTCCCATTCGAAAGAAGTAAGATCCCTTGAAGACGACGAGGTAGATAGGTCAGGAGTGGAAGTTTGGTGACAGATGAAGCGGACTGATACTAATCGATCGAGGACTTAACTAAATAGGAAAGGCAAAAACGAGCGATTATCACAGGCAGAAAGTGAAAAGAACTGAGGAATCACGAAGGTGATGAACAGTTATTGAACTTTACCACTGTGATGCGAGAGTTGCCGGACAAGAAGAAGTAAGCAGAAGATATCTAGTTTTGTGAGATTGATGAAATCTGACAGAAGGTCTAGTGATAAGGGCAAGGAGGGCACACCTGTTCCCATACCGAACACAGAAGTTAAGCTCCTTAGCGCCGAGGGTAGTACGCAAGTGCGAGAGTAGGACGTCGCTAGGCCGAAAAAAATGCGGGTGTAGTTTAATGGTAGAACTTCAGCCTTCCAAGCTGACTGTGAGAGTTCGATTCTCTTCACCCGCTCCAAATAGCCAATCAACATCCTTCGGGGTGTTTTTTTTATATATGATAGGTTCTCATCTCTATTTATTTGTTTCATTTTGATTTGTTACATAGTAGTTTCAACTTGCTTAATCGAATGGGGAATGAATAGGGTGAGGCAACACTTTTTTTAACGGATGTTTTAATCCTAAGAGAGCTTCGTTACCGCATCACCTATTAACCATAAAAAATAAAACTCGTAGAATCTACACATAAATACCGGTGTAGTTTCTACGAGTTTTATAGTACCAAAGAGACCATTGGGCTATCCATATAGCTAATGGTTTCTTTTTAATATCTGTCTCTGCTTAGGAGTATTTTTTGACTTTTATAATGACCTTGAATAAATCACCATCTTTTGATAGCTCGAATATTGCTCCGTGTAATTCTAGGATAGATTTCACGATAGAGAGCCCCAATCCTGATCCTTCGGTGTGACGAGAACTATCCCCACGTTTAAATCGCTCTGATAATTCAGACACATCAAACCCTAATTCGTAATTTGAGATGTTTTTTAAAGTAATAACAATGTCTGATTCTTCGTACTCCATTTCAATATAAACTCGAGTTGCTGGTTGGGCGTATTTAATAATATTATTAAATAAATTTTCAAATACCCGCGACATTTTTCTTCCATCACAATAGGCATACATGTGTTGTTCAACCATTTTAGTTTTAATGGCTAATCCTTGGTCATTAAAGCGGTCATCGTATTCTGCTAATGACTGATAGATTAAGGCGACTAAATCTACTCGTTCCTTATGTAATTCGACAGCTCCACTAGCCATTTTACTAGCTTCAAATAAATCATCGATAAGAACCTTTAATCGTTTAGATTTGTTATCGATAATGTTGAGGTATTCTTGACGCTCTAAATCGCTTATATTGCTCCTTTTTGCTAAATCTACGTAATTTAGAATACTTGTAAGAGGAGTTCTTAAATCATGGGAAACATTTGTGATTAATTCCGTTTTAAGCCGTTCGCTATCCGACTGCTTTTGGCTCGACAATGCGAACCCCTCTTGAATTGTATTAATATCTCTTGATATATCTGAAATAAGATCATGGCCTTTAACTATAATCTGAGGACTTTTTTTATTTTGTGCTAGTTTTGATAATGTGTCCACAATAAGCTGAAGACGTTGAGAACATCTTTTAATAGAAAATAATAATATGGGGATAAGTAAAAGACTAATAAGGGTCACTATAACGAAGCTTCCAAAAGCTACAGTAGATATTCCCCAAATAACACCCCAAAATCCAATAAGTGCTGTAAAAATAAATAGCTTAAAGAAGATATTTCGATAGAGAGGAAATTGGCTCCAGGCTTCCTTATTGCTCATGTAAAACCCATTGTTCCACTCTTCTTGGATAATCTGAGGTTTTTTTAATCTATTTATTATTCCTTGGACCTGAAGCGTAAAAATGTAAATCACAAAGATAAGGACTATAATTTGAAAGGCTATTTTAAAAATATAGAAAGCTGTAGGTGAAGCGTGAAAATTGATTCGAAAACCTTTAATGAACAATAAAGTAGCAAAGAAAATACTAGCCTTAAATTCAATAGGTAATTGGGAATATTTTTTCCCTATCCAAGTATATTGATCCGGAATTGTTAGAGGAGTATGTCTAACTTTTTTAAAATACGAGTAGATAGGAAATAGGATAAAAATGTTTAGTACAACTGCAACAAACCAAATAATTTTGATGATAGTATTTTGAATAAAGGAGCTTTGGATCGTGGAGTTTCCCATTGGATATTTTGGTAAATAGAGGGTTCCTGTTAATCCTTGATCGGAAGCAAATGAGTTAACCGAATTTTTGAAATTTTCATTGTTTTTCCCGTAATAAGGAATTTCGAGTACATTGAGATACTTTATGTCTTCGTCGGGAACATTAGTATACGTTTCTCCATTTCTATCAACGATCTTATAATAAAAGGCATTCCCTTGATTATGAGAGTTGTAATTATAATAATCATAAATTTTATCCTTATTTTCCTGGTACTTATGATAGCGAATGATTTCTGTAATTTGTTCATCGGTTAAAGATGAGATAGGGTGATATTCGCCTGTAGTATCATCATATAAATACCGAGAGTATAGGTTATTATCAAATTTTGCATCTAAAATTTCCTCTTTGGTAACGGGAATTTCCTCTATAGGTTTTTTGAGTTGAGGGATTTCGATTTGACTTGTATAAAAATCTTTTAAAAAGTCCTCCACTTGCGATGCATATTGAAAAGATTCAAAATAATTTAAAGGGAAGATATTTCGATATTGTAACTGGATCGTTATATAGTTAAAACATAGAATAAATGTTCCGATTAAAATTAAAAATTTGATCCAATTTTTTTGACTATCTAATAACTGGTTTACTTGATTAGGTGAATCATTACTTTTCATTATATCAACTCCATTCTTTTATTATAAAGATAACATAACGTTCTTAATATCTAGTTACTAATTTTCTTAAAAAATTCTTAATATGAGGTGGAAAAAAACCATAGCCTTTAATGCTATGGTCACCGTGAATTACTTTTTAAGATGAATGTATTTCTTAATTATTATGAGGTAAATCTATGCCTCAATTTTGTAGCCAACTCCCCAGACTACTTTAAGATATCTTGGATCGCGTGGATTAATTTCGATTTTCTCCCGAATTTTTCTAATGTGTACGGCAACTGTATTCTCTGCATTATATCCAGGTTCGTCCCAGACATTTTCATAAATATCATTGATTGAAAATACACGTCCTTTATTTTTCAGTAAAAGGGCGAGAATTTTAAATTCTGTCGGTGTTAGCCGGACTTCTTTCCCATCTACATTGACTTGTTTAGTAACTATATTCATACTAAGTCCCCCTACCTCTAATAAATCTTTATTTGGCGTACTTTGTGGAGAATTAAATTGTAGGTATCTACGTAACTGGCTTTTAACACGTGCAACGAGTTCCATAGGGTTAAATGGTTTTGTAATATAATCGTCCGCTCCAATTGAGAGGCCCATAATTTTATCGGTATCTTCAGATTTTGCGGTGAGCATAATGATAGGTACATTAGAGAACTCTCTGATTAGGCTGGTGGCTACGATTCCATCAATTCCAGGCATCATGACATCCATTAAAACAAGATGGATTTCTTCTTGTTTGACTAAATCAATTGCCTCCTGTCCATTACTAGCCATGACTGTTTCGATATCCTCTCCTCTTAAATAGATACGAATAGCTTCTCGAATTTCACGTTCATCATCAACTATAAGTATACGTGGCTTTAACATAGTTGTCCTACCTCCATGAGTATATTTTCCATTATTATATCGCTATTTATGAGAAGGAGTAAATAAAACAGGGTATAATTATGATTATTTTGGGAATTCTAATAAAAGATTGTAAAAAAAGAAAATCCACAGTAAAATGTGGATATATTTAAGATATTTTTGCGGTAGTATAAAATCTGCTAAGGTCCCCTCTATATTTAATACCGCATGCTTTTCCTATTCCATGATAGATAAGGGTATTATTTTTTTTATTTAGTAAGGTTAGTTCCACCTCAGCATTTAAAATTGCTTCATATAGAAACGAGGTATTTTGATGATTTAACTCTTGGCAATCAATAAAATCCTCTGATTTACTTTTTGTTTTTAGGATTAACTGTACATTATCTTTTGTTACACACAATAAGATATCACGATCAAAGAAGGATATATTCAATTTGCTATGGTTTGCTGTGGTGAATGAATAAAATTTTTGATCAACGGTAACTCCTATTTCAAACCCTAAAAACTCCTTAATAATAGGGAGAGGGATAATTTCTAATGAGCAGGTGAGTGTCGCCCGTCCATCCTCAAAGTAATTACTTTGAATTCCAATACGCGGAGTCGGATGGCTCTTTCTCCAATTTTTTTCAATATAATACTTTCCGTTACTAAAATCAATAATTTGATTTCCAATTTTAAGGTGCCCTTCTTCAATATTTCCGTCAATGGCACAGACATGACTATGCGATTCTAGGAAGGGAATATAATTTAATAATCTCATCATGTTTGGACTACGTTTCGTATGAGGCCATTTTTTAGGAGGACCCAGATACAATAGTCCATGAAATTTCTCAAAATCAACATAAATTTTGTGAAAGCTAAATTCGTTTAACCCAATGTTTACTTTGAGGTGTCGATTATTAGAATAGAAATCGTCAACACTATATTTGCAGTAATGATAGGAATGGTTAACTAAATCAATGACTTGAATAAAACTATGATGTTTTTTTGCATCTTCAGTACGAGATATACCTGGGATAAAAGCTAACGAATAACGACCAGTAGCATCAACGATTTTAAAATACCAACCCTCAAAAAAATTAGTATATTGATCGTGGCCATGGTATAAATCAGGATTTATTTTCATTTTGGGCCTCCATATAATAACTTTCTTGTAAAAGTGTATGAGTCATGTTATTATATGCAATATTATTATATTTTATACAGAGGGTGATTGCTTGATTTCAAAGTTTGATGAAGTTTATGAGATAATGAAAGAATCTTTTCCGGTAGATGAGTTCAGGGAATATAAAGAGCAGAAAAAGCTTTTATCACGTCCTAATTACTTTTTAAAAACAACCCTACATCATGATGAAGTAACTGCTTTTTGTGCTTATTATGAATTTGATGATTTTATATATATTGAACATTTAGCTTGTACGGAAAAAGTGAGGGGACAGGGAATCGGAACTCAATTGATTAGAGATGTTATGTTAGAGGCAAAACAACGACCGATTATTTTAGAGGTAGAACCTCCAATAGATACCCTAACGAAAAGAAGAGTAGAATTTTACAAGAGATTAGGATTCATCTTAAATGATATTCCTCACTATCAACCGCCACTTAATTTAACTACGGGAACTGTAGAGTTAAGAATTATGTCATCCTGTCAATTAAGTGATGAACGTCTAAGGAAATTTAGACAAATTTTAAATACGGAAGTTTACGGTGTAGAAGAAAATTTTAAATTATAGGTTTCATGATATCCAAAAGGTCCTTGTTCGTTTATCAAGGACTTTTTTCTATATAAAGAGCGATTATTGTCGTTAAAAAGGTTGATAAGTTTTATTCTAACAAGTATACTTATAAAATCAGAGAAAAAGTAAGGGCGGTAATAGAAATGAGTAAAGATAAAAATATAAAAAACGAAGGCTCGTGTAGCTCATATAACCAGTTAGAAAAATTGAAATTTATGATACCCTCTTTCATTGGAGTTATCTTATTTATGTGTCCTATTTCTACAGCGGAAGGAATCACGATTCCTATTGCCATTTTATCAAATGGACTGAAACATCATTTAGAGAGTATTCTACCGACTATATTATTAGTTTTAGTGCTTATCACAGCTGCTGGGACAGCAGTTACTAAACTATTGAAACCGGGATTCATCGTGAAAAATAGATTTCTAAATAGTTTATTTGACGTAACCCCTATTTGGTCGATTCTTAGATTTTTAGCAGCTATATTTACGGTTATGGTATACACTAATCAAGGGATTCCATTTTTAATCTCTTCGAATACGGGGGGATTGGTGTTTAGTGATCTACTACCCATTCTCTTTTCAGTCTTCTTATTTGCGGGACTTTTTTTACCTTTATTATTAAATTTCGGATTATTGGAGTTTGTAGGTTCGTTATTATCTAAGGTGATGCGCCCCATCTTTAATTTACCGGGAAGGTCAGCAGTCGATTGTATTGCCTCATGGCTAGGTGACGGAACCATTGGAGTGTTGTTGACAAGTAAGCAATATGAGGACGGTTTTTATACTAAACGCGAGGCTGCGGTGATTGGTACGACCTTTTCACTTGTTTCGGTGACATTCAGTCTAGTTGTTATTAATACAGTTAATCTTGGGCATATGTTTATTCCATTTTATATAACTGTCACCATTGCAAGTTTGTTAGCCGCTATTATACTACCCAAAATGCCACCCTTATCTAAAAAAGAGGACGTATTTTTTGATGGAACAAAGAAGGAATCGGATGAAAAGATTCCAACTGGATTTAATTATGTTTCATATGGGTTTATGCAGGCGATAGAAAAAGCTAAATCACAAGCCTTTATAAAGGTCATTTTTATAGATGGATTTAAGAATGTGTTAGATATGTGGCTAGCTGTTATTCCAATCGTAATGGCCGTAGGAACAATTGCCTTAGTTATTGCCGAATATACTCCAGTATTTAAAATTTTAGGATTACCATTTTTACCTATTTTAATGTTATTGCAAGTTCCTGAGCCAATTGCGGCATCGCAAACTTTAGTCGCTGGATTTGCGGATATGTTACTCCCATCCGTCCTTGCCTCAACTATTAAAAGCGATATGACACGTTTTATTATTGCATCAGTTTCGGTTTCTCAATTGATTTATTTGTCAGAGGTAGGTGCACTATTGCTCTCTTCAAAAATTCCAGTGAATTTGAAGGAATTGTTTATTATCTTTATTCAACGGACATTAATCACATTACCGATTATCGCAGTAATTGCCCATTTTATTTTTTAAATGAAAAAGACAGAGAGTGTTTAATCATTTTCTGTCTTTTTTGTTTTTCAAGATTAAAATTCTAAATGATTCTCCACACTAAGGGCAGAAGATTAAATTGCCTAGTTAGAATCAGTGTTTTTTGCTATAAAAATAATTATAAAATAAAAAAATGATTAGTTAGCTAATAGTTAGTTGACTAACTATGAAGAGTAAGGTAAGATTTATTTAGCTAATAAGAGGTGATAATGTGGATAATCAAGAGATTAATGATGTAGCTAAGATATTTGGTCATTTAATAAGAAGTCATTTATCGATCGTTAAACGGGTTTTAGAGGAGGAAGGCTTATGTCCATCACAACCAGGGATTATTCATGTGTTATCGCAGTGTCATCAGGCGACTCAGGTTGAGTTAGCAAATAAGCTAAATGTGACCCCGGCGACGATTAGCGCCATGCTAAAAAGAATGGAGCGAGATGGGCTGATTGAGCGTCAACGTAGTTTAACGGATCAACGAGTAACGTATGTTTGTTTAACTGAGAGTGGGATTGAACAGGCCAAAGTTGTGAATGAAATTTTCCGTGAACTTAATTTTCGTGCATTTGGAAATTTTTCTAAAGATGAAATCGACCAAGCTAAATTCATTTTTAGAAAGTTATTAGGAAATCTACAAGATTAAAGGAGGAGGAGTTAGAGATGTTGAAATTATTTAGGGGATTAAAACCGTATGCAGCCCTAATAGCATGTGTTTTAGTTCTTGTCTTTGTCTCAACGATGACAGATTTAGAATTACCCGATTTAATGTCGGAAATTGTTAATACAGGAATTGTTCAAGGGGATATCCCTTATATTTTAGGCCGCGGTGGAATTATGTTACTTGTTGCCCTATTAGGAACGGGGTGTACCATTTTAACAAGTTATTTAACAGCTAAAATTGGTATGGGATTTAGCCGAGATTTACGTCAAAAGGTGTTTACTAAAGTTGAATCATTTTCACTAGCCGAGGTTAACGAATTTGGAACAGCATCTTTAATTACACGAACAACAAATGATATTAATCAGGTTCAACTTGTTGTAATTATGATGATGCGAATGATGTTAAGTGCCCCATTGATGATTGTTGGGGCGCTTATTCGGGCAGTTAATAAGGATATTGAGTTGTCAAAGGTTATTTTCGTTGTCATCCCTATTATTATCCTTACGATTATTATTATTGCTCGATTTACAATGCCAATGTTTAAAAAGATGCAAAAGCGAATTGATAGATTGAATTTAGTCGTTCGTGAAAATCTAACAGGAATCCGTGTTATTCGAGTATTTAATAAAGTCTCTCAGGAACAGGAGCGTTTTAACGAGGCGAGTTTAGAAGTCTCTCGAATTGCTACAATAGCCAATCGTTTAATGGGGGCATTAATGCCATTAATGATGCTTATTTTAAACCTTTCAATCATTGCTGTTATTTGGTTTGGTGGAATTCGTATCGATAGTGGAGATTTAATGGTTGGAGATTTAATGGCCTTTATCCAATATTTAACCCAAATTATGTTTTCATTATTGATGTTAACAATGATGTTTGTATTAATTCCACGTGCACAAGCATCAGCTGTTCGTATTAATGAGGTGCTTGAGATGGACCCATCTATTGTTAGTCCTACTCACGCTAAGCAACCACAATTAAAAGGATATGTTGAGTTTAAAAATGTCTCTTTTGGATATGAAGGGGCAGAAGAATATGCTATTTCGAATATTTCCTTTTCAGCTTGTCCCGGAGAAATAACAGCAATTATTGGGGGGACAGGTTCTGGAAAATCTTCAATTTTAAACATGATCCCTCGTTTTTATGACGCTGCCGAGGGAGAGGTATTAGTCGATGGGATAGACGTTCGTCAGATGAATGATGAAGAACTTCGTTCTAAAATTGGATATGTTCCTCAAAAGGCTATGCTGTTTACAGGGACTATTCGAGATAATATTTTATACGGGAAAGAAGATGCAACAGATGAAGAAATCTGTCATGCTTTGGATATTGCCCAAGCAACAGATTTTGTTTCAAAGATGAAAGAAGGAATAGAATCTCAAATATCTCAAGGTGGAACAAATGTTTCAGGTGGACAAAAACAACGACTATCAATAGCAAGGGCAGTTGTTCGTAAACCAGAGATTTATTTATTCGATGATAGTTTTTCAGCATTGGATTTTAAAACAGATGCTAAATTACGTGAAGCTTTACGAGAGGAAACGAAAAACTCTACAGTGATTATCGTTGCCCAACGCGTCAGCACGGTTATGGATGCAACACGCATTTTAGTTATGGATGAGGGACGCATCGTAGGGATGGGAACTCACGAAGAGTTATTAAAAACAAACGAAATTTATCAACAGATTGTTGAATCACAACTTAAAAAAGGGGAGGAGGAATAATTTATGGCAGGACCTATGGGAGGCCCAAAACCGGGTGGAGCAAAAGCAAAAGATTTTAAAGGGTCATTACTTCGTTTAGGAAAATATTTAAAACCATATCGTGTAGGTTTGGTCATCGTTTTTGTAGCGGCAATTATGAGTGTTGTTTTTTCAATTGTTTCTCCAAAAATCATGGCAAAGATTACGGATGAATTAATGCGCCCCATTTTAGAAATGGTTGGTGGCAATGTTTCGCCATTACCAATTGATTTTTCTTATATTTTTAAAATAATTTTAATCTTAATTGGATTATATGTGCTAAGCGCAGCCTTTAACTATTTACAACAATTTATAATGGCTGGTATTTCCCAAAAAGTGGTTTATGATTTGCGACGGGATATTGATGAAAAACTGGCCCGTTTACCCTTAAAGTTTTTTGATTCGCATACGAATGGTGAGTTATTAAGTCGATTTACGAATGACGTCGATAATATTAGTGGGACTTTACAACAGTCTATTACACAAGTTATCACATCGGTGACAACGGTCATTGGTGTATTATTTATGATGTT
Organism: Turicibacter sp. KK003; assembly: GCF_037014675.1. Classification (NCBI taxonomy): domain Bacteria; kingdom Bacillati; phylum Bacillota; class Erysipelotrichia; order Erysipelotrichales; family Turicibacteraceae; genus Turicibacter; species Turicibacter sp. KK003. The sequence continues at coordinate 179,319 of NZ_CP142738.1, forward strand.
AACTATTAGTCCGTTGTTAACTGTTGTTTCAATTATTGTTATTCCTTTATCAGGTGTTTTAATGATGCTAGTGATTAAACGTTCACAAAAGTATTTCATTGGTCAACAGAAGGAACTTGGAGATTTAAATGGACATATTGAAGAAATGTATACAGGGCATAATGTTGTAAAGGCATTTGGTCATGAACATCAGGCAATCCATGAATTTGAGGAAATTAATGACCGCTTATACAACGTCGGATGGAGAGCTCAATTTTTATCAGGGTTAGTGATGCCGATTATTAGCTTTATTGGAAATTTAGGATATGTTTTAGTGGCTGTTATCGGAGGTGTCCTTGTTACAAAAGGAAGAATTACCGTCGGAGATATTCAGGCCTTTATCCAGTACAATCGTCAATTTACCCAACCTATTGCTCAAATTGCACAGATTTCAAATATTATTCAATCAACTGTCGCATCTGCAGAACGTGTTTTTGAATTGTTAGATGAATCAGAAGTTATTCCTGATCCAACAACGCCTCAGTGTCCAAAAGAGGACTTAGGGGCAGTAGAGTTTGAACATGTTAAGTTTGGTTATCGAGAAGATCGTATTTTAATCAATGATATGAATATTAAGGCAGAGCCGGGGCAAATGGTGGCAATTGTTGGACCAACTGGGGCAGGAAAAACGACCCTAGTTAACTTACTCTTACGTTTTTATGAATTGAACGGTGGACGAATTTTAGTTGATGGGGTAGATATTACGAACATGACCCGAGCAGCCTTACGTAAAAAGTTCGGAATGGTACTGCAAGATACTTGGCTTTTCAATGGAACAATCCGAGATAATATTGCGTATGGTCGAGAGAACGCTACAGAGGAGGAAATTGTAGCGGCTGCAAAGGCGGCCCATGCGGATCACTTTATTCGTGTTTTACCAGATGGTTATGATACTATTTTAAACGAAGAGGTATCGAACATTTCTCAGGGACAAAAACAGTTATTAACAATTGCTCGTGCCCTACTTGCTGATCCAGAAATTATGATTCTAGATGAGGCAACAAGTAGTGTCGATACACGAACAGAGCTGCAAATTCAAACTGCTATGAAGACCCTTATGAAGGGGCGTACAAGTTTTGTGATTGCCCATCGTTTGTCGACAATCCGTGAGGCGGATGTTATCCTAGTGATGAAAGATGGAGATGTCATTGAGACTGGAAATCATGAGTCTTTAATGAAGCAAAATGGTTTTTACGCGGATTTATATAATAGTCAATTTAATCAAGAAGAGGAAGAGGCTTAGTGAAGAAAGGTCTATGAAATTTAGTTTCATAGACCTTTTGGTTATTTTGTCGGAAAAAGTGTGATAATAGTTGCTTTTTTTTTAGTCTAGATAATATATAATTAATAGTGATTAGAAGGTTCAATTGCGTTTATAAGGAGGGGTTGACCTTTGATTTTCGATACGCACACTGACATTTTGTACAATATTGTGAAACACCGTCTCAAGGGAGAGCGTGGTGTTGTTGAGAATTATCATATCCCTGAATTGTTAGAGGGAAATGTTACCGGAGGAATTTGGACGTATTATACGGATATCAACAACGAGTTACTTACTGATTTTGACCAGGCTATTCAATACATTATAGATGAATTACAAGGTTCAGAAAATGTTCAAGTCGTGACAACTAAGAGTGATTGGGCAGACCATAAGGTTAATGTTATTTTAGGGTTAGAAGGATTAGCGAGCATTAGGGATATTAATCATATCGTTGAACTTTATAATAAGGGTTTTCGCCATGCCATGTTAACATGGAATGAACAAAATCAATTCGCGACGGGTGTTGGAAGTGAAGAAGAAGCGGGATTAACACGTCTTGGATGTGAGTTAGTAAAAAAAATGAATGAGTTAGGGATGGTGATTGATGTATCCCATGCTAATGTTCAAACGTTTGAAGATATTTTATCTGTGACGACAGCACCAGTCATTGCGTCCCATTCAAATTGTTATTCGCTAGAGCCACACCCACGAAATTTAACAGATGAACAAATTAAAGAAATTGCCATTGTTGACGGGGTTATTGGGGTAACAGCAGTGTCGAAGTTTACAAATCCTTTAAAGCCGGATGTTGCATCACTGGTGAATCATATTGATTATTTAAGGGATCTAGTAGGAACACGTCATATTTCGCTTGGGTTTGATTTTATGAATTATCTGAATGCAGGAGAGGCAAACTTAATTGACTGTCAAAGTGCCGCATCTGCTAGCTTAGTCATTGATGAGTTGATCAATCGCGGATATAGTAGTATGGATATTAACGGAATCACCCATGTGAATGCTAAGCGAGTTATTAATTATATATTAAGGGATGATGAAAAAACACTTGATTAATCAAGTGTTTTTTTTCGAATTTTTTTGATAAGGAGGGTTAGAAGGGCAATCCCTCCGGATAGTAGGGTACATTTTATTAGATACTGCTTGATATGAGTTAAAGCAGAATTTTCAAGCTTAATTTGATAAATATCCATTTCATCTTCTTCGCCAATGAATTGAAATCCCATTTTATCTAGTAATCCTTGAGAAGGGAGGTTTTCATAGTGACATTTGGCGATAATTGTTTTAATTTCTTGTTGGGTTAATGCCCAATTTAGAAGTGCGTCTATGGCTTCTGTGGCATATCCTAATTTACGTTTGGACTCAATAATTTCATAGCCGATTTCAACTTGTCCTGAATCGTCTGGATTTCCTTTATAGCCTCCATCTCCAATTACTTCATTGGACGATTTTTCGATAAATATCCAAGAGGTAAAGCCTAATTTAGGCGGCATAAATGCGTAAAGCTCTTCAAGCATCCACGTTAATAGAGTTGTATTATCAGGTGTTAACCAAATTTTTGTAGAATATTCAAGGGGCTCATCATTTAAAATGTCCTTAATCCTTTGCGCCGTTAATGGGTAGAGAATTAAATGTTTGGTTTCGAGTTTAATCATTGAATCTATCCTTTCAATAAAATAGAGGTAAAGTAGCGGATTGTCTAGACGCTATCAGTTTGTTTATATGATAGCACAAAAAAGAGGATTAATTCTAATTAATCCCCTTTTTGATGGTTAATAAAGTAATAAGTATTTCCATTGTAAGATGCAACGGGGCTATTTTTTAAGTGGGGATCATTATGTGAGCCTATTGTCTTAAATTTAGGAACGATAAAGATCCTGAAAATTAATCCGTATAAAAAATATTCTAATTTAACGGTGGAACTTTTTTCCTTCAAGGACATGGGGGTACCTCCTTTTTTGTTATGGTTATTTATTTCGTAATAGGATTAAAACCTATAGAGGAATCGTAGATAGACGCACGTTTGAATAAGAAGGTGCACGATTTCTCTATCCTTTAGGACATAAAGATGCCGATTACAAAGAGGACAATGAGCCCAATTAGGATGGCGATCATGCTTCTTCGGGCGCGGTTATAGGCAATGTTTTTTTTATATGCTTGTTTAGCCATTTCCGGCTTCCTCCTTTTTAGATGACTAGTTATTAAAAGGTATGCGGTTTTGAAAAAAATATGAAAAAAGGGACACCAAAGATTTTTTTAGGTTTAATACCGTGTAGTAGGGAGGATGTGACCTATATATCGATCATTTAATGGTGATCAATGTTAGATGTTTACATTTTCTACCTCATCGGGGTATTGATTTCTTTGGGGTATTTCGCTTCTTTTCTACTTTTTTGATTAATAAAAGGAGGGGCTAATATGCCTTGGCCAAATGGAATTTTGAATTCTAAGTGATAGGTGTTGATAGGAGATATTGGAGGTTAATATTTATAAATGGGGTCCTCAAGTGCTTTAATTTATCGTTCCTGGGCGTGGATTAAACAAATGTCTCCTATTGTCCCAATCGATAGTCTTAACATCCGTCGTGAAGATGAAACAGGGGACGTTATGTCTACAAAAAGAAGAGGAATTAAACCACCTAAGGGATGGTCTAATTCCTCTTGCTTATATGTTTAGAATTTATTCGTTCACACCCTTTGAAAGGGTTTGGGTTTAGTAACGGTTAAATTTGAAGATATCTAATTCGCGAGGATTTTTTCCTGCTACATCTTGTGAAATGAGTTTGGCTCCAATAAGTGCATTGAGGATTCCATTTGATCCGTAACCTAGATTAAAGTAGGCCCCTGGATAGTCAGGATGTTTACCGATGAATGGGAGGCCATCTTTTGTATCGATAAATAACCCATGGAACCAGCATGCTGTTTTTATTTCATTAATTTGTGGGAACATTTTTCTTACACGGCGTAATAATTGGTGGTAGTGTTGAAGGGCTAGAGGATCACGATCTCCCATATTGGCGATGTCACCATCTAAGCGATCAATTGCTAAATCTTCTCCCCCAATAACAATTTCGTTAGTAAGCGTTGGACGAACATAGGTATAAGGTTTTTGATCGTTACGGATGATACAACTGTCTTTCCCCCCAATAAAATTATCCACAGGTTTTGTTAGAATCGAGAACGTACGATAAAGTTGACAGAATGGTTTTTCATGATTGAAAAATTCTAGTGCATTGACTCCTGTACAAATAATAACTTTATCTGCCGTAATAGTAAATTCATTTTCTGTCGTGAGGATGCTTTGATGGGATGATAGATTATAATCCACAATGGTTGTATTTTCAAATACTTCTAATCCTTTGTCGACGTTAAATTTGATGAGATCGTGGGTAAATTGAACGGGGTTCATGATAGCGGCCCCATAGTGGGAATAAATACCTGATTCAAAATTGAAACTAAACTCATCTTTATTGTTTTCCTGTGTGAATAATTCACAGTGAATTCCAATCGCTTGTCGCGCCGTACACTCTTGTTCCATGGCATCCGTTTGTCGCGGATCCTCGGTGTAGAAAAAGGCAGGTTTAAATGAGAAATCACATGAGCTGTTAATTTCTTTAACGATTTGGCTTATTTCCATGACAGCCTGATATCCAAATAAGAAGGCATGTTGGGCATTTTGCTCTCCAACTTGTGACATGAGATTTTTTAATCCCTGATTAATTTCATATTTTAAAATGGCCGTTGAGGCGGAAGTTGCATGAGTGGCGATGTTACTTTTATCAACTAAAACACACCTCATGCCTTGTTTCATAAAGTAATGGGCCGTGAGTGCACCTGTGATTCCACCACCGACAATCACGATCTCTGTTTTAATATCCTTTGATAAAGTAGGATAGGTCTTCTTTTTTTCCATATTTTTTGTCCACATTGGACAATCTCCAATCGTTCTCACGTGATATCACCTCTATAAAAAGCTAAATATAAATTGTATTAAACGTTTTTGTGCAACTTTATTATTATATCTTTTTTACCTCTTTTTATCAAAAGGAAAAAATGACCGTTTAATAAAAAGAGTTTGATGTTTTAATGAATTTAGAATTGTTCATTTATTGATGAAGAATTTGGTGAATCTGTAGCATGGAATAAAAAAATAAAGGGAATATTTTTCAAAAAATGAGTGATCATTTTTTCAAGGAGTCCATTTTGATGATATAATAAGAAGTTGATAAGGAAAGCTAGGGAGGGCTTAAATGATATGAAATCGGGCTGGATGAAGGGGACGATGATTTTAACAATCACAGCTTTTTTTGTAAAGTTGTTAAGTTTGTTATATAAAGTTCCGTATCAAAATATTTCAGGTGATGAAGGGCTTTATGTCTTTCAACAGATTTATCCTTTAATCGGGGTTTATACGACGCTTAATGGTGTTGTATTACCAACGATTATTTCAGAGTTATTATTGACTCATCAATACAGTGAGGATATTAAAAGATATATCAAAAATTCATTGTGGATTTTTGGGCTTGTCTCGTTTGTAGGATTATTTTTGGGGAGCCATTTGATAGCCTATACGATGGGGGATATGCAGTTAACGTGGATTGTGCGTGTCGTTGCATTGGCATTCTTGTTAATTCCAACGATTTCTTATTGGCGTGGAGTGGCACAAACGAGGGCGAATACACTTCAAGTTGTTGCCTATTCGACGACGATTGAACAATTAATTCGGGTTGCAGCGATTATTTTCGCTTTGATTATGATCCAAGGACAGAATATTTATCGCTTAGCTTATTTCGCTTATTTAGGCGGGTTATTTGGTCCGCTTCTTGCCATTGTGTATTTATTTGTGAAGCATTTGGATGATCAACCTCAAATCTTTTTAAAAATGAAACGGCGTCCACGATTTTTAAAGAAGTCGATTTACTTATTTTTAAGTGCTGGAATATTGATTATTTTTCAATTAATCGATAGCTTCTTCGTTTTTAATTCTTTAGTTAACAGTGGGATTCCGTCGTTAGAGGCGATGGGCCTTAAGGGAAGTTTCGATCGTGGACTCCCTATTGTACAGACAGCAACCGTATTTACAGGCGCCATTGTTTCTTCGACTGTTCCTCAATTGGCAGGATTAAGGGACGAAAAAGAGCGGAAAAAGGTATTTAATACATCCTTGTTTATGGTTATTGCACTATCTGTTCCGGCCTGTGTAGGCTTATTTAACGTGGTGGATGAACTCAATATTGCGCTATTTAAGGATAATAGCGGGATTGAAGCCTTAAGATTGTTAACTTTACAGGTTTTCTTTTATCCGTTTATTTTCCTATGTATGGCGATTATGCAACAAGAGGAGCAATATACGAAGTTGTTAATTTCGGTACTCGGAGGTGTGCTAGTAAAAGTAGCATTAACAGCGCCGTTAACGACTAGTTTAGGAATATCAGGGACAGCTATTGCATCGGTGGCATCGCTTGGAGTGATGGCGCTCATTAACCTATACCAGTTTAGAAAGATGATGTATAAGACTTCGTTCGTTAATTTTTTAAAGGTTAGCTTTTCTACAGCGGGATTGTGGCTCGTTTTAACGTATATTGAACCACAAATTCCTAAACTTTTATCCGGGTTAGACGATGTACGAATTTATAATATGATTTCACTTGTGATTCAGGTTTTAGCGGGAGTATTAGTTTACGCCGTTCTAATGGGGGTTTTCTTGATGACCTCTCAGGCAGCATCACGACGTTCTCGCAAACGGAAGCAAAAAGCGAAAAAAAAGAAGGCTCGTTCACAGGTGAAGCCGGTTCAAACGGAAATTGAATAAAGGTCTGAATTATGACCAATATTAGTAGAAGATGAAGTGTTAAGTTAAACAGAAGGAGAGGTAGTCAATGATTTATATTGTAGGATTAGGAGCTGGGGATGATTCTCAGCTAACACGAGGAGTCGTGGCAAAGTTAACATCTGGGTTACCTTTATTTTTAAGAACAGCGGAACACCCGATGATTAATTTTTTAGAGGAAAATCAAATTGCTTATCGTGCCTTCGATGATGTTTATATGAAGCATGAAACATTTGAGGCTGTTTATGAAGAAATTATTGAGACGATTAAGGAAGAAGCTAAAAAGGGAGATTTGATTTATGCGACTCCAGGTCATCCATGTGTTGCGGAATATGCAGTCAAGCGATTAGTGGATGAGGCAGATGCTGTTGTATTAGGAGGGCAGAGTTTCTTAGATCCGATGTTTGCGGCACTTGCCATTGACCCGATTGAGGGATTACAAGTGATGGATGCCTTAGATTTTGATTATGAAGCGATTGCTCCTAAGCAACACCTGATTATTCCACAGGTATTTGACCAGTTAACAGCCTCTAACTTAAAATTAGATTTGATGGAAGTTTATGATGACGAATATGAAGTTTGTATTGTGAAGGCAGCGGGAAGTTCTTTACAGGAACTGAAATGGGTGAAGCTTTACGAATTAGATCACAACTTTAAATTAGATAATTTAACAACGATTTATGTTCCCCCTAAAAAGGAAAATTAGTCGTTAATGGTGAATGAAGAGAAGGAGATGTAAACGATGCGTTTAGATAAATATTTAAAAGTTTCACGTTTAGTGAAACGTCGAACGTTGGCGAAGGAAGTAGCGGATAAAGGTCGTATTGAAATTAACGGAAAAATCGCCAAATCAAGTTCGACTGTTAAATTAGGTGATGAATTAACGCTGTATTATGGAAATAAAATTTTAAAAGTACGCGTGACAGATATCAAAGATTCAACGAAAAAACAAGATGCCGCTTATATGTATGAAATTATCTCCGAAGAACGAATTGAACGTCCATCTTTAGATGAAATTACCGGAATCGAAATTTTCGAATAGAAGTTTCTTATACATAAAAAGACCTCTAACTTTGACTAAAAAGTAGAGGCCTTTTTTATTATCCTATATATTTTTAACATAATATTAGGAGGTTATATGTGAAAATATATTATAATTTGGAGGTGTTAAAAAATATAAATTCTCAGGATTGGGGAGAGGTTTTATGAATTATGTGATATTGTTTCTGTTTGCGTGTCTCCTTTTTGGAACACGTATCAGGTATTTAAGAAAGTCTCGGTCTATCCATTGGGTGAGGGAAATCGTCGTTTTTATAGCCATGCTTTTTTTACTTATCTATATTTTTCTTACTTTATTGAAGGCGAGCACCTTTACATTTGATTTATCGTATGCCTTAACTAAAGCTAATTTTATTCCCTTTAAAGGAATAAGTGCGGTTCTTTTGGATCCAAGGGATTTAACCCTGGGGATCGGAATAACCCTTAAGAATGGGTGGTATAACGTGGTGGGGAATTTGCTTGTCACAGTTCCGCTTGGCTTTTTCAGTTGCCTCTTGTTTAAGTCATCTCGCAAATGGTGGCGATTATTTAGTTATGGAGTCTTGTTATCGACAATCATAGAATCATTACAACTACTCACAAGTGTGAATTTTTTTGACGTTGATGATATTTTATTGAACGCTTTAGGTTTCGTGATTGGGGGGATGGCCTATGCGGTTGTTGTATTCATGTTCAAGAGGTTTAAAAAGTGGGATGACCTGACACGCTTAGAGATCGAGGAAAATGGAAGACTGATGCCTACCTTTTTAAAATCAACCGTGGCCTTAGCGGCGGTCTTTTTAGCGTGTGCCCTCGGTGTTTTTCTGAAGGAGACAATCTCCTATCAAACGTTTGAAGAAACTTATGCACAGGCGAATGTCTCAAAAGAATTTGACGGATTTTATGCGACTCTTTCTAAGGAGAAGGGGGAATTAAGTTTTCGTATTTACCATGAAACAAGTTTTAATCGTTTTTATCAGGTGGCTGGACTGACCGTTCCTATTCAAGAAGGAGAGAACTACTTGGAGGTTATGAGCTTTAGCGATCGATATCAGTTGCCGCTTCAGTATGGAGTTGTTGCCTTTGGGTATAATGAGAGAGCGAAGCAGTTGGAAATAGATTATGAGTTCCCTTTAAGGGTTGAATTACCACACGGTTTATTTATAGAGTTTCACCCATTCCGTGGTCAAGATTATCCTTTCCAAGCGGGGTATTTAGAGTGGGAAGAAGGTCCACGATATGATGCATTATTTATTGATTAAAAGAAAAGCCTGCGTCTTTAACAAGACGCAGGCTTTTTAAATGGATTTACGATACACTGATGAGGATCGTAAAATTGGTCGATTTCTTTGTTTTTATACATCCAATTTTGACAAAGGTTAAAGTCTTCCACAGCGTAAGGGTGATAGGGTTCAAAGGTGAAAGTGGCGAATCGAGAGGCTAGTTTTTCAGGATATCCACAGTCTTTCGCCCACTGAATGCGTTGATTAGGTGAGGCCTGGTTAAATAGGTTTGTTGTGTCTTCTAATGCCTGATAGAAGTTATGCACAGCCCCTTGATTTTGTTCATAAAAGGTTCGATCAAAGGCCCACATGACCCAGTTGTGTGAGCTATTGGCTAAGCTCCATAAAATTTTTCCACCTGTTTCTAAGACATCTGTGACAAAGGGATCAATAGCCACAAGGGCTTCAATTTCTCCTTTATCCAGTGCAGCAAGTCGTTCATAGGAATTATTAATCCATGTAATACTCGCATGAGGAATCATTTCTTTTAAGTCTGTTTCTAAAAAAAGTCGGAGAAGCCCCGCCCGATTAGCCCCAATTTTTAGATGAGAAAGATCTTGAATCGGGTGACGCCCAGCGACTAAGTGGATGGTACGTGTTAAATCTGAGGTGATAACGGCATCTTTTCCACGTTTAAGCATATAAAAGAAGAAAGTTGTATCACCGACCATCGCATCCGATGTTCCACAGAAGAAAGGATTATTTCCATCAAATAAAAAATCTTCTGTTGTGGATAAGTTGACTGATACGTGATGTTTTTGAAACAGTCCCAATTTTTGAGCAAGTAAGACTTGAAGCGTCAGGGGATTTTTTTTGATTAATGTTAAATGAATAGTCATCATGAGTCCTCCTTAAGATTGGATGAGGTAAATAAAGAATTCTGTGGATAATATAAGATTAAAGCTATAAATCAATAATAAAGGTCTTGGACCAAATTCGCGTCCCATCTCTTTGTAAGGGGCTTGGATTTGATAATAATCTTTATACCAACGAATATATCCAAAGTAATAAAAAATCACAACTCCACTGATAAACATGAGTAGAGTAATTCCCCCAATGAGATAAAGTGTCGTCCAGGCGATCAACATAAGAAGGGCTTCTGGAATAATCAGCTTAATTGAATTTCTAAATCCAATAACATGAGGTAAGGTTACACGGTGCCCTCGATCCTTTTCAATGTCTGAGGTATTATTGGTGGACATTAAAAACACCGTCATGATCATGGGGATAACAGAATAAAGAACAATAGGAAGGTTGAGATGATCTGTTTGTAAGTAAGCCGAAATCAACGTACTAATTGCCCCAACAAAAAGCCCTGAAACGAGTTCCCCAATGGGATAGATAATATAAGGTTTCGGACCAAGAGAGTAACCAATTGCCGCAAATGCACTTAAAATCCCAATCATTAAAATCGTTAGGTTTTTGGTCACGAAGACGAGGGTTATTCCTGAAAGTCCACTGATGCCAAGGAAAAAGAAGAGAACGATTAAAGTATCCACAACCGTTGCATCTCCTCGCACAAGTCCCTCACTTCCGAGATGATGAGTGAATGTCTCTTCGTTTTCCTCGCTTTTTAGATAAGCGCGAATTTCGTTTGCAACGTTTGCCACGATATTTAAGCAAAAACCAGTGACGAACATTAACAAAAGCGGGATGATTTTTAAGTGTCCGGCTAAATAGGCGCCAAATAATCCCCCACTTAGGACAGGTAGTCCCGTAGCAAATCCAGTCCTAATCTCCATGACTGTATAAGCACGTTGTAAAAAATTTTTTCTTTTCATAATACACTTCCTTTATTTAATACTTCCCGCTGTCAATCCAGTATAAATTTGTTTTTGTAAAATGAGGAAGAAGACCAACATCGGAATTAAACTTAAAATTATTGCCGCATTAATCACATTCCACTCAATGCGATGAGGGCCCATAAAGTTAAATAAGGCCGTCGAGATGGTATTTAAATGTTCACCTGGCATATAAAGGTGTGGAATGTAAAAATCATTATAAATCGAAATAACCTTTAGCATGATAATGCTTGCTGTCGCTGGTTTTAAAAGAGGAAAGATGACTTTCCTATAAATTTGAAAATAGGATGCCCCCTCTAACATCGCTGCTTTATCAATTTCTCGTGGAATTTTTTCAAGAACTTGTAAGTAAAGATAAACCATCAAGACATCAGCCCCAAGATAGAGTAAAATCGGGGCTAATCGTGTGTTATATAGCCCGAGGGACGCAATAATTTTGAAGGTTGAAACTTGAGAGACTTCCATAGGGATAATGGAGACAAAGAGATACATAAATAGAATTAACTTTTTTCCTTTAAAGTTAAATCGGTTAATAACATACGCCACCATCGAACCGATAAAGATACTCCCACTAACACCTGCAAGAATCAGAATAAAAGTATTGAAAAATCCTGTCAACATTTTTCCCTTGGTTAAAGCGATATAATAATTTTCAAAATTTAAAAAGCTGACGGGTGGGGTTACCCCAGACGTGGACATAAACTCACTGTAAGTTTTGAACGATCCAAAAAAGACGGTGAGTAGTGGAAAGAAGACAATGAATGTCCACAAGATTAAACTAAAATATTTCAAGATTGATTGTAGTAGACGTTTAAAAATCATAATCATCATTCCTAAATAACTTTTTTTGAAGTGAGGTTAGTAAAATAAGGGCGAGCATCATGACAACAGCCATGCTTGCAGCAAGTCCTAGTTGTTTTTGTTCAAATGCTGTTTTTAGTGTTTGAAGTAAGAAGGTGGTGGTTCCATTTGAACCATTCGTGATAATCATCGGAATTTCAAATGCTGTAACGGCCCCGACTGTTAATAGAATAAAGTTAATCTTTAGGATTGTATGGATATTGGGTAAGATAATGTACCGAATTTTTTGAAAGGTTGTTGCCCCCTCAATTTCGGCTACTTGATAGTATTCCTTGGGGATGGTTTGAATGGCTGCATAAAACATTAAGAAGCGGAGTCCTGTATGACGCCAAAGAGAGATTCCGGCTAATGTATAGTTGACGTAACGAGGGTCTCCGAGCCAAAAATGGATGAGCTTCTCTAGACCAAGGGTGATTAAAAGGGTATCAAAGGGGCCACCTGGTGTATAAAAGAGCCGGAACATCATAGAAATGGCGACGCCACTAATGAGAGTAGGAAAAACAATACTCGCCTTAAAAAATGATTTGAATTTGACTTTAAAGGATAAAAGGATGGCGAGATATAAAGCAATTAAAATTTGCAGGAGTCCAGAGACAAAATAGTAAAGGTTATTTATAAAAACCTGAAAGTATTGAGGACTTGTTAGTACTTTCACGTAATTATTCCACCCTACCCACGGTTTTTGCGAGCTAATTCCGTTCCATGAGGTGAAACTGTAGGAGATAATTTCAAGTAAAGGTAAAAAGCCAAAGGTAATCAGTAATAATAGGGGAATAAAAAGGAAGAGCCCAATAAGGACTCTTTCTTTTTTATGTAAGGAACTATTCATGATTTTTTAGTGCTTGATCCCAAGCGTTTTGTAACTCTTTAACATAGTCCTCATAACTTTGGTTTTGTTCTGGATATAATCCGATATTGATTACCTTTTGTAAAACATCTGTTAAGCGGGCGATTCCGACTTCCCCGGCAACAGCACTATAACGTTCCTGAATGGCTGCATCTTCAGTTGAGGCAGTTTTTACAATTGTCCCCTCTTCAAATAAAGCACGTTGATCATCGTTTAATTCTTCAATGATGACTGGAACCCCATCTAAATCTTCTGCATAACCACTTTCAGCAGAAATAAAGTATTCTAAGAATGCTTTCGCCGTTGCTAAGTTTTCTGTATTTTTATTGATTCCAATGACCCCAGGGGCTCCAACTGGAACACTTGTTGTTCCGTTTAAAGTGGTTGGGAATGGAGCCAATTTAATGTTATCCTCAGAATCATTGAGCGCTTGAATAGTTGCTAAGTCTTGAGAGGCGCGCATAATCATGGCCACTTTTCCGTCCGCTAATAATTGAAGCGATTGGTTATAGTCGCCTGTAATCGGATCTTCTTCAATATATCCACCAGCTGCTAATTTGTAGAATAAATCCATTACTTCACGAATCGGTTGACCTTCATCAAATGGATTACCGTTAAGTGCGGCTTCTTTATAATTTTCCCCATATGAAGATAAGGCACCTGCCCAAACTCCTAAAGAGGTATTATAGTTAGTGTAAAAGCATGTTGCCCCTGTTTTTGATTCAATTTGATCGCAAGTTTCAAGTAAAGCATCTGTTGAGGTTGGCATACTTTCAACGCCAGCTTTCTTTAAAACGTCTTCGTTATAGACAAAGCCTAAAATATTAATTGAAACAGGTAAACCGTAGACTGTATCGTTATACACAGCCTCAGTTACATCTAAATATTTTTTTTCTAAGTCTTCTACTTTTCCAAGCGGATAGAAGTAGTTTTCATATTCACTTGGTGTTCCTGCCATTGAGAAAGGAACAAACAAAACATCTCCATAATCTTTTGTATTCATTCGTTTCATGATATCAGCATCATAGTCGCTTGAAGACTCCCAAATAATATCTTCAACTTCAGGATATTTCTTTTTAAATCCCTCTTCAATCTCTTCAAATAGTTCGGCAGCATCAGGACGAGAAGTCACAACTGTTAATGTTCCACCGATTTTTCCCTCTTCTACCTTCGGTTTTGTTTGGCACGCCGTCAATGAGAGTAACGTCATGCTGACGAGTAGTAGCTTAATTTTGTTCATGGTTAAGTTCAATCCTTTCATGTGTTGTTTTATTAAAAACATGAGCGTGAGCTAGGTCAAAGCTGACTTTAATGAATGCCCCTGTTTTATAATCTAAGTTTTGATAAGATTTCATTGTCATGACCAAGTCATCTTTTTGTAGATGGAGGATAACCTCACTTCCAAGATACTCAACTTTTTGAATCCTCATTTCAATCCCATTCGTCGTATCTAAATAAAGGTGTTCGGCTCGAAGGGCTAGAAGATATTCCCCGTTTTCTGTAAGAGGGGAGAATCGAGATCCGACCTCGAGTGAAATATGATTAGATAAGATGAGGTGGTGGGTGTGATACGTCACATTAAAAAGGTTAATGCGCGGTTTCCCAATGAAGGTTGCTACAAATAAATTGGCTGGTTTCGTGTAAATCTCAACAGGAGTACCGATCTGTTGAATAATCCCTTCATTTAAAATAACGATTCGGTCTGCCATGGTCAGGGCTTCCGTCTGATCATGGGTGACATAGATGGTTGTTGCGTTTAGTCGCCGGTGTAATTGGGTAATCTCATTACCAGTCGATTCACGCAATTTGGCGTCTAGGTTGGAAAGCGGCTCATCCATTAGGAAGAGTTTCGGCTCTCTGACGATTGCGCGTGCAATAGCGATGCGTTGCCGTTGTCCACCGGAAAGATTTTTTGGAAGTACATCGAGATATTCTTCGAGTTGAAGAATACGGGCCGCCCAGCGTACCTTTTCCTCGCGCTGCTTTTTTGGAAGTTTGCGTAATTTCATCCCAAATTCGATATTTTCGTAAGTGCTAAGATGGGGGAGCAGGGCATAGTTTTGAAAGACCATTGCAACATCTCGATCTTTTGGTAATGTTTCATTAATTCGTCTTCCCTCAATTAAGATATCCCCAGAAGTCATTTTTTCAAATCCGCAAATAAGTTCAAGCAACGTTGATTTACCACTTCCACTAGGACCAACGATGACGATGAATTCTCCCTTAGAAATTGAGAGATTAAAATCATTAATAACCGCCTTAGTTGAACGGGGATAAGTTTTAAAAACATGATTGAATGCAACATAGTTCATTTTGTATCTCCAATCGTACAGAAAATTCACTAACATTATAACAAATGTCTTTATATAAGAAAATAAAAGCCTTTCATTTTCTTATATAAAGCGACAAATAAAAAATAGTTTTAAAAAATATGAGTAAATCTCTCGTTATTTAGGAATGGGGGAGAACATCGTTTTTTTATTTTTGATAGGTTCCTATCCATTTGTTAAAATTGTTACAACATTTGATGAAATCCCTTGTTCGTATGCGAAAAATGACTCATGCTTTTTACGGATAAATCGTAGGACGTAAGATATAATCGGAGGTAATCAAGCATATGGGAGGAATTTTAAATGAAAAAGTTTTTAGCAATATTCCTATTGCTGTTTGGAATCGTCGGCTGCGCGAATCAAACGGTAGATGAGAATAAGAAAGATGAAACAAAGGAAAAGGTAGAGCAACAAACCGAAAATGAGGAGCAGAATATAGAGACGACTCCACAATTTGAAAATGTTTCATTTGATATGTTAGTTCCGAGTGGATCAACAGCCATGGCAATGGCGCACTTTAAGGCAACGGCACCTTCCCTTGGAGATCATGTGGAATATACCGTATCGCCTTATACACAAGGAAGTGATGCATTAGCTGCAGCTTTTACATCAGGGAGCTCACAGGTGATTGTTGCACCCACTAATTTAGGAGCTACGCTTTATCAAAAAGAAGTGCCTTATCAATTAGTAGCCACTTTAGTGTGGGGAAATTTATATTTAATTAGTCAAGAAGAATTAAATTTTGATGATTTAGCAGGTAAAAAGATTACGGCTTTTGGCCAAGGAAGTACACCAGACATTGTGCTACAGTGCATTTTAAAGGAAAAGGGGCTACTTGATTCGGTAGAAATTGAGTATTTACCAAGTGTTGCAGATGTTCAATCGATGTTTGCAGCGGGTGAAACGGATCTTGCAGTTATCGCAGAACCTTCATTATCGGTTTTAAAAACAAAGAGTGAGAATGTAAATGTCGTTGTTGATTTTCAACAACAGTGGGAAGAAATTTATGGGGTAAGTTCTTATCCACAAGCAAGTTTATTTGTTCATAAAGATTTAATTGAGAATCATAAAGAGGTTATTGAACCGTTATTAGCCCAAGTGGAGGCAAGTGTTTCATTCGCAAATGAATCAACAGACGAAATGGCTAAAGAAGCTATTCAAACAGGACTTGAAATGCCGGAAAATATTATTGTTCAGTCGACGCCACAGTCAAATTTAAGGTTTAAAACAGCAGCCGATTCAAAGAAAGAGATTGAAGTCTATTTGAAAAAATTGTTTGAATTTAATCCAGCTACAATTGGCGGTTCGATGCCGGACGATGACTTCTATTATTTCGCGAATTAATAGGTATAAAATAATTGAGTGTGCATATATTATTATTGACGATTACTTGAAACTCGGTTTGGTAGCCGACAAAGGATGCAAGGGAAATACCACTTGCCAAGTAAGGGTCATAAATATTTAAAAGTTATACTGCATTTTGTTGTCTAACTTAATGTCAATGACTTTTGTGAATTCATCATGTGGATAACTTTTAAGTTTTTAAAAATAGGTCGCTTCCGTAGTGACCTATTTTTTTATTTGAACGGTATTTTCCTTATTTTTTCCCCGTAAGATAGAAAAAGAGGGAGGGGCATACTTATGAAGCAAGGGTATCGATTAATGGGGATTTTAGGTGTCTTACTCATTTATGAGTTATTCGTACAATGTGTTCATCAACCGATTATTTTACCATCATTAATAAGTGTTTTTGAGGCAGCCTATGAGATTGTGTCTGATCCAATGTTCACTGTGACCGTACTTTCGACGGTTAGGAGGACAGTTCTTACTTTTACAGGTGTGTTAATCATTAGTTTATTACTAGGTATTCTTGTGGGCTATTTTAAGGCGCTTCGCTTGTTTTTAGCGCCATTTATAACGCTTTTAAGAACGTTACCTACTATTTCAATCACCATTATTTTATTAATTTGGTTTGGGGCGGAACGGGGGCCTGTTATGATTATGGCCTGTGTGATTTTCCCCCTTTTATATGAGATGATAGAGAGCTCAATGAACCATGTAGATTCTGATTTATTAGATGTTTGCTTATTGTTTGGTGCGACCCCGTATGAAAAATTTAGGGCGCTTTATTATCCACAATTAATGAGAGAATTAAGTGGTGGGGTTCAAGCAACGATCGGATTATCATTTAAAGTCATGGTCATGGGGGAAGTAATGGCTCAGACCTCTATAGGAATTGGTCGTCAGTTAAACTACGAGAAGACTTATTTAAATATGCCCGCTGTTTTTGCTTGGAGTTTTGTGCTTATTTTATTGGTGATGTGCTTTGAGTTTATCACTCAAATCTTAATAAAAGAATTAATTCGCCATCTTGACTCCTAAGAAAGAGGAGAAAAGAAAAAAGATGTCGATTTTATTAACGAATGGGAGGGGGATTTCATAAAATATGAAGTAGAAACAAGGTCTTTCTTTCCCCCAGTTATATTTCGCTTAGAACAATCATAAGTTTCTAGTGATAAAACAGATAACGGAGGGATAAGAATATGAACATTTATGAGAAAGAGTCGTACATGAAGCAAAAGCCAAGCACGCTATTGGGTTACCATCAGGTATCAATGAAAGAAAGGAAGTTAATGGATGTTAGTGGAATTAAAAAGTTATTAAGCTTTGATAGTGAGTTGTTTACGATTGATACAACAATGGGGATTTTAACAGTGAGAGGAATGGATTTAGAGCTTAAGAATCTTGATCTTGAAAAGGGAGAGCTATCGATTATGGGTTATATTACCGGTTATGAATACGACGATTTAGACATGATTGGTGAAGACTCAAAAGGAATCTTTAGCAAATTATTTAAATAATGAGTTTACAAGTCCAATTTCAACTAATGGTTCATGTCCTATTGTATGGAATTTTTATCGGTGTAACGTTAGATTTTACTTACATCGTTAAAGAGATTTTATTTAATCATTCCATACAATGGGTGATTATTGTGATGTATTGGTTAATCCAAATTCCTCTTACCTTTATCTATATATATAATGTTAATGAAGGAATCTTCCATTTGTATATTTTGCTTTTCTTAGTCGTTGGGGCTATCATATACTTTAAGTTCTTAAAACAGCCGTTGCACCGGGATCTTGAAATGTTAGGGGAGAGTTTATTCACAGTTGCACACTTTATAAAAAAAGTGGTGAATATCTTAGTAATTTCCCCCATTATGTTTATTTACAAGCTTGTTTCTGATATAATAATGTTGTTTCTTAGAATTTTAAAGCTTTTATTTTATACGCCTTTAGCTAAATTAGGAAAATCTATATCAAGTAAGAAGAAAAAAAAGGAGAAACGACGACGTGGCAGAAAGAAAGTTAACTCTAGTACAGAAGAATAATCGAAAAAGGCGACAACAGCTTTTTTATCGTCGGGTATTAACACTTAGCCTTATTATAGGATTCTTTTGTGTCGTTGGGGCTTGCCTATATACAAGTCGTTTAGCCAAACTTACTGAAGCTAAGGAAAAATTAGCTGCATATGAAAAAGAATATGATGAGTTAATTGAGAAAGAGGAATATTATCGCAACGAAATAAGCAAACTTGAAAATGAGGATTACATTGCTAAGCTTGCGCGCGAGAAATATTTTAAATCTGAGGAAGGCGAGATATTATTTAAGCTTCCGCAAGGACAAGAATAACTAAAATTAAAATTATAAAAATTATGAGGAGGACTGTCGATTTTTATGTCAATCACAGCTGGTCAAAAGTTAAATGGTAAAGTCACGAGTGTGAAGAAGTTTGGTGCATTTGTGGAGTTAGAAAATGGAAAATCAGGACTTGTACACATTAGTGAGTTATCTGAGAAATTCGTAGAAAAAGTTGAAGATGTTGTCAGCGTGGGTCAGGAAGTAACTGTGCGCGTTAAAGAGGTGACACCAGAAGGGAAAATTAACCTTTCAATGAAACCAGCACGCCCAGAAAAGCCAGCTCGTCCAGCTTTAGACTTAGATAAAGCAATTACTAACTTTTTAAAGGATAGCGATGAGAAACAATCGGCTCTTAAAAAGAACATGAAAACACAGCGTCGTCGTTCTAACTAACGATACTTGTTTAGCATAGATATCAAACTCATTCCGTTTGGAATGAGTTTTTTTGTATAACTTAAAAGGCGTACATGATGGGATGTACGCCTTTTAAATTTTTAATATTCTTTTTTTAAAACGATTCGAGAGGATAATTGATAAGAGAAGTAGGCAACGATGAGTAGAGTGATGATTCCAATCCACGGTAAAAGGGGAAGTAATGTTTCTAAATGAGTGATCCGTTGAGGAGTCAATATTCCTTTTAAAAACTTACCTAATAAAACAATCCCGCCAAATAGACTAAAACTGATAACCATCATCATCATACGGCCGCGTTCAATTCCGTATTTAAAGACAAATGGAAGTAAAAATAAGATCAGTAATTCCGCTGTAAATAAAATGGCAATGCCGGATATAAAAAGTTCTGCACTAATAGGGATGCCTTTCACAAGACAAATCCCAGTGACTATTATTTCTGAAAGAATTGTTCCGGCGATCGGGAAGATAGCGAAGACGATATATTTACTAAGAACGAGTTCTTTTCGTGAAATAGGAAGTGATAGGGCGAATACATCCCAATTCGCGTACTCATCGTAGGAGAAAGTACTTAGGCTTTGCAAACAAAAAATCATAATTAACAGCCCACTTAAAAAGCTTGGATCATAGGAAATAAAGAATAATAAATAGATAAGTATGGTAATCAACATCGTTTTAATGTTGTTTCTTAAGTTTAAGAAATCTTTTATAATTAGCCCTTTCATCATTTACGCCCCCCAATATGTAAAAGCATTAAATCTTCAATAGAGACTGAATCCATCGTTAATGCTTTATATTTATTTTCTAATTTTCTTTTATTTTTGATAAGTACTTCCATATGATAAGGATGCTTTTTATAGTTGACGATATCTTCTGGGTCAATCGAGCAAAAGTCCTTTTCTTGACATTTAATAAGTCCGTAATCATAAAGAAGGTGGTCTTTAGAGTCAGAGAAGACGATTTCTCCCTCATGAATAAAGGTGATATAATCGGCGATTTTCTCTAAATCACTTGTGATATGTGATGAAATTAGGATGGAATGTTCTTCATCCTGGATGAAGTCTAAAAAGATATCGAGAATTTCATTTCGAACAATTGGATCGAGTCCGCTTGTCGGCTCGTCTAAAATAAGAAGTTTAGGACGGTGACCTAATGCAGTAGCGAGTGATAATTTCATTTTCATCCCCCGTGAAAAATCTTTTATCGGCTTGTTTAAAGGGAGTTTAAATTGATTGAGATAGTCAAGGTATAAGTGAGTATCCCACTTTAGATAGATATTTTTTAAAATGAGATTTAAATCTTTTGGGGTTAATTGTTTAGGAAAATGGCAATCATCAAAGACGATTCCAATTTCTTGTTTAATCGACATTTCATGTTGTTGATAATCTTGACCGAATAGTTTGATTGTCCCAGAATCCTTATCGATTAGGTTTAAGATAGCCTTAATCGTTGTGCTTTTTCCGGCTCCATTTTCCCCAATTAATCCGACAATATAGCCTTTAGGAACGGTTAGGTTTACATTGTTTAAGAAAAATCCATCTCGTTTTTTGGAGAGCCCTCTAACTTCTATCGCATTTTCCATTTTTATTCCTCCTCAGTATATAAAAGTTTTAAAATCTCAGCTAAATCCTCATATGAGATGCCGCACTGTTTACTTAATTCAATGGCACGGGTGAAGTGTTCTTCAATTTGTCGTTGTTTTTCTTCCTTTAATAATTCTTTATTATGTTGAGTGACAAAACTTCCTTTTCCAACAATACTTTCGATAAATCCTGCACGTTCAAGGTCCTCATATGCTCGCTTCGTCGTAATAACGCTTATGTGAAGGTCGCGAGCGAGAGCGCGCATGGAAGGAAGGGCATCCCCTTCCTGAAGAACCCCAGATATGATGTGTTGTTTTAGTTGATCAGTAATTTGTTCGTAAATCGGTTTTTTGCTGGTATTGCTGATGACTATTTCCATAAATAAACTAATCACCTCCTGTTATATTGTATATACTCTATATACACAATATAACTCTTTTAAAAAAACGTGTCAATAGAGGGGAGATGCATTTTTAGCTAAGGTTTAATCGAATAGTCGAAGGTATTAGTCAGAGATAGAGTTGAGGGAATATTCAAACTTTTCTCTTCAGTTGTGTGTGTTATTTAAGAGGAAATAGAGGTGAACAAATAGGGCTATGTTTGTAAATCTAATTTTATTCACTTTTACATAAAAGTTTTTAAAAGTTTATAGCACTATGCTGCCGAGTCGTGTAAAAGAAGGTAGAATAGCTGGTTTATTTTCAATAGATGTGCCGAAGATGTAAAAATTGTGTCTTTTAAAAGTTTAAATGATTCCAAGAAAGTGACAAAATCTCTAGTTGATGAGTGGTAATATAGGGGTACGAATTGAGCCCACGGGAGGGAGCAATTAGTTAAGGCCATTAGGAGGAGAGAGAAGCATGGAACTCGTAACGAAAATGAAGCAAACATTTTCGCCTAAGCCAAAGAGAGAAAGTAAGGATCGGTTGAATATTTATACGATTAGTCAGTTATTTAATCAGTTAGTTAATTTTCAACAATTAGTGAAATCTTTGCGTTCTTTTATAGGTAAGGGTCAGTTAATCAGAGTTGACGTGGTTTTAGATTGTATCGGATTGGCAATCGACAATATGATGCAGTCAATGATGTACGATCGTCATGACTTTGAACTGCAGTTCAACCGTATTAAGGAAGAGCTGGAAAGAATTAATGTGAGGTGTTCGGATATTAAGATTAAAAGTCTTTATCCAAGACTCATCAAAATGGATTTAGTGATTAATTCGCCCCCGAAAGAGTTAACGTTGTTGTCTATTCAGGCAATACTTGAAGGGATTACGAATGAGCCACTTCGTTTAATTGTTGAGAAGACTAAAGGAAAGCAGACGAAAATAAAGATTTATTCCTCTAATCAATTTAAAATTGATCATGCGGTTTCCTATGTTGGAAAAGACGGAAATAAGGTTTCAGGAGATAGTTATATTTATGAAAATTTCACGAACGGTCAAACGTTTATTGCGATTAGTGATGGAATGGGGAATGGTGAACTAGCTCATAAGGAGAGTTCGGAAGCCCTTAAAATTTTGAAATGTTTGTTAAGTTTTAATATTCCAATTAAAACGGCTATCCAGACGTTACAGCAATTAAAACAACATTCCAATGCGAACGAAAGATTCTTTTCGTTAGATGTCTGTATGATTGATCGGGAGCGTCAAAGAGCTACCTTCTATAAAAAGGGGGCAACACCGACATTCTTTATAAGAGATCATCAGATTGAATTAATTAATTTAGCGCAACTTCCAGTCGGCGTTATGAGCGATCAAGATGTTGATCACGTTACGTTAGATTTACAAGAAGATGATATATTAATTATGTGTAGTGATGGTATTGTCGAACAATATCCGGATATTACTGATTTGGAACATATGATTTTAGGGCAGGTTGGAATACCTCCTAAACATATGGCGAAAAATATTTTACAAACAACAGTTAGTAAACATAAAGGAAAAATTAGAGATGATATGATGGTTTTAGTGGTGGAATATAAGCGACAGGGAGTTTCCCAAGCCCAATATGCATCATAATAATACCCATTATTAAGTAAATAAACGCTATATAATTATGTGTGTTTATGCGTGCATCCGTTGTTAGAGGTGGGTCTGCGCGATAGATGTTTTTAAGAGAAGGTGGAAGGGGGTAATCCCAAGGGATAATTGGGGTTATCTTCAATTCCCAATGTGTGAAAGAGATTAGTTTAGAAGTAAGAATTGGTAAAAGTGTAAACAAAGTTTAGTGTAGAAAACCGGGGTCGGAGCCGGTGAGGAACAAAAAGAGAAGTTTATGTAAAGTGTTAAAACAGAGATAAAAAAGTGTTTAAAAGAGGTAAATCAGGGTCAGAGCTGAATACCCAAGTGTAAAAGAGATTAGATTAGAAGTAAGAATTGGTAAAAGTGTAAACAAAGTTTAGTGTAGAAAACCGGGGTCGGAGCCGGTGAGGAACAAAAAGAGAAGTTTATGTAAAGTGTTAAAACAGAGATAAAAAAGTGTTTAAAAGAGGTAAATCAGGGTCAGAGCTGAATACCCAAGTGTAAAAGAGATTAGATTAGAAGTAAGAATTGGTAAAAGTGTAAACAAAGTTTAGTGTAGAAAACCGGGGTCGGAGCCGGTGAGGAACAAAAAGAGAAGTTTATGTAAAGTGTTAAAACAGAGATAAAAAAGTGTTTAAAAGAGGTAAATCAGGGTCAGAGCTGAATACCCAAGTGTAAAAGAGATTAGATTAGAAGTAAGAATTGGTAAAAGTGTAAACAAAGTTTAGTGTAGAAAACCGGGGTCGGAGCCGGTGAGGAACAAAAAGAGAAGTTTATGTAAAGTGTTAAAACAGAGATAAAAAAGTGTTTAAAAGAGGTAAATCAGGGTCAGAGCTGAATACCCAAGTGTAAAAGAGATTAGATTAGAAGTAAGAATTGGTAAAAGTGTAAACAAAGTTTAGTGTAGAAAACCGGGGTCGGAGCCGGTGAGGAACAAAAAGAGAAGTTTATGTAAAGTGTTAAAACAGAGATAAAAAAGTGTTTAAAAGAGGTAAATCAGGGTCAGAGCTGAATACCCAAGTGTAAAAGAGATTAGATTAGAAGTAAGAATTGGTAAAAGTGTAAACAAAGTTTAGTGTAGAAAACCGGGGTCGGAGCCGGTGAGGAACAAAAAGAGAAGTTTATGTAAAGTGTTAAAACAGAGATAAAAAAGTGTTTAAAAGAGGTAAATCAGGGTCAGAGCTGAATACCCAAGTGTAAAAGAGATTAGATTAGAAGTAAGAATTGGTAAAAGTGTAAACAAAGTTTAGTGTAGAAAACCGGGGTCGGAGCCGGTGAGGAACAAAAAGAGAAGTTTATGTAAAGTGTTAAAACAGAGATAAAAAAGTGTTTAAAAGAGGTAAATCAGGGTCAGAGCTGAATACCCAAGTGTAAAAGAGATTAGATTAGAAGTAAGAATTGGTAAAAGTGTAAACAAAGTTTAGTGTAGAAAACCGGGGTCGGAGCCGGTGAGGAACAAAAAGAGAAGTTTATGTAAAGTGTTAAAACAGAGATAAAAGATCTGTAAGGACTAAGTTCGAATGAAAAATATTTATGCCAATAAATAATAATCAAAAAATAAAGCTAATCAGAGTCAGAGTTGATTGGCGAGTCATAAGATTAAAAAACAAAGTGTGTGCGAAAAAGTGTGTGAGTGAAGCCAATCAGAGTCAGAGCTGGTTGGTAAGCAATAAGATTAAAAAACAAAGTGTGTGCAAAAAGTGTGTGAGTGAAGTCGATCAAAGTCAGAGTTGATTGGCGAGTCATAAGATTAAAAAACAAAGTGTGTGCGAAAAAGTGTGTGAGTGAAGTCAATCAAAGTCAGAGTTGATTGGCGGGAAATACGATTTAAAAATAAAGTGTGTGCGAAAAAAGTGTGTGAGTGAAGCCAATCAGAGTCAGATCTGATAGGTAAGTAGTAAGATTAAAAACAAATTATGTGCAAAAAAAGTGTGTGAGTAAAGTCGATCAGGGTCAGAGTTGATTGGCGAGAAATAAGATTTAAAAATAAAGTGTGTGCGAAAAAGTGTGTGAGTGAAGTCAATCAGAGTCAGAGCTGATAGGTAAGTAGTAAGATTAAAAACAAATTATGTGCAAAAAAAGTGTGTGAGTGAAGTCAATCAAGGTCAGAGTTGATTGATCAGTAATAAGAGTTAAAAACAAAGTGTGTGCAAAAAGTAGTGTGTGAGTAAAGTTAATCAAGGTCAGAGTTGATTGATCAGTAATAAGAGTTAAAAACAAAGTGTGTGCAAAAAGTAGTGTGTGAGTAAAGTTAATCAGAGTCAGAGCTGGTTAACCAGGAAGTTTTAAAATGTTTAAAATGAAGTCAGTTTATTTAGGAAAAGTGTGTGAGTAAAGTCGATCAGGGTCAGAGTTGATTGATCAGTAATAAGAGTTAAAAACAAAGTGTGTGCAAAAAGTAGTGTGTGAGTAAAGTTAATCAGAGTCAGAGCTGGTTAACCAGGAAGTTTTAAAATGTTTAAAATGAAGTCAGTTTATTTAGGAAAAGTGTGTGAGTAAAGTCGGTCAGGGTCAGAGTTGATTGGCGAGAAATAAGATTTAAAAATAAAGTGTGTGCGAAAAAGTGTGTGAGTGAAGTTAATCAGAGTCAGAGCTGGTTAACCAGGAAGTTTTAAAATGTTTAAAATGAAGTCAGTTTATTTAGGAAAAGTGTGTGCAAAAAGTGTGTGAGTGAAGTCGATCAAAGTCAGAGTTGATTGATCAGTAATAAGATTTAAAAACAAAGTGTGTGCGAAAAAAGTGTGTGAGTGAATTCAATCAGAGTCAGGGCTGGTTGGTAAGCAATAAGATTTAAAAACAAAGTGTGTGCGAAAAAGCGTGTGAGTGAAGTTAATCAGAGTCAGAGCTGGTTGGTAAGCAATAAGATTTAAGAAACAAAGTGTGTGTGAAAAAGTGTGTGAGCGAATTCAATCAGAGTCAGAGCTGGTTGGCGAGAAATAAGATTTAAAAACAAAGTGTGTGCGAAAAGTAGTGTGTGAGTGAAGTCGATCAAGGTCAGAGTTGATTGATCAGTAATAAGATTAAAAAACAAAGTGTGTGCAAAAAGTAGTGTATGACTAAAGTTAACCAA
This sequence comes from Turicibacter sp. KK003, assembly GCF_037014675.1. Taxonomy (NCBI): domain Bacteria; kingdom Bacillati; phylum Bacillota; class Erysipelotrichia; order Erysipelotrichales; family Turicibacteraceae; genus Turicibacter; species Turicibacter sp. KK003. The sequence goes on from NZ_CP142738.1 coordinate 205,413, forward strand.
GGTCGGAGCTGGTTAACCGGGAAGTTTTAAAGTGTTTAAAATGAAGTCAGTTTATTTAAGAAAAGTGTGTGAATGAAATCAATAATATTCAAAATTGGTTGGTAAGCAATAAGATTTAGGAAACAAAGTGTGTGTGAAAAAGTGTGTGAGTGAAGTCAATCAGAGTCAGAGCTGGTTGGTAAGCAATAAGATTTAAGAAACAAAGTGTGTGTGAAAAAGTGTGTGAGCGAATTCAATCAGAGTCAGAGCTGGTTGGCGAGAAATAAGATTTAAAAACAAAGTGTGTGCGAAAAGTAGTGTGTGAGTGAAGTCGATCAAGGTCAGAGTTGATTGATCAGTAATAAGATTAAAAAACAAAGTGTGTGCAAAAAGTAGTGTATGACTAAAGTTAACCAAGGTCGGAGCTGGTTAACCGGGAAGTTTTAAAGTGTTTAAAATGAAGTCAGTTTATTTAAGAAAAGCGTGTGAATGAAATCAATAATATTCAAAATTGGTTGGTAAGCAATAAGATTTAGGAAACAAAGTGTGTGTGAAAAGTAGTGTGTGAGTGAAGCCAATCAGAGTCAGAGCTGATAGGTAAGTAAGAAATAAGATTAAAAAACAAAGTGTGTGCGAAAAAGCGTGTGAGTGAATTCAATCAGAGTCAGAGCTGGTTGGTAAGCAATAAGATTTAAGAAACAAAGTGTGTGTGAAAAAGTGTGTGAGCGAATTCAATCAGAGTCAGAGCTGGTTGGCGAGTAATAAGATTTAAAAACAAAGTGTGTGCGAAAAGTAGTGTGTGAGTGAAGTCGATCAAGGTCAGAGTTGATTGATCAGTAATAAGATTAAAAAACAAAGTGTGTGCAAAAAGTAGTGTATGACTAAAGTTAACCAAGGTCGGAGCTGGTTAACCGGGAAGTTTTAAAGTGTTTAAAATGAAGTCAGTTTATTTAAGAAAAGTGTGTGAATGAAATCAATAATATTCAAAATTGGTTGGTAAGCACTAAGATTTAAGAAACAAAGTGTGTGCGAAAAAGTGTGTGAGTAAAGTCGATCAGAGTCAGAGTTGATTGATCAGTAATAAGAGTTAAAAATAAAGTGTGTGCAAAAAGTAGTGTATGAGTGAAGTCGATCAAGGTCAGAGTTGATTGGCGAGAAATAAGAGTTAAAAACAAAGTGTGTGCAAAAAGTAGTGTATGACTAAAGTTAACCAAGGTCGGAGCTGGTTAACCGGGAAGTTTTAAAGTGTTTAAAATGAAGTCAGTTTATTTAAGAAAAGTGTGTGAGTGAAGTCAATCAGGGTCAGAGTTGATTGGTGAGTAATAGGATTAAAAAATGTGTGTGCGAAAAAGTGTGTGAGTAAAGTCGATCAGAGTCAGAGTTGATTGATCAGTAATAAGAGTTAAAAATAAAGTGTGTGCAAAAAGTAGTGTATGAGTGAAGTCGATCAAGGTCAGAGTTGATTGGCGAGAAATAAGAGTTAAAAACAAAGTGTGTGCAAAAAGTAGTGTATGACTAAAGTTAACCAAGGTCGGAGCTGGTTAACCGGGAAGTTTTAAAGTGTTTAAAATGAAGTCAGTTTATTTAAGAAAAGTGTGTGAGTGAAGTCAATCAGGGTCAGAGTTGATTGGTGAGTAATAGGATTAAAAAATGTGTGTGCGAAAAAGTGTGTGAGTAAAGTCGATCAGAGTCAGAGTTGATTGATCAGTAATAAGAGTTAAAAATAAAGTGTGTGCAAAAAGTAGTGTATGAGTGAAGTCGATCAAGGTCAGAGTTGATTGGCGAGAAATAAGAGTTAAAAACAAAGTGTGTGCAAAAAGTAGTGTATGACTAAAGTTAACCAAGGTCGGAGCTGGTTAACCAGGAAGTTTTAAAGTGTTTAAAATGAAGTCAGTTAGTTTAAGAAAAGTGTGTGAGTGAAGTCAATCAGAGTCAGAGCTGGTTAACCAGGAAGTTTTAAAATGTTTAAAATGAAGTCAGTTTATTTAGGAAAAGTGTGTGAGTAAAGTCGATCAGGGTCAGAGTTGATTGGCGAGTCATAAGATTTTAAAAAAGTATGTGCAAAAAAGGTTAACCAAGGTCGGAGCTGGTTAACCAGGAAGTTTTAAAATGTTTAAAATGAAGTCAGTTAGTTTAAGAAAAGTGTGTGAGTGAAGTCAATCAAGGTCAGAGTTGGTTGGTAAGCAATAAGATTTAAAAACAAAGTGTGTGCAAAAAAGTGTGTGAGTGAAGTCGATCAAGGTCAGAGTTGATTGGCGAGAAATAAGATTTAAAAACAAAGTGTGTGCAAAAAAGTGTGTGAGTAAAGTCGATCAGGGTCAGAGCTCATAGGTAAGCAATAATATTTAAAAACAAAGTGTGTGTGAAAAAGTAGTGTATGATTAAAGTTAACCAAGGTCGGAGCTGGTTAACCAGGAAGTTTTAAAGTGTTTAAAATGAAGTCAGTTAGTTTAAGAAAAGTGTGTGAATGAAATCAATAATATTCAAAATTGGTTGGTAAGCAATAAGATTTAAGAAACAAAGTGTGTGCGAAAAAAGTGTGTGAGTAAAGTCAATCAGAGTCAGAGTTGATTGATCAGTAATAAGAGTTAAAAATAAAGTGTGTGCAAAAAGTAGTGTGTGAGTGAATTCAATCAGAGTCAGAGCTGGTTGGTAAGCAATAAGATTTAAAAACAAAGTGTGTGCGAAAAAAGTGTGTGAGTGAAGTCAATCAGAGTCAGGGCTGGTTGGTAAGTAATAAGATTTAAGAAATAAAGTGTGTGCGAAAAAAGTGTGTGAGTGAAGTCAATCAGAGTCAGAGTTGATTGGTGAGTAATAGGATTAAAAAATGTGTGTGCGAAAAAGTGTGTGAGTAAAGTCGATCAGGGTTAGAGTTGATTGGCGAGTCATAAGATTTTAAAAAAGTATGTGCAAAAAAAGTTAACCAAGGTCGGAGCTGGTTAACCGGGAAGTTTCGAAATGTGTGCGAAAAGATGTGTAAATAAAGCCAATCGAGGTCAGGTTGGCTTGGAAGTTCTTTAATGTTAGTCCGTGTAAATTAGATTTACGAATCTAAAGGGACAAAACAGGCGATAAAAAGCTTTTTACAAGCGTTTAATGTGAAAATAACAGAAGCCATTTGAGACAGAAGGTTTATTAATTCGATATAGTAAAAGTGGCAGCCAATATGCTAGAAAAATGAAAGTGTATATTTGAATTAATAAATAACTGTTGCTGGAGTAAACTTCTTGGATAGATCTTTAATAAAACAGAAAAAGAGATTTAATAAGTGAATCGAAGTGTTTAGGAAGTATAAGAGTGCCTTTGATATTAGAGGGCCGTGTTCGGATAAGAGAAATAAAATGTGTAAAAAAAGAAATCGAAGTGTTTAGGAAGTATAAGAGTGCCTTTGATATTAGAGGGCCGTGTTCGGATAAGAGAAATAAAATGCGTTAAAAAAGAAATCGAAGTGTTTGGGAAGTATAAGAGTGCCTTTGGTATTAGAGGGCCGTGTTCGGATAAGAGAAATAAAATGTGTTAAAAAAGAAATCGAAGTGTTTGGGAAGTATAAGAGTGCCTTTAGTATTAGAGGGCCGTGTTCGGATAAGAGAAATAAAATGTGTTAAAAAAGAAATCGAAGTGTTTAGGAAGTATAAGAGTGCCTTTGGTATTAGAGGGCCGTGTTCGAGTTGACAATTAAATAAAATTTACGATAAGGATATCGTTTTTACTGGGTGCAGAGCCGCATTCGGTGATCCGTAAAATGAAGGATCAGGTTGAATCATTTAAAGTTTATTTTTAAAAGAATTAATACAATTATATGCGCAAATAGTTATATTTATTCTTCAATCAATTCCCCCTTTAGGGTGAGGATATATCATTAAAATTTTTATTACAGTGGCGATTAGATAATTTCTAATCGCTTTTTATTATTGGCATTCCATAATGGATAAAAAGTGTATGAAACTTGTAATGACACTTTTTTTTTATTTTAAAAGAGATATAATAAAAAATAAGATTTTGTTGTATAAGGAGTTTGACATTTAATGCAAAAGGTCGTATTAGAGACGATAAAAAAATATGATTTATTTGACCAAAGGGAGCGGGTCATCGTGGCCGTATCTGGAGGGGCAGATTCGATGGCACTGCTTCATTTTTTAAAGCATTACGCTACTAATTATCAACTATCCTTAGTAGTTGCGCATGTGAATCATAAGAAAAGAAAAAATGCTGATTTAGACGAGTTATTAGTCCAAAAGATTGCAACTAACTATCAATTACCGTATGAGGTTTATTATTTACCCCCGGGGGGGACAACGGAAAACTTTCATGAATACGCTCGAAAAGAACGTTATAATTTTTTTAGATCAGTCGCTAAGAAGTATGGAGCGGATTGTTTAGTAACAGCCCATCATGCCGATGATCAACTGGAGACACAAATTCAACGATTGTTGTATTTCGAAAGTCCCAATGGGCTTATAGGGATTAAGGCTAAAAGGGTTAGTCAACATTTAAAAGTGGTTCGTCCGTTAATCCGTGTTACTAAAAAACAGATTTATGGGTATTGTGAACGGGAGGGGGTTAAATTCCGTGAGGATGAATCTAATCAAAGTGATGTCTATACGAGAAACCGTATTCGTAAGTATATTGTTCCCGAACTCGTAAAGGAAAGCCCATCTGTATATGAACATTTGAATGTTATAGGTGAGCAGTTAAATGATGATGAAATATATTTTAGTCAACAAGTTGATGAACTAATGGAGAATACATATCGACAAGGTAACGATGTTTGGCTTTCTCGTCGTTTTATTCAACAGTTGCCTCCAAGTTTATCGAGACGTTTAATCAAGCGAATTTTGCAACAGTTTGTAATTAAAGATATTCAACATATTCATATTGAAAAAGTTTTAGAACTTATAAGAAATCCTAAGCCTAATTTAACCTTATTTTTACCGCATCAGATTCGCTGTATTGTGGCCTATGATAAGGTTAGTTTTTCTAAAGATATGACTAGTTCAGAGGAATACGAGTTTACGCTATCCCTTAATGATAGTGTTGTGTTGCCTAATGGAGATATTCTGAAAGTAAGCGAGAACAAAGTCGATGAAAAACCGGAAAAATTTTGCATTAACGAAGTCCATTTGTGTTATAATGAAATAGAATTGCCGTTAAAAGTTCGTACTCGTCAACCCGGAGATCGTATTCAATTAATGAATGGATCAGGTTCGAAAAAGATTAAGGAAATAATGATAGAGGGTAAGGTTCCTCGGTTATTGAGGGACACATGGCCTATTGTGGTTGATTCAAATGATAAGATTCTTTGGGTACCACTTTTGAAAAAATCGGCATTTTGTTGCCATAAGTCAAATGGTAAAACAATGACAATTGTTTATAAACATCGCGGAGGGAATGAAGAAGATGCGTAACGATATTAAAGAAATTTTATTTACTACTGAACAAATTGAAGAGAAGGCAGCACAATTAGCAAAAGAGTTAGAAGTTGATTATGCAGGCAAGAAACCTATTTTATTAGGCTTATTAAAAGGATCAATCCCATTTATTGGAGATTTAATGAAGCATATGAATATGCCGATTCAAATTGAGTTTATGGATGTATCAAGCTATCATGGTGGAACAACTTCTTCTGGACAGGTAAAAATTTTAAAGGATTTAGACATTTCAGTGGAAAATCGTCATATCATTATTGTAGAGGATATCGTAGATACAGGGTTCACATTAACAAAAGTGATAGCATTATTAAAACATCGAGGTGCTGCTTCGGTTGAGGTTGTTACAATGCTTGATAAACCTGAAGGGCGTGTCGTTGAGATGGAGCCAAAATATATTGGATTTACAATTCCTAAGGCATTCGTTGTAGGATACGGGTTAGACTATGATGAATATTATCGTAACTTACCGTATGTAGGTATTCTTAAAGAGGAAGTTTACATGAAATAAGAAAGGGGTGCTACAATGCCGCCAATTAATCCAAAAGATAAGATTAATAGTTTCAAAAAGCAAAATAGCTTTAAGAAAAAAGGTCCGCAAAGTATTGGAATCTATTTTCTATTGTTTATTATCGTTTTAGGTTTATATGGGTTCATTTTCATGGAGCCACAACAGCCGGTGATTGAACAACCAACCTATAATGAATTTATTAGCAATATTGAAAATGGAAATGTTATTTCCATGGAGGCCCGTCCGGTTGACGGTGAGGATAATAAAAACTTGTGGAATATTTCAGGTAAAATGAAGGTTGAAGAAAAAGAGGTTCCATATACGATTGTAGTAGCTGACAAGTCATATGAGAAAATTAGTAATTTAGCACTTGAAAAGGATGTTAAATTAGAGAATACTGTGGCTTCAACGATTGGTAAGGTATGGAGTTTCTTATCTTATGCTATTTTAACTGTCTTATTCTTAGGTGTAATCATGTTCATGTTTAGATCAGCTCAGCGAGGGAATAATAAAGCCTTTGATTTCGGTAAAAGCCGTGCTAAGTTATCTAAACAGGAAGGAATTTCATTTGATGATGTAGCCGGAAATGATGAAGAAAAAGAGGAGTTAGTAGAGGTTGTTGACTTCCTTAAAAACCCGGCTAAGTATAATGAAATGGGTGCACGTGTTCCAAAAGGTATTCTTTTAGTAGGACCTCCTGGAACGGGGAAAACATTACTTGCCCGAGCGGTAGCTGGTGAGGCAGGAGTTCCATTCTATTCGATTTCAGGTTCTGATTTCGTAGAAATGTTTGTAGGGGTAGGGGCGAGTCGCGTTCGTGACATGTTCCAAACTGCCAAAAAAACAGCACCATGTATTATTTTTATTGATGAAATTGATGCGGTAGGGCGTCAACGTGGAGCCGGAATGGGTGGCGGACACGATGAACGTGAGCAGACGTTAAATCAATTGCTTGTAGAAATGGATGGATTCGGTCCAAATTCAGGAATTATTGTTATGGCTGCAACTAACCGTCCAGATGTATTGGATCCCGCTTTATTAAGACCTGGACGATTTGACCGCCAGATTACAATTGGTCGTCCAGATGTTAAAGGTCGTGAGGCAATCTTAAAAGTTCATTCACGTAATAAACGTTTGGCTCCAGAAGTTCGTCTAGAAGATATTGCTCGCCGAACTCCAGGATTTAGTGGTGCGGATTTAGAAAATTTATTAAATGAATCAGCTTTATTAGCGGCTCGTGAAAATCGTAAGCAGATTAAAATGCATGATATTGATGAAGCAACGGATCGTGTTATGATGGGGCCAGCTAAAAAATCAAAAGTATTCTCTAAAAAAGAACGTCGCGTTGTTGCTTATCACGAGGCAGGACATGCGGTTGTTGGTATTAAGTTAGAGAATGCAGAAGTTGTTCATAAGGTTACAATTATTCCACGTGGTGAAGCTGGTGGATACGCCTTAATGTTACCGGAAGAAGAAACATTCTTACAAACAAAACAAGACCTGTTAGATCGCATTACTGGTTTATTAGCAGGTCGTGTGTCAGAAGAGATTACGTTCCATGAGGTAACGACAGGGGCACATAATGATTTCCAAAAGGCTACAGGAATTGCACGTGCGATGGTAACTGAATATGGAATGAGTGACTTAGGACCTATTCAATACGAACAACGTAGCGGAAATGTTTTCTTAGGCCGTGATTATAATAAAGATAAGAATTTCTCGGATCATTTGGCTAGACAAATTGATGAGCAAGTTCAAAAAATTATTAGTTCATGTTATGATCGTTGCCGACAAGTTTTATTATCAAATCAGGATTTGGTGAAGTTAATCGCCGAAACCTTATTAGAATATGAAACGTTAACAAAAGAACAAATCGATGAGTTAGTTGAAAAAGGTAGACTAGAAGAAACTGCTTATAATGTTAATTCTGAAAAAGAAAGTGCTAAGCAAAATAAGTTTAAATTAGTCCGCGATAGTAACTATAAATTAAAATCAACTTTAACTTTATCGAATGATAAATTACCTGTTATTGATTAAAAAAACACTCTTTTATTAAGAGTGTTTTTTTTAGGCGTTGTGAATAGGGAACTAAGAGGGTTCGTCTCACCCTAAATAAGTATAATCTCACTCACCGGAAAGATAAGATATGAGCGGCACTAATGTATTAAAAATTTTAAGTATCACTTTTATTAGTCGTGTTTATTGTAAGTTTAAATTCGGGGTTTACTCATAGGGGAAACTCTTTTTCTTCAGATGTATTTGAGGAAAGGAATTATTAAATATCGTATAATAAGCATAATATAAGGGGAATAGCCTAGTTTTGATTAGGTGGAACATTAATTTAACTTTCCAAAATGATTTTCTTCATGTAAAATGGCTAATATAAGTTATATTTAAAAATTTCCTAAGCAATAATTATTGATCAGGAGGAATTGTCAATGAAAGATTATTTAGTTAAAGCATTAGCGTTTGACGATCAAATTCGTGCATTTGCTGTTAGTTCAACTCATTTAGTTGAAGAAGCACGTCGACGTCATGGATGTTGGCCAACTGCAGCAGCAGCGTTAGGAAGAACACTAACGGTTGGAGCAATGATGGGAAGCCAACTAAAAGGTGATGAAAAAATTACTATTCGTATTAACGGTAATGGACCGATTGGATCTATTATCGTAGACGCTGATTCAAAAGGTTGTGTAAGAGGATACGCATCTAACCCTGAGGTTCATTTTCAATACGATTCTGGAAAGTTAAATGTAGGAATGGCTGTTGGTACTGATGGGCAACTTTCAGTAACTAAGGATTTAGGGTTAAAAGATTATTTTACTGGGCAGGTTCCATTACAGACAGGAGAAATCGGTGACGATTTTACGTATTATTATGCAGTTTCAGAGCAGGTTCCTTCTGCAGTAGGGGTTGGTGTGCTTGTTGAACCAGATAATTCGGTTCGTGCGGCGGGAGGATTTATCCTTCAAGTCATGCCAGGGGCAACAGAAGAAACATTGACTAAATTAGAAACAGCATTGTCTACGATTAAACCAGTTTCTACAATGATTGATGAGGGATATACATCTGAAAAAATGTTAGAGGCTATATTTGGTGAGGAAGTTCGTATATTAGAACATCAAGAAGTTCGCTTTGAATGTAATTGCTCAAAGGAAAGATTTGAGAGTGGAATTATGAGTTTAGGGAATGATGAAATTCAGGCAATGATTGATGAAGATAATGGCGCTGAGGCTGTTTGCTACTTCTGTATGGAACGCCACCATTTTACGGCAGAGGAATTAGAAAAGTTAAAAACAAAATAATAAAGGATGAAATGTAATGGGGCAATACAATGAACCTGTAGAGGTTGTGGATGCAGAGATTATTAGTGATGGAAGTGATCATTCACAGAAAGATTATTGGCGTGACCAATTGAAAGAGGAATTAAGGGCAGAACTTCGAGAGGACTATCGTCATCAATTTCGAAAGGGCGCCTTAACAACTCTAGGTAAAAGCTACAATTTAGGAATGATGATTGCTGTCGTGGTTTCTTTTAATTCAAACCATTCTATTTTATGGGCGATTATTCACGGTTTATTAGGATGGTTTTATGTTATTTATAAAATCATGTTTGGATATTAATAAGAAAAGGAAGTCCCTTAATATTAGTTAAGGGGCTTCCTTTTACATAGGATATAAATCATTTATTAAATTTTTAAAATTTTTAGGCTCAGATAATTGGATATTACAGTCGGTGTTATTACTTGTTGATTGAGGTGTATCGTCTGATGCGTTGGTTAATAGACTGATAAGAATAAGTAATAGGGTGAATAATAGAAGAATAGTGTTCATGACCTTCAAAGGTATCTCCCCCATTCTAATCTTTCTATTTTAGTTTATGCAGGATGAGAGAGATGTGTGACGTTAAAGATTGGACAATTTTAAGTTTTTATGCCATTATTGTAGTTGAACAGATATTGTATAAAGCAACAGGAAAAGTGAGTGATTATAATGAAAAGAAGGTTATTGCTAATCTCATTTGACGCAATGATTGGAAAAGATATTGAAATATTAAAAAAACTACCTACTTTTTCTCCGATTTTAGAGAAAGCCTCTATTGTAAAATCGGTAGAGACAGTTTATCCTTCAATGACGTATACTGCACATGCGTCTATTGTTTCAGGAACATATCCACAAAAACATGGAGTTATTACTAATGAGGTGTTTACTCCGCTAGTTAAAAATGCACCATGGTATGAGCGACGCGATCAAAATAAAGCTCAGATTCTTCCGGAATTAGCCAATGAAAATGGATATAAAGTATTTATTAATAGTTGGCCAACTTTAATTGGTGCCGATGTGGATTATGTTGTTCAACGTGCCGGAATTCATTATCCAAAAGAAGAGCAAGAATTTGAAATCCGTAAAAATTCAAATGATGTGTTAACGCAGGAAATGTGGGATTATTGTGCGGAGGCTTGGACGTTACCAAATTATTATTCGACAGATAAGTTTTCAGCATTAGCCTCAAAATATGTGATTAATCGTTATCAACCTGAGGTTATCCTAATGCACATGACATTGCCGGATCACTATCGTCATTCATACGGTGTTTTTTCAGAAAAATTAGTAGATGCATATAAGTACTTGGATGACATGTTAGCGATTGTGGTAGATGAATTAAAGGCTCAAGGGGTTTATGAACAGACAACATTTGTATTCTGTTCCGATCATGGACAATTAGATATCGATATGAGTATAAATCCTAATAAATTACTAATTGAAAACGGATTATTAAGTTTAGATGAAAATGGTGATATTGTTGATTGGAAGGCATACATTCAATCAAGTGCCATCTCAGCCCATGTTTACCTAAAAGATAAGAATGATAAGGAATTAGAAGAGAAGGTCTATAGACTATTAAATGAGAATCGTGAGTTATTGCATATTGAACATATATTTACACGTGAACAAGTTAAAGAGACTTATCATTTAGACGGGGATTTTACATTCGTTTTAGAGGCGAAAGATGGGGCATCATTTGGTTTCAATCTCCAAGCTGACTATCAAAATCCAATTATGAATAACGATTACCGGGTAAGTCGTGGAACACACGGACATATTCCAAGCAAGGGAGAGCAACCGTGTTTAATTTTAAGCGGTCCTGGAATTATACCTAGAAAAGAAATTTCAGTTGCTAAAGTCGTTGATATTGCTCCAACATGTGCGGCAATTTTAGGATTTAAAATGAATGAGGCAGATGGTAGAATTCTGCGAGAACTTTTAATAGATTAATAAAAAGAGCGTAAACAAATGGATGTTTACGCTCTTTTATTTTGATGGGCGAGTCGTCTATATTCGAGTGGTGTCATTCCTGTTAACTTTTTAAATGACATATTAAAGTAATTCTGATTATTGAACCCTACGGTTAACGCAATTGTAAGTGTAGAAAGATTACTATTTGTTAAAAGGAGCTTGCTCTTTTCAACGCGAACTTCTCTGACTATTTGGGTGAATGTCATTCCTGTTTCCTTTTTTAGAACTGAGCAGAAGTAACATTTGTTTAAATTAAAGTGACGGGCAACATCGTCTAATTTTAACGTCGTGGAAAACCGTTTCTCTATGTACTGATACACTTGATGACCATATGTACTGTCTGTGCTATGATTAATTAACTCTGTATGATGCATGTTTAATCCCCCTAATAACGTCGATAAAATGTGATTGAAAAATAAAAGTTATAACTAGCGATTATGTATAAATAATGGTATACTATAAATAGATCTTTTGATAACGATTATCAATTTCAATGTGTGAATTATATCATAAAGGATATAAATAGTAAATGTTAATTTAGGAAGAGGGGAGTATATGAGGAAGAGGTATTTAATCATTTTATTAGGAGTGCTATCGGTTATTTCTGTTTTTATAGGTGCAAGCGACGTAACGTTATCCTCCATTTTGAACGGAGATTCTCAACAATTATATATCCTTTTTATTAGTCGTATTCCACGTCTATTGAGTGTTTGTGTGACCGGGGTTGGAATGGGGATTTGCGGTTTAATTATGCAACAATTAACAAGGAATAAGTTTGTTTCTCCGACAACGGCGGCTACAATGGATTTTGCTAAACTCGGAATGTTAATTGCGATGGTCTTTTTTGCCGGGGCATCACTGGTTCATAAAATGGTGTTTGCCTTTATTTGTTCATTGCTAGGGACATTTCTCTTTATGGGAATTATGAAGCAAGTAAAGTTCCGAAATTCCTTGTTTATTCCTTTAATCGGGATGATGCTTGGAAATGTTGTGAATTCAATTACTAGCTTTATTGCTTATCAGTTCGATTTAGTTCAAAATATTTCGTCTTGGGCTCAAGGGGATTTTACGAATATTATGAAAGGAAATTATGAACTGTTATATCTTAGTATTCCTTTGGTTTTTATTGCGTTTCTGTATGCCAATAAATTTACGATTGCAGGAATGGGAGAAGATTTTTCAGCAAATTTAGGTTTAAATCATAAGTGGGTAGTAAACGTTGGATTAACAATTATTGCTCTGATTACATCTGTGATTATTATTACGGTTGGATCGATCCCGTTTATTGGATTAATTGTTCCTAATGTGGTGTCGATGTATTTAGGAGATAATTTAAAACGTGGTCTCTGGCATACAGCTTTGATGGGAGCCTTATTTCTATTAGCCTGTGATGTGATTGGACGAATCGTTATATATCCATACGAAGTTTCTATCGGTTTAACCGTTGGGGTTATCGGAAGTATAATCTTCTTATACATGCTGATGAGGAGGGGTTCAAATGCGTCGGCATAAGGTATTGATTATTTTAATTGTTTTAGTTGTTGTTAGTAGTTTCTTGTTTTTGATGTATGGATTAAATCCAAACTCTTATCAATATGCTTTATCTTTAAGGGTACCGAAACTAATAGCTATTGCTCTCACGGGAAGTGGGATTGCACTTTCTTCAGTTATTTTTCAAACCGTAACGAATAACAGAATATTAACGCCAAGTGTATTGGGCTTAGATTCTTTATATAACTTGTTCCAAACGTTAATTGTTTTTGTTTTTGGGTCACTAAATATTGCACTTGCAGGGTCTAATATTAACTTTTTATTCTCTGCTGCATTGATGATTATTTTTTCATTATTCCTTTTTAAAATGATGTTTAAAAGAGAAGGGACGAACTTATTCTTTCTTTTAATGGTTGGAATGGTTTTCGGGACATTATTCAGTAGTCTGTCTTCTTTTATGCAAATGGTAATGGATCCGAATGAATTTCTCATTGTTCAAAATAAAATGTTTGCAAGTTTTAATAATGTTCAGTCTTCCCTGTTAATGATTTCAATTATTATAGTAAGTGTTGCAATTGGATGCATTTGTAAAGATTTTAAAAAGTTAGATGTTATGTCATTAGGAAAAGAGCAAGCCGTTAATCTTGGAATTAACTATGACTATATGGTAAAAAAAATCTTAATTATCGTGTCAATTCTAGTCTCTGTTTCTACTGCACTTGTAGGACCTATTACTTTTCTTGGTATCTTAGTAACCAACTTGGCTTATCAGTTGGTGAAGGATTATCGTCATAGCGTAATAGTTCCTACTGCTATTCTTTTAAGTTTAGCAGCGCTGATTGGTGGACAGTTTTTAGTGGAAAGAGTCTTTCACTTTAGTACAACGGTAGGGGTAATTATTAATTTTATAGGTGGTTTATATTTTATTTACATCTTATTAAAGGAGGAGCGTGCATGATTGAGGTTAAAGGAATTTCGAAAAAGTATAGCTCAAAGCCGGTTGTGAATGATGTTTCTTTTTGCATAAAAAAAGGAAAAATTACGTCATTTATTGGACCTAATGGGGCTGGGAAAAGTACGGTTCTTGGGATGATGAGTCGCCTACTCAAAATGGATGCGGGTGAAGTATTTATTGAAGGAAAAGAAATCTCCCATTGGAACACAAAGGAACTTTCTAAGGTAATAGGTATTTTAAAACAGAGTAATCATTTAAATGTCCGCTTAAGTGTAAGGGATTTAGTTTCATTTGGTCGCTTTCCACATAGCCAGGGTAATTTAACTCAGGAAGATATCAACAAAATTGATGAAGCGATTGATTATATGAAATTAGGAGATATCCAACATAAATTTTTGGATGAGTTGAGTGGTGGTCAGAGACAACGTGCATTCATTGGAATGGTTTTGGCACAAGATACGGATTATATCTTTTTAGATGAACCGTTGAATAATTTAGATATGAAGCATAGTGTGCAGATTATGAAAATATTACGCAAGATTACCGATGAATTAGGAAAAACAGTTGTTATGGTGATCCATGATATTAATTTTGCCTCTTGTTACTCTGATGAAATTATCGCTCTAAAGGAGGGTGAGGTTGTCATATCAGGAACTAGAGATGAAATTATGAAGGAATCGATATTAAGTAAGTTATATGAAATGGAATTTAATGTTCAAAAGATTAATAATAAAAAAATATGTGTTTATTATTAGTTTAAAATATATTAAGGAAAAGGTGGAAAATAAAAAATGAAGATTAGGCTTAAGAAGTTATTTATGAATGTTATTGCAGGAATAGGGGTTGTATCATTAGTGGCGTGCTCACAGCCCGTTGATCAAGAAGCAAAAGATCCTAAGGAAACTGAGAAACAAACAGTAGAAGTTACCCATGAGTACGGAAAGACGGTTGTTGAAAAAAATCCTAAAAACATCGTTGTATTTGATTTTGGTATTTTAGATGCGTTGGATTATATGGGGGTAGAAGTTAAAGGATTACCTAAATCGGGTGCTATTCCTAGTCATTTATCAAAATTTGAATCGGATGAATATGTGAATGTTGGAGGATTAAAGGAACCAGATTTAGAAAAAATCTATGAAATGAATCCAGGGTTAATTATTATCTCAGGGCGTCAGGCAGACTACTACGAAGAATTAAGCAAAATTGCGCCAACGCTTTACATGGGATTAGATAGTGAAGATTATTTAGCCTCTTTTGAAAAAAACATGAAGGTACTTGCCGATATTTTTGATAAAACAGATATTGTTGAAAAGGGATTAGCTGAGGTTAACGAAAAAATTGAGGATTTGAATAAGAAAGTAAGTGAGCAAGGATTAAATGCTTTAGTTGTTTTAACAAATGAGGGAGCAGTTAGTGCTTATGGTGCTAATTCACGCTTTGGAATGATTCATCAAAATTTCGGATTTAAAGAAGCAGATGAAAACTTAGGAGAATCTTCGACACATGGTTCAAAAGTATCTTTTGAATATATCTCAAATATAAATCCTAATTACTTATTTGTTATTGACCGAGGTGCTGTTGTTGGTGGAGATTCAAATGCCCAAGGTACACTTGATAATGAGTTAATTAATTCAACAAGTGCCGCTCAAAATAATAATATTGTTTATTTAGATGCTGCTATTTGGTACACAGCAACAGGTGGATTTAATTCAACAATTAAAATGGTAGATGAGGTATTAGGGGCAATCGAGAAGTAAATCAATAAGAGGTAGATTAAGATCTACCTCTTATTGATGTATATATAAAAAAATCACAAAGTTTTTGTTTTTTTTCACAATAATGAATATTTTTATAGTATAATATTAATTGTTAAGAATATTAGGGTAGTGTGAAAAATAGATTTATAAATATTATTGATATATGACTTTAAATAACTTATCACGATGATATTTATTTAATAAATTAGTTTTGTACTCCTCAAATAAAATAAAACTAACATTAAGCCCGTCAAATTTAAAATGACAAATCTAAAAGACACTAAAATCATAGCACTATCTATATAATTAAATTCTTAACCCCAAACCAGCGATCGCTGGTTTTTTTTAGTTTCTACTATTAGGATTAGAATCTAGATGAAGTAGGTTTATTAGCGGGATGATTGGTTAGGGATTAGTGTAGATTTTAAAAATGGATGTCAGATTTTTTTGTTAATTCTCTTATTTTAGATTTTTCAATTGGATGCGTAAATAATACTAAAGAAGAATTTACCTAAACTATGGTATTGGTGAATGCTCTTTGGTATAATAGGCTCATTATATGAGAGGGAGTGAGTTAAGTGAAGAGGTTAAAGAATATTTTAGTTACCGTTATCCCTTTGGTAATTTTATTTTTTATAGCGGACTATATCTTGCTAGTTCCTTTAAATGTTAAGTTTGAAGAGGGATTTAATTTATTTTTTGGTCTAGCTATTATTGTATGCATTGCATATTTTTACGAAGATGTTCGTTATATCTTTCAGGATGCGGTCAAGGGAAAACCGATTCATTTCCCGGGTAAAAAGGTTAAAGGATGTGTCATTCTGTTATTGCTCATTTATTTGGGATATCAGGTATCATCTCTGCCACTTTTTTTAAGTCAACAATATCGAAATCTGATTGGGGATATTGAGACGAAAGAGTTTGAACAGGAAATACCTGAAATGGATTTAAAAAAGATTCCTACTGTCGATGAGGCCTACGCTAGACGACTAGGGGATAAAAAGCTAGGCGAAGACGTCGGATTGGGATCACAGGTTTATGTAGGTGATTATACACTGATTAGTATAAAGGATTCTTTATACTGGGTTGCCCCGCTTGAACATATCGATATTATTAAATGGTTTACTAATAGAGAGGGAACACCAGGGTACATTATGGTTTCAGCTACAGATGCCCAAGATGTACGATTAGTACAAGAAGATTCAAAGGGAAATCCAATTAACTTGAAGTATCTACCTTCAGCCTATTTTAATCAAGATATACGTCGTAAAGTTTATTTTGAGGGGAATATGTTTAGTGGATTAACCGATTATTCATTTGAATTAGATGATAGTGGACGTCCATACTGGGTGGTGACTACTTACACCAAAAAGGTTGGAATTCATGGGGGATCAGATGCAACAGGGGTTGTTGTTGTAGATGCACAAACCGGTGAAACCAATAAATATTCTGTAGAAGATGCCCCAAAATGGATCGATCGAATTCAACCACAATCCTTTGTTATCAATCAAATAAATGACTGGGGATGGTACAAAAACGGCTTTATGAATACTTTATTTGCTAAAAAGGATATCATTCAAACGACGCCAGGAACTAATTACATGTTTATTGATGGTGAATGGTATTTTTATACAGGAATGACTTCATCGGGATCGGATGAATCAACAGTAGGGTTTATGTTATCTAACACTCGAACAAAGGAAACAACTTTCTATAAAATAGCAGGGGCAACTGAAACTGCTGCTATGAAATCCGCTGAAGGAAAGGTGCAACATTTAGGATATGAGGCTAGTTTTCCTGTCTTGTTAAATATTGAAAATGAGCCTACATATTTTACGACTTTAAAGGATAACCAGGGCTTGGTGAAACAATATGCTTTTGTTAATGTGAAAGATTATTCAAAGGTAGGGACAGGAGAAACTTTGGATGAGGCTAGAACGAACTATGCAAAATTAGTATTTGGAACTCAAGGAAGTTTATTAGACTCATCACTTGGAGAACATAAGACTATAGAAGCAACAATTGAGCGAATAGGGACAAGTCAAACGGATGGAAATACCTATTATACGATTCTTTTAAAGGAGCATCCTGAATTGTTATTAATGGGATCTGGAACGATATCGGCAGAACTTCCAATTAGTTATGAAGGCGATCCAGTAAAAATTGAGTATATTGATGGAAAGAATAAAACGAAGACTATTGTCACGTTTGACAATTTGAAGTTTAATCAATAATAAAAGAGAAACTTTTGTTTCTCTTTTATTATATAGAGGAGGGATGAGTATTGAGAAAATGGGTCTCTGCCGTACTCATAGTTGTGGGAACATTGTGTTGTGTATATGCTGTATATCCAATTTTAGAAGTTCATCAGGGGATAAACATGGCCTTAGACAAGTGGGAGGATGTCAAAGAGGATAAAACACCAGAAGAGGAAAAAGCGGAGCGCACGGATGGAATTATTGGAATTTTACAATTAGGTAATAATGAAAAAAAAATTCCCATCCATGTAGGAACAACTGATAAGGAATTAAGTCAGGGAATAGGGTTAGATGAATTAACGGTTCTTCCGGGTGCTATAGGAAACTCTGTTCTATATGGGCATAGGGAGAATGTGCTATGGGAATTAAAAGATATTGAGGTGGGTGACCACATTACGATTCAGGGGGTAGAGAGTACGTTGGTGTTTGAAGTTAAAGAAATTCAGATTGTGGATCCATACGATCCATATATTTATGAAAAGTCTCAGGAGCCGACCATTACACTTGTTACATGTTATCCTTTCATTTATATGGGACCTACGCCGCAACGCTTTGTTGTTAGAGCGCAATTGAAAAGCATATAAAATAAAAAAACATCGGGCGATATGACCCGATGTTTTTAATAATTAATTCCCGCGGGGACAATGTATTTATGATCGTCAGCAGAACAGGGCGTAACCGCGTATGTCATTTGGCAGTTCGGGCAGTTATCAACTAGTTTAGTCTTAGTATAACTCTTTCCACAGCTGCAATTAATGGTAGCGGGTTGAGGCATTTCTCGATCTGCAAATCCTTTCATTCTTACTTTATCTGCAACGGCCTGTCCATCCTTAAATTCACAACCACACTTCATATAAATCATTTCTTGCATAAATTTCAATCCTTTCCTAAATGGTATACTAATTTTATCAGATAAATAGAATAAAAAATATGATATAAGTCACATTTTAATGTAAAATCTAAAGGGGCTGATAACGGAAATGCTATAATAAAAAGTAATAGATAAAGGGAGGAGAAAATAAAATGATCGATCTTCATTGTCACATTTTACCGGGTATAGATGATGGTGCAAAAGATATGGATGAAACATTAGAAATGGCTCGGATTGCTACCAGTCAAGGAATAAAAAATATTATTTGTACCCCTCACTATATCCAATATAATGATTCATCTAATAAAAACCACTTAGAAGGATTAGTTCAAGAAGTGAATAAATGTCTATATAAAGAGGGAATTTTGTTAAACTTATCGGTTGGTCATGAAATTTATATTACCCCGGATCTGCCTAAACTAGTGCGAGAAGGTGAAGTTGCTACCTTAAATAACTCAAGATACATTTTAATTGAGTTTCCAATGAACGACATACCAATTTACGCAGAGGATGTTTTCTATGAATTAAGGTTGATGGGATTAGTACCAATCTTGGCACATCCTGAACGTTATCCAATGATAATGGAAAATCCGAATCTTCTATTAAAATTTTTAAATTTAGGAGTTTTGTGTCAGGCTAATGTAGGAAGTATTAGGGGGTTGTTTGGGGAACGAGTTCAAAAGACAGTTATGACGCTTATTGATCATAATATGATTCATTTTATTGCGACAGATGCCCATAGTACTAAACGTAGGTCGCCTAAAATTAAAGAGGCCTTAGAAGTAATTAAAGAGCATGATTTGCAATTAGTAGAGGAATTATTTTATGAGAATCCATTAAAAGTCTATCAAAATGAAGAAATTGATGCACCTAAGCCAAAAGAGGTAGTGAAAAAAGGATTTTTCTTTAATTTATTTTCAAAAAGGATACTGAAGTAAAGGGGGGGCCAAGAATCGGCCCCACATTAACTGAAAATTAATAAAAAAAACTTTTGACAATCTTGTGTCGGAATGATATTATAAATGAGTCGTCAAAAAGACGA
>NZ_CP142738.1:227500-317500 GCF_037014675.1 Turicibacter sp. KK003
ACCTAGTGACCGATAGTGAACCAGTACCGTGAGGGAAAGGTGAAAAGAACCCCGGAAGGGGAGTGAAAGAGAACCTGAAACCGTGTGCCTACAACTAGTCAGAGCCCGTTAAAGGGTGATGGCGTGCCTTTTGTAGAATGAACCGGCGAGTTACGATATCGTGCAAGGTTAAGTTGAAGAGACGGAGCCGAAGCGAAAGCGAGTCTGAATAGGGCGAGGAGTACGATGTTGTAGACCCGAAACCGTGTGAGCTAGCCATGAGCAGGCTGAAGGTCAGGTAACACTGACTGGAGGGCCGAACCAGGGCACGTTGAAAAGTGCTTGGATGACTTGTGGCTAGGGGTGAAATTCCAATCGAACACGGATATAGCTGGTTCTCTCCGAAATAGCTTTAGGGCTAGCCTCGATAAGAGTCTACTGGAGGTAGAGCACTGAATGGGTGATGGCCCCACCTCGGGGTACTGATCTCAATCAAACTCCGAATGCCAGATAGATATGATCGGGAGTCAGACTGTGGGTGATAAGGTCCATGGTCAAAAGGGAAAGAGCCCAGACCGCCAGCTAAGGCCCCCAAGTGTCCGTTAAGTGGAAAAGGATGTGGAGATGCACAGACAACTAGGAGGTTGGCTTAGAAGCAGCCATCCTTTAAAGAGTGCGTAATAGCTCACTAGTCGAGTGACTCTGCGCCGAAAATGTACCGGGGCTAAACGGACCGCCGAAGCTGCGGATTGACACGAAGTGTCAGTGGTAGGAGAGCGTTCTAACAGCGGAGAAGCAGTACCGGAAGGAGCTGTGGAGCGGTTAGAAGTGAGAATGCCGGTGTGAGTAGCGAAAGATAGGTGAGAATCCTATCCATCGAAAGCCTAAGGTTTCCAGGGGAAGGCTCGTCCGCCCTGGGTAAGTCGGGACCTAAGGTGAGGCCGAAAGGCGTAGCCGATGGACAACAGGTAGAGATTCCTGTACCACTTAATAAACTGAAGGAGTGACGGAGAAGGCTAAGTTGAGCGTGTGAATGGATTCACGTGTAAGCAGTGAGGTGGTCATGTAGGCAAATCCGCATGGCGAAACATTGAGCTGTGATGCCGAAAGCCCGAAAGGGTGAAGTCAGCTGATGTCACGCTTCCAAGAAAAGCTTCTAGGGATAATTTATTAGGTGCCCGTACCGATAACCGACACAGGTAGGCGAGGAGAGAATCCTAAGATGAGCGAGAGAACTCTTGTTAAGGAACTCGGCAAAATGACCCCGTAACTTCGGGAGAAGGGGTGCTTGTGAAAGCAAGCCGCAGTGAAAAGGCCCAGGCGACTGTTTATCAAAAACACAGGTCTCTGCTAAACCGCAAGGTGATGTATAGGGGCTGACGCCTGCCCGGTGCTGGAAGGTTAAGAGGAGAGGTTAGCGCAAGCGAAGCTTTGAATTGAAGCCCCAGTAAACGGCGGCCGTAACTATAACGGTCCTAAGGTAGCGAAATTCCTTGTCGGGTAAGTTCCGACCCGCACGAAAGGCGTAACGATCTGGGCGCTGTCTCAACAAGAGACTCGGTGAAATCATAGTACCTGTGAAGATGCAGGTTACCCGCGACAGGACGGAAAGACCCCGTGGAGCTTTACTGTAGCTTGATATTGAGCACTGGTGACACATGTACAGGATAGGTAGGAGACGAAGAGACCAGGACGCCAGTCTTGGAGGAGTCGCTGTTGGGATACTACCCTTGTGTTACTGGGGTTCTAACCCGTGGCCATGAGCTGGTCAGGGGACAGTGTCAGGTGGGCAGTTTGACTGGGGCGGTCGCCTCCCAAAGAGTAACGGAGGCGCCCAAAGGTTCCCTCAGAATGGTTGGAAATCATTCGAAGAGTGTAAAGGCAGAAGGGAGCTTGACTGCGAGACCAACAAGTCGAGCAGGGACGAAAGTCGGGCTTAGTGATCCGGCGGTACCGAATGGAAGGGCCGTCGCTCAACGGATAAAAGCTACCCCGGGGATAACAGGCTGATCTCCCCCAAGAGTTCACATCGACGGGGAGGTTTGGCACCTCGATGTCGGCTCATCGCATCCTGGGGCTGTAGTCGGTCCCAAGGGTTGGGCTGTTCGCCCATTAAAGCGGTACGCGAGCTGGGTTCAGAACGTCGTGAGACAGTTCGGTCCCTATCCGTCGTGGGCGTAGGAAATTTGAGAGGAGCTGTCCTTAGTACGAGAGGACCGGGATGGACACACCGCTGGTGTACCAGTTGTTCTGCCAGGAGCATAGCTGGGTAGCTACGTGTGGAAGGGATAAACGCTGAAAGCATCTAAGCGTGAAGCCCCCCTCAAGATGAGATTTCCCATTCGAAAGAAGTAAGATCCCTTGAAGACGACGAGGTAGATAGGTCAGGAGTGGAAGTTTGGTGACAGATGAAGCGGACTGATACTAATCGATCGAGGACTTAACTAATAAGGAAGTAAGCAGAAGATATCTAGTTTTGTGAGATTGATAAGATCTGACAGAAGGTCTAGTGATAAGGGCAAGGAGGGCACACCTGTTCCCATACCGAACACAGAAGTTAAGCTCCTTAGCGCCGAGGGTAGTACGCAAGTGCGAGAGTAGGACGTCGCTAGGCCATAAATAAATGCGGGTGTAGTTTAATGGTAGAACTTCAGCCTTCCAAGCTGACTGTGAGAGTTCGATTCTCTTCACCCGCTCCAAATAGCCAATTAACATCCTTTGGGGTGTTTTTTTTATTTATCATGGATAATGATATCAAAAGGGATCAGAGAGTTTTCTAAACTATTTGATCCTTTTTTTTATTATAAAAAAGGTCGACTAGTAAGAAAAATTATATTTCTTATGTCAACCTAGAAGACGTGGTATTAAATTTATGCATTTTTGAATAAGAGAGGTGATAGTAAAACCTCATTGTCTTTTTCTATCGGAGAATTTTCAAATAGGGACTTTAAGTAAGGATCTCTTGCAGCAATTTCTTCATTAATTAACGGTAGATTCGCAAGAATTTGAGATGATTCATCTTCTATTTCAAAATAGTACCTATGGATGTTAATAGATGCATTAGGATAAAGGGCATGTATTCCTTCAGATATCGCATATTTGTGGTAGGTTAAATCAGTCGTCACACAATAGGATGGATCAACAAGTTGAAATTTCATAATTATCCTCCTTCATTAGATGTAAGTCTTTTTATACCACTATATGCGGATAAGAGGGGTTATATGAGGAATTAAAATTAATTAGGAAGGAGATATTAATATATATAAGTCCATTTCTATAATAAAAATCTATCTTCCTAGTACGGGCTATACTTATTTGATAGAAGGTAGATGAAAGTATTTTTAAAGGATAGAATAGTAGATAAGTTATTAGAAAGTAAAGGAACAACATAAAAAAAGACAAAAATGGACATTTAAACAATGGTAAAGTTTCAAAAATCGATAATATTATGTAAAAAATGATATTAAATTTGTTTATTTGTTTCCACATTATGTTATAATATAATTATACACAGCTCTGTGGATAAATTTATATTTTATCAATAAAATGCTTATTAAACTGATAAAAATAGAATCTAAGTTATCCACATAGATGATTAATTAATGTGGATAATGGTGTTTATAAATAATGAATGTTAGGAAGGGGGATGGGAAGTGATACCTTATGCGATTTGTAATGTTGAAAAACATGTCGTGAACTCATTAAAGAAAATGGAATCACGAGAATTTTTTTATCCATCGATTAAATATGACTTGATGTATATGTTTGAACGCTACGGCATCAATCATAATTGTGATATTTGGTTAACGTACAATAGTGATATGAATGGGAATGAGGTTGTTGTTAAATTAGGATGTTTATCGTTATCTTATTGGACAAGTGGGTTTTATCCAAGCCGTCGATTTCAACAATTATATTTAGTCGATGAACAATTAGAAAATATTTTACGAATTAAACGCATGTTGGTAAACCCACCAGATATAAATATCATGCTAAACCGTGGAAAAGGTTTAGAGATAGAGAGTAAAACAGCCGATATTGTTTATTCTAGTAATTTGGATTTACGTAGTGAAGAAAAACAAATGGATTTTTTTTTAGAGGGAATAAGGGCATTAAAAGATGATGGAGTTTTTTATTATATCAAGATAGTTGAGGACTACTATGCCTCGGTCTATCGATTACTTGCAGAATTTGATCAGTCATTAAGAGAAAAGTCTTTAGATAATCAGTATTATTATAATTCTGTAACGTCTGCGGAAAGATTTCTGAATCAAACATTTAGACAAATTACCGTGGGGGATTACGAGTCATTGATGAGAGTGGATAATGTAGATGACTTTATTGGATTTATTTTAAGTGATCCTGAGTTTCAGGACGTTAAGTATCAACTCTTTAAATCAGGAATTTCGAAGTTTAGAAACTTTTTACAGGGACGTATTGAAAGATTTGGGGGAATTTTGATTAATAGGAGTTTTAAAGTCTATCGATATAGTCATCCAATTGTCTACAGTTAAGAGATAGAAATATAAATTCGATGCTTAGAAAGGCGAACTAGATAGTAAGGTTAAAAGGTATGAAAAAATTATGGCGATATAAATTATTTATTTTTCTTTTTTCTCTGGCTATTATAGGTGTGAACCTAGTTCCAAGATGTGTTGAGGTATACAGATATAAGTTAAATGCGGAGGTATCATTTGTAAATGATGATTTAAGGGGGGCACTTTTAAGTTATAAAAAAGCTTATGCCCAAATTCCCCTATCATCCTTAAAAAGAGAAATGGAAATAATAGAACGTGTAATGATATCTAAATCTCAGTTTACCCAGGGACAAGAGGCAGAAAAAAATCAAGACTTTGAAATGGCTTATTATTATTATAGCAAGGTTGATAAGATAGATAGCGCCCGTTATGCATGTGCGCAACATAAATTATTAGATTTATCTAACAAGGGGACTAGTAATTTTCGTGAAAATTCGTAGGAATATCAGGATATTAACTATACTCCTTCGTAAATGATAGTTTTTGTAATGCTACTGTCCGAGCGATGGATCCTGTTTGTTGTTGAGCAGATGCAAGGATAATTTTATGTAAGGTTTTAAAGAGACTATTAATCTTCAATAAGCGTGTATCTTTATTCAAGTTAAATAAAATGAATACTGATAGGGTGATTACAAAGAAGTTGTTTTTTAATGAATGAGGTAAGAGAAAAAGGGACCTAGTATAAGGTCCCTTTTGTTATTATTTTTTTATCTTAGAATCCGCCGTTACAGCAGCAAGCAATGATAGCTAATAAGATAAATAAAACTAAAATAAAACAACAATTTCCATTTCCACACATAGATTGTTCACCTCATTTAGTCTTGGTAGAATTACTACCTAATTTAATGTATGAAAAATAACGTATTTTGTGAGAGAGTAATAGCAAGTGGATGTACTCTTTTTATACCGATGATGGATAGCGGAGTATAAAATAAAAAAGGGAGGTCCGTCTAGACCACCCTTAAAAAATTTATATTCTTGGCTTAGAATCCACCGTTACAGCAGCAAGCAATGATAGCTAATAAGATAAATAAAACTAAAATAAAACAACAATTTCCATTTCCACACATAAATAATTCACCTCATTTAATCTCGGTAGATTTACTACCTAATTTAGTGTATGAACGTTTTCTGATTTTGTGAGGGAAAGCATTAGTAAAAACTTTCTAATTTCCTCCTACATTGTTGTTATAAAATTTGGAAAAACTATTTATAATATAATAGATATATAATTAATGGGATATTTGGAAATGGAGATGAATTCATGCGGAAACCAGTAAGGAAGGCGGTTATTCCAGCGGCAGGGTTGGGAACAAGGTTTTTGCCTGCAACTAAGGCACAGCCCAAAGAAATGTTGCCTCTTGTGGATAAACCGACCATTCAATATATTGTTGAAGAGGCGGTTGCATCCGGAATTGAGGAAATTTTAATTGTAACAAGTTCTATGAAACGACCAATTGAGGACCATTTTGATAAATCATATGAATTAGAAGATACACTAGAGAAAAAGGGAAAATTAGAAATGTTAGAGATGGTGAAAGAGATTTCTAATTTAGTTCAAATTCATTACGTTCGTCAAAAGGAGGCAAAGGGATTAGGACATGCCATTTTATGTGCTAAAACCTTTATTAAAGATGAACCTTTTGTTGTCTTATTAGGTGACGATGTGGTAGTCAATGATGAAAATCCGGCTACAAAGCAACTTGTACAAGCATATAATAAAATTGGATGTTCTATTATGGGAGTACAGAGGGTTCCTCATGAGGAAGTTTATAAGTACGGGATTGTACACCCTGCTGAGTCTCAAAGGTTTAACGGTGATTCTAGAATGGTAAAGTTAACAGGAATGGTTGAAAAGCCACGGATTGATGAAGCACCTTCAGATTTGGCTATTATGGGAAGATATGTACTTACACCTGAAATTTTTGAAATGTTAGAAGACCAAGAGCCTGGTACAGGGGGTGAAATTCAATTAACGGATGCTATTGATCGATTAATGGATCGTCAGGCGGTATATGCCTATGATTTTCAAGGAAAGCGATATGATGTTGGAGATAAATTTGGATTCATTAAAGCGACGATTGACTTTGCGCTAGAGCGTGAAGACCTTGGGCAACAGGTAAGGGATTATTTGTTGAAAGAGATCCTTCCACGTTTGGAAGGAGAGCGTGTCTCACTTTAAATATAGAGAAGAAAGTTAACGTCGAAATAAAGTGACCTTGTAGCTAATAGCTGTAAGGTTTTTTTTATTTTTTAAATTGAGATAACAAAAAGGGTGGGGTCGGTGCATATAGTATATTAGGGATACTGTTAGCTGATGGAGGGATGAGTATGAAATTTCAAAAAGCTATTCACCGTGCTGAAATGTTTTTCAATCAATATCAAAAGGAACCAAGTGTAACACGATTAAACAGTTTTAAGAGGCTACATGCAGATTTGAAAAGTAGGAGTTACTTATTTAATATTAAGTATTTATATACTTATCAGATGTTAAAGGGTGCAGATGTCTTACCAGAGTGGTACATGTCTTTAGCAAATACTCGCTTTACAGAATTAGAAAAATTTTTTAATTCGGAATTTCATAAGCTATTAGTGGAAGACAATGGCCAATTGGAGGAGTTAAATAAATTTTTAATACAAAGGATAGCATGGATATATCAGGGAAAATTTAGAGTGTACCCAACAACACCACTCGATTATCTACCCTTAAAGCTAAGATTAAGTGTGTATATCTTTTTATATCAAAATGAGGAGGATCAAAAGGCACGATGCCATTTGAGAAGTCGTATTGCGACGTCGTTAGCAAGATTAGGGTATTTAGAGTTAGCTAATTTTTATAGTGTATATAACTGGTTAATGGCGCAGGATGTAACAAATACTCATTTTCGAGAATCCCGACATCTTATTCGTAGCTTGCAGAGTCAAAAATATATGAGTCAGTCAGCTAAACGTCTAGCAAAAGACGGAGAAGATGTAAGCAAAGTAACAGAACTTAATTATTACTATACCCAACTCCTTAATCCTAAAAATATGAAATATGATAGAGCTCACGTTGCAACAATAGATTTAGTTACCTTTTATTATGAAGAGTATCCACAGTTAAAAGAGTTAGGATTACCATTAAAAAATTACTTAAGAACGCATAATAAAGAGGAATTCTACGAGGCAGTCGCTAAACAACGAATGAAGTTTATCCGTGATGCAGTGAAAGTTCCTTATACTTTAAGAGAAATGATTATGACCCCAATTGATCAGGAACAGCTCATTATTTATAATTATTTATTAAGAATTATTGTCTAGTGTTCTTTTTCCTCCTTTTAAGACATATCTTGTTGTGAAAGGAGGGTTTTTATGATTACCATTAATCAATTAAGGGAAAATTCAATGCGATATATTGACTCCGAATCTGTAGCTCTTATTTACCTGTTAAAGGTTATTGATGAATGTCTTGTTTTTGATCATAAAACCGTCATTTATCCTAAAAATTTATATTGTAGGGATAAATCTTTAATCCTTTATATTTTTACTTCGGACTATCAGTTGATTAGGTTGAGTTACGACGCTGAAACCGTATCGATGATAACAAGAGACTTAAATCATTTAATTAAAAGTCAATATCTTATATCTAATCAAGAAAGTCAACTCAGTTTGATGTTTGAGGACGAGATTATCTATTTATATCCTAAAATGGATACGACGTCGCCTTACGTTAAAGAATTTAATTCTCAATTAATATTAATTTGCAAATATTTACAAGAAAAAGGAAAATAAGAAATAAAACGTAAAAATAATAAAGGAGATAACATAAGTTCTAGCATAAAAGGTTGCAAATTAAACCTAACTTTTAGTTTGTTAGAATATTTTAAATCTAATCCTCCACAATAAAATTATATTTCAAAGCTTAATGGAGGTTAGATAGAATGGCAACGTTAAAGGGAACTGAAACACATAAAAATTTAATGCGAGCATTCGCAGGGGAGTCTCAAGCACGCAATAGGTATAATTTTTATGAGAGTATTGCTAGAAAGCAAGGATATCCATTAGTTGCTGATGTCTTTAAATTAACAGCGGAACAGGAAAAGATGCATGCGAAGATATTTTTTCAACATTTGATGGATGAATTTAATGGAGAGGAAATTCAAATTGATGCGAATTATCCCGTAGACTTATATCAAGAGAATACGATGCAAAATTTAATGGCATCGGTGCGTGCAGAGGCACACGAGCATGAAGAGGTTTATCCGGCATTTGCTCAAGTTGCTAAAGATGAAGGATTTCCACAGATTGCGGCATCTTTTAATTTTATTGGAAAGATTGAAGAAACTCATCGCCAACGTTTCGCTACATTAGCCAAGGAATTTGAAGATGATACAATGTTTAAGCGTGCAACTCCTATTGCGTGGGAATGTCAAGTCTGTGGACATATCCATTTCGGAGTAGCAGCGCCGGCTATGTGTCCTGTTTGTAAACATCCTAAAGGCTTCTTTAAAGCGTTAGAGAACGCTAATTAAATAAAAGAGAAAAAGTCGTGTGATTGGAGAACACGACTTTTTTTGTATTTACTTGACGTTTGATATGACTTATACTTATAAATAAGTTAAATAGAAAAACAGGGGAGATTACTATGTTATTTAATCAAAAGAAGCCGTTAATTATGGGTATTTTAAATATTACGCCGGATAGTTTTTCCGATGGTGGGAGTTATTCACAGCTTGATGAAATTGTGGAAAGAGCTAAACAAATGGTTTTAGATGGTGCTGATATTATTGATGTTGGGGGTGAGTCAACACGTCCGGGTTCTAGTATTGTTCGTTTAGAGGAGGAGTTAAGTCGAGTTATTCCGGTTATTAAACGACTAGTTACTGAAATTGACGTTCCTATTTCTATTGATACGTATAAGGCTGAGGTGGCAAGGCAAGCCGTCCTAGCGGGTGCAACAATAATTAATGATATCGGTGGAGCCAAATTTGATCCATTAATGCCTGAGGTGATGGCACAAACAGGTGCCTATGTTATTTTGATGCATAATCGTAAACCAAATTTAGAGAAAACAAATTGTATAACAGCGGTTAGCGGGTCATTGACTGAGTATGAGGATATCGTTTTAACCGTGAAGAAAGAAATGATGGAGAGTATTGAGTTAGTAAAAGCTGCAGGGGTGAACCAAGATAAAATAATTATTGATCCAGGGATTGGTTTTGCCAAAACCGTTGAGGGAAATATTGAATTATTACGACGAATTACAGAGCTACACGACTTGGGGTATCCCATTTTACTAGGTGTAAGTAAAAAAGGAACAATTGGTCATTTATTAGGTGGGTTAGGAGTAAATCAAAGAGCAGAGGGAACAATGGCAGCCACTTGCTTTGCGGTAAGTAAGAATATAAATATTGTTCGAGTGCATGATGTCCTTGAAAATGCTCGTGCAGCCCGGGTAATGGAAGCATTGATTGGCTAATAGAAAGAGGAGTGTTAAAAATGGAACAAATTATGTTAAATGATATGATATTTGTAACAAGACATGGTGCGTGTCCCCATGAATATGAATTTGATCAGAAGTTTAAGGTCGATGTTTGGATGAAGACAAATTGTGTTGCTAGAGCTGGCGCATCAGATGCTTTAAATTTAACGATTAACTATGCAGATGCTTATGCTATTATTGAAGATATTATGTACGGTGAACATGTGGACTTGTTGGAAACGTTAGCGTATCGAATTGGAAATAGTTTAATTCAAACTTACCGCACGATTGAGAACGTAAAAGTTGAAGTAAGAAAGATGCAACCGCCTATTACAAACTTTAATGGAACGGCCGCTGTCAGTCTTTTAGTTACAAGATAGGAGTGATAGGGATGCAGATTGCCTACTTAGGGCTTGGATCTAATATAGGAGATAAAAAAAAATATTTATATGATGCTCTTCAACTA
The DNA here is from genome assembly GCF_037014675.1 of Turicibacter sp. KK003. Classification (NCBI taxonomy): domain Bacteria; kingdom Bacillati; phylum Bacillota; class Erysipelotrichia; order Erysipelotrichales; family Turicibacteraceae; genus Turicibacter; species Turicibacter sp. KK003. The sequence continues at coordinate 237,945 of NZ_CP142738.1, forward strand.
TTAAATCGTCATGAGGGGATTGGAATAACTCGTGTTTCATCCCTCTATGAAACGGAACCGTGGGGATATAAGGAACAGGATCTTTTTATGAATCTCGTGGTAGAAATCGAAACTTCTTTAAACCCATTTGAATTATTAGAGGTTTGTCAGTTAATTGAAAGCGATCTTGGTCGTATTCGTGAGATGAAATGGGGTCCGCGTGTTATTGATGTAGATATACTACTTTATGGAAAAGAAAATATTATGACAGAGAGATTAGTTGTTCCTCATCCATATATGACTGATAGGGATTTTGTGATGATTCCTTTAGCTGAAATTAATCCTCAGTACAAGATTAAAGGAAAGCAAGCCCACGAATGGAGTAAAAAGTTTAATGCGATGGCAATTAAAAAAGTATCTCACTCTCTAGGAGAGTAACTTAGTAGTAGCATGATAATATTGTCTAGATGTGATTTTCTTGCAGATAGGCTCAATAGAGTGAAGTTAAGATGAATTTAAAAGGGAGGTTTTATCTTTGAAGATAAAACCTCCCTTTTAAAAGTAAATCATATCTACCACAGACCGTTCATTTCCGTCTGAAGGAGTGTTGATAAGTTTTCCCTGGAAGTAAAGACTTGTTGAACCTCCACCATCCAAATTATATGCAGTTTCACAACCTAAATTTAAAAAGATTTGTTGAGCCTCTTGAAGGCTCATTCCCTTTGCCCCTTCCATACGTCCCTCAGCAACAAGTAGGACGTATCTATTATCATCTAATTGTCCGATTGCCGTTCTTGGGTGATAACTAGTATCCTTTATTTCAAGAGGTTTTCCGTCACGAATTAAAATAGGACCGAACGTGAATGTCTGCTGAATATCAGCGTTTTTAAATTCCTCTTCTGTATTAATCGTTGTAAAAGTTAAATCGCCATCTGATTTTAAGGATAAAATTTCTTCAGTATAAGAGGTGTCTAGACTAATTAACTCTCCATTGCGTACAACAGCCCCCATCGGACGATTTGTTTTAGCATAAAATCCAGATGCATTAATAGCAAGAATGGCATTTAAACGTTTGGCCATTGAGGAAATGGTTTCTCGCTCCCCATTATAAGTATTATTTGCCATGGCCCCCTTAAGTGGTGTTTCGTTTGAGGCGACAACTTCTGCTAACCAGTAATGCTGATCGGTTGTTCGCGTTTCAACTAATTTAACCTTTAAATCATCTTTTACGTAAAAATGCTCGTTAAGGGTATTATAGTAGTTTTGTATTTCATCCCTTTCCTTTTGAACATCATTTTTAGCATTTTCCAATTCGCCTGCTTTGCTCTGGGCCTCGCCAAGGAGGTTTCGATATTTAACTTCTAATTCATTTACACTAAGAGGCCTTTCAGAGATATACTGTTCGTTTAACTTTGTTAAGTCCTCTAGTTGTTTACTTAGGCTGCTAATGTTTTGGTTTAATTGTTCATTTTGTTCATTTAATGCAACGAGTTGATCTTCTTGAGACGTCGCCTCATTTTCTAATGTTGCCTTTGTTTGCAGAGCTAATTCTAATTGTTCTTGTAAAGAGTGATTAGCATTAATTAGTGATGTTTGTGCATGATGTTGTTGATTAATGGTTTGGTTTTGTTGGTTAATTTTTTTATTGAGCGTCTCAATCACTGTTTGTGTTTCATAATAATAAAAAATACTACCACCGATGATTAGAGATAAAAGATTCATCTTGATTAGATTAAGCCAAATTTTTTGTTGCCTTTTTTGATAACGGCTCATAGCCTCACCCCCCTATGATTTTTTTATTATACATATTTAAGTAGACGAAAAAGTTAGATTTACGTCGTCCGGTTGTTAAAAGATAAATCTCCCTTTAAAAAGTTTATTTTTACGTGTTAATAGAGTTTTAATTTATAATTCTTGGTTTAATTTTTAATAGTTTGTAAATAATAAGATTACATTTCAAAAATTGGAATGTCGTTCTTGAAATATAACCTATGAATATAGTATACTAATCTCGTTATTAATTAAAACCTGTTTAAGAATGAGGGAGTAGTTAGCATCTTTGATGTGATTAGGTCAACAATCGCGAAATTAATTTCTGGCTTAATATTAAATGACGAGACTCATACATAACTTTTTTGTTATGTATGAATCTCGTTTTTTTATTGCTTTCATACGACTTGGATTAAAGAGGTTATAGAAAGGAGGGTTTTGGATGGGAATTTTAACGTTGATTTTTATTGCGGTTAGCTTGGCCATGGATGCTTTTACGGTTTCTATTGCGAAGGGAATGAGTCTTAAGCGTTCTAATTCACGTCAGGCAGCAAAAGTCGCTGTATTTTTTGGTGGCTTTCAGGCTTTGATGCCCTTAATCGGTTGGATTTGTGGTCAAAGTTTTGCGAAGTACATTCAAACATTTACACCTTGGATTGCCCTTATCTTATTGGGGGCGATTGGGGGAAAGATGCTCTATGAGGCATTTTCTCACGATGGAGAGGAGGAGGAAAATCAAGGCTTATTAAGTGTAAAATCTTTAACAATCTTGGCCATTGCAACAAGTATAGATGCATTGGTCGTGGGAGTTACCTTTGCCTTTTTTGATGTTAATATTGTTCTAGCTATTACCATCATCGGTATTATTACATTTATCGTCAGTTATATCGGTGTTTTACTTGGGAAGAAGATTGGAAAATATCTGAATAATTATGCTGAGATTGTCGGTGGGATTATTTTAATTCTTATCGGATTAAGCATTTTCTTAAATCGATAATAAAAAGGATGTGAAATGAATGAGTTATATCATGTTGATTGTTGGTTTTATTTTGTTAATAAAAGGGGCGGATTGGTTCGTAGGAGGGGCGTCGTCGATTGCTAAAACATTGAAAATACCGAGCTTGATTATCGGATTAACGATTGTAGCATTTGGTACGAGTGCTCCAGAGGCAGCGGTAAGTATTACAGGGGCCTTTGCTGGTGCAAATGATATTACAGTAGGAAATGTTATCGGATCTAATATGTTTAATTTATTAGTGGTAGTTGGAGTTTCCGCTTTTATCTGTCCGTTAAAGGTTAAGCGATCTATCATCGCGAAGGAATTCCCATTTGCGATTTTAGGGACATTTGTTTTAATTCTTTTAGGATATGATTCGAAATATCATAATTATCCTGATAATGTCTTGACACAAGCAGATGGAATTATGTTGTTGTTATTGATGGCTATCTTTATGTATTATCTGATTGAATTAGCGTTAACTTCTCGTAAGAATGGCGTTGAGGCTGAGACAGAAGAAGAGATTAAGGTATATTCAATGCCTAAAAGTATTGGATTATGTTTAATTGGTATTGTTGGAATTGTCCTTGGTGGGGATTGGGTCGTTGATGCGGCGTCAGCCATTGCCCTAACATTCGGAATGAGTCAAAGTATGGTAGGTTTAACAATTGTAGCTATTGGGACATCCTTACCAGAATTAGTGACTTCCGTTGTGGCCGCTCGTAAAGGTGAGAGTGATATTGCACTTGGAAATGTAATTGGTTCAAATATATTCAATGTGTTTTTTGTTCTTGGAATTTCATCAACTATTCACGAGATTACGATTAATACGTCCGTATTTTTCGACATGTTCTTGATGTTGATCACCTCACTAATTGCCTATGGATTTGCGGTGTCTAAACGTAAGATTAATAAAGTAGAAGGAGTTATATTAATTTCACTTTATGTAGCGTATATGGCTTTTGTTATTTGGAAGGGATAACGGTTTGCATACAAAAATACAAAAGGAGGATTGGATAAATCCTCCTTTTAATATGCGACGTCTAGAGTGAATCAATAGACGTGACTTGAAGTTTTAAACGGGATACGGTATAATGATTTGAGATTTTATGTCGATAATTTTAGTGCTTTTAAATAGATATCTAAAGAAGTTGTTAGATGTTCAACTCCTTTAAAGCCCTACTAAAGGAAGCTACAGCTGATTTTTAAGTGGTAGGGGAATCAAAGCCTTGGCGACTATCGTTTAAGGTAAGGATATGAGAATTAAAGATATGTTCGTTTATAAAAATATAGAGTCCTTTGAAAGGGAGAGTGATGAAACAATGAGTTTTAAAATCCGTGAAATTGAAATTGATAATCCTGTTGTTTTAGCACCAATGGCTGGTGTTTGTAATGCCGCATTTCGTACGATTATTAAAGAAATGGGAACGGGATTAATTTATGCAGAAATGGTAAGTGATAAGGCTGTTGTGTATCAAAATAAAAAAACGTTAGATATGCTATATGTTGATCCGGCAGAGCGTCCATTATCGATGCAAATTTTTGGTGCAGATAAGGAAACGTTTATTGAGGCAGCTAAATATGTTGATGCGAATTGTGATTGCGACATTATTGATATTAATATGGGATGTCCAGTTCCTAAGGTGACTAAAAATGAAGCGGGAGCACGTTTGTTATTAGAACCAGAAAAAATCTATGATATTGTCGCAAGCGTTGTAGATGTTTGTAAAAAGCCTGTAACCGTAAAAATGCGTACAGGATGGGATAAAGAGCATATTTATGCGATTGAGAATGCATTGAAAATTGAACAAGCAGGGGCGAGTGCTGTTGCTGTCCACGGACGCACACGTTCGCAAATGTACGAAGGAAAAGCAGACTGGGGAATTATTAAAGATGTTAAAGAGGCAATTAAAACGATTCCTGTTATAGGTAATGGAGATATTAATTCTCCAGAAGTCGCTAAAAAGGTGTTAGAGGAGTCTGGGGTAGATGGTATTATGATTGGTCGTGCTGCCCTTGGAAATCCATGGCTTATGAAGCAAATTGTACACTATTTAAAAACAGATGAGTTAATTGAAGAACCGTCAGCAGATGAAAAGCTACGCTTAGCTATTGACCATATGGATAGATTAATTGATTTAAAATGTGAAAAGGTCGCCCTACTTGAGATGAGATCGCATATGGCATGGTATATTAAAGGATTAGAGGGTGCAACTCATGTTAAACGTCTAATTACAACGGTTAAGACGCGTCAGGAAATGATGGATATTATTAATCGTTATCAAGCTTATTTACATGGGGATAAGTCTGCAAAATTGGTAGTTGAATAAAAAATGGAGGATAGGAGTCCTCTAATAAAAGGAGACCATCTTAGATAGGATGGTCTCCTTTTAACTATTAAAATTGAATTTCTGTTAAGTAGGCGAAGATTAATTTCATTGTGTTGAGACATCCTTCAATATGGGTTCGTTCGACTCCGTGTGAAGCATGTACCCCAGGTCCGATTAAGGCCGCCTTTATATCGTGCCCAGCGCGAAGAGCAGCTGAGGCATCGGAACCATAGAAAGGGTATATGTCGATTGCGTGGTTTATTTGGTGTTTTTTAGACAAAGTGAGGAGCTCGGAAACCATATTATAGTCATAGGGGCCAGATGAATCTTTAGCACAGATGGAAACATCATACTCGGTACATGATAAATCTTTACCTACACACCCCATATCAACGACAAGTAAGCGACTGACATCATTTGGAATATAAGAGGCTCCATGTCCCACTTCTTCATAAGTAGAGATAATAAGTTTAATCGTATGTCGAGGCTTTAAGTTGTTGTCTTTCAAATACTTAAAGACTGTTAGAATAATCGAAACACTTACTTTGTCGTCAATATGCCGAGATTTAATAAATCCACTTTTGGTGATGACTGTTTTGGGGTCAATTGATATGAAATCACCATTTTGTATACCTAGATTAATAACGTCGTCTTTACTCTCCGCCTTTTCATCGATTCTAACCATAAGCTCATCAATAGTCTGTCCTGTTTGTGTACATTCCTTATAGACGTGAGCGGACGGGGTGGTGCTAAGAATTGTTCCCGTATAAGTGGTATTATTTCGGGTATGAATTTGACAGTATTCTCCTTGTAATGTCATCATTTGATTTCCACCAATTGAGGTTAAGTTTAGTGTTCCGTCATGGTTAATAGAACGAACCATAAGTCCCAAAGTATCGACGTGGGCTGCCAACGCAAGTGTTTGGTTGGGGTGGATTCCCGGAAATTCAATTATAAGATTACCTTTATTGGTTTTATGGTGAGAAAGACCCAATTCGCTGCTATATTGGGCTATTTTTTCAATAACATGATGTGTATAGCCACTTGGGCTAGGAGTCGTTAAAATATCCTTAACCAGGCTATAAAAATAGGATTGGTCGAATGACATAAGCATTCCTCTTTTCTTTATAAATATTTAAAAAACTAGCCCTCCTCGCTTTCAGTATAAAAGCAGTGAAAGATAAAATAACTTAATTTACACTCTATATTATCTCATGTATAATAAGGGAGTAATTTAATTTCGGCAATTATAGGAGAGGGATGTTAGTAATGTTTAATCTTTTATTCAGACGAGGGGTCGCATTTTTAATTGATGCATTGATGTTAGTCGTTATCTTTTTTGGTAATTTTGGTTTTATTATGAGTGCTTTTTCAGTAAGTATAGAGAATCCATTACAGTTAAATGGATTATTGGCCATGGTGGCACTTCAACTTCTTTACGTTTGGATTTACTTTGTTTATGTTCCAGTAAAAATGCCAGGGCAAACAGTTGGAAAGAAACTAATGAAGATCAAAGAGCTTAGAGCAGATGGGAAAGAAATGACATTAAAGCAGTATTTCCAACGCGATTTTATGATGAAGTTTTTATTATCTTCATTAACACGAGGATTTATTGTATTATTTAATGGGATCCTATTGGCTTATCAATGCATTCGTAAACAAGAACTGTGTACATTACATGATATGGTCGTAAGGACACAAGTGGTACGAGTAAAATAAGATTAATTAATAGGGAGTGAATATCATGAAGGAGGCTGTAGTAGGGTGTCATAATTTATCCGATTTAGCGAATCAGATTGATCAGTTAGAAAGGATATCAGTACTAAACTTCAACCTACTGATGACAGTGATTTTGACTTTAGGAATCATGATTATTTATTATCGTCGGATTCAATATAAATCACTGTTTCACTTTATGATAGTCACTTCTTTTGTTTTTTATGTATTAAATGTTATTCGCTTAACCTTTTTTCCTATGCCTATTAATGCTCATTATCTTGAACTGCTAAGGAAAGGGGTTAGTTGTGGAATTGTATCTGAACGTCGTCACAATTTTCAATTATTTGATTTTATGAAATGGAATAATTTGTTTCATATTACTACGTTGGGGAATTTCATTATGTTAATGCCGCTAAGCTTTTACTTACCTACTGTTTTTCAAAAGCGAAAGTGGGGAATTTTTAAAGTGACAGGGGTCGGCTTTTTAGTATCCTTAACAATTGAATGTTTACAACTGATGTATGATTATGTAACAGGGTATGCCTATAGAGGATTTAATGTGGACGACTTATTGATGAATACGTTGGGTGTGACAATAGCGTATTCATTTATTACGGCGATAAAAATAATCGGTTATTTATTAGTATATTTTTGGAAAAGGATGAAGAAATGAGAGCGTGTGGTTTCTTCATCCTTTTTTAATGCGTTTAAAAATGAAAGGAAAAGGAATTATTTTCATTTTTTAATAAAAAATCTAAACTAATGTGAAGAATTTGTGTAAATAGGATTGACTTTTTTAAGAAATGAACGTATATTTAAGAAGTAAATTTAATCTTTTCTCTCGTATATCATCGGAAATAGGGTCCGAAAGTCTCTACCTACTCACCGTAAATGAGTAGACTACGGGTGGTAATTAGCAAAACAGGATAAATTGGCCATAGTTTATCACGTTTAGTCATTCCACTGTGGAGACTTTCAGTAATGGATACTGAAAGTCTTTTTTTGTTTAAATGATTGAGATAATTGTGAAGGCGGGCATTTAAAAATTACTATTGGAGTAGGAATTCATATAATGCACAATTTGTTTCATCATTTAAACAAAATCGGGAGAAGAATGAATAATTAGGAGGAGTAACCTTATGAACAAATTCTTCAAATTGGAAGAGCGTGGAACTACGGTTTCAAAGGAATTTATTGCTGGATTAACTACTTTTTTATCAATGGCATACATTATCTTTGTTAATCCCAATACATTGGGTGCAGCTGGAATGGATACTGGGGCGGTATTTACAGCTACTATTTTAGCGGCAACAATTGGGACTTTAATTATGGGACTTTATGCAAATTTCCCAGTTGCATTAGCACCGGGAATGGGAATGAATGCTTTTTTCGCGTATACTGTAGTTCTTATGATGGGATATAGCTGGCAACAGGCATTAGCTGGAATTTTTGTTTCAGGAATTTTATTTATTATTTTATCAGCTACTGGTTTACGAGAATTAATTATTAATAGTATTCCAACTGCTTTAAAACACGCAGTAGGAACAGGAATTGGATTTTTTATCGCATTTTTAGGATTCCAAAATTCAGGGATTATCGTTAATAACGATGCAACGTTAGTAGGAATCGGAAATTTAACAGATCCTAACGTTTTAATTACCGTTATCGGATTAATTGTTACTTTAGTTTTATTAGTTCGTAAGACACCAGCTGCCATTTTTATTGGAATGATTGTTACAGCTGTTGTAGGGATTCTTTTAGGTGTTGTAGCTTTACCAACACAAATTATTGCACCAATCCCATCTTTAAAACCAACATTTGGGGCATTATTTGAGGCATTACCAAGTATTTTTACGGTTGAAATGATTCCAGTTATTTTCTCATTTTTATTCGTTGACTTCTTCGATACTGCCGGAACTTTAGTTGCGGTTGGGACTCGTGCAGGATTAGTTGACCAAAAGGGACATTTAGTTAATGGAGATAAAGCTTTATTAGCTGACTCAAGTGCCACTGTTATTGGATCAGTTCTTGGAACATCTTCAACGACTTCATTTGTTGAATCACTAACAGGTGTTGAAGCGGGAGGACGTACAGGATTAACATCTGTCTTTACAGCGTTATGTTTCTTACTGATGTTATTCTGTTCAGGATTGTTATCTGTTGTTACATCAGCGGTAACGGCACCAGCCTTAATCACGGTAGGAATTTTAATGGCTTCATCACTAGGGGATATTGAATGGAAAAACCTAGAGACTTCAATTCCATCATTCGTTACAATCATTATGATGGTGTTAGGTTATTCAATTGCAGAGGGGATCGCATCAGGGTTTGTTTTATACCCAATTATGATGTTAGCGGCTCGTCGCCAAAAAGAAGTACATCCTGTAATGTGGGCATTAATGGTTATTTTCTTCATTCATTTTGTCCTCGCTTAAATTACCAGTTTATTTTGTCGAATTAATGTGGAAAAAAAGAATTTTATACTATATAATGGAAATAAGAAAATTATAGGTTTTTGCCTATAATTTTTTTAAAGAACGAAGTAAAAGAGGTGAAGGGTATGCAACATGATCAAGTGATTGTTCTTGATTTCGGGAGTCAATATAACCAATTAATTGCACGACGAATTCGAGAATTTGGAGTTTATAGTGAATTAAAATCACATAAATTAACGGCCGAAGAGATTAAAAAAATGCCTAATGTAAAAGGGATTATCTTTAGTGGAAGTCCAAATAGTGTAACGCAGGAAGGTGCTTTTACTGTAGACCCAGAAATTTTCAAATTAGGTTTACCGATTTTAGGAATTTGTTATGGGATGCAGTTAACGACGCATATGCATGGTGGAACTGTTGAACGTGCAGAACAACGTGAATATGGAAAAGCTGAGATTATTGTAAAAAATAATAGTAAGTTATTTACAAATACCCCTCAAGAACAAGTGGTTTGGATGAGTCATGGGTATCATGTAACAAAATTACCAGAAGGTTTTGTTGTGGATGCAAGTAGTGATTCATGTCCAATCGCAGCTGCTTCTTGTGAGGAACGAAATATTTATCTTGTGCAGTTCCATCCAGAAGTTCAACACTCAGTTTATGGGACAGACATGTTACGTAACTTTATTTTCGATGTTTGTGGTGCACAAGCGAATTGGTCAATGAAAAACTTTATTGAAGAACAAGTTCAAAAAATCCGTGAGCAAGTTGGAAACGACAATGTTTTATGTGCTTTAAGTGGAGGGGTTGACTCTTCAGTTGTTGCAGCGCTTATCCATCGTGCGATCGGTGATCAATTAACATGTATGTTTGTTGATCATGGATTGCTTCGTAAAGGTGAAGCAGAGAGTGTTGTTGAAACATTTGACGGAAAATTCAATATGAACTTTATTAAAATTGATGCACAGGACCGTTTCTTAAGCAAATTAAAAGGTGTCTCTGATCCTGAGCAAAAACGTAAAATTATTGGAAATGAGTTCGTTTATTGCTTTGATGAAGAGTCTGCTAAATTGAAAGATATGAAATTCTTAGCGCAAGGAACGTTATATACAGATATTATTGAGTCAGGAACAGATACGGCACAAACGATTAAATCGCATCATAACGTTGGGGGATTACCTGAGGATATGGAGTTTGAATTAATCGAACCATTAAATACGTTGTTCAAAGATGAAGTTCGTCAATTAGGATTAGAACTTGGTTTACCTGAGGAAATTGTCTTCCGTCAACCATTCCCAGGACCAGGACTTGGAATTCGCGTTCTTGGTGAAGTGACAGAAGAAAAATTAGAAATTGTTCGTGATTCGGATTTTATTTTACGTGAAGAGATTAAGAAGGCAGGCTTAGAACGAGATGTTTGGCAATATTTCACGGCATTACCGAATATTAAATCGGTTGGTGTCATGGGAGATGAGCGTACTTATGATTACACGATTGTTGTTCGTGCTGTAACATCAATCGATGGAATGACATCTGATTGGGCACGCATCCCATTTGAAGTATTAGAAAAAATCTCAGTTCGTATTGTAAACGAAGTGGCACATGTTAACCGCGTGGTGTATGATATTACTTCAAAACCGCCTGCAACAATTGAGTGGGAGTAATTTTACACCTCTAAAAAAACATAAACCAAGATTTTTGGTCATTTGAATTATCATAAGAATAAGGAAAGAGCTATTAGAGTTTTTGAAACTCTGATAGCTCTTTTTGTCTTACCCCATTATATTTTTTGAGTTTGTCATCAAATGCTTTAACCGTTGCATGTTTTCTGTGAAGGAATTTTTGCGCACGTCTATGTTGCATCATACTTTAGATAGGTATAACTCTATTCGACAGAATGTGCTGTTATAATTTTACCGTTTCTGTATGTTTCGGCTTTCAAGCTGTAAAGATTTTTTAATGTAAACAATATGTGCATAAGTCTGAGGTCGTTATCAATATCGGGAACGATAAGCGGTTGCTGTACAAGGTTTCAAGGATAGAATTCGTAGCAATATGGAGTAGTCGCAATAGGTATAAGTCGAAAAAGATAGCTTGCCACCGTTATCGAATGATACGGTATCAAGTGGGATAAAAGGATATGAACGAAAAGTATTTGTCTGTTTTTGATTTCAAACAACGGGAAAAAGAGGTTGCAGTTCTTGACGAAAAGATTGTAGACTATTGGCGATAAGTTGGACACGGCCCAGATAAAAACAGTTTGGTGAAAAGGAGAATGTCACACAAATGCTGTGAGTGTAGAAAATAGATAATATTACAGCGAGGGTAAGAGCGTTTGTCAATGCAGAATTGATATTCATCTAAAGTCAAGTTGTGCTATGCGAGTAATGTTATACAGTCATTTCCTTTTATCGAGTAGATTTTTTAACAATTAAAGAGTATAATAAGGGAAAAAATTACAATTTATCGAGGAGTAGCACAATGAATTTTGAATTAAGAATATTACAGTCTGAACATACTGTTCAATTTAAAGAAGATATGCAAATAGCTTTTCAACAAAGTGCGGTCGAAGGCTTCGGCGCAATAAATGAGCAGATTTTACCCGAATCGCATATAGACCGCTCCTTAAATGCAGAAGGTTCTGTGGCTTATGAAGCTGTTGTCGGTGGTGAACTTGTGGGTGGTGCTATTGTAGTGATAGACAAAAAAACACAACACAATTATTTAGATTTTTTGTATGTAAAGAACGGCATTCAAAGCAAAGGAATAGGTCAGGCTATCTGGAAAGCAATAGAGAAGTTACACCCTGAGACAAACGTGTGGGAAACTTGCACCCCATACTTTGAAAAGCGTAATATTCACTTTTATGTAAACAAATGTGGTTTTCATATAGTTGAATTTTTCAACAAGTGGCATAAAGATCCGAACGATTCGGACGATATTCCTATGGGTGATTATTTTGAGGGAATGTTCCGTTTTGAAAAGAAAATGAAATAATTAAATTACAATTTATAGGGGTATTTATGACCTAAATCGTCAATTTTAATCAGATAGCTGTATAGGGTGAGAAGAAAAAGCGTAGATAACCATAGAATATGGTTTCTACGCTTTTTATAGTTGTTTACTCATGATTAGATCGGTTTGTTCTTCTTCTCCCATGAAAAAGGAGTGGGCACCGATTACTTTAAATCCTAATGTTTCGTAAAAGGCGATTGCTTTAGGATTGTATTCCCAAACTCCGAGCCACATTAAATTTTTCTGATATTTTTTTGCTAATTGTTCAGCTGTTTCGATTAAATGACGACCAATACCTCGGCGTTTAAATGATTTTTTAATATAGATACGCTCCACTTCAAGAGCGTTTTCCCCCATTTTTTCTGATTGAGCGTCGTTAATATTTATTTTTAGATAACCTGCAAGTTCGTTATTAAAGTAAGCAAAGTAAAATTCTGAATGAGGATTTTCTAATTCTTTTTCTAATTTTGTAAGTTCATAGGCCGTATTGAGATAATCATTTAGACTTTTTTCAGAATTATTATCTTTGAATGTTTCTGTAAAGGTTTGAATACTCACCTCTTGTAAGTCTTGAACGTTATTTTTAGTGATTTTTTGTAGGTGAATTGACATAAGTTTTCTCCCTTCTTGCTCAGTTTATTAATATTCTCGTTTTTTTCCTTTTTTAACGTGTTCCCAGCTTACTTCAACATTTTTTCTAACCCGATGAAGGAGTGTCGCGAGTAGTAATTGTTCCTTTTCTGATAGACCGTTAACTGCTATTTGAGTTGAATAGTGATGTTCTTTCATAATAAGTGGGTAGATATTTTGGCCTTTTTCTGTTGGAAATAGGCATTTAATTTTTTTATTGATCGGATCTGCCTTTTTTTCAATGAGGTGATTAGCTTCTAACTTTTGTATGGCACGGGCGGCTGTTGTCCGATCAACTTTAATTAATTCTGACAGTTTTTCTAGAATGATTCCGGGGTTTTCACAGATGCGAACGAGATAGAGATATTGCCCCTTTGTCAAATCATACTCTTTAAATTCAATATTGCTAATAGAATCAAGTGAACGGGCAATCATCCCGATTTCTCTTAAGATATCTTTCATACTTTAAACCTCCAGTATAGACATATTCTATAATAATTTTGTTGCAAATACAACATTTTTAAAAGAAGATTAGATTTTTTGATAAATTTATGAACAGTTTTTCTATTATATGGTTTAAAAGATCGTAAGCACGTAATATAAACATGTCTATTATGACCTTCAACTTTGAGCTATACTGTAGCTATCAAAGTAAAGGAGGTCTATTTTTTATGAAAGAAAATCCTATTATAGTTCCAGTCGCATTGAGTGACTCTAATTTAAAGTCTCATTCAGTATCTGAGACTAATAAAAATACACCTGTTTGTCACTTTAAAATTAAGGATGCTGAAGTCACGTTTTACAATGGTGTGAACAAATATATCTTACATACTGTTCTAGCGGAGATGTCTAAGTATGCTCGTTGATTTTACTACGGTTCAAAATATCTTTATCGTTTGTGGCCATACTGATATGCGTTGTGGGATTGACGGTTTAGCTAGTGTCGTCTCGGATAAATACAACTTAGATTTATTTAATGATGCTATCTTCTTGTTTTGTGGAAGAAAAAAGGATCGATATAAAGCTTTGTACTGGGATCGTGAGGGATTTATGTTATTGTACAAACGAATTGAAAATGGAAATTTACAATGGCCTAAAGATCAAGATGAAGTTAAGAAATTAACGGCCCAAGAACTCCGTTGGTTATTAGAGGGGTTATCCATTCAACAACCCAAAGCCATTAAACCTGCTAAAACAGGATGTTTATACTAATAGAAATAAGGGATTTTCGACAAAAATCTCTTATTTCTATTTTCATAAGTTGTAAGATTAGGTATACTAATCTTAACACGAAACCTTTTTGAAAGCAGGTGAATTTGATGACAGAACTTGAACAACAATTAATGGAACAAAATAAGGCACTTCTGGAACAAGTTCGCCAACTAACTGAACAAATTCAGTACCTAAATAAAAAGCTATTTGGATCTTCGAGTGAAAAGACTAAAGTAGCCGACGGCCAAATTTCATTATTTAATCCAGATAATTTTTTGAAGAGACAGAGACAACTGAAGACCAAACCGTCGAAGAAATAACCTATCGACGTAAAAAACAAAAGGGAAGGAAGGCAGAATTAATCAAGGACTTACCAATTGAGGAAATCCATTGTCAATTACATGGAGAAGACTGCTTATGTACAAATTGTGGAAACGAAATGAAACAGATAGGAAAAAAGATCATTCGTGACGAAGTTTGTTTCGTTCCAGCCCGATTATATAAAAAGCGATACATTAGCTACGCGTATGCATGTGATTGTCATGATGCATCGATCGAAGCTAAACCGATTCGTTGTGCCGAAACTCCAAAAGCTCCGATTCAAAGAAGCTTTGCCGGAGCGAGTATGTTAGCTGAAGTTTTTCATCAAAAATACGTCTTAAGTATTCCTTGTTATCGACAAGTATCAGAATGGGCACGCTATGGATTAAGTGTGAGTGATAAGACGCTCTCAAATTGGATAATCACTACCTCTTATGATTGGTTACTTCCGATTTATGAGCGATTGAGAGATGAACTAGTTCAACAGACCGTTTTACACGCAGATGAAACACCGTATCAAATTTTAAATCGAGCGGATGGAAAACCTGCCACCTCTCAATCAAGGATTTGGTTATTTAGAACCATCAAAAATGCCCAACATCCTGTAGCTTATTACCACGCTGATCTAACACGTGAACGCGCGGTGGCAACCACTATCTTAGAAGGATTTAAAGGTTATCTTCACTGTGATGGGTACTCCGGCTATAAAAATATTCCCAACGTGAAATTAGTTGGATGTTGGGCTCATGTCAGAAGAAAGTTTTTTGAGATACCTGGAAATAACGGTAAGGCAAAAAAGGCAGTCGAATACTGCGATCAAATCTTTCGTTTTGAAAAGACGATTAAAGATTTATCTCCTGAGCAACGTCAAAAACAGCGCCAACTGATCATCAAACCAGTCATCGAAGAATTTTTCAAGTGGCTCGAATCCTTCTATGTGATGAAAGGAAAACTTCAAACAGCGGTGATGTATGCCCTCAATCAAAAGGTAGAGCTTTTGCGCTTTTTAGATGATGGAAATCTTGAAGCCTCGAATAATCTAGCTGAACAAGCGATTCGCCCCATCGCGATTGGTCGTAAAAACTACCTTTTTTCAACCAGTATGAAGGGTGCGACTGCTAATGCGATGGCATACACAATCCTGGAGACAGCCAAGGCAAACAGTCTAAATCCATCCAAATATCTCACTTATCTTTTTCAAAAACTACCTAATACGGACTTCATACGAAATCCAGGCGTATTGGTGGACTTTTTGCCATGGGCGAAAACAGTCCAAGAGATTTGTCAGTAACAATATAAGATAAAAGCTACCAACTCTGTACTTTTAGTTTACAGGATTGGTAGCTATTTTTGTATCCGTGTTATTATTACGTGCTTACAAAAGATCTAAGAAGATGTATCCTTGATTGTACAACCTGTTATGAGCATAGAAAAAAACAACATTCAATGATGAGTGTTGTTTTTCGTTTAGTAGTGTGGGGAATTTAACACATTGGTTATTGGTTGTTTATAAATGTTTTAATTTTGTGATTAGTCCAGCGCTTTATTATTGGGGTAACTTCATTTTATAATAAAGATTCGATTTATGAGCTTTTTTATGGGGCGCACTTAATTAATATTACAATCTGGCACTTTAAAAAAAGCCCAGTCCTCGTAAGGGATCTAAGCCTAATCATCTAGTTCATTTGACTATATTCAGAGATGTCAATAGAGCTCTAAAAAAATAAATTAGATTATTAAAGGGTGTATATGTGAATAAGAATATGAAGATTATTTCATATTTCAAATGCCAGTCTATCTTTTTTCAATCTCCCTTATTTTTTCTTCAAGTTCTTTTAAATACCTCCGTGAAACGAGACAATGATAGTTACCTTTAAGATAAACTATTTTATTCTTTTTATCAATATGAGTGATGTTAGATACATTTACGACAAAAGAGCGATGACAACGGAAAAGTCGCTCGTCACTTTTTTCAAGTTCACTTAAACGCCCATAAAAATGTGTTGTTTTTTTAGGAGTTATTAAATTAATTTTATGAGCAACCTGAGCTGTTTCAAAATATAAGATGTCTGAAAAGGGTAGTTGGAATTTTGTATACTGATTTTTAAATATAAATGAATCCTCACTTATTGGCTTGTTTAAATATTCACTCGCAATTTTTAAACATTCTTCAATATTTTTTTTAAACATTAAATTATCTTGATCTTTCGTAATGAAATCTAGTGCGGAGACTTTATATTCGAATGTCTTAGGAGCCAATTCTGGATGCGTGGTTACAAATACAATCGTTCCATACGGGTCTTTCGCACGAATGAGTTGAGCAATTTCTAAACCTTTTTTAGTATAGTCATTAATTTCCAAATCTAAAAAATAGAGGTGATAATTCCCCATTGATGTTAACTCATCGAGCAATTTATCCGGGCTAGCTGTTGAAAAGAGACGTTGGCAGGGAATATTATTCTTTTTTATTAACTCATTAATGATTTTTTCTAAACGGCTTCTTTGAATAGGGTTATCCTCTAAAACAAAAATGTCCACGTTTTATCGCTCCTCGTTTTGTAATATTAACGTTTGAATAAATACTCCTGATTCGTACGATGTTTCTAGTCTAATGTATTTGTTCTCTTCTAAGAGTTGGTGGACATTATATAAGCCAATCCCTCTATCTTTTCCTTTAGAAGAATAGCCTTTGGTATAGATAGTTTGTAAATCTATTTTCCTGTCCTCACAATTATTTTCAATCTGTATTTGTTGGGCATCTCTATCTTGAATCATGATAATGGAGATATAGGGATGGTTTGTCGTACTGGCTCCTTCGATTGCATTATCTAATAAGATAGAGAAAACTCTATAAAATGAAAAGGTATCCATGTAAATTGAATTAATCGGATCTTCTATTTCTAATCGAACCTCAATGCCACTGTTTTGAGATTTAATAATTTTGGCAGTGAGTAGACTTTTAATTTCGACTACTTGAATCTTATGTAGCTGTCCTAAAATATAGTCATTACCTTTGACCAGCTGCTTAGTGGGTTGGATAATGCTTTGATAGACATCTTTTATAATTTCAATATTTTCTTGACGAATCCCTTCCTCTAAACTCAATAAAATATTGAGATAATCATGACGGAAACTATTTAAGTTAGTATAGAGTTGTTCAATTTGAAGAGTATACTCATGTAGTTGTTGATTTAATATACGTTCCTGTTTCATCTTGGCATCCTTGTTTAAGATATAGATTAAAGTCATAACGACCAAACCTAATAACACGGCATAAATGAAAAATAATAAACCTGTAAGGATAAGATGTTTTGGACTAAATCCCTGGATTTGTCCAAGAAAGATATTAAAATAAAAAATAACGAGGGTTAGTAAAAGAAAGCTAAGAATTAGACTCTGATATTTTCTATCTAGCGTTAGAAATTGACGGAATTTTCCGATTAAAGATTTAATAAAACAACAAATTAAGATACTTAGCATACTAGCGAGAAGCTCTACCGTAAGGAGCCTATCATAATGTACAATAAAAGAATTTAAAACCTTCTTAAGGTAAGCACGTAATATAAACATGTCTATTATGACCTTCAACTTTGAGCTATACTGTAGCTATCAAAGTAAAGGAGGTCTATTTTTTATGAAAGAAAATCCTATTATAGTTCCAGTCGCATTGAGTGACTCTAATTTAAAGTCTCATTCAGTATCTGAGACTAATAAAAATACACCTGTTTGTCACTTTAAAATTAAGGATGCTGAAGTCACGTTTTACAATGGTGTGAACAAATATATCTTACATACTGTTCTAGCGGAGATGTCTAAGTATGCTCGTTGATTTTACTACGGTTCAAAATATCTTTATCGTTTGTGGCCATACTGATATGCGTTGTGGGATTGACGGTTTAGCTAGTGTCGTCTCGGATAAATACAACTTAGATTTATTTAATGATGCTATCTTCTTGTTTTGTGGAAGAAAAAAGGATCGATATAAAGCTTTGTACTGGGATCGTGAGGGATTTATGTTATTGTACAAACGAATTGAAAATGGAAATTTACAATGGCCTAAAGATCAAGATGAAGTTAAGAAATTAACGGCCCAAGAACTCCGTTGGTTATTAGAGGGGTTATCCATTCAACAACCCAAAGCCATTAAACCTGCTAAAACAGGATGTTTATACTAATAGAAATAAGGGATTTTCGACAAAAATCTCTTATTTCTATTTTCATAAGTTGTAAGATTAGGTATACTAATCTTAACACGAAACCTTTTTGAAAGCAGGTGAATTTGATGACAGAACTTGAACAACAATTAATGGAACAAAATAAGGCACTTCTGGAACAAGTTCGCCAACTAACTGAACAAATTCAGTACCTAAATAAAAAGCTATTTGGATCTTCGAGTGAAAAGACTAAAGTAGCCGACGGCCAAATTTCATTATTTAATCCAGATAATTTTTTGAAGAGACAGAGACAACTGAAGACCAAACCGTCGAAGAAATAACCTATCGACGTAAAAAACAAAAGGGAAGGAAGGCAGAATTAATCAAGGACTTACCAATTGAGGAAATCCATTGTCAATTACATGGAGAAGACTGCTTATGTACAAATTGTGGAAACGAAATGAAACAGATAGGAAAAAAGATCATTCGTGACGAAGTTTGTTTCGTTCCAGCCCGATTATATAAAAAGCGATACATTAGCTACGCGTATGCATGTGATTGTCATGATGCATCGATCGAAGCTAAACCGATTCGTTGTGCCGAAACTCCAAAAGCTCCGATTCAAAGAAGCTTTGCCGGAGCGAGTATGTTAGCTGAAGTTTTTCATCAAAAATACGTCTTAAGTATTCCTTGTTATCGACAAGTATCAGAATGGGCACGCTATGGATTAAGTGTGAGTGATAAGACGCTCTCAAATTGGATAATCACTACCTCTTATGATTGGTTACTTCCGATTTATGAGCGATTGAGAGATGAACTAGTTCAACAGACCGTTTTACACGCAGATGAAACACCGTATCAAATTTTAAATCGAGCGGATGGAAAACCTGCCACCTCTCAATCAAGGATTTGGTTATTTAGAACCATCAAAAATGCCCAACATCCTGTAGCTTATTACCACGCTGATCTAACACGTGAACGCGCGGTGGCAACCACTATCTTAGAAGGATTTAAAGGTTATCTTCACTGTGATGGGTACTCCGGCTATAAAAATATTCCCAACGTGAAATTAGTTGGATGTTGGGCTCATGTCAGAAGAAAGTTTTTTGAGATACCTGGAAATAACGGTAAGGCAAAAAAGGCAGTCGAATACTGCGATCAAATCTTTCGTTTTGAAAAGACGATTAAAGATTTATCTCCTGAGCAACGTCAAAAACAGCGCCAACTGATCATCAAACCAGTCATCGAAGAATTTTTCAAGTGGCTCGAATCCTTCTATGTGATGAAAGGAAAACTTCAAACAGCGGTGATGTATGCCCTCAATCAAAAGGTAGAGCTTTTGCGCTTTTTAGATGATGGAAATCTTGAAGCCTCGAATAATCTAGCTGAACAAGCGATTCGCCCCATCGCGATTGGTCGTAAAAACTACCTTTTTTCAACCAGTATGAAGGGTGCGACTGCTAATGCGATGGCATACACAATCCTGGAGACAGCCAAGGCAAACAGTCTAAATCCATCCAAATATCTCACTTATCTTTTTCAAAAACTACCTAATACGGACTTCATACGAAATCCAGGCGTATTGGTGGACTTTTTGCCATGGGCGAAAACAGTCCAAGAGATTTGTCAGTAACAATATAAGATAAAAGCTACCAACTCTGTACTTTTAGTTTACAGGATTGGTAGCTATTTTTGTATCCGTGTTATTATTACGTGCTTACTTCTTAAGGACATACATTTCCATGATTTGTGAAAAGTAATCAGTTACCACTATTATAATTAATGGGACACATACTGATAGAATATTAGTAAACACTTGCTTAGTCTTCAAGGATAGCGAGATAATTAAAAATAAAATAACGACAAAGATCGCAAAAAATCCAATGACATTATAAAGAGGGAGTCCAATTATAGTAATGATTAATAACCAAATAATGAAATCCTTTATAGCTATTTTTTGAGGGGATAAAATACTGGCTCCTGTTAGTAATGTTACTAATTGTAAAAAGAGAATAAAATAAAGAGTCATTAAATAGTCTCCTCCAATTTTTGATTTACTCGCCGAGTCAATAATGCTTGAGGGATATCAGGCTCATAAGCAAATCCGATACAGGTAGTATCAATGGCTTTATCCCCTACTTTTGATGCGACTTTTCCTAACGATTTAGCGGTTTCTTGCCTAAGTTTATTCATCAAATGTTTCTGTATATTTTTCATAGTTGTTATAGCTCCTTTTTAAAATTTTATAGGTCAGGGGTAAAGTAAAAATAATTTGACTGAGGATTCCTAAAGTGATCATCTTTTTAATGTCAGGATTTTTAATCATTAAGGTGATGAAGAAAAGAATTAGGCAATGAATTAAGGATTGTTTACGTAATTTTTCTCTTCTTTGTCTATTAATTAAGGGTTGTTTTTCGGTATCCGCAGGTGCATAACGATTTAAACATAAAAAAGAAACCATAAAACTAATTATAATAAAATGATTGCTGAATATAAAATGACGTGAGAAATAAGGAAGTAGAACAAATAAAACAATACTAATAGTTGAACAATTTAAACTTGTTTTTGCATGGAGACCATGAGATTTAACTCTTAAAAAAAGATAGGAAGTGTGCAAAATGAGGGTTAAATAAAAGGTATTTAGTACAAAGGCTAAACCATAAATTACGGTTCCTTTTAAAAGGTTAATTAGTATAACTTCAATCCCTAATTTTATTTTTAAATATTCTAAATCATCTATTACAATGTTACGTTTAATCCAATCGGCTACCATAGTTGCGATGAATTCTACCCAATTTTTTTTTGAAAGAATCACATATTTAGTCATTTATTCATCCCCCTTATACACCAAAATTATACCATTTACTCTGCAGAATTTAAAAATAATAATTTCATTTATTGGTGTTTTTTTGTCGAAAATGAAGGAAGTATTGATTTGAAGTCTCAATATTTTATGTTTTGAAAGAAGGAGCCCTTGTATTATGTAGAAACATCCAAAGCAAATGAAGCTTTCGATGAGAAGAGGAGAGTAAAACTTAAGTGAAGGTGGCGAAGAAATATCTACAAATGAAATCAAATTTTTGGTTAGATAATTAGGTTTTAATTAGTCTGTATAAATGCCTTAGTCTTTAATAAAAAAGTTCTATGAAATCCTAATGGAATAGGTTCTTTTTGACCGTTTATGAGTAAAAAATGACCGTTTAGGAAAAAATATTGTTTCTATTTGGAAAATGTAGTAAGGTTAATAGGAAGTAAAATTTGA
This sequence comes from Turicibacter sp. KK003, assembly GCF_037014675.1. Classification (NCBI taxonomy): domain Bacteria; kingdom Bacillati; phylum Bacillota; class Erysipelotrichia; order Erysipelotrichales; family Turicibacteraceae; genus Turicibacter; species Turicibacter sp. KK003. Next base: position 259,766 of record NZ_CP142738.1, read on the forward strand.
GGGATGAAATTAACAGAGAAAAATATTTAGTTTTTTACGGCATACTACCGTTCATTCATTATTTAATTTTACTGGAACAATTAATTTATTTTAAGGTGATAGGAGAGATAGGATGTTAAAGAGGGTTGCTTTACTCGGTGTATTGTTTTCATTTTTTATGGTAGGTTGTTCAAATATTGATTCAAAAGTTTCAACAGAACTTGAATCAACGACTGAGAAATTTTTTAAGGAGATAAATGATTTATCTGATTATACGAATGAGTCAGAATTAGAGGCATTAAATAGTTACTTTACGGATGATAGCGCGGTTAAAGGTGACTTAATCGAGTATTTAACTGTTTATCAATTAGAGAATGAAAAAGAGGTACCTAATTACGAGGTTACGAAGATGGAAATTAAACCACAAGACGATTTATATCGCGTCCATGTTAAATACGATATGAAGTCTAAAGAAACAGACCAATTATTATATTCATCAGATTTGAATCTCTATTTTAAAGATGTTAACGGTGAAATGAAAATTGACACAGCTGATTATGGTGGATAAACCGAAGTAGAAGAGCGATATTGAGGGATAAGACAAAGAAGCAAGTGAGAATCATTTGCTTCTTTTTTTTATGGCGTATCTTTAAAATAAAATGATGTGATATCTTGATGGAGATAGAGCAATCTTCATGAATCAATAATTTTCTTTTATTAAGCGAATCAACGTTTTAAATATTGTTCCTTTTTTCTTTTTGACAGTCATATTTATTCGCTTTGTTTAATATACCGTAATGTATATGATTGTATTGTTTAGTTGGGGAGGAATAGATTAAATGAGTGAAGAAAATAAGGTGACATGGACAAATGAAGAAATTGATAGCCATGTTGATGAGTTAGTTCAAAAGGCATTAAAAGCGTTAGATGATTTTGAAACATTTAATCAAGAGCAAGTGGATTACATAGTGGCTAAATGTTCAGTAGCTGGACTTGATCAACATGGTGTATTAGCCGAAGCGGCCGTTAAAGAAACGGGACGTGGTGTTTTTGAGGATAAGGCAGTAAAAAATTTATTTGCCTGTGAATATGTCACAAATAATCTTCGTCATTTAAAAACGGTAGGAATTATTAATGAGGATGCTTTAACAGGAATTACTGAGATTGCTGAACCAGTTGGGGTTGTCTGTGGAATTATTCCAACAACTAATCCGACATCTACGGTTATTTTTAAATCGTTAATTGCCTTAAAAACGAGAAATCCGATTATTTTCTCTTTTCATCCATCGGCGTATGAATGTTCGGTTCAGGCAGCAACGGTAATTAGAGATGCAGCAATTAAAGCGGGGGCACCAGCTAACTGTATTCAGTGGTTAGGGATGCGCTCAATGTATGCGACAACTAGTTTAATGAATCATCCAGGGGTTGCGACTATTTTAGCAACTGGAGGAAATTCCATGGTTAAGGCTGCTTATTCATGTGGAAAACCAGCACTTGGGGTTGGAGCAGGGAATGTGCCTGCTTATGTTGAAAAAACATGTGTGTTAAAGCGTGCGGTTAACGACATTGTTTTATCAAAATCATTTGATAATGGGATGATTTGTGCATCTGAGCAAGCAGCGATTGTGGATCATGAAATTTATGATGCATTTATTGAAGAGATGAGTCGTTTTAAAGTGTATTTTGCGAATGATGAAGAAAAAGCAAAATTAGAAAATTATATGTTTGGCTGCCAAGCTTACGGTGAAAATGTTTCACAAGCTCGTTTGAATCCCGCTGTAGTTGGAAAGCCAGCTTCGTGGATTGCAGAGCAATCAGGATTTAATGTTCCTGAAGATACCCAAATTATTTGTGTCATTTGTCAAGAGGTTGGTCCAAATGAACCATTGACACGTGAAAAATTATCCCCAGTATTAGCGGTTTTAAAGGCGACATCGACAGAAGATGGACTTGCTAAATCAGCTGCTATGGTGGAATTTAACGGATTAGGACATTCGGCAGCTATTCATACACAAGACCATAATATTTCTGTACAATTTGGACTAAAATGTAAAGCGATTCGGGTGATTGAAAATGCACCTTCAACATTTGGGGGAATTGGATCAGTTTATAATGCCTTTATTCCATCATTAACGTTAGGATGTGGGTCTTATGGCCATAACTCTGTTTCAAACAATGTGAGTGCGGTGAATTTATTAAATATTAAACGGATTGGTCGTCGAAATAACAATATGCAGTGGATGAAATTACCTCCTAAAATTTACTTTGAGCGTAATTCTATTCGCTATTTACGTGACATGAAAGAGATGGAGAAGGCGATGATTGTCACAGATCGTGGAATGTATAATTTAGGCTATGTGGATAAAGTTGAGGATGTTATTAAGCGTCGTCGTAATAAGGTAGATTTGGAATTATTCTTTGATGTTGAACCAGATCCAAGCATTGAGACAGTTAATGCGGGTGTTGAATTGATGAGAAAGTTCCAGCCTGATACAATTATTGCCTTAGGTGGGGGATCTTCAATGGATGCGGCTAAGGTGATGTGGTTGATGTATGAGCACCCAGAAGTAAACTTTGATGACATTAAACAGAAGTTTATGGATATTCGTAAACGTGCCTTTAAATTTCCTGAGTTAGGGAAAAAAGCCCGATTAATCTGTATTCCAACGACATCAGGGACGGGATCTGAAGTGACACCGTTTGCTGTTATTACAGATAAATCAGAAAATAAAAAGTATCCATTAACGGATTATTCTTTAACTCCAACAGTGGCGATTGTTGACCCAGAATTCGCTAAAACGATGCCGGCTTCAATTGCTGCCGATACAGGGATTGATGTATTGACGCATGCGATTGAGGCATATGTCTCAATTTTAGCTTCTGATTTTACTGATGGATTAGCGAAACAAGCTGTTAAATTAGTGTTTGATTATTTAGAACGCTCAGTTAAGAATGGTAAAAATGATCCAGAAGCGCGTGAAAAAATGCATAATGCTGGGACAATTGCAGGAATGGCGTTTGCTAATGCTTTCCTTGGAATGAATCACTCATTAGCACATAAAATTGGTGGCGAGTGGCATGTACCTCATGGGCGTACAAACGGTATTCTTTTACCACATGTGATTCGTTATAATGGAACGATTCCAACAAAATTAAATATTTGGCCAAAAATTGAAAATTATAAAGCAGATATTAAATATATGGAGCTAGCTCAATTAATTGGCCTAAATCCTCAAACACCAGAAGAAGGTGTTCAAATGTTTGCAGATGCCTGTGAAGAATTATGTAAGAAAGTTGGAATTCCTGCAAATATTAAATCTCAAGGTATCGATCAAGAGGCATGGGAAGAATCGGTTCATCGTATGGCAATGAATGCTTATGAGGATCAATGTACACCGGCGAATCCACGGATGCCAATGGTACATGATATGGAAGCTATCCTGCGTTTAATTTATGATTATGAAAGTAAGTTTTAAAAAAGAGTCTAAGGGCTCTTTTTTTTCGCAACAGGGTATAAAAAATTAAGTCATATTCTTAAGACAAAAATCCATATAATAGATAGAGGATTTAGACGTGCTTAAAAGTTCGAGATAAATGCTAATTTACCAGAGGATAACATTCATAAAAGAAATCATTGAATTCTTAAAATAAAGGGGAGATTTGCAATGAAAATTGTGATCGTAGGATTAGGTGTTATTGGGGGTTCGTTTGCGATGGCACTTAAGGAGGCAGGGTATCGAGAGGTTTATGGGATAGATACAAACGCTCAAACGCTACAAAAGGCGAGAGAGATGGGGATTATTAGGGAGGGACAAACGGTGGGTGATCGACTGCTTAGAGATGCGGATTTAGTTATCCTAGCCATTTATCCACAACTCATGAGGTCTTTTATTCAAAATCATCTTCAGCATTTAAAGCCAGGGTGCGTGATTACGGATGCAACAGGAATTAAGGGGATGTTTATCGAGGATATACTAGCAATGCTGCCTGAAGAAATTGATTTTGTATTCGGTCATCCGATGGCCGGACGAGAGAAAAAGGGAATTGATTTTGCATCACATCAGGTGTTTAAAGGGGCTAATTATTTAATTACGCCCACAAAGAAGAATAAAGAAAAAAATATTGAATTAATTGAGGGTCTTGCTTATGAAATGGGATTCAAAAAAGTAAGGCGTATCACTCCCTCTTTTCATGATGAGATGATCGGTTTCACATCTCAACTTCCGCATGCTATTGCTGTTGCTTTAATAAATAGTGATGAGGAGGGACGTGACACGGGGAGCTTTATCGGGGATAGTTATAGAGAGCTAACACGCATTGCAAATATTAATGAGGATTTATGGAGTGAGCTTTTTTTAGGAAATAAGGACAATTTATTAAAGGCCATTAACAACTTTGAACTAGAGTTAGATCTTATTAAAAAAGCTATTCATGATTATGATATAGAAACACTTAAGCAGTACTTTAGAAAGTCAACTCAAAGGAGAGAAGGGTTAGATAGTTAGTACTCGTCCCCTCTCGTTTACATTAACTATGCGGTTTAATGGAGGGATTATGATGAAAAGTCGCAATATTTTTGAACGTGATCGGGCCGGCGAAGAAATTACGCATCAGGATGAGGGGTACTATAAGATTAGAGAACGAATAGATGAGGTGCAAAAGATATTATTTGAGCTAAATGGTAATTACCATACTGATGAAGAAATTCGTAATCTATTTTCGCAATTAACTGGGTGCGTAGTGGATCCAACCTTTCGTATTCGGCTTCCGTTTTACACGGATTTTGGGAAGAACATTAAAATCGGTAAAAATGTTTTCGTGAATCATGGATGTACATTTATGGATCGTGGGGGAATTATATTAGAGGATGATGTTCTCATTGGGCCTAAAGTTAATTTAATAACGATTAATCATCCATTGACTCCTCGAAAACGTCACGCAACGGTGTCTAAACCGATTGTGGTGAAAAGAAATGCTTGGATTGCTACAGGGGCCACTGTTGTTCCGGGGGTAACGATTGGGGAAAATGCAGTTGTTGCAGCGGGGGCTGTTGTCACAAAGGATGTTTTAGCAAATACTGTGGTCGCGGGGGTTCCTGCTAGGGTCATTAAAACGATTGATGATACAGGGGATAAAAGGTTTTGAGGTAATTCTTTGGATTAACTTGTTCGATAATAAATAAGATAAAGCTCGTAGAAAGTGCCATAATGAGTATGGTTAAAATTTTACGAGTTTTTTTAGGATAGAAAGCGAGAAAGGATTGGTCGATGAAAGGGGAATAAAGCTTATTTTCTTTGAGGAAAGAAAGGAAATAAAATCAGTTATCAGATAAACTTCTGTTTTATTGTCTTAAAAAAACCCACCTATTTAACAATTTATAGTTTTTTTTATAAAATGTGGTACACTTAAAAAGTATCTAAAAGGATAGAATTTTTGGTCAATTTGTTAGGTTATGATCTTACTTCCCCCGATTGAGCAAATTATCTCATCCGATTGATAGCGAATTTTTTAGTTTGGGAAAGGTTAAGGGTGATACTGATGAAATTAGTAAATAGGACGATATTTTTACTAAGCGTAATTTCCTTAGTTATTTCAATGGTTTTGTTTTATAATTTAGCGATATATTGTGATGAGTATAATGCATCGCCTGAGATGATTTATGGAGGGAATTGGGGACTTTTATTAGAATGGGGAAATTTAATTATTCTGTTTTTCATTTGTTTATTAGCGGGATTTCGTTTATTTCGAAAGTGATAATCTTTCATTTTTGAAATTTAATAGAAAATTAAAAAGTGACTATCTGATGGAAGATAGTCACTTTTTCTCTTTAACGATAAAGTTTTGAGACAACTGTTTGATAGTTATCTTTGTTTCGTACACCATTTAATAGCACACTTGCTTTAGAAATATCCTTAAATAGAATACCGTAGATTAGTTGGTTATCTTTAAAATATAATTTTTTAAATTGTCCTGTCTCAGGATTTTTATCCACAAGGGTTTGAAAGGTATCTAAGTTTTCATTTGGGTATTTACCAACTGCGAATACTTCTGTATCAAAGGCAACAAGAGATAGTGGTTCACATACATTTTGGAATGTTTTTGAATCACCAACAGCGTTGCTTCCTGCTACTTTGGCCTGTTCAATAGCAGGAGACCATAGGTTTGTAGAGATCCCTTCAAACTCGGCGACATCACCGCAAGCGTAAATATTCGGGTTAGATGTTTGCATTTGATCATTGACAACAATCCCACGGTTGACTTCCAGGTTAGCTTGAGAAGCTAGTTGTGTATTTGCACGAACCCCTGCACTAATGACAACAACGTCAGTATTAAGTGTTTCATTAGCTAATTTAACGCCTACCACCTTTTGATCGTTTGTAAGGATTTCTTCTACCTTCGCCTCAGTTCTTATTTCAATCCCCTTTTGAGATAGGATATGTTGAATAAAATGAGAAGCATCGCTATCTAATTGTGTTTTCATTAGGCGATCACTAACTTCTACAATGGTAACCTTAAGTCCTAATTCCTGTAAAGCATCAGCGGCTTCAAGACCTAGCACCCCTCCGCCAATAATAACCGCGGACTTTTTGTGTTGCGCATACTCGCGAAGTGCAAGTGCATCTGTTTTATATTTAATAGAAAATACACCTAAAGCATCAGCGTTTTTAATTGGTGGGATAAAGTTTGAGGACCCTGTTGCTAAAATTAATTTATCGTAGGCGATTGTTTCTCCGTTTTCAAGAACTAATGTGCGTTCATCTGCATTTAAAGTCGTTACAGTTGAGTTAAGTAAGAGATGGATATTATGATTTGAATACCACTCCTTGGCATTTAAATTAAATTCCTCATCTGCAAGATCGTGCACAATTAAATCAGATAGAGAGGGACGGTAATAAGGATAACTAGACTCTGAACTAATCATCGTAATTGAGGCAACCTCGTTGCGTTGACGGATTGTGTTTGCCGCCGTCATCGCTGCGACCCCTCCACCGATAATGACGAATTTTTCATTAGCTGTTGATTTAAAGTTAATGACTTCTTCTTCATAGAGTTCAAATAAATCAGATCCCACTCCACAAGCAGGGCAAATTTCTGGAGGTAATACACCCGGATAAACTTCTCCACAAACGATACAACGCCATAAGACAACCTTACCACTTGGATTTAATTCTTCAACATTTAAAGCTATTGAAGTTTCCTTTTTACGTTCCGGAACCGTGTCTGTTAATAGACAGTTAGCAAAGAGCTTACCAAATTCAATTGCAGCCTCTGTTTCGCTTTTTGAGGCACGGAATTTTATTTTAAATCCATCAATTACTTTCATTCGAAGTTGGTGTAAACGATCCATAATATTATCTACACCTTCGCCACTCCAACCGTATGAACCAAAGGCAGAGACAATTTTTCCACCATGTACGATAGGATTTAGATTAATGGATAAATCCCAAATAATCGGTAATGCATCGCCATTGATTGTACATGTTCCAAATAAGATTCCATCGGCATCAGCAAAGTGATGAAGGATTTCATCCTTTTTCTGTGGATAGTTTAATAAATCGAGATTATAAGGGAGAATTTCAATTGTAGAGTCTACTTCATGAATTCCTTTCATAATAGCTTCCGCAAGCTCACCTGTATATCCATAGGCAGAAACATAAGGAATAACAACCTTTTTGACCTCTTTTTTAGTTGCGGGTGTTGACCATTGTTGATAAGTTGAAATAATTTCATCAATTCGGGTATCCAAAACAGGTCCGTGCCCTGTACAGACCATCGATAATTTTAAGTCTTTGATTTTATCGATGGCTTTAAGAACATAAGGCTTAAACGGTGAAAAAATGGCCGTGTAGTAATACAGTAGAGCATCTTGATAAGCCGCTTCTTCCGATTGAGGTACTTCTGATAATTTAATTCCCGATTTTGGGCTATAGTGAGAGCCGAATGAATCACAAGTAAATAAGACGTGCTCATCTGGCATATACGTGTAGATGGAGTCTGGCCAATGTAAGAAAGGTGCTTTAATAAATTCAAATGTTTTATTACCTAATTTGAACGACTTAAGTTCTTCTGTGGTTTGATAGTTAAAATCTATATTTAAAATATCTTTTAAGTAGGTAATCGCCGTTTTAGAACCAATAACAGTTAAATGAGGGATACGGTTAATGAGTTTTCCAATAGATCCAGCGTGATCGGGTTCGGTATGGTTGGTAATAATGTATTTAATTTGATTTAAATCCCCGATTTTTTCTTCAATTTTTTGTAAATAGGCATCAAAGAACTTTTCCTTGACCGTTTCAACCAAAATGGCTCCTTCCGTCGTTTGAACCAAGTAAGAGTTATAGGTTGTTCCGTATTTTGTTTCCATGATGATATCGAATACATCTAAGTGAGGATCTAAAATACCTAACCAAAAAATATCATTTGTTAAATTGACAGATTGAATCATAAACTCCCTCCAATATTTCATCATAATAAGATTAAAGAAATAAATACCCGTTTGTGAAAAAAATATTTATTTCATAAGTATAAAATACCTAAAAATAAATAAATTCACAAGTGAGATGCTCTTTTATTTTTAAAAGATGTTTGATTGAGTGCTATTAATAAGGGAACCCCCAAATTCAAATGATGTATGGGGAAGCCCGGATATTTGTATTCTTTCAATAGAATAAATAGGAAGATAGGGGGATCGTCTATCTTTAAAATACTATTATTTTTTTATAGACTGTGTAAAAAAGGGAATTTTATACCATAATAAATAAAATGATATGGCGGGAAGGATTGATTGGGATGAAGGCAACTGAATTAAAAATGAATTCTTTATATCGTACAGTGGAATTATTTAAAGATTTAAAACCGTGGGAGGTTATTAGCGAATATCAGTTATTTGCGATTGAGGATCCGGTGACACATGTAATGGGATTTTGTTCTATTCAAGGAAAAAATACTGCTAGGGTAGGATTAAAGGTTTATATGGGGCTAGAGGGATTACGTCATTATAATGAGGGACTTGAATTAGATGACTCGCAATCCTCAATACAGAGTACAGGGAATATTTTATCGAAGGAAACATGCCTATCTGTGATTTTTAACCAAGATGATACTCAATTTTATGATTGTCAATATGGGTTTGTTAATCGCAGTATCAGTAATGAGTGGCAAGTAAATTTTCTAGAAACAGTCTTAAATCAAGTTTTAGAGTTAGTTAATTTAATTAAGGAAACGCCCTCATTTTCATTAGAAGAGAATCAAATTCTCATGAGATTAAAGGATCCAGCAGGACGATGGAAAACTTTAAAAGTTTCCCTAGCAACCTTTTTGAAGCAATTAAACGAAGAAGAGGTACCTTATCAAAATGAATTGGAGGCTTATCGTATTTCGAAGTTACCGCAAACCAATTTAGTATTTGAGGTTACTCAGTTTTTGATGCCACGTATAATGGAAGACTCTCACGAATCTCGCGGTTACGCTCCGCTGGTGACAGTCATTTTAGAACAGGAAACTAAACAGTTAATTTTTGTTGAAATGTCCTCACCTAGTCGGGAAAATCAAGAGCAAATTTTATCACAGGTCGCTAAAACGCTACTTCATGAATTAGAGTTTAGGCCAAAAGCTTTCGTTACCGATTGTGATGCAGTCATGAGGCAATTTAAAGATTTTGCGGGTCAAACGAAGATTAATTTATTACGCGTTCAAGAGTTAAAAGTGGCAAATCAGTTTGCTGATGATTTAATGATGGTGGACCGTCAACTATCTACATTTGTGAAAGAAGATGAATTTGAGCGAGAAATAGACGTGGTTTTATCAACAAGTAAAGAAATCTGTCAACGTATTTTATCGAGTGATGTATTAAGTCGTGAATTAACAGATAAAGGAAAAAATCAATTTGAAAATATTGTAGAGTTATTTCATGTCGTCATGTTAGGGCATTTTCATGAGTTGCCAGACCATTGGAGTATAGAAAATGTAGAGCTTGCTTGTAAAGAGGTGCTGCCTAGTTTATTAGGGGAAGAGGAGCTTCAACTCGTTCCTGAAGTTTTGTCACATTACTTGAATATTGTAGGAGAAGCCGAAAAAAATTCTAATTATGAAATCATTGAGCAATGTGTTAGACGATGCTATTTATAAAAAAAAGATATCTTGCTTAGCAAGATATCTTTTTTTATTTTTTGGCATTTGGACGCTTGAAGATTAAAGATTGAATAATTGTCATAATTGATCCTGTTAAGAAATAAAGACCAAATGCAAATGGTGTTCCGATTGTAATAGAGAACATGGCAAATGGAAAATAGTAAGTCATAATTTTCATCATCATATTATTTGTTTGATTTTGTTGACCATTCATACTAGCAGCCATGCTCTTATTCATTAAACGTTGTGAATAAACTGTTAATCCCGCTACAACAAAGGCTAAGATATAATTTGGTACTGTTGCAGTAGCCCCTAAGTTGATTCCAAAGAATTCAGCAGCAGCAGCGTTATGAATGAGTGGATGACGAGAAATAGCTTGATAGAATGCTAAGAAAACTGGCATTTGTAAGAATGGAAGTAAGCATCCTGCCATTGGGTTATAATTATATTTTTTATAAAGCTCCATCATTTCTTGCTGCATTTTGACTTGTGAAGCTTGATCCTTTTTATTTTCATATTTCTTTTGAATGCGTTGCATTTGCGGCTGAATTTCTTGCATGACAGCCATTGATTTATTTGACTTTGCATAAAGTGGCATTAAGACTAAACGTACAATAGCTGTTGCTAAGATAATAGCGAATCCTAAGTTGTTAGATAATAACTTATAGAGTAAGGTAATAAAGCTAGCAAGCGGTAAGACGAATACCTTATCCCATAATCCCGATGCCGTTTCTGTTGTGATGGGTTCTGATGAGATAGCACACCCAGATAATAGTCCGGCGACTAGCACAAAACATAATACTAAACTTAACTTCTTTTTCAACGAAAATTCCTTCTTTCCCCTAATGTGTATTTTGTATATTGCTAAATAATAGACATATAAACAATATTATAAACCAAATAATGCTATAAAATACTAACAATAAGGGTATTATAAGTTAAAATAGAGTCTAATTCAATAAAAATTATGTGAAATTCAACTTAAAAGTGAAATTGCTTAAATTTAACATGATTCTCTACGTAATGACATATTATTTAAGTAGAAGGGGTTAAAATGGAAGTAGAGAGGATGATTTGTCATGGGGATTGCTACGAATTTTGAGTTACATAGATTGTACGAAGCGGCAATTGCTTTTAAGAAGTTGCAACCGTGGAAATGGATGTATGCCTCTCAAGTTTTTATCATTCATGATGACGAGAGAGATATAGATGGATTTTGTAGTATTATGGGAATGATGGGGGAATATTTTTCTTTATCAGTTTATTTAGGAGAGTCAGGGTATCAATCTTATCGTTATTTATACGATAAGGCTAGTCTTGCCTATATGGATCATATTTTTATGAAAGCGGAAGTTAAAAAAAACTGTTTAGTCGTTAATTTTGTCGATTATAGTGCATTAACGGAGCACGATGAGGAACAGGCAGAGTTTTTAGGCTATCAGTTGAAAGGAGAGACGAAATGTCCTCAGTTTCGTTATCATCATCCGGGAATTTATTCCTGGTATTTAACCGATTCGTGGCAGTGCCGTTTTTTAACAAAAGCTTTAGAACAAGCAGTTGTTGTTGCTAGACTAGAGTTGACGAATAATTTACAAGTTCCAGAAGTTTATGATAGTAAGTATTATTTGAGATATTTTAGCGAAGATGAAGGTTGGAAAGGAACTTTTGTCGATTCTCATTTATATAAAAAATCACCGTCACCTAAAAAAACAATTTTTCAAAATGATTTATTAGCTTATCGTTTAAAGAAACTTCCGAAATTATTAATTACGTTGGAGGCCATTCAATTTTATTTACCTAATCCTGTTGTTGAAATTGGATCCGGTCAACCATTCTTTATGTTAGTCACCGCCTTAGTTGATTCTGAAGAGGGGCAATTGTTTTATTTAGACGTACAAGAGACGGCGGCTTTATATCTTTCGGATACGGTGACCGAGCTAGCTAAACAGTTTCTTGAATTGAAAATTCGTCCATGTGAAATTATAGCTGAAGATGAGGATACATACGCCCTATTAGAGGATATATGTAAACAAATTGATGTTAAGTTGTCGATTGACTCTCACGTTACGCGAGCCCATGAGTTTGCAGAATATATTTTTGAAGAATTACAAAATGCGACATCGTCTAATGTAAAGGTGATTGAGAGTGAACAAAGTGATATTGATAAATTAGTATCTTTTGCGGATCAAATTACCGATACGTTAACACTTCAAAATGCTTTAAATAATTTAAGTGAGCAAGCCCAGGCGCAGTATCGTTTAATTACACAGACATTTGTGTTAGCTATGTACACCATCCGGGATCAAATTCCGAGTGAATGGACGGGTGATGCTGTTAAAGATATTTGTCTAAATGTTCTGCCAGAACAGCTTGAACAACCCGTACTCTCTCAATGTAAACCGGTACTATCACATTTTTTAACGGCTTTAGGAGAAGATGATATTATTCCAAATTATCGATCATTGTTATTAGTTATTAATAATTGTTTGTAGGTTATTATCCTTATTATATATAAAAGAGGGACCGCTCCCTCTTTTTTTATATGCGTGTGTTTAGTTTTAAAAGATGTGATAAGATTATTTTTATTGCACCACGCGACTAACTTATGGAATACTACTATTATAAAAAAACAGCGTTCAAGAGAAAGGAAAGATTAAAATGAAGGAGATTTATCCGAAACTTATTTCATTTTTAGAAGGGGAACTCTCACAAGATACAAGTGGTCATAGTCTTGATCACGCACTGAGGGTGTACCATAATGCGAAAGCTATTTTAAGTGTGGAGGGCGGAGATGAACGAATCGTCCTTATTGCTGCACTTGTACACGATGTTATTGACCCAAAATTGTTTGACGATGTTGAAGAACAAGAGAAAAAGCTTATTGATGTTTTAAAGGCAATGGGTTGCAGTCAGGAGGAGATAGGATCTATTCAATATATTATTCAAAATATTTCTTTTAAAGGCGGACATGCGCAACCGCTAAAAAATCTTGAAGCAAAGATTGTTCAAGATGCGGATCGTCTTGATGCCATTGGGGCAATAGGTGTGGGAAGAACATTTATGTATGGTGGAGCAAAAGGAGCTAAGATGCATGATGATAAACTTCCGGTTATGACGTTTGAAAACGAATTGGAGTATCGTCGACACCAGGGGACGGTTATTAATCACTTTTATGAAAAATTATTTAAACTTAAAGACTTAATGAATACGGAAACGGCGAAGGAGATAGCTAATAATCGTCATCGTTTTATGGAGGTTTTTGTAGAACAATTTCTAAATGAATGGAATGGAGAAGCCTAAGTTTAGCCTCTCTTAGTTAAATGTCGTAAAAAGGTGAGATAGAAAATTTAAATTTCTACATGAATAGACATTGACTTTTATTACCTAATCTTCTATAATACTTGTGAAAGCTTTAATTCGGTCCCGTGAGGCTGAGAAGACACGTTTAAAAGATAATAGAATCTATTACCCAACTAGGGAATTCGTGTATCCTCTTTTAGCCTACCTAATAAAGCTAAGAGAGGATTTTTTGTTTTATTGAACGGTGAATCGAACAACTTTTTAGGCTTATCTAAGCGGGTATCTTAGGAGGTACGATAATGGAGAAGAAACTGATATTAGATGTTCATGAAAAGCCAAAGGTTGCACATTGGATTGCATTAAGTATTCAACATGTGTTGGCAATGTTTGGTTCAACGGTGCTCGTTCCAATGTTAACGGGATTACCGGTTAGTTTAGCATTAATTTCATCAGGAATTGGGACGATGTTTTACTTATTTGTGACAAAGGGGAAATCACCAGTTTATTTAGGATCATCCTTTGCGTATATTGCACCGATTACTTCTGCTTTGGCTCTAGGGGCTACTTTAAATGCACAAGGTGAAATGATAAGTGGTGCGAATTATGGGGCAGTTATGGGTGGTTTAATGATGGTTGGGATTGTCTATCTCGTCATTGCGATCATAATTAAATTTATTGGAACGGACTGGTTAAATAAGTTATTACCACCTGTTGTTATTGGACCTACCATTATGGTTATTGGGTTGAGTTTAGCTGGGACGGCAGTTAATATGGCGTCTGAACATATTTTAATTGCGTTAGTTACGTTATTAACCGCGGTTTTAGTTTCAGCTTACACAAAGGGATTGTTACAGTTGCTTCCTATTTTTAGTGGAATTGTTGTTGGGTATTTAGTAGCTATTATCTCAGGAGTGGTTGATTTTAGTGCTGTACACCAGGCGAACTTCTTTGAAATTCCATCGTTTGCCTTCTTACACTCAACACCCGTTTTTAATTTAGAAGTTGCATCAATTATGATTCCAGTAGCTATTGTAACTATCACAGAACATATTGGGGATCATTTAGTTTTAGGATCGATTGTCGGACGCGATTTAACAAAGAGCCCAGGATTACACCGAACACTGATTGGTGATGGAGTGGCTACATTCTGTGCCGGATTCATCGGTGGACCTGCTAATACAACGTATGGTGAGAATACAGGAGTGATTGGTTTAACTAAAGTTGCTTCAGTATGGGTGATTGGTGGAGCAGCGGTTACAGCCTTCTGTTTAGGATTTATCGGAAAGTTTACAGCGCTAGTACAAACTATTCCAGGTGCTGTCATGGGTGGGGTAAGTATCCTTCTATTTGGGGTTATTGCTTCATCTGGAGTTCGTGTGTTAATTAATAATCAAATCGATTTTGGTCGTCAACGAAACTTGATTATTGGAGCGGTCATCTTAATTGTAGGAATCGGTGGATTAACAATTAACATTGGAAAGATAACTTTATCTGGAATGGCACTAGCTGCAATTATCGGTGTTATCTTACATTTAATCTTACCAGATAAAGAAGCTTCTTACGGACAAAGTTCTTGTAAAACTGAATTAGAAGTAACTGATGAAGATTTAGTAAATCAGTTCACTAAACCGACGAAAAATGAAAAAGTGACATCTATTTAGGACAATATAAAAGGTCAGCTTTTATGCTGATTTTTTTATACCAAATTTCATAAAAAATATAGATAAATTTGTAAAAACAGGTGATGAAAGTGAAAAAAATTAAGCATTTAACACGGTTATCAGATCTTACAATTGATGAAATATTAGAGATTTTGCAGGTAGCAAATCGTTTAGCAAATGGTGAAACAACCTGTTCGTTAAGTGGTGGCGTAGTGGCTAACCTTTTCTTTGAGCCTAGCACACGAACACAGTATTCTTTCTTGATGGCTGAAAAAAAATTAGGATTAAATACAATGGATTTTAGTGCACAAACTTCCAGTGTACAAAAGGGAGAGACATTGTACGATACAGTTAAGACATTTGAGGCTATAGGAGTTGACGCTGTCGTCATTCGTCATCCTCAAAACAATTACTTTGATGAATTGATTGGAAAAATCGACATTCCGATCCTTAATGGAGGAGATGGAAGTGGGAACCATCCAACTCAATCTCTGTTAGATTTACTAACAATCTATCAAGAATATGGACGCTTTGAGGGATTAAAGATTGCGATTGTTGGAGATATCGCGCATTCGCGTGTTGCGCATACGAATATTGAAGTAATGACACGTCTTGGGATGGATGTTCATCTGGTTGCTCCTGCACAATTTCAAGAGCCGGGATACGATTGGGAAGAATTAGATAAGGTATTAGAAGACATGGATATTGTGATGTTACTGCGAGTACAGCATGAACGCCATGATGGAACAATGGTCTTAACAAAGGATGAATATCATCAAAAATATGGTTTAACGGTAGAACGTGAAAAACGAATGAAAGAGGGAGCGATTATTATGCACCCAGCACCGTTTAATCGTGGGGTTGAGATTGCCGATGAAGTTGTTGAGTGTAATCGTAGTCGAATTTTCAAACAGATGAGTAATGGAGTATTCATTAGGATGGCTTGCTTACATCGATCATTAAAAAATAAGAAACATTAGGATGAGAAATACGTTTTTAACTAATACTTATATGAAGGCCAATCGTATAAATTAATTTAACGGAGTAGGGAGTGTCATAGATGATTCTTTTAAAAAACGGATATTTTGTAAGTGAAGAAAATGATTTAATTAAGAGCGATTTTTTAATCAATGATGGAAAAATTTTAAAGATGGAAATAGGAATTGAATGCGACGAGGCAGAGGTTTATGATTTAGCGGGTGCCTTCGTCTCTCCGGGATTAGTGGATGTGCATGTTCATTTAAGGGAACCGGGGTATGAGAGAAAAGAAACGATTGAAACAGGGACATTAGCTGCAGCTAAAGGTGGATTTACAACCATTGCTGCGATGGCAAATACGATTCCTGTTCCAGATTCGGTTGAACATGTGACATACATTAACGATTTGTTAGATAAGTCGGCTAAAGTTAGGGTTTTTCCTTATGCAGCCATTACCATTGGTGAACGTGGTGAAGAAATTGTAGATGTTGAGACACTTGCTAACATGAATATTTTAGGATTTTCTGATGATGGACGTGGAATCCAAGAGGCTGGGGTGATGTATCAAGCAATGAAGCGAGCGAAAGAGGTGAACAAACCCATTGTCGCTCACTGTGAGGATGATAGTTTATTATTCGGTGGATACTTACACGACGGTGAATACGCCAAGAAAAACGGCCATAAAGGAATTTTATCGGTTAGTGAATCCGCGCAAATTGCTCGGGACATTATGTTAGCACAGGCGACAGGCGTTCATTATCATATTTGTCACATTAGTACAAAGGAGAGTGTGGAACTGGTTCGCTTTGCAAAACAACAAGGAATTCATGTAACCGCGGAAGTTTCGCCACATCATCTATTACTTTGTGACATGGATATCAAAAATGACGATACTAATTATAAAATGAATCCACCACTTCGCTCAGAACGCGATCGATTAGCGTGTGTTGAAGGATTACTCGATGGGACAATTGATGTGATTGCAACTGATCATGCCCCTCACCATGAAGATGAAAAAGCTAGAAATCTTTATGAAGCTCCATTTGGAATTGTTGGATTAGAAACAGCATTCCCACTCATGTACACGCATTTCGTTAAAACGGGAATCATGACCTTAAACCAGTTAGTTAATTGTATGAGTCGAAAGCCAGCAGATATCTTTAATTTACCTTACGGAAAGTTAGAGGTGGGTGCGATAGCTGACTTGACGATCATTGATTTGGAAAAAGAAATGAAAATTGATCCGCAACACTTTGTCTCTAAAGGAAAAAATACTCCATTTACGGGATATTGCGTATCAGGTTGGCCAGTGATGACATTAGTAGACGGAAAAATAGTTTATCAGGCGATGAATTTATAGGAGGGATAATTAATGTACAATCGTAAACTTGTTTTAGAAGACGGAACAGTATTTTTAGGAACGGCTTTCGGATGTTTAGACCCAGTAGCTGGAGAGGTAGTTTTTAATACCGGAATGACAGGTTATCAAGAGATTTTGTCTGATCCTTCATATTTTGGACAAATGGTGACGATGACATATCCACTAATCGGGAACTATGGAATCAATGATCAAGACTTTGAGTCATTTTCTCCGTCAGCTTCAGCCTTGATTGTAAAAGAGTATTGCGAGGTTCCATCAAACTGGCGCGCATCAAAAACATTAGACGAGTTATTAAAAGCGAAGAAGGTTCCAGGTTTATGTAATGTAGATACGCGAGCGTTAACAATTAAGATTCGTGAGCATGGTGCGATTAGAGGGATGATTGCAGATATTAGCATGAGTGATGAAGAAGTATTAGAAAAATTGGCCACTATCCCAGTTTTAAACCGACATGTGGAACATGTTTCAACCAAAATGGTCTATTCAGCTCCAGGTAAAGGACACCGCGTTGTTTTAGTTGATTTCGGAGTGAAAAAAGGAATTATCCGCGATTTAACGGCACGTGGATGTGAAGTGATCGTTGTTCCTTTTAATACAACGGCTTCACAAATTGACCAACTTAATCCAGATGGCGTTGTTTTAAGTAATGGACCTGGTGATCCAAAAGATGTGGTTGAGGCGTTACCAATGATTCGTGAAATCCAAGAAAAATATCCTTTAATGGGAATTTGTCTAGGGCACCAATTATTTGCCTTAGCAAATGGGGCGGATACGAAGAAGATGAAATTTGGGCATCGTGGATGTAACCACCCTGTTAAAGATCTAAAAACAAATAAAGTTCATATTACTTCGCAAAATCATGGATATGAGGTTTGTAAAGAGTCGATTGAAAATACACCATTAAATGTTACGCACGTAGCATTAAATGATAATACGGTTGAAGGTCTTGAACACAAACATTATAAAGCCTTTACGGTACAGTATCATCCGGAAGCATCTCCAGGACCAGATGATGCAAGTTATTTATTTGATCGTTTTATTGAAAATTTAAACTAGTTATTTTTACATAAAAAATGTTGTGACATCTAAGAGATAAGAGAGAATTAGGAGGAATCCCTATGCCAAAACGTACAGATATTCATCGTATTTTAGTTATCGGATCAGGTCCAATTATTATCGGACAAGCTGCAGAATTTGATTACGCTGGAACTCAAGCGTGCCAATCATTAAAAGAGGAAGGATATGAAGTTATTTTAGTAAACTCAAATCCAGCCACTATTATGACGGATACGGAAATTGCTGATAAGGTTTACATGGAACCTTTAACAAAAGAATTTTTAAGTAAGATTATTCGCAAAGAACGACCAGATGCGGTGTTACCATCGTTAGGTGGACAAACAGGGTTAAACTTAGTCGTGGAATTGGCTGAAGATGGAATTTTATCTGAATGTGGTGTTGAAATTTTAGGTACTGATTTAAAAGCAATTAAAAAGGCAGAGGATCGCGATATGTTCCGTGATTTGATGTATGAATTAAATCAACCGATTCCAGAATCAGTCATCGTTAATACGATTGATGAGGCGATTGATTTCGCTAACGAGATTGGTTATCCATTAATTGTTCGTCCAGCGTTTACGCTAGGAGGAACTGGAGGAGGAATTGTAGAAGATGAGGCCAGCCTACGTGCAACGGTTGAAAATGGATTAAATTTATCACCTGTGACACAATGTTTAATTGAAAAATCAATTGCTGGATATAAAGAGATTGAGTATGAAGTAATGCGCGATAAAAATGATAACGCGATTGTTGTTTGTAACATGGAAAACTTTGATCCAGTTGGAATTCATACGGGAGATTCAATCGTTGTAGCTCCTTCCCAAACATTAGCCGATCGTGAGTATCATATGCTCCGCCATGTTTCGTTAACTATTATTCGTGCATTAGGAATTGAGGGAGGATGTAACGTTCAGTTAGCATTAGATCCAAATAGCTTTAATTACTATGTAATCGAAGTAAATCCACGTGTTTCACGCTCATCAGCGTTAGCATCGAAGGCAACTGGTTATCCAATTGCAAAGATTGCGGCAAAGATTGCGGTGGGTCTGACATTAGATGAAATTATCAACCCTGTAACAGGAGTTTCTTACGCATGCTTTGAGCCTGCATTAGATTATGTTGTCGCTAAAATCCCACGTTGGCCATTTGATAAATTTAACTCAGCGAATCGTCGATTAGGAACACAGATGAAGGCGACAGGGGAAGTTATGGCAATTGGACGTAACTTCGAAGAGTCATTATTAAAAGCTGTACGTTCACTTGAAACAAAAGTTTATCACGTGGAATTATCAGCTTTAAAAAATGAAGAAAATGACGTATTATGGCAACGAACAAAGCATGCAGACGATGAGCGTTTATTCGTGATTAGCGAATTGATTCGCCGCAAAACATCAATTGAAGAGATTCATCAGGTAACAAAAATTGATTTATTTTTCTTAACGAAGTTAAAAGGAATTATCGATTTTGAAGCAATCATTAAAGAAAACGCATGGAATTTAGATATTTTACGTCAAGCTAAAAAAATGGGGTTTGCCGATATTACCATTGCAAATTACTGGAATACGCAAGAATTAAATGTTTATCAATTCCGTAAAGAAAATGGATTAATTCCAGTTTATAAAATGGTTGATACATGTAGTGCCGAGTTTGAATCAAAAACACCGTATTATTATGGAACCTATGAAACAGCAAATGAATCACATCGTACAGATAAACCAAGCGTAGTTGTTCTTGGATCAGGTCCTATTCGTATTGGACAAGGGGTTGAATTTGACTATGCAACGGTACACTGCGTGATGGCTATTCAACAAGCAGGTTATGAAGCAATTATTATTAATAACAATCCAGAAACGGTTTCAACTGATTTCTCAATTTCGGACAAATTATACTTTGAGCCATTAACAATTGAAGACGTAATGCATGTTATTGATTTAGAAAAACCAGAAGGGGTTATCGTTCAGTTTGGAGGACAAACAGCGATTAACTTAGCATCAAAATTACAAGAACGTGGAATTAAAATTTTAGGAACATCATTAGAAAATATTGATCGTGCGGAAGATCGTGATCAATTTGAAAAATTATTAAAGGATTTAGAGGTACCTCAACCGCTTGGAGCGACGTGTCAATCAGTAGAAGGCGCAAAAGAAATTGCGAATCGTATCGGATATCCTGTGTTACTTCGTCCGTCTTATGTATTAGGTGGACGTGCA
Organism: Turicibacter sp. KK003; assembly: GCF_037014675.1. Classification (NCBI taxonomy): domain Bacteria; kingdom Bacillati; phylum Bacillota; class Erysipelotrichia; order Erysipelotrichales; family Turicibacteraceae; genus Turicibacter; species Turicibacter sp. KK003. The sequence continues at coordinate 280,462 of NZ_CP142738.1, forward strand.
ATGGAAATCATTGATAATGATGTAGAAATTGAACGCTATATGAAAGAGGCATTAAAAGAAAACGGAGATAATCCAATTTTAATTGACCGATATTTAACTGGAAAAGAAGTCGAAGTTGACGCGATTTCTGACGGTGAAAATGTATATATTCCGGGGATTATGGAACATATTGAACGTGCGGGTGTCCATTCAGGTGACTCGATGGCCGTTTATCCACCTCAGACCTTATCAAAAGAAGTGATGGATAAACTCATCGACTATACGACAAGAATTGCACGTGGATTAACGATTATCGGACTTTTAAATATTCAGTTTGTTGTCACGAAAGACGAAGAGGTTTTTGTGTTAGAGGTCAACCCTCGTTCATCTCGTACCGTTCCGTTTTTAAGTAAGATTACAAATGTACCAATGGCAAATATTGCGACAAAGGCGATTTTAGGACAATCCTTAATTGAACAAGGATATGGAACAGGATACCATCCACATGCGGAAGGTGTTTATGTTAAGGCACCTGTCTTCTCATTCTCTAAATTGAGAAAAGTTGATATTTCATTAGGCCCTGAAATGAAATCAACAGGGGAGGCAATTGGAAAGGATCGTACGCTTGAAAAGGCACTTTACAAAGCGTTAGTGGCAGCGGGAATGAAGATGCCGACTCATGGACGCATTTTATTTACAATTGGAAATAAAGATAAGGAAGAGTCAGTTGAACTTGCTCGTCAATTAACTGAGATTGGTTACGAATTAATTTCTACAAAAGGAACATGTGAGTTCTTAAAGGAAAATGGAATTAAGGCTGTTTCTATCGCCAAAATAGGTGAAGAAGGAAAGACTGTACTTGATGTCATTCGTGGGCAACAGGTTCAATTTGTTATTAATACGTTCTCAGTAAGTAAGAAAGACAGAATTACAGATGGATTTTTAATTCGTCGCGAGGCTGTAGAAAATAACATTCCATGTTTAACGTCATTAGATACAGCACGCGCTGTATATAAAGTTCTTGAGTCAATGAGCTTCGCTATTGATGCCGCTATTTAATAGTCACAATCCAAATAATGTTTAAGTTTAAAAATGAGTATGCTTCACGCTCTAATCAAGCGTGGAGGATACTCATCTACGTATATACAGGTGAATGAAAGAGTATAGAAATGCACTTTTACATCGTCTTGTGTAGGAGATTAAGATAGATTTTTAACCGTAGGAGGCTACCCATGCGTAAAGTACAGAGGATGACGATTGTACGTCAAACATTAATTGCAAAAAATGTTTACGAGTTAGTATTGAGTGGTGAATTAGTTCAGGGAATGTTTCAGGCAGGGCAGTTCGTAAATATTAAGGTTAACGAAGTGGCCTATCCCTTATTACGCCGCCCTATTTCTATTTGTGAAATTAATCAAGATTTAAAGCAGGTAACCCTTATTTATCGTGCTGAAGGAGAAGGAACGAGGTTACTTTCTTTAAAACAATCAGGAGAGCAAGTAGATGTGTTAGGTCCGTTAGGAACTGGTTTTGATCTTTCAGAGGTTTTGGATGATGAAACAGTTGTGTTAGTAGGTGGTGGGATTGGAGTTCCACCGATGTATGAAACGGCCAAACGTTTGCATGCTAAAGGGAATAAAGTTATTGCCGTATTAGGATTTGCTTCAAAGCAAGACGTTTTTTACGAGGAACAATTTAGTCAATATGCCGATGTTCATATTGCAACAATGGATGGAAGTTATGGTTATCACGGTAATGTTGTGGAGTTAATTTTAAATAAAAATATAGCATTTGATCAGGTCTTTGGTTGCGGTCCTAAAGTGATGTTACAGGCGATTGATCGTCAGTTTGGGCAAACTAAAAAAGGATATTTATCATTTGAGGAACGAATGGCATGTGGGATCGGTGCATGTTATGCATGTGTATGTCAACTTAATAATGGCAAAATGGCACGTGTATGTAAAGAAGGTCCAGTCTTTAAACTTGGGGAGGTTGCATTATAATGAATCGTTTAGCCGTTGAATTACCGGGATTAAGTTTGAAAAACCCAGTCATCCCAGCGTCAGGATGTTTCGGATTTGGGCGAGAATTTGCTGAATACTATGATTTGTCACGTTTAGGATCAATTATGATCAAGGCGGCCACTGAAGAGGCCCGTGTTGGAAATCCAACGCCACGCGTCGCTGAGACACCGGGTGGAATGTTAAATGCGATTGGTTTGCAAAATCCAGGTGTGGATAAGATTATGGAGCATGAATTACCCTTTTTAGAACAATATGATCTACCGATTATCGCTAATGTGGCAGGAAAAACATTAGAAGAGTATGTGGCAGTCGCTAAGAAAATCTCGCGAGCTAAAAATGTTGCCGCTTTAGAAATTAATATTTCATGTCCGAATGTTAAAGAAGGTGGAATTGCTTTCGGAACCGATGCAACAGTTGCTGCACAGCTAACGAGAGCGATTAAAGAAGTTTCGACTGTTCCAGTTTATATTAAGTTATCCCCAAATGTCACGAATGTCGTAGAGATCGCAAAGGCCGTTGAGGAAGCGGGTGCCGATGGAATTACGATGATTAATACGTTACTTGGAATGCGCTTTGATATGAAGACAGGAAAACCTATTTTAGCAAATGGAACGGGTGGACTGTCAGGTCCAGCGATTAAACCGGTGGCCCTTCGTATGATTCATGACGTCTATAAAGCAGTGAATATCCCAATTATCGGGATGGGAGGGATTGAAACAGCAGAAGACGTCCTAGAATTTTTCTATGCCGGGGCAAGTGCGGTGGCTGTTGGAACGGCGAATTTTATCAATCCTTATGCTTGTGTGGATATTATCGATCGCCTACCAGAAGTATTAGATAAATATGGATTTGAAAAATTAAGCGATGCAACAGGATTTGCACATCAAGGATAAAATCTGAAGGGGCATGTTTTAAGAGAAGCGATGAAAATTACTTTATCGGGTGTTATTTTTTAAGCAATGAAATTAATGTTAATAAATAAATCAAAGAAAAAGAGTCTAAATAAAAGGCTCTTTTTTCTTTGCTCTTTATCTTCGCGATGGATTGAAGTGTTTCTTTTTTAAAACGGATGATTGCCTCTGCCAATGGATTGAACTGTTGTATCTCTTCCTTTTCGTTATAATCTATTGATCCTAAACTGAATGAGGAGCTTTCAATCAGAGTGGTATAGCACTTTTTATCTGATTTTATGGATATATCGGATTGTTGAAAAAAACTTCTGCCACAAAAATTTCTAAAATCAGAATATTTTCGACTATCGTATTTCAATTTTAGTGTTAGAGAGGATGAATTGTCTTCAATGATCGCAGTTGGAAATTTATAAACATCATTTAATATAATCATTTTTTATTTATAATAGGTCCCTCCCTATTTTAATTTTAATAACCCAATACTAACATTAAATGAAAAATTGGTGAAATCGGTATAGGTGAACTGTGAACTTATGTGGTAAATGTGATCGAAGTAGCGTTCAAATGATTTTTCAGATGTTTGATGGTTTAATATCTTGCAAGGTATTGACGTTATCGAAAATCAGTATAGAAAATACTAACATTTCGAGTGTGTCATATACTTCTCTACTGACCAGCATTTCATTTCACGAGTCATGGTCGATAAAGGGCGTCTAAGGCTCTTAGCAATTGTATTAGCGGATAAACCCACTTTAGTTAAAGCTTCTATCCATGTTCGACTTTATTATACTGAGGTTTTACTATATTTTTTATTTTACTAAGTGGTGTGTAAGGGGACAGAAGTTACTATCTATAAACGGAGTCTTTGAGTACTTACATTCTTCCTCCATCCATCGAGAAATGAATCAAACAAGATTTTTTTTATAAAAGTAATAAATTGATGAATAGAATTCAGGTAACTATCCAATACTAAGGTAATTCGTTAGGAGAAAGGGACGTGGAAGATATGAATCATATTTTATTTAGAATTGCAGAGTTAGAGGAAAAATTTCAAAGAAATTTAGAAGCCTGTGGACCCATCGATCGTCTTGTTAATGAAGCCCAATTAAAAACATTAAATATTTTTAAGTATCATCCAATTAGTAGCCAAGAAGAGGCGAATCAATTAATGCATAAAATGAATATTGTATTTGGTTTATAAAATAAATAGGAGAGAAGTCTAGTCAATAGGTTTCTCTTTTTTAATGGAGTTGTGGATAACGTAGAACAAATAGAAAGAGATAGTTATTGACACAAAAAGTCAAATATTTTATAATAATGAAGATAGCTTTAATTCGGTCCTGTGAGGCTGAGAAGAACACGTTAATAAAGAAGTAAACCATCATTTTATGGAATTCGTGTATCCTCTTTTAGCCTAGATGTAAAAGCTAAAAGAGGATTTTTTTGTTAGAAAGCCGTAAAAAGGCTTTGACTGTTCTTAGAATTAGAGTGATGATATGAGTTTGATATAAAGTTAATGTGATATCGGAAGTATGAGGAGGTCTATTAGATGGAGAAGGCAGTTATTATTGCATTAGATTTTAAAGATTTTGAGGAAACACGTCAATTTATTGAACAATTTGATGAATCTTTATATGTTAAAGTAGGGATGGAACTGTTTTATGCAGAGGGGCCTCAAATTATTAAATACTTAAAAGAAAAGAACCATAAAATTTTCTTAGACTTAAAGTTACATGATATCCCGAATACTGTTAAAAGTGCGATGAAAAATTTAGCTAAGCTTGGGGTTGACATGGTGAATGTTCATGCAGCCGGGACACTTCCGATGATGAAGGCGGCGGTTGAAGGTTTAAATGAAGGAACTGCTCCTGGTGCAAAACGACCACTATGTATTGCAGTCACTCAGTTAACATCGACCACAGAGGAAGTGATGCAACAACAAATCCTAATTAGTGAGACATTACCAAACACGGTTTTAAAATATGCTCAGTTAACAAAAGAGGCAGGATTAGACGGAATTGTCTGCTCTGCATTAGAAACAAAAGAAATCCATGATAAATTAGGTGAAGACTTTATTACTTGTACGCCAGGGATTCGTCAAGCAAGTGATAGTTTAGATGACCAAAAACGAGTTGTTACTCCAACAAAGGCTAAGGAACTTGGGTCAAACTACATTGTTGTTGGTCGTTCAATTACGAAATCTGTTCATCCAGTAGCTACGTATCGTCAAATTAAAGAGGAGTTCTTAGGATAAAGAGGAGCTCAAAGCATTAAATAAATTTAAATAATATAGGGCATTGCTTAGAGAAACTATCGGTATATTTTTATACAAAACATAGAGGAGAGATTATTTATGAAACGTACAATTGCGAAACATTTATTAGAAATTCACGCGGTATTATTGCGCCCAGAAACACCATTTACATGGACATCAGGAATTAAATCACCAATTTATTGTGATAATCGTTTAACTTTATCTTATCCACAAGTTCGTCGTGATATTGAAGCAGGCTTATGTGATCTTGTTAAACAATATTATCCAGATTGTGAAATGTTAATGGGAACGGCAACAGCAGGGATTCCACATGCGGCTATTATGGCAGATAAATTAGATTTACCAATGGGATATGTTCGTTCATCGGCTAAAAAGCACGGACGAGGAAATCAAGTTGAAGGGTTAGTTGAAAAGGGGATGAAAGTTGTTGTTGTTGAAGATTTAATTTCTACAGGAAAATCTTCAATTGAAGCGGTTGAGGTATTACGAGAATTAGGATGCGATGTTTTAGGAATCGTTTCAATCTTCTCATATGAGCTTGAAACTGGATTAAAAAATTTAGAGGCAGCAGCGTGTAAAAATGTTTCTCTTTGTAATTATCAAACATTAGTTGAAGTAGCGGTGGAAATGGGAGAAATCTCAAAAGAGTCAGTGGAAAAATTAACGGCATGGCGTCAAAATCCAAGTGATGAAAGCTGGCTAACAAAATAGTGTGTTAGGAATCGTATGCACGATTCCTTTTTTTCATCAAAGAAGTCTAGAATAATGATTGCAAATTTATGGAAACTATTGACAATAAATTCAAGGGAAGGCATGATAATAGTAGATAAATGATTATCTAGAGAATGAGAAAAATAAGGATAACCTTATCTCAAGAGGTGAAAAAAGGGTTATTGATTAAGAAAAGGGTGAATTCATGGGAGAACGTATTATGATTGCCTCGCAATCGGAAAAATTAGTTTCAAGTATTAGATCCCAGGTTACGAGTTCAGGATATGAAGTTGTCGGGATGGCATCAAATGGATATGATTTGATTCGTCGCTGCAAGGCATTAGCACCCGCAGTTGTGATTGTCGATGAAGAGTTACCAGGAATGAGTGTTATCTCACTCGTAGAGATTCTAATTCAACAACGTCAAGCCGTTTTATTAGTCGGTATGTCTTATCAGAAGTTTTATTACCGTCAAGATCCCTATTTTGAGTTTTGCGAGAAACCTGTACAGCCCGTTGTCCTTTTAACGATGTTACGTGTTTTAGTTAAGTATGGACAAACAGTAAGGCAATTAGAATCGAAGGTTAACCATCTAGAGAAACTTCAAAAAGAGGAAAAAACGATTCGTTTAGCCAAACGGGCTTTACAGCAAAATGAGCGGATGAGTGAAGATGAGGCCCATCGGTATATTCAAAAAAGGAGTATGGAACTTCGGATAAGTAAATTAGAGGTAGCAGAAATAATTTTAAAAAAAGTGAGAAAAAAGGTTGATTTTCGAGGATAACTTTCATATAATGGAAATATAGACAAGGGCGTCTTTAAGAAGTAGTAATCGAATAATAAGATGATGAACAATGGGGTTCGTTAAACGGTGCGTTTTTATAGGCACTAGTTTAGTGAACCCCTTTTTTGTTAGTTTTGATCAAAGTAGATAAGATTAACATCCTAGTCATTGGAAGTTCATTATCCGTCATGGGAAAACAAATGAAGTTGAGAGAATAATTATCATGAAAATGATGAGGAGGAGTTTTAAATGGCAACTTTAACAAAAGAAGAAATTTTGCGTATTGCAACTGAAGAGGGAGTTAACTTTATTCGCTTAATGTTTACAGACCTATTCGGAACGGTAAAGAATGTTGAAATTCCATTATCACAATTAGGGAAAGCGTTGAATAATCAAATGATGTTTGACGGTTCTTCGATTGAAGGATTTGCTCGAATCCAAGAAAGCGATATGTACTTACATCCAGATTTAAATACATGGTTAATTTTCCCTTGGACGCCAGGGGAAGCTAAAATTGCTCGTTTAATTTGTGATGTCTATAATGTTGACGGAACACCATTTGCAGGGGATCCCCGATCTAATTTACGTCGTGTGTTAGATGAGATGAAGGCATTAGGATTCGCCCAATTTAACTTAGGTCCAGAGGCAGAGTTCTTCTTATTCAAGTTAGATGAGAATGGATTACCAACTCGTGAGTTAAATGATAATGGTGGATATTTCGACTTTGCTCCATTAGATTTAGCTGAAAATTGCCGCCGAGATATCGTCATTGAACTTGAAAAATTAGGATTTGAAATTGAGGCCTCTCATCATGAGGTAGCGCCGGGACAACATGAGATTGATTTTAAATATGACGATGTTTTATCAGCATGTGATAAAATTCAAACATTTAAACTTGTTGTTAAGTCGATTGCCCGTAAACACGGACTATATGCGACATTTATGCCGAAACCAATTGCGGGAATTAATGGGTCAGGAATGCATTGTAACGTTTCTTTATTCCATGAAGATGGAACAAATGCTTTCTATAATCCAGAAGGTGAATTACAGTTAAGTGAAACAGCCTATCATTTTCTAGCCGGAATTTTAACGCATGTGCGTAACTTTACGGCTGTATCCAATCCGACGGTTAATTCGTACAAACGTTTAGTTCCAGGATATGAAGCACCTGTTTATGTGGCTTGGTCACCATCGAACCGTTCACCGTTAGTACGTGTACCTGCATCTCGAGGACTTGGAACTCGCTTAGAAGTTCGTTCAGTTGACCCATCGGCAAATCCATACTTAGCCCTAGCTGCAATTTTAGCTTCAGGATTAGACGGAGTTAAAAATAAATTAACACCACCAGCATCAGTGGAGGAAAATATTTTTGAAATGAACCAAGAGGAATTAGATGCACACCACATTACATCTTTACCAGGTTCATTATCTGAGGCTCTTCAATTATTAGAAGACGATGAAGTGGTTAAAGCTGCACTTGGTCATCATATTTTTGAAAAATTTGTTGCTGCTAAACATGCGGAGTATGACGAGTATCGTTTATCGGTTCATGAATGGGAATTACGTCGTTATATGAGCTTGTTATAATTTGTTTCAATTTTAAATGGTAAACATAGGGAGTTTTCATATAAGTTTTAGTCTTAATCCCTCCGGGGGGAAACGGAAGGATTAAGAAAAACAATGGAGTGGTTACTTAATGGTACCTACTTCATTGTTTTTTTTTGACTCAATTGAAACTTCTTGTATATCCTTTTAGGGGTCATCAAAGTAAATAATTTTTTCTTTAGAAAAATTATTAGGAGAGAAATCGGTATACGTGATCTTATCCGAATCAAAAAGTTAGGGTGATCAGTTTAAATAAAAAATCTTTTTCTTCTTACTGTATAAGGGGAACCATCATTTAATCATTTATTGATGATAGGTCTAAGATTATCTATATGTTTAATCCGAAAGTGAGAGTTTTAGAAAAAAAGTGATTAGGGTCTGCATAAGAGAAGAATTTTAAAAACCATCCTCTATCTTATGAGCAGAAATTAACGTTAATTATCTGCATGAAGGCCGACAATCTAACGGAGATGTTAGATGTACTTTATCAGTATTAAATCTGTCAGGGCTAGAGAAACTATGGTATACTTGTATTAAAAAATTCGAGTGGTGATAGAGATGGCGATTTTAGAACAGTTAGAGCATCCACAGTTTAAAGTAACAAAATCAGATGGAATTTTAATAGATTATGTACGAAAAAATAAAGAAAAATTTGTTTTTAAATCTATTTCTGAAATTGCCAGGGAATCTGGAATTGCGGAGGCAACGGTAACGCGATTTGTAAAAAAGTTAGGATTTAACAACTTCCAATCCTTTAAAATAACATTTGCACAGGAATTGTCCACTTCTGAAGAAAAGGGGATTGTCCATTCTAATATCAGTTGTGATGAAAGTATATTTGACACTGCCTCAAATCTGTTGCATTCAACGATGGGAGTGTTACAAAAAACGATGGATGATTTGGATTCCGATGTGATGCTAAAATGTAAGAACGCCATTTTGGATGGTCGGAGAATATATATTATGGGAATTGGTCATTCAGGGGTTATTGCCATGGATTTTCACTATAAACTCATACGAATTGGATTGAATACCCTTTCCGTGAGTGATGGTCATATGATGTTAATGCTAGCTTCTATTATGGGGCCACAGGATGTTATTATTGCTATTTCCAACTCGGGTGAAACTGAAGAGTTGATTCAAACTATTCAACTGGCTAAAGAACAGGGGGTAACTATTATTTCTATTACTGCGGATGGGGACAACACGTTGAAAAGAATCTCACATATTAATTTAGAATATCATTCTACGGAAACCTTATTTGAAACTGGATCCATCACTTCTAAAATACCTCAAATTTTTATGTTAGATTTAATCTATACGGAGATTATTAAACAGACGTATAACGAGTCATTAAGCAGAAGGTTAAAAACGACGGATGCAATTATTAAGCATCGTAAAAATTAGTGCTCTAGATGAGATAAAACTTAAAGAAAATACCCTATCAGTTTGGATTAGTTGTTATAGTGTCAATAACATTTAACTGTCGCCTAATTAAAGAGCATATATAGGAATAAAGCAAGGAAACGTATCCTAGTGGAGATGGAATATTTTTCACTGAGTGTTAAAACAATCACTAGATATTCACATACATTTTAGGAGTGATAAAATGAAATTAATGTTTGCTTCGGATCTTCACGGATCTTATTATTGGACTCAAAAAGTCATTGACCGATTTAAGGATGAGCGAGCGGATTACCTCGTATTACTGGGGGATTTATTATATCATGGCCCACGTAATCCTCTTCCTAAAGAATATAATCCACAAAAGGTTATCGAACTATTAAATCAGATAAAACATCAGATTATAGCTATTCGAGGAAACTGTGATAGTGAGGTCGATCAAATGGTTTTACAGTTTCCGATGATGGCAGACTATAATTTTATTCCCTTAGAGGATAGAAAATTAATGATTACCCATGGACATCTCTATAGCGAGAACAAACTTTCTCAGTTTTTACAAAAAGGAGATGCACTAGTATTCGGACATATCCACATTCCCATTTTAAAAGAGAAGGAAGGAATTTATTATTTAAATCCTGGATCGGCTACTTTACCTAAGGAGAATCATCCACAGACTTATGCAATTTTAGAAGATAATCATTTTGAGGTCAAGACATTGGACGGCCAGATTTATCGACAACTTCAATTAACCTAAAACATCGCTGAAATGAGATGATTTAAGAGTTAGAAAATAAAGTTTGTCCATACTAAACATGAGGCTCTTAGTTTAGAAAGCCTTAAATTAATAGTTACGATTACACACCTCTTTGAAGAAACTAGCTTACGTTGTTAAGCTAGTTTCTTTTTTTAGGTTCTTTGTCAAATAGTGTTGCTGATTAATTTGTAACCTGTTACAACGAAAATTCAAATCGAAATCCTAGTAGCTATGCTGCTAGGATTTTCGTTTTAGGCTTTGTTAGATTTTGAACCATGAGAATACGAGATTTAAAGTGATAGAAACTACGATATCCAAAGGCAATACGCTTAATGACCTTAATTTTATTATTAATTCCTTCGATGGGACCATTTGTGTAATGAGTTGAGAGTGTATTTTTAATATAGGATTGATAAGTTTTAAAGGTTTGGAAAGCCGTTTGAAACTCAGGAGAAACAAGCGGATGTTCCGTTTCGAGTAAATGATTAAATCGTTTTAAGTTTTTTGTCTGAAGAGCGAAAAGTAACTCTTGATATAAATCATAGGTTGCTTTTAATTCAGGAGATAAATCAAGTAGAAAGTTTAAGATATCAATTTCACGCATGGGTTGTTTAAAGCAGTAAACTGATCGATAAGTGGTGGTATTAAGTAAAGCGTGAGATTTTAAAAATAAGCGCCAATAACGTTTGAATTTACGACCATGCTTTTTGAACTTTTTCATGAATCGGATTCGAGTTTTGTTCAGTGCACGAGAGAGATGTTGAACGAGATGAAATTTATCAATGATAATTTGGGCATGAGGAAAAAGATCCTTAATGAGGCTGATGTAAGGAGCGTACATATCAATCACAATATTTTTTACTCGATGACGTGCTTCCTTTGTGTATCGTTTAAAATAAGCTTGAAGGGAGTTTAAACGACGATCTTCAACGATATCGATGATTTGTTTTGAGTCAGCATCGCAAAAAATAAAAGACATATGCCCCTCAGCAGACTTGGTATAGTACCTTCATGGTAGACAAAAAAATAAAAGCGACACTATCATCAGTTATGATAGAATCGCTTTAAGGTCTACTAAGGAGGTACTTTTCTTATGCAATCAAAACGTATTAATCGTAATTTTACTTATTCCGCACAGTTAAAATCTCAAGCGGTGCAGCTCTATTTGAAGGGGCAATCTTGTTCCTCTATTTGTGAACAATTGAAAATTCAAGATCCCAAACGGATTTATGTTTGGGCGAAAGATTTCCATGAAAAGGGAGAAGCAGCTTTTATTGACGGGCGTGGTAAAAAAGCCACGGGGCGTCCTAAAACAAAATTTATGAGTCTCGAAGAAGAGGTCGAATATTTACGTGCTCAAAATTTATTATTAAAAAAGTCAATCGAGAAAAAAAGGGGGTGTTAAATAAGCAACAACAATTTGAATTCATTCAGGAGTATTCAAAGGAGTTTTCTTTGTCTGTCTTATTTAGACTTACTTCTGTTTCACGAGCCGGATACTATAAGTGGGAGAAAAGCTGCCCTACGTCTAAAACTAATCGTGATGAGGAGCTTTATCATCTAATTTTAGAGGTGTTTAACGAATCGAATGGTACTTATGGTGTGAGAAGAATTAAACAGGCACTCCTTAACCAATACGGATGGATCGTTAATCATAAATGTATTCGTCGTATCATGCATAAATATCATTTAATTTGTGTTCTGCCTAAGCCTAAATTCAAACGTCGCCCGCAACCTCACGGGAATATTTCTAATGTTTTAAATCGCGAATTTCACGCCACCAAACCTCTTCAAAAGTTATGTATGGACATTACCTATATCAAAGTTAAAGCCCCTTATCCTAAATGGGCCTATTTATGTGCGGTAAAAGATGTGTATAATCAGGAAATTGTTGCTTACGATAGTTGTGAATCTCAAAATATGGCGCAAGTTTATCGAGTACTTGATCAGTTGAAACAACTTCCTTTAGAAGAAAACGCGATTCTTCATACCGATCAAGGCTATCAGTTTACTAATAAAAATTACATAAAAAAAGTAGCTGATATAGGACTCATACAGTCAATGTCCCGCAGAGGCAACTGCTGGGATAATGCCTGTATTGAAAACTTCTTCCGCCACCTCAAAGCAGAGATGCCATTCTTTAGTTCACCACAAACCTTAGAGGAAGTTAAACAATCCTTATCAAACTACATCCACTATTATAATACAAAACGTATTCAAAATAAATACGGTATGAGTCCAGTTGAATATAGACTTCATACCGCATAAATTCGCTTTTTATTAACTGTCTACTTGACAGGTACTACTTCAGACTTAACGGATTTAAATTCATCAAAACAGAGATTTTCAGGTAAATAATTAAGGTTTAAGGTTTGAGATTCATAAAAGCTATGGATGATTCGATTGACGGTTGAATGAGAGACCTGATGGCGACGTGCGATATCACATTCAGAAATTTTATTTTGGGCCTCTAAAGCAATGGCGTGTTTCGTATGATAAGAAATGTAACAGTTCTTTTCAACAATTGAAGTACTTAGTGTAAAAGTAGACTGGCAATGCCCACAATAATAACGCTGTTTTTTTAGGTCTAAGTAGGTATCGTGAAGAGAGACTTTTGGAATGACAATTCGAGAGGTTTTAAATCCATGCTTCTTAAATTTTGAATCAAATAGGGTTCCGCATTTTTGACAATGAGTCGGTTGATACGTAAGAATACCTTTAAAGATAAAGCTAGTAATTCCGTTCAACTTCACTTCCTCAAGATAATCTTCTGAAAATGTAATATTTTTATCTTTAATATTTAAAAGTTTTCTAGTAAAATATGAGTGAGACATTAAATCTTATCCTTTCAATATTGTTTTAGTCGATAACATTGTAACAGGATTGAGACTTGAAGTCTCTTTTTTTTATCCTATGAAAAAAGTGCTGCTTAATCAGCAACACTAAATATTATAGAACCTTTTTTTAGTTGTTTCAGTATCAACTAAATAATGACATGTCTATTTGTCCTTTATAAGTGGGGGGGACTTCCTTTTTGGGGCGTAAGAATGACATAGAAAAATAGGGCGAATTAACCTAATTAATTTTATTAAATTCAACTAAAAGGGGATATTTTTAATCCCAAAAGAATAAACAGAAGAAGAAGGACCTTTTTTTATGTCTAAAAAAGAGATAAAATTCGAAAAAATTCTAATAAAAAAAGGTATTTATTGTCGAATTGTATTGGGATAACGTAAGTTTTATTAATTTTAATATAAATTATGTCCTGAAGACTATAAAACAATAAAATATCTTTCACAACTTAGGCTAAAGTTTGATATAATACAATAGGTATTCGTGTACAAACAGAAAGGAAGAGCGTCGATGGAAGTGATTAAAATAGAAGGAGGGCGCCCGTTAAAGGGAACAGTCCGAATTGATAGTGCTAAAAATAGTACAGTTGCTTTAATTCCTGCGGCCATTTTAGCGGATTCTTCAGTTATTTTAGAAGGTGTTCCACAGATTGTGGATGTTGAACATCTAGGAATGATGATTGAACAATTAAATGGTAAATATGAAATAGATAATGACGAATTAACGATAGATCCAACTCATTTGATCAATACACCGTTAGTAGAAGGTGCTGTAAATAAATTACGAGCTTCATATTATTTTATGGGAGCTTTACTTGGAAAGTTTAAAGAAGCTGTGATTGGGATGCCTGGAGGATGCTATTTGGGGCCACGTCCAATTGATTTGCATTTAAAAGGCTTTGAAGCATTAGGGGCGACAATCACGCAAGAAGCGGGATCTATCCATTTAAAAGCTGAAAAATTAACAGGTGCTAAAATATATTTAGACTTTGCATCAGTTGGGGCAACGATTAATATTATGTTGGCTGCTGTTAAAGCTGAGGGAATGACGGTAATTGAAAATGCCGCAAAAGAACCAGAAATTATTGACTTAGCCAACCTTTTAAATAGCATGGGGGCTAATATTAAAGGAGCTGGAACAGGTGAGATTCGAATTCAGGGTGTAACAGAACTTCATGGAACACGTCATGCTATTATTCCTGACCGAATCGAGGCAGGAACTTATATTACATTGGCGGCAGTTGCTGGAGATGAAGTTAAAATTGACAATATCATTCCCCATCATTTAGAGGCTTTAATTGCAAAATTACGTGAGATGGGTGTCGATATTGAAGTGCATACAGATCATGTTATTGTACGTGGACGTAAAGAAATGAAAGCTGTAGACTTCAAAACAAGTACATATCCGGGATTAGCGACTGATTTACAACAACCTTTAGTGACATTACTAACTCAAGCTACAGGGGTTGGGATGGTAACAGATACAATTTATTCCGACCGCTTTAAAAATTGTTTTGAGTTAAATAAAATGGGAGCTAATATTAAGGTTCAAGGAAATTCAGCTATTGTTCAGGGACCGTCTAAGTTATCGGGCGCTCGTGTAAAAGCGACTGATTTACGTGCAGGTGCGTCATTAGTGATTGCTGGACTGATTGCTGATGGTGTGACAGAAATCGGAAACACTTACCATATCGATCGTGGTTATTCAAATATCGAGGATAAGTTAAATAATATTGGAGCCAAGGTTTGGCGAGAAGATGTTACAGAATAATAAATCTGTATGAATTGTCTAATTTTATAACAATTGTTAAATTTTAATTTGAGAAAACATAAAAAATTTTATTGCGTCTATTCCTTAAATTTAGTATAATTCTATTGTTATATAGACTTTCTCTGATTAAAGAATTAATCAGGGCCGAAGGAGTGAACTAGAATGAAACAAGGAATTCATCCACAATACAACCGTATTAATGTCGTATGTACAACTTGCGGGAACGAGTTCGAAAGCGGATCTGTTAAGAAAGAAATTCGTGTTGACACTTGCTCAAACTGTCATCCATTCTACACAGGACGTCAAAAATTCGCTCAAGCTGATGGACGTATCGAACGTTTCAACAAAAAATACGGAATCAATGCAAAATAGTTTTGATTTTAAAACACCACCTTATGTGTGGTGTTTTTTTTATTTATTTTTAATAAAATACAGTTGACATTCACGTTACGTCAACCCATATGATAGGTTTAGGAAGGAGATGATTTTGATGGAATATAGTATTCGTCAACTTGCCGATCTAGCTGGAATTAGTACACGAACACTTCGCTATTATGATGAGGTGAAGTTGTTATCTCCTAGTCGGATCAGTCCAACAGGATACCGGATTTATTCAGAGGCAGAGGTAGATAGGCTACAACAAATTTTATTCTATCGAGCGTTGGGGATAAGTATACATGAGATTAAATCCATCTTACTCGATCCGAATTATGATGAACTTAAAGCGCTGGAAAATCATTATCATAAGCTTCTCGAACAAAAAGATGAACTGGAGTTAATGATTGAAAATATTGTATCAACATTAGCTGCTAAAAAAGGAGAGATTAAAATGTCAGATGGTGAAAAATTTAAAGGACTAAAAAGACAACTATTAGAGGAAAATGAACAACAGTATGGAAAAGAAATTCGTCAAACATACGGTGAGGATGTAATTAATCAATCGTACCAAAAATTTAATAACTTAGATGAAAAATCATTTCATCAAATGAAGGACTTAGAGGAAGAGATTTTAGATAAGTTAGCTCACGCCATGGAATCGGGGAATCCTTGTGGACAACAAGGGTTAGAAGTCGCCCAACTTCATCGTCAATGGTTGGAGTATACGTGGTCAAGTTATAGTAAAGAGGCGCATGCTGGATTAGCAATGATGTATTTAGCGGATGAGCGATTTATTGCTTATTATGATCAGGCAGTTAAACAGGGAGCGACGACCTTTTTATCCGAGGCCATTCGATGTTATACTGGGCAACTAGAGCATAAATAATTTTTAATATGAGCGTAAAGTAGAAAATACAGCGGATATTTTCTACTTTTTTTATGTGGATAAAAGGATTATTTGGGTGTAATGTTTTGAAGGCTTCATTCATATAATGGAGTATCTTATCATAGATAAGGGGGATTTAGGATGTATCAAAAAGTAAAAGAAATGGTTGATACCATTTACCCACAACTTGTGGCTATTCGTCGTGATTTACATCAACATCCTGAACTAGGTTTGGAAGAATATCGAACTTCACAGATCGTCTTAGACTATTTGAATGAGTGGGGAATTACAGTTTCCCAATTGATTGGTGAAACTGCTATCGTGGGATTGATCGAAGGTGAATATGGGGATAAAACAATTGGATTAAGGGCAGATATGGATGCATTACCGATTGATGAAAAAACGGGGGCCTCATATGCTTCTTTAGTTCCTGGTAAAATGCATGCGTGTGGTCACGATGTGCATACGACTATTTTACTAGGAGCAGCCTATATTCTGAAACAATTACAACATGATTTTAAAGGGAATGTTAAATTATTTTTTCAACCTGCGGAGGAGACAGTAGGCGGTGCGAAACAGATGATTCAAGCGGGGTGCTTAGAACATCCACATGTGAATCACGTTCTCGGACTTCATGTTCGCCCAACTTTGAATGTTGGTGAGGTAGGCTTTCATTATGGGAAATGTCATGCGGCGAGCGATACGATTTTTTTAAACATTCATGGTAAACAGGCACATGGGGCTTACCCACAGGATGGAATTGACGCTATTTTAATTGCATCTCATGTTGTAACTGCATTACAGAGTTTAGTTAGTCGCAATCTTTCACCATTTGAGTCTGCAGTTTTAAGCTTAGGAATGATAGAAGGAGGAACAGCGGGGAATGTTGTTTGTGATCAAGTTAAAATTAGGGGGACATTAAGAACGCTTGATCAAACGACGCGTGCCTTCATGAAAAAACGTTTGACAGAAGTTGCGATTCATACCGCAGAGGCATTCGGAGGAATAGCTGATGTTTACTTAGAGGAAGGATACGCACCGCTTATTAATGCACATGCAATCACGGATGCAGTTGCTCATGTTGCTAAACAGGTCGTAGGGGACGACAATGTTATCATGATGGAACATCCGAGTCTAGGTGTCGAGGATTTTGCTTATTTTGCTGAGGCCGTCCCATCGTGTTTTTATAATTTAGGAACTGCAAATCCACAAAAGGGAATCCAGGGGATGTTACATGAAAATACATTTGATATTGATGAGGATGCAATCAAAGTAGGGGTTTGTTTGCAGGTTTTAGCGACACTTCATCTATTATCATAGTTAATAATTGGGGGAGAAAAGATGATTGAACCAAAACCATTAAAAAAGGGTGGAACGATAGCGATTGTGGCTCCAGCTGGGCCGCTTGATTCAGACATTATTTTTCAGGGGGAAGAATTGTTACAACGAATGGGGTTTGAAGTTATTGTGACTCCAAGTTGCTTTGAGCGAATTAATTATTTGGCGGGCCATTCAGATAAGGAGCGTGCTGAAGATATTATGATGATGTTCGCTGACGATGGAGTTGACGCTATTTTGTGTATGAGAGGTGGTTACGGATCAGCCCGAATTGTTCCGTATTTTAAAGACTTTAAATTTGAAAATTATCCAAAACCATTTATCGGATATAGCGATGTGACGTATTTACATCTATTCTTTAATCAATCTCACCAACTCATGACTTATCACGGACCGATGATTAAAGACCTACTTTTAAATGACGAATTGACAACCTGTCACTGTTTGGAAACAATTATGGGTGAGACAACTTTTGATATTATCGATGTTCCTTACTACAATGAGACCTTACGTCCTGTTTCTGGGACACTAGTGGGTGGAAATTTAACAATGATTTGTACGACATTGGGGACCCCCTATGAAATTGAAACGCGAGGGAAAATTTTATTTATCGAGGAAGTTGATGAACCGACCTATTCGGTGGATCGGCTATTAACGCAGTTAAGCCAGAGTGGGAAGTTGGAGGAAGCAGAAGGGATTATTTTAGGTGACTTTAACGTTCATGATAAAGAAGAAACACAACAATTACTTGAGCGCACCTTTAAAGATTATAAAAAGCCGGTGGCTCATCATATACCGAGTGGCCATTGTCGACCAATGATCACTTTACCAATGGGGGCTGAGGTGACCTTAATTCCTCACTTAAATCGCATCGCTATCCGTGGAAAAAAAACGTGTTTATAAGAGAACGAGATAAAATCTTCGTTGATTTTATCTCTTTTTTAATACCCGGGAAATAATTTGAAAATTAAAGGGACATCTTGAATCTTAAAGGCGAGGTTTGATATAATGGACAAGTTGCTTTAAAAGGAAGATGAAAGGTGGTTTTGATAAAATGTATGATATCAGACAGGAAGGCTGGGTAGAAGCCATTTGTGGTAGCATGTATGCTGGAAAGACTGAGGAGTTAATCCGTCGTTTAAAGCGTTTAGACTTTGCGCGACGTTCATATTGTTTATTTAAACCAGTTATTGATAATCGTTATAGTGATGATGAAGTCGTTTCACATAGTGGATTGAAAATGCCGTCAATTGCGATTGAGCATCCAATTGAGATTTTTGATTATATTAAAGAAGATACCTATGCTGTTGCTATTGATGAGGTTCAATTTTTCGGGGAAAATATTGTGGAGGTTATTGAACACTTAGCTGATCGTGGAATTCGTGTCATTGTAGCGGGATTAGATAAAGATTTCCGAGGGGAACCGTTTGGAAATATGCCAGCTTTATTAACGAAGGCTGAGTTTGTTACTAAATTAACTTCAATTTGTAGTGTATGTGGGGCATCAGCGACAAGATCACAACGATTAATCGATGGAAAACCTGCTTCGTACTTTGATCCTATTATTCAAGTAGGTGCGAAAGAGGCTTATGAACCTCGTTGTCGCCATTGCCATGAAGTAAAAGATCGCCCAACGACATTAAATTTAAAATAATAAAAAAAGTTTAGATAAAATGTTGACAATATGATTGTACGCATGTATAATTAATATTGTTGATACGGAGGAATACCCAAGTCCGGCTGAAGGGATCGGTCTTGAAAACCGACAGGGCGTGAAAGCGTCGCGGGGGTTCGAATCCCTCTTCCTCCGCCATAAAAAGATAATAATTCACACAAGTGTGTGATTTTTTTTTATTCTTTGTCGCAAACTATAAACGCTTAGTAGTAGGGTAAAAAAACCTTCACAATTAATTGTGAAGGTTTTTTGTTTAGAAAAATGAGCTAGACCATACAATAAGGGGGAATTTGCACGGTAAACTGACGATTTATGGAAAACATCAGGCATCGAGTCAATGGTAGGTAAAGTTGTCGTTTATAATTAGTTATAGGGAGGAAATTTATTTGGTTACAGCATTTTTTCCAACGATTATTTTATTGATAGGATACTTATTCTTTCTTGTCATGACGAAGAAGTATAAGAGTTATTCAAGACAAAAGCTAACACGGTTAACTCTTTTTGTTTGTTATGTGATTGCGCTGATTGGAATTGTATTTTTCCCATTTCCAATTCAGCGAGAATTAATTGAGGATAGTATTCGATATGGGATGGAGCAGTATCATAATTTCATTCCGTTTAGCACACTCCTTCGTTCGTTTAACGAAATGGGTGACATAGGAATTTTATCCCTGATGCATCTATTCTTAAATGTTTTATTATTTATCCCCCTTGGCTTTCTCGTCCCCATTATCTGGAGTAAAAAAATGAGCGTTCAATCTGTTGTTTGGTGCGGATTCTTCACGTCCTTGTGTGTTGAAGCGGTTCAATTTTTATTAAGTTTATCCTTAGGTTATGTCTATCGAAGTGCAGACGTGGATGATTTGATTTTAAATACTTTGGGAACATTTATGGGCTATCTGTTATTTAAATTCACCTATTATAAAAAAAGAAATCGATCGTGTCTATAAAGAGGAAACAAAAAGCCTTCTCGAAATCTGGAGAAGGCTTTTTGTTTATTTACGACAATTTGATATCTTTTTGCAACCGTTGCATCCGCAACCACATCCACCAGATGTCTGATTACGAATGAGCTTTTTAATAATTAAAAGGAAAATAACGAGTAAAATCAAGGAAATGACTAAGGTAGCTAAAGAAATTTGATGTCTTAATAAGAAAATTCCCCCTTGATAAATAATGAATGAAACAACATAAGCTAGACCAGTCTGATATAAAATAGCTGTTAATGTCCATTTCCACGACATCATTTCTCGTTTAATAGCGCCGATAGCAGCAAAACATGGAGCGGCTAGGAGTGTAAAGGCCATAAATGAGTAGGCGCTTAAGGGAGTGAAAAGAGTAGGTAAACTGTTTATTAATTCAGTCGACTCTTCCGTCATCGCATCACCAAGGCCAAATAAAATTCCGAAGGTAGCAACTACATTTTCTTTTGCTAAAAATCCTGTCATTGTTGCAACTGTTGCTTGCCAATTACCAAATCCAAGTGGAGCAAAAATAGGGGCAATTGCGTGACCGATAGAGGCTAAAATACTATCTCTTGCATCAACCATCTCGAATGACCAGTTAAAGGATTGTAAGAACCAAACGAAACCTGAGGCAACAAAAATAACAGTCCCAGCTTTATAGATAAATCCCTTTGCTCGATCCCACATATGTAACAACACATTTTTTAGTGCTGGCAGGTGATAAGGTGGCAGTTCCATCAGAAATGGAGTTGGATTCCCTTTGAATAAAGGAGTTTGTTTTAAAAGGATTCCTGAGAAAATAATCATTGCTATTCCTAAAAAGTACATCGATGGAGCAATCCAAGACTTCGTTGGGAAAAAGGCCCCGGCGATAAGGGCGAAAACAGGCAACTTAGCCCCACAAGGAATGAATGGGGTTAAGATAATTGTCATTCGGCGATCTTTTTCATTTTCAATCGTACGGCTCGCCATAATTGCAGGAACGCTACATCCTGATCCAATTAACATAGGAATGAATGATTTTCCAGATAACCCGAATTTTCTAAAAAGGCGATCCATAATAAAGGCAACGCGGGCCATATATCCACAGTCTTCTAGAATAGAAATAAGGAGAAATAAAATTATAATTTGAGGGACGAAGCCTAAAACAGCGCCTACTCCGCCAACCATTCCATCGACAATAAGACCGATTAACCAATCGGCAGTATTGATACTTTTTAAAAAGTAAGAGAGGTTTCCTTGAACGAGCTCTCCGAAGAAAACATCATTAATCCAATCGGTGGCGATAGAACCGAGGGAAGTGACCGAAATATAATAAATTCCCCACATAATTAGAGCGAATATAGGAAATGCAAGCCATCGATTAGTTAAAATAGAATCAACTTTATGGGAAATGGTTAGTTGAGAATCTTTTGCTTTTTTAACACATTCTTGAACGATACTTTCAATAAATTCATAGCGTGCATTCGTTAGGATACTTTCACTGTCATCCTCTAATGAAGATTCATGTGTTGAGATAATCGTTTCAATTTTTTGATGAATATCTGTGGATAATTCTAACTGCTTCATCATATGAACATCTCGTTCAAATAATTTGATACTGTAAAATCGTTGGAGTGGTTCTTCGGTTATATTTTTTAATTCATTCTGAATTTCTTTTAGGGAAGATTCCAAATTTGTATCAAAAAGAGGCATTTTAGGTGGCATCTTTGTTATTTCTATTGCCTCTATTAACTCAGTTAGTCCTGTTTGTTTTAACGCAGATGTTTCAATAATAGGACACCCTAATGTGTGGATAAGTTTTGAAATATTAATTTGAGTCCCTTGTTTTTTTACCAAATCCATCATGTTTAAAGAGATGACGACTGGAATGTTTAACTCCATCAGTTGTGTTGTTAAATAAAGATTACGCTCAATATTAGACGCATCGATGATATTTAAAATAACATCCGGATGTCCATTCAATAAAAAATTTCGAGTAATAATTTCCTCGGGTGTATAAGGAGATAGAGAGTAAATTCCGGGTAAATCAACAATTTTAATTTTTTTGTTATCTCGTACTCTTCCTTCCTTTTTTTCTACAGTAACTCCGGGCCAGTTTCCAACATATTGGTTGCTTCCAGTCAAAGCATTAAAGATCGTTGTTTTTCCGCAGTTTGGATTCCCGATTAAAGCAATTGTCAATGACATAAAAATTCCCCCTTTTTTAATGGCTATTAACTATTTAACGATAATATTTTCGGCGTCTTCCTTACGTAAAGATAGTTCATACCCTCGAACAGTGACCTCGATGGGATCTCCTAGTGGAGCTACTTTTCTTAAATAAATAGAGGTTCCCTTTGTAATTCCCATATCCATAATTCGACGTCGAAGGGCTCCCATACCATTTAATTTTGTTACAATGGCTGTCTCACCTATTTTTACATCCTTTAAAGTTTTCATTTTCATTCCTCCTAAAATACTTTTTGGGGTCCACGTGAATTAGAAGTTAATGTTAGTCTAAGTATTCATACCTAATCATTAAGAAGAAAATCTTTTCTTACAGTGGACACAAAATGATTGAAAAGATTTTAACCTGTGCATAAACAGAATTTATCTGTTAATACGCACTTCTCGTTTTTACGAGTTAGACAGTGTTAACCGAGCTCTTTTCTTTTATGTTAACATAATTAGGAAATGGTTAGCAAGTGCTAACTGAGATAATTCAGTATATGTCGAGTAATAATGATATATTCCATTACCTATTCATCTGATAAGAAGTATAAAAGTTGAAGAAATGAGGAATATTATGCTAAGATTATAACGATATTTAGATTTTATTAATTAGGGGGGCATATGAAATTACAAGAATCGGGTGAAAATTATTTAGAAACTATTTACCTATTAAATGAAAAAAATGGCTTTGTTCGTTCAATCGATGTAGCTAATGAATTGAATTTTTCTAAACCGAGTATTAGTCGGGCAATGCGAATCTTAAAGGAAGCAGGATTTATCTTGATTGAAAGAAATGGTCAAATTCGTTTAACCGAAGCGGGTTATCATCGAGCCAAAGCGATTTATGAACGTCATTGTTTGATTAAAGATTTTTTAATAAAGACCCTTCAGATTAGTGATGATCTAGCTGATAAGGATGCCTGTCGAATTGAACATGTTATAAGTGATGAAACATTTGAGCAGATGAAACGTCTATTTCAAAAAGAATAATTAAAAAGAGCAAGAATGATGGAACGGTCATTCTTGCTCTTTTGATATTAAAGTATCATTGATTTTACTCTACTTCCCCACGAAGTGAGAGCTCAAACCTAGTAACGAAAGTGTAAAAATAAGTTTAGCGAACGGTATAACCGAGATGATTAAAAGCATCTAAAATATATTTAGGCGATCCAATCCCCTCATTGTAATGAACAGAA
The DNA here is from genome assembly GCF_037014675.1 of Turicibacter sp. KK003. Classification (NCBI taxonomy): domain Bacteria; kingdom Bacillati; phylum Bacillota; class Erysipelotrichia; order Erysipelotrichales; family Turicibacteraceae; genus Turicibacter; species Turicibacter sp. KK003. The sequence continues at coordinate 304,184 of NZ_CP142738.1, forward strand.
ATTAATTTTAAAGATAAATTAATATCTAATTTCTCCACCCCGTCTAAATTAGTTTCAAAATAATCTCTAATTTTTTTTTCATCCTCATTCGAACTTAAGTTATCCACGTTTAACATAAAAGTTTTAGCCATCATCCTCACCTCAGACTTTCTTTATCACTTAGTCTTGATAACCTCTTTATTTTATCATAGAATAAATTAAAAAAGAACTAATAACGGGTGATTATATGGAGCATCTTGAGTTTATGCAACAGGCAATTGAAGAATCAAAGAAAGCGCAAACCATTGGAGAGGTACCAATTGGTGCGGTTATTGTCAAAGATGATAAAATTATAGCGCGAGCGCATAATCTACGTGAAACAAGTCAGTTATCTACAGCCCATGCTGAATTATTGGCAATCCATGAAGCGAATAAAGCTTTAGGGTCATGGCGGTTGGAAGAATGTACACTTTATGTGACATTGGAACCTTGCCCCATGTGTGCGGGGGCAATTGTTCAATCGAGAATTCCGAAAGTTGTTTATGGCGCAAAGGATCCGAAAGGTGGATGCTGTGGGACTATTTATAATTTGTTAGAAGAGCAGCAGTTCAATCATCAGTGTGAAGTAATTTCTGGTGTAATGGAAGAGGAGTGCGGTCAGTTACTCACGACTTTTTTTAAAGAATTAAGACAGAAAAAAAAACGAAATAAGATTGACAAGCAAGAGACTAATTGATATACTAAATGTGTATCAATTGAAACTCTCTTTTGGTACCCTTATTCAATAGGACGGTGTGAACCAGGTCAGGACAGGAATGTAGCAGCCTTAAGCATTTAGTTTTATGTGGGTGAGGGTACCAAAGGAGAGTTTTTTTTATTAGCTCAACCTTGGTATCTTAACAGAATTTTAACAAACCGTTCGTTGGGTGTATGATAGAATAAAGGGAAGAAATGAACCTTGGAGGTATGCGTGATGGGAAAAAGGGTATTAGTAGTGGAGGACGAACTTTCTATTCAGAGAATTTTACAATACGATTTAATGCAGTCAGGTTTTATAGTTGATTTAGCATCAGATGGAGAAGAGGGGCTACAAAAGGCACGTCGAAATTCCTATGATGTGATGATATTAGATGTTATGCTACCTAAACGGGATGGTTTCTCAGTATGCAAGGAATTAAGAAAAGAGGAAAATCCAGTCTATATTGTCATGTTATCTGCACGCGATGATGAATTTGATCGGGTAATGGGACTTGATGTTGGAGCCGATGACTATATGACTAAGCCCTTTTCGTCTCGTGAGGTAGTTTCAAAGGTAAAAGCTATTATGCGCAGAAAGGGAATGCATCATCAGAAGGCGTGTACAGAACGTTTAAGTTATCAACAACTAATCTTAGACCAACGCCGTTTTGAAGTCTTAATCAATGAAGAGGTTATCGATTTTACGCTTAAAGAGTACGAATTGTTAGAATTTTTAATTCACCATCAGGGGCAAGCTTTATCACGTAATTTATTATTAGACCGACTTTGGGGATATGAGTATGATGGAGATACACGTATTGTTGATGTTCACATCTTTAAAATTAGGGAAAAATTAAAACCTTATGGGATTAAAATTAAAACCATACGTGGAATTGGATATATGCTAGAGGATGAGAAAAATGATTAAGACTCGCCATGAATTACTTTCATTTTATTTATTGTGTACAATTTTGCTTTTTGTAAATATTGGAACGTCTAATGATGGACAGATTACCTTTGTCTTTTTAATGATGTTACTGATTGTTATGATTTCCCAATATCGTCGTTCGATGATTTATTTAAAGCAATTGAAGCGATATGATGAGGTGGCGTTATTAGTTCAGGAGAAGAATGATTATAGTAGTATTCGTCCTCTTGTGATTGAGCAACAGGAGGTTGTCGGTGTTCAATATAATCAATTGATGCGGTTTATTCATCAACAAGAATTCAGAAATAAAAGGAATATGCAAATTCTGAATATTATTACTAATAATATTCAAGATCCCATTGTTATTTTAAATATTCATGGGGAGTTAGAGTACGCGAACAATCAATTTAAGGAATGGGTTCATATGACTGCGTTAAAGAAACTGTCGTTTTATGATGTAAAAAATGAGCCTATTCGAAAAATTCTCGAGGATGCGCTTATTTGTGAAAAAACTCGAAAAAAGCAACTTAAGATTCATAATAAGTACTATAGTTCAGTCGCACATCCAATCTTTGATGAACAAGGGGATTTTAATGGGGTTGTTGTTTTATTCTATGATATTTCTGATTTGAAAAAATACGAAAATTTACAAAAGGAATTCTTTAGTAACGTTTCGCATGAATTAAAGACTCCGATTAGCGCTATTAAAGGGTGTAGTGAAATTCTTTTAAATGGTGGGTTAAAAGATCAAGCAATTTGTGAAGAGTTTTTAACCATTATTCAAAATGAAAATTTGCGAATTGAACGATTAGTTAAAGATCTTCTATTAATTAACCGATATGAACACGATCAAATTAAACATCAAACACAGCGTTTAGAAGTAAACTATCTATTAAATGATTGCATCCAAAATGTACAAACAATAGCTAATCTTAAGCATCAGACGATTGATTTTGTTGAGGAAAAAAAATATTGGGTCGAGGGGGATTATACGAAGCTACAGCATTGCTTTTTAAACCTTTTAACGAATGCCATTCATTATTCTCCTGATGAGACGCAAATACAAATTAAGGTATCCGAAAAGTCAACCTTTATAGAGATAAGCGTGATTGACCATGGAATTGGTATTCCACCGGAGGATCTTCCGCATATTTTTGAACGTTTTTATCGTGTGGATAAAGCAAGGTCTCGCCATACAGGCGGGACAGGACTTGGCCTGTCTATTGTGGCGTCCATTATCGAAGCCCATCATGGAGCGATTCAAGTGCAGAGTGAATTAAATAAGGGAAGTTGTTTTACGGTTCAGTTACCTAAACTTTTGAAGTAACCTTTACGGTTTTTTTCTGATAAATCTTTATTTAACAGGGAAAAGTCGACCAATGGAGGTTGCTTTTTTTTGTTCATGGAGTTTTAACGAACTCTTAACAGAAAATTAATATTTCACATGTTTATTTATATTACAATGGATCTATCAAAAGAGATGTAAATGGAGGCGTGATGAATTTGAAAAAATTATTATCTTTAGTTGCGGTTGCAACGGTATCTTTAACAGTAGTTGCTTGCGAGGGGCAAAAACCTGCCGAATCAGTTGAAACACCAGCATTGAAGGAAGGGGCAATTGATGTCGTTAGTCGTGAGGCGGGGTCAGGAACGCGTCAGGCTTTCGAAGAAATTATCGGTTTTAATGGCGAAGGTCAGACACCGTTAACGAAAAGTGCAACAATTAAGGATGGAAATGGAGTTGTTGCAACATATGTATCAGAAAATGAGCAATCACTAGGATATATTTCCTTTGTTACCTTACAAGAAAATGAAGGAAAGATTGAAGGATTAACAGTGGATGGGGTAGAGGCGACGCCGGAAAATGTTTTAAGTGGAGCATATGCGGTAGCTAGACCTTTTGAAATGGTGTATATGGATCAAAATTTAACAGAAGTGGAACGTGCATTTATTGAGTTTGCTGCTTCACAAGAGGGACTAGAAATTTTAGATGCTAATGGAACTATTGTGGATAAATCAGCGGCAGAGGCTTTTGATATGACAAAATACAATCAATTATCTGGAAATTTAATGATGGGGGGATCAACGTCGACGGAGGCTGTTGTTAAAGCATTGGCAGATGAGTTTTGTGCCTTATTTCCAAAAGTGACCTATGAATACAACGCAACGGGTTCAAGTGCTGGGGTAAAAAATGCCATTGATGGAACTTATAAATTAGGATTTGCTTCACGTGAAATTAAAGATTCAGAGTTAGAATCAGGAATTCAAACAACAACTTTATGTATGGATGGAATTGCATTAGTTGTAAATCCAGAAAATGATGTAGAAGATATTTCAACGGAGCAAATTAAAGACGTGTATACAGGAACGATTACAGAGTGGTCGGTATTAACAAAATAATTAAAAAAGGAATTACTCAGCGAGGGGTAATTCCTTTTTTGTAGAAATAATCCAGGGGTTATTTGTTAACTAGAAATGTTAAGGAATTGTTAACAAGCGTTAACTTTATGTTAACAAAATAAGAAAAATAGAAGGATGATGTTACAATGTCCGTGTAGAGAAAAAGCGTTAAATTTTAATTTAACTGGGTGGAGGCGTTGAAACGTGAAAAAGGATATGAGTTTAAATAGGCGAAGAGTGTTCGTTGAAAAATTCTTCCATGGGTTGTTTTTACTGGCGGCACTGATTGCTGTATTGAGCGTCGCATTAATTATTATATTTATTTTTGGGAAGGGGTTGGCTCCATTCTTTAGTGGGAATGAATATGGAACCTACTCATTTATTGATTTTATAAGGGGGCTTAAATGGACGCCGCAAAGTGGAGAATACGGCATTGGATATATGATTGTTAACTCTATTTTTGCGACTTTCGGTGCCATTTTACTAGGAGTACCTATTGCCTTATTAACGGCTGTTTTTATTGCTGAAATTGCTCCTAAACGTATTGCGGGAATGGTGCGACCAGCGATTGAGTTATTGGCAGCTATCCCATCGGTATTATATGGGGTGTTTGGTTTTGCAGTGATCACACCACTTGTAAAACAGATTTCACCATATCCAACAGGAGATTCTCTAATAGCCGTTATTATTGTTTTGACAATTATGATTTTGCCAACGATTGTGGCAGTCGTTGAGACGGCGATTCGAGCGGTTCCTAAAAGTTATAAAGAAGGATCATTAGCGCTAGGTGCATCAAAAATACAAACCATTTTTAAGGTAACATTACCCGCTGCGCGATCAGGAATTTTAACGGGGATCATTTTAGGAGTAGGACGTGCGATTGGGGAAACAATGGCGGTTATTTTAGTCGCGGGAAATCCTGAGTCGGGAATTGCGACAACCATTTTTGACCGCGTCCGTTTATTGACAACAAATATTGCTTTAGAGCAAGGTTATGCGGCGAAGCTTCATGAACAAATGTTATTTTCAACCGCGGTTGTTTTATTTATCTTTATCATGATTATCAATTTAGTTTTAGCGCGTATTCAAAAAAAAGGAGGTGATTGCTAATGTCTCGAAAAATAAAGGATCAGTTATGCACAATGCTTATTTGGCTAGCGGCTACTTTTTCAGTAGGGGTCTTAGTCTTAGTGGTTGGTTTTATTTTCTCTAAAGGTTGGTCTAAGATTTCGGTAGATTTCTTATTTAATGACTATGAGTCAAAGACTCAGTACGTTAATCTTGAAAGTAATCAGGTATATATCGCTCCATCTTCCCTTTCAGCGGATGCACTGTTTTTAGAAAACTTAGGGGCAGCACTTGAATTAAATGGCGATCATTACGAGGTTGTTTGGATTGATAAGGAATCACCATTAAAAGAGGCAACTAATAATGCGGATGAGAAGGTGAGAATTAATAAGGGAGACCACATCCAACAAATTAAGGTTCCGGGAAAAAGCTTAACATTAGATGAGACGGTGGATAAGGAAGAGGTTATTCAATTTTTGGGCGATGCTAATACGTTGGTGATGAAAGTCATGTCTACCGGGGGTGGAATTTTCCCAATGATTATTTCAACCTTACTTTTAGTGTTCGTAGCCCTCCTTTTCTCTGCACCCATTGGAATTTTAGCAGCGATTTATTTAGTGGAGTATGCAAAACCAGGAAGGTTAGTGAATACCATTCGATTTGCAACTGAGATCTTAGCAGGAATTCCGTCGGTTGTTTATGGATTGTTTGGAATGCTTATGTTTGTAAATACCCTGAATTTAGGTATGTCCATTTTAGCGGGAGGGTTAACCCTTACAATTTTATTATTACCGACGATGATGAGGACAACAGAAGAGGCTTTAAAGGTTGTGCCAATGAGTTATCGTGAGGCTTCTTACGGACTAGGAGCGAATAAAATTCAAACCTTATCTAAAGTTGTTTTACCGAGTGCAATTCCGGGAATCTTGGTTGGGATTATTTTATCAATTGGTCGAATTATCGGGGAATCTGCGGCCTTATTATTTACAATTGGGACATTTGCAAAGTTACCGGTAAATCCTTCAACTGGAAGCTTCTCGCTGTTTGAAACAGGGACTTCACTCACTGTTCGTGCGTATATCGAAGTCAAGGAATCTGGAAATGTCGAAATGGCAGCAGCCATTGGAATTGTTATTCTTATTGTTGTGTTTACCCTTAATATACTGTCGAGATTAGTTGCGAAGAAATTTAGTAAAGTTAATGACTAGGAGTGTGAAGAAAGATGAAGCCAAAATTCAGTGTATCGGATTTAAATTTATTTTATGGAAACTTTCAGGCCTTACATCAAATTAATATAGAAATTCCCTCAAACCAAGTAACGGCCCTAATTGGTCCTTCAGGTTGTGGGAAGTCAACCTTTTTAAGAACATTAAATCGAATGAACGATCTTGTAGATACGGCGAAAATTACTGGGGAGATTCAATTAGATGGAGAAAATATTTATTCAGATATTGATGTGATGAAGTTAAGAACGCGTGTGGGGATGGTTTTTCAAAAGCCAAACCCGTTTCCAATGAGTATTTATGATAATATTGCGTATGGTCCACGATGCCAAGGGGTTAAGGATAAAAATCGACTTGATGAAATCGTTGAGAAGTCTTTACGTGGGGCTGCGCTATGGGACGAGGTTAAGGATAGGCTAAACAAATCAGCAATGGGATTGTCTGGGGGACAACAACAACGTCTTTGCATCGCGCGAGCGATTGCAATGGAGCCAGAAGTAATTCTAATGGATGAGCCGACATCGGCGCTGGACCCGATTGCAACCAAAAAGGTAGAGGAGTTAATGGAACAATTAAAAGAGAAGTATACGATTGTTATTGGTCACTCACTCTATGCAACAAGCGGCACGTATTTCAGATAAGACGGCATTTTTCCTGATGGGGGAACTAATTGAATTTGATGATACGAATAAAGTTTTTACAAATCCACAGGATAAGCGAACAGAAGATTATATTACTGGACGTTTTGGATAAGAGGGGGAATTTGGAATGAAAAAGACAAGACTTGAGACAGATTACGAGGTACTACTGCAAGAGGTGAATCAATTATCACAGTTGACTATTCAGGCTTATGAACAAACACTATTAGCTTTAAAGACATTAGACCTAGAAATCGCCCTGACGATTCTTAAAAAGGATCAAAAGATTGATAATTTATCAGAAGAAATCGTGGAAGAGGCCACGATTGTTATTATTCGTCAACAGCCTGTAGCCAGTGATTTACGAAAAATCTTAATGATTATGAGATTAGCGACTGAATATGAGAGAATTGCAGACTATACGAAAAATTTAGCAGAATACATTATTTTAATTAAACAAAAGGAATCATTAGAACATTACGAAAAAAATGTGGATAAACTTGTTTATATGATAGAATTGGTAATTAAAATGTTAACGCTCGTTATTGAAGGATTAAAAGAAGAAAATAAAACAAAAGTCAAGGAAGCGGCGGATTTAGATAAAAAGGTGGATGAGGTTTATAATGAGTTGATGGCTTCGTTGATTACTCATATTCAAGTGGTCGACGGAAAAGTATTCGGAACTGCGTATGCTATTTTAATCAATAAATATATTGAGCGTGCGGGGGACCATGTGACCAATATTGCTGAAGAAGTTTTATATGCGCTTAAGGGGCATCGTTACCATCTGAACTAAATAATGAAAGGCAGTTCAATTAAATTGAACTGCCTTTCATTATGGAGACGACGGAGATTTTCATCATAATATTTTGGCGAATATATAATAAAGGATTGTTTCATCTTAGAAAACTACGTGTCAAATATTCAACCTAAACACGGGGAGAGGTATTAGTAGATTAAATGTTTGCATCGGGTTTAAGGAGAATTTATCAGAAGGATGTTAAAGTTTATCAAGGAGGGGCTTTATTGACTTTAAATTATTTCACTTTATGTCATTTAGGAGAATATCCGGGAATTTTCTTGTTTACCGGTTCGACTTTGGAGGGACATCTGCGGGGGACATTAAATTCCTAAGGGGAGTTGATTGATGAGAAGTAAAGAGCACTTGAAACCCATCACAATGCGCTGTCCCTTTTCTTTTGAGGGGGGTGATTATACAGGAAGTAAAGAAAAATAAGAGAGAATCGATCAAATGCTAGCTGTAAAAAGTGTGTTTGTGAAGGTATTAAAGAGAGCGTCTTTAAGAGTAATCCTGATAGAGAGAGTACATTTATAAGGGCTGAGTAATTGGTGTCTAGTTTTCCGATAAACACGAGTTGAGCCCCAAAATAACAAAGGATATTAATAAAGCTCCCTAAAAATAAACTGGGGTAATAGGACAAACCCATAAAGAGTAGATAGAGAAGCACATGGATTCTGGCCTGTAACCTACCTTTACTCAAATAAATAATCACAAAAACAGAAGTAATCCAAAATCCCCTACAATTAACAATATCAGATAAACTCCAAAATGTATTTGGAGAAAATGGCCTCAGATAGGCGGTAAGAAATCCGATTAAAGCTCCGGAACTACAGTAAGTTATTAATTTCATCTAAAAGGAACTTCTTTTCTATTAAATGTATAACCAGTGTAGTACCAAGTTGTGGATAAATCTTTACTTTATTTTTAGAAAAGTGCAACAAGTGCTCAGACATTGTTAATAATGTATGATATAATCAAAATTATTTTTAAACTAGAAAGTTAGGAGTCTTTTTATGTCATATCATGCCCTATATCGTGCTTACCGCCCACAAAAGTTTAGCGACGTTGTGGGGCAGAAGCATATTGTTAGAACGATTCAAAACGCTTTAAAACATAATCGATTATCACACGCTTATTTATTCTGCGGTCCACGGGGAACGGGAAAGACATCGATTGCGAAAGTTATTGCCAAGGCAGTCAACTGTATCCACTTTCCAACGGATGAACCTTGTAATGAGTGTGCAAATTGTCAGACGATTACGAATGGATCCAATGCTGACGTTTTTGAAATTGACGCCGCGAGTAACAATGGTGTGGATGAAATTCGTGAAATTAGAGACAAGGTGAAATATGCGCCGACAACGGGGCGTTATAAAGTATATATTATTGACGAAGTTCACATGCTATCCACAGGGGCATTTAATGCACTACTAAAGACGTTAGAGGAGCCTCCAAAACATGTCATCTTTATTTTAGCGACAACTGAACCACATAAAATTCCACCAACGATTATTTCACGATGCCAACGTTTTGATTTTAAACAAATCTCCATTCAAGAAATTACAGATCACTTGATTGAAATTACTAAACAGCAAAACATGGATTACGACGAAGAGGCTATTAAATTAATTGCCCAATTATCTGAGGGGGGAATGCGAGATGCCCTTAGTCTGTTAGACCAGGTTATTTCTTATTCGAATCAAAAGATTTTATTAGAAGATGTCCATGCGCTTAGCGGGACGATCTCTAATCATCAATTATTGCAACTTATTCACGCTATCTATGAACGTGATTTTTCGTCGGCGATTGACTTGATAAAAGAACTGATCGAGGTTGGAAAAGAACCAAGTCGTATTATTGATGGGATGATTATGGTTTATCGGGATATCCTTGTTTATCAAAAGTCACAAAAGAGTGTTTCAGACAGTTTAGTCAATCACTCTACGTTTACACAACTTGCAAATCAGTTGATTTCAACTCATATCGTAGAATACCTATTTAAATTAAATAAAATTCAGTCAGAATTGAAGTACTCTAATCATCCTGAACTGATTCTTGAAATTGGGCTACTTGGTTTAGCAGATGAGGAGCCTTCATCGGATGTAGATAACAAGAATGAATATCAGATTCAAATTGAAGAATTAAAAGCTGAGATTAAAACTTTAAAAAATTTAATTAAAAAGGTGGAATCAACCGGAGGTAGTGGATTAAGGGAACCGCGGATTAATAAAAATGAATCACAATTTAAGATGGACTTATTTAATAAATCAGAACCTATTGAAATTCATCTTCCAAAAGAACCGGATCCCATCATTTTACCTGAACATGTGCCACAAACGATGCTAACCATTGAGCGAGTTTTATCCAAAGCCACTCGGGAAGCAAGGGATCATGTGTTACAAAAGTGGACTCAACTAAATCCATTAATTATGCCAGAACACCGGGATGTCATTGTACTTTTAAAGGATGGTCACGTTGTTGCGGCATCCGAAGAAGGGTTTATTTTAACCTATAAGCATGAACCTGGCTGTAAGAGGTTGTTGAGGGAAGATAATAAGAAGGTGGCGGAGCAAATCGTCGCTTATCTTTTTGGACACCCCTATTCATTTAGTGTCATGCCAGAATCATTTTGGTTAGAACAAAGACAAAGCTATATTGAACAGAAAAAAAGCGGGATTGAGCCGAGCTTAAAACAATATAGTCAGGACCTAAAAAATGTGATAAATTATAATAATGAAGAACAAACTAAAGATGATAGCTTAGTAGATAACATGATTCAAATGTTTGGAGCCGATTTAGTTAATATAATTGATGAATAGGAGTAGTGAAGAGTATGAACCCAATGATGATGAAGAAAATTCAAAAAATGCAACGTGATATGATGAAGGCACAACAAGAGATTGAACAATCAGTGTTTACAGGAAGTGCAGCGGGTGGAATGGTGACGGTTGAAGCGACGGGAACAAAGCAAATTAATAAAATTAATATTAATCCATCTGTTGTTGATCCTGAAGATGTAGAGATGTTAGAAGATGTCATCTTATTAGCTTTAAATGATGCATTACGCCAAGTTGATGAGAAAACGGAATCAACAATGGGACAATTTACAAAAGGAATGAATATTCCTGGATTATTCTAAGGAGAAATCATGCAATATCCACAACCCATTACAAAATTAATTGAAAGTTTTAGTAAGTTACCTGGTATAGGAAATAAAACGGCTGAAAGATTAGCATTCCATGTCATTAGTACGATGAAAGAAGATGATGCGACAACTTTTGCGAAGGCCCTTATAGATAGCAAACGCCAACTATTTAAATGTTCTGTATGTGGCCATATTACAGACACAGATCCATGCATTATTTGCTCGGATACTCACCGCGATCGATCAGTTATTGCGGTCGTTCAGGATCCAAAAGATGTGATTGCCATCGAAAGAATGCGTGGATTTAAGGGTCTTTATCACGTATTAAATGGTGTACTGTCACCGTTAGATGGGATGGGTCCAGAAGACATTGGAATCCCGGCCCTTATAGAACGCCTAAAAGATGAAAGTGTTAAGGAATTGATTTTAGCGTTAAGTGCAACCCTAGAAGGTGATGCTACGTCACAGTATATCGCACGGTTATTAAAAAATACTGATGTCAAAGTAACACGTATTGCCCGTGGTCTTGAAATGGGACGTTCAATTGAATATGCAGATGAAGTAACGTTAATTCGAGCTTTAGAAGGTCGAAGGGAACTGTTTTAAGAAGAGTTGTCTCTCCATGATTAGAAATGAATGGTCACGGGGGACAACTCCTTTTTTATAGATAAGTCATATATAGGACAGCGAATTTAATAATAAAACATAATACGAATCTTAACCGGAATCTAGATTCACCTAATGTGTATGTCTAACCTATAAATATCCTATGATATTGATGAAAGCCTCTTTGCATACAACCATGGAATAGTAAAGATATAAATGATCTAATGAAAAAAATAAATAGATAGGTTATATCACTCTTTAAGGAGACATAAAATGGACAATATGAAGGGAGGTGACTTGTTATAAGGTCAAAGGGCTTTATAACATACATATGAAAATTATGGGCTGGCTTATTAAACGATTTATCATAGGGGTATTTGCACTATATCTATTTAACATCGTCGGGGTATATTTTAGTGTATCTGTTCCTCTCAATTACATTACATCATTTATAACAGGAACACTCGGAATTCCAGGATTTATCTTAGTTTATGTTTTAACAAAAATTGTTTTAATTTGAGAGGTCGAAGACCTCTTTTTTTTACAACCAAAATTTGATTGTTCATATCTATCCATTATGATGGTATAATCAGTAGGTGAATTAAGGAGCATGGGGGATTTAGATAGTTATTCTTTTGACAACGATGAAAATTCAAAAAAAAATGTATAAAAAAGAATAATTATTTTTAAAACCACTTGAAAAAAGTATGACTATGGGGTAAAATATCTAACGGTACATTTTCTTTATTTTCACAAGAAAATTCGAGCCCCAGCGAATTTTCAATATGAAAAATAATTATAGCGAAAGAAGTAGGAGGCAGGACAATGCGTACAACATTTATGCAAAAATCTCATGAAGTAGATCGTAAATGGTATGTTGTTGACGCTGCAGATAAAACTTTAGGGCGTTTATCTACAGAAGTTGCAACACTTTTACGTGGAAAACATAAACCAACATTCACACCACATGTAGACTGTGGAGATTATGTAATCATCATCAATGCTGATAAAATCACATTATCAGGAAATAAATTAGAAAACAAATTATACTACCGTCATTCAGGATATCAAGGTGGATTAACAGTGCGTACTGCAAAAGAAATGCGCGAGAAAACACCTGAGCGTATGTTAGAATTATCTGTAAAAGGTATGTTACCAAAAGGACGTTTAGGACGTGCAATGGGTAAAAAATTATTTGTTTATGCTGGATCTGAGCATCCACATGCAGCACAAAAACCTGAAGTTTACGAACTTCGTGGATAATCAAGAGGGAGGTAACACTATATGACAGTACAATACTTAGGAACTGGTCGTCGTAAAAGTTCAGTTGCACGTGTACGTTTAGTACCTGGAACTGGTAAAGTAATTATCAACGGTCGCGAATTTGAAGATTATATTCCTTCTGCAGCAACTCGTTTAGATATCATGCAACCATTAACATTAACTGAAACTACTAATCAATATGATGTTTTAGTAAATGTTAACGGTGGAGGATTAACAGGACAAGCAGGAGCTATCCGTTTAGGGATTTCACGTGCATTATTACAAGTTGATGCTGAATACCGTGGAACATTAAAACCAATCGGATTATTAACTCGTGATTCACGCGCTAAAGAACGTAAAAAATACGGACTTAAAGCAGCTCGTCGTGCACCACAGTTCTCAAAACGTTAATTATTATTATATTTATTGGAGTCACTTCATGTGGCTCCTTTTTTAATATAGAGTGTTACTAAAAGTCTAAGTGGATATCCTAAATAAAAAGCAGTATATGTCATATCTTCTGCTCC
>NZ_CP142738.1:320000-692500 GCF_037014675.1 Turicibacter sp. KK003
TGCCTAAGGTGGGGTAGATGATTGGGGTGAAGTCGTAACAAGGTATCCCTACCGGAAGGTGGGGATGGATCACCTCCTTTCTATGGAGAAAGAGACGTTCTGTTTAGTTTTGGGAGAATTTCGATTTTCCTAGAATTGATCTTTGAAAACTAGATATCTTCTGAAGAAGAAAAGTTAAGTAATAAAGGGCGCACGGAGGATGCCTAGGCACTAGGAGTCGAAGAAGGACGCGACAAACGGCGAAACGCCTCGGGGAGCTGTAAGTAAGCAAAGAGCCGGGGATATCCGAATGGGGAAACCCGCTAGTGGTCATACGCTAGCACCGTATGGTGAATCAATAGCCATAGAGGAGACAGACCCAGGGAACTGAAACATCTAAGTACCTGGAGGAAAAGAAAGAAACATCGATTCCCCAAGTAGCGGCGAGCGAACAGGGAGGAGCCCAAACCGGAGTAATCCGGGGTAGAAGGACCTTCAGAAATGACTGAACATGATAGCCGAATGGTCTGGGAAGGCCAACCGGAGGGGGTGAGAGTCCCGTAGGTGAAATTGTGTGAAGCAGGGAAGGGATCCTGAGTACGGCGGGACACGAGAAATCCCGTCGGAAGCAACGAGGACCATCTCGTAAGGCTAAATACTACCTAGTGACCGATAGTGAACCAGTACCGTGAGGGAAAGGTGAAAAGAACCCCGGAAGGGGAGTGAAAGAGAACCTGAAACCGTGTGCCTACAACTAGTCAGAGCCCGTTAAAGGGTGATGGCGTGCCTTTTGTAGAATGAACCGGCGAGTTACGATATCGTGCAAGGTTAAGTTGAAGAGACGGAGCCGAAGCGAAAGCGAGTCTGAATAGGGCGAGGAGTACGATGTTGTAGACCCGAAACCGTGTGAGCTAGCCATGAGCAGGCTGAAGGTCAGGTAACACTGACTGGAGGGCCGAACCAGGGCACGTTGAAAAGTGCTTGGATGACTTGTGGCTAGGGGTGAAATTCCAATCGAACACGGATATAGCTGGTTCTCTCCGAAATAGCTTTAGGGCTAGCCTCGATAAGAGTCTACTGGAGGTAGAGCACTGAATGGGTGATGGCCCCACCTCGGGGTACTGATCTCAATCAAACTCCGAATGCCAGATAGATATGATCGGGAGTCAGACTGTGGGTGATAAGGTCCATGGTCAAAAGGGAAAGAGCCCAGACCGCCAGCTAAGGCCCCCAAGTGTCCGTTAAGTGGAAAAGGATGTGGAGATGCACAGACAACTAGGAGGTTGGCTTAGAAGCAGCCATCCTTTAAAGAGTGCGTAATAGCTCACTAGTCGAGTGACTCTGCGCCGAAAATGTACCGGGGCTAAACGGACCGCCGAAGCTGCGGATTGACACGAAGTGTCAGTGGTAGGAGAGCGTTCTAACAGCGGAGAAGCAGTACCGGAAGGAGCTGTGGAGCGGTTAGAAGTGAGAATGCCGGTGTGAGTAGCGAAAGATAGGTGAGAATCCTATCCATCGAAAGCCTAAGGTTTCCAGGGGAAGGCTCGTCCGCCCTGGGTAAGTCGGGACCTAAGGTGAGGCCGAAAGGCGTAGCCGATGGACAACAGGTAGAGATTCCTGTACCACTTAATAAACTGAAGGAGTGACGGAGAAGGCTAAGTTGAGCGTGTGAATGGATTCACGTGTAAGCAGTGAGGTGGTCATGTAGGCAAATCCGCATGGCGAAACATTGAGCTGTGATGCCGAAAGCCCGAAAGGGTGAAGTCAGCTGATGTCACGCTTCCAAGAAAAGCTTCTAGGGATAATTTATTAGGTGCCCGTACCGATAACCGACACAGGTAGGCGAGGAGAGAATCCTAAGATGAGCGAGAGAACTCTTGTTAAGGAACTCGGCAAAATGACCCCGTAACTTCGGGAGAAGGGGTGCTTGTGAAAGCAAGCCGCAGTGAAAAGGCCCAGGCGACTGTTTATCAAAAACACAGGTCTCTGCTAAACCGCAAGGTGATGTATAGGGGCTGACGCCTGCCCGGTGCTGGAAGGTTAAGAGGAGAGGTTAGCGCAAGCGAAGCTTTGAATTGAAGCCCCAGTAAACGGCGGCCGTAACTATAACGGTCCTAAGGTAGCGAAATTCCTTGTCGGGTAAGTTCCGACCCGCACGAAAGGCGTAACGATCTGGGCGCTGTCTCAACAAGAGACTCGGTGAAATCATAGTACCTGTGAAGATGCAGGTTACCCGCGACAGGACGGAAAGACCCCGTGGAGCTTTACTGTAGCTTGATATTGAGCACTGGTGACACATGTACAGGATAGGTAGGAGACGAAGAGACCAGGACGCCAGTCTTGGAGGAGTCGCTGTTGGGATACTACCCTTGTGTTACTGGGGTTCTAACCCGTGGCCATGAGCTGGTCAGGGGACAGTGTCAGGTGGGCAGTTTGACTGGGGCGGTCGCCTCCCAAAGAGTAACGGAGGCGCCCAAAGGTTCCCTCAGAATGGTTGGAAATCATTCGAAGAGTGTAAAGGCAGAAGGGAGCTTGACTGCGAGACCAACAAGTCGAGCAGGGACGAAAGTCGGGCTTAGTGATCCGGCGGTACCGAATGGAAGGGCCGTCGCTCAACGGATAAAAGCTACCCCGGGGATAACAGGCTGATCTCCCCCAAGAGTTCACATCGACGGGGAGGTTTGGCACCTCGATGTCGGCTCATCGCATCCTGGGGCTGTAGTCGGTCCCAAGGGTTGGGCTGTTCGCCCATTAAAGCGGTACGCGAGCTGGGTTCAGAACGTCGTGAGACAGTTCGGTCCCTATCCGTCGTGGGCGTAGGAAATTTGAGAGGAGCTGTCCTTAGTACGAGAGGACCGGGATGGACACACCGCTGGTGTACCAGTTGTTCTGCCAGGAGCATAGCTGGGTAGCTACGTGTGGAAGGGATAAACGCTGAAAGCATCTAAGCGTGAAGCCCCCCTCAAGATGAGATTTCCCATTCGAAAGAAGTAAGATCCCTTGAAGACGACGAGGTAGATAGGTCAGGAGTGGAAGTTTGGTGACAGATGAAGCGGACTGATACTAATCGATCGAGGACTTAACTAAATAGGAAAGGCAAAAACGAGCGATTATCACAGGCAGAAAGTGAAAAGAACTGAGGAATCACGAAGGTGATGAACAGTTATTGAACTTTACCACTGTGATGCGAGAGTTGCCGGACAAGAAGAAGTAAGCAGAAGATATCTAGTTTTGTGAGATTGATAAGATCTGACAGAAGGTCTAGTGATAAGGGCAAGGAGGGCACACCTGTTCCCATACCGAACACAGAAGTTAAGCTCCTTAGCGCCGAGGGTAGTACGCAAGTGCGAGAGTAGGACGTCGCTAGGCCATAAATAAAAAGCCTCAATAGCTCAGTTGGTTAGAGCACTTGACTGTTAATCAAGGGGTCCTAGGTTCGAGTCCTAGTTGGGGCGCCATTAAAAAATGGCCCGTTGGTGAAGCGGTTTAACACACATGCCTTTCACGCATGCATACACGGGTTCGAATCCCGTACGGGTCACCATTAAAAATAAAAGTGGAGGATTAGCTCAGCTGGGAGAGCATCTGCCTTACAAGCAGAGGGTCGGCGGTTCGAGCCCGTCATCCTCCACCATAAAGAGCCGGAATAGCTCAATTGGTAGAGCAACTGACTTGTAATCAGTAGGTTGCGGGTTCAAGTCCTGCTTCCGGCACCATATAACAAAAGAATACGGTGGGGTAGCGAAGTGGCTAAACGCGGCGGACTGTAAATCCGCTCTCTGAGAGTTCGGCGGTTCGAATCCGTCCCCCACCACCACTTAAGAATGGGCTATAGCCAAGCGGTAAGGCAACGGACTTTGACTCCGTCATGCGCTGGTTCGAATCCAGCTAGCCCAGCCAATGATGTCCTGCTAGCTCAGTTGGTAGAGCATCTGACTTTTAATCAGAGGGTCAGAGGTTCGAGTCCTCTGCAGGACACCATTTTGAAAAAGGCGCGTGCCTGAAATAACGATATGCCTGGGTGGCGGAACTGGTAGACGCACAGGACTTAAAATCCTGCGGGTGGTGACACCCGTGCCGGTTCGATTCCGGCCCTAGGCACCAACTAAATAGCGCCCATAGCTCAATTGGATAGAGCGTTTGACTACGGATCAAAAGGTTAGGGGTTCGACTCCTCTTGGGCGCGCCATAAAAAACGGGAAGTGGCTCAGCTTGGTAGAGCACCTGGTTTGGGACCAGGGGGTCGCAGGTTCGAATCCTGTCTTCCCGACCATTAAAAAAGAAAAAGAGAATGGGGACTTAGCTCAGCTGGGAGAGCGCCTGCCTTGCACGCAGGAGGTCAGGGGTTCGATCCCCCTAGTCTCCACCAATTAAATAAGTATCATGTTAGTATCATGGCGGAGTAGCTCAACTGGCTAGAGCGTACGGTTCATACCCGTGAGGTTGGGGGTTCGAGTCCCTCCTCCGCTACCAAAAATAGGACCGGACCCTTAGCTCAGTTGGTTAGAGCTATCGGCTCATAACCGATCGGTCGTAGGTTCGAGTCCTACAGGGTCCACCACTTTTCATACATTATTCGGAGGAATACCCAAGTCAGGCTGAAGGGATCGGTCTTGAAAACCGACAGGGCGTGAAAGCGTCGCGGGGGTTCGAATCCCTCTTCCTCCGCCATATTAAAATAAATAAACATCGCGGGGTGGAGCAGTTGGTAGCTCGTCGGGCTCATAACCCGAAGGTCGCAGGTTCAAGTCCTGTCCCCGCAACCAAAAGGTCCAGTGGTGTAGCGGTTAACATGCCTGCCTGTCACGCAGGAGATCGCGGGTTCGATTCCCGTCTGGACCGCCATTTAAATAATAAATAAAAGGCTTGGTAGCTCAGTCGGTAGAGCAAAGGACTGAAAATCCTTGTGTCGGCGGTTCGATTCCGTCCCAAGCCACCATGATGGAGGATTAGCTCAGCTGGGAGAGCATCTGCCTTACAAGCAGAGGGTCGGCGGTTCGAGCCCGTCATCCTCCACCATAAAAGTCCTGCTAGCTCAGTTGGTAGAGCATCTGACTTTTAATCAGAGGGTCAGAGGTTCGAGTCCTCTGCAGGACACCATTCATAATGCGGGTGTGGCGGAATTGGCAGACGCGCTAGATTTAGGCTCTAGTACCTTTGGTGTGCAGGTTCAACTCCTGTCACCCGCACCATTATAGTAAAATAAGGTAATCTTTATTATAGTATTATCTTTTTTTATTTTAGAGAATAAATACCATTGCATATAAAAGAAACTGGTTATAAACCAGTTTTTTTTATATGCTTTTTTAGTATATATCATCATGGTTTAACTCTAGTAAATAGAAATCACAATCTATACTGTGAATAAAGGAGGCTGCCTTATATAAAAAAGGGTTCTTTGTCAAATAGTGTGGGTGAATAAAATCTATACATATAATCGGGAGGAATTAGGCTATTCTTTAGATGGTTTGATTCCTCTTCTTTTTTTGTTCAAAAGTGTATTTATGAATAATCAAAATTCTTGCTTTGAAATGGTAGAAACTACGGTATCCAAAAGCGATTCGCTTAATGACTTTGATATTGTTGTTAATTCCTTCGAGTACTCCATTGGTATAAGGAGTTTCAATTGTATTTTTGACATAGTCTTGATAATGAGTGAGTGTTTTTAAAGCTGTTTTCATTTCGTGTGAAAGCAGATCAGAGGGGTGTTGAATGGCATGATGAAATATTTCAAGGTTACGAAGTTTAATAGCCTGTTGGACAGTTTGGTAGAAATCATAAGTCTCCTTTAGTTCAGGGTCTAGGGCTAATAAAAAGTCAATAATTTCTTGTTGAGAGATCATCTTTTTGAAGCAGTTGGAATAGAAGTAATGAGTGGCATTAAGATCTTCTTGGGCTTTTAAGAGAAGTCGCCAATAATGTTTGAATTTATTATAAAACTCTTTATTTTGATTCATGAAACGAATGCGTGTTTTATTAAGAGCACGAGAGACTAGTTGAACGATATGAAATTTATCTAAAACAATCTTAGCCTTAGGGAATACCTCTTTAATGAGTGTCATATAAGGGGCGTACATGTCAATGACGACGTGGGTTACACCTTCACGAGCTGCTTTAGAAAATCGCATAAAATAAGTCCTTAGTGTACTTAAGCGACGGTCTTCAACGATATCAATTAGCTTTCCATTGGACGCATCACAAAAAATGAAGGACATTGCTCCGTTCCCTACCAATGGAGGATACATGCTTCGCATGGCAGGTGACCCTCGGCCGATTTAACCGACTTAAACTCGTCAAAACAAAGAACTTTTGGGAGAGAATTAAAGGGAAGCGGCTGTTCTTCATAGGAAGAATGAATGACGCGGTTAACGGTTGAATGAGAAACGTTAAGCTCACGTGCAATATCTGTTTCGGATTTCTTATGACTAGCTTCTAAAAAGATGGCTTGTTTTACGGGAGTGGAAATAAAACAATTAGGGTTAACAAGAGATGTTTCTAGGGTAAATGTTCGGTCACAATGACGGCATTTATAACGTTGTTTTTTTAAGTCTAGATAAGCATCAAATCCGGAAATTTTGACTAGCTTAATACGTGAAGTTTTGAAGCCGTGTTTAATGATATTTGAGTCAAAAGAATGACCACAGTGGTAGCAATGAGTCGGTTGAAAAGAAAGAGTCCCTAAAATAAGTTTAGAACGAACATTCTTAATCTGAGTTTCCTGGATACAATTTTCTGAAAAAGTAATATTTTTATCTTTTAAATCAAGTAAAGTTGAGATACAATTAGTATGAGACATAAAACCAATCCTTTCGTGTTGTTTTAGCCGATTACATTGTATAGGATTTTGGGGACTATGTCTCTTTTTTTTGTCTCAATATTTATGGCAATCAAAAAGGTGTGAGTAATCCCACCCACACCAAAAATTATAGAACCTAAAAAAGATAAGTTTTTAAAACACTCAATAAAAGTTAGATTATTGTAAAAGTCTTTTCTAATCCTATACCAGTGTATAACCCAAAAGATCAGAATTGATTTATATCGTCTAGGGGGTCAGGATTATATGAAGATACAGTTCTGTTTCGGAATAATGTCTTTGATTAAATCACGCGTATTAGAATGCAAAGCTTTTTTCTTCTTGTAAGTCCTCTCAAAAATAAGGGTTAATTTTTATTTAATTAATTGAGGCGAGTATGATGCTAGTCATGAAAAGTAGTATATAATATATACATTTAAGTAATAATATGTAGGATTTCTTTTTTCATCACATTGTTATGATAAAATTTATTATATTACTTTGATTAACTTAAAATTTAATATTATTTGTATTGACTTTCTTTTATTTTAACTATATAATGATATTAGTAATTATTACTGATAATAAAGGAGGAAATAAGAATGTCTTTAATCAATACTCAAGTTAAAGAATTTGCAGTACAAGCATATCATAATGGGGAATTCAAAGAGGTAACTTCTGAATCAATTAAAGGAAAATGGTCAGTATTTTTCTTCTATCCAGCAGACTTTACATTTGTATGTCCAACTGAATTAGGAGATTTAGCAGATAGCTATGCTAAATTCCAAGAAATCGGATGTGAAATTTATTCAGTATCAACAGATACTCATTTCGTACATAAAGCATGGGCAGATGCTACAGAAACAATCGGTAAAATTAAATACCCTATGTTAGCTGACCCAACAGGAACTTTAACTCGTAACTTTGAAGTTATGATCGAAGAAGAAGGATTAGCATTACGTGGAAGCTTTGTAGTAAATCCAGAAGGTGTAATCAAAGCGTATGAAATCCATGACAATGGAATTGGACGTAACGCGGAAGAGTTATTACGTAAAGTTCAAGCTGCTCAATTCGTTGCTGAACATGGTGATCAAGTATGTCCTGCAAAATGGCAACCAGGTGCAGAAACATTAACTCCAAGCTTAGACTTAGTAGGTAAATTATAAGATATAATTTCAAAATAAAAAGAGAGCATTATGCTCTCTTTTTATTTTGGTTCTATAATATTTGGTGTGGGTGATGCCCACACCTCTTTTATTGGAATTAAAAAATAAGTACAAAAAAAGAGACATAACGTCCCAAATTCTATACAATGTAATCGACCAAAAAAACACGAAAGGATTGGGTTTATGTCTCACACTAATTGTATCTCAACTTTACTTGATTTAAAAGATAAAAATATTACTTTTTCAAAAAATTGTATCCAAGAAACTCAGATTAAGAATGTTCGTTCTAAACTTATTTTGGGAACTCTTTCTTTTCAACCGACTCGTTGCTACCACTGTGGTCATTCTTTTGACTCAAATATCATTAAACACGGCTTCAAAACTTCACGTATTAAGCTAGTCAAAATTTCCGGATTTGATGCTTATCTAGACTTAAAAAAACAACGTTATAAATGCCGTCATTGCGACCGAACATTTACCCTAGAAACATCTCTTGTTAACCCTAATTGTTTTATTTCCACTCCCGTAAAACAAGCCATCTTTTTAGAAGCTAGTCATAAGAAATCCGAAACAGATATTGCACGTGAGCTTAACGTTTCTCATTCAACCGTTAACCGCGTCATTCATTCTTCCTATGAAGAACAGCCGCTTCCCTTTAATTCTCTCCCAAAAGTTCTTTGTTTTGACGAGTTTAAGTCGGTTAAATCGGCCGAGGGAGCAATGTCCTTCATTTTTTGTGATGCGTCCAATGGAAAGCTAATTGATATCGTTGAAGACCGTCGCTTAAGTACACTAAGGACTTATTTTATGCGATTTTCTAAAGCAGCTCGTGAAGGTGTAACCCACGTCGTCATTGACATGTACGCCCCTTATATGACACTCATTAAAGAGGTATTCCCTAAGGCTAAGATTGTTTTAGATAAATTTCATATCGTTCAACTAGTCTCTCGTGCTCTTAATAAAACACGCATTCGTTTCATGAATCAAAATAAAGAGTTTTATAATAAATTCAAATATTATTGGCGACTTCTCTTAAAAGCCCAAGAAGATCTTAATGCCACTCATTACTTCTATTCCAACTGCTTCAAAAAGATGATCTCTCAACAAGAAATTATTGACTTTTTATTAGCCCTAGACCCTGAACTAAAGGAGACTTATGATTTCTACCAAACTGTCCAACAGGCTATTAAACTTCGTAACCTTGAAATATTTCATCATGCCATTCAACACCCCTCTGACCTGCTTTCACACGAAATGAAAACAGCTTTAAAAACACTCACTCATTATCAAGATTATGTCAAAAATACTATCGAAACTCCTTATACAAATGGAGTACTCGAAGGAATTAACAATAACATTAAAGTCATTAAACGTATTGCCTTCGGATACCGTAGTTTCTACCATTTCAAAGCAAGAATTTTGATTATTCATAAATACACTTTTGAACAAAAAAAGAAGAGGAACCAAGCCGTCTAAAGAATGGCCTAATTCCTCTTGATTACATGTATAGATTTTATTCACCCACACGATTTGACAAAGAGCCTTTATTTTGAAAATTAATATATAATGAATAAGATGACTAAATTTTCTTGTTATACGTTAGTGTGTTTAAGTTTAGAGTTGATAAAGAGAATCGTAACATAATATATAATTACGATAATTTAATTTTTATTTTTATAACAATTGATACTTAATCTTGTTATAATGTTAGGTGTAATTATTTTATTTCGGAGGATGAATTTGTGAAACGTTTGGATATATATTTAATTATTGCAGTTGTTGCAATTACCAGTTTTTTGTTTATACAATTTACATTACAATCAGAGGATAATCAGGAAGTGATCATTTCCGTAAAGGGAGAAGAATATGGTCGTTTTAAGCTAGATGGCAAACACACTGTTTTAGATATTGAAACAGAATTGGGATATAATAAGGTCATTCTAGATGATAATGGAGTTCGTATTGAAGAGGCTGACTGTCCTGATCATGATTGTGTAGAAATTGGTTTTATTCATCGTTCGGGTCAAAGTATTATCTGTGCACCGCATCAATTAGTAATAGAGATTGTAGGGAGTAGCGATGCAGATTTAGATGGAATTTCGATTTAGGGACATATATCTTAACATGAATAAAGGGCGGTGTATTAGGTGAACAATGTTGTCAAATTAGAAAATGTATGTTTTGGTTATGAGGACGGCAATGAAGTATTAAAGAATTTTAATTTAACTATTAATGAGGGGGAGTTTGTTACTATTTTAGGCCATAATGGATCAGGTAAATCGACACTATCTAAATTATTGGTAGGATTACATGAGATTCAAGGGGGGAAAATAATAATTGATGGACAGCCCTTAACGGAAAGTAGTGTTTTTGATATTCGTCAAAAGGTTGGGATTGTTTTTCAAAACCCAGATAATCAATTTGTTGGTTGTACGGTCCGTGATGATATCGCATTTGGGTTAGAAAATAAATGTGTACCCTATGAGGAAATGGACAATTTGGTTAACAAATATGCTCAAGAGGTAGGTATGGGGGACTTTTTAAATTTTGAACCGCATTATTTGAGCGGGGGGGAAAAACAGAGGGTAGCTATTGCAGGGGTTTTAGCATTAGGGGCTAAAATTATTATTTTAGATGAAGCGACAGCAATGTTAGATCCTCAAGGACGTGAGGATATGATGAAATTGATTCACGAATTAGTAAAGAATCGTGATAAGACGATAATTATGATTACTCACTATTTAGACGAGGCTATTCATAGCGATCGGATCATTGTCATGAATGAAGGAAAAATAATTTTAGAAGGGAAACCTAAGGACGTATTTAAGGAAAAGGAACTATTAGAGTCGGTTAAGTTAGACGTTCCGTTTGCAGTAAAGGTATCTTATGAGTTAACAAAAAGGGGAGTTTTGAGCGAGATTGTTACAAGTGATGAGGAGTTGATGAATGAGTTATGCAAATTAAATTTGAATCTGTAAATCATATATACAATGCAAATACTCCTATGGAGCGTAGAGCGTTATATAATATTGAATTTGATGTACCTAAGGGACAATTTTTAGCTATTATTGGACATACAGGATCAGGAAAATCGACACTTATTCAACACATGAATGGGTTATTAAAACCTAGCAGTGGAAACATCAAGGTCGGGGATAAAGTTATTAAATCTGATGACAAGAATAGAGACTTAAGGGAAATAAGGCAGCATGTAGGTTTGGTTTTTCAGTTTCCAGAGTATCAGTTATTTGAAGAAACAATTGAACGGGATATTATATTTGGTCCGATGAACTATGGGGTATCTGAGGAAGAAGCTATACGACGTGCTCATGATGTTATACAGATGGTTGGACTAGATATAGAGATGTTAGGGAGGTCGCCGTTTAATTTGAGTGGCGGACAAATGCGGCGAGTGGCCATTGCTGGAATACTTGCCATGGATCCAGATATCCTAGTTCTAGATGAACCTACTGCTGGGCTTGATCCACGAGGGCAATTTGAGATAATGGAGATGTTTTATAAATTGAACAAAGAATATGGGAAAACAATTGTATTAGTTACCCATGATATGGATTTGGTTGCAAAATATGCGGAAGATGTAATCGTTATGAATAAGGGGGTACTAACGATAAAAGGTACTCCAAAAAATGTTTTTAAACAAGTGGATTTATTAAGAACGTGTGGAATAACGTTACCTATTCCATCCCAAAATTATTATAAATTATTAGAGCGCTTGAATGTAGATGTAGATAATTTACCATTAACTGAAGAAGAGTTTATTGGACAAGTTGAAAGCTTATTAGGTGGGGGGGAATAGTTGTTGAATAGTATTGTGATAGGGAGGTATTTCCCCGGATATTCATTGTGGCATAGACTAGATGCTCGTTCTAAAATTTTAGCTACTTCATTTTTCGTCCTTTCATGTTTTTTTACAGATAACTGGTTATTTATGATTTTATTGTGTGGTTTAGAGTTATTGGTCATGAGGTTAACAAAAATACCAATAAATTACTTTATTAAAAGTTTAAAACCAATTATTTTCTTTATTGTATTGACATTTTTTTTACAAGTATTTTTTAATCATCAAGGAAATGTTATATTTTCATTAGGGCCGCTTAAGATTTATGATAAAGGGTTGAATCTAGGTCTTTATATGAGTATAAGATTAATAATTGTAGTAATTATTTCAACTCTTTTAACTTTAACTACGCGACCGTCTGATTTAACCTTAGCCTTAGAATCATTATTTAAGCCGTTAGGAAGGATTGGAATTCCCGTAGCCGAAATTGCATTAATGATTTCGATTGCTTTAAGGTTTATCCCTACTTTATTTGAGGAGACACAAAAGATATTAAAAGCACAGGCATCACGAGGTGTAGATATTAGTGAAGGAAACTTTAAAGATAAAGTAATACAATTAATTTCTTTATTGGTACCCTTATTTATCTTATCGTTTAAACGAGCTGATGAATTGGCAAATGCTATGGAAGTGAGAGGGTATGTTCCGGGTCGTCCACGTACGAGCATTAATCAATTAAGATGGAGGATACCGGATACAATATTAATTTTAATTTCTATTGGTTTATTTTTAGGAGCAATTATTTTTTAAGGTGGAATTTTATGAAGAGAATTAAATGCACAGTATCTTATGATGGTACGTTATTTAATGGTTATCAGAGACAACCAGGACAAAGGACGGTACAAGGTGAGATTGAATCAGCTCTTAATAAGATCTGTAAACAATCAGTAACAATTCATAGTTCCGGAAGAACCGATGCAGGGGTTCATGCTTATGGACAAGTTTTTCATTTTGATAGTGATCTTAGCATGGATGGGGGGCGTTACGCTAAAGCGTTGAACTCGATTTTACCTGAAGATATTTATGTATTAGATAGTCAGGAGGTTCATCCAGATTTCCATTCTCGTTACCACGGTAAGGTAAAGGAGTATAGATATAAGATGTCTTTAAACGAATATAATCCGTTAAACCGTCATTATGTCTATTATCATCGCCGTCCACTAGATGTGGAGAGAATGAGAGAGGCCATGGGATATTTATTGGGAACACATGATTTTACTTCTTTTTGTGGAAATTTGGACGAGGTAAATAAAGAGCGAACAATTTATAAAGCAGAGCTATTAGATGATGAGGGTGAGCTAACCTTTATCTTTGTTGGTAATGGTTTTTTACGCTATATGATTCGTATTATGGTTGGGACAATGATTCAAGTTGGTGAGGGACGTAAACTTCCAAACGATATAAAACATATCCTAAGCATGAAGGATCGTCGTTTAGCTGGTCATACGGCAAAGCCACAGGGACTTTATTTACACCGTGTTGAGTATCCGGAGGAGGTTTTAGTTGTTCCGTCGAAAAAAATAGAATAAAAATTATCTAAGTAGAAAAATGTATGAGATGTCGATAAATAGGGTAAAATGAAAACATAAATATTAGGTCTTTGTTTGTTTATCAAAGAGTTTATGTTATAATTTATAGTAGATAGGGTGAGAAAAGGGGAGCAACGAGTTATTTGTTGAATTATACAGGAGGCAAATATGGCACTAAAATTCATAAATAAATTATTTAGTCGGCAAAATCATCCGACTCAAAGCATGATTCAACCGAACGATGCTTTAAATCTAGAGGATTTATCGAAATATATGCAAGTCATTACAAATAAAGAGACGACAGGATACAAGGGGTTAAGAAGAGCATTTGAGGAAAAATTACCTGTTCAATTGACAGTAGCTGATGATAATGGTGATTCATTTGAAGTTGCAGGAACGATTTCTCATTATGATGAGCATTACGAACAACTCTTGGTTATTACGGACTCTACATTAAAACGGGTAGTATTTAATCAAATTTTAGATGTTAAAATTTCAGAAGAATAGTTAGTGGTTATCCTTATTCGCTAACTATTCTAAAGATAAAAAAGGAGTTCATAGGTTACATGACTCTTTTTTTTTATCATTATAGGGGAGTAAAAGAAGAGAGGAAGACGCGAATGTTTATTCAAAAGGGGATTTAGGACTGTAAAAAGTAGGATTAAATGAAAAGGAAAATAAAGCGGTTACGACGAATATTAGATGGTTCATTAATTTTTTAATAAAAAGCGTTCATTTTAAGAAAGAGACAAATTTCTTTAAAATTATAGTCATCTATGAGATAATGTTGATTGATATTTATTCATTTAGAAAAGGAGCATAGACGATGAGCGGATTATTTATTACGTTAGAAGGCGGGGAAGGTGCCGGAAAGACTACAGTTGCATATTCAGTAATTGAAAAATTATCTTCGGTTGGAATCAAGGCTATTTATACACGCGAGCCTGGGGGAATTAAAATTGCTGAAAAAATTCGTGAGATTATTTTAGATCCTAATCATACGGAGATGGATTGTCGTACAGAGGCTTTACTTTACGCTGCTGCGCGTCGTCAACATCTGGTAGAAAAGGTTAAACCGGCAATGGAAAATGGATATGTTGTATTATGCGATCGTTTTGTGGATAGTTCTATTGTATATCAGGGGTATGCACGTGGAATAGGTATGGAAGAAGTACTTAAAATGAATGAGTTTGCAATTGAAGGGTTTATGCCTAATTTAACTATATTCTTTGATATTGAGCCAGAAGAAGGACTAAAACGTATTGCTAGAAACCATCAAAGAGAGGTTAATCGTTTGGATTTAGAAGACTTATCGTTTCACCGACTAGTTTATAATGGGTATAAAAAACGGGCGGTAATGGATTCGAATCGTATCGTATCAATAGATGCTACGCAGTCAGTTGATGAAGTATCCAATGAGGTATTTAATTTAATTATTGGACAGCTGAAAGATTAGATAAATTCACATGAAAAGGGATGGTCTCTGTGCATGGATGGGAAAGATTTTTAGAGGATCAATCAAAGATAACGCGTTTTATTGTTAATAGTTATCTAAAAAATCGTCTGGTACATGCATACATTTTAGAAGGGGCAAAAGGGATAGGAAAGTTGTCGTTCGCTAAAAATTTTGCTAAAATGTTATTATGTGAATCAGATGATAGAATTTGTGGTAGTTGTAGAAGCTGCCAATTGATTGAAAGCGAAAAACATGTGAATGTTTACATGATTCGTCCTGAGGGAAATAGTATAAAGAAGGAACAAATACAGGCTTTACAAGCTGAGTTTTCGAAGAAGGCTGCGGAAAATGCTCCTAAGGTATATATTATTGAAGATGCTGAAAAAATGTCCGTTAGTGCCGCGAATAGTTTATTGAAGTTTTTAGAGGAGCCGATGAAAAACACTTATGCGCTTTTATTAACGGAGAATAAGGAGATGCTCTTACCGACTATACGTTCGAGAGCCGTCGTTTTAACATTTACGCCAATGTCGCGCGAAAAATTGATTGAACAGTATAAATCTGTCGGAATTCACCAATACGCATCTATTTTGGCCTCGTTAACTCAAAGTTTGAATGAAGGGATTAGATGGTCCGAATCTGAACAATTCAGTTCTGTCGTTAGTCTTGTTCTAAAAACTGAAGAGTGCCTTTTAAAGATGAAGATGGATCCCTCGATTATATTGATTCAAAATCCAGAGATATTTAAGAATAGAGAATTTCAATTACTATATTTAAATCTTTTAATCATTTATTATAAGGATGTATTAAAAATCAAGCTAGGCAAGAATGATGACTTATCATTTGAAGCCTATAAGACATCCTTATGTGAGAGTTCCGAGGTAAACACGATAAGCGACTGTTTAAGAAAGATACAGATTATTTTAGATACAGAGAAACGATTAAGAGCAAATGCGAATGTAGTGCTTTGCTTTGATCAATTATTTTTGAGAATGAAGGGAGGAATTGAAGGATGCAATATGCCGTAGTAGGAGTACAGTTTAAACAAGTAGGAAAGAAATATTTTTTTGATCCTAATGGATTCTCTCCACAAAAAGGGGATTACGTATTGGTTGAGACTATCCGCGGAATGGAATTTGGAACAGTGGTGATTGAACCAAGGCTGGTTGATGAAGAGGATGTATTTTTACCTTTAAAACCTGTATTACGAATTGCAACCGAAGAGGATATTCAAAAACATAAACAGAATAAGGCGGATGAATCTTATGCGATGGAGGTTTGTAATCAATTGATTACAAAGAATAAGCTAGAAATGCAACTCTTAGGGTGCGAGTATACGTTTGATCGCACAAAGTTAATTTTTTATTTTACAGCTGAGGGAAGAGTCGACTTTAGACAATTAGTGAAGGATTTGGCCTATACATTTCGTTTGCGGATTGAACTTCGTCAAATTGGTGTGCGTGATGCCGCGAAAATGATTGGAGGACTAGGACCTTGTGGTCGTGTTTTATGTTGTACATCCTTTTTAGGTGAATTTGCGACGGTGACTATCAAAATGGCTAAAAATCAACAGTTATCGCTTAATCCATCTAAGATTTCAGGTATCTGCGGAAAACTTCTATGTTGCCTAAAGTATGAGAATGAAACTTATGTTGAATTAATGAAAAGATTACCTGATGTAGGAAATAGAGTTTTAACGGAGCTAGGCGAGGGACGAGTACGTTCTATTAATATGATTGCCGAAACTGTTATTGTGGAATATAAAGATACAATTAGAAAGCATGATGCATCAGAAATATTAAAAATATTAGATCGCAAAGTAAAGAAAGATGATCATAAAATTGATCCAGAATTAAAACAGTTAATGGATTAAGTTGGCTATGTAATGTAAGAAAAAGATTTAGATGAAGGGCTTATCGAGGGGGAAATTCTTCTATAGAATAGAGAATTTCCCTTTATAAGTATAATAAATATGTTGGAGGGTATTTAAGATGTCAGGTAAAGAGTACTTGTTAAAAGAAAATGAAGTTTTAAATGATTTATTAGGGTACGATGGTTTAAAGATTATCCAACATCCTGAAATGTTTAATTTTTCATTAGATTCGACCCTTTTAGGAAATTATGCCACATTAAATAAAAATGCTCATAAGGTTGTTGATTTGTGCACAGGTAATGCCCCGATTCCTTTATTTTTATCCCTTCGTAATTCAAACATTAAAATTATAGGGGTTGAAATTCAGGATGTTTCCCACGATTTAGCTAGTCGTAATGTGGCCGTTAACGGTTTAGAGAATCAAATTGAAATTATAAAAGGTGATTTAAAAGGGATTAATGAGAAAATCGGAAGATTTTCTTATGATGTTGTAACGTGTAATCCTCCTTATTTTAAGGTCAATCCCGATAGTAATTTGAATAAAAATGATTACTTAACTATTGCCCGTCATGAGGTATTAGCCACACTCGATGATGTAGTGAAGGAGGCCTCATTGTTGCTTAAACAAGGGGGGAGATTTGCAATGGTTCATCGCCCAGATAGATTGATTGATATTATAGAAACATTTAGAAAATATAAAATTGAACCCAAACGAATGAGATTAGTATATCCGCGTATTCATCGGGAAGCAAACGTACTTTTAATCGAGGGAATTAAAGGGGGAAAGGCCGGAAACCTTCGAATTGAAAATCCTTTATTCGTTTATGAAAATGAAACAAGTGTTAATTACAGTCAAGAAATTTTAGATTTATTTATGTTGGGTAAGAAAGAAGAGGCGTCTCAATAAAGGGCGCTTCTTTTTTATGGTAAAAAATTAGTTATAAACTCTTAATAGATGGATAAACTATCAGTAGGTGATAGAATGTGAAACGATCAATTGCATTAATAACTTTAGCCATAATAACATTTCTCGTTTACTGTTTAAGCTTTTACTATTCATCCGTTGTGGATAGCGTTGCGATTGCCACGGGGAGCCTGGTTTATATAGGGCTTTCTGTACTCTCTATATTAGTCTGGTTAATTATCTTTATTTATTCTGATTCAAAAAACAAACTTCCGTGGTTATTTGTAATCGCGTTATTTCCCGTGTTAGGTTTAATTCTATATATAATGGTCGGAAATGGATTTAGAGAGACTTATAGGTACCATCGACGAATGAAACAATTGGGGGATGACTACCTTAGTCCGGTTTGTGATTTTGACCATTCACAAGTTAAAACGGTGTTGAGCGATGAAGCTTGCAGACTTGTTAAACTAAATAAAATGACTGCTATAAATGATATTTCCTTTCGTTCTAAAACACGTATTCTTACAAATGGAGAGCAAAAATTTCCCGTTTTATTAGAGGCGATTAAAAATGCCCAACAGTTTATTTTCTTAGAATATTATATTTTTCATAGCGATGAGATGGGAATGCGTGTTGTTAATGCACTAATTGATAGAGCTCAGGCCGGGGTAGAGGTGAGAGTTTTAATTGATGCTATGGGTTCTTCAAAGAGAATGTCGCAGTCAACCATCTCGTTAATGAGACGGTCTGGAATTAAATTTGCAGAATTTGATCCTGTGTGGATCCCAATTTTATCGAATAAAATAAATCACCGGAATCATCGAAAAATATTAGTAGTTGATGGAAAGGTGGCAATTACTGGCGGAATTAACATTGGGGATGAATATATCCACCGTTCGGTTAAGTTTGGATTTTGGAGAGATACATCCATTTTAATAGAGGGAGAAGCAGTGCATGATTTTTCTGTTTTATTTGCAGGTGATTGGTTCTTTGCAACAGGGGAACGCCTAGAAGATGAACGTTATTTTTATTTTACTAAATGTGAGGAGGATGGCGGCGTCCAGGTCGTGGATTCTGGTCCAACATCAGCCATCGCACCCATAAAGCAAACTATTTTTCGGATGATTATGGATGCTAATCAAAGTATCTATATGATTACTCCCTATTTAATTCCTGACTTTGATGTCATTATGGCTTTAAAAAATGCTGCCTTATCGGGGATTGATGTCAGAATTATTGTTCCTGGAAGACCGGATAAGAAATTTGTCTATTATGCTACACAATCTTACTTTGAAGCATTGTTAGCTGTAGGGGTTCGTATTTATACTTATGATGGTGTATTTTGTCATGCTAAAGTCGTCATTGTAGATGGGAAAATAGCAACGGTTGGAACGGCTAATTTAGATATTAGAAGTTTTTATTTAAATTTCGAGGTGAATGTGATGCTATATGAAACGCAATCTATTCAATCTCTATTGAATGATTTTAATATTGACTTTTCTCGATCAACTGAAATAATTTATCAGGATTGGAAAAATAGATCGATTAAAGATCGGACGTTACAATCTTTAGCGCAGTTGTTTTCCGCAGTTATGTAGAAAGGATGAGGTTTAAATGATAGCAAATACCCATCGATTAATTGGAGAATTTCTGTATAATCAGTTATCTCCTACTAATCAAAATCATATTCATAAAGAATGGTTCATTTATGGAAATATTAAACCTGATATTAGTCAGAAATACTTAAGGATGAGCCATTATTATCGGGATAATAGGGAAATTATTTTTTCCATGCTCAATCATTTACTGACACATCCGGTTAGTGTGAAACATTTTTCTGAACATTTGGGGGTCATTATTCACTTTTTCTGTGATTACGCGTGTGTTTACCATGCAAACGACTATTTATATGAACATCATTCATTAGCAAAACATATAAAATACGAAGTTAAATTACACCGATATGCCAAAATTAAATTTCAAAAAATGGATCCCGTAAAAGCTATTCCTTTCAAGGATGTTCAAGAGATTCAGTACTATGTTTCTGAGTTAACTCGTGGTATGAATGAGGTTCCGTTAATAAGGAGTGTATCGCAAGATTTCGAAGATATGGTGGTACTTGCTTTATCAGTGATGCAATATGTGATAACACACTTTGAATTTAATAAATTACTCGTGACTGATTATCCAAAAAGGAGTAAAATTTAGTATAATAGAAAGTATTAATTAATAGATGGAGTGACTTATATGGAGATTCAAAAAAGCTTTAAACAAGAGGGTGCGAGTTTATACTTAGTAGCGACCCCTATTGGAAACTTAGGAGATATGACCCCTCGTTGTATTGAAACATTAAAATCTGTAGATTTAATTGCGGCAGAAGATACGAGACATACTAAAAAATTATGTCATGCTTTTGAAATTGAGACTCCTTTAACTAGTTATCATGAACATAATAAGGATTCGAAAGGCAACCAAATAATCGCATTACTCGAAGAGGGGAAAAATATAGCCCTGGTGAGTGATGCGGGATTGCCATGTATTTCGGATCCAGGTTATGAAATTGTTGCAGACGCGATTAAGGCAGGTTACGCTGTTGTTCCTATTCCTGGTGCAAATGCAGCCTTGTCCGCACTAATTGCTTCGGGTCTCGTTCCCCAACCCTTTCTTTTTTATGGGTTTTTAAACCGCGTTAAATCAAAGAAGAAAAAGGAATTAGAGGATTTAAAATATCAACCTTTTACAACAATCTATTACGAATCGCCACATCGTATTAAGGAAACTCTTCAAGTTATGTTAGAGATTCTTGGAAATCGACGTGTTGTGATTGCCCGAGAGTTAACTAAGCAGTATGAGGAGTTTATTCGTGGAACTATACAAGAAATTCTTGAGGTGGCGGATGAATTACGTGGCGAGATGGTTGTTATTGTTGAAGGAACGACCGAGAAGAAAGAAGAGGTTGTCTGGTGGCAAGATTTAGATATCATTGAGCACGTAAATTACTACATTGAACAGGGCCATAGTCCTAATGAAAGTATTAAACGTGTTGCTAAAGAACGTAAACTAGCAAAAAATGAAGTTTATCGTACATTTCATATAAATTAGTACAGTGATTAGGGGAGAGGTGAAGCGTATGCAAGAGTTTTATCGTGATACATGGGCGGAGATCGATTTAGACGCTATCGCTTATAATGTAAAACAAATTAAAAGAATACATCCGACAAAATCACTTTTTGTTGTTGTAAAGGCAAACGGATATGGTCACGGGGATGTAGAAGTGTCTAAAGTAGCAATAGAGGCAGGAGCAAATTGTCTAGCAGTTAGTGGATTAGATGAGGCATTACGTCTACGTCAATCAGGAATTGAAGTCCCAATCTTAGTCCTGGGAATGACTCGCCTAAAAGATGTTCCATTGGCAGCCCGCCATAATATCTCATTGACCGCTCATGATAAAATGTGGATTAACCAATTAGTACAATTGCCATTAAAGGAAAAGATTAAGGTTCATTTAAAAGTTGATAGTGGGATGCATCGGCTAGGGTTGATGGATAGTGATCAAGTTAAAGAATGTTATGAGGACCTTTGTCGAGCTTCAATGGTTGAGATTGAAGGTATATTTACGCATATGGCGACAGCGGATTGTGATAGCGAGTATTTAGATTACCAAATCCGTCAGTTTAGGCATCTCATCAAGGAATTAGATTTAACGGGTGTCAAATACGTTCATTTAGAAAATACTGCAACACTATTACAAAAAGAATTTCAATTTGATCACGGAATTCGTTTGGGTCTAGGGCTTTATGGTATTAATCCGGATGAAGACTTCATTCCAATTTCATTTGACCTAAAACCTGCCTTAAAATTATTTTCTAATGTTGTACAAGTAAAAAAAATTAAAAAGGGAGATAAGGTAGGCTATGGTGCGACCTATGAGGCTTCTGAGGACGAATGGATTGGTGTAGTTCCTATTGGATATGCCGATGGATGGATTAGACTACATCAGGGAAGAAATGTGATTGTTAATGGAGTTGAGTGCGAAATAGTTGGTCGGGTGTGTATGGACCAGATGATGATTCGTTTGCCGAATCCTATTCCAATGGGAACAGTTGTCACCCTAATTGGTGAAGGAATGCCTGTAGAGCGTGTCGCACGAGAAATTGGAACGATTAGTTATGAAATCTTATGTTTAATTAGTGATCGCGTTCCTCGAGTTTATAAGAAGGATGGTAAAATTATAGCCGTAAAAAAAATGAGATTTGAATAGAATCTATCGAAAAATTAGCTGTTCCCTATACACAACCAAAAGACAATGAAGTATAGAAGAAAGTTTTTTTATGGTCTTAAAATTTTGTCTTTTATGATTGAAACTCAGGATGGATATTGTGGCGGTTTAATCCGAGAGTGGCATTACATGAAATATAAAAGCATTGATCATTGTATATTTTAGTGGGGGATAATTTATGAAAAACGGGAAATAGGTAGATTAGAAGGGGTTATTAAGGATTTCATTTATCCATAAAAAAACTGACTTGTTAGATTGTTTGAATGACGAATCCATACAAGTCAGTTTTTTTTTATGTAATAGTGAGCTTGAGTTTAAAAGAAAGACAACTATATCAGTTTTTATATGAATGATCATATTCCAATTATTTTATTTTTGGATAAGTTAATGAAAGAGGGGGATATTTTGAGTGTATTGGTATAGTACCTTCATGGTAGACAAAAAAATAAAAGCGACACTATCATCAGTTATGATAGAATCGCTTTAAGGTCTACTAAGGAGGTACTTTTCTTATGCAATCAAAACGTATTAATCGTAATTTTACTTATTCCGCACAGTTAAAATCTCAAGCGGTGCAGCTCTATTTGAAGGGGCAATCTTGTTCCTCTATTTGTGAACAATTGAAAATTCAAGATCCCAAACGGATTTATGTTTGGGCGAAAGATTTCCATGAAAAGGGAGAAGCAGCTTTTATTGACGGGCGTGGTAAAAAAGCCACGGGGCGTCCTAAAACAAAATTTATGAGTCTCGAAGAAGAGGTCGAATATTTACGTGCTCAAAATTTATTATTAAAAAAGTCAATCGAGAAAAAAAGGGGGTGTTAAATAAGCAACAACAATTTGAATTCATTCAGGAGTATTCAAAGGAGTTTTCTTTGTCTGTCTTATTTAGACTTACTTCTGTTTCACGAGCCGGATACTATAAGTGGGAGAAAAGCTGCCCTACGTCTAAAACTAATCGTGATGAGGAGCTTTATCATCTAATTTTAGAGGTGTTTAACGAATCGAATGGTACTTATGGTG
The DNA here is from genome assembly GCF_037014675.1 of Turicibacter sp. KK003. Taxonomy (NCBI): domain Bacteria; kingdom Bacillati; phylum Bacillota; class Erysipelotrichia; order Erysipelotrichales; family Turicibacteraceae; genus Turicibacter; species Turicibacter sp. KK003. The sequence continues at coordinate 342,864 of NZ_CP142738.1, forward strand.
TGAGAAGAATTAAACAGGCACTCCTTAACCAATACGGATGGATCGTTAATCATAAATGTATTCGTCGTATCATGCATAAATATCATTTAATTTGTGTTCTGCCTAAGCCTAAATTCAAACGTCGCCCGCAACCTCACGGGAATATTTCTAATGTTTTAAATCGCGAATTTCACGCCACCAAACCTCTTCAAAAGTTATGTATGGACATTACCTATATCAAAGTTAAAGCCCCTTATCCTAAATGGGCCTATTTATGTGCGGTAAAAGATGTGTATAATCAGGAAATTGTTGCTTACGATAGTTGTGAATCTCAAAATATGGCGCAAGTTTATCGAGTACTTGATCAGTTGAAACAACTTCCTTTAGAAGAAAACGCGATTCTTCATACCGATCAAGGCTATCAGTTTACTAATAAAAATTACATAACTATTAATGTGCAAAACTACTTCCAATTAATTTCCAGCTATAAAATACCAGTAAAAAAAGAAAAAACATTAACTTAAATCCCTGTATAATTAAGTCTCCTACAACCAATTAACGAGGGGGAATTAAGTTAATGTTCATGGATAGTATTATATCAGATTCAAATTCAATTTTCAAATTTTTAAAACAACTTGATTTAGATTTATTCTTATCTAAACCTCAGTTTAATCATGTTAACCAGTTTCTAAACTTGATGATTCAGGAAAATTATCAGGGGAAAATCTCTGCCGTTAAACACTGTCATCGGACAAGTTTTGGACGATTTTTAACGGATAGTCCTTGGGATGAGGAGGCGATCAGTCACCAGATTCAAACCTATGTTTTATCCTGTATCTATCAGCGTTCTTATCAAACTCAACAACCTATTTACGTGATGGTTGATGATACGACTTGTGTTAAAACTAAACCTTCGTCACGGGCAACACATCCTATTCAAGGATGTAGCTGGCACTTTTCTCATCTTCATCATCAACACGTTTATGGTCATCAATTTGTCGCCTTGATGCTTCAATGTGAGGATTTAATTCTTCCTTATCAAATCATTCCCTATGAAAAAGAGAAACAGAGTAAAATCGAACTCGTTCGAAGAGCTCTGATGGAATTACCCAAACCTCCCTATAAAGGCTATGTCTTAGCGGATAGTTGGTATACGTGTGAAGCTCTCCTTCAAACGGCTAAGCAAGTCGGGTTTCATTATTTAGGAGCGATTAAAACGAATCGAATCATTCTTCCTAAAGGTTACCGTCCCAACGGAATTCAACTGAAACAATTTGCGAAAACATTATCCCTTCATGATCTCGACTTAGTGACCGTCGGATCTGAGCGTTATTATACATATCTATATAAGGGACGAATAAGAGGGGGACATGTCGTCCAAATCATTTTAAGTTGGCCCCAAACGGCTCCTTTGGAAGAAAAAGCTTTACGTTGTTTTATGAGTCATGATTTGAAAATGTCTGCCAAACAACTACTTAAACACTATACTAAACGTTGGCCTATTGAAATTTTCTTCCGAGAAGTGAAGCAAAATTTCGGAATGGGGAACTATCAAATTCGAACTTTACAAGGGATTAAACGATTGATGTTAATGATTCAATTCGTTTACCTTTATTTAAAACGAATAACGTTAAATAATCGTTGTTTGGGTGACAGTTTACGCCAGTGTCAACGAAAGCAAAAACAAGAATTAGTGAAATTAATTTATCATAAAGCTCAAAAAGGTGTGGAATTAAAAACCATTTTTGAAGAGTTGAAAATTGCATAGGGTAAGTGTATTTTCATTCCTTGGAAAATTTTTCTTAAAAATTGCACATTAATAGTACATAAAAAAAGTAGCTGATATAGGACTCATACAGTCAATGTCCCGCAGAGGCAACTGCTGGGATAATGCCTGTATTGAAAACTTCTTCCGCCACCTCAAAGCAGAGATGCCATTCTTTAGTTCACCACAAACCTTAGAGGAAGTTAAACAATCCTTATCAAACTACATCCACTATTATAATACAAAACGTATTCAAAATAAATACGGTATGAGTCCAGTTGAATATAGACTTCATACCGCATAAATTCGCTTTTTATTAACTGTCTACTTGACAGGTACTACTTCATATCTAGATATCTTTCTTTTTTCATATAGTTATCTTACTTTAGTGATAAACGTTTATAGATTTGTGGCAAATTATTCAGAGTGGCATTAATTTTATAAGATGCATTTTCTTTATGGATATGAGCGGTTAATAAATTATCTTCAAAGTGATAATTTTCAATTTCATAACCCTCACAATGAATATCATAAAGAAGTTGGCTGAAGGGATAGTTTTTTAAATCCTTCTTATGAAAATAATAAATATAGGGCTGGTTGACGACGAGTCTTTCGGTACGTTTAAGTTGTTTGAGGTTGTGAATTGTATTTAGTCGGCGCTGAGCAATATATTTATTGGGGTAAAAAAGGGCAGCGGCAATCTCACTGCTGATGGGCAAATGTGCAAGACAATATTCAATGAGGGTAATATCTCTTTGGGTAAGTTGTCCTTTTACATTTTTCATATTAATTCCTCCCTAACAAGAAAAAGTGTACCAAATAACTTATGTCGAAGTGTAGTAAAACTATTTTTTCGTATGTATACTTAAAATAATATGTTAATGTATAGGAGGAATTCATGGAAAATTTACAAAAAATGCTAGTGATTTCTCGAATATTGGGGATTTATTTTTACGCATATAAAATTAATCTCATAGGGAATATTACTTATCCTTCACTTTAATGTCTAAATATGTTTGAAGTATGCTATAATATAGGCATTAAAAATTTAAAGAGGTGAAGTTAGTGAGTAAGCCGACATTTTATATTACAACACCAATTTATTATCCAAGCGGGAGATTTCATATCGGGACAGCCTATACAACTGTGGCTTCTGACGCAATGGCTCGCTATAAACGTGCCCGTGGATTTGACGTGCGTTTCTTAACGGGAATGGATGAACACGGACAAAAAATACAAGAAAAAGCAATGGAAGCGGGGAAAGATCCACAACTTTATGTAGATGAAATTGCTGATGCCGCTAAAAAATTATGGGAAATGATGGATATTACAAATGATGATTTTATCCGTACGACAGAAAAGCGTCATGAAGAAATTGTAGAGAAAATCTTTTCGATATTCATGGAAAATGGTGATATCTATAAAGGAAACTATGAGGGACTTTATTGTACACCATGTGAGGCCTACTTTACACCGACACAACTTGTAGATGGAAAGTGTCCAGACTGTGGACGTGAGGTGAAAGTTGTTAAGGAGGAATCATATTTCTTTAATATGCAAAAATATGCTCCTCGTTTAATGGAATATTACAATGAAAATCCAGACTTTATCTTACCAGAATCGCGTAAAAATGAAATGGTTAATAACTTTATTAAACCGGGATTACAAGATTTATCGGTATCACGTACTACATTTGATTGGGGGGTAAAAGTTCCAGGCGATCCAAAGCATGTAATATATGTTTGGGTGGATGCCCTATCAAACTATATTACTTCTCTGGGTTATGGTTCGGATAATGAAGAATTATTTAATAAATATTGGCCAGCCGATGTTCACGTAGTAGGTAAAGATATTGTTCGCTTCCATACAATTTATTGGCCTATCTTTTTAATGGCGTTAGGACTGCCATTACCGAAAAAAATCTTTGCTCATGGATTTATTATGATGAAAGACGGAAAAATGTCTAAATCAAAGGGTAATGTCGTTTATCCAGAAATGTTAATTGAACGATACGGTTTAGATGCTGTGCGTTATTTCTTATTACGTGAACTACCATTTGGTCAGGATGGTGTATTTTCACCAGAATCTTTTGTTGAGCGTGTTAACTTTGACTTAGCGAACGACTTAGGAAATTTATTAAATCGTACTGTTTCGATGATAAACAAGTATTTTGACGGGGTTATTCCAACGTACAAGGGACAAGTTACTGAGTTTGATCAGACATTGGAAGAGTTTGTTAATACTACAGTAACAAAGGTAGAAGAAAATTTTGAGGAAATGCAATTTAGTGCGGTATTATCTGATATCTGGTCATTAGTAGCACGTACAAATAAATATATAGATGAAACTGCCCCGTGGGTATTAGCAAAGGAAGAGGCTAATACTGATAAATTAGCTTCTGTGATGCTTCATTTAGTGGAAAGTTTACGCCAGATTGCTATTATGATTGAACCATTTATGCCGCGTACAACTCCACAAATTTTTGCACAATTAGGAATTCATCAACAAGACGTTATGAATTGGAATAGTTTAAAGCAGTTTAATAAATTGTCAGAGGGAACAAAAGTTGTTTCTAAAGGGACACCGATTTTCCCACGTTTGGAGGTAGAAGTAGAAGTGGAATATATTAAAGAACAGATGTCAAAATCAGTTGCGACGAATACTGAAAAAGCAGCAGAGACAAAAAATGAACAACCTAAAGAAGAAAAGGCGCTAATTGGTATTGAAGATTTTACAAAAGTTGAGATTAAAATCGGACAAATTAAAGAATGTAAACAACATCCTAAAGCTGATCGTCTATTAGTTTCACAAATCGATTTAGGAACAGAGGTTCGTCAAATCGTTTCGGGAATTGCTGAACACTATAAACCGGAACAATTAGTAGGTCGTAAGGTATTGGTTGTAACAAATCTAAAACCTGTAAAACTTCGTGGTGAATTATCAGAGGGAATGGTTTTAGCCGCTTCAAATGATGGGTTATTAACATTACCTACGATTATGGATGAATTACCAAACGGGTCATTAGTTAAATAGGAATGAAAAAAGAATCTGTGCCTAAGGTATAGATTCTTTTTTTATATAAGAAATATAAGTATGGGGAGGGCCAACTCTTAAAACTATACTGATTAGGCGAATAGTTTAGAAAATTAATATAAAATATTTGACAATATTGTATTGGAGTGGTATTATAAATGAGTCGCCAAAAGGGCGATGGAAAAGAAAACAAAAAAAGTTAAAAAGTGTTTGACAGAAACGGTTGAACATGATAAACTAGAAAAGTCGCCAAGAGAGGTAGACAAGAAATCTTACAAAAAAAGATAAAAAAACATTTGACAGAAAAAGTCGAATGCGGTAAGATAAAGAAGTCGCCAAAAGGCGAGAGAAGTTCTTTGAAAACTAAACAGAACGTCAAGAATCATGAGCGAAAGAAATTTCGCAAGCTAAGGAAACAAACAATTATGGAGAGTTTGATCCTGGCTCAGGATGAACGCTGGCGGCGTGCCTAATACATGCAAGTCGAGCGAACCACTTCGGTGGGAAGCGGCGAACGGGTGAGTAACACGTAGGTGATCTGCCCATCAGACGGGGACAACGATTGGAAACGATCGCTAATACCGGATAGGACGAAAGTTTAAAGATGCTCCTGGCATCACTGATGGATGAGCCTGCGGCGCATTAGCTAGTTGGTGGGGTAAAGGCCTACCAAGGCGACGATGCGTAGCCGACCTGAGAGGGTGAACGGCCACACTGGGACTGAGACACGGCCCAGACTCCTACGGGAGGCAGCAGTAGGGAATCTTCGGCAATGGGCGAAAGCCTGACCGAGCAACGCCGCGTGAATGAAGAAGGCCTTCGGGTTGTAAAATTCTGTTATAAGGGAAGAAAGGTGATAGGAGGAAATGACTATCAATTGACGGTACCTTATGAGAAAGCCACGGCTAACTACGTGCCAGCAGCCGCGGTAATACGTAGGTGGCAAGCGTTATCCGGAATTATTGGGCGTAAAGAGCGCGCAGGTGGTTAATTAAGTCTGATGTGAAAGCCCACGGCTTAACCGTGGAGGGTCATTGGAAACTGGTTGACTTGAGTGCAGAAGAGGGAAGTGGAATTCCATGTGTAGCGGTGAAATGCGTAGAGATATGGAGGAACACCAGTGGCGAAGGCGGCTTCCTGGTCTGCAACTGACACTGAGGCGCGAAAGCGTGGGGAGCAAACAGGATTAGATACCCTGGTAGTCCACGCCGTAAACGATGAGTGCTAAGTGTTGGGGGTCGAACCTCAGTGCTGAAGTTAACGCATTAAGCACTCCGCCTGGGGAGTACGGTCGCAAGACTGAAACTCAAAGGAATTGACGGGGACCCGCACAAGCGGTGGAGCATGTGGTTTAATTCGAAGCAACGCGAAGAACCTTACCAGGTCTTGACATACCATTGACGCCTCTAGAGATAGAGGGTTTCCTTCGGGGACAATGGATACAGGTGGTGCATGGTTGTCGTCAGCTCGTGTCGTGAGATGTTGGGTTAAGTCCCGCAACGAGCGCAACCCCTGTCGTTAGTTGCCAGCAGTAAGATGGGGACTCTAACGAGACTGCCAGTGACAAACTGGAGGAAGGTGGGGATGACGTCAAATCATCATGCCCCTTATGACCTGGGCTACACACGTGCTACAATGGTTGGTACAAAGAGAAGCGAAGCGGTGACGTGGAGCAAACCTCATAAAGCCAATCTCAGTTCGGATTGTAGGCTGCAACTCGCCTACATGAAGTTGGAATCGCTAGTAATCGCGAATCAGAATGTCGCGGTGAATACGTTCCCGGGTCTTGTACACACCGCCCGTCACACCACGAGAGTTTACAACACCCGAAGTCAGTGGCCTAACCGCAAGGAGGGAGCTGCCTAAGGTGGGGTAGATGATTGGGGTGAAGTCGTAACAAGGTATCCCTACCGGAAGGTGGGGATGGATCACCTCCTTTCTATGGAGAAAGAGACGTTCTGTTTAGTTTTGGGAGAATTTCGATTTTCCTAGAATTGATCTTTGAAAACTAGATATCTTCTGAAGAAGAAAAGTTAAGTAATAAAGGGCGCACGGAGGATGCCTAGGCACTAGGAGTCGAAGAAGGACGCGACAAACGGCGAAACGCCTCGGGGAGCTGTAAGTAAGCAAAGAGCCGGGGATATCCGAATGGGGAAACCCGCTAGTGGTCATACGCTAGCACCGTATGGTGAATCAATAGCCATAGAGGAGACAGACCCAGGGAACTGAAACATCTAAGTACCTGGAGGAAAAGAAAGAAACATCGATTCCCCAAGTAGCGGCGAGCGAACAGGGAGGAGCCCAAACCGGAGTAATCCGGGGTAGAAGGACCTTCAGAAATGACTGAACATGATAGCCGAATGGTCTGGGAAGGCCAACCGGAGGGGGTGAGAGTCCCGTAGGTGAAATTGTGTGAAGCAGGGAAGGGATCCTGAGTACGGCGGGACACGAGAAATCCCGTCGGAAGCAACGAGGACCATCTCGTAAGGCTAAATACTACCTAGTGACCGATAGTGAACCAGTACCGTGAGGGAAAGGTGAAAAGAACCCCGGAAGGGGAGTGAAAGAGAACCTGAAACCGTGTGCCTACAACTAGTCAGAGCCCGTTAAAGGGTGATGGCGTGCCTTTTGTAGAATGAACCGGCGAGTTACGATATCGTGCAAGGTTAAGTTGAAGAGACGGAGCCGAAGCGAAAGCGAGTCTGAATAGGGCGAGGAGTACGATGTTGTAGACCCGAAACCGTGTGAGCTAGCCATGAGCAGGCTGAAGGTCAGGTAACACTGACTGGAGGGCCGAACCAGGGCACGTTGAAAAGTGCTTGGATGACTTGTGGCTAGGGGTGAAATTCCAATCGAACACGGATATAGCTGGTTCTCTCCGAAATAGCTTTAGGGCTAGCCTCGATAAGAGTCTACTGGAGGTAGAGCACTGAATGGGTGATGGCCCCACCTCGGGGTACTGATCTCAATCAAACTCCGAATGCCAGATAGATATGATCGGGAGTCAGACTGTGGGTGATAAGGTCCATGGTCAAAAGGGAAAGAGCCCAGACCGCCAGCTAAGGCCCCCAAGTGTCCGTTAAGTGGAAAAGGATGTGGAGATGCACAGACAACTAGGAGGTTGGCTTAGAAGCAGCCATCCTTTAAAGAGTGCGTAATAGCTCACTAGTCGAGTGACTCTGCGCCGAAAATGTACCGGGGCTAAACGGACCGCCGAAGCTGCGGATTGACACGAAGTGTCAGTGGTAGGAGAGCGTTCTAACAGCACAGAAGCAGTACCGGAAGGAGCTGTGGAGCGGTTAGAAGTGAGAATGCCGGTGTGAGTAGCGAAAGATAGGTGAGAATCCTATCCATCGAAAGCCTAAGGTTTCCAGGGGAAGGCTCGTCCGCCCTGGGTAAGTCGGGACCTAAGGTGAGGCCGAAAGGCGTAGCCGATGGACAACAGGTAGAGATTCCTGTACCACTTAATAAACTGAAGGAGTGACGGAGAAGGCTAAGTTGAGCGTGTGAATGGATTCACGTGTAAGCAGTGAGGTGGTCATGTAGGCAAATCCGCATGGCGAAACATTGAGCTGTGATGCCGAAAGCCCGAAAGGGTGAAGTCAGCTGATGTCACGCTTCCAAGAAAAGCTTCTAGGGATAATTTATTAGGTGCCCGTACCGATAACCGACACAGGTAGGCGAGGAGAGAATCCTAAGATGAGCGAGAGAACTCTTGTTAAGGAACTCGGCAAAATGACCCCGTAACTTCGGGAGAAGGGGTGCTTGTGAAAGCAAGCCGCAGTGAAAAGGCCCAGGCGACTGTTTATCAAAAACACAGGTCTCTGCTAAACCGCAAGGTGATGTATAGGGGCTGACGCCTGCCCGGTGCTGGAAGGTTAAGAGGAGAGGTTAGCGCAAGCGAAGCTTTGAATTGAAGCCCCAGTAAACGGCGGCCGTAACTATAACGGTCCTAAGGTAGCGAAATTCCTTGTCGGGTAAGTTCCGACCCGCACGAAAGGCGTAACGATCTGGGCGCTGTCTCAACAAGAGACTCGGTGAAATCATAGTACCTGTGAAGATGCAGGTTACCCGCGACAGGACGGAAAGACCCCGTGGAGCTTTACTGTAGCTTGATATTGAGCACTGGTGACACATGTACAGGATAGGTAGGAGACGAAGAGACCAGGACGCCAGTCTTGGAGGAGTCGCTGTTGGGATACTACCCTTGTGTTACTGGGGTTCTAACCCGTGGCCATGAGCTGGTCAGGGGACAGTGTCAGGTGGGCAGTTTGACTGGGGCGGTCGCCTCCCAAAGAGTAACGGAGGCGCCCAAAGGTTCCCTCAGAATGGTTGGAAATCATTCGAAGAGTGTAAAGGCAGAAGGGAGCTTGACTGCGAGACCAACAAGTCGAGCAGGGACGAAAGTCGGGCTTAGTGATCCGGCGGTACCGAATGGAAGGGCCGTCGCTCAACGGATAAAAGCTACCCCGGGGATAACAGGCTGATCTCCCCCAAGAGTTCACATCGACGGGGAGGTTTGGCACCTCGATGTCGGCTCATCGCATCCTGGGGCTGTAGTCGGTCCCAAGGGTTGGGCTGTTCGCCCATTAAAGCGGTACGCGAGCTGGGTTCAGAACGTCGTGAGACAGTTCGGTCCCTATCCGTCGTGGGCGTAGGAAATTTGAGAGGAGCTGTCCTTAGTACGAGAGGACCGGGATGGACACACCGCTGGTGTACCAGTTGTTCTGCCAGGAGCATAGCTGGGTAGCTACGTGTGGAAGGGATAAACGCTGAAAGCATCTAAGCGTGAAGCCCCCCTCAAGATGAGATTTCCCATTCGAAAGAAGTAAGATCCCTTGAAGACGACGAGGTAGATAGGTCAGGAGTGGAAGTTTGGTGACAGATGAAGCGGACTGATACTAATCGATCGAGGACTTAACTAATAAGGAAGTAAGCAGAAGATATCTAGTTTTGTGAGATTGATAAGATCTGACAGAAGGTCTAGTGATAAGGGCAAGGAGGGCACACCTGTTCCCATACCGAACACAGAAGTTAAGCTCCTTAGCGCCGAGGGTAGTACGCAAGTGCGAGAGTAGGACGTCGCTAGGCCATAAAAAAATGCGGGTGTAGTTTAATGGTAGAACTTCAGCCTTCCAAGCTGACTGTGAGAGTTCGATTCTCTTCACCCGCTCCAAATAGCCAATCAACATCCTTCGGGATGTTTTTTTTATTTATCAAGAATAAAGATATAAGTTGGCCTTATTTTTATTATTTTTGGAAAATATCTTAAGTGCTCCTGAGGCAGAAATTTTATGGAATACAAAATAACTGGAACTTATATGTATTTTTATCTTTATTTTCTAATAAAAAAATTAAGTTTTGGTATAATAAAAAGAGAACGTATTTTCTACAGTATTTATAAATACGTATCATAGAATGTCCGAAACTTTATCCTATGATAGAGTAGTGTAGAAAATATAAATTGTGATTTAGGAAGAAATAGGTGATACTGTGCTTTTTGATACTCATGTACATTTAAATGATAAAAAATATATGGATGATTTAGTGGAGGTAATTGATAGGGCCAAAAATGAAGGGGTAAAGTATATGTTGGTTGTTGGATATGATCAAGTTTCGAACCAACGTGCTATTGAGCTAGCAGAAAAGTATGAATTTATTTATGCTGCAGTGGGATGGCATCCAGTTGATGCAATTTATTTAACGGATGAATTATTTGACCAATTAAAGGAGCAGCTAAATCACTCTAAAGTAGTTGCTGTGGGTGAATGTGGTCTTGATTATCATTGGGATACTTCTCCTGTAGATATACAGAAAGAGGTGTTTGTGAAGCAAATTCAATTAGCTAAAGAGATAAATAAACCCCTAATTATTCATACTCGTGATTCAATACAGGATACTTATGATATTTTGAAAGAGAATAGTGTTGATGTAATAGGGGGTGTCATGCACTGTTATAGTGGTAGTATTGAAATGGCACGGAGCTTTATTAATCTAAATTTTAAAATATCTTTAGGTGGTCCTGTCACTTTTACAAATGGTAGAAGGGCACAAGAAGTTGCTACCCATATTCCACTAGAAGATTTATTAATCGAAACGGATGCTCCCTATTTAACTCCGCATCCATATAGGGGAACACGGAATGAGCCTGCATATGTCTCGATGGTTGCCAAAAAGATAGCAGAGCTTAAAAATATATCGTATGAGAAGGTCGCGAAACAAACAACCTTTAATGCATGCCAACTATTTAATATTGTTTAAATTTGAAAGGTGGATATAGAATGAAAAAAATTAATGTTGGAAAAGTTTCATATACCTGTGCAGTAATATTAATAACGGGGTTAATTACTGCATGGAGTGTCTTCTTTATAAATAATTATTATCAGGAAAAGTCGCTGAAGAATGGAAGTACCGCTGCGCTTGATAATTTAACAGAGTCAAATGGAAATTCTCAAGTTGTTCAAAACGTCGTTGAACGTCAGGTTGTTACACAGGAGGAGGCACGTATTGAGGCAATCAATAAGGTTTCTCCTGCTATTGTAGGGGTTGTAAATTTCGCTAATAATGCGACTCAAGGTGAGGGATCAGGAATTATTTACAAAAAGGATGGAAAAGATGCCTATATTGTAACTAATCAACACGTTATAGATAAGGGAGACTATTTTGAGGTTGTTTTTTCGAATGGGGAACATGCAGAAGCTACTCTAATTGGGGGAGATATTTATACGGATTTGGCAGTATTAAAGGTAAGTGATGCTAAGGTTGATACAGTCGCCGAGTTTGGCAATACTGAGGATTTAAAGGTAGGTCAAACTGTTATTGCAATTGGTAATCCACTAGGATTAGATTTTGCAGGATCTGCCACATCAGGGATTGTTTCAGGACAGGATCGTGTCATTGCCGTGGATTTAAATAATGATAAGGTTGACGACTGGGAAATGACAGTTTTACAAACAGATACTGCAATTAATCCAGGTAATAGTGGTGGGGCGCTCATTAACTTAGATGGAAAAATAGTAGGGATTAATTCAATGAAGATTGCGACAAGTTCTGTTGAAGGGATGTCATTTTCAATTCCTACATATGTTGCGATTCCTATCATTACAGATTTAGAAAATTACGGAGAGGTTCGTCGTCCACAATTAGGGGTATATATTCAAGAGATGGGAATGATTCCTGATCGTCTAAAAGAAATGCTTAAAATTCCAACAGATCAAAAAACCGGAGTTTTTATTTATGAAGTTTTTGAAGGTGGAATTGCTGAGAAAATGGGATTAAAAGCAGGTGATATTGTTACGGCTATTAATGGCGAGGAAGTAGAGGATACGATGGCCTTTAGAAAAAAATTATACCTTATGAGAGAGGGAGACAAACTAGAATTAACGGTTATTCAAGATGGAAAAACTACGACTTTATCGGCAACTGTTGCACCAGCCGATAAAGATAAGGTGTCTTCATAAATCAATACTCTTGTGACCTCTGACATTAAATCGGTTATTCCCTTTTGTCTAGTGTTTGAAATAATAGGGAATTAAAACTGATAGAGTACCTTCATTGTAGACAAAAGAAGAGAAGCAATACTATCGATGATGATAGAAATGTCTTAAAGTCTATGATGAAGGTACTTTTATTATATAGTTAAAAATGATTCATCCCAACTCTCCTTATTATACGGAATAAAGGTATTATGTCATTAAATTTTACCTCAATAAATCTGTTAAAGCAGAGGGGAGGCAATCAAGGGGGATGTATTAGTACTTGTTATATTCTAATTGAGGCCTACTATCGTTAATACATACAATGATGAGTGAATTTTCTTTTTATTAGCAATAGAATAACAAAGATTAAAAGGACTAAACACGATTTCCAACGTATTTAGTCCTTTTAATGTACTTCTCTGGGTATTTAATTTTTCCTAAATGCTTTTCGTACGATAAATACTACTGACTAACTGTAAGTGAACTTTTATGATAATGGTCCTCACATGAAATAGACGGGACATTATTCTTTTCATAATAAAGTGTTACTTTATTTTTGCATTCTTCCGACGCTAGATAACCCGTTGTAGGATCGATTTTGACAGCAACCACGTTTTTAGGTTTTTCAAACCATTCTGTTTGAGTGTTTTTTAACGAGTTTTCCATTACCTCAGACCATATATTTTTAGCATAGTGGTTAACTTCAACTCCATCCAACGTTCTACCCTGATCATATCCCGTCCATACTGTTGTTAAAAGTTCGGGAGTGTATCCAATCATCCAGGAATCAGTATTTGTCGATCCACTTTTACCTGCATATTGATGAGTTAAGTTTTGAATAATAGATAGACCGGTTATAGATAAATGATTATTTTGTTGTAAATTAAACATTCCGGTCATCATTTCATTCATAATATAAGTTTTAGTTTTATCCAGGATTTGCTTTTGTTCTGTCTTAGTATCAGAATAGACGAGAAATCCACGGTCATCCGTGATAGAGGTAATAAATTTTCTATTTACGGATTTTCCATTATTAGCGAATATACTGTAGGCTTCAGCCATCTCCATAATATTTACAGGTTCAACACCAAGAGCTGCAGAAGGAATACTAGGAATATTAGCTGAAATTCCAAATCGTTTAGTCGTTTTTGGAAGCACATCTAATCCAAGAAACGTATGAGTTTTTACGGCATAAATATTATCTGAAACAGCGAGAGCATTCGCCATTGGAATACTTTTATAAGCATATGAACTATTATAGTTATTTGGTGTATAGGAATCTTTTCCTCCGTTGTAGGTAAATGTTGTGGGTTCGTTCATAAATGTTGTCGACGGGTTAAATCCATACTCTAGGGCGGCATAATATAGAAAAGGTTTCATTAATGATCCTATCTGACGCTCACTATAGAGTGCACGATTATATTGTGATTCCTCATAATTATTTCCTCCAGATAAAGCCTTAACGTATCCGGTAGAAGGTTCCATAACAATAACGGCTGTCTGAACGTCTAAATCTTTTACATTTTGAACAATAGATTTATTTACTTGACTTTGTATTTCCTGATCCAGTGTAGTATAAATATTTAAGTTTCGGTAGGAACTCGTTTGGCCATCTAATAAGTGATCGACCTCGGCTAGAACAGCGTCGACGTAATAAGGGGCCTCATAGTCAACATCCCCAGGGATTTCACCAATTACAACGGGATCACTTTTTAGGGCATGTTCATAATCTTCCACGCTAATATAGTTTTCATCTAACATAGACTTTAAAACAATCTTTTGGCGGTTCGAAGAGTTTTCGGGGTTTTTAATGGGTGAATAATAGGTGGGTCCCTTTGGAATACCAACTAATATCGAGGCTTCGGCAAGTGATAATTCATTTGCATGTTTACCGAAGTAATAGAGTGATGCATCTTCTATACCGTAATTTCCATGCCCAAAGTTAATAGTATTTAAGTATCCTTCGAGTATAGTGTCCTTATCATATCCGAGTTCAAGACGAATGGTATAAAAGGCCTCTTTAATTTTTCTTGACCATGTTTTTTCAAAGCTTAAGTATAAGTTTCGTGCATATTGTTGAGTAATGGTTGAGGCGCCCTGCGCTCGCGTTCCTGTGGTAAGGTTAGTGATTACTGCTTTTGCCATACGAAGAGGGTCAAACCCAAAGTGATCGTAAAAGTTTCGGTCCTCCGTTGCTATAAAACCATTAATAACATAAGGTGAAATTTCATCGAGACTAACCCAATGTTGATCTTTGGGATATGTCTTCTCTAAGAAAACTTCTCCTTTTGAATCGTAGAATGTAATGGTTGTATTAACGTTAATGTCCGGTGCGGGGAGGTATTTGAAGTATTGGTATACGGTTAGACACATAATTGCAATTAATTCTAGGCAGATGACTGCGGTAACCTGAGTATATTTTGACTTAAAGAATGCAGATATTTTTTTTGATAATTTCATAAACTCACCTCCATTTTATTTTGTCCATCCTAAATAAAAATATTTACATAAATAGGAATAAATATACATTAATGTTTTTTTAAGTTAAAAAAGGAAATTACGTTCTGTTGACGTAATTTAATATAGGAGGTGTTTTATGAATTATAATATCTATGTTTTAACGTTTATCATCGGAACGATTTTAGGTTCTTTTTACCATGTTGTTGGATATAGAATGCCACTGCAATTAAATTGGATGAATTCACGTTCCTTTTGTCAACATTGTCACACTTCTTTGACCGGGTTTGATCTCGTTCCGGTAGTATCCTACATTTTTTTACGTGGAAGGTGTAGACACTGTCAACAATCTATTCCTTTTTTTCATCTTATTATAGAAATATTATCTGGATTATTATTTTTGTTACCACTACATCATTATGGAAGTTTAGGATTTTTTTCAGGAGAAATTTATATAGCATGGATATTTTTATCTTTATTAATAGTAATTACGGTGTCTGATTGTTATTTTCAATTAATTTTAGATAAGGTTTTGATTTTTTTCTTCATTCTACTCGTAGCCGGATATTCTTTTTTTTCAAGTTGTAATATTTTTTATAGATTAATAGAGGGGGGAGGGACTTTTTTAATTTTTTATGTAATTAGTATAGTTGGAAAATTCCTATTTAAAAAGGAGGCACTAGGAGGTGGAGATATTAAGTTATATGGGTTAGTTGGTTTAGTTTTAGGAATCAGGTGTACATTTATATCATTATTATTATCTACGATACTCGCACTAATTTATTGCTGTATATTTCGACGAGGCAATAATCGTACTCCCTTAACGTTTGGTCCCTTTATTGCTGCTTCGGCATATTTTTGTTTATTTCAGGGAGAAACATTTTTAGAAGTTTACATAAAATTATTTTATTAAAAAACCATCAGCATTAATTGATGGTTTTAACATTATCCAAATTTAAATGTGACATTGCATTTGCTAATGAGGGGGTTAAGGACTGAATAGATTCTTCATTTAAGGGAATCCATTCATAATAATCATGTTCTTCTGATAACTGTATTTCTTCTGTAAGAGGCTGGCATAAATAAATAATCCCCATTATTAAATAGTCCTGGTTAACAAAGTCCCATTGGTGTAATACGCTTATTGGTTTAATTAAAAGGGATGTTTCCTCTAATATTTCACGTTGAAGAGTTTCTTCTGCACTTTCGTTATTTTTCATTTTTCCGCCTGGTAAATCAAAGTACTCACACCGTGGACTAACTTTATGAAGAACTAAAAATTTTTTATCTTTAATAATTAATCCTTTAACAGAAAAGTGAATTTGCGCCATATATCCACAACCTTTCAGTAAATGTTAACTCAGTATATGTTTTCTATAATAAAAAGATGTCATAATATGAGATCATTTTGCTAAACTGATTAAAATAGTGTAAAATAATAACGATATGAATACGATTAATATAAAAGGATGTGGAAAAATTGGCATTAACAGCTGGAATCGTTGGTTTACCTAATGTTGGGAAATCAACTTTATTTAATGCAATAACTCAGGCAGGAATTGAAGCAGCTAATTACCCATTTGCGACAATTGACCCGAATGTGGGTGTGGTTGAGGTCCCAGATGAGCGTTTAAATAAACTTACTGAATTAGTGAGTCCTAAAAAAACAGTTCCAACTACATTTGAATTTACCGATATTGCTGGATTAGTCCGTGGAGCTAGTAATGGGGAAGGGTTAGGAAATAAATTTTTAGCTAATATCCGAGAAGTGGATGCTATTACACAAGTCGTTCGTTGTTTCGAGGACGGGAATATTATTCATGTTGAGGGATCAGTAGACCCAATTCGTGACGTAGAGGTAATTAACCTAGAGTTAATTTTAGCCGATATGGAACAGGTTGACCGTCGTTTAGGTCGCTTAGCGAAACAGGCTAAATCAGGTGATAAGGCAGCTAAGGCCGAACAAGCGGTATTAGAAAAGGTTAAAGCTGGATTTGATCAAGAGTTACCGGCACGTGCGTTAGAGTTAGATGCCGATGATATCCAAACAATTAAACATTTACAATTGCTAACGTTAAAACCAATTCTTTATGTTGCGAATGTAGGTGAAGAAGATTTAATGAGTGATGAGGATAACGAGCATGTAAAGGCATTACAAGAGTATGCCGCACGTGAAGGGGCTAAAGTCATCAAAGTTTGTGCGCGTATTGAGGAAGAGATTTCACAATTAGATGATGATGAAAAGTCAGCATTTTTAGAAGAATTAGGAATAAAAGAAAGTGGTTTGGACCAGTTAATTAGAGCCGCCTATGATTTGTTAGGATTAGCTACTTATTTTACTGCGGGTGTGCAGGAAGTTCGTGCATGGACGTTTATTAAAGGAATGACTGCTCCTCAATGTGCAGGGGTTATTCATAGTGATTTTGAACGTGGATTCATTCGAGCTGAAACAGTTTCATATGATGATTTAGTAAAATACGGTTCAGAGCAAGCGGCACGTGAGGCAGGACGATATCGATTAGAAGGAAAACAGTATATTGTTCAAGATGGTGACGTTATGTTATTCCGTTTTAACGTTTAAAAATATTTTGTTTATATTCGTGTATAAAAGAGAAATAAATATCTCATACTATTAATAGTTCATCATTAAATAGCATCTACGATAAAACAACATGAATTTAATGATGGGCTTTGTAAAATAGGCACTGCTTTAGAGTTGTGCTTATTTTTTTGATATTGATACGTATAAAACTAGTTTTATAAATATATTGCCGTATAATAAAATAATTTGTATTGCAATTAGTTTAAACTAGTGTTATAATTTATGACTGTGAGTAATATGACTATTACTCCTTGCCCGATAATGGGCCGTCTAGACCAAGAGGAGGTGCAATATAATGAGAAAATACGAAATTATGTATATCGTTCGTCCAAACTTAGAAGAGGAAGGGCGCAAAGCAGTAATCACAAACTTCCAAAACATGTTCACTAATATGGGTGCGGAAATCGTTGAAACAAAAGAGTGGGGTATGCGTGATTTAGCATATGCTATCGAAGATTTCACAAAAGGTTACTACGTTGTAATGACAGTTAATTCTTCAATCGAAGCGAAAAACGAATTTGATCGTTTAGCTGGAATTAGCGAAGATGTTATTCGTTACATCGCAATCAAAGAAGAAGCTTAAGATTATAAAGTACTAAGTGAGGGTGATATAAATGATTAATCGCGTTGTTTTAGTAGGGCGATTAACACGTGATCCAGAACTAAAGTATACGACTAATGGAATCGCTAATTTGCGATTTAGTATTGCGGTTAATCGTACTTTCACTAGTCAAAATGGAGAACGTCAAGCAGACTTCATTAATTGTGTAGCATGGCGAAGCCAAGCTGAGAATATGGCGAAGTTTTTACGTAAAGGTTCTTTAATTGGTGTTGAAGGACGTATAGAAACAGGTAGCTATCAAGCTCAGGATGGATCTATGCGGTACACAACAGATGTTGTGTGTGATAGCGTTCAATTCTTAGAACCTCGTTCGGCAACTGCTGATCGTGGAAACTTTGGAACTCAACCATCTCACGATTTTAGTGGAGGAAATCCATTTGGAGGTGGATATGGTGGAACACCATCATTCCCACAACAAGCACCAACACCTAATAATTATGGTGGAGGAAATCCATTTGGAGCCACTCAAAGTGTAGATCAAGGTTTTGCTAATCCAGGATCAAATTTTAATAGTGAGCCGGATTTTAGCTCAACAATTAATATTTCAGATGATGATTTACCATTTTAAAATAAATTATTAACTATTACTTTAAAAGATGTTAGGAGGAACTATCATGGCTCAATTCCGTCGTGGAGGACGTCGTCGTCGTAAAGTTTGCTATTTCACTACAAACAAAATTACGAAAATCGACTATAAAGATGTAGATTTATTAAAACGTTTTGTATCTGATCGTGGAAAAATCTTACCTCGTCGTGTAACAGGAACAAGCGCTAAATACCAACGTGAATTAACAGTTGCTATTAAACGTGCTCGTCACATGGCATTATTACCATTCTCTGCTGAATAGTAATAACACATTGTTTACAAATTGGCGCGGCATCGCGCCCTTTTTTATCACATACTAACCAGCTAATCTTTATTAATTGCTAGATAATGTAAAAGAAATATATATTTCTTCTAGCAAGTCTCATTTTGAGATATTTACATTAGGGCCCAATTATTAAAAGAGATTGAAGTAAAAAGCCGCTTCCGTTAGGAAGTGGCTTTTTATAATTTAATAGGTGACGGTATAGTTTTATTTTTCGTTTTCTTCTGACTGACTAACAGACATCTGCTTACTTTGTTCTTCACATTTCATTGTAGATCGATCTAGTAAGTAAGTGTCCGTACAGCAACTCATATCTTCTGTTAAATGTACATCACTCAATAGTCGGAATGGATTATATGAATTTTTATTTTCCATAGCTAGTTCCCCCCTATAATAGGATATATATAATAAATTACGATATTTATTATATACCTAAAAAGATAAAAAAATAAGCTATTCTCCATAAAAATAAAAAATAGTTTATCTTCAGTTAAATACACATATCTTTCTTGTTTTATATCCTTGCTATAGGCATTAATTGCTGACTTGTGTGCATGTGATGATGAGTTGATTTGAAGATTTAATTTATGATGAATTTCGTGAGATGGTGTTAGATACCCAGAAGGAACATTTATGGTTAATATAAATAAAAAAGATGATTTTAGAATTTTACTGAAATCATCTTTTTTATTTAAATGGTGTTGATGATATTTTTAAAGGTTAGTTTATTAGAATATTTAATTCACACACTTAAAATTGTGATAGGCTTATACAGAGTTTTTTCTATAAATCTTTTGTGCTTTTCTATCATATGGATGTAAATTTTATGGTGTGTATAGGGGGAATGATAGTTAGAGAGTGGTTAGAGTTTGGTAAAGGGATTGGGATGAATGGATGTAAGTTTTATGATGTGGATAGAGAGAATGATAGTTAGAGAGTGGTTAGAGTTTGGTAAAGGGATTGGGATGAATGGATGTAAGTTTTATGATGTGGATAGAGGGAATGATAGTTAGAGAGTGGTTAGATTATAGTAAATGTCTTAGAGTAAATGAATGTAGGATTTATGGTGTGGATAGAGAGAATGATAGTTAGAGAGTGGTTAGAATTTGGTAAAGGGATTGGATGAATGGATGTAAGTTTTATGGTGTGGATAGAGAGAATGATAGTTAGAGAGTGGTTAGATTATAGTAAATGTCTTAGAGTAAATGAATGTAGGATTTATGGTGTGAATAGGGGGATTGATAGTTAGAGAGTGGTCAGATTATAGTAAATGTCTTAGAGTAAATGAATGTAGGATTTATGGTGTGAATAGGGGGATTGATAGTTAGAGAGTGGTTAGATTATAGTAAATGTCTTAGAGTAAATGAATGTAGGATTTATGATGTGGATAGAGGGAATGATAGTTAGAGAGTGGTCAGATTATAGTAAATGTCTTAGAGTAAATGAATGTAGGATTTATGGTGTGAATAGGGGGAATGATAGTTAGAGAGTGGTCAGATTATAGTAAATGTCTTAGAGTAAATGAATGTAGGATTTATGGTGTGAATAGGGGGATTGATAGTTAGAGAGTGGTTAGATTATAGTAAATGTCTTAGAGTAAATGAATGTAGGATTTATGGTGTGGATAGAGAGAATGATAGTTAGAGAGTGGTTAGAATTTGGTAAATGTCTTAGAGTAAATGAATGTAGGATTTATGGTGTGAATAGGGGGATTGATAGTTAGAGAGTGGTTAGATTATAGTAAATGTCTTAGAGTAAATGAATGTAGGATTTATGGTGTGGATAGAGGGAATGATAGTTAGAGAGTGGTTAGAGTTTGGTAAAGGGATTGGGATGAATGGATGTAAGTTTTATGATGTGGATAGAGGGAATGATAGTTAGAGAGTGGTCAGATGGTAGTAAAGAGATTGGGATGAATGGGTGTAGGATTTGTGTTGTGGATAGAGAGGGAATGATGGTTAGAGAGTGGTCAGAGTGTAGTGAAAGGGATTGGGATGAATGGGTGTAGGATTTGTGTTGTGGATAGAGAGAATGTAGTGGTTAGGGTATGTTGGATAGGTAGCTTTATGTGTAGTTTATTATAATTTTTAAATGTTTATTGTCATTGATAGTAGGCTATAATAATTAGAGTATGTTAGTCATTAAATATTCTATTTATTTAATCAAACGATTGGGTGTTAAATGTTATCTAGTAGGTTTGAATGGAGGATTGTTAAATTGATGATGTATAATTTAGAAGTTGTAGTAAATAAACTATAGATTAGAGTAGGAGGATATATTATTTAATTAATAAATTTTTTATATCGTTTGATTAAATTTTTATATGAAATATTTTTTTAGTAATGTATATAATGGTGAAATGGATGTTATTGAATTTGTTGAAATGAAGTCTTTTAAGAACCCTCATTTCAATAATATATTATTCAAGCGCGTATTTTTTGAATAAGTAAAATATAATGGTTTAGACAATTTTTACAAAATTTAATGATTTGAGAAGAGAATAGTAATTATCCTAAATTGTGGTATAATAGAGGAGGTAATTGGCATTTATGAAGGGAGTTTTTAGATGAAGATAAGGTCACTCACTAATGCCGCGGTTATGCTCTCTATGTATATGCTTTTATTTGTTTTATACAATATGGGAGTTTTTCCAACGATCATGTCAATTCTATTACCTATCCCTATTATTATCTACTCCGTAACTGTAGGCCGTATTCGGGATATATTGTTATTATGTATTGGATGTTTTTGTGGGACTTTTTTATTTGGTTCAATTTATGGTGTAATAACGACATTAAATTACGGGGTAATGGGGACCATTATTGGTATTGGTATGGTTAAAAGTTGGCCGTATTGGCAACGTATCTTGAATGCGGTAATTATTTCGGTTCTTTCATTCCCAATTACGATTTATTTTGTTAGTGGCTTAAATGTTAAAGAATCCGTCACGCAGATGACAGGAGAAATAGAGGTTATGATTCAATCTATAGCTAATACGTTACCTAGTGACTATACGGCTATTATAGGGGAGTTACAACGTTCTATAGATTTGATGGCGACACTATTTCCGACGATTGTAATTTTAATGGGGACGATGTCCGTTTTTTTGAGTGATACGGTTGCCATTTTGATTTTAAAAAAACTGGGTATTTCCCCTTTGAAATTTAAGAAACAGAATATACATAATATTCAGGTAGGACCTACATTAATTATAGTTTTAGTCATTGGTCAACTTATAAAAACTGTTTTATCTATCCCAACAGTAGATTATATTTTGATTAATGTTATGGCCATAATTAATATGTTATACGTTTTGCAAGGAATTATTGTTATTCTATTATATTTTAAGTCTCGCTCTAAAATTGGACTAGGTATTCTCACAGTTATTCTAATGCTACTATTAGGGTTTTCCATATTTATTGAGATGTTAGGAATAATGGATGCCTTTTTCAACTATCGTGATAAATTGGTTTTAGAGAATTAGTTATTGAAATGAGGTGATATGGTGAAGAAATTGAGGAAGTGGCTAGATGAGTATCAAGATCATCTGGGATACATGGCGATTTCTACTGTGTTTTTAATATTGAGTGGGGGATATGCCTACTATCGATCAGATGTCATTTCGCTTATTATTTTCCTATACTTTGTAGGGGATATAATTTATCGATTGAACGCATATTTTCACTATAAGGAAAATGTGCTGAAAAGGATTGAGTCTATTTCATATCGAGTGAAACATGCCGGAGAAACTGCATTTAATCAATTACCAGTTGGAATTCTTCTATATGATGATGCCTATGAAGTTGTATGGTTTAATACCTATTTAAAACAGATTTTCAATCAGGATTTGCACGATAAGGGATTAACGCATCTGAGTGAACAGTTATATAATCGTGCTCTTAGTGACGACGAAAAATTTAGTGTAACTATCAATCAGGAAACATATCGCGTGTTACATATGAAAAATGAGAGGTTAATGTACTTTACGAATGATACTGAGTATACGACGCTTTCGCAAAAATATCAAAATGAACATCCTGTTATAGGAATGTTGGTTATGGATAATTATGATGAGGTTTTTCATAATTTGAATGAGCAAGAAAAGAGTGAGTTTCACGGAAAGATAGTTTCTATCATTATGCAGTGGGCCGATAAACATAAAATATATATTCGAGCAACGGCAACAGATCGATTTATATTAATGATGCCATCGGTTGTTTTGCAGCAATTGCGTGAAACGAAATTTACAATTATTGATAAAGTACGTGAAGCTGCTAAAGAGAAGGATGTAATGTTGACGATTAGTATTGGATTGGCAACGGGTTACGATAGTTTTTCGGAATTAGGTCAACAAGCTAATTATATGCTAGATTTAGCTTTAAGTCGGGGTGGAGACCAAGTAGCGATTAAGATTGCGACCGATGATAAGTTCTTATTCTATGGTGGAAAGACGAATCCAGTAGAAAAAAGAAACCGTGTCCGTGCTCGGGTTAACGCACAGGCGTATGAACGTTTGGTTCGAGATAGTGACCGTGTAATTATTATGGGGCACAGGTATCCAGATGTTGACGCAATCGGGGCAAGTATTGGATTGTTACGCATGGGAATTGCATCAAAAAAAGAAGCTTATATCGTTTTAAAATTAGAGGAGTTAGATAAGACAGCTAAAAACTTTGTGGATGAAATATTTAAAGATGAAAATCTTAAGAAGTATTTTATTTCAAGTGAGATGGCAATTGAATTAATGACGAAAAATACATTACTCGTTGTAGCAGATACGCAGGATCCTAAAATGGTTATAGAGCCAGCTTTACTGCCAAAAGCAAAGAAAATCGCGGTATTTGATCATCATCGACGAGGTGTAAATGTTATTGATTCGGTATTATCATTTGCAGAACCATATGCTTCTTCAACCGTTGAATTAGTTGTGGATATGTTTGATTACTATTCACAAAAAATTAAAATGACTCCATTAGAAGCATCCATTATGCTAGCGGGAATTATTGTGGATACGCGAAGATTTTCTTATCATACCGGGCGACGAACATATGAAACCGCCGCTATATTAAAACAAAAAGGTGCGGAAGAGAAGTTAGTGCAGCAGTTGTTAAGAACCCCGTTAGAAAATTATTATAGTAAGGCTCATTTAATCGAAAGAGCAGAAATATTTAAGGATGAATTTATTATTGCGTCGGCGGATGATGAATTGGTACTTGAAAAGGTTCAAATAGCGCAGACAGCAGATGAATTATTAAATGTTCAAAATATTAAAGCTTCATTTGTTATTTCACGTATTGACGAGCAACATATCGGTATAAGTGCACGATCGTTAGGAGATGTCAATGTTCAAGTTTTAATGGAGCAATTAGGTGGTGGTGGGCATTTAAATAATGCAGCAACCCAAATTCGAAGTAGTAGTACACAAGATGCAGTTTTATTATTAAAAGAAGTTATTGTAAAAGAAATAGAAGAAAGCGGTGAATCTCAATGAAAGTAATTATGTTAGAAGATGTAAAAGGTAAAGGTAAAAAAGGAGAAGTAAAAGATTTCCCGAATGGATTTGCGAACTTTTTAATTAAACAAAATAAAGCCATGGACGCAACTCCAGCTAATATGAATAAGTTAAAGCTTCAACAGGCGGAGGAAGAGAAACAAGCTGAGCTACGATTAGAAGAAGCTAAAAAGTTAAAAGTGGAATTAGAACAAAAGACTGTTATTGTGAAAGTGAAAGCTGGAGATCATGGTCGTGTCTTTGGATCAGTTAGCACAAAGGCGATTGCAGAAGAATTTCAAAAACAATTTGGGATTAAATTAGATAAACGTAAGATGGAGCTAGAAGAACCAATTCGCGGTCTTGGGATGGCACGTGTTCCTATTCATTTACATCCAGAGGTTGTTGCTACAATTTCTGTTCAAATTAAGGAGAAGTAAAGAAATCAAATATAATTGTATTATCTAGATAGAAAGTTGGTTATGTTGTGATAGAATCGTCAAATCGTCAAATGCCCCATAGTACTGATGCAGAGCAAGCAATACTTGGCGCTATGTTATTGGATGAAAAAGTGTGTGAGGATGTAAAGCTAAAATTACAACCAGATGATTTTTATCATCATCGCCATCGTATTATTTACGAGGCGATGCTCACATTACTTGAGCAAAATATAGGTGTAGACGTGACGACAGTAGCTGCATATTTGCAAGATCATAAGAGGATTTCAGAAATAGGTGGTGTGGAATACCTTTTAACGATTTATGAAAGTGTCGCGACTACTGCCCACACTGAGCATTATGTTGAAATGGTTTTAGAAAAATCAATTTCGAGATTAATTATTAATCGTGCTCAGGGATTAATTGAACAGGGATATGACCCTGAAACTTCAACTCAGGATTTAATTGATACAGCCGAACAACAATTTTCCGGACTTGCACGTTTAAATCAAGGATCAGATTTCAAGCAAATCGATAATGTTATTATTGACTTTATTAAGAATGTAGAACGTTTATCCCAATCTACTGGGGAAGTTACTGGGTTAACAACGGGGTTTACAGCTTTAGATCATATGACGTCCGGGTTACAAAATAATGACTTAATTATTGTTGCTGCTCGTCCAGCGATGGGAAAAACGGCGTTTGCCTTGAATATTGCTCAAAACGTCGCAAAATTAAATCATATTAATGTTGCTATTTTTAGTCTGGAGATGGGAGCCGATCAATTAGTTTCCCGTTTAGTAAGTGCTGAGGGTAGAATTGAGGCTCACCGTTTAAAAACGGGTAATTTAGAGGGGGCCGATTGGCGATCTTTGAAAATCGCAACGGATGTATTAAGTAATTTAGGAATTTATATTGATGATACACCAGGTATACGTGTGGGTGAGTTACGTGCTAAATGCCGTCAATTACATCAACAAAGAGGACTTGGCCTAGTTATGATTGATTATTTACAGCTTTTATCAGGAAGTAAGTCAAGCGGAGGTAATCGACAACAGGAAGTCTCAGAAATTTCACGTATGTTAAAGGAAATGGCTCGTGAACTCAAGATTCCTGTCATTGCTTTATCCCAATTATCACGTCAGGTCGAAAATAGGGAAGATAAAAGACCAATGATGTCAGACTTAAGGGAATCTGGAAGTATCGAGCAGGATGCAGATATTGTTACTTTCCTATATCGTGAGGATTATTATAAGAAAGATCCTGAGTTGAATGATAATATCGTAGAGGTTATCTTTGCTAAACACCGTAGTGGTGCTGTGGGAACTGTGAAACTAGCCTTTAGAAAAGAAATAAGTCGTTTTGAAAATCTAGTTAATGTTCCAGATTCACCAAATATTCCTAATGTTTAGAGTTTTAATACCCATATATCGTATCTTTATATAAAACACATTTTGACGACAGGTGGTACTTATATTATAATTAGGAATGAATAATTAGAGGAGGATTTGACTATGTTTGAACGTTTAGAGGCAATCTTAGAGCGTTATGAAAAAATTAACGAGATGATGGCTGATCCTGCAATCGTTACTGATATTAAGAAGTTAACTGAGTTATCAAAAGAACAACGTGGACTTGAAGAGACAGTTAATGTATATACTGAATATAAAGAAATTGCAGCTTCAATTGAAGATTTAAAAGAAATGGTTAAAGATTCAGACCCTGAAATTAGTGAAATGGCTGAGTTAGAATTAGAAGAATTAAAACCAAAAATTCCTGCATTAGAGGAACGTTTAGAAATTTTATTAATTCCTAAAGATCCAAATGATGAAAAGAACGTAATTGTAGAAATTCGAGGAGCTGCTGGAGGAGATGAGGCTAATATCTTCGCGGCAGACTTATATCGTATGTATACAAAATATTCAGAGTTAAAAGGTTGGAAAATCCAGGTGATGAATGTTGATTATTCAGAATCTGGAGGAATGTCGCAAGTTGAATTTATGATTTCGGGTGAAAGTGTCTACTCTCATATGAAATATGAATCAGGTGCTCATCGTGTTCAACGTGTTCCTGCAACAGAATCTCAAGGAAGAATTCATACCTCAACAGCAACTGTTTTAGTTATGCCAGAAGCTGAGGATGTGGATATCGAGGTAAGTATGAATGATATTCGTGTAGATACATTCTGTTCATCAGGACCTGGTGGGCAATCTGTAAATACGACAAAATCGGCTGTACGATTAACTCACGTGCCTACTGGAATTGTTGTTTCATGTCAGGATGGAAAATCTCAACATGAAAATAAGGCAAATGCCTTAAAAGTTTTAAAAGCACGTATTTATGATTCTATTTTACAGGAGCGCCTTGAGGCCGAGGGTGAAGAACGTCGTTCTAAAATTGGTACAGGTGAACGTTCGGAAAAAATTAGAACATATAACTATCCACAAAATCGTGTCACAGATCACCGCATTGGATTTACAATCCAACAGCTTGATCGAGTAATGGAAGGAAAGTTAGAGCCTGTTATTGAAGCATTAATTACCGAAGAACAAAAGCGTAAATTAGCTGCACAAGATTAATTAAAACCATGGGAATAAACCGTGGCTAACTTAACTTTTTTGAATGATAATAAAGGCGAGGTTTACATCATTGATGTCGACCTCGCTTTTAAATTTAGAAGGGATAGTTTATTGTTGTGCGTGGGGAGATAAGTGTGGGATGGAACTAATACTCAGTTTAAACGTGCAGAAAAAAAAGCGCCCGGGGGAGGGGCGCTTTTTAAATTTAATCTAACTATAAAAGGGGGGACTTTTATAGTTAAAAGGAGGATAATCATATAATGGGGGAATTATATGATTATCTTTCTCCCGAGTCTCTCAAGGGGGGGATGAGAGTAGGCTCCGAAAAAGTCTTTGCCATACTGGGGAGAAAATAAAGTATTAAAATACTTTGGGAGAGAATTATAAGGAGAGAGTATGAAAAATAAAACTTTAAAAATTGGGGAGAGAAATGAGTAATGAAATAAAGTTTTATATGGGGGGAAGAGTATGCCCGTAAGTTTCTCGTCTTACGGACAATAATATTATGAACAGCTATTGAGATTCTTAAACACCTTTTTTAAAAAAAATTAAATATTTATATGAAATTTGATTTTAGTATCATTTTATATAAAGAGTTAGCTTGTTATCTTGCTCCATCTAACATTAATATATGTAGAAATTGATAAGGTGTGACAGGAGTTTAATAGTTTAAAACAGATTAGTACCATAATAAAATTCCTGGATTGGTAGAGAATTTTAGTAATAAAGATAATTTTTATTTGCATGTTATATTATTTTAGAGTAAAATGAGGTTGATTTTAAGAAGACGGTGATAATATGAAAACAATGCGTGAACTTTTAAACTGGGGAGAAAAATTCGCCCTTGAAAATGGAAAAGAAGACTCAGCAGTTAAATTGCTATTAATGGATGCTACGCAAAAGGAAAGTTATGAAATTTTAGCAGATATGAATATGGTTGTTCCACAGGAACAAGTTGAAAAATTTGAACATGATGTGCATCTATATGTAGATGATAATATCCCAGTTCAACATATTATGGGATATGAGACTTTCTTTGGTCATAAATTTATTGTAAATGACGACGTTTTAATTCCACGTTTTGAAACAGAGGAATTAGTTGCAAATGTACTATCTACGTATGATGATGTTTTTAATGGATCAAAGGTTAAAGTGGTAGATGTAGGAACAGGAAGTGGTGCGATTGGGGTAACACTAGCTGTTGAAGAGCCTAATATGGAAGTGACCGTGACTGAGTTGTCGGAAGCCGCTTTAGAGGTTGCTAAACAAAATGCCAACCAATTAGGGGCGAATGTTACTTTTTACCAAGGAGATATGTTACAGCCATTGATTGAACGTGGATTAAAATTTGATATTTTGGTTTCTAATCCGCCATATATTCCATTAACTGAAGAGGTTGATCCTTTTGTAAAAGATAATGAACCACATTTAGCATTATTCGGCGGAGAAGACGGTTTAAAGTTTTATCGTCAAATTTTAAGGGATGCCCATAAGGTGGTTAATGAGAAAAATATTATTGCTTTTGAACATGCATATAATCATAAAGAAGCTATGGCTCAATTAATTAAAGAGCACTTTCCACATTCTAAATTTGAAACTTTAAAGGATTTGAATGGGAAAGATCGAATGACGATTATTATTAATAACTAAATTAAGAAGATTATAAGAAAGGCTCCTATTTATTAGGGGGTCTTTTTTTAAAAATTCTAAGGTAGAACAAATTATAATATAAGGAGTCCTTTCTAGTATGATTTATCATTATCATGAACTTAGTGATGCGTTAGCTCGTGTGACGCAAGAAGATATTATTGTTTTTCCAACCGATACAGTCTATGGAATAGGGGCCAGTATCTATTCTCCCCAAGCCATTCAAGAAATTTTTGAAATAAAACAACGTCCAACGGATAAATCGTTAATTGTCTTATGCGCGAATAAAAAACAATTGGAGGAAATTGTAGGTCCTCTATCAAGTGATATTGAAGGATTAGTTGATAGGTTTTTACCGGGGGCGTTGACGCTAGTTTTAAATTGTTGTAAGCCATTATGTAAAGAAATTACTCGCGGGAAACAGACGATAGGCGTTAGAATTCCCAACCATCCGGTATCAATACAGTTATTAAACCAATTAGGTCCTTTGGCGACAACCAGTGCTAACGTATCAGGTGAACCTAGTCCTACAAAGGTTGAAAAAAGTAATCCTATTATGAATCAGGTTCCTTATGTTTTTGATATAGGTGAGACAGAGGCGGGGGTCCCTTCGACCATTTTAGATTGCACCACCTCCGAATATAAAATATTGAGAGAGGGAGCTATTCCGGCAGAAGATATTTATAAATTTTTAAATAAAAAATAAAAAAATATGAAATTACACGTATAATTTTTAAAATATCGTCCATAATGAGTTATCAGTGAAAGGGACGGTGTTTAATATGAATCAAAAAACAACAATTATTGTGGTATTAACATTAATTATGATGGTAACAGTATATCAGATTGGTAAGGCTGAACCTCAAGGAAATAATGCACAGGTAGTCGTAAATGATACAGCTATTCGTATCCGTATTATTCCTAATTCAAATAGATATGAGGATCAACAGGCTAAAAAAATGGTTCGTTATGCAATGGACGAGTATTTAGCATCAAATAAGGCGTCATTTGAAACAGTAGAATCAACACGTGAATTTATTACAAGTAATATTGGACAAATAGAAGCGACAGTTTCTCATGTATTAGATACGATTAACTATGAGAATGGGTTTGAAGTTAGTTATGGTGCGCATTTATTTCCTGAAAAGCAATATAACGGTGAAACTTATGAACAAGGATACTATGAAAGTTTAGTTATTACTATCGGAGAAGGTCGAGGTAATAACTGGTGGTGCTTTATGAATCCGGATTTATGTTTAGGTCCAAATGCAGTATCGAATGAATCAGAAGATCAAAGTAATTGGAATAATCAATATAATGCAATGGAAACGACGCAAGAAGCGTTCCAAGAAAAAAAATTCAAATCGTATATTTCTGAGGTTTTTGATAATTTCTTTGGTGATAAAGAAACTGAAAGTTATGTTTCGGCGGAAGATACAAAAAAGGAAAATTGGTATTTATACGAGGACGAGTATTAATTTTTAGTGATTCATAATTAAAACCGTCCTACCTTTAAATCATATAAATACACCTATATAAGCATATTCCCTCTTTATTAAGCATAGGATGTTTAGTAAAGGGGGATTTTTTTATGGTAACTAACACAATAATAAAACGTTATGAACAAACAGACTACAATCAAGTAATAGATTTTATTAAAGAAGTAACAGATTTAGAAGAGGTTAATTCACATATTCTTGAACAGTCCATTTTAATTAAAGATGATAATAAGGTTTGGGGAATGGTTTCATTCGAGGATTTTAACAACATTGGAATTATTCGCTATTTCATTTATAATCAACAAGTTATTCCAGATCTGTTAGTTAATATGTTTTTTGAATTATATCATTCAGCTAAAGATAAAAATGTAAATCAATTGGTAGCTATTGCTTCTCATCCTTACGCTACTCAATTATTTTCATTGTTAGGATTTGGTGAGATGAAAAGAACGGCTCCCTTAAAGATACCTGGAATTCCGGAGTCTGATGATGTGAAATTGATGACTATAAAATTTGAATAATACGATAAAAAGATGTATAAGAAGGAACAAAAAAAGTCCCTTCTTATTTTTTTTGTTAATTCGGTGGCGGGATAAATTTTTAATAAAACTTAACCTTATTTTTAAAAATATGATATAATTGAGAATATAGAATTATTTTACAGAATAAAAGGAGCATTACTTATGAAGGTAGCTATTGCATGTGATCACGGTGGATTTAATTTAAAGCAAGACATCTTAGAATTATTAAAGGGAATGAATGTTGAATTTGAAGATTTTGGTTGCTATGATGAATGTGCTGTGGATTATCCAGATTATGCCTTTAAAGTATCGGAAGCCGTAGCAGCCGGACAGTTTGATCGCGGAATTTTAATCTGTGGGACCGGTATTGGAATTAGTATTGCAGCTAATAAGGTCAAAGGGATTCGTTGTGCATTAGTCCATGATTTATTTTCGGCTAAGGCGACAAGAGAACACAATGATTCAAATGTACTAGCCATGGGAGGCCGCGTGATTGGTCCAGGATTAGCGAGAGAGATTGTATCGGTTTGGTTAACAACTGATTTTATGGGTGCACATCATACAGCACGTCTTAAAAAAATCTCTGATTACGAAAACGTCTAAGAAATCCTGTACTAAGGATTTCTTTTTTATATTTCTTTTTTAATACTTTAGGGTAGACTATCCTAGTTTATTTATGATGAAGAAATATAAACGTTATTTCCTTGAATTGCTTGAGGTATCTCTTGGAATAATCTGTTGAAAACGGATTAAAAAAGTTGTAGAATTACTTATTATTGAAATATGAAAAATGAGAGGTGAACCGTGTGATTAAAGTTAATATTTTAGATCACCCATTAATTCAACACAAATTAACTCAAATTCGCCAGAAAGATACACCGACAACTCAATTTCGTCAAATGATTAACGAGATTGGTGGGTTAATGGTGTATGAAATTACGCGTGATTTGCCATTGGAGCAAGTTGAAATTGAAACACCTGTAGCTACAACAAAGGCCAATGTCATTGCTGGTAAGAAAATGGTTGTTGTTCCTATTCTACGAGCTGGTTTAGGAATGGTGGACGGAATTTTAAAAATGATTCCTTCAGCGCGTATTGGACACATCGGGATTTTTCGTGATGAAGAAACGTTGCAACCGGTAGAGTATTTTGCTAAGTTTCCGGATGAGTTAGATCAACGTGATATCTTTATTGTCGACCCAATGTTAGCTACAGGAGGTTCAGCAATTGCTGCTATTAACTCTATTAAGCAACGAGGGGCTAAAAATATTAAATTAGTATGTTTAGTTGGGGCTCCAGAAGGAGTTAAAGCGGTAAATGAAGCACATCCAGATGTAACGATTTATTTGGCTTCTTTAGATGAGAAACTAAATGATAAGGGATATATTGTTCCAGGTCTTGGAGATGCTGGCGACCGTATTTTTGGGACTAAATAATGAGTCAGCCATCTAAGGTTGTTAGAGCTATGAAGTGGATGTCACTTCTATCTCAAGTAGGTATTACAATGATTGCTAATATTTTTGTAGGACTATTTATTGGAAAATATCTAGATAAATGGTTGGGGACATCTCCATTATTCTTACTCGTATTAGTATTTGTTGGCGTATTTAGTGGAATTAAAAGTGTCTACTTGTTAATAATTAAAATGGATAAGAGGGATAAAACTTGAGTCAGTTACAAAATGATCCAATCCGAGTTATACCTAAACGCGTAATTCAATTAGCATTTTTGTTTACATTTTTAATCGCTGTTGTTTCAATGATATTCAATATGCCGATGATTAATGTATTAATTGGTTATTGGGTGGGCGTAATAGCTAACTTAATTAATTTTAGACTAATTGTTGTTGGCGCTAAAAATGCCTTAGACCAACAGGAAAGTGGTGTAAGAAAAACAATGCAAATGAACTTGCTAGTTCGTTTAATTATTTACGCTGGAACTCTCGTAAGTATTGTCCTATTACTAGGTACTGAAGCATTTATTGCAGGAATTATTGGAGTTTCTATGGTAAGATTTGCGATTCAAACTGATGGTTTCTTTACGTTTGGTTATGGAAAAAACGGAAAGTAATCATTGTTGAATATATAGTTAGTGTAGTCCTACATTATGGATTATATTAACCCCCGATAGTTCATATCGGCCAGATTAGAAGATGGAATCACCTTCTTAAAAAATATTTCTCGCGAAAGGAGGGTAAGAATGAATCCACTACTAATGAAGATTGCAATTGGAGAAAGTGATGGGACGGGGTTGTTTAAAATATTCAATCCGGGAACAGAAATGAAGTCCATTGTAAATCCGACCGTATTCAATTCGGTTGTTTTAGTATTAGTTTTATCGGTATTCTTTATCATTTGCGGAAATGCAGTGAAAAAGGCCGATCCGACTAAGCCTTCTAAAGGTATCGTATTGTTACTAGAATTATTAGTAACAGGTATTGAGGGTCTAGTGGAACAAACGATGGGGTTAAAACATCTAAATTTTGCTCCATTTATAGGAACATTGGCAGCCTATCTTGTTTGTGCCAACCTATTAGGATTGTTGGGGCTTAGTGCACCTACATCTGATTACAATGTGACATTGGCGTTAGCCGTTATCACGATTGTTGTTATGATAGGGTCAGGAATTAAGGCAAAGGGAATTGGAGGATATCTATACGATACATACCTTGGAGATTTTCCATTTTTATTACCTTTGAACATTACTGGTGAGCTCGCAAAACCAATTTCATTATCATTCCGTTTATTCGGAAATATCTTGAGTGGTGGTATCATTATGTCGCTTATTTATCAGGCACTTGGATGGTTCTCGCCATTAATTGCACCTGCGTTACATGGATACTTTGATGTATTCTCGGGTGTGATTCAAACATTAATCTTCATCATGTTAACTATGATTTGGTCACAAGGAGCAATGGAATAGTTAATAATAAAAAAACAAAAAAGTTAAATTAGGAGGAATTTAATTATGTTTTTAGAAACAGTTGCATCTTCAATTTCAAATGAGGCGTTTGTATTAGGTATGTCAGCAGTAGGTGCTGGATTAGCAGTATGTTCAGGGATCGGGACAGGTATTGGACAAGGTAATGCAGCGGGACAAGCGGCTGCAGCAGTTGGACGTCAACCAGAAGCTAAAGGTGATGTAATGCAAATGATGATTTTAGGTCAAGCGATTGCCGAAACATCAGCAATTTACGGATTCGTTGTAGCGATCATCTTATTATTCATTAATCCACTTGTTAATATGTTATAATTCACCTAAAACCTATTTGATAGAATTGTATACTATACATAGATAAGAAAGGGGGCAACCGACTTGCAAATCTATATCATGCCAGACTTAGTCAATTTTACGTTGCAAATAGTATCAACGTTACTTTTATTCCTGGTGATTAAATATTTTGCATGGGCTCCTATGAAGGAATTCTTACGTAAACGTCAAGAATTAGTTTCTCAAGAGATCAACCGTGCAGAAATGCTAAAATCAGATGCGATTGCCTTAAAGAAATCAGCTGAGGCTCAGGTGCAAGTTGCACGTGAAGAAGCGCGTGAAATTGTTGAAAACTCTAAAAAACAGGCACAACACATGCATGATGAAATTGTGTCAAATGCTCGTAAAGAAGCTCAACAAAAATTATCTAAGGCAGCTGCTGATATTGAACAGGAACGTAAAGCAGTATATTCGAAAATTCGTTCAGATATCGTTGAATTAGCGGTATCTTCAGCTGAAAAAATGATTGAAAAAGAAATTGATGCAGATGTTCATAATGAATTATTTGATCAGTTCGTTGCTAAAGTGGGTGGAAGTCATGAGTAAAATCGCTTCCACTTATGCACATGCATTATTTGATGCTGCGGGTGATGATAAAGTATTAGAAGATATTAAACAAGATTTTGGTGTCATTTGTTCACTTATGAAAGAACAACCACAATTTATGGAAATTTTAACACTTCCTAAATTATCAAAGGATGATAAAAAGAACTTGATAAAAAATGTTTTTTCAAAAGATGCATCACAAATTTTAGTTAATTTTTTAATGGTTTTAATTGATAAGGACCGTATTAGTTTATTAAATGAAATAATGGTTGCTTATAATCAATTAGTAAATCAACACCTAGGAATTTTGGAAGGAACTGTCTATAGTGCAGTTGATTTAAGTAAGGAGCAACTGACGCGCCTTACCTATACCTTTACAAAAAAATTAAATAAAAAAATTAAACTTAATGTTGTAATCGACCCAACTTTGCTTGGGGGATATAAAGTTAGTTTAGGTGACGTTGTATACGATAACTCAATTAAATTACAATTGAAAAACTTAAAAAATAACTTATTAAATGTTGAGTTAAAATAGAATAGAGGTGAGCATTGGTGGCCATCAGACCAGAAGAAATTAGTGCAATTTTGCGCGATCAAATTAAAAATTATGAGCAAGTATTAGATATAACTGAAACTGGTACAGTTTTAACGGTAGGGGACGG
Organism: Turicibacter sp. KK003; assembly: GCF_037014675.1. Classification (NCBI taxonomy): domain Bacteria; kingdom Bacillati; phylum Bacillota; class Erysipelotrichia; order Erysipelotrichales; family Turicibacteraceae; genus Turicibacter; species Turicibacter sp. KK003. The sequence goes on from NZ_CP142738.1 coordinate 378,321, forward strand.
AATCGCTCGTGTTCATGGCCTACAAAATGTTATGTCTGGTGAAATTATTGAATTTGCCTCAGGTGCCGTTGGAATGGCGCAAAACCTTGAAGAGGATAACGTAGGGGTTATCATTTTAGGAGAATATCGTTCAATTAGCGAAGGTGACGAAGTTAAACGTACTGGACGTATCATGTCAGTTCCTGTAGGGGATGCCTTAATTGGTCGTGTTGTTGACGCTTTAGGAAATCCAATCGATGGTCTTGGACCAATCGAAACAACTAAATTCCGTCCAACTGAAGTTAAGGCTACAGGGGTAATGGCGCGTAAATCGGTTCACGAACCACTCCAAACAGGGATTAAGGCAATTGATGCCCTTGTTCCTATCGGTCGTGGACAACGTGAGTTAATTATCGGTGACCGTCAGACAGGGAAAACGGCAATTGCGGTTGATACGATTTTAAATCAAAAGGGACAAGATGTTATTTGTATTTATGTAGCAATTGGTCAAAAGGAATCTACTGTTAACTCTGTTGTAGAGACATTAAAAAAACATGATGCTATGAATTATACAATTGTTGTTTCTGCAGCTGCATCTTCACCATCTCCAATGCTATACATTGCACCATATTCAGGTGTAACAATGGCAGAAGAATTTATGTATCAAGGAAAACACGTTTTAATTATTTATGATGATTTATCAAAACAAGCAGCTGCTTATCGTGAATTATCATTATTATTACGTCGTCCACCAGGTCGTGAGGCATATCCAGGGGATGTATTCTACTTACATTCACGTTTATTAGAGCGTGCAGCGAAGTTAAATGATGAGCTTGGTGCAGGTTCGATTACAGCCTTACCATTTATTGAAACTAAGGCTGGAGATTTATCGGCATATGTTGCAACCAATGTAATTTCAATTACAGATGGGCAAATTTTCTTAAAATCAGATTATTTCCATTCTGGAATTCGTCCGGCTATTGATGCAGGGTTATCAGTTTCGCGTGTAGGGGGATCAGCCCAAATTAAAGCGATGAAAAAAGTTGCCGGAACGTTACGTCTTGATTTAGCGTCTTATCGTGAATTAGAGTCATTTGCTCAGTTTGGATCAGACTTAGATGATGCAACTCGTGCTAGATTAGCTCGTGGTGAAAGAACTGTTGAAGTTTTAAAACAGGGGGTGCATCAACCAATCCCTGTGGAAAAACAAGTATGCATTATTTATGCGTTGGTTAACGGATTCTTAGATAGTATCGAAGTTTCTGATATTGGTCGTTTCGAGAAAGAATTCTATACATTCTTAGACAATGAACGTCCACAAATTTTATCACATATTAGAGATACAAAGGATTTACCTGACACTGATTTATTAAACGAAGCACTTGAGAGCTTTAAAGCCGTTTTTAATTAATAGAAGGGCGGTGGATAAGTATGGCTCAATCAATGCGTGATATAAAAGATAAGATTACTTCGACTCAAAGTACGAGTCAAATTACTAAAGCCATGCAAATGGTATCAGCTGCAAAGTTAACAAAATCCGAAGCAAAAACAAAAAATTATCATCATTATATGGAGACACTTGAGGACATTGTTAGAAATATTTCTAGTACGTCAACAATGAGTCATCATCCCTTTTTTAAACCAAAGTGTGAAAAAAAATGTACCGGCTACCTGATTATTACCTCTGACCGTGGATTAGCCGGGGGATATAATGGGAATGTTCTTAAGCTTATGCAGCAAGAAATTAACTCTCATGCGAACAATGAATATAAACTTTATATGATTGGGAGCAAGGGATTCGATTATGCAAAACGCTCTGATCTAAAGATTGAAAATCAATTTGTATTTGTACCAGATGATATCGTATATCAGGATATAAAACCAGTTGTGGATAAAGTGATTGGTGATTATATGGACGGTGTTCTTAGCGAGGTTGTTATTATTTATAATAACTATTTATCGAAAATCTCACAGGAACCTGCCAAAAAACAAATACTTCCATTGGCTCCAAAAGACACTGAAAAGACAAGAGCTCAATACTCATTTGAACCAAATGAAGAGGAAGTTATCAACGCTATTTTACCAAAATATCTCGAGGGAACAATTTATGGAATAGCGATTACAGCTAAGCTTTCGGAGCATGCATCTCGAATGAATGCAATGCAAAATGCAACCGATAATGCATTAGAAATTATTACGGATTTACAGTTAGTTTATAATAGAGCAAGGCAAGCAGCAATTACGCAAGAGATTACTGAAATTGTTGGTGGAGCTTCAGCCTTAGAATAAAAGGAGGTCATCATAAATGGCAACAGGTCATATTGTAGCCGTCATCGGACCGGTAGTAGATGTAAAGTTTGATTTAGAACATCTTCCTGCTATTTACAATGCCTTAACTGTTGATTATGAAGTTGGTGGGGAACGTAAATCATTAACACTTGAAGTTGCAGTGCAGCTTGGTGATGGGGTTGTACGTACCGTCGCAATGGACGCAACAGATGGGTTAGTTCGTGGATTAGAAGTTGTTGATACAGGAAATGCAATCAGTGTTCCAGTTGGAGAGGCCACATTGGGACGTATTTTTAACGTATTAGGACAACCAGTAGATAATAAGGGAGAAGTGCCAGCAGGTACACCACATGAGGGAATTCATAAAGAAGCTCCTAAATTTGACGAGTTATCAACAACAGTTGAAATTCTTGAAACTGGTATTAAGGTAGTAGACTTATTAGCACCATATATTAAAGGTGGAAAAATTGGTTTATTCGGAGGAGCCGGAGTAGGAAAAACGGTATTAATCCAAGAATTAATCAATAACGTAGCCCAAGAACATGGTGGGATTTCAGTATTTGCTGGAGTAGGAGAACGTACTCGTGAGGGGAATGACCTATACCATGAAATGACGGAATCTGGAGTAATTAATAAAACGGCCATGGTTTTTGGACAGATGAATGAACCACCTGGTGCACGTTTACGTGTAGCATTAACAGGATTAACAATGGCTGAGTATTTCCGTGATGAAATGAAACAAGACGTATTATTATTTATTGATAATATTTTCCGTTTTACTCAAGCTGGTTCTGAGGTTTCGGCGTTACTTGGACGTATGCCTTCAGCCGTAGGTTATCAACCAACATTGGCAACTGAAATGGGGCAACTTCAGGAACGTATTACCTCTACAAAACAAGGATCGATTACTTCAATTCAAGCGGTATATGTACCAGCGGATGACTATACCGATCCAGCACCAGCGACAACCTTTGCTCACTTAGATGCAACAACTAACCTTGAGCGTCGTATTGCTGCAATGGGGATTTACCCTGCCGTGGACCCGTTAGCATCATCATCGCGTGCATTATCACCAGATATTGTAGGTCAAGAACATTATGATGTTGCACGTCGTGTTCAGATGATGTTACAACGATATCGTGAATTACAAGATATCATTGCCATCTTAGGTATGGATGAATTAAGCGACGAGGATAAAAAAATCGTGCACCGCGCACGCCGTGTACAATTATTCTTATCGCAAAGTTTCCATGTTGCGGAACAATTTACAGGACTTAAAGGATCTTATGTTCCTGTTGCTGAGACGGTTCGTGCATTTAAAGAAATTCTTGATGGAAAACACGATGATTTACCAGAGGAAGCATTCCGTTTAGTTGGTACAATCGAGCAAGCTATCGAAAAAGCTAATAAGATGAAATAGTGTGAGGTGGTACTATGTCAGTGATGACTATTCGCGTGGTAACACCAGATAAGCTTGTATTCGATGGAGAAGCGGAGCGAGTTTTTGCCCGAGGAATTGATGGTGACTTTGCTGTTTTATATAACCATATTCCGATGATGACACCGCTAGGAGTCGGTGAATTACGCATCGAGATGAACGGTGAGTCTTCATATGTTGCCATTGATAGTGGTATTTTTGAAATTTCAAATAACCATATTAATGTATTATCAAATGATGCAATGATGGCAGAAGATATTGACGTTGCACGTGCTAAGATGGAATTAGAGCGTAAGGAACGTCAAAAACAAAATGCAAAGAGCCGTGAAGATTTAATTAAATCTGAAATGGAAATCGTGAAACTTCTCAACCAAATACGAGTTGGTGAAAAAAAATAATCTTAAAAGGGAGGCCTTAGGCCTCCCTTTTAACTCAATTTCGATTTTTTATTTTGTTTAACTAAAGAAAATAGTTACAGTTATAGGATAATTTAAATTACTACTTATGGAATTCAAATATCCACAATTCGAAGATAATCCAAGGTATTCATTCTTGTATAAGGAGTAATCTACGCTCCAAAGATTTATCTTATCAAGTAAATAAGAAATTGAAAAAATAATATATAAGTTTAATTCCGTTAATAAAATGATTGATGAACCGAATATAATAATCAGACTATGAGGGAGGAGTATAATGAATTTTCAAGCATACTTTATGATTATTTGGTATATTTTAATGCTACCCATCGTATTTAAATTAATATTGTCATTACGTTTAGAGTCTTTATTTAAAAGAGGGAGTGATAGATACACAATTGTCCTTTTATATTTAATTATAACAGTTAGTCTTAGTAAGCTTTTTTTAGACTATTTTACAGATATATTTTATCTATTGAAACAAATATTTTAATTAATGGTATATTATTCTATCTTATGCATACATTTGAAAAGGGTGTATTTTATAAAAGATAGGTGATATTATGAAAAAAATTATTATAGGATTCGTGGCCTTTATTTTAACATTAATTTGTATTCCATTTTCATTTCAAATGATTCACCAATTAAATAACGATGGTGGCGGGAAAGTTACTGAGGCCATGGACTCCTCATCGAAGGATAATAATGAAGGGGTTAAGGAAAATATGATTGCCACTAATAAAGAGGAGAATAAGGGCGAGCAAGTGGTAACGGTTTTTAGAGAATCTAAAAATGAGGAAATAGATATTCCCTTAGAAACCTATCTAATAGGTGTTGTTTCGGGGGAGATGCCAGCTTTATACAATATTGAGGCCCTTAAAGCCCAGGCTGTTGCCGCTAGAACTTATACAATTCAGTTATTAGAATCACAGGATCGTATACATGATACAGTGAAACACCAAGTATATTTAGATACGGAACAACTTAAGGAAAAATGGCAGGATAAATTTGATGAGTATTATAATAAGGTATCGCAAGCCGTATCAGAAACTGCCGGACAGGTAATTACTTATGAGGATCAGTTAATCAAACCATTTTATTTTTCTATCAGTAATGGTTTTACTGAAAATGCGGAAGATTATTGGTCTACGGCCTATCCTTATTTAAAAAGTGTTAACAGTGAATGGGATAAGACCGCACCTAATTATGAGGTAGAAACCGAATTTACAATTCAGGAACTTAGAAATAAATTTAATAATAATAACTTAAAGCAAGATAGTTTTGTTATTCTTAATAAAACGGCCGGACAAAATATTAACGAGATTTTAGTAGGCGATAAGGTGTATTCTGGTCGAGAGTTTCGAGAAATTCTAGGATTACGTTCTGCAGATTTTAAAATTAAATTTAGTAATAATAAAGTCATTATTACGACATTTGGGTATGGACATGGTGTCGGAATGAGTCAATATGGCGCAAATGAATTAGCAAAGCAGGGGAAAAAGTACGATGATATCCTAAAATATTATTACCAAAATGTTAAAATAACGGAAAATTTTAACTAGAATTGAATAAGATTTACCAAAAGTGATCATCATAACGGTGAGGTGATGATCATATGAAAACAAAAGAAAGAATGACAAAGTTAAAAAACAAAAAATTATTTAAGAAGATTGATCCAATTAGCTTCGCACTTGTAGTATTACTAGGAGCATCTGCTACATTTGCAGGCGTGCAATTATGGTTAACAGGAATTAATGGGGATCAAACAGTCTCTAATCCTGCTAATGGGAATCAAGAAACAGTAGGTACAAAAGGTGATGAAACAACTGCAGTAAATAAAACAACTGATGCTAAAACAGTTGCGTTATTACAGGAAACAGTTAAATCTCCTTTAGAGGGAAAAAATGTAGAAGTAGCAAAATCGTATTACGATCAGGAAGCTGATACAAAAGAGCAAATGAAAAGTTTATTTAGTTATACAGTAGGTGAAACTAAATATACTCATGAGTCTAAAGGTGTAAGTTTAAAAAATTCTAATAATAAAGAAGTGGACGTTTTATCAGCTTTATCTGGGAAAGTTTTAACTGTAAAAGATGAGGTATTAAAAGGAACAGTAGTAACAGTTGAACATGAAAACGGAGTTAAAACTATCTACACTGGCGTTTACGATGTAACTGTAAAAGCTGGTGATGATATTGAACAAGGTGATGTAATTGGTAAGACAGGTACATCACAATTAGAGCCAGATTCAGGAAATGTTGTTCACTTTGAAGTGATGAAAGATAATAATAAACTTAATCCTGAAGATGTGATTAATACTAAATTAGGTGATTTATAAAACTCTCTTTAATAGCTGGAGTTATTAAATAATAAAATTTAATTCATAAGAATAGTAGTATAGATTTTTATGGATTAACCATAATAAAAAATACACTAATGTAATTTAGTGTATTTTTTTGTTGAAAAATATTTTTTTCAACTGGAAAAGATATGGTCGTACCTATATAATTGTGATAAAATATAAAATAGTGATGAATTATTTAGACATACTAATACTGAAAAATTAGTTTGGAGGAAGGAAAGTATGCTATTTTCAAAAGATATTGGAATTGACTTGGGTACTGCTAACGTATTAATATATGAAAAAGGTAAAGGAATTGTTTTAGAGGAACCATCAGTTGTTTCAATGGATGCACAAACGGGACGTATGATTGCGGCCGGTGAAGAGGCACGTCAAATGCTTGGGCGTACACCTGGAAAAATTGAGGTTGTCCGACCAATGAAAGACGGAGTTATTGCAGACATTGCAGCAACAGAGATGATGTTAAAACATTTTATCAATTCATTGAATATTAAAGGAGTGCTTTCACAGCCGCGAATTATGATTTGTTGTCCAACTAATATTACATTAGTGGAAAAAAACGCCATTAGAGAAGCCGCAGAAAAATGTGGGGCGCGTGAGGTTTTCATTGAGGAAGAACCTAAGATTGCAGCTTTAGGTGCTGGAATGGATATCTCAAAACCATCAGGAAACATGGTTATTGACGTTGGTGGTGGAACAGCGGATATCGCCGTATTATCATTAGGGGATATTGTTACGTCTGCATCTATTAAAATTGCAGGTAACCGATTTGATCAAGACATTGTGGATTATATTAAAACAAATTATAAGCTATTAATTGGGGATCGAACGGCTGAAGAGATTAAGATAAGTGTAGCGACAGTTTATCCAGAGGGACGTGAAGAAGAGTTAGAAGTTCGTGGACGTGATTTAGTATCAGGGTTACCACGTACAATAACAATTTCATCAACGGAAGTTGAAGAATCATTACGTGAATCGGTTCGCATTATCGTACATGCTGCTAAAAACGTACTTGAACAAACACCTCCTGAACTATCAGCGGATATTATGAATAAAGGGATTGTATTAACCGGTGGTGGAGCATTGTTACATGGATTAGATCGTCTATTAGCAGATGAATTACATGTACCGGTCTTTGTAGCTGATAATCCTTTACATTGTGTTGTTGTGGGAACCGGAATTATGCTTGATCATATTGATAAAATTCGTCGTCGTTAAATGAAAAAAGCTTCAGACCTTTGTCTGAGGCTTTTTTTCAAAGGGGAATAGCTATGTTAATTATACTAGTTGATACGGGTAGGTGAAGTAATGAAACCATTGGCAGATTTAATTCGACCCCAAACATTAGATGAGGTAGTAGGACAACAACATTTAATTGGGGAAAATCAAATACTAAGAAAACTGATTGAGGTTAATCATATTCCTAATCTAATATTTTATGGACCTAGTGGAACGGGAAAAACGACTGTTGCTAATATAATTGCGAAGATATCTAAAAAGAAGATTTATAAGTTAAATGCAACGGATGCTAAAACAGAGGATATTAGAAATATTATTAAAGATTTAGATACATTAGATGGAATGAATGGGATTCTTTTATATCTAGATGAAATTCAGAATTTTAATAAGAAACAACAGCAAACGTTATTAAAATATATTGAAAATGGGCAAATTACTTTAATTGCTAGTACAACCGAAAATCCTTATTTTACTATTTTTAGCGCCATTCTAAGTCGATCGACTATTTTGGAATTTAAACCATTAACCCCTCAAGAAATTGAAGAGGGATTAAAACGTGCGATTCAATTAGTAGAGGATGAATTTTTTATTTATCCTTTTGAGTGTGATGATGAGGCCATTAAATATATTGCAAACCTCTGTAATGGAGATCTCAGAAAGGGGTTAAATGCATTAGAGATTGCATTGTACCCTAATTGTAAAACTGAGGGATTCATATTGAATTTAGATTTAGTTAAGAAAAGTACTGTTACAGCAGGATTTTCCTATGATCGGTTTGGTGATCAACATTACGATACACTTAGCGCTTTTCAAAAATCAATTCGTGGGAGTGATGCTGATGCAGCTATCCACTATCTAGCGCGTCTTATTCAGGTAGGAGATTTACTGTCTATCTGTCGCCGTCTTTTAGTTATTGCAGCTGAGGATATTGGTTTGGCTTATCCACAGGCGATAAGTATAGTAAAAAGTTGTACAGATGCAGCATTACAATTGGGGTTTCCCGAAGCCCGTATTCCATTAGCGCAGGCAGTTATTTTACTTTCAAATAGCCCTAAATCAAATTCTGCTGTTGTCGCCATTGATAAGGCCCTATCGGACTTAAAAAGGGGAAATATAGGCAGTATCCCGAATCATTTAAGAGATAGTCATTATGCGGGGGCGGAAGACCTAGGATATGGTATAAACTATAAATATCCTCACGATTATCCTAATCATTATGTGAAACAACAGTACCTACCTACATCTATCAAACATGTTAAATATTATCACCCGGCAGTCAATAAAGTTGAACAAGGATTTATGGCATATCAAAACTATGTTCAAGGTAAAAAAAATTAATAAAAAAAAACCATAAACAACGAGTAGTTATACTTTCCTCATCAGGTTATAAAGAGGATAGAGGTACATCTTGTTTATGGTTTTTGTTTTAAGGTTGATAAGGGATTTCTTTGAAGGAAACTTCGCCTGCAACAATTGTTGCTTTACCATGTGTAATATCGACTATCCAAGACGTAAATTGTTCTTCACTATCTATATCGATTAAAACTTCTAAGGATATTTTATCGGTATAGTGAACTTGGCTTAGGAGATAGTTACTCCCTTCTAAACGGTTTTGGAGTGTCCCAAGGAGATTATAGTCAGTGTTAATAAACATTGTTTTCATTGTTTTTCTTTCAACAAGACCTAGTGTCTTTATTGTTTCAGAAACTGATTTTCCATAAGTTCTAATTAGACCACCGGCGCCTAGTTTCACTCCACCAAAATAGCGAGTCACTACAACGGCACAATTTTTAAGATTTTGCTTTCGTAATACCTCAAGCATCGGGATACCTGCAGTACCGCTCGGTTCACCATCATCATTTGAACGTTGAATTTCGTTAAAGTCACCAATCTGGTAAGCGGAACAATTGTGAGTAGCATTCCAATGATCTTTTTTAATTTTTTTAATAAACTCTACTGCTTCCTGATCAGTATAAACACGTTTAACATGACAAATAAAACGTGATTTTTCAACAATAATTTCATGTTGTCCGTCATGTGCAATCATTAAATAATGTTCCAATATATCACCTCAATTAGTTTGCTTTAATTATAACATAAAAGAGATTCTTTAATAAAAGATAAGGGTTAAAAATTAGACATTGGTGAATAAGCCCTAGGAAAGGGGGAAAAGTATGAAGGATATTTTATTAAAAATGTGATCTTATTAGAATGACAAGAAATTTCCCATTCATTAAATCCTTGATTAAAATAGATTAATAACAATCGTATTCTTTTTATTAGAATGAATGTACTGCTACAGTTGACTTTTTCTGTTTTTTCATTAAAATTAAAGAAAAGATTTGAATATAAAACTAAACATTGTGAAAGTCATTTCTTTAAGGGAATATTGTTTATGGTATAATAATGAAAAGATATAATAAAGAGGTGGATTATGAAAGTAGCTATTGTAACAGACAGTCTTACAAATTTAACGGCGGCCGATTTGCAACGTTACCCAAATGTCTATTATGGATATTTAAACGTAATTGTTAATGATAAGGCATATGCCGAACAAAAGGAAATAAATAATAAAAAATTATTTCAAATGATTGATGAAGGGGCAACTTATTCAACGTCTCAACCTGCTCCTGAAGAATTTGTCCAATTGTATACAAAATTACTTAAGGAATACGACTATATTTTAGGGTTATTCTGCACAAATAATGTCAGCGGGACTGTGAATTCTGCAAGAATTGCTAGTACAATGGTCGAGGGGGCGCAAGACAAAATTAAAGTGATTGATACAAATACGGCATCAATTGGAGTAGAAAATATCGTTTTACGTGTATGCCAACTTTTAGAGTCTGGGAGCAATCTTTCAGAAATTATTAATGTTGTTGAATTTTATAAAACTCATGGTCCAATGTATTTGTATGTAGATGATTTAAATACTCTGGTTCGTACTGGACGCCTCTCAAAAACGGCCGCAAGTATAGGAAACCTATTAAATATAAAACCGATTATTGGCCTATCGAATGGAAAATTAGATGTTTTTGATAAGGTACGAACAAAGAAGCGTGTTTTTAAATGGATTGTGGAGAAGTTACGCGAAGATGTTAAAAGTTCAGGTAAACAAATTGTAAGAATTACGCATGTAAATGCATTAGAAGGCGCAAATGAGTTAAAGCAATTAATGCAAGAGGCATGTGGAGATCAAGTGGAAGTTCACGTTGGAAATGAAATTGGTCCTGTAATGGCCATCCATTTTGGAAGAGGCGGAGTAGGAGCTTGCTGGATGCCTGATCATTACGAAATTTAATGGTAATTATTTGGGAGGTAAAAAGATATGACTAAAATAGCAATCGTTTCAGATAGTACGGGATGTATTCCTGTAGAAGAGTTAAAAGAATTTGATATACATGTAAATTATATTTCAATCGTTTTTGGCACAGAATCATATCGAGAGTTTAAAGATATGTCGGTAGAACAGTTTATGGAGCGTTGTGAAAACTATGATGGTTTACCTACGACTTCACAACCATCACCAGGAGCAACAATAGAATTATATGAATCATTATTTGCACAAGGTTATGAGGATATCATCCACATTAATATTTCAAGTCAATTAAGCGGAAGTCATCAAACTGCTAAGACATGTGCTGAAATGGTAAATCCGGAGCATATTCATGTTTTTGATTCACGTACCGTGACATATACCCAAGGAATGCTTGCAGTAAATGCCGCTAAAAAGGCAAAAGAAGGGGCAAGTGTCTCTGAAATTCTTAGTTATCTAGAAATGATGCGTGAAAATAGTGAATTTTATGCATCAATTTATGATTTAACTAACCTACGTAAGGGAGGGCGTCTGTCTAACGTTGAGGCGGCTCTTGGAAGTCTTTTACAGATTAAACCGATCTGTCAAATGAAGCCGGATGGAACGTTACAGGCGATTGAGAAGATTCGTACTTTTAAAAAGTCGCTTAAACGATTAGTTGAAATTGGAAAGGAAGCACAATTAACCGAAGATTATCAACTAGTTGTCATGCATATCGGTAATGAGGAAGGGGCTAAACTTGTTCAAACAGAGTTACAAGCAGTCTATCCAAATCATACAATTAAAATTTACCCAATTTCTTTAGTTGTAGCTGTCCATGGAGGACCAGGTGCAGTGGCAATCGGTTGGGTAAAACATGATTAATCATAACGAATAAGAGGTGCCCTACGGTTAGGTTTCTTGTCTAGTCCGTAGGGCATTTTGTTAGAGACTTTAGTCTGTTGAACACGCAAAGCGTGTGAAGCATAAAACCACCCGCTATGCGGGTGGCGAATAAAAGTTTATAACCCCATTAAAAAATCACCTTTTTTCCTATAATAGAGTTGTTTAAGCTACTATTTTAGAAGAGAAGGTGATTTTTATGGCGAATCAAACAAATAGTTTATCGCACACAAAATGGATGTGCAAATACCATATTGTGTTTACTCCTAAGTATAGACGAAAAATAATATATAATCAATATAAAACAAGTATAAGAGATATTTTAAAACAACTTTGTGCCTATAAAGGAGTTGAAATTATTGAAGGGCATTTAATGCCAGATCATGTCCATATGTTAGTAAGTATTCCACCTAAAATGAGTGTATCTAGTTTTATGGGATATTTGAAAGGAAAGAGTGCATTGATGATGTTTGATAAACATGCAAATTTGAAATACAAATTTGGAAATCGGCATTTTTGGGCAGAAGGATATTATGTCAGTACGGTTGGCCTAAATGAGGCAACGATAAGGAAATATATTCAGGATCAGGAAAAGCATGATATTGCGATGGATAAATTAAGTGTAAAAGAATATGAAGACCCCTTTAAGGGGTAGCCAGTAGAACGAGCACTCCTTTAGGGGTGAGCAAAGGTGGCAATGGCAAGTAGCTTGAACAAAGTGAAAGCTAGCGCCTTGAGACGCTAGCCGGTAATCAGGGCTTATAGCCCTGGAGAAAACTACCCGTTTGACGGGTAGTTTTTATATTAATCATAAGATGAAGAATCCATTTAACAAAAGAAAGGTCTTTAGAAAAAATACTAGTATAATATTTATGTTTTTTATAAAAACTGATTGACAATAAAGTTCTAGAATGCTATTATAGACGAGTCGCCAAGAGAGGTAGACAAGAAATCTTACAAAAAAAGATAAAAAAACATTTGACAGAAAAAGTCGAATGCGGTAAGATAAAGAAGTCGTCAAAAGGCGAGAGAAGTTCTTTGAAAACTAAACAGAACGTCAAGAATCATGAGCGAAAGAAATTTCGCAAGCTAAGGAAACAAACAATTATGGAGAGTTTGATCCTGGCTCAGGATGAACGCTGGCGGCGTGCCTAATACATGCAAGTCGAGCGAACCACTTCGGTGGGAAGCGGCGAACGGGTGAGTAACACGTAGGTGATCTGCCCATCAGACGGGGACAACGATTGGAAACGATCGCTAATACCGGATAGGACGAAAGTTTAAAGATGCTCCTGGCATCACTGATGGATGAGCCTGCGGCGCATTAGCTAGTTGGTGGGGTAAAGGCCTACCAAGGCGACGATGCGTAGCCGACCTGAGAGGGTGAACGGCCACACTGGGACTGAGACACGGCCCAGACTCCTACGGGAGGCAGCAGTAGGGAATCTTCGGCAATGGGCGAAAGCCTGACCGAGCAACGCCGCGTGAATGAAGAAGGCCTTCGGGTTGTAAAATTCTGTTATAAGGGAAGAAAGGTGATAGGAGGAAATGACTATCAATTGACGGTACCTTATGAGAAAGCCACGGCTAACTACGTGCCAGCAGCCGCGGTAATACGTAGGTGGCAAGCGTTATCCGGAATTATTGGGCGTAAAGAGCGCGCAGGTGGTTAATTAAGTCTGATGTGAAAGCCCACGGCTTAACCGTGGAGGGTCATTGGAAACTGGTTGACTTGAGTGCAGAAGAGGGAAGTGGAATTCCATGTGTAGCGGTGAAATGCGTAGAGATATGGAGGAACACCAGTGGCGAAGGCGGCTTCCTGGTCTGCAACTGACACTGAGGCGCGAAAGCGTGGGGAGCAAACAGGATTAGATACCCTGGTAGTCCACGCCGTAAACGATGAGTGCTAAGTGTTGGGGGTCGAACCTCAGTGCTGAAGTTAACGCATTAAGCACTCCGCCTGGGGAGTACGGTCGCAAGACTGAAACTCAAAGGAATTGACGGGGACCCGCACAAGCGGTGGAGCATGTGGTTTAATTCGAAGCAACGCGAAGAACCTTACCAGGTCTTGACATACCATTGACGCCTCTAGAGATAGAGGGTTTCCTTCGGGGACAATGGATACAGGTGGTGCATGGTTGTCGTCAGCTCGTGTCGTGAGATGTTGGGTTAAGTCCCGCAACGAGCGCAACCCCTGTCGTTAGTTGCCAGCAGTAAGATGGGGACTCTAACGAGACTGCCAGTGACAAACTGGAGGAAGGTGGGGATGACGTCAAATCATCATGCCCCTTATGACCTGGGCTACACACGTGCTACAATGGTTGGTACAAAGAGAAGCGAAGCGGTGACGTGGAGCAAACCTCATAAAGCCAATCTCAGTTCGGATTGTAGGCTGCAACTCGCCTACATGAAGTTGGAATCGCTAGTAATCGCGAATCAGAATGTCGCGGTGAATACGTTCCCGGGTCTTGTACACACCGCCCGTCACACCACGAGAGTTTACAACACCCGAAGTCAGTGGCCTAACCGCAAGGAGGGAGCTGCCTAAGGTGGGGTAGATGATTGGGGTGAAGTCGTAACAAGGTATCCCTACCGGAAGGTGGGGATGGATCACCTCCTTTCTATGGAGAAAGAGACGTTCTGTTTAGTTTTGGGAGAATTTCGATTTTCCTAGAATTGATCTTTGAAAACTAGATATCTTCTGAAGAAGAAAAGTTAAGTAATAAAGGGCGCACGGAGGATGCCTAGGCACTAGGAGTCGAAGAAGGACGCGACAAACGGCGAAACGCCTCGGGGAGCTGTAAGTAAGCAAAGAGCCGGGGATATCCGAATGGGGAAACCCGCTAGTGGTCATACGCTAGCACCGTATGGTGAATCAATAGCCATAGAGGAGACAGACCCAGGGAACTGAAACATCTAAGTACCTGGAGGAAAAGAAAGAAACATCGATTCCCCAAGTAGCGGCGAGCGAACAGGGAGGAGCCCAAACCGGAGTAATCCGGGGTAGAAGGACCTTCAGAAATGACTGAACATGATAGCCGAATGGTCTGGGAAGGCCAACCGGAGGGGGTGAGAGTCCCGTAGGTGAAATTGTGTGAAGCAGGGAAGGGATCCTGAGTACGGCGGGACACGAGAAATCCCGTCGGAAGCAACGAGGACCATCTCGTAAGGCTAAATACTACCTAGTGACCGATAGTGAACCAGTACCGTGAGGGAAAGGTGAAAAGAACCCCGGAAGGGGAGTGAAAGAGAACCTGAAACCGTGTGCCTACAACTAGTCAGAGCCCGTTAAAGGGTGATGGCGTGCCTTTTGTAGAATGAACCGGCGAGTTACGATATCGTGCAAGGTTAAGTTGAAGAGACGGAGCCGAAGCGAAAGCGAGTCTGAATAGGGCGAGGAGTACGATGTTGTAGACCCGAAACCGTGTGAGCTAGCCATGAGCAGGCTGAAGGTCAGGTAACACTGACTGGAGGGCCGAACCAGGGCACGTTGAAAAGTGCTTGGATGACTTGTGGCTAGGGGTGAAATTCCAATCGAACACGGATATAGCTGGTTCTCTCCGAAATAGCTTTAGGGCTAGCCTCGATAAGAGTCTACTGGAGGTAGAGCACTGAATGGGTGATGGCCCCACCTCGGGGTACTGATCTCAATCAAACTCCGAATGCCAGATAGATATGATCGGGAGTCAGACTGTGGGTGATAAGGTCCATGGTCAAAAGGGAAAGAGCCCAGACCGCCAGCTAAGGCCCCCAAGTGTCCGTTAAGTGGAAAAGGATGTGGAGATGCACAGACAACTAGGAGGTTGGCTTAGAAGCAGCCATCCTTTAAAGAGTGCGTAATAGCTCACTAGTCGAGTGACTCTGCGCCGAAAATGTACCGGGGCTAAACGGACCGCCGAAGCTGCGGATTGACACGAAGTGTCAGTGGTAGGAGAGCGTTCTAACAGCGGAGAAGCAGTACCGGAAGGAGCTGTGGAGCGGTTAGAAGTGAGAATGCCGGTGTGAGTAGCGAAAGATAGGTGAGAATCCTATCCATCGAAAGCCTAAGGTTTCCAGGGGAAGGCTCGTCCGCCCTGGGTAAGTCGGGACCTAAGGTGAGGCCGAAAGGCGTAGCCGATGGACAACAGGTAGAGATTCCTGTACCACTTAATAAACTGAAGGAGTGACGGAGAAGGCTAAGTTGAGCGTGTGAATGGATTCACGTGTAAGCAGTGAGGTGGTCATGTAGGCAAATCCGCATGGCGAAACATTGAGCTGTGATGCCGAAAGCCCGAAAGGGTGAAGTCAGCTGATGTCACGCTTCCAAGAAAAGCTTCTAGGGATAATTTATTAGGTGCCCGTACCGATAACCGACACAGGTAGGCGAGGAGAGAATCCTAAGATGAGCGAGAGAACTCTTGTTAAGGAACTCGGCAAAATGACCCCGTAACTTCGGGAGAAGGGGTGCTTGTGAAAGCAAGCCGCAGTGAAAAGGCCCAGGCGACTGTTTATCAAAAACACAGGTCTCTGCTAAACCGCAAGGTGATGTATAGGGGCTGACGCCTGCCCGGTGCTGGAAGGTTAAGAGGAGAGGTTAGCGCAAGCGAAGCTTTGAATTGAAGCCCCAGTAAACGGCGGCCGTAACTATAACGGTCCTAAGGTAGCGAAATTCCTTGTCGGGTAAGTTCCGACCCGCACGAAAGGCGTAACGATCTGGGCGCTGTCTCAACAAGAGACTCGGTGAAATCATAGTACCTGTGAAGATGCAGGTTACCCGCGACAGGACGGAAAGACCCCGTGGAGCTTTACTGTAGCTTGATATTGAGCACTGGTGACACATGTACAGGATAGGTAGGAGACGAAGAGACCAGGACGCCAGTCTTGGAGGAGTCGCTGTTGGGATACTACCCTTGTGTTACTGGGGTTCTAACCCGTGGCCATGAGCTGGTCAGGGGACAGTGTCAGGTGGGCAGTTTGACTGGGGCGGTCGCCTCCCAAAGAGTAACGGAGGCGCCCAAAGGTTCCCTCAGAATGGTTGGAAATCATTCGAAGAGTGTAAAGGCAGAAGGGAGCTTGACTGCGAGACCAACAAGTCGAGCAGGGACGAAAGTCGGGCTTAGTGATCCGGCGGTACCGAATGGAAGGGCCGTCGCTCAACGGATAAAAGCTACCCCGGGGATAACAGGCTGATCTCCCCCAAGAGTTCACATCGACGGGGAGGTTTGGCACCTCGATGTCGGCTCATCGCATCCTGGGGCTGTAGTCGGTCCCAAGGGTTGGGCTGTTCGCCCATTAAAGCGGTACGCGAGCTGGGTTCAGAACGTCGTGAGACAGTTCGGTCCCTATCCGTCGTGGGCGTAGGAAATTTGAGAGGAGCTGTCCTTAGTACGAGAGGACCGGGATGGACACACCGCTGGTGTACCAGTTGTTCTGCCAGGAGCATAGCTGGGTAGCTACGTGTGGAAGGGATAAACGCTGAAAGCATCTAAGCGTGAAGCCCCCCTCAAGATGAGATTTCCCATTCGAAAGAAGTAAGATCCCTTGAAGACGACGAGGTAGATAGGTCAGGAGTGGAAGTTTGGTGACAGATGAAGCGGACTGATACTAATCGATCGAGGACTTAACTAAATAGGAAAGGCAAAAACGAGCGATTATCACAGGCAGAAAGTGAAAAGAACTGAGGAATCACGAAGGTGATGAACAGTTATTGAACTTTACCACTGTGATGCGAGAGTTGCCGGACAAGAAGAAGTAAGCAGAAGATATCTAGTTTTGTGAGATTGATAAGATCTGACAGAAGGTCTAGTGATAAGGGCAAGGAGGGCACACCTGTTCCCATACCGAACACAGAAGTTAAGCTCCTTAGCGCCGAGGGTAGTACGCAAGTGCGAGAGTAGGACGTCGCTAGGCCATAAAAAAATGCGGGTGTAGTTTAATGGTAGAACTTCAGCCTTCCAAGCTGACTGTGAGAGTTCGATTCTCTTCACCCGCTCCAAATAGCCAATTAACATCCTTCGGGGTGTTTTTTTTTTATTTATCGAGAATTAAAGGAAAGGCAACAACGAGCGGTTATCATAGGCGGAAAATGAAAAGAACTGAGGAATCACAAGGGTAATGAACGGTTATTGAACTTTACCACTGTGATGCGAGAGTTGCCAGACAAGAAAATGGATACGAACTCCTAATTCATAAGTGAATGGGAGTTTTTTTTATAATTATAAATTTTAAAAAAGGATTTTGTCTCTACTCATCGTATTGTATGATGGAGGTGTTTTCATGATAGATGTCAGTGGTCGGGAATGGTTAGAGGATGAATATTTAGAATTATTTAAACAGGGGATTATTAAAGAAAGTGAAGTTGTCAGAGTCAAAGGGATTCAGGGAAAACGTTGTGAACGTTGTTTAAATCAATCAGAGGATTGGTTTGCGACCTTTATCTATAAAGAGAAGCCGGTTAAATACTGTAGACAGTGTTTGGATTTTAAAATGATCGATGATGCACAATATCTATATCGTTCAATCGTACCTGCTCCAATTACAGAAAAATCGGAGATATTAAATCAAGATTTCCAGTTATCCTTTTTACAACAACGAGCATCTGATTTTGCAAAAGGAATATTGAACTCTTCAGGAATTGGAATGATTTGGGCGGTTTGTGGTGCTGGAAAAACTGAAATGATGTTCGAGACAATTTCATTGGCGTTGTTGCAAAAAAAGCGTGTATGTTGGGCTATTCCACGTGCCGATGTTGTTGTTGATTTGATTCCTCGAATTAAACGAGCTTTTCCATATGCACGTGTAGTAGGGCTTCATGGAAATTCTGAGGAGAAAAATATCTATGGGGATATTGTTGTAACGACGACGCATCAGTTAATTCGATTTTATCAGGCATTTGATTTACTAATTATCGATGAGGTGGATGCCTTTCCTTATACATTTGATGAGATGTTACCAAGATTAGCCCAAAAGGCATGTAAAACGGGGTGTGCAACGATTTATTTGTCGGCGACCCCCTCTAAGACGGATCAGAGGCTAATTAAAAGAGGACGATTAAAATGTTGTTTAATTCCAGCTCGATATCATTTACATGCATTAGATATTCCTAAATACTGCTTCTCAGGAAACCTTTCACGTTTTTTAAAGAAAAGGAGATTACCACGCGTGATTAAAAAGTGGTTTAATAAACAGTTAATGTTAAATAGACGCGCATTGTTATTTGTTCCAACAATTGAAATGGGGTACCTTTTACAGGAGGCTATAAGGAAGTGTTTTGCATTAGAAGTAGAGTTTGTTTTTTCAAGCGATGAAAATAGATTAGCAAAAGTTAAAAACTTTAAAGAGGGAAAGGGTCAATTTTTGATTACGACGATGATTTTAGAAAGAGGGGTAACAATTGCAAATATTGATGTGGCCATTTTTTCGACAGAACATGAGGTGTTCGAAGAGAGTGCACTTGTTCAGATTAGTGGGCGTGTTGGCAGAAATCCTATGTACCCACACGGTGAAATCGTATTTTTTCATTATGGAATTACTTTGGCAATGGAGTCTGCACGACGCCAGATTCGTGAGATGAATAACCATGCGAGAAGGCAGAAGTTATTAAAGGAGGATTATAAATGAGGTGTCTCGTCTGTTTTCAATTAATAACGATTCATAATCTTCAAGATATTTTTGCGCTTAACGATCCGTGTCTATGCTCTAAGTGTAAACGGAATCTAAAAATTGGGGAAAATCATTGTCTTTTTGAACAAAATGAATGGCTCCTATCTGTTCTTGAACGACTGGATCAGGGAGATTTAGTGTTACTACAACTTTTTATTCCCCAATATGTCAAGGAGATTAGAAAGCAGTTTAGAAGTTATAAATCGGTTACGATTTTAGACATGTCAGGGGAGGGTCCCTATCCGTGGAGCGATGTATTATTAGAACAGCTAGAAAAATTTTTTTCTAAAATTCAAATTGGACAAATTAGATTAGTGTTATCAACCGAACAGGATGAACGGACGATTAAAGTTTATTAAAAAGTAACCGATTATAGATTTTTATAAGCGCTTTACTGGTATATAATTGTTTTGTTTTGCTTAAAATGAAATGAATCTCTTTTTAATAGTTGAGTCATATCTCACACTGTTATTTTCCACGTTTGAGGAAGCACTTAAGTGTTCGACAAAATACGGAAAACGCTTTCTTAAATGAAGGATTTATATTATAATAGAGGTACATCAGATAGATAGGAGTGATTCTAATGAGAATTCAAATTAGGGGAGCTAATCGTTTCAACGCAACAGATGCTATTAAAAATTATATCGAGGAAAAAGTGGGAAGCTTACAACGATTCTTACCTACAAATCCGGATTTAGAGGCTCGCGTGTATATTAAAATCTATGATGTGATTCAGAAAGTAGAAGTGACTATTCCAGGGAATCAGTTCATCCTACGAGCAGAGGAAGAAAGTGATGATTTATATGCAGCGATTGATCTTGTTGTGGATAAATTAGAACGTCAAATTCGTCGTCACAAAACAAAAGCAAACAAAAAAATTCGTGAACGTGAGGGTATTAGCGATTACTTCATTACTATTGATGATCCGGATACGGTTTATAACGAAGAAGATGAAGTACCGTACAAAGTTAAAAATGTTCATTTAAAACCAATGGACGTTGAAGAAGCAATTATGCAATTAGAATTATTAGGACATGACTTCTATGTCTATCGTGATATGGCTGTTGATGCTGTTTGTGTCGTTTATCGTCGTAATGATGGAAAATACGCTGTGATTGAGACGAATAATTAATAATAGTGAATTAACAAAAAAGACTATCTTACGCGGTAGTCTTTTTTTATGCTTGTGAAAAATGATAGATTCTGTGGGGATGTAGGGTTTTAGAGAAAATCTCCCGAATGAAATGACAAAAATTAGGTAAAGTTATGTTCCGAACAGGTTTTTTTGTGTACATGTTTAGTCAAAAGTGGTAACATTATGTTAATAACAGAGTATTAGCTAGTATAAGCCTAGTAAGACATAGACAAGGAGCGATGATGATGATTTCGGCAATCAAGAAAATGTTAGATCCAAGTGTAAAAGTATTAAAGCGTGCGGATAAAATAGCGGATGCGGTCATTGCGTTAGAACCTCATATGCAAGGTCTAACAGACGAGCAATTAAAACATAAAACTTTAGAGTTTAAAGAACGAATTGAAAAGGGAGAAACGTTAGATGATTTATTAGTTGAGGCATTTGCGGTTGTTCGTGAGGCGTCAACACGCGTTTTAGGAATGACTCCTTATAAGGTTCAGATTATTGGTGGGATTGCCTTACATGGTGGAAATATCGCCGAGATGAAAACGGGGGAAGGAAAAACATTAACCTCAACTATGCCTGCGTACTTAAATGCATTAGATGGAAAAGGTGTTCATATTATTACGGTAAATGAATATTTAGCAAGCCGTGATGCGCGCGAGATGGGAGAGCTTTATCGATGGCTGGGCTTAACGGTTGGTTTAAATTTAACGGGGATGACTTCAGAAGAGAAAAAGGCGCAATATGCATGTGATATTACTTACTCAACAAACAATGAACTAGGTTTTGACTATTTACGTGATCACATGGTGTTGTATGCAAAGCAAATGGTACAACGTAAATTAAATTATGCCATTGTGGATGAGGTAGACTCAATCTTAATTGATGAGGCACGTACACCATTAATTATTTCAGGTGGGCAGAAACGTACGGCTAATTTATACGTACACGCTGACCATTTTGTTAAAGGTTTAAAGGACGAAGAAGACTATACAATTGATATTAAAACGAAAAATATCCAATTAAATGAGGGAGGAATTGAGAAGGCGGAAAAAGCTTTCCGAATTGATAATTTATACGATATTAAACATGCAGTGTTGTTACATCATATCAATAATGCATTAAAGGCAAATTACATTATGGCGCGCGATGTGGATTATGTTATCCAAGAGGACGAAATTGTGATTGTTGACCAGTTTACAGGTCGTTTAATGAAGGGACGTGCCTACTCTGAAGGTTTACATCAGGCCATTCAAGCAAAAGAGGGAGTTTCAATTAAGCAAGAAACATCGACGTTAGCAACAATTACGTTCCAAAATCTTTTCAGATTATATAGTAAGTTATCAGGAATGACAGGGACAGCGAAGACAGAAGAGGAAGAGTTCCGAAATATTTATAATATGATGGTCGTGGAAATTCCGACTAATCGTCCGATTGCCCGTTTAGATGCACCAGATTTAGTTTATAAGGATATGAATGCTAAGTTTAATGCCGTTGTTGCAGATGTAATCGAACGCCATAAAAAGGGACAGCCAGTTTTACTTGGAACTGTAGCGGTCGAGACATCGGAGTATATTTCACAGTTATTAAAGCGTAAGGGAATTCCGCACAACGTTTTAAATGCGAAGAATCATGAACGCGAAGCAGAAATTATTATGGATGCAGGGAAGAAAGGGTCTGTCACGATTGCAACCAATATGGCGGGTCGAGGAACGGATATTAAATTAACAGATGAAGTTAAGGAATTAGGTGGATTGGCCGTTATTGGGACGGAGCGCCATGAATCTCGTCGTATTGATAACCAATTGCGTGGACGCTCGGGGCGTCAAGGAGATCCTGGATATACTCGCTTTTATCTGTCATTCCAAGATGAATTAATGCGCCGATTTGGATCAGATCGTATGCATGCAATGGTGGATAAATTGGGTATGGATGAAAATGAGCCAATTGAGAGCAAAATGGTTACAAAGGCAGTAGAATCGGCACAAAAACGCGTAGAAGGTAATAACTATGATATGCGTAAAAACTTACTAGAATATGATGATGTCATTCGCCGTCAACGTGAGGTTATCTATGGACAACGTCAAGATATTCTAGAAACAGAAGATTTAACCGATATTATTTTTGGAATGGTAAACTCATCGGTTACACGATTAGTTCATAACTTCTCACACTCTGAGCACGAGAAGTCAAAGGGAGAACAAGAGTATAATTACGAAGGATTACTTGTTTATCTAAATACTAACTTCTTCCCTGTTAATAAAGTAACACGTGCAGCTATTGAAGGGAAAACAGAGGAGCAATTAATTGAATATGTGACTAATCTTGTAAAAGAAGATTATCGCCTAAAAGAAAAATCGATTGATGCGTCTGTTTTCCATGAATTCCAAAAGGTTATTGTGTTACGTGTAGTGGATACTCATTGGATGAATCATATCGATGCGATGGACGCCTTACGTCAGGGAATTCATTTACGCTCATATGGGCAAATTAATCCATTACATGAATATCAAAGTGAAGGATTTGAAATGTTCAATCGTTTAATTGAACGTATTGAGGATGACGTAACACGCTATATTATTCGAGCTGAAATTCGTCAAAATTTACAACGCGAAGAGGTAGCTAAGCCAACGGCGACTAACGCACCAAAAGATGAGAAGAAACGTCCATTGACACGCGTGTCTAAAAAGGTAGGTCGTAATGAAGAATGCTCGTGTGGAAGTGGGAAAAAATATAAGCATTGTTGCGGTCAAAATGAGTAGTTGATCATACAAGTATCGTATATAACGTATATCGGGGGAGCAGTGATTTTTGATCATATTAAAAGTCACTGCTTCTTAGCGCGTAAAAGTGAGATTATAGCGAATAAAAAGAGGTGATTAGAATGGAAATTCATGAAATACGATCTGAAATAAAGAAAATGTCTGAGCGCATTTTACAGTTTAAAGAGTCATTAAACGTAGCCGAAAAAGAGAATCAAATAAAAGAATATGAACAAACAATGCAAGAGGTTGGTTTCTGGGACGATCGAAGAAAGGCACAAGAGGTTATTAATGCGGCTAATGCATTGAAGGAGAAGATTTCTTCGTTTTATAATTTACAATCGGAAGTAGAAGAGCTCGGAATTGCTTTTGAGTTAATTTTAGAAGAGGCCGATGAGGATTTACAGTCAGAACTTGAGGCACAAATTCATGAGGTGAGTGAAAAATTGAACGCCTTTGAATTGGAAATTTTATTGAGTGGCCCATATGATGGTAATAATGCTATTTTAGAGTTACATCCAGGTGCTGGAGGAACAGAATCTCAAGATTGGGCAGAGATGCTTTATCGTATGTATACACGCTATGCTGAACGAAAAGGATTTAAAGTGGAAGTTTTAGATTACTTAGTAGGAGAAGAAGCGGGAATTAAAAGTGTGACGATCAAAATTAAAGGAACAAATGCATTTGGGTACTTCAAGGCGGAACGTGGGGTTCATCGTTTAGTACGTATTTCACCTTTTGATTCAGGTGGACGTAGACATACCTCTTTTTGTTCGTGTGATGTAATGCCTGAGTTTTCTGGTGATATTGATATTGAAATTCGTAGCGAGGATTTAAAAATAGATACTTACCGTGCAAGTGGGGCTGGAGGACAACATATTAATACAACAGATTCTGCTGTTCGAATTACCCACTTACCAACGAATACAATTGTGACCTGTCAAAATCAACGTTCACAGATTAAAAATCGTGAAGCTGCCATGGAGATGTTAAAGTCTAAGCTTTATCAACGAAAACTAGAGGAACAAGAAGCAGAGTTAGCAAAAATTCGTGGTGAGGTGAAAGATATTGGATGGGGAAGTCAGATCCGTTCCTATGTTTTTCATCCTTATTCATTAGTAAAAGACCACCGTACTTCATATGAAGTTGGAAATGTACAAGCAGTTATGGATGGGGATTTAGATGGATTTATTGATGCTTATTTAAGAAAAAGTTTATAACAGTGGTATTTTGTGGATAAGTGCATTTTGGGATGGTTATAAAAAACGGTAGAGTGTATAATAAGGGCACGTTAGATTAACTTTAAGAGGAGTGAACCGTTTATGAAAAAAATTCCGAGCTTTACAGTCAATCATGAAGATTTATTACGTGGAATTTATGTATCACGAAAAGATGTCGTTGGAGAAGAGGTTATTACAACATTTGATATTCGAACTAAACTTCCGAATCGAGAACCTGTCATGAATACGGCTGAAATTCATACGATTGAACATTTAGCTGCTACCTTCTTAAGAAATCATCCGCAAGCAGCGGATCAAACGATTTATTTTGGGCCTATGGGGTGCCGAACAGGTTTTTATTTAATTTTAAAAGGTGATTTAGATTCACGTGACGTGGTTAACCTTATTACAGAAACTTTTAATTTTATTGCGAATTATGAAGGGGAAGTTCCGGGAGCAAGTGCTAGAGATTGTGGTAATTATTTAGATATGAATTTACCGGCCGCTAAATATGAAGCAAACGCATTTTTAGAAAATACATTAAACCAAATTGAAGATAAACATTTAGTTTATCCTAATTAAAAAGTGGAAGGCCACCTATCAGGTGACCCTCCACTTTTTTTATGTAAATAATTAAGTATTATGTATAAAGGGTGTAAAAAAGGATGAAATATAAATCAATTATTCGACATTTTATATTAAGATAAATGCGATTATGTTAAAATGGAAATCGATTAGGGATGAAATATGGGGCAATGGTTAGGATAGTATTTGTTGGGAATTGGCGTATTGAAAATGAAACTGTCAGATAGTTGTGCTATAATGAAAAAAGACGTTTAGAGATAGGTGGGAAGATAATGATCGAATTTACAAACGTTAGTAAAAAGTATGCAAATGGAGTTATCGGACTTCATAATATAAATATTCAAATCGAATCAGGCGAGTTTTTATTCGTCATTGGACCGAGTGGTGCCGGGAAATCTTCTTTTTTAAAAATGATTAATTGTCAGGAAAAAGCTACAGGTGGAGAAATTAAGGTTAATGGAATTGAAATTACTCGTCTAAGTCGCTTTAAAATTCCTAAATTGCGTCGGCAAATAGGTGTCGTCTTTCAAGACTTTAAATTATTAAAAAAAATGACCGTTTATCAAAATGTAGCGTTCGCCTTAGAGGCTATTGGCCTTCCTAAGGAGGAGGTTCGCCAAAAGGCACTCGATGCATTAACGTTAGTTGGTCTTGAGGGAAAATTATTATTTTATCCTAACCAATTGTCAGGAGGAGAGCAACAACGTGTAGCGATTGCACGCGCTATTGCGAATAATCCAGATATTATTATTGCTGATGAACCAACGGGAAATTTAGATCCAGACAATTCAATACAAATTGTTAATATTCTGAAAGAGTTAAACAAGCAAGGAAAGACGGTCATCATGGCAACTCATGACCATGAATTAATATTTGGCCAAGATTGTCGTGTAGTGACGATCGATCATGGGACTATATTTAGCGATGAAGTGAGGGGATATTATGAAAATAATTAGACAAATTTTTCGCTACATTCGCGATGGATTTAAAAATATTTGGAATAACTTATTTATGTCCATTTCATCAATTGTAACGTTAACTATTACTCTTAGCTTATGTTCTTTTTTCGTTCTGTTCGCTTACAATACTAAAAATTTTACAGAACAGGTTGAAAACGAAATTAAGATCTTTATTGAATTTTCTCAAGATGCGACGGATGAGCAAATTGCTTCCTCGATTCAAGCAATACAGTCTCAAGCGCACGTTTCGGAAGTTAATCATATAACCAAAGAGGAAGAATACACGGAGTTTATTGAGCGAATCGGTGAGAATGATCCTGAGTTAGCAGACTTTTTTGAAAATACAAGTGATGGAAATCCATTACCCGATACAGGCATTGTTTCGGTTGACGATGTGAAAAATGTTGACGAGGTAGCGAAGGCAATTAAGGAAATTGATGGTGTTGGATACGTGAATTACGGTGAAGAATCAGAGTTATCTGCTTTTACCAATATTACAACAATCATCCGTCAAACGTTATCAGTTATTGTTTTGATTTTACTCGTATTAGCAGTATTTTTAATTCAAAATACAATTAAATTAACGATTTATGCACGTCAAAATGAATTGAAAATTATGAAGCTAGTAGGTGCATCAGTTGCTCATGTGACGGTTCCGTTTTTAATTGAAGGTGTTATTATCGGTGTTTTAGGGGCTGTCGTTCCTATTTTGCTAACGATGTATGGTTACCAATTTTTATATCATATTTTTGGAGGAGTACTAGTTATTCCAATGCTTCAAATGGCTACACCGTTCCCAACTGTTTATGAATTAGGAACAATTGTCGGATTAATGTCAATCGTCATCAGTCTACTTGGTAGTTTCTTCGCAGTCATCAAGTATTCTTTAAAAATTTAATAGATAGAGTTATTGAAAAAGGAGGGATATAGGAGATGAAGAAGCCATTTATAAAAATGGGATTGTGCCTGTCTTTAGCGTTGGGATTGATTCCTACGATGCCCACAATAGTAGAGGCATCGAAATCGTGTAAAACGAAGGAAGAATGTAATGCTATTATTAGTGAGGCGCAAGACCAAATTTCTGAAATTAAGGGCAGAGAATCCAAACTTCAAGATGAAATAGAGATTGTTGAGGGGGATATGGGGACAACTGTTCAGAAAATCTCACAAACAGAAAGTGCGATTTCTGAATTTGAGAAGAAAATCTCCCAAAAAGAAACTGAAATTAAGTCAGGTGAAGAGGAAGCTAAAAGATTAGATGAAGAGGTGGAAGCCTTAAAAAAAGTTGTGGCGCAAAGAATGCATATGTCACAGAGATTTTCACGTGGAAATTTAGTGTTACAGATGTTATCTGAATCTAACAGTTTAGTTGATTTTATTCGCCAATTACGTGTCATTAATCACTTTGCACAAAGCGATGCTCAATCGATGGATGAACTAAGTCTTTTAGTCAGTCAGCAGCAAGCGTTACTTGCGACTTTGAAGGTTCAACAACAGGAGTTAGCTGAAAGCAAGGATTCGCTAGAGAAGGAACGTGAAACGTTAGACGCTTATCAACAAAAGTTAGAGCAACAAAAACGTGACTTGGCTAAACAAATGCAAGAATTAGAAAGTGAACGTTTATCAGCTTCAGAAATTATTGAAATTGCTGAAGAGCAGAAGAAAATTTTAGAGCAGACACCACCGCCTCCTGTATCATCAGGAAACTCTTCAAGTAATGGCAGTTCTTCAAGTGGTGGGGTTGTTACGGGATCAGGGTTTATGATTCCATTGGCCCGTGGATATGTAAGTTGCGAATTTATGTGTTATAGTAACCATACGGGAATTGACTTAGCCAACTATGGGGATACATCAACGCCGGTGTATGCTGCACAAGCGGGAACTGTTATTCGTGCAGGTTGGCATAGTGCATATGGAAATCACGTAATGATTACTCACAATATCAATGGGAAAACAATGACAACTGTATATGCTCACATGCACTCAGCACCGTATGTTTCAGTTGGGCAACAAGTTGCACGAGGAACCCAATTAGGAACGATGGGGAATACAGGAAATTCCTTTGGAGCGCATTTACATTTTGAAATGTATGAAGGATATTATAATTATCCACATGCCGTTAACCCAAGAAAATATATTAATTTCCCATCATCATGGTAGGGGCTTTAATGGCGTGCCAGATGTTAGTATAAGATTATGACGATTATTTTCGCCAAAGTTGTGAGATAAAAAGGTACCTTTGAATTGAGAATATAGAGCGTTCAAAAAGACGACGCCTATTTCTCAATGAGGTACTTTTTTTATTTAATCGATGAGGGATCGAACGTAGTCATTTGTAATAAATCATCTTTAAAATGAAATAAATTTATAAATTGTTCCATACTATATAAGTAAAAAGCGACTTTTCATAGGAACATCCAGTTTTGATTAGATAAGGATGCTTAATCTTCATTAAATGATTGACTGAACAGTTAGAATGCATCCATAAACTTGAAGTGATTACAAGGGTTAGAAAAAATGGGTAAATGGTTTGAATTGCAGGATTTGTGAATTTATCCTATTTTCTTGGAATGACAAAGAATATAAAAATTGGTAAAATAGGAGTTATACTAAAACATCCGACGAATTTCACATATGAAAGATGATTACAGGATAGAGATTATGAAATAAAAAAAGGAGTGATGATATGAAGCATAA
The DNA here is from genome assembly GCF_037014675.1 of Turicibacter sp. KK003. NCBI lineage: Bacteria > Bacillati > Bacillota > Erysipelotrichia > Erysipelotrichales > Turicibacteraceae > Turicibacter > Turicibacter sp. KK003. Next base: position 407,244 of record NZ_CP142738.1, read on the forward strand.
AAACGGGTTTCTACTGATTGGAAGCTTTTGTTTAGGTGCAGTGGTGACTTTGTTATTGTCATTGATTTTTCCAGAGAAGAAATCAGATTCTATTATCTCACCGTCTAATTATGGGGAGATTGCTTCAATTAATCAGGTATATGAGGCACTCAAATCCTATCATTATTTTTATGAGGGCGATAGTCAGGCGTTAATTGACGGAGCCATCTCAGGAATGATTAATGCCTTAGACGACCCACATTCAACTTATTTTACGATGACGGATTACGAAAATTTTGTGGAGCATTTAGAGGATACTTATTCAGGAATTGGGTGTGAGGTGACCACTGTCAATGGGTATACAATGATTGTTTCACCATTCCCTGATTCGCCGGCGGATGAGGCTGGAATATTAGCGAATGACTTAGTTGTTGAAGTGGATGGCGAAAATGTAGTGGGTCAAACGTTGCAGGAAGTCACGAATAAGATTAAAGGCCCTGTGAACTCAACAGTAACTTTGGGAATATCTCGCAATGATAATCCTGATTTAATTTATATTGAGGTAACACGTAAGGCCATTGATCAAGAGACAGTTAAATCTGAGTTAATCACAGAAGAGGGTCAGGCAATTGGATATCTTCAAATTACAACATTCGGTGAAAATACAGCACAGGAATTTAAAACCGCAATTGAGGAATTAGAGGGGCAAGGGATGACAGGCCTCATTGTTGATTTAAGAAATAATTCCGGAGGATATTTAACGAGCGTGGTCGAGATGGTCGATTATATTTTACCGCCGGGTAAAGTGATTACAACGATTGAATCGCGAGATGGAAGTTCAGTGAGTTATGAAACGGAAAGTGAAGGTAAGAACTATCCGGTTGTTACCTTAATTAATGAGGGAAGCGCATCAGCCTCTGAAATCTTTTCTGCCGCGATGAAAGAAGCGGGTGGATATGAGGTAGTCGGAACAACATCATATGGAAAGGGAACTGTGCAGGTATCGATGCCACTTGATGATCATTCATCACTTAAGATTACGACCCAAGTATGGAAAACACCAGATAATAATTGGATTAATGAAAAAGGGGTAACCCCAACCGTTGAAGTTGAAGCACCTGAATTTTATAATTATTATCAAGTGTATCTCGAGAATGGAAAAGAGTTGGAGTTTGATCAAGTAAACCCGGCCATCGCAAATGCACAAAATATTTTAAATACGCTCGGTTATTCAGTTGACCGAACGGATGGATATTTTGATGATTCGACAATATCAGCAGTGAAACAGTTTCAAAAGGATAATAATATAGCAGAAACAGGTATCATTGATAATAAGACGGCGAGTCAATTAACATTAGCCTTAAGAGATAAAATTAGAGATAAGGCATTTGATACACAATTTAAAAAGGCATTAGAAGTTTTACAGAATACTTAATAGAGAGGGGGAGACCCCTCTTTTTTATTTGGAAAGAGGAGAAATTGATTGTATTTAAATGTAAGGTCCATAGAATTACTTTAGTTCTTAGTTGAAAAAGGTGGTATAATGAGTTCATGCGAGGTGACTTTTTATGAAAAAGGGTAAGTTTGAAATTGTCTCAAAGTATTCGCCATCCGGCGATCAACCACAGGCAATTAAATCATTAGTAGAAAATATAGAGTCCGGTGTTAAGGAACAGGTTTTATTAGGTGCAACTGGGACAGGGAAAACATTTACAATTGCGAATGTCGTACAACAGGTAAATAAACCAACCCTTGTTTTGGCTCATAATAAGACGTTAGCCGGACAACTTTATAGTGAGTTAAAAGAGTTTTTTCCGAATAATGCAGTCGAATACTTTGTGAGTTACTATGATTATTATCAACCGGAGGCCTATGTTCCTTCATCGGATACGTTTATCGAAAAGGATGCCAAGACCAATGATGAAATTGATAAGCTACGTCACTCTGCAACAGCAGCGCTTTTAGAACGTAATGATGTTATTGTCGTTGCTTCAGTTTCATGTATTTACGGGATTGGGGACCCTGAAGAGTATAAAAAGATGATGGTATCTATTCGTGTAGGAATGGAGATGGAACGAAATGATTTGTTGAATGAATTAGTTCGAATCCAATATCAACGAAATGACATTGATTTTCACCGGGGAACATTTAGGGTTCGTGGCGATATTGTAGAAATTTTACCGATTGCAACTGAAAAGAATGCAATCCGAATAGAGTTTTTTGGGGAAGAAGTTGACCGTATTCGCGAAATTGATACGATAACAGGGGAAGTCTTAAGTGAACGTAAACATGTTGTCATCTTCCCAGCGTCACACTTCGTAACCGGAGAAGAGCGAATGAAGATTGCGTTAAAAAATATTGAAGAAGAACTTGAGCAACAAGTGAAGTATTTTGAATCAGAGGGTAAGTTACTCGAGGCTCAACGGATTGAGCAACGAACAAGATATGATTTAGAAATGATGGCTGAAATGGGATTCTGTTCAGGTGTGGAAAACTACTCGGGTCCATTGTCGTTACGTGAACGTGGAGCAACACCTTATTGTCTACTTGACTTTTTCCCTGAGGATTGGTTGTTAGTGGCCGATGAGTCGCACGTGACGTTGCCACAGGTAAGGGGAATGTACAATGGGGATCGCGCTCGTAAAGAGACGTTAGTTAATCACGGATTCCGATTGCCATCAGCGTTAGATAACCGCCCATTACAATTTAATGAGTTTGAGGATAAAATTCATCAGGCCATTTACGTATCGGCGACGCCGGGTGACTATGAACTGGCCCGCACGGATAAGGTTATTGAGCAAATTATTCGACCAACTGGATTATTGGATCCGGTTATTGAATTGCATCCAAGTCGAGGGCAAATCGATCATTTAGTCAGTGAAATTTATAAGCGTATAGAGAAAAACGAACGCGTTCTTGTGACGACGTTAACGATTAAGATGTCTGAAGAGTTAACAAATTATTTAAAAGAATTAGGAATTAAAGTGGCTTATTTACATTCAGAAATAAAAACACTTGAACGTATTGAAATTATTCGCGATTTACGTATTGGAACTTATGATGTGCTAGTTGGAATTAACCTTTTACGAGAGGGGCTTGACATTCCTGAAGTTTCTTTAGTTGCGATTTTAGATGCGGATAAAGAGGGATTTTTACGTAGTGACCGTTCCCTTATTCAAACAATTGGACGTGCTGCCCGTAACGCACAAGGACGTGTTATTTTATATGCAGATAAAATAACAGGGTCAATGCGACGCGCCATGGATGAGACAGCGCGACGTCGTGAGATTCAGGAAAAATACAACGAGGATCATGGTATTATTCCAATGACTGTCCATAAGGATGTTCGAGATCTTATTCGTGCAACAGAGGTTGTAGAAAAAGAGGCTAAATATGATACGAAGATGTCTCGTAAAGAAAAAGAAAAATTAATGAAAAAATTAGAGCGTGAAATGAAAGAAGCAGCGAAAGCACTTGATTTTGAAACAGCAGCAACGCTTCGAGATGCGATGTTAGAATTAAAAATTGAGTTAGGTTCATAATAAGTTTATCTGAGTGTTTAAGTGAGTTAAGGAGTGAGGTAAAAGTATGGAAAGTTTACGTGAATTATATAAAGTAGGGAATGGGCCATCTAGTTCTCATACAATGGGACCCGCACGAGCGGCAAAGGTGTTTATGAATCGTTATAAGGAAGCGGCGTCTTTTGAGGCCATTTTATACGGTAGTTTAGCTGCAACAGGTGAGGGTCATTTAACGGATTATATTATTATAAAAACGATGGAGCCTAAACCAGTTAAAATAACGTGGAAGCCAGAAGACTTTCGTCCCTTTCATCCGAATGCGATGAAGTTTATTGCGTATGATGAGAACGAGAAAGAATTAGGTTCATGGACTGTTTACTCAATTGGTGGGGGATCGATCATTGAAGAGGGTCAGGCTCGAGATGAAGTCCCAACTATTTATCCACATTCGAGCATGAATGAGGTGTTAGAAGTTTGTAGAAAAAATAATTGGACGTTATCAGATTATGTTTATCAATATGAACCAGACATTAAGGAGTATCTAGGAGAAATTCTTAAAATAATGCGTGAAACACTGATGAATGGTCTAGTTGCTGAGGGGACTTTGCCGGGGAAACTAAATTATCCACGTCGCGCGAAAAATTTTTATGAACAGGCAAAGGCAAATAAGGGAGAATTATCTATTTTAATTTATTCTTATGCATTGGCTGTCTCAGAGCAAAATGCATGTGGAGATGTTGTTGTAACGGCCCCAACGTGTGGAGCATCAGGTGTTATTCCAGGCGTTTTATTTGCCTTACAAGAAGAGGAAGGATATACGGATGAACAATTAATTGATGCATTAGCGGTTGCGGGACTGGTAGGAAATTTAATTAAAACAAATGCGTCTATCTCCGGGGCTGAGGTTGGATGCCAGGGGGAAGTAGGATCAGCTTGTTCAATGGCAGCGGCGGCGGTTGCCTTTCTAAAAGGTGCCTCTAATTTACATTGTGAATATGCAGCTGAGATTGGATTAGAACATCATTTAGGAATGACATGTGACCCTGTCTATGGGTATGTTCAAGTTCCATGCATTGAACGTAATGCGGTTGCGGCAAAGCGTGCCTATGATGCAGCTAAATATGCGATGTTAACCGATGGTTATCATACCATTACATTAGATCAAGTGATGCAAACGATGAAAGAGACAGGGCTTGATTTAATGGCGAAATATCGTGAAACGGCTCAGGGGGGACTAGCAAAACATTTTGCTGAATGTTAATCTGACTAGGTTTTACAGGATTTTAATGGTATAATAAAGAATATTTAAAATGAGTGAATAAACAGTAAAGGAAGTGACTGTATGGCAAAGGAAGAAGTTAAGGAACCGACTAAGGGACCCAAATTACCGAAAAAACGGGTAATACTTTATAGCTATATCGGTATTTTAGCAGTACTGACAGTTTTATTCGGATTTCATCTTTTAAAATATTTTTATTTAGATCCGTTATCCGTAGCGGGACGTCCGGTGTATGGGTACCGTACGGAAAATTTAGAGTCAATTAGCGACTCTGTTATAGCGGCTGCTGAGGAAAAAGGGGCACAGCAATCAGGGGTTAATGAAGTAAAGGTAACTGTTCAAGGGCCCGTTGTTTACGTAAACGTTCAGGTAAATGATGGAGTAGATGTTGAGACTGCACGAGCGGCGGCAGAGGCAACAGCCACAAAAATGTTAGATGAGATTGGGGATAAATCACAGGAGTATTCATTTCAATTAGTCGTATCGACTGGAGATGTAAAAGCATTAACTGATGCCAACCGCGAGCAAGAATTGGAATATTATAAGCAACACCGATTAGATATCGTCGAACAAATCGTTGCTCATGCTGAAGAATATCCAACACAGGAAAACATCGACCGTGCTAAAAATAACATTAAAGTCATGCCAAAAGATTACAACAAGAAGACAGGTGAATATGAATACCGTTATAAAGAAGAAAAGGAAGCTTTTGATGCCCGCATTGAGGCGTTGACAGTTTTGACGGCGGAGGAAGAAGAAGCCTTAGGTGATATTCCTTATTTAGAAGTTGATCAGGCAATCAAACCAACGGAAATTTCCGATTATCCAAGTTGGGGAGCCTATGATAAAAATACGCAATCATTTGTATGGCAATAAATAGGGGGGGGAGACAATACGTCTCCCTCTTCTTATGACAACGAGAGGTATAGGTGATAGAAATGACGAAGAAGATAGTGCCGGTTCAAAAAAATGAGTACTATGATGTAAAGATTGAAAGTTTAACGCATGATGGATTAGGTGTAGCGCGTGTCGATGGATTTCCAGTGTTTGTCGCTAATGCACTTGTCGGTGAAGAAATCAATATGAAGGTGACATTAGTAAAAAAAACGTATGCCTTTGGCCGTGCAGTTGATTATTTTGTAACGAGCGGGGAACGTGTCAAACCAGAATGTGGAATATACAAGCAATGTGGTGGATGTCAAGTTCAACATTTAAGTTATGAAGGACAACTTAAAATGAAGCATGACACAGTGGTTAATCATTTAAAAAGAATAGGTCATATTGAAGATGCAAATGTATTACCGACAATCGGAATGCAAAATCCTAGTCGATACCGTAATAAGACGCAGGTTCCATTTGGGTATGCGGATGGAAAAGTGGTAGCGGGATTCTATCAAAAACGGAGCCATGAAATAATTAATATGCAGTCGTGTTTAATCCAAACAGATATCTCAGATCAAATTGTAGAAACAATGAGACAATTGTGTCAGGAATTAGAGATTGATCCGTATAATGAATCATTAAACCTTGGAGTTTTACGTCATGTTATTGTACGCGTAGGATTTAAAACGGAAGAAATCATGGTAACGCTCGTGACAAGAACGCATGAAATTCCAAATAGTGAGTTGCTTATTCAAAGGCTAGTAAGTAAATACCCTAAGATTAAAAGTATCGCTCAAAATGTGAATCCTAAAGTCACGAATGTTATTTTTGGAGACGAGACACGTATTTTATATGGGGAACCTTATATTTATGATGAAATGAATGGAATTCGTTTTGCTATTTCACCGCGTTCTTTTTATCAAGTCAATCCGATTCAAACGGAGACATTGTATTCAAAAGCTGTTGAATATGCCCAATTATCTGGGAATGAGATTGTCTTTGATGCATATTGTGGAATTGGTACAATTACCTTATTCTTAGCGCAGCATGCTAAACAGGTGTATGGTGTTGAAATTATTCCTGAGGCAATTGAAGATGCGAAAATGAATGCCCGGTTAAATGGTTTTGAAAATACCCAATTTGCTGTAGGAAAGTCTGAAGAAATTATTCCTGCATGGATTGAGAACGGGATTGTACCTGACGTTATCGTTGTTGACCCTCCACGTAAGGGGTGTGATCGATCATTATTAGATACAATGTTAGAGGCGGCCCCTGATCGTATTGTTTATGTATCTTGTGACTCCTCGACACTTGCTAGAGACTTGCGTGTTCTTATAGATGGAGGCTATAAATTGGAAGTTGTTCAACCCGTTGACATGTTCCCTCAGACAGCGCACATTGAGTGTGTAGCAAAATTAGTTAGGGCTTAATCATGTAAGGAAGGTAGAAAATATTCCTACGGTTAAAAAGAATTGATATCGTGCACTAAGTGTGTTAGCTTTTATAACACGTTTGGTGCATTTTTTATGAGAGAGAAGATAATTTTAAAAAATATCAAAAAACTGTTTGACATTAAATGAGTGGAATGGTATTATAAATGAGTCGCCAAAAGGGCGATGGAAAAGAAAACAAAAAAAGTTAAAAAGTGTTTGACAGAAACGGTTGAACATGATAAACTAGAAAAGTCGCCAAGAGAGGTAGACAAGAAATCTTACAAAAAAGATAAAAAACATTTGACAGAAAAAGTCGAATGTGGTAAGATAAAGAAGTCGCCAAAAGGCGAGAGAAGTTCTTTGAAAACTAAACAGAACGTCAAGAATCATGAGCGAAAGAAATTTCGCAAGCTAAGGAAACAAACAATTATGGAGAGTTTGATCCTGGCTCAGGATGAACGCTGGCGGCGTGCCTAATACATGCAAGTCGAGCGAACCACTTCGGTGGGAAGCGGCGAACGGGTGAGTAACACGTAGGTGATCTGCCCATCAGACGGGGACAACGATTGGAAACGATCGCTAATACCGGATAGGACGAAAGTTTAAAGATGCTCCTGGCATCACTGATGGATGAGCCTGCGGCGCATTAGCTAGTTGGTGGGGTAAAGGCCTACCAAGGCGACGATGCGTAGCCGACCTGAGAGGGTGAACGGCCACACTGGGACTGAGACACGGCCCAGACTCCTACGGGAGGCAGCAGTAGGGAATCTTCGGCAATGGGCGAAAGCCTGACCGAGCAACGCCGCGTGAATGAAGAAGGCCTTCGGGTTGTAAAATTCTGTTATAAGGGAAGAAAGGTGATAGGAGGAAATGACTATCAATTGACGGTACCTTATGAGAAAGCCACGGCTAACTACGTGCCAGCAGCCGCGGTAATACGTAGGTGGCAAGCGTTATCCGGAATTATTGGGCGTAAAGAGCGCGCAGGTGGTTAATTAAGTCTGATGTGAAAGCCCACGGCTTAACCGTGGAGGGTCATTGGAAACTGGTTGACTTGAGTGCAGAAGAGGGAAGTGGAATTCCATGTGTAGCGGTGAAATGCGTAGAGATATGGAGGAACACCAGTGGCGAAGGCGGCTTCCTGGTCTGCAACTGACACTGAGGCGCGAAAGCGTGGGGAGCAAACAGGATTAGATACCCTGGTAGTCCACGCCGTAAACGATGAGTGCTAAGTGTTGGGGGTCGAACCTCAGTGCTGAAGTTAACGCATTAAGCACTCCGCCTGGGGAGTACGGTCGCAAGACTGAAACTCAAAGGAATTGACGGGGACCCGCACAAGCGGTGGAGCATGTGGTTTAATTCGAAGCAACGCGAAGAACCTTACCAGGTCTTGACATACCATTGACGCCTCTAGAGATAGAGGGTTTCCTTCGGGGACAATGGATACAGGTGGTGCATGGTTGTCGTCAGCTCGTGTCGTGAGATGTTGGGTTAAGTCCCGCAACGAGCGCAACCCCTGTCGTTAGTTGCCAGCAGTGAGATGGGGACTCTAACGAGACTGCCAGTGACAAACTGGAGGAAGGTGGGGATGACGTCAAATCATCATGCCCCTTATGACCTGGGCTACACACGTGCTACAATGGTTGGTACAAAGAGAAGCGAAGCGGTGACGTGGAGCAAACCTCATAAAGCCAATCTCAGTTCGGATTGTAGGCTGCAACTCGCCTACATGAAGTTGGAATCGCTAGTAATCGCGAATCAGAATGTCGCGGTGAATACGTTCCCGGGTCTTGTACACACCGCCCGTCACACCACGAGAGTTTACAACACCCGAAGTCAGTGGCCTAACCGCAAGGAGGGAGCTGCCTAAGGTGGGGTAGATGATTGGGGTGAAGTCGTAACAAGGTATCCCTACCGGAAGGTGGGGATGGATCACCTCCTTTCTATGGAGAAAGAGACGTTCTGTTTAGTTTTGGGAGAATTTCGATTTTCCTAGAATTGATCTTTGAAAACTAGATATCTTCTGAAGAAGAAAAGTTAAGTAATAAAGGGCGCACGGAGGATGCCTAGGCACTAGGAGTCGAAGAAGGACGCGACAAACGGCGAAACGCCTCGGGGAGCTGTAAGTAAGCAAAGAGCCGGGGATATCCGAATGGGGAAACCCGCTAGTGGTCATACGCTAGCACCGTATGGTGAATCAATAGCCATAGAGGAGACAGACCCAGGGAACTGAAACATCTAAGTACCTGGAGGAAAAGAAAGAAACATCGATTCCCCAAGTAGCGGCGAGCGAACAGGGAGGAGCCCAAACCGGAGTAATCCGGGGTAGAAGGACCTTCAGAAATGACTGAACATGATAGCCGAATGGTCTGGGAAGGCCAACCGGAGGGGGTGAGAGTCCCGTAGGTGAAATTGTGTGAAGCAGGGAAGGGATCCTGAGTACGGCGGGACACGAGAAATCCCGTCGGAAGCAACGAGGACCATCTCGTAAGGCTAAATACTACCTAGTGACCGATAGTGAACCAGTACCGTGAGGGAAAGGTGAAAAGAACCCCGGAAGGGGAGTGAAAGAGAACCTGAAACCGTGTGCCTACAACTAGTCAGAGCCCGTTAAAGGGTGATGGCGTGCCTTTTGTAGAATGAACCGGCGAGTTACGATATCGTGCAAGGTTAAGTTGAAGAGACGGAGCCGAAGCGAAAGCGAGTCTGAATAGGGCGAGGAGTACGATGTTGTAGACCCGAAACCGTGTGAGCTAGCCATGAGCAGGCTGAAGGTCAGGTAACACTGACTGGAGGGCCGAACCAGGGCACGTTGAAAAGTGCTTGGATGACTTGTGGCTAGGGGTGAAATTCCAATCGAACACGGATATAGCTGGTTCTCTCCGAAATAGCTTTAGGGCTAGCCTCGATAAGAGTCTACTGGAGGTAGAGCACTGAATGGGTGATGGCCCCACCTCGGGGTACTGATCTCAATCAAACTCCGAATGCCAGATAGATATGATCGGGAGTCAGACTGTGGGTGATAAGGTCCATGGTCAAAAGGGAAAGAGCCCAGACCGCCAGCTAAGGCCCCCAAGTGTCCGTTAAGTGGAAAAGGATGTGGAGATGCACAGACAACTAGGAGGTTGGCTTAGAAGCAGCCATCCTTTAAAGAGTGCGTAATAGCTCACTAGTCGAGTGACTCTGCGCCGAAAATGTACCGGGGCTAAACGGACCGCCGAAGCTGCGGATTGACACGAAGTGTCAGTGGTAGGAGAGCGTTCTAACAGCACAGAAGCAGTACCGGAAGGAGCTGTGGAGCGGTTAGAAGTGAGAATGCCGGTGTGAGTAGCGAAAGATAGGTGAGAATCCTATCCATCGAAAGCCTAAGGTTTCCAGGGGAAGGCTCGTCCGCCCTGGGTAAGTCGGGACCTAAGGTGAGGCCGAAAGGCGTAGCCGATGGACAACAGGTAGAGATTCCTGTACCACTTAATAAACTGAAGGAGTGACGGAGAAGGCTAAGTTGAGCGTGTGAATGGATTCACGTGTAAGCAGTGAGGTGGTCATGTAGGCAAATCCGCATGGCGAAACATTGAGCTGTGATGCCGAAAGCCCGAAAGGGTGAAGTCAGCTGATGTCACGCTTCCAAGAAAAGCTTCTAGGGATAATTTATTAGGTGCCCGTACCGATAACCGACACAGGTAGGCGAGGAGAGAATCCTAAGATGAGCGAGAGAACTCTTGTTAAGGAACTCGGCAAAATGACCCCGTAACTTCGGGAGAAGGGGTGCTTGTGAAAGCAAGCCGCAGTGAAAAGGCCCAGGCGACTGTTTATCAAAAACACAGGTCTCTGCTAAACCGCAAGGTGATGTATAGGGGCTGACGCCTGCCCGGTGCTGGAAGGTTAAGAGGAGAGGTTAGCGCAAGCGAAGCTTTGAATTGAAGCCCCAGTAAACGGCGGCCGTAACTATAACGGTCCTAAGGTAGCGAAATTCCTTGTCGGGTAAGTTCCGACCCGCACGAAAGGCGTAACGATCTGGGCGCTGTCTCAACAAGAGACTCGGTGAAATCATAGTACCTGTGAAGATGCAGGTTACCCGCGACAGGACGGAAAGACCCCGTGGAGCTTTACTGTAGCTTGATATTGAGCACTGGTGACACATGTACAGGATAGGTAGGAGACGAAGAGACCAGGACGCCAGTCTTGGAGGAGTCGCTGTTGGGATACTACCCTTGTGTTACTGGGGTTCTAACCCGTGGCCATGAGCTGGTCAGGGGACAGTGTCAGGTGGGCAGTTTGACTGGGGCGGTCGCCTCCCAAAGAGTAACGGAGGCGCCCAAAGGTTCCCTCAGAATGGTTGGAAATCATTCGAAGAGTGTAAAGGCAGAAGGGAGCTTGACTGCGAGACCAACAAGTCGAGCAGGGACGAAAGTCGGGCTTAGTGATCCGGCGGTACCGAATGGAAGGGCCGTCGCTCAACGGATAAAAGCTACCCCGGGGATAACAGGCTGATCTCCCCCAAGAGTTCACATCGACGGGGAGGTTTGGCACCTCGATGTCGGCTCATCGCATCCTGGGGCTGTAGTCGGTCCCAAGGGTTGGGCTGTTCGCCCATTAAAGCGGTACGCGAGCTGGGTTCAGAACGTCGTGAGACAGTTCGGTCCCTATCCGTCGTGGGCGTAGGAAATTTGAGAGGAGCTGTCCTTAGTACGAGAGGACCGGGATGGACACACCGCTGGTGTACCAGTTGTTCTGCCAGGAGCATAGCTGGGTAGCTACGTGTGGAAGGGATAAACGCTGAAAGCATCTAAGCGTGAAGCCCCCCTCAAGATGAGATTTCCCATTCGAAAGAAGTAAGATCCCTTGAAGACGACGAGGTAGATAGGTCAGGAGTGGAAGTTTGGTGACAGATGAAGCGGACTGATACTAATCGATCGAGGACTTAACTAAAAAGGAAAGGCAAGAAAGCCGATCCATAAGCAGAAGATATCTAGTTTTGTGAGATTGATAAGATCTGACAGAAGGTCTAGTGATAAGGGCAAGGAGGGCACACCTGTTCCCATACCGAACACAGAAGTTAAGCTCCTTAGCGCCGAGGGTAGTACGCAAGTGCGAGAGTAGGACGTCGCTAGGCCGAAAAAAATGCGGGTGTAGTTTAATGGTAGAACTTCAGCCTTCCAAGCTGACTGTGAGAGTTCGATTCTCTTCACCCGCTCCAAATAGCCAATCAACATCCTTCGGGATGTTTTTTTTATTTATCGAGAATTAAAGGAAAGGCAACAACGAGCGGTTATCATAGGCAGAAAGTGAAAAGAACTGAGGAATCACGAAGGTGATGAACAGTTATTGAACTTTACCACTGTGATGCGAGAGTTGCCAGACAAGAAAATGGATGCGAACTCCTAATTCATAAGTGAATGGGAGTTTTTTTTAGTTTTAGTTGAAGGGATCTCCTTAAACTAAAGAGGGGATTCAATCAAAGAGTAGTAAGCATTAAATAAATCTAGATTTTTAAGGTCCTACACGGCATCATAGGATACACAGGAAACCGGATATTTTTATTAACCTTGATCTCAAGGATTCAGAATTCAGATAGAATGTTTTCGTCATGGGAGGAATGATTTAGGATTGATTCTTATGCGGAGTCCTAGTATTGTCATAGGATTGAGTGATAGTTTAATATAAGCGATTTATGATGGAAAAAAGATTTGGAGTGATTCATAGGTTCTTATCCTTTAATTATAATGAGCGGTAATGATAGGGTTACATTTGTAGCACCTATTAGGATAATAGGGTATGCCTGATTAAAAGGATTGAGATTTACACGCCGTTTGCCTCAACTACGCCGTAATAGGTGAAAATTATAGGTGAATAAAAAAATAAAACAACTGAGGGGGAGTCAGTTGTTTTATGGAAGAGAAATGAAAAAGAAAGAGTTTATATAATTTATAAAACAGCAAGTTTTTACTTGCAACTTTATTATGTCTCTATTTTTCCTGTTTATTCAATTGGCTTGAAATATTTTTAAGAAAAAAGATAGCGATAAATAATGAAGGTTGTTTTATCATCACTCAGTTTAGGTCGGCTTTTGATTAGAAACAATAGCGATCGGCCCATATGTTAAGTTTGCTAGTAACCTCTATGAATAACAAAAAAAGTCCCAACTGAGGGGGGAGTCAGTTGGGAGAGAAAGGGGAGTATATAAAATAAGGAGTTTTGGAAGAGCAAGTTATAAAACTTACATCTATGTTATGGATAAAATTGTTATTTTTATACAACGAAAGCGACTTTTTTTAAGAAAAGAGTTAGTGATAAATAATGAAGGTTGTTTTATCGTCGCTAAGTTTAGGTCGGTTTTTGATTAGAAACAATAGCGATTGACCAATATGTTAAGTTTGCTAGTAACCTCTATGAATAACAAAAAAAAGTCCCAACTTTGGGGGAGTCAGTTGGGAGAGAAAGGGGAGTATATAAAATAAGGAGTTTTGGAAGAGCAAGTTATAAAACTTACATCTATGTTATGGATAAAATTGTTATTTTTATACAATGAAAGAAATTTTTTTCGGGTTAATTATAAAATTTTCTTTAAAGCGTGGTCCGTCTAATTTGAGGGGGAAGGAGTTAAACTCTTTCTTTGATGAAAAGGTGGACATTAAAAGGTTTCATCAGTTTTAATGAGATGCATTCCATTAGGAGGAGAGTTTCTCAGGGATGAGCGGTGACGAGCCTTTATATTTAAATGTTTTGTTGTCATTAATTCTGTGGTTTTGTCATATGATGTTATGAGCTTACGATAGGCTTGATGCTGATAGGAGAGAAGGAAGGAGGGGGAGCCTATGGATTTTGAATTTGTGAGAATGTATACACCCATGTATATGGAAGCAGCAAAATTGACATTCGGTATTGCTTGGATTGGAATTTTATTATCCATTGTTATTGGATTTGTTTGTTGTCTAATTTGTTACTACAATGTTCCGATCCTGAAACGGATAGTGGGCGTATATATTGAACTTTCAAGAAATACTCCTCTTTTAATTCAGCTATTTTTTTTATATTTTGGATTACCGAAGCTTGGCATCGTTTTAAATTCATCGGTATGTGGAATCATTGGGTTAACTTTTTTGGGGAGTAGTTATATGTCTGAGGCCTTTCGGAGCGGTTTAGAGGCAATACCTAAAGGACAGGTGGAATCAGGATTAAGTATTGGGCTGACGAAATGGCAGGTCCTTTGGTATGTGACGTTACCACAGGCAATCGCAGTTGCCCTTCCTGCATTTAGTGCGAATATTATATTTTTAATTAAGGAAACGTCAGTGTTTAGCGTGATTGCATTGGCCGACTTAATGTATGTTGCGAAAGGGTTAATCGGCTTATACTATAAAACGGATGAGGCGTTGCTCATGCTTGTCATAGCGTATCTGATTTTATTATTACCTATTTCTTTGATACTTGCTTTTATAGAAAGGAAGGTGCGATATGCAGGAGTTAGGGATTAATATTTTATTCGAGGGAAGGAATTTTATCCGGTTATTAGAAGGATTAGGCGTCACGATTCAAGTCTCTTTAATTTCAGTGTGCCTTTCAATTATATTAGGACTCTTAATGGGAATGGTGATGAGGTTACAAAATCGAGTGGTGCAATTTATGTGTCGGGTCTATTTAGAAACAGTTCGCATTGTTCCACAATTAGTTCTCTTATTTTTAGTTTATTTTGGGTTGAGTAAATCGTTAGGAATTAATTTATCAGGCTTTTGGGCATCCGTCCTTGTCTTTTCCTTTTGGGGAGTTGCAGAAATGGGCGATCTAGTACGGGGGGCGTTAGAATCGATACCTAAGCATCAATATGAAACCGCGGCAGCCTTAGCTTTAAATAAATGGCAAATTTATGTCTATGTCATTCTTCCACAAACAATGCGGCGTCTTCTGCCACAGACAATCAATTTAGTGACACGCATGATTAAAACGACATCGCTTATCGTATTAATTGGGGTCGTAGAAGTCGTAAAAGTTGGACAGCAAATCATTGAGTCTGCCCGCCTAACGACGCCGAGTGCTCCCCTTTGGATTTATGGCGTTATTTTTTTACTCTATTTTTTAATTTGTTATCCCATCTCGAAGTGGGCGACACACCTTGAAAAACGTTGGAATGGTTAAGGAGGGGATTTAAATGGAGAAACCCATATTACAATTGTCAGAAGTGACGAAGAAGTATGGCGATCACACTGTGTTAAGTCAGCTTTCTCTTTCGGTTAATCCGGGAGAGGTCGTCGTTGTTTTGGGACCATCAGGCTGTGGAAAAAGTACGTTACTTCGTTGTATCAATGGATTAGAAGATATTCAGGCAGGAAAAATTTTGCTTGAAGGTGAACAAATTAGTCATCAAAAAGGGGATCTTTCCCGGGTGCGGCAAAAGATTGGGATGGTCTTTCAAAGCTATGAGCTTTTTCCACACATGAATGTTTTACAAAACATTATCCTCGGTCCTGTAAAAGCTCAAAAGCGTCCTAAAAGGGAGGTGGTTGAAGAAGCTTTACAGTTGCTTGAACGCGTAGGGTTACTTCATAAAAAGGATGCTTATCCGGGGGAATTATCAGGTGGGCAAAAACAACGGGTCGCCATTGTACGTGCGCTTTGTATGCAACCGAAAATTTTATTATTTGATGAGGTGACGGCGGCGCTTGATCCGGAAATGGTTCGTGAGGTTTTGGATGTCATGTTATCGTTGGCGAAAGAGGGAAGCACGATGGTCATTGTGACACATGAGATGCAGTTTGCACGGGCTATTGCTCATCGAATTGTTTTTATGGACGAAGGGCAAATCATTGAGGAAAATGATCCGGAGAGTTTCTTTACTTGTCCTAAAACGGAACGTGTCAAACAGTTTTTAAATCTGTTTACGTTTGAATCAGAGGGGGATGGAAAATGAAAAAGCGAATATTAGGCATTTTAAGTCTTGTTTTTTGTCTCGGTCTTATGGCAGCTTGTGGAAAGGATGATTCCCATGTTCGTTCATTAAGCGAAATTAAAGAGAGTGGAAAAGTAGTCATAGGGGTCTTTAGTGATAAAAAACCATTCGGTTACGTGGATGCCAATGGGGATTATCAAGGATATGATGTTTACTTTGGAAACCGATTAGCTAAGGACTTAGGGGTTGAGGTTGAATATGTACCTGTTGAGGCGGCTAGTCGTGTAGAATATTTATTATCAAACAAAGTAGATATTATTTTAGCGAACTTCACGGTAACAGAAGAACGCGCCGAAAAGGTAAACTTTACGCTCCCTTATATGAAGGTGGCACTAGGTGTTGTTTCTCCTGATCGTGCACTGATTACAGATGTATCGCAACTCGCTAACAAAACGCTCATTGTAAGTAAGGGAACAACGGCGGAGACGTATTTTACACAAAATCATCCAGAAGTTAATTTGTTGAAGTTTGATCAGTATACGGAAGCGTATGGGGCTTTATTAGATGGGCGCGGGGATGCACTTTCGACGGATAATACGGAGGTTCTAGCTTGGGCGCTTGAAAATGAGGGCTTTAGTGTCGGAGTGGAGAGTTTAGGTAATATTGATACGATTGCAGCGGCGGTGAATAAAGATAATAAAGAGTTGCTAGATTGGATCAATGATGAGATTAAGGCGTTAGGTGAGGAACAATTTTTCCATGAGGCGTATGAACAGACGTTAGCGCCTGTTTATGGGGAAGCAGCTGATGTGGATAATCTTGTTATTGAAGGTGGGGTATTAGAGGATTAAATAGAAGTGGACGTTTTTGCGGATATGAAATCGTTTCTTTTAATAGAAAGAATAAGAAAATCTCTTCGAAAGAAGGGATTTTTTGTTTAAATAGAACAGGTAGCCACAGAAAGCGAAATATGTTAGAATATGTAGAGTAACAGGAGAGGATAAGGGGAGAATGGGATGATTGTTCGAATTGGTATTTGTGATGATGAAGCACGTGTCCGTTTAAAGACGCGACAGTTAGTTGAAAAATATTTAAAAATGTATGAGTTAACCTATGAGATTTATGAGTTTTCATCAGGTGAAGAGTTATTAGCCTCTTATCCACAATCTTTAGATGTGTTGTTATTGGATATTACCATGGGGCAATTAAATGGGATTGAAACAGCGAAGGAAATTCGTTCGTTTGATTCAACTGTGGATATTATTTTTTTAACGTCGTTGATGGAGTTTATGCAGGAGGGATACGTCGTTCGTGCCTATCGCTATTTGCTAAAGCCATTGGACGATAAAAAAGTGTTGAAGCATGTGATGTCGTGTATTGAGGAGCGATTGTTAAGGCAGGATGCCCATTTACTTATTCAGAATCGGGGAGTCCTTTATCGAATTGATATTCCATCAATTTTATATATTGAGACGAAAAAGCCTGGGGTTTTGATTCATACGTTGAATCGCACGTATGAGATTCGAATGAGTTTATCGGAACTTGAGCGAAGGCTGAGTGGCTATCCGTTTTTTAGAAGTCATAAAAGTTACTTCATTCACTTAGTACATGTTGATCGGTTACTTTCGAATGCGGTTCGCATTCAACAAGAGGAGGTTCCTGTGAGTAAACATCGGATACGCGACTTAAAACTATCTATGTTAAAATTATTAGGAGATCAATGATGATGAGTCAAGAAACGTTGTGGCGGATAATAGATTACGTAACGATTGGGATGGATTGGGGCTTTTTCTTAATAGCGGCCAACTTCCTGGGACACGCGACGGTCCCTTTCAAAAGGAATATAAAACTTTTTATGCTCTCGTTTTTAGCCATGGGGCTTATTGATATTGTGTCCATCGATCCCAATACGCGGGTGGTGGGGATGATTGTTGCGAGCATCTTTGTGTTTAAAGGGGTGTACAAAGGTTCTTTAAAAAATAGTTTCATCGTAGCGTTGTTATTTTATTTAGCTCTTATGGCGTACGAGTTAATTTCAGTCATTGTGCTAGTTGTGTTTTATCATTTAGAAGATATGACCTTAGTGATTGGTACTCCTGTATTTCGAGGACAGGCCATGATTGTTTCGAAATCGCTTATGATTCTGAGTTTAATTGTTTTGCACAAGGGTAAACCGTCCTTTAATTTTAAATTAAAAGAAAGTTTTTTAATCGGGATTCCGGTAACGGCTACATTAGTAAGTTTATTTGCGATTTATGGTTATAACTTTACACGCCCAGCAGATGAGCGATATAGTCTAATGGGACTGATGTTGATTACCGTATTGATGCTTTTCTCTATTGGGTCCTTATTTTTTATTACCAATGTGATTATAAGAAATGAGAAGCAACGGTCTGAAGTGGAACTCATCAATAAACTGATGCAAACGAGTTATCAACAATATGGTCGGATGGAGGAAGCTCATCAACGCTTACGTCATGTGTACCATGATTTGCACAACCATCTCCTTTGTCTAAAGCACTTGCCGACGATAGAAGAGATGCAGGCATATATTAGCGAGTTGGAGGGGCAAGTCAAGGAATTTGAAACGTTTCGATATACAGGAAATAAAGCACTTGATATTATTTTAAGTGAAAAACTCCACCTGTGTCGGGCATACGGAATTGAATTTGATGACCAAATTAATATTAGTCAGTTAGATTTTATGTCAGATGTTGAAATTTGTGCCTTGTTTGCGAATTCGCTCGACAATGCCATCGAGGCCTGTCAACGGATGGAGGATCGAGAAGAGAAGTATATCGATATGATGTGTAAAGTTATGAATGGCTTTATGGTATTTAAATTAGTGAATTCTAAGGTAAATGAGATTAAAATGGTTGGCAATCGCCTTCAAACAACGAAGACCGATCGTGAGGAACACGGGATTGGTCTTTCAAGTATTCAATACATTGTAGATAAATATGGAGGAGAGATGGTAATCAATCACTCAGAGAATGAATTTCATTTGAGTATTTTAATTGCCATCCCGGAATAGGGGAAGAAAAGATGAAAAAAATCGGATTAGCTTTACTGAAACAATTATCAATGGTATGCTTCGCGATTGCGGTGTTATCAGCGAACAGTACGAGTTTATGGTTTGTTCACCAACCCAAAGAACCAAAAGAATTAAGCCGTTTAAAGAAAATTAAATAAATTTCCGATGTTAGTGAAGAGCAGAAAAAAAGAGCTTATTATACTTCATAATAAGCTCTTTTTTTACGCGATTTCTCGGTACGGGGCGAGGCAAAGCTTCATCCATCAAATGATGGATTTTAACTGAAGATGATAATAAATAATGCCCAGTTGGCTTTCTATCTTGCTCAGTTGGAATAAAATGGTGTAAATAGGTTTTTTTGTGTGATATAATCATTCTTATCGTTAATAATTTATTAGGGAGGGAATGACCTTGAAAAAAATCTGTGTTAAAGAAGATGCGGGTGAAAAAATCAGCCATAGTTATTACTTTCCAATCTTTATAGGAATAGGGCTGATTTTTGGTGTAGTATTAAATCAAATAGCTATCGGATTATGTTTAGGTGTTGCTATTGGTCTTAGCCTAGATTCTAAAAAGAAAAGGTAGATACAAAATATGTTTACTTTTTTCAATTAGTTAAGACGGAGCTAAAAGATGTTAAAAGAACATTTTAGGAGGGCGTATGAGGTTAGAGGTTAAAAATTTAAGGAAGAGTTTTATGGAGACTGAAGTTCTTCATGGGATTTCGTTTTCGGTGGAAAGCGGGAAAGCACTCGGTTTATTAGGACGAAATGGTGCAGGAAAAACAACGACGATTCGGATTCTGATGGATGTCTTTAAGGCGAATTCAGGAGAAATTTTATTAGACAACCGACCGTTTAAGCCGAGTGAGCATC
This sequence comes from Turicibacter sp. KK003, assembly GCF_037014675.1. NCBI lineage: Bacteria > Bacillati > Bacillota > Erysipelotrichia > Erysipelotrichales > Turicibacteraceae > Turicibacter > Turicibacter sp. KK003. The sequence goes on from NZ_CP142738.1 coordinate 427,131, forward strand.
AAATTGGATATTTACCTGAGGAACGAGGACTTTATCCGAAGAAGAACGTCTTAGAACAACTTGTCTACTTAGCGATGCTAAGGGGAATGAGTAAAAAAGAGGCGATCCAAAGTTCTAAGAAATGGCTTGAGAAATTAGGCGTTTTAGGGTATGAAAATAGGAAGCTAGAAACGCTCTCGAAAGGGAATCAGCAAAAGGTTCAATTGGCGCAGACGTTAACGTGTAATCCTGAGATTGTCATTCTTGATGAACCGTTTAGCGGACTTGATCCAGTTAATTCACAAGTTCTTAAAGACGTTGTAAATGAACTTATTCAGCAAAATAAGTTAGTGATTTTCTGTTCTCATCAAATGGGATACGTTGAAGAGTTCTGTGAAGAAATAGCGATTATTAACAAGGGTGAGGTTGCACTAACCGGTAATTTAAAAGCCATTAAGAAAGAGTTTGGAAAAAATCGACTCATTTTAAGTGCGAATAACTACTCTTTAAGCGACTTAAAGGCGATCTGTGAAGAACAACTTGCTGATTTAGTCAACGTCTTCGAGATGAAAAAAGAGTTCCTTGTCTTACAATTAATAAACAATCAAACGAAAAATGATTTATTATCGGCGCTGTTAACAACCGATGTCGATATTGAAAAGTTTGCGATTTATGAACCAACATTAACGGATATTTTTGTCTTAGAGGTAGGTGATCAGGCATGAAACAGTTTTTAACCGTCTTATATTTTGAACTGACTCACTATTTTAAAAGTAAGGGCTACGTGCTAACAACCATTCTTGTCTCCGCTTTATTGATTGTCGGTCTGTCGCTCCCGTCTGTCTTTGATATGAGTCAATGGATTCCTTCATTGGAGGAGACGTCTTCAGAGGAAAAAGCGGAAGATTTAAGTGATGAGGAACAATCTCATTTGGCGATTTTAGATAAAGGTCAATGGATTCATTCGGATTATTTAGCTGAGTTTTTCCCATCTGTGAAATTTGTGGGCGTGGATAGTGAAGATGAGATGAAGAACTTAATCGTGAAGGAAGAAGTTGATGGTGGATTTGTTGTGCACAGTTCTACTAACTTTGATTACATTGTTCAAAACTCTACGTTTAGTGATTCGAATGAGGCCATTTTTTCAGAGATGTTATCATTGATTAATCGTGTGAATTATGCAGCTAAACATGGGTTGAATTTTGAGGAGTTAGAAAGTTCTTATAATGCTCCGATTACGTCAGAAACGACTATTTTAGGCAAAGACGGAATTTATAATTATACGTATACATATTTGCTCGTTTTTGGTCTATATTTTATGATCATTACCTATGGTCAATTGATTGCAACATCAGTAACGAGTGAGAAGAGTAATCGAGCGATTGAAATCTTAGTGACAAGTGTTCATCCAACGAGTTTAATCTGTGGAAAGGTGATCGCTGCGGCCCTAGCAAGTTTTATACAATTTGGATTGATGATTGCTTCAGGAATGATTGCCTATCAAGTGAATAAAGGGGCCTGGAATTCGATGTTAGATGGAATTTTTGATATTCCGCATGATATCCTAATCATCTTTGCCTTCTTTGGTGGAGTAGGTTATTTATTCTATGCCTTTATCTTTGGTGTGCTCGGAGCACTCGTTTCAAAAACAGAGGACGTGAGTTCGAGTATCACGTCAATTACCATGATCTTTGTGATCGTATTCTTTGTCACGATGTTTGGAATGGGAGACGTTGAAAGTTCCGCGATGAAAATTGCCTCATTTATTCCATTTAGTTCATTTATGACCATGCCAACGCGATTTGCGATGGGGAGCGTATCCTTCCTAGAAATCAGCATATCGTTTATTTTACTAATCCTTTCAACAATAGTCGTGGCCTACACGGCGACGAAAATCTATCGCATGGCAACCCTCCGATACGGAAACCCAATCAAACTAAAAGATGCCCTCAAACTCATCAAAACAAATAAGTAGGGGGTTCCCTGCGCCAAGTAGCGAAGCTCGTGGCTATCCTCCACTAGTAGGGCTTAAGTCCCCTGGCGTACGTGGCATAGCCCGTACATATCCTCAACTGCTAGGGGGTCCCCTAGCAGTGAGCAAGGCGAACAATCCCCCACCACTAGGGCTTAAGTCCCCTGCGCTATGTAGCGAAGCTCATAGCTATCCTCCGCTGGTAGGGCTTTACGAAGTAAATGTATGAATAGGTGTAAAAGATAAAGACTCGTCGTAATTGTTGGACGAGTCTTTATCTTTTAATACGGAATCACTTTTAAGTAGGTTCCGCGATGTAATTTTTTGAGGGCTACCTTAATCAATTGCTGTATTTCTGTCGATACTGTACTGATTGGGACAGGGTCCATCCCGTCTATGCATAGAAGGGGATCTACCATTCGTGGTTTAGGTTTACGATAGATATCATACTGGGAGTCATCTTCGATGAGGATGACGTGGGAATTAATCTGTTTCAGGAGTTGAAGGAGGTCCTGGTCTTGGCTTGCGGTTATTTTATCAAGAATCCATGCGTCATCTCGTTTGAAGTCTTCAAGGGTAATCACAGATTTTTTGAGGGCTTGCTTTAATAGACGCGTCAGGGCATCATTGGCGTAAATATTTAGGGGATCCATAAAGAAGTCAATGACCTCACGATAATAAACTTTAGTAAACCACTCAGCCATCGATTGAGAAGTGAGACAGATCTCGTTGTCTTTTACCGTTAAAGCGTTGATAAACGAATGGATTTCATCTTTATTAATAAATTTGCAATGAAATAGGTCCCTTAAGGTGTAATCAATGCGATCGGCACAAAGATTAGGAAGCGGGCTATCGAGTAGGAGACTATTCATGGTTAGAAGAGCTTTAGCGTCCATTCCATATTTGTTTAAAATAGAAGGGATTTGTGAACTCTCAATCACTTCCTCGTAAATTTTTTCATGGTAATCTTCTTCCGCCTCCTCCATGAGATAGTCGATTACATGCGAAAAGGCCGTGTGTGAAATGTCATGGAGAAGCCCGAGAATTTGTTCCTCAAGTGTTCCCCCTAAAAGTCGGATTAAAAGCATGACGCCGACACTATGCTCATACCTCGTCGTGCTCCAATTTTGATTGACAAGAAATGCGCCACCTCCTTGATGGATATTTTTCAGTCTTAAGAGAGCATCACACGTTAAGAGCTCGCCCAAAACAGCTTCTACCTCAAAAGTTCCGTAAAGTATATCAGTTATCGTTTGAACTTGTTTCAAGTGCACCATTCCTTCCGATTAAAATATCGTTTTAGTTTAATTCTAACGGGCCAGGTTGTCAAGATGAGTTGAATAGTTAGGGGAAAAAAGAGGGTGGTTTTGGTTTAGACTTGGTCTAATTTGTCCAAACTGCAACAGTTATTGACCAGTTAGCACAAAGGGGTAGGAATATAGACAGGAATATGATACATTTCAAGGAGATAAAGCATTGATAGGGAGAGCGAGTAGAGAATGAAGAGAAAATCAAGAGCGATTTTATTTTTAATAAGTTGTTTCTGTTTAACCTATACCCTTGATCAAGGAGTGATGTACTTTTTAAGATGTCATCATGTCGTCAATATAGTGCGCCATCAAATATTACATTTTGGACTCTGGGTCTTCCTCTGTGCCGTGGTCGCCTATCTATTAGGTCCCCTTTTTAAAAGTAAGTAGAATCATTTTAATATCCATCGAAGTCTTTATAACAAGAGAGAAGGGGGAGAGTTTTTTGAACGAATTAAAAAAAGCACAATTATTTTTTGGGGGATTCGCAGTTTTGCTCATAGGAGTCGGGGGAACACCAACCATTGTTCAACTCGGACTAGCCAGCCTTGCAATCATGATCGGCCTGTTAGGACTTGATCCAACCATCACCAACCGATACACCAGATGCCTAATCCTTAACATCGCCTTCATCACCCTAACCATCGCCGTCTACCAAATCGTGGGGGGTTCCCTAGCATTTACGAAGTAAATATATCCTCCGCTGCTAGGGCTTGGGTCCCCTGCGCTAAGTAGTGAGTGTAACGAACTCTTAGCTATCCTCAACTAGTAGGGAATGGACCTGTGTTATTACCACCGACCATGGACTTTGTGTTCAAGGGACTGTTTGGGAACGGGTTCCCTGGCGTACGAGGCATAGCCCGTACATATCCTCAACTGCTAGGGCTTGGGTTCCCTGCGCCAAGTAGCGAAAGCTCTTGGCTATCCTCCAATAGTAGGGCTTAGAAAAAACCAGAACTGTTAATCTCATTTTTAAACGCTGTCTTAATGCCAGATGAACCAATTACTTCAATTACCTTTAAGGATCGGACACTTGATAAACAATATAAAGACGATAAACTCGGCACTTTAGATATTTTAGCGACGACCAATAAAGGGGAGCTCATAAATGTTGAGGTTCAGGTGGCGGATGAGAGGAATATGATTGAACGTAGTTTGTTTTATTGGGGTCGTTTGTTTTCCGGGCAACTTCAGAGTGGGAATCCTTATCAGAAATTAGAACGAACAGTGTGTATTAATCTTTTATCTTTTGACTTGCTTGATACCGCCGAATACCATAGTTGTTACGTTTTAAAGGAACGCGAACGAAATGAACAACTCAGTGATCTTTTAGAAATTCATTTCATTGAACTAGATAAAATCAAAGATATTCAAGATGCGGGAGAAATAAAAACACAATTGGAGGCTTGGCTTGAATTTATTAAACATCCCGAAAGTCAAGTGAGCTATGAGCTGGCGCATCAACATGAAACGATTCGCGAGGCAAAGGACGAACTCCTTGTCTTAAGCTGTAATGAAAAATACCGTTTATACTACGAGTCCCGCTTAAAGGCCTTACTTGATGAAACGAGCCGGCTACAAACAGCACGTGACGAGGGAATAGAACAGGGAATCGAACAAGGAAAGATGCAACGCGATTTAGAAATTGCTAAGAATTTATTAGATATTTTAGATGATGAAACGATTTCACGTAAAACCGGGTTACCTGTCGATCTTGTACGTCAACTAAGGGAAGAAATTTAAGGGTTAAATAGCTAAAGTCACGGGAATAAAGCCCGTGATTTTTTTTAGGGAAGATGATGAAGACCCGTTGACTTTATAAGTGGTTAATGGTAATCTAAGTTATATAGTATTTAAAACTAGATAATATAGATTAATTAATAGATTATAGCATTTAACATGGGTTATCTTTTTCAACAAATGTTGTCTGTTATGGATACCAATTGAAGCTGTAGGGGCCCGTTACACGGTTAGGTTGTACAACAGGATGGCGTGGCGAAGGATATCGGGGGTAATGGAGTTTTAATTATTCGTCCAAATAGACGGTGTCTGCAGCTTTTTATTGAATCTAGCTTTAGACACCATTTGTCCGATTAAGTGTGGCAACCGCACCAACACATTTCATGTGTCTAGGACGATTGCTTTCCACTTATTCGTCCAAATAGGCGGTGTCTGCAGCTTTTTATTGAATATGGAGGGGTTTTTATGGTAAGGATTGTATCGGATTCATCAACACTTTTTTCAACAAGAGAGGCGCAATCGTTAGGGTTTGACGTGCGTCCATTATCTGTTCTAGTAGACGGGCAGTCATATAAAGAATTTGAACAGTTAGAAACAATTGAATTGGTAAGACTAATTGGTGAGGGGCATGTTCCGAGCTCATCACAACCCGCAATTGGTGAAGTAGTCGACATGTATGAACAATACCCAGATGAGGAAATCATTAATATCTCATTAGCCGACGGATTATCAGGAACGTATCAATCTGCCTGCATGGCAAAATCAATGGTTGACCACGGGGACCAAATCACAGTCATTAACTCAAAGACCTTATGTGGACCTCATCGTTACTTAGTAGAAACAGCCGTCGCATTAGCGAAGACAGGGATGAAAAAATCTCTTATTGTTGATGAGATCGAGGCCCTTATTCAAACCTCAACCTCATTCCTAATTCCGCAGGACTTTGAATACCTTGTTCGCGGTGGACGATTATCACCGCTCGTAGGAAAAATTGGAGGACTCGTTAAATTAGTTCCCATTATGACGCTTTCTGAAGATGCCACACGTCTTACAAAATTTTCAACAAAAAGAACCTTTAAAAAGGCGATTCAGGCGATTAGCGAGGATTTATTAGCAAAAGGTGTGAATGAAGACTATAAAGTTTATATCTCTCATGCATGTCATGAAGAACTTGCTAAAGAGGCGGAACAAATGGTAAAAAAATTAATAGAAGGTGTAGAAACTGAAATCATGTTACTGACTCCGGTCTTCACCGCACAGGGAGGTCCCGGATGTGTAGCAATTCAAGTCATAAAAAAACACCCAATCTTCAAATAAAAGGATGGGAAGCTGCATGGAACATAAAGAAATCTTAAAATTTCATTGTCCAAGATATGAAGAATTACCGACTATTCCTCTTTATAAGGATCAGGTGATTGCTTATATTGAGGAGTTGTTAGGACCCCTAAATTTAAATAGAGATGAAAAACTATTAACTCCAACCATGCTGAATAATTATGTAAAGCAACGCGTCGTAAGACCGCCAGTAGGGAGACGATATACAGAAAATCATTTGGCCTATCTGATTGTCGTTTGTTTATTTAAGCAAGTTTATAGCTTAACAGAAATCTGTCAAATGATTACCGTTCAAACGAACCTCTATCCGATCCAACAAGCCTATGATTTCTTCTGTGTCGAGTTAGAGCAGGCATTGCAATACGTTTTTGGAACACGGGAAACAGTTGAACCTAATTCGGCGACAACGATTACGTTTGAAACAGAAGTTTTACGTTCGGCCGTGATGTCTATTTCACATAAATTATTTATCCAAAACTATTTATTAGAAAAGGACGTGGCCCTGCCAACGAAAAAAGAGGCGAAACAAAAAGCAGAGACGTTAAAGGAATAAAAAAATAAATCTATTGAGCGATCAATAGATTTATTTTTTTATGCTTGAAACGGTATAGAGCTCAAATCGATAGGTTTGCCCTGTTGGATTTTCTTTCCCATTAGGAACCTTCTCTACAAACATTTCATAGGGACGAACAAAGCGTCCACAATCCCCATAAAGGGCCCGGTATAATACCATTAACTCTTGCGTTTCAGAATGTTTGACGACGTCTTCAACGAGGTATAAATCTCCTTTAAAATGCCTAAAAATTTTCCCTTTTAAAGCACTGATATCTCGCATAGCCTACATCCTCCTCACTTGTTTAACACCCAATGATAGTATTTCCGTTAAGGAGTCATTCATGCGATGAAGATGGACGATCTTTTGTCACAACATGGACAAAAGTGGGTATATATAAGATAGAGAACGTTATGTTTTAAACGTGTATCAATAAAGGGGAGATGCCGGATGTATAAGAAATTTGTGCGACTCGATTTATCCGATCGTGAAAAAAGACAGGTAACGCTTGATTTTACGCGAGACCTATGTGTATTAGAGGTGGTTTTAATTCAGGACGAACACATCGTCAATTTGAAAAATTGTCGCGTTCGGGTAGAAGGGGTGCAATCGAATAACCAACCCGTTTTCGAAAGTTGTAACCTTTCTCCCGCTAAAAATGGAGCCATTCTTTTAACGTTAACGGAGCATTTTGTTAACTTTAATGTCCCCCTTTTATGCGAATTATTAATAGAAGAAGGGGGCGGGGAAGAAAGATGGGTCTTTTTTTATGTCGAGGTGAAAAGTGAGACGCGAAAATCCCGCTCAGATATCGTGCCTCAACCAAAGCCTCATGTTCCAGCTAAAACACGTCTGATTGCCCATCGGGGACTAAGTTCGATTGCTCCTGAAAATACGATTCCCGCGTATGAACTTGCGGGACGCTATGGCTATTATGGCGCAGAGTGTGATATTCATGAAACGAAGGATGGGGAATTTGTTATTTTACATAATTCAACCCTAGAAGGAATGACGAATGGTGTTGGAAGAATTAGTGACTACACCTTAAAGGAACTTCAACAATTAACCATCATATCCGGCCATCAAATTCAACGCTATCCATCTCTTAAACTCCCAACGCTCGAAGAATATTTAGACGTCTGTAAGTCGTGGGGGATTGTACCAGTTATTGAGGTGAAAGAAATCGAGGAGTCTAGTATTTCACGATTGATTCGTCTGATTAAGCAGTGGGGCGATGCTCATCAAGTCATCATTATTTCTTTTTCGAAAAAGACGTTGGTGCAAATTCGTAAACTTGAGGAAGCGATGACCTTACAGTGGTTGGCACACCTCAACGAGGAAAATATTAAAGTCTGTGCCAAGTATAAAATGGCGATTAGTTGTCGTTATAAAGAGGTAACTCAAAAGTTAGTCCATCAAGCCCATCAACAGGGAGTATTAGTGGCGACTTGGACGGTAGATTTAAATGAAAAGATGCAAGAATTGATGAAGATGGGCGTCGATTTTATGACAACGAATACCTTGTTGTATCGCCAATCATTGGTTGGATGTAAAGGGGGAAAAGATTATTTGTTCCATCATCAATCAGAGTATATCAATAGTTTGTCGTCGCCACTTAAGGAAAAAGGAAACGAGGGGTGGATATACCACGAAGAGGGCCAACTCTTAGAAGTGTTTGATGAAGGGGAATTTGGAAATGTGCTAGAAGTTAAGTTGGCGCCCCTCGCTGTTGGAGATGTAGTCACCGTTTCATTCTTTTATTTAGGCATGGAGGAGGATAGCATCCGGGCTGGGCTTGAATATGTGGAAGAAGGGCGTGTGCAAGAAGTTGAACATAGTATCAAAAGTACGGCCCATGGAAATTGGCATTATATGAGTGGACAGTTTCTTGCGATGAATTCGGTGAGTGGTGATCAGTCGTATTATCGAGTGATCATTGGGCCAAAGGCTGCAGGAAAAAGCCATTTTATGATTCGAGATTTGCATATTCATTTAGATTACATGTAAAAAATCATCCGTTTTGGATGATTTTTTTTATGGGAGCATGTCTTTGCCTCCTGTGTTGAAAAAGGGTAGGCTCACGGGGAGCAAACGATATCTTTTGATGCTTTTACGTGTCTCCTCTCTCTCGTGTGCCCCTATACTATTGAAACAGGATCGGTGGTTTAAGAAAGAGGAGGGATCAACGCTTAAGCGGGGGAAAGTTGTGAAAAAGTTTATAAAACGGGACACTTATGTTCTGAGGCGATCGTTGCTGGAATAAAGTTTAGTAGGGGTTTAGTTGCGTGGTGAGGTTAATCAAGTTGTTAAGGGTGATGAGGAGTTAAAAGTGCGGGTTAAACTAAAGGAGGAATGTTTTTGGACTGGTTGAAAGTGAATGATTTAGAGGAATTGAAGAAATTAGGAAGTTTTAATGAAGTACGGGGACAGATTAAAGAAGAAGGATGGAGTCAACTTCATGTGTCGGGTCGAAGTTGGCAAGGATTATTAGATTCAATTTGTGAGTTTCGCGAGAAGGTTGAAAAGCTGCAACAGTTATCCACGGGTGAATGTGTTCATTCGTTAAAAGGGGACGTTAAGCAGGAAGCCGAAGCGGGCTATTTTAATTCACGGGCGAGTGAGTATATTTTCTATTTAACTGAACTTGATGGAGAACTCCGATTGAAAAAATTGGGGGTTAATGCGTCTCATTTTAGTAGTAAAAAGGCGGCTAAGGCGTGGCGCGAACAAATTTCTAAAGTGATTCATCCCGATTTTTGTTCTCATCAACAGGCAACGGCAGCGATGGCGAAACTCAATGATTTGTATCAACAAATGGTGGGGAGGGACTAGCCATTAAACCCAAATATGAGCTCACAACCTATTTAAAAGGTAAAGAGGTGGAGTATCAAAACCCTGTCATGGAAGGCCAGATTAGTCGGAAGGTTCAAACTGAACTTGAACGCGCCTGGCAAGAGGGGGTTCTTATTGATAGTAAAGGTTGGATGTGGATTAAGGTAGAGAAACTGCATAGTATTTTACGAACGACAAAAAAGAATGCCCGTTACTTCGTCGCTTGTGTTCCAGATAGCCTTAAACAATCGTTCGACGGCCAGGAATATGTTCGTGGGTATAAGGTACTTGAGCATCTGGCTAAAAATATTGAGGAAAATGGGGTAGGGAAAAAAGGCGCCAATTTGGAGGCGTCTAAACAATACTATGAAGCGATTAATACCTGTCCAACGGTGAAATTGCGACGAATCGAGTATGATTACACTCTGAATGCAGCACGTAAGGGATTGAAAAAGAAACGAAGAACGAAGTATAAAATTAAGTCGGATGAGTTAACTGGGAAACCACTTGTTGTTAGAACCTGTGAATTTTCCCATATTAGAAGTTATGCCCTTTACAAGGAGTTGGCGGATCAGATTGATAATGGGTTAATCGTGAATAAAGAAACGCATCGTCTCATTACGGAACGGGGCATTAACGATGAACATGAACTTCTAGCGCTCTGTCAGGAGCAACAGTGGGCAACGGACTGGTACGACACGTTTAGGCATAAATTTGATTTTTAACCTTTAGAGACAGGTTAGTAATGAGGTGGTTGCCACTTCGAGGGTAACGCATCATTCCCTATGGACACTTGTTGTGAGTTTCCGATAGGGATTTTTTTGTTTGAGGGACAATTTTGTGAGGCGGGAATATAATACATTAGAACAATAAATAGTTATTCTACCGAAAAGCCATCCGCAATCGGTAGCTGTATTAATTAGAGGAGAGATTAATGTTATGGACCCCGAACCGATGAGCTTCACGCTACAAGTTATTTTAATTTTCACTTTGACTGTCTTAAATGCCTTTTTTGCGGCGGCAGAGATGGCGATTGTTTCTGTTAACCGAACCCGCATTAAACAATTAGCAGAGAGTGGGGATCGCAGGGCCCTTTCGTTGTTGAAGTTATTAGAAGAACCTAATTTGTTTTTATCGACCATCCAGGTCGGGATTACGCTAGCTGGTTTTTTTTCAAGTGCATCCGCAGCGACCACGATTTCAAAGCGGTTAGGAATTTATTTAGCTAGCTTTGGATTTCCTTATGCGGAATGGGTTTCCGTCGTTGTCATGACGCTTCTTTTGTCCTATATCACCCTTGTTTTAGGGGAGTTGGTTCCTAAGCGAATTGCGCTTCAAAAGTCACAACAATTGGCGATGATTGCAGTTAAGCCCATTGTGTTAATTTCAAAACTGGCCAAGCCCTTTGTTCGATGGTTATCTTTTTCAACGAATGTTGTTTTGCGACTCTTCGGACTAAACGATGAGAAATTAGAAGAAAAAGTGTCTCGTGAAGAAATAAAATCGCTCGTTGATGCGGGCGAGGAACACGGCGTCATTAATCAAATTGAGAAGGAAATGATTAATAGTATTTTTGAGTTTGATGATAAATTAGCCAAAGAAGTTATGACCCCACGGACAGAGGTTTATATGATTAATGTGAATCAACCGTTAGCCATCGAACAGTTACTAGAAGAAAATTACTCGCGCATTCCTGTTTATGAAGATCAATTGGATCAAATCGTTGGGGTGCTCTATTTAAAAGACGTTTTAAAAGAAGCCTATCGCGTTGGATTTGATCATGTAGAAGTGAGACCGCTGCTTCATTCTGCCTATTTTGTGCCCGAATGTAAAAATATTGATCAGCTATTTAAAGAACTTCAAAAATCGAGAACGCATCTCGCCTTTTTAATTGACGAATATGGTGTCTTTTCAGGCATTGTAACCATCGAGGATTTAATCGAGGAAGTCATGGGAGAGATTGAGGATGAGTACGATGACGATCATGCGGTGATTGAAGAAATCGGGCAAGGTGTTTATCTTGTGGACGGGTTGATAAGTATTAAGGACTTAAATGAGAAGTTGCACTTAAACTTGTCACAAGAGGGAGAAGACTATGAAACACTTGGAGGTTTTTTACTACAACAAATGAACTATATTCCTAATGAAGGTGAGACGTGTACCGTGACGTATGAGAACTTCGTATTCAAAATCGATGAGGTAAAAGATCGACGCATTGAGCGCGTTAAAATTTATATTCCGTCCACCCATCTAACATAAAAGGACATTTTTGGACATATAGATGTAAAGAGGTGAAGGAATTTAATCCGATATCATGGGGGCCTTGATCGATAGAGGGGGAGTTAGGGATGAACTTAGTACCTTTAATTATTATTTCTGTTGTTGTAGAATCGGCGGTTGAAACATTTAATACGATTGTTAAGAAAAACGGTAAGGTTAGTTATAAAAAAATTGGAGCCATTGTTTTAAGTGTGGCGGTTTGTATGTGTGTTCCATTTGACTTATTCGAAGCGGTTGGAATGGATATGGCATGTCCGTATATTGGTGAATTTGTGACAGGGCTTGTAGTGAGTCGCGGTGGAGGGGTTGTGAACTCTTTAATCGAACGACTCTTATCAGCGGGGACAAAGGAACCCCCACTAGTTGTTTCAAATTCATCAGATAAAGAGGCTTAAACGATTGTTTAAGCTTTTTTTATTAAGATTTGGCAAAGAGTCGTGTATTTTTAGCATGAGAGTCGATGATTTTTAATAAACTATAGAAGTTACATTTGTTTAGGAACAAACAAGGGATTTAATGGATGAGCGTATGAATTTGTTTCTAGATGTAAATAATTGTATAATAGTCAGGTAAGATTCAATGGTTTTAAAAATTAGTAGGAGGTGTTGCACATGTCTCGAATTGCTGCATTTTTTGATATTGACGGAACGATTTATCGTGAAGGTTTAATTACCGAGGTTTTTAAAAAAATTATTAAATATGAACTGATTGAAGAAGAAGTCTGGCATCATGAAGTGAAGCCTGTTTATTTAAAATGGGATCGTCGTGAAGGGGATTATGATGAGTACTTACTTAAAATGGTGGACGCCTATAAACAAGCGATTCTAGGGGTGAGTAAGGAACATATTGAGCATGTGGCTCAAAAGGTGATTAATCAAAAAGGGGATCGAATTTATACGTTCTCACGCGAACGAATGAAATGGCATAAAGAGCAAGGACATATTGTGATCGCGATTTCTGGATCACCTTATGAGTTAGTGAGTAAAATGGCAAATAAATATAAAATGGATGATTATCGCGGAACGATTTATGAAACGGATGAAGCGGGACGTTATAACGGCCATGTGATTCCGATGTGGGATGCGGTAAGTAAACAAAAAGCAATCGATGAACTTCAAGCGAAGTATGATATTGATTTAAGTCAAAGTTTTGCTTATGGGGATACCACTGGGGATTTAACGATGTTTCGCGCAGTAGGAACACCATTTGCCATTAATCCGACAAGGGAACTTATTACGAAGTTAATGGAAGATGAAACCTTAAGACAAAAAATCAACGTCATCGTTGAACGAAAAGACGTGAAATATAAATTAGATATGGATCACATTGAATTACTATAAGAAAAGCAACGTTTAAAAAGTCTCTCACGAAAGGATGAGAGACTTTTTTTTGTGTGAATATTTTTGGGGGAGAGGGTGTCTTAAAATGAAAAGCCATCTTAATTGCCGTGATTAAGTGAATAGCGCTTATCCTTGTTCCATTTAGTAATAAGCGGTTTTTCACGGGAAGGAAGTTCTGTAAATAAGACATTATTTTTATTTTTTAGATAAAAAACCCTTTCTTTATACCAAAAATGACAAAAAAATATCATTTAGAAGGGATATTTGGTATAATTATGGCGGTTATCAAGGTTATTTTCATATATAACGCAAATAAGGTGCGTATGTTTCTACCCGATTTCCGTAAAAAATCGGACTATGAGAAGAGATAGAACATGGGGACGGTGTTCTATCGCAAGGAGGTAACAACATGAAGAAAAATTCAGCTTATGTTTTATTAGTTCCAGGATTTGTTTTGCTTTTATTATTTTTAATGTTGCCCCTATGCGCAACATTATGGCCAACAGTGTTTAGCCATGAATTTTCTTTAAATCAGTATGTCAACTTTTTTAAAGACGATTACTATTTAGAAATATTTTATCGAACGCTGAAAATCTCCTTGATTACTACCTTGGTTTGTACGCTACTTGGGCTACCGACCGCATATTTTATTTCACGTTGTTCATCAAAGTGGAAAGGATTATTAATCGCAATTTCTATTTTTCCATTATTAACGAACTCGGTTGTGCGAAGTTTTGCATGGATTAATATTTTAGGAAAAAATGGTGTGATTAATCAATGCCTCATGAACCTTGGGTGGATTGATGAACCGATGAGTTTGTTATACACAGAGTTTGCTGTGATTATCGGAACCGTTTATTTATTCTTACCCATTATGATTATGACGTTAGTCGGTGTCATGGATAACATCGATAATGACATGATGGAAGCAGCGGAAAGTCTTGGCGCCAATCGGTTCATTGCTTTTATGAAAGTCGTTTTACCGATGAGTGTTCCCGGAATGATTACAGGTGCTGTGTTGGTGTTCACTGGATCGCTAACAGCGTATACGACGCCACAACTTTTAGGAGGAAATAAAACCCTTGTTTTACCAACCCTCATTTATCAACGCGCGATGTCTTTAAATGATTGGACAGGTGCGAGTGTCATTGCAGCGATTATGATTATCACCACGCTAATCGTGATGAAAGGATTAAATGTGATTGCCGCAAAAGTAGATAAGAGAGGTGAGTTAGATGCGTAAAAACAAATTTTTAACCTTTATTTCCCTTGCGGTTTTTATCTTTTTATTCTTTCCGTTATTGATTATTACGGTCACAGCCTTTGGAACAGAGAATACGATTTCGTTCCCCATTAAAGGCTTTACGTTTAATTGGTTTATTAAAGCCTTAAGTTCAAAAACATTTATTGATGCGTTTGCTTTAAGTTTTAAACTTGCATTTATATCGACACTTATTGCGCTCATCATTGGAATTCCTGCAGCCTATGCGATGTCGCGTTATTCGCTAAGAGGGAAGAAGTTATTAAAGAGCTTTTTTCTATCACCGACGATTGTTCCAGGAATTGTAATTGGGTATTCCTTATTTCAATTTTTAGTGATTAAACTTCAGCTTCCCGTTTTTCAAGGATTATTATTTGGACATTTCTTAGTTGTCTTACCTTATATTATCCGAATTGTAGGGGCTTCACTCGAACAATTTGATTTCTCAATTGAAGAGGTCGCTTGGAGTTTAGGATGTAACAAGTTCACTACATTTTTCAAAATCGTTCTACCGAATATTTCAAGTGGGATCATTTCAAGCTTCTTACTTGCTTTCATTAATTCATTTAATAATATTCCGGTTTCGATGTTCTTAACAGGTCCTGGTATTTCAACCTTGCCAACGGCTTTAATGAACTACATTGAATATTATTATGATCCAACGGTTTCTGCCGTATCTGTTTTATTAATGGTAGCCACGATTGTAATTATGTTTATCGTTGAAAAGACATTAGGAATTAACTCATTAGCGAAATAGGAGGAAGACCATGGCATTCGTAGAATTAAATGATATTCGTGTGACATATGACGGAAAAAATGATATTTTAAAAGGATTAAACTTAGAAATGAAAGAAGGCGAATTGGTGTCTTTACTCGGTCCAAGTGGGTGTGGGAAGACAACAACGTTACGAGTGATCGCCGGTTTTATTGATATAGCGGATGGAGAGTTTTTAGTAGATGACGATAATGTTACAAAAACTCCTGTTCATAAACGTAATTTTGGTCTTGTATTCCAAAGCTATGCATTATTCCCTCATTTAACAGTTAAAGATAATGTTGCTTTTGGATTAAAGCTTCGTAAGATGAATAAGCAAGACATCGAGAAGAAAGTTAATCAGATGTTAGAAGTCTGTGGATTGTTAGAGTATAAAGATCGTTTACCAAAACAACTTTCAGGGGGGCAAAGACAGCGTGTCGCTTTAGCCCGCGCTTTAGTTATTGAACCTAAATTATTATTATTAGATGAACCATTAAGTAATTTAGATGCGAAGCTTCGTCTTCAGATGCGCGTTGAGATTAAACGTATTCAAAAGTCGTTAGGAATTACGACTGTGTTTGTAACGCATGATCAAGAGGAGTGTTTTGCGATTTCGGATCGAGTAGCTATCATGAATAAAGGGGTTATTGAACAATACGATACACCAGAAAATATTTATGCACGACCAAAGACCGAATTTGTCGCGCGCTTTATCGGATTTGAAAACTTTATTCCGATGAAACATCACCAAGATCAGCTCTTTTTAAGTCAGGAAACGATGTTTAAAGTGGATCAAGTAAAAGAAGGAGACATGACACTTGGAACGATTCGTCCGGATGATATCGAAGTTGTTGAAACAGTGGGAGAAAACTGTGTGAAAGGGACGGTTGAAGTTCGCACGTTTTTAGGAAAAAGTTATCAATATGAAGTTCAAACAGCAGTTGGAAAAATCATCGTAAATCATGCAGGACCAAAAGGTTATGAAGTGAATGATGAAGTTATTTTACACTTACCATCAAACAAAATCGTCTTAGTTTAATGCGCAAAAGGAGTTTAGACCAATGAAAAAACAATGGAAATTATTAGTTGGAGCATTACTTTTAACAACAGTGATGACAGGATGTTCAGGAAAGTCAGAAGACGAGTCTTCTAAAAAGCAATTAGTTGTTTCAACATGGGGATTAAGTCAAGAAGTATGGGAGAAAGAAGTTAAGGTTCCTTTTGAAGAAAAGTTTGATTGCGAACTTGTGTTAGAAGTGGGAGGAACAAACGAGCGTTATACCAAATTAGCAAATAATCCAAACGCGGCGGTAGATATTATGGAATTATCACAGTCGGCAGCTGCGAATGGATATGACGCAGGATTATTTGAAAAAATCGATTACTCAAAAATTCCGAATGCTGAGTTTTTAATTGATCCAGCTAAACAATTAGCGGAATCAGGAGCTGGAGCTGCGTATGTGATTAATAGTATCGGAATTATTTATGATAAAGAAGCAGTTGGATTTGAAATTAATGATTGGTCAGATTTATGGAATGAAAAATTAAAAGGAAAAATTTCAATTCCTGATATTACAACGACATTTGGACCAGCCATGGTTTATGTTGCAAATGATTACGCAAAAGGAAACATTGAATCAGATGAAGGAAAAGCCGCATTTAAAGCATTAGAAGCCTTAAAACCAAACATCGTTAAAACGTATGCGAAATCAAGTGACTTAGCGAATATGTTTGCATCTGGAGAAATCGCTGTTGCGGTTGTTGGAGATTTTGCTATCCCAACGATTGAACAAGCACAGCCAACGGTTGAATTTGTTGTTCCAGCGTCAGGAACATACGCTAACTTTAATACTATCGATATTAATAAAAACTCTCAAAATAAAGAATTAGCTTATGAATATGTGAACTGGCGTTTAAGTCAAGAGTTACAAGAAAAAACAGCGGTGACGTTAAATGAGGCGCCAACCAATAAAAATGTAGAGTTATCAGCAGAAGTGGCTCAAAATAAAACGTATGGTGAAGTCGCACAAAATGCACGTACGATTGATTACTCATTTGTTAACCCGTTATTAAATAACTGGATTGATCAATGGAATCGTTTAATTAACCGTTAATGAAATAAAATAAAAAAATATCCAATGCAGATGTATTGGATATTTTTCTTTAAGGAGGGTGTTTGAATGCGAACATTAATAAAAAATGCTTGGATTTTAACGATGGATGAACAGTTAACTACTTATCGAAATGGGATGGTGCTCATTGAGGAGACACGGATTGCCTACGTAGGGGAAGCGAATGCGACGTTACTAGAGAGAGCAGATGAAGTGATCGATGCGCGAGGAGGCATTTTAATGCCGGGGATGATTAATACCCATGCCCATGTTTCGATGATTCCGTTTCGTTCATTAGGCGATGATTGTCCGGATCGATTACGTCGCTATCTTTTTCCTCTTGAAAATGAGTGCATGACGGCTTCGTTAGTTTATCATGCAGCCCAGTATGGAATTTTAGAGATGCAACAAAGTGGGGTCACGACTTTTTTAGATATGTATTATTTTGAAGAGGAAGTCGCTAAGGCGTGTGAAGCATTAGGAATGCGCGGCGTATTAGGAGAGACGGTTATTAACTTCGCAACATGTGATAC
Organism: Turicibacter sp. KK003; assembly: GCF_037014675.1. Classification (NCBI taxonomy): domain Bacteria; kingdom Bacillati; phylum Bacillota; class Erysipelotrichia; order Erysipelotrichales; family Turicibacteraceae; genus Turicibacter; species Turicibacter sp. KK003. The sequence continues at coordinate 445,134 of NZ_CP142738.1, forward strand.
TACGGCTCCTTATGGCGGATTGGCCTACGGTGAAAATTTTATAAAGGAGTGGCAAGGACACGAACTCGTTACTCCGATTATTGCCCCTCATGCGACAAACACCAATGAAGCGTGGGCCTTACAGGCCGCCCACGAGTTGGCAGTTAAATATGATGCCCTGGTAACGATGCACGTGGCGGAAATGGATTACGAGATGGAGGAATTTAGAACGAACTATCAAATGACGCCCATTGAATATTTAGATTCTATCGGGGTTTTAAGTGATCGATTGATTGCGGCACATTGTATCCATTTAAACGAATCAGATATGAAGCTTATGAGTGAGAAACAGACGCGTGTGGCCCATTGCATCGGCTCAAATATGAAAGCGGGCAAAGGAATCGCGCCAGTTAAAGAAATGGTGGCGAGCGGACTGGCTGTTGGATTAGGAACAGACGGACCAAGTAGTGGAAATACACTCGATCTTTTCACCCAAATGAAAACGGCTGTCTATGCCCAAAAAACGCATTATAAGGACCGTTCATTGTTTAAGGCGGAAGAGATAGTGAAGCTTGCAACGATCGGGGGGGCTAAAGTATTAAGGATGGAACATGAAATTGGATCGCTAGAAGTTTCGAAGAAGGCGGATCTTGTTTTAATTGAGACCGATTCTTTGAATATGTTCCCGATTCATGACCCGTATTCGGCGATTGTCTATAGCGCGAACGCCTCTAATGTTGATTCAGTTTGGATTAATGGGCGCCAAGTTTTAAAGAATAAGCAATCCATTTTCAATCAAAAACACGTTAAGGAATCGTTAGCTAAAGAAATGCAGACGTTTAGGCAACGCGCCATTGAGCGCGCGAAAGAATTATAAAAAGGAAGCGTATCGACGAAAAATGAGAGGATGATGGAAGGTGAGGTTTAGGCTTTAGCTTCTCCCTCTCTTGCGCATCAGGAAGTTTCCGTGAAACTATCAGTTAACCGCCCCTAGGGTTAATCCGTTAAAAGAGATATCACAATAAAGCCTTTAATAGTTTATGTTAGATTAGAATTGAAACTCATAATAAATTGGGGTATAATTAGAAAAAAATGGAATAGGGGAGAGATGTATTGTTAAATCATTTATCAAATGGAATTTTTTATTTATTGGCGGCTATCCCTATAGCCTTGTGTATAGTATTAGTTGTTATTAGTTTAAAATTTATTTTAGGTAAAAAAGCTGATATAACGTTTTTCAATACATTCAATGAGCTAATGTGGTTGATTGTTGTCATTAGTATTTTGCTAATTACGGGGATAATTGAAGCAATTATAGGAGGGACATTTGGTGTTACATCTATTTTAGATGGAAGTTCAGTCGTGAGTTTAACTCTTCTGTCAGAGGGAATTACTCCTGCTACCCTTTTAAATATTTTATTATTTATTCCCTATGGTTTTTTTTCTGTCTTAGTATTTAAAAAAATTAAATCTCGACAGATTTATGGAATATTAATTGGATTTTTATTCACATCTATTATTGAAACTATTCAATTATTTACAGGCCGCTTTTTTCAACTAGATGATATTATTATGAATACATTAGGCACGTATATAGGAGTTTTATTAGGAAAAAAATTATTAGATTTAAAACGGAAATAAATTTTAAATAGTAAAAAAGTAAGTAGAATGACTATAGTCATTCTACTTACTTTTTTTATTAGACAACCTTAAGGATGGGGGAGCCCATTTTAGCTGACTCATTCCATGTTCAATGGTTCATTTCACACTTGGTGTTCGCGTCTAACCTATCGGGAGTATAAACAATACCTCCAGTAACCATTGAAAGGTGAGTTCTTCAAATGAATCTCAGGGCATAGGTATGAAACTGAAGTTAGATTCAGGGGAGATGGGATAATCGAATGATCTTTGTTTTAGTGTTTGATAAGAGTAGACAGGAGACTTAGGAAACGAGAGTTCTAATCTTTCTTTATTTAAGATTTAGAGGGGACGTTTGTGATAGAAGTAAAAGGGGAGCGAATTCGCTCCCCTTTATTCAGGTGTTGATTGTTGTTCCCGCAACGTATAGAAAATATAAATGAGGTAAATGGCGATAATCAGGGCTAATGCTCCTGATAAAATTCCTAATACAGGAACGAAATAGCTAAGGCAGGTGGCAACGAATTGGATAATCCCGAGGGTTAAATAATTCGTGATAAACAGGCGTGTTTGCGTTTGTGGATGCCAAATATATTCTGCCTTGATCAGTGAATAGAAAAGATAAAGGGTCGCCAGTTGGGCAGTCAGCGATAGGCTTACTAACGGCCACAACGTCTCATTTCCCGCCGCCTCCTGAAGAAATGGATAAATCAGACTGTAAACAATAAGGGCTATCCCTAAGTATTTAGCTTGGACCATTTCTTGAATGCGTTGGTGCTTTTCCCCGAGATAGGCACCGATGACGATGAGTAGATAGCCGATGCTATCGGGAAGCAAGTGAAGTCCGCCAATGGAAAGATCAAGTGTTGTAAATAGACAACCAATCAATAGATAGGTATAAACTTTTTTCATGAAATCCCCCTCCGTTTATTCCATTATAGCATAACGAGTAGGGCCTAGTTTAAGGCATTTTCATTCACAAAGTTAATGAGTGGTTGCGTATAACTTTCTTGGCTTAAATCAACCGGATGTTTAAAACTTTCCAAAATGCCTTCTTCATCCGCTGTTTTTTTAGCGTGCCCTTTAATCCATAGTTTTAATCCTTGCATAAGAAATTTATCTTTTAGCGTGAGTGTCTGGTAATCAAGACGTCCGGGGAAGTAGAATAAGTGATCGTCTTGAACCGGAAGCAAATGTTTGATGAGCTTTAATTCTTCCTCTGTTGGGTGGCTTGCGCCCACTAAAAAGGTAAGAAAGAGGTGAGGTGGGTAAAGGCGAATCACATCCAATACCTTTTCATAATGATACGGTTTTCCAAGATAAAGAGGCGCCCCGAAAATAACAGTATCGTAAAAGATTAAATCATGTGCTTCCACATTCGCTATTTCTTTTAAATCAGCTTTCAACACTGTCGCGATTTGTTTAGCATATGTTTCAGTTGTTCCATATTTAGTTGTATAAATAACAAGCGTCGATGTCATAAAATCCCCCTTTTAAATTTGGCTTAGTACATTGTATTCAAAAGGGGCAATCAGATATGAGTACTGCTTCATATTCTTTAAAGAAAGCGGGTTGATGAAAGGGAAGATTAGCTTTTTCAACGAGGGAAACGCACCGTTGAGAAGTCGAGCAGGAGAGAGGGGAGATAGCTAAGTGTACTCTTTATGTTTAAATGATTGATTCATCAGGTGTCTTGCGGTAAAATATAGAAAAAATGGAGGGGATAATATGAGTGACTGGATGGAAGTTACATTGGAGAATGGGATTAGATTTCTTCCGTTATTAGTAATAGGAATCCTTTTTTAACGAGGAAAGGGGCAACGTTAGTTGCTCCTAGCTATCAAAATCAACAGCAGTTATTAAAGATAATAGGTTATCATCTCATTGTTTTATCGGTTACCTTATTTTTATTATTAGAAGCTTATGCTTATTTTAGAATTTTCTTCGATCAACGGAGCGTTTTATTTGTCCTATTAGTCCCCCTTGTAGTTATTGCTTTATTGATTTCGTTCCATTTTTATACGAAGCGTTTGCAAGTGCAAGATAAACAAAAAAAATAATGAGGAGTAGCCTCATTATTTTTTTATAGGTTTCACCACGGTTAAGGAAAAAGAATGGCTCCTTTTTATCCTCATCTTCAGGAAAATGACATAAAGTGATAAAGAGGGGAGGCGATTTAGTGATGAGTGAGGATCAAGTCATCGTGTGGGAATCACGCGAAGTGGGGGTACTGCTAGCGTTAGTCGGCGGCTTTTTAGAAAGTTATACCTATCTCTTACACGGGGGCGTTTTTGCGAATGCACAAACAGGAAATATGGTATTATTAACATTAAGTTTAGCCCATCAAGAATGGGGGCAAGTTTTTTATTACTTGGTTCCGATTTTATCATTTTTTATAGGGGCGGCGGTCACAGAGGTTTTGAAGTTACACGAGCGGTGGCACGAGGCGGTAATTGGGGTAGAAATAGTGCTACTTTTTTTCATTGGTTTTTATCCCTTAACAGCTCCTTCGTTAATGGTTAACCTTGTGATTTCTTTTATTTGTTCGATGCAGGTTAGCACTTTTAGAAAAATTCAAGGGGCAGCTTATGCAACGACGTTTTGTACGGGAAACTTACGATCAGCAGCTCAATCTTGGATGGACTATTATTTATTTAAGAACGAGACTGAAAAAGCTAAGGGGCATAATTATTTGCTCATTATTTCCTCCTTTTGTTTCGGAGCATTTATGGGGGCGATCCTTATTCCCTTTTTAAAAACATGGACCGTTTGGATTTGTTGCCTCATGTTAATAAGGGTCTTTTTTAAGATTCGAAAGCGTTAAGGATGTGGCAAAAGATTTTTCCCATAAGAGCGAGTAGGGACATTTGGGGTGAAGGTTCTAGCTTATAAAACACGAAGAACTGAGGAATAATAGGAAGAAAAACACGAGGAAAAGGAGGAAAAAAAGATGGCGCTTGTGAAGCATACGTTAAGCCCCGTTTATGATCGTCAGTCAAAGGTTCTTATTTTAGGAACAATGCCATCGCCTAAATCGAGAGAGGTAGGCTTTTATTACGGTCACCCTCAAAATCGCTTTTGGAAAGTGTTGGCCGCGTTGTTTGAGGAAGATCCATTAACGACAACTGAACAAAAAATCGATTTTTTACACCGTCATCATCTCGCGCTTTGGGATGTGCTAGCGGAGTGTGAAATTGAAGGCGCGGAAGACGCGAGTATTAAGCGCCCGGTTCCCAATGATTTGACGAAACTGCTTGATAAAACGGACATCAAAACCATCTTTACAACCGGGAAGAAGGCGACCGATTTATATCAAAAGTATTGCTATGAGCAGACACACATAGAGGCAATCGGCCTTCCTTCAACCAGTCCGGCGAATCGTCGAATCAATGACGAACAGTTAAAAAAGGAATACACCCAAATTTTAAAATACCTCTAGCAAGAGCATCAAAAGAAGGCGGGGTAATGTTTGAGTAAGATTCCCATGATAACTAATAAAAAAGAGCCCTAGGGCTCTTCTTTACATTAGTGGGGCAAAAATTCTTAAAAAGGCATAAATAATTTTAATATACCACGGCATCTTTTCTAAATCTTTTGCGCTAACAGGGATAGAAACAGCGAGCGTCTTTAAATAATCGTCACGGATGTCCAAAACACTCGTTGTCTTATATAACCATGTGGCACATTCGTAGTGAAGATATAGACTGCGATAGTCTAAATTAATCGTCCCAATAACGGCGTATTCATCGTCAACAATGAAATTTTTCGCATGAATGAACCCCGGCTCATATTCATAAATTTTAACGCCATTATCAATGAGTTCGGAATAGTTCGCACGTGTTACACTATGGACATACCACTTATCTCCGTGATGAGGCGTTATAATTTTTACATCGACATTTCGTTTCGCTGCTTGAGATAGAGCCATCGTCATTTCATGGTCTAAAATTAAATAGGGGGTGGCGATGTAGACATAAGATTTTGCATTGTTAATCAGGTTGAGATAAACATTGGCACCAACGGTTTCGCGGTCAAGTGGAGAATCGGTATACGGTTGAACGAAGCCATCCGTTTGAAAGGGAGCGGGATGATAAAGATGGGGTTTAAAGTTTTCAAAGTCTTCATTGACTTTACGAATGTATCCCCACATGGTTAAAAACATAATAGTAAAGCTCCAAACAGCATCTCCTTTTATCACAATGGCGTTATCTTTCCAGTGACCGTGTTTATCGATGGCATTTATATATTCATCGGCTAAATTAATTCCTCCGGTAAAGGCTGTATGGCCATCAATGACACATATTTTACGGTGATCCCGATTATTCATGCGAATGGTTAGGAGGGGAACAAAAGGATTAAAGATACAGCACTTAATTCCCATTTTTTCAAGTTGTTGTGGATAGTCGGTTGGGAGCGTAAATAAGCATCCAAATCCATCATAAATGACGCGGACATCGACGCCTGCAGCCGCTTTCTCTTTTAAAATATCGAGGATGGTATTCCACATCACGCCTTCTTCAATAATGAAGTATTCAAGGAAGATGTAGTGTTTAGCCTCCTTCAGCTCTTTTATTAAACGTTCAAATTTTTCTTCCCCAATGCTTAAGTATTCACTCGTTGTTTGTTGATAAACAGGGCACATCGCGTAGTTGCTCATATAGGCTGACTGATTGGCTGCCCGCAGGTCGGTTTGTTCAAGTGTTTTAAAGACTTGTTCATCTTGTTGTAAATGCCAGTTCATCTTTTTAAGGATGGGCTGCATTTCGCTTAAAAATTGTTTTCTTAAATGTTCACTACCAAATAGTAAATAGAAGAGTCCCCCGAAAATGGGTAAGGCCATGATAGGGATAATCCAGGCAATCTTATAAGCAGGATTTAGTCGGTTATTCACAATGGTCATCACGACAATAATACTAAGAATGATACAAAAGGCATAAAAGTAAACAAAATATTGTTGGAACCAGGCAATGACAACAATTAAAGTAAGGGCTTGTAGGGCAATTAAAAGTCCCGTGAATCCAATCGGTCCTAAAAGAATTCTTAAAACTTTTTTCACTCGTACGTCTCTCCTTCTTAAACAATTAGTTATATAATGGAATTTATTATAGCAAAACCTGAGACACTCGTAAATAAAAGATGGTTGATTACAAGGGTCAAAAATCGGATAAAAACGGTCATCTCCGAAAATAGAGGTTCTCTTTTTGTATATGTCGCCTACCTAGGAGATATGACGGCTTTATTTAGTTGCCAACCGGCATCCTCTTTTTTTGAGATTTTTAATCAACTGTTTTCCAATCAATTGATGTCGCTGTGGGATGCCTCCCCATCGTTTTTTTATGTTTAACTAGAGGAATGTCCTTTGTTTGCGAGCAGCAACCTGTCCTTTGAATCCGTAGACGGATTGTAGCAACCGGAGAAAGGCGGGGATGTCTTTTGAAGACAGATTTGGAACTTTAGGCGAAGATGAAGTATAATATAAAACAAGTCAGCCATTAAGGAGGGATTGCTTTGGATCGGTTTAAAAAGTTTATGGAAGATCGAACAGGTGTCGATCACCTGTCACTCGCGCTATTAATTTTATCCATTGTTTTAGTACTGATAGGAATGGTGTTTAGATGGTCGATGGTTCGCTTTCTGTCACTTATCCCATTAGTGTTGTGTTACTATCGAGCTTTTTCAAAGAATAAGTTGAAGCGACATCAAGAAAATATTTTATTTTTAAAATATTGGTATCCTATTCAAACAAAGATGATGAATAAATATCGACACCTAAAGGCCCGAAGACAGTATAAATATTTTAAATGTAAAGAATGTGGACAACAATTACGAGTTCCACGAAAAAAGGGAAAAATCGAGATTACCTGTCCAAAATGTCGTCATACGTTTATCAAGAAAACATAAGTGAATAAAAGGATCTATTCGATAGGATGGATCTTTTTTTATGGGGATTAATAGGGGGACGACGAAGGCATGTTAAATGATTTTTCCCGCTAACTTTTTAGGCGTTCAATCGTAAGCACGTAATAATAACACGGATACAAAAATAGCTACCAATCCTGTAAACTAAAAGTACAGAGTTGGTAGCTTTTATCTTATATTGTTACTGACAAATCTCTTGGACTGTTTTCGCCCATGGCAAAAAGTCCACCAATACGCCTGGATTTCGTATGAAGTCCGTATTAGGTAGTTTTTGAAAAAGATAAGTGAGATATTTGGATGGATTTAGACTGTTTGCCTTGGCTGTCTCCAGGATTGTGTATGCCATCGCATTAGCAGTCGCACCCTTCATACTGGTTGAAAAAAGGTAGTTTTTACGACCAATCGCGATGGGGCGAATCGCTTGTTCAGCTAGATTATTCGAGGCTTCAAGATTTCCATCATCTAAAAAGCGCAAAAGCTCTACCTTTTGATTGAGGGCATACATCACCGCTGTTTGAAGTTTTCCTTTCATCACATAGAAGGATTCGAGCCACTTGAAAAATTCTTCGATGACTGGTTTGATGATCAGTTGGCGCTGTTTTTGACGTTGCTCAGGAGATAAATCTTTAATCGTCTTTTCAAAACGAAAGATTTGATCGCAGTATTCGACTGCCTTTTTTGCCTTACCGTTATTTCCAGGTATCTCAAAAAACTTTCTTCTGACATGAGCCCAACATCCAACTAATTTCACGTTGGGAATATTTTTATAGCCGGAGTACCCATCACAGTGAAGATAACCTTTAAATCCTTCTAAGATAGTGGTTGCCACCGCGCGTTCACGTGTTAGATCAGCGTGGTAATAAGCTACAGGATGTTGGGCATTTTTGATGGTTCTAAATAACCAAATCCTTGATTGAGAGGTGGCAGGTTTTCCATCCGCTCGATTTAAAATTTGATACGGTGTTTCATCTGCGTGTAAAACGGTCTGTTGAACTAGTTCATCTCTCAATCGCTCATAAATCGGAAGTAACCAATCATAAGAGGTAGTGATTATCCAATTTGAGAGCGTCTTATCACTCACACTTAATCCATAGCGTGCCCATTCTGATACTTGTCGATAACAAGGAATACTTAAGACGTATTTTTGATGAAAAACTTCAGCTAACATACTCGCTCCGGCAAAGCTTCTTTGAATCGGAGCTTTTGGAGTTTCGGCACAACGAATCGGTTTAGCTTCGATCGATGCATCATGACAATCACATGCATACGCGTAGCTAATGTATCGCTTTTTATATAATCGGGCTGGAACGAAACAAACTTCGTCACGAATGATCTTTTTTCCTATCTGTTTCATTTCGTTTCCACAATTTGTACATAAGCAGTCTTCTCCATGTAATTGACAATGGATTTCCTCAATTGGTAAGTCCTTGATTAATTCTGCCTTCCTTCCCTTTTGTTTTTTACGTCGATAGGTTATTTCTTCGACGGTTTGGTCTTCAGTTGTCTCTGTCTCTTCAAAAAATTATCTGGATTAAATAATGAAATTTGGCCGTCGGCTACTTTAGTCTTTTCACTCGAAGATCCAAATAGCTTTTTATTTAGGTACTGAATTTGTTCAGTTAGTTGGCGAACTTGTTCCAGAAGTGCCTTATTTTGTTCCATTAATTGTTGTTCAAGTTCTGTCATCAAATTCACCTGCTTTCAAAAAGGTTTCGTGTTAAGATTAGTATACCTAATCTTACAACTTATGAAAATAGAAATAAGAGATTTTTGTCGAAAATCCCTTATTTCTATTAGTATAAACATCCTGTTTTAGCAGGTTTAATGGCTTTGGGTTGTTGAATGGATAACCCCTCTAATAACCAACGGAGTTCTTGGGCCGTTAATTTCTTAACTTCATCTTGATCTTTAGGCCATTGTAAATTTCCATTTTCAATTCGTTTGTACAATAACATAAATCCCTCACGATCCCAGTACAAAGCTTTATATCGATCCTTTTTTCTTCCACAAAACAAGAAGATAGCATCATTAAATAAATCTAAGTTGTATTTATCCGAGACGACACTAGCTAAACCGTCAATCCCACAACGCATATCAGTATGGCCACAAACGATAAAGATATTTTGAACCGTAGTAAAATCAACGAGCATACTTAGACATCTCCGCTAGAACAGTATGTAAGATATATTTGTTCACACCATTGTAAAACGTGACTTCAGCATCCTTAATTTTAAAGTGACAAACAGGTGTATTTTTATTAGTCTCAGATACTGAATGAGACTTTAAATTAGAGTCACTCAATGCGACTGGAACTATAATAGGATTTTCTTTCATAAAAAATAGACCTCCTTTACTTTGATAGCTACAGTATAGCTCAAAGTTGAAGGTCATAATAGACATGTTTATATTACGTGCTTACGTTCAATCGGAGAAATCAAGCCACAACGTCTTATTTGTTTCCGATCACATTTATGTTGAGAGTTTTAGAGGTTTTCTTGATGTAGAGCAGGGAGAAGCTATTGTAATAAGGTGTCGGTCTTAGTAATGAAAGGAAGATTTCTTGAATACAATGTAGGGATAGCGGGATTATTGGGGAGGGATATTATGAAAATCTGTGTTTATGCGATTTGCAAGGATGAAGCGCAGTTTGTGAGTAGGTGGGTGGATTCGATGTCTGAGGCAGATGAAATTTATGTTTTAGATACGGGGTCCACCGATCAAACAGTAGCACTACTAAAAGAAAGAGGGGTCATTGTTGAACAGAAGGTTATTACACCTTGGCGATTTGACGTGGCTCGAAATGAGTCTTTAAAATTGGTTCCAGAGGATTGTGATGTGTGTGTATGCACCGATTTAGATGAGGTGCTAGAACCGGGTTGGCGTCAAGTGATTGAAAAGCTTTGGAAAAAAGGGGTGACGAGGGGGCATTATCGGTATACGTGGAGTTTTAATGAGGATGGAACGGAAGGTTCCGTTTTTGATTATGATAAAATTCATACACGTCATCACTACCGTTGGACGCACCCTGTACATGAGGTGTTAGAATATTTAGGCGAAGGGATGGAACGCGTCGTCTATTTGACGGGCATTCAGTTAAATCATTATCCGGATCGAACTAAATCACGCGGGCAATACTTACCCCTTCTAGAATTATCGGTTAAAGAAAATCCCAATGATGATCGAAACGTGCATTACCTTGGGCGTGAATATTTCTACTATAATCGTTATGATGAAGCCATTACGACCTTGAAACGTCACCTTAGTTTGCCAACTGCCACTTGGGATGCTGAGCGGGCCGCCTCGATGCGATATATTGCGAAATCATATGCGGCACTTAAAGAGCCGGAAATGGCGAAGACATGGTTTTTTAAAGCCATTAAGGAGGCACCTTATCTTCGAGAGGGATATATTCAACTCGCGTTACAGTTTTATAAAGAGTCTGACTGGTTCGGCGTAGCCTATGCCGTGGAAAATGCTTTAAAGATTAAGGAACGACCACTTTCTTATATTACGGATCCAAGTTCTTGGGATGCAACACCCTATGATTTAGGAGCCATTAGTCAGTATTATCTTGGGAACTATGAGCAGGCACTCATTTATGCGCAACTGGCCCTTAATTGTGCCCCTCAAAATAAGAGATTAAAGGCGAACTATGAATTAATCGCTAAAGCGTTAAAGTAAAGGAAAAAATGACTCCTTTTTGATCTCATTTTTTAAAGCTCAAACATGGAACTTCCATTAAATAAATCGTAATCCCCATTAAAGCACCCCGCATGGAGGCATCCATGGGGGGTGCTTTTTTTCTCACGTTAAAGGGGGCATCGTATGCGACCTTTTGGGGCATGAGGTTCGAAAGCTAGGATGAATGATTGAGTCCCGTCTAAAATGAAGGAGGGGATTGCTGCTTAAAGGAAGAAGTGGTGTGAAAATGATGGCAATTTTACAAAATAACTAAAATATTCATTATAATACAAATTTTTCATTACACTTCTATAACAGAGGATAAATTTGTATTATAATGAAAGTATCGTTTAAGGCAAAGAGGAGGGGGGACGTGTTGGAGATGGAACAGACGTATCATCGGTTATTCGTGTGTGCGAAACGATGTAAACTTGCTGCAAGCTTAGATGGGTTCACGGATGCCGGAATCGTAGGTTATTTTATTAAACTTCCATTTAAGTGGTGGTATAATCATCAATTTAAACAATTAGGCGAGCTCATTGACAAGGCCAATGAACAGGGGTTAACTAAGAAATTAGCGCACTTTGAGGAGTATGACAATGAATCTATTTTATACGGGCCTAGTCAATTACAGGCACTAGCGTATAAGCAATATGACCATCGACTAAGATATTTTGAAAAATTGATGAACGATGTGAGTGAACGATTAAAGGAAATGGATGAAGATAGGAAAGAGGGATGAAGTTGAAAAAAATAGGAACAATGGCTGTCGTTGCTTTAAGTTTATGGGTTGGAGGATGCCAATCGCCGCATTCACAGGAAAAGTCGGAAAGTTTAAGTGATTATTATTTTAAAACGTCAGAAGTCTTAGCGCAGGGAGAAAGCGTCGCTGTAAATAAACTCCCTCAAACGTTAGGAGAGGCGACCGAGGATCTAGGAACCATTAAAGTCTTCGAAAAAGGAGATGAGAAGTTAACGGTTGAAGTCAGTGCGGATCAAGTGGCTAGCCTCATGTATGATTGGCACGATTCGATGAGCGAATTAACTGTTGCACAAGAGAATATGGTAAGTAAGACCTCAGTTGTCGCAAAGGATGAAGCGATTAGGGACCTTTTAAATGAAACACCGACAAAGATGTTAGGGAGTTATCAGGAAGTTGCCAGTCGGATGAGTGAAGAGGGAGTAACGATCGATGAAATTCGTTCAATGTTCAATATTGAGCCTGAGGTAAGTGAGGAGGTCAATGAGGACACATCTGAAGTCACAGATTATTCTTTTGTTGTTGGGGATATGGATGAAGTGATGCATGCCTATACGCTTAAAGGAGAAGACAAGGTGATTAAATTAACTTACGGCTCAAATATAACAGGAGATATTTACACGACACTTTATCAAGACAATGAGCCGTTGTATATCACGTCATCTACTCGTACGACGTTAACCGAGCAAAAACAAATTTTTGATGGCTTACATCAATAATAAAAATCAACGGGTTCCTCGTTGTTAGGGGGCCAAAGACATAAGGGGGTATTTGTCGTCAAATATGGATACATCAATGTTTTATCGTGTTCCAGTTATCAAATAATTACTCATAACGAAGCCATCGAGGTTTACGATACCTTGATGGCTTTTTCTATGACTATCAGGTAAGTTGGTCGTATGGAGTGGGTCACTTATCCCTGATGAAACATTAAGAGAGTGGTTATGATTTGTTAGTTGATGATGCTAATCGGGATCAATGAAAGGGTTAGCGTGAGCGGAAATGTATGATTAGGAGGGGTTACCTTCTTTTGAATGAAGATGAGAGCAAACAGGATAAATGAGGTTATTGGACAATACTTAAGTGCAACTATTGTCATTTACCTCTAGGATATGGTTTATGAGTTAGGAATCCTTTATAATATAACTAGTAGAAGAAAATATAGAGTGAAGAAGAAAGGAAGAGAAAGTCAAATGACGTTAGCCCTATTACCACCTAAGATGGATTTTGTATTTAAGAAAATTTTTGGAAATGAGAAGCATCCGAACATCCTCATTTCCTTTTTGAATGCGGTATTGAATCCGAGTGATCCCATTAAATCAGTCACTTTACAGGATACAACTATTGAGAAAGAGTATCTTACGGATAAATATAGCCGATTGGATGTGCGGGCAACGACGGATAAAGGGGAACATATCAACATTGAAATTCAACTCGATAATAAATACAATATGATTAAACGAAGTCTTTATTATTGGAGTAAATTATATGAGGGTCAATTAGAGAGTGGGAACGACTATCAAAAATTAGCCCGTACGATTTGTATCAACTTGATTGATTTTAATTTATTGAACCATGATAAATTTCATAGTGTTTATCGTTTAAAGGATTGTGAAACTCATGAAGAGTTAACAGATATCATTGAATTACACTTTATTGAGCTAAAGAAAATGAAACATGTGAAACATGCGGACGAGGTCAAAAGTAAGCTAGAAGCGTGGTTACATTTTATTAATCAACCTGATAGTGAAGTAGTCAGAGAATTAGAAGCGGTTGAATCTGAAATCAAATCAGCTAAAGCGGAGTTAATTCGATTAAGTGGGAATAAAGTGGAAAGAGAATTGTTTGAAAAACGTAGACAAGCGATGCTAGATGAAGCGAGTGCCTTAGCCTTTGCAGAGGAAAAAGGGGCAAAAAAAGAGAAATTAGAAATTGCGAAAAATTTAATTCAAAAAGGGTTAGACAATGGTTTTATCGTAGAAACAACAGGATTATCTTTAGAAGAAGTAGAAGCTACGAGAACCAAAATGTAGGTATAATACAGTAAAAGCATGTAAAGAGCCAAGTGCCAGGTGAGGTGCTTAGCTCTTTTCTGTTTAGTCGGAATGGAGTTCATGGGATGAATGACTGTTAAATTTCTTTTGAGGATAGCTGTATATCTTTCTATAAGGGCATTTAGGGCAAGTAAAGTGAGATGAAAATGAAATGTTTTATGGAGAAGGTAAGGTGGAAAGGTTATCCCTTTTAGCCCTAACATAGATGTTTCAGGACAATAAATTTTATCAATTCACCTTGGATAGAAGGATTTAATTAGTTCCTCTTTCTGTAATTTCCTGGTTCCCTAGTTTAAAATATAACTAGGGAGAGGCATAGGTAGAGCAGAAATAAGATAAATCGTGGTTATCATAGTTAGTCCCCCCAGTTTATCTCAATCTAAATAAGTAGAATAACCAATAAAAAAACATTATCTCAACTCAGGGTCATTCCGAACTCAGATAATGTTTTTTTACGTTGCTCATCTTTACGGAAGTGTATGTTTGGGAACCTCTACACTACGGGACTACTTAGTATTTACGAGATAAATGTATCCACCGCTACTATGAAAAAAATATCACTGTCTTGTTAAGGGAATGGATTAGCAATAAAGGAATAAAGTTTAACGTTTACTATAAAATTAAAAGGAGAGATAGACGCATCCATCTCTCCTAGGTGTAGTCCGCAGACATCCACCGCTATTCACTAAATATAGTATATATTTAGTTTTAAAAAAAATGCAATAAATTTTATGATCTTATAAAGTTATTTAACTCTAATAATTTATTGTTGGTATCTGTATGAATTATTTTTGAATAAATATGATATGGAAATTTTAATCGATATGTTTTTTTTATAGTTTTGAGGTTAGTAACTAATTTTTGAAATTCAGCTTTTGGTTCCTTAATGACTTATAGGAAAAAAGTGATTTTTTGATGGAGGCTTTGGATGTGAGGAGGGGAGATAAAAAAGAGGAATTTCTTTTCATTTCCACGACAATATATGAGTAAATGCACATATATTCAACTCAGGTGATAACTATTATCATTTGTATGAAACTATGCTAAAATAGACATAACATAGGTAAAGTATGTTTTTAAGGAGGAGTTTTATGAGAAAAAGAGGATTGTTTATTGCCGGCTTGATGTCGACCCTTTTGCTACTTGTTGGGTGCGGGACTGATCAACAGAAGGCAGATGAAGTTGATAAAGTCAAAGTTGTAACGACGCTATTTCCCCAGTACGATTTTACGCGTGCTATCGGAGGAGATAAGGTAGATGTTTCCTTATTATTACCTTTTGGGATGGATTCTCATTCTTATGAGCCAACCCCAGCTGACCTCATTAATATAAATAAATCCGATTTATTTATTTATACAGGTGAATCTATGGAACCATGGGCGCATAGTATTATTGAGAGTGTTGATAATAACGATGTTTTAGTATTAGATGTTTCAAAGGGTGTTTCGCTAATTGCCCCAAACTGTACGATTGATGAACATGACCATGAGTCTGAAGAAGATCATAATCATGAAGCGGAGGCTGGATACGATCACGAGTCTGAAACGGATCACGATCATGAAGCAGAGGTTGGACACGATCATGAATCTGAGGAAGATCATGACCATGGGACAATTGCAAAAGAACATTCAGACCACGATGGGCATGACCATACATACGATCCTCATATTTGGACAAGCCCTAAAAATGCGATGATTATGGTGCAAAATATTTTAGAGGCTTTATGTGAGGTAGATCCTGAAAATGCGGACTACTATCAAGCAAATGCCGATGCCTATTTAAATGAGTTAGAGGCGTTAAATCATGAGTTTGAAGAGGTCGTAGCTCATGCTAAACGTCAGACAATTTATCATGGTGGCCGATTCGCGATGCAATACTTAACAAATGAATACGGAATTAATTATATTAGTGCACCATTTGAAGCTGAACCAAGTGCAGCCCTTGTTGCTCAAATGATTAAGGAGATGAAAGAGCAACAAATTCCAGCGATTTATTATGAAGAACTTGTGGATCCAAAAATTTCACAAATGATTAGTGAAGAGACAGGAGCTCAGATGTTATTATTACATTCATGCCACAATGTTTCTAAAGAAGAGTTTAATCAAGGGGTAACATACCTTTCGTTGATGAAACAAAACGTGGAAAATTTAAGAGTGGGACTGAATTAATATGGCAATTTTATCTTGTAAAAATTTAAATGTACAGTACGATAATCAAGTGGCGTTGAAAAACGTGAACTTTGATTTAGAGGATGGCGATTATTTATGTATTATCGGAGATAATGGTTCCGGAAAGAGTACATTAATGAAATCCATTTTAGGATTGGTAACGCCGAAATCAGGGTCTATTCAATATGGGGCCCAATTAAAAAATCACGATATCGGTTATCTTCCACAACAGACGATTGTTCAACGGGATTTTCCCGCTTCGGTGTACGAAGTCGTGTTATCGGGGTGCCTCAATAAACGGGGATGGCGCCCGTTCTATTCGAAAGAAGAAAAACAGCGTGCTCTGAATAATTTAAAAAAATTAAAGATTGAACATTTAAAGGATAAATGCTATCGTGATTTATCAGGAGGACAGCAGCAGCGTGTGTTAATTGCGCGTGCGCTTTGTGCTTCAGAGAAGATTTTATTATTAGATGAGCCTGTAACAGGGCTTGATCCTGTGACGACTCAGCATCTGTATGAGATTATTGAGGAGTTGAATCGGGATTACAAGATGAGTATTATTATGGTCACGCATGATATGAATAGTGGGTTAGAACATGCGACGAAGATTTTAAGGTTAAATAAAGAAGTTGTATTTTATGGGACACCGGATGAGTATTTATGTTTTACGAATTCGTGCCATCATATAGGAGCGGTAAAACATGTTTAGTATTTGGCAAGAAATGTTTTCTTATAGTTTTATGGTTCGTGCTGTGTTAGTCGGTAGTGCCGTCTCATTATGCGCAGCCTTGTTAGGAGTTAGCCTTGTTTTAAAGCGATATTCGATGATTGGGGACGGGTTATCTCATGTCGGGTTTGGGGCTCTTTCTATTGCGATGGCTTTGAACTTGGCTCCGTTGAAGATAGCCGTTCCGGTTGTTGTTATTGCGGCCTTTTTCTTACTGCGAATCTCTCAAAATAGTAAAATTAAGGGGGATGCAGCTATTGGTTTGATTTCAAGTAGTGCTATTGCGATTGGGGTGACAGTCACGTCGCTTACGAGCGGACTGAATGCAGATATTAATAGTTACATGTTTGGGAGTGTCCTTGCGATGACTTCTAGCGATGTAAAGATAAGTATTGTTCTTTCAGTCATTGTATTTTTATTATTTCTTATTTGTTATGATCGTATTTTTGCCACGACCTTTGATGAGAATTTTGCAAAGGCAACAGGTGTTAATGTAGAGCTTTATAATATGTTAATCGCCTTTTTAACCGCGATTACGATTGTACTTGGAATGAGGATTATGGGAACGATGTTAATTTCGAGTTTAATTATCTTTCCTGCCTTAACATCGATGCGTATTTTTAATAGTTTTAAACGCGTTATGATTTCTTCTGGAATTATTTCAGTGGCGTGCTTTTTTATTGGGATGACTGTCTCTTTCTTATATTCGACGCCGGCAGGTGCGAGTGTTGTCCTAGTTAATGCAGCTGTTTTTCTTCTATTTAGCGTGATTGGATCATTCATGCGACGCATCTAAAAAAGTTGTCTCCGATGGAGGCAACTTTTTTTATGAATGAAGAATTCTATTGATGGAGGGTAGAAGGAGGACCGTAAATCGAGGGTGGTTCTTTTAAGAAATAGGAAAAGGGTAGCCAAAAGGGCTACCCTGAGAAGGTCAAACAGAAAATGTGGACGAGTGTTTATTTAGTTGAACTTTTTCGTAATTGTTGGATGCTGTTTAAAGGTAATCCCGTTTTTAGCGAGATGGTTTCATCATCTAAGACGTCTAAAAGATTCGTGGCAATTTCTAAATCTCGTTCTATTTTTCCTTCATCTCGTGCAGTTTGTAGACGACTCGTCTCATCAAGTAACGCTTTTAAACGCACTTCATAGTATAAACGAAATTGCTCATTACAACTTAGGACGAGCAGTTCATCCTTTGCCTCACGAATCGTTTCATCCCGGCGTGCTAATTCATAGCTCACTTGACTTTCGGGATGTTTAATAAATCCAAGCCATGCCTCTAACTGGTTCTTAATCTCGCTTGACTGTTTTATGTCTTTTATTTTATTAAGTTCAATAAAATGAAGTTCGAATAAATCACTTAATATTTCATTTCACTCGCGTTCTTTTAAAACGTAACAGCTATGGTATTCAAGTGTATCAAGTAGATCAAAGTCTAGGAGGTTAATACAAACTGTTCGTTCTAATTTTTGATAGGGATTTCCACCTTGGAGTTGCCCAGAAAACAACCGACTCCAATAAAATAAACTGTGTTCAATCATGTTCCTTTCATCCGCTACCTGAACCTCAACATTAATTAACTCCCCTTTGTTTGTCCTAGCTAAAATATCTAACGATCCGAGTTTATCATTTTTATATTGTTTATCAATCGTTCGATCCTTGAACGTAATTGAAGTAATTGGTTCATCAGGTGTTAACACCGCATTTAAAAATGAAATTAACAATTCCGGCTTTTTCTAAGCCCTACTATTGGAGGATAGCCAAGAGCTTTCGCTACTTGGCGCAGGGAACCCAAGCCCTAGCAGTTGAGGATATGTACGGGCTATGCCTCGTACGCCAGGGAACCCGTTCCCAAACAGTCCCTTGAACACAAAGTCCATGGTCGGTGGTAATAACACAGGTCCATTCCCTACTAGTTGAGGATAGCCACGATGCCAATCAAAGATTGTCCCACGTGGCGCAGGGGACCCCCTACTAGTTGAGGATAGCTAAGAGTTCGTTACACTCACTCCTTAGCGTAGGGGACCCACGTCTTCTCCATCTCCCTTCACTTGTTTTATTAAATCATTCAAATTTTTCATTTTTATGTTTCCTCCAATCATTATAACATATTCAAGATGTTCGGACATCTTTCTATCTTACAGTACGCGTATAAATGGAGATTTCCTTTTTTTAAGTTTAAACATTTTACAACTAGTAGCGGAGGATACGTACGGGCAATGCCACGACCCGGTATAAATTTTTTGTCTAAAACATAGACTTAAGGGAGGTGGTATTTTGGTGAAATAGGGATGAAAATAGGCTTAATGATTTACATGATTTATCTTGTCTTATATGCTTGAATTTTAGTTTGATTTTTAATATGATAGATTATAATTATTTTGCCAATAATCGATTTGGGTCAAATAATGTTGGAAGATGTTTTAGGGTCTGTTTAGCGGACCTAATCTAGTTTTTAATGAAAGATAAAAAAAGTTGAGGGGCGGGATATTCTTAGGAGGTTCCTAATGATTCCTGTCTTGGAGAGGGTGAGGACATGCGTGAGGTAATTAAACGTGATGGAAGTCATGTCGCATTTGATGAATCGAAAATTTATCAAGCGATTTTAAAAGCGATGAAGTATGGAAGTGGGATTATAAATGAGAATGTGGCCAATAAAATTGCCCATGAGATTAATCAAACGTTTGCCCACCAACATAAAACACCGACTATTTTTCAAATTGAAACGGCTGTTTATTTGAAGCTTATTGAAAATGGTCAGGAGTTAACCGCGAAGGCTTATGAAGGATATCGAGCGATTCAACAATTTAAACGTGAAACAAATACAACAGATGACAGTATTTTAAGCCTCATTGATTTAAGCAACGAGGAAGTCATGAATGAGAATTCAAATAAAAACCCGATGATGGCTTCTACTCAGCGAGATTTGATTGCCGGTGAGGTTTCAAAAGATATTACACGACGTAAAAAGTTACCGGCTCGTATCGTTCAAGCACATGATGAAGGTGTCCTGCATTTTCATGATATGGATTACTTCATGCAATCTATCTTCAACTGTTGTTTAATTAATATTAAGGATATGCTAGATAACGGAACCGTCATTAATAAGCGAATGATCGAGAGTCCGAAAAGCTTTCAAGTGGCGTGTACAGTCATGAGTCAAATTATCGCCCAAGTTGCGAGTAGCCAGTACGGTGGGCAATCCATCGACGTTCGCCATCTTGGAAAATACTTAAGACGAAGCAAAGAAAAATATATGGCCATGTTAAAAGACGTGATTTCATCCGAAGCAGAACGATTACAAGCGGTTGAAGTGTTGATGAAAAAAGAACTCGCATCAGGTGTTCAAACGATTCAATATCAAATTAACACGTTAATGACGACAAACGGCCAAAGCCCTTTTGTCACCCTATTCTTGAACTTAGATTTAAATGATGGATATGTAGACGAAGTGGCCTTAATCATCGAGGAAATTTTAAAACAACGGATTCAAGGAATTAAAAATGAAAAAGGCATTTATACAACGCCGACGTTCCCTAAATTAGTGTATGTCCTTCATGACTATAATTGTCTAGAGGGTGGAAAGTATGACTACATCACCGAATTAGCGGTTGAATGTAGTTCAAAACGACTCTATCCAGATTATATTTCGGCGAAGGAAATGCGTAAAATTTATGAAGGAAACGTCTTTAGTCCAATGGGGTGTCGCTCATTCTTATCGCCATGGAAAGATGAAGACGGAAACTATAAATTCGAAGGACGTTTTAATCAAGGCGTTGTGAGTATCAACCTTCCACAAATCGGGATTGTTTCAAATGGTGACGAGGAGAAGTTTTGGAAGCTACTCGATAACCGCCTAGAACTATGTTACGAGGCGCTCATGTGCCGACATGAGGCATTAAAAGGAACGTTATCGGATGAGTCACCGATTCATTGGCAGTATGGAGCCATTGCACGATTACCACAAGGTGCTGTCATTGATCCTTTGCTTGAAAATGGGTATTCAACGATTTCACTTGGGTATATTGGCTTATATGAAGTTACGAAATTGATGCGTGGTGTGTCACATGTGCACCCTGATGGAGAGGCGTTTGCGTTAAAAGTCATGCACCGACTTGAAGAAGCAACCAAGGTCTGGAAACAAAAAACAGGCATTGGCTTTGGACTATATGGTAGCCCGGCTGAATCACTTTGCTATCGCTTCGCTAAAATTGATTTACTGAAATTCGGAGAAATTAAAGATGTGACGGATAAAGGCTATTACACGAATTCTTATCACGTGGATGTTCGAGAAGAAATCGATGCATTTACTAAGTTAGAGTTTGAATCACAATTCCAATCTATTTCAACAGGGGGATGTATTTCCTATATTGAAATTCCGAATATGTCCCATAATTTAGAGGCTTTAAAACAAGTGGTCAACTATATTTATCATCACATCCAGTATGCAGAGTTTAATACAAAGTCTGATTGTTGCCATGTCTGTCATTATGAAGGGGAAATTTTACTTAATGACGATTTAACATGGGAATGTCCGAATTGTCATAATAAAGACCAGGCAAAAATGAATGTTATTCGCCGCACATGTGGTTATTTGGGTGACAACTTCTGGAATAAAGGAAAAACAGAGGAAATCAAAAACCGCGTCTTACATTTATAGAAATGCGAATGAGTTGTATAAATGTCTTCGAATGGATTATAGTATAAGAAGGAGTTAAAACGGAGCCGATGGGCTCTGTTTTATTTAGAGGACAGTTTGGGAGTGATGATTCATGTATTATGCACAAATACGCAAATTTGACACGGCAAATGGGACGGGAATTCGTTCAACGTTATTCGTTTCTGGATGTACCCACAAGTGCAAGGGGTGCTTTAACCAAGATTACAAACACTTTCGCTATGGGCATCCGTGGACGAAGGAAATTGAGGATAAGTTTATTGAACATATTAAAAATCCAAACGTTCACGGGGTAACGATTCTTGGTGGGGAGCCAATGGATCAAGTTCGTGATAATGATTTAAAAGATTTAGTTTGCCGCATAAAAGAAGAGACGGGACAAAACATTTGGATTTATTCTGGATATATGTTTGAAGAAATTATGATGTATAAAAAGACAAAAGAAATCCTGAAATATTGTGACGTATTAGTCGATGGTCCCTTTATTGAAGAACAAAAAGATTTAAGACTCCGTTTTAAAGGGAGCAAAAACCAACGCATTATTGACGTTCAAAAAACATTGAGTGAAGGAAAAGTAACACTACTTGAAAACTATTAAAGCATGTAAAAGGAGAATAACGATGAATTCAATTTATTTTGCGAAGCTAAAAGATGAGGCGATTATTCCATCAAAACGAGAAGAAGATGGGGCATTCGATGTATATGCTTGTTTCGATGAACCATACAAGATGATTCAACCCCATGAAACAGTTTTAATTCCAACGGGAATTTCATCGGCTTTTTCAAGTCAGTATGTTGCAATCATTAAAGAAAGAAGTTCAACGGGATCAAAAGGAATCGGTCAGCGATGTGGGGTCATTGATTCAGGATACCGTGGCGAGTGGTTTATTGCGATAACCAATCATAATCCGCAACCACTTGTTATTGCTAAAAGTGCTACCCCGCAGTCATTTCCTGAGTGTATCGTTTATCCGTATGAAAAGGCAATTTGCCAATGCCTAATGGTTGAGGTGCCGAAGCTACAGATTGAAGAAATTAGTCGCGATGAATTATTAGCGATGGAATCAGAGCGTGGAACAGGAGGCTTTGGGTCATCAGGAAAATAAAAAAAGCAACGTCGGTTGCTTTTTTTATTTGTCCGTTTCTCTCGAATAAGATATAATTTTAACAAAAGGGGGAAAAAGGATGCTTTATTTATCGCAGGGGTGGATCGTTTATGTCTTCATTTTTTTAGTGATGCCGTTTCTTTTATCCATCCGGTCATATGTCTGGGGGAGGGGCGGCTACGCTTTTTTAAATCGAAACAATATTGGGACATTGAAGGGAATTGCTATTTTATTAATTGTGATGCAAAGTGTGGGTGAGCGATTGACGCATGCTACCCCGTTAATGGCATCGATGTTAAAGGTAGGGACGTTAGGATCAATCCTTTATCTTTTTACTTGTGGATATGAGTGGATGTCAGTGTATCGAAAAAGTAAACGACAGGTAAAAAAACTATTTTATCATCAGGTGCCACAACTTCTTTTTCTTTTTATTGGGGTGAACGTTTTAGAATATTTGGTAATGATGTTTCAAGGAAACGAGGTAGATTTAAGGACTATTGTCTACCAAACAGTAGGAACCCATTTTTTTGATGGGAGTAGTGCTTGGTTGCTTGGGGCCACGCTTTATTTTTATACCGCTTTTTATGTGAGTTACCGGACGAGATTTAAAATGAAGTTGCTGGGTGTGTTTAGCTTGATTTATGCCTTTATTAGTTTGAAGTTGGATTGGAATGCAACGGTGGCCTTTTGTTTTTTAATCGGGGCCTTTTGTTGCCAATATCAATATTATTTATTCCGGATGATACGTTATCGGTTTTCGACCTTTCTTGCTGGGACGACGCTTGTCTTTTTGTTAAGTTACGGATGGTATCTTCGTGGCGGTACGCTAATCACTTGGGGACTTCCTTATATTTTCATCGCCTTTTTATTATGTTTATTAATGAAACTTCAATGCCGCTCCTCTTTTTTTAAGACGATGGGGGTTTGTGGGATGGAAGTTTATATGATTCATTCTCTTCTTTTAGTTCTTTTATTAGGTTATCGAGGAGGCGGGTCTTTGATGCAGTTTCTTCTTTTTTTATTAGCATTACCTCTTTTTGCGGGAGGAGTCAAGGTCTTTTTATCTCAAAGGTTAAAAATCTAGCTTGAGATAAAGTTTACGTTTTCACTACATCCTTTAACTTTTGAGATGAGCCCATTTCTTTAAAGACAAAACAAAAGACTTGTGGTATTAAGTCAAATAGTTAATTGATAAAAATAGTTAAAGATTTTAAAAATTTAGGCGCACTGAACTAGACCCTCGGCTAATCTCTAAAAAAATTAGCCTAGCGCCAGAACAGAAAGGATTCAAAAGCAACAGATGTTAGCCTTTGAGTTATACGCTCCTTTCTGGCGTGTAGAGTTGGCGGTTACGTAGTAGCGTATCCACCAAACGCACAAATTTTCTAGCGGTAAGGACGAGGGCTCGTTTGTGTTTAAATTTCGGAACTTCATCATATTTCTTTTGATAATAGAGACGGTAACTCTCTTCATGACGTCTTATAGAGTTGGCAGCTTCAACCATATAATATCGAAGATATTGATTACCTGTTCGTGTCATAGGTGTGCGTTCCGATTCAAAGTTTCCAGATTGATTCTTCTTCCAATAAAGTCCGCAATACTTGGCTAATTGGGCTTCATTTTCAAAACGTTCAATTTGACCGATTTCAGCGACAATACCGGCGGCATACACGATACCGATTCCTGGAATACTTTTTAAGCATTGGACCTCTGAAACAACTTCAAATAAGGCGACAATACTTTTTTCTAAATCTTTAATTTGTTTTTTCAATGTTTGAATTAATCTCGCATAAGTCGCTAAAACCATATCCACTGATTCTTGGACGACTTGGGCTAAACGATAAGAGTCGCGAATCGCTTTCTTAATCATTTTAGCTATCTTTTGCGGGTCACTAAAGCGACCGCGCCCCTTTTCTTGTAAGAGAAGGGCTAAATCTTCTAACTCCATTTGGGCAATTTCATCAAGTGAAAGCGAGTCAGAGAGAAGATCAAGCATGGTGGCACCAAAAACAGAAGTATCAAGTTCCTTAGAGAGCGTATTACATTTATAGTAAAGGTTCTCAAGAAAGTGTTGTTTACATTCGGTTAATTGGTGAACGAGTTGGTATCTCGAACGAGTCAACCGTTGAAGAGCGATGTAACGCTCCTCTTTTAAAACCGTCTTATTAAAGCGTTCAATGCGTAAGAAATCCGCAATACGAAAGGCATCAATGCGGTCGGTTTTATCCTCTTCAAAAAGGCCTTTGTATCGATGGATAGACTTCGGATTTTGAACGACAACTTCCACGCATCCAAGGGAATTTAAGTCAGTGTCCTCAGATAAAAATGTGGCAGGATGAAAACTGTAAATAGAGGTGGACTCCATTCCAATCACAATCTTTTCATAGTTAAAAGAGTGGTGAAACGTTAGAACAGATTCCTTGATAGATGAGGCACCGTTTAGATTATTAGGAAGTGTGACTTCCTTCAGAGTGGTGTCTGAACTATCTAGAAAACAAACATCAAGCTTTTCAGAACTCACATCAATACCGACAAACAATTTCATGGAAAGGACCTCCTTTCTTTGAGATAAATTTGGAATAAACTCGGATGCGGACGGATATCCCTAGGGCCCAAAACATGGCGACAACCTCGTGTATAAGTATTCTAAAGAATCGCCCCATGAGTGCTGCCCTCAGCCTACTAAGAAGAGGAATATGGGACGAATCGATACAGCTTGTGCGTATGTCGAACAGTTTTGGTCTGGGTCACAGTCTTTAAAAGTAGTCAAACTACAGGGGGAGAAAGTATATTCCTGATGGATCCAATTCCATTACCTATATGGTGGGATGTCCGATAAAATCTCAGACAAAAAGAGGGTAACCAATTAACTGAAATGACGGAAAGAAGAATTAAGCCATCATTTAGTTTTCAAAGAACAATTAACGCCCATAAAGAAGGGCATAAACTTATTATACGAGGGGGGATGTAAGGTGAAAAATGTGGACGAATCGGCGTAAAGATTAGGAATATCCTTCTTTGTTGCTTCTTATGATGTAATAAGGAGGGGTACGATGAGTGATGAAGTGATTAGGCGTGTTTTTAAAGGGTTAACGGTTGCTTATGGATTATTAGGGGTTATTGGAATTGTCGCTTGGTGGTTCTTTTAGTCGGAAAAATCGAGTGTTGATGGGTGAACGAATTGTATCAATATAAAATAGGTCCTTGGATAAGGACTTTTTTTATTGTTTTTTAACAAATTGGGGCAATTTATTTCCCGGGACATGAAAGGTTTTCTTGAATGGTAGGAGGGGGTTAAGATTTTCAATCTCTTTTGCTTCTTTTTGTCACTGCGAGTTGATTTTTTAGGAAAAAACTATTTTATGTTTCAGTTGTTAGAGATAATCACCCTGTCGCTCTTTCTTTTTTTTTCATAAAATGTATGGAATATACATTAAAAGGAGCGATTTTATGAAGAAATTTCTAGTGGCAACACTAAGCTTAGTGTTGTCGTTAATAACGGGTTTCACTGCCTTTGCCATGAGTCCAAGCAGTGAAACGATATATCGGGGAATCGATGTGAGTAAGTGGCAAGGAAATATTAATTTCTATGCTGTTCGTAATTCGGGTGTTGAGGTCGTATATATTAAATCAAGTCAAGGGCACCGGATGGATCCGATGTTTGAGGCTAATTATGCAAAGGCTAAGGAAGCGGGATTAAAAGTTGGGGTTTATCATTATGTAACAGCTGAAAGTGTTCAAGAGGCTCGTTCTGAGGCCGCCTATTTTGTTTCTATTTTAGAGGGAAAAGAAATTGATTGCCGTTTAGCGATGGATTTTGAATATTATGGATCTTTATCTACATGGGAAATCAACGAAATTGGATTAGCCTTTTTGCAAACTGTTGAATCATTGAGTGGTAAGGGAGCTGTGGTATATAGTAATCTATCAAGCGCGCGTTACATCTGGAATAATGCAGTTGCCCAGTATCCACTTTGGATTGCTGAGTATGGTGTGAGTCAGCCACGGAATAATGGAAAGTGGACAGAGTGGGTAGGGTTTCAGTATAGTGAATCTGGAAGGGTTCCTGGAATTTATGGAAGCTCGGTCGATTTAGATTACTATACAGCGGATATTTTCTTATCTGATCAAGGTGGAATTCCGACAGTCCCTGATCATGCAAGACCACAAGTTCCAAGTTCTTCACCAACCGATGTTGGAACGTACACGGTACAGTCAGGCGATACGTTATCGGAAATTGCCGCTCGCTATGGAACGACTGTGAATGAATTAGTCAGATTAAATGGCATTCAAAATCCGAACTTGATTTATCCAGGTGAGGTATTGAAAATAAGAGGAGCCGCGTCTGTATCAGGTGGAACTCATTCAGGTTCAACAACATCTGGACAAGGAAGCTATACCGTACAGTCGGGTGACACCTTATCAGAGATTGCCGCTCGTTATGGAACTAGCGTGAATGCATTAGCGAGATTAAACGGCATTCAAAATCCGAACTTAATTTATCCAGGTGAAGTCTTAAAAATAAGTGGAACCGCAGCTGTATCAGGTGGATCTTATTCTAATGCAACAGCCACTAGTCAAGGAACATACACGGTTCGAAGTGGGGATACGTTATCGGGAATTGCCGCTCGTTATGGAACTAGCGTGAATGCATTAGCGAGATTAAACGGCATTCAAAATCCGAACTTAATTTATCCAGGTGAAGTCTTAAAAATAAGTGGAACCGCAGCTGTATCAGGTGGATCTTATTCTAATGCAACAGCCACTAGTCAAGGAACATACACGGTTCGAAGTGGGGATACGTTATCGGGAATTGCCGCTCGTTATGGAACTAGCGTGAATGCATTAGCGAGATTAAACAGCATTCAAAATCCAAACTTAATTTATCCAGGTGAAGTCTTAAAAATAAGTGGAACCGCAGCTGTATCAGGTGGATCTTATTCTAATGCAACAGCCACTAGTCAAGGAACATACACGGTTCGAAGTGGGGATACGTTATCGGGAATTGCGGCCCGTTATGGAACGAGTGCAAATGCGTTAGCGAGATTAAATGGCATCCAAAATCCGAACTTAATTTATCCAGGTGAAGTGTTAAAAATTAGCGGAACAGCAGCAGTATCAGGAGGATCTAATTCTGGTGTAACAGCAAGCGGACAAGGAACGTATACCGTTCGAGGTGGAGATACGTTATCAGGAATCGCGGCTCGCTATGGAACGAGTGCAAATGCGTTAGCGAGATTAAATGGCATCCAAAATCCGAACTTAATTTATCCTGGAGAAACGTTACGTCTATATTAAGGATAAGAGAGATTCGAGCCCGATATAAAAAGATTAAGGATGATTGGGTTACCGCGTATTGAAAATATTGTGTGCTTCTGTTAGATATAGATGGTAACAATGAATTTCACGCTGAATACTAAGAGATAAAGCAATAAAAGAATTTCCGTTTTTCTAGAAAAGGATACCGCTCTTCACGGTATCCCTTTTAAATAAATAGTGATGCTCCATAAGTTTTATCGGTGATGAGTTAACCCATTACGTGATGTTAGCTATAGAGAGGGCTTTTCGCTTTGTATTAATTCGATAAACATAGACATTTTTGTCGAAAAAGTCAACGAAAATGTGAAAAATGTTGAGTCCCTCTGATTAGGATGTTATGATAAATCCAGCATACATGCAAGAATGGATTTAGGAGGAGTAGCTTTGAAGCGGAGGTTTACTATCATCATACTGGCTTTAATTAGTGTGTTCATTTTACTAATTGGAGTGGTAAGCCATCAGTATAAAATGACTAGGACTGATAAGTTTGAGCATAACTTCGAAATGGCACAATATTATCATTTAGACTCAAAATTTATAAAACAGCAAAAAAAGTATCTTAATGAAGAGTTAGAATTCGTGAAATCGAGACAGGAATTACAACAGGGATATTATTGGTTAAGCCAATTACACTATTATTCAAACGAGTACGAGAAATCAAATGATTATCTTTTTCGTGCTCTGAGTGTTGCAAATACGGAGTCGAATAAGCTACAAATCATGATTTATATGGGAATCTCAAATAATTATTATTTGTTAGGCGATTTTAAACAGTCACAACTCTATTATGAAAAAGCGCAACAATATGCGATTGATTGCCAAGAACTTTCATTATTAGCAGATGTTTATGAATCACGCGCGAAACTTTATGTGAACTCGCTTAGTCGCCTCGATGCTGTTGCTAATTTAGCTCAGTTGGCAAACTATTTAGACTTAACACCTATGCGAATCATTGAAACAAATTTATTAATGATGGAAATTAGTTTAATGAGCCATAACTATGAAGGGGTCATGTATTACCTCTATCAATCATGGATGTTGGCACAAGATCAAGATAATAATTTGCTAGAACAATATATCTTATATCTTGGAGCGATGGCCTACTATGCCGAAGAACGCTATGAAGGAACCTTTGAATTACTTCGAGTGATTGATAAAACAATGTATGACATCGATCCGATGGGTTATCTCTATTTCTTAATGAATAGTTACTACCAACTCCACGGATATGATGAATCTATTAAGTTTTTAAATGAAATCAGAGAACAAGAATCCGGAGTCATTGATGATTACTACGATCTATTACAGACAGATTTATTAATTTCCGAAGGTCAGTATGAGGAAGCCCTGAAATTACTAGAAACGGCGGCAGTAGATGAATACTCTAAGTTGTGGAGGAAGACACTCGAACTTGAAGTTAAACGAAATCTGAATGTAGATATTGATTTATACTCAGAATATGAGACACTATTAGAACAATCAAGAACTGGAGCGTTACCGACAGTCAGTGTGTATTTTATTTACAGTCAGGCGAAAGACTATTTATCTCAAATAAGGGGAAATAGTGTTCCTTATGCGAATGAGTTTTACTTAGACCAGGAATATTTGAAAGAGCCTTCATTTGAAGATGTTGATCAAATTATGAATTTGAAAGATAGCTCAGAAAAGAAACAAATGTTTAAATTAAATGCTTTAATATTGATAGGAGTTGGCATATTAATGAGTGGATACTTCTATCAAAGACGAGTGATTAGCCGTTTGAAAAGGGAGATAGAACACTCGAAAAAAATCGATGCCTTGACTCAATCATTAAGTTACGAATGGTTAGATGAAGAAATTCACTCTTTAATTAAGGAGCATGAGACCTTACAGGTCATGTTATTTGATTTAGAATCTTTTCAAAAATACAATGATACGTATGGGTATATGGCAGGAAATCGAATTTTAAGACAAACGGTTGATTTATTAAAATCAACATTTGACGAGGGATTCGTTGTTCGTTATAATGGACATCAGTTTATTGTGATGCTATTTGATCAAGAAGCGTGCATTCATGAAAAAATGAATCAAGCGATTGAAGCTTTTCATGCATTAGATATTAGATTTAATACTGGGATAACAAAGGGACAACTTTTAATGAGAGCGAGCGGACTATCTTATCAGTTATCAAATCACTTTGATTTAGATCGATGTTTAAAAGAAGTGCAACGCCATATGAAATCGTTAAAAGATGAAGATGAATAAGGACGGTGATTTTTTTGTACCGTATTGCAATTTGTGAGGATGAGTCGTTTCAAATGAAGCAAATTATGACGCAAGTTGAGCGTTACGGAAAGGCAAAGAATATTTCGTTAAATATAAAAGCATTTGATTGTGCTGAATTATTTTTAAACCATTTCAAAGAGGCATATGATTTGGTGTTCCTTGATATTCATTTGCCGGGCATTGATGGAATTCAGTTAGCAAAAAAAATTCGTGAACAATCGCACCGAACAAAAATTGTTTTTTTAACGGCGCATGAAAATTTCTGGCCTGAGGGGTATAAAGTACTTGCTTCAAGATTTCTTATTAAGCCGATCACTGATGAGTCTTTATATTTAGAAATTGAAGAGGTTATGGATCAACTGATTGAGCAGACGCCATTTGTACTAGCCTCTCAAGATAAAAGGGTAGCAAAAGTCGCCGTAGAAGATATCTTTTATTTAGAGATAGCGGGTCGTAAGGTTAACCTCTATACAAAGGATGAAGTCTATGTCAGTTCTAAAAGTCTAGCACAGTTTAAAAAAGAACTAGAACATCATCACTTTGCGCAAACACATTCAAGTTATCTTGTTAATTTGAAGCATGTTAAATTAGTGGGTAAAGATAGTGTCACGTTAACGAACGGTCAAGAAGTTTATATCTCCTTACGAAAATATAAACAATTTAAAGAGAAATTTATGGAATATGTGAGTAGTCTATAAGTTCTTTCACGGTCGATGAAGAGAAAAAGGGAATCCGAGAAGGATTCCCTTTTTCTATGGTTTCAATCGGTGAAACTTGAAATTTTATAGAAATTTGGTACACATTCGTGTATAATATTGTCGTATATTATTCTATTTTGTCGAAAGTGAAGTAAGTTTTATAGAGTTAGGAACCGATTTAATGTGCTGGAATTGATTGATGACCGGGAGGTAAAGATTAGGATTATTTCTCCTTATTTAGAGAAGGAAATAAATAGTCCGCCTACACAAGATGTTAACATAAGAATTTCTATTTTTACTAGTCCCTAAATCCGCTTAGAAGAGGCGTGTCATCCAATGAAAAAGGTTTTTTCACGATAGGCTAAGTCAACATTAAATTTATAGACCTATGATAAGGTGTCTTGTCGGTAGAAGAATGGTGAGGAAAACAAGGTTATAAAGTGTAATTTACATGCATTGATGCTAAATAACGATGAGGAGAAGGTAACATGCAGAATCGAACTAAACATATCGTAGCTAAGGGAAGGATTCAACGGTTTATTTTAAAAGTTTATTCCCCATTTAAACGTTTCTTCCTCAAATATGGATCGATCGTGAAAATTTTTCTAGCAGCGTTGATTATTACGATCCCTTTGACCATTTGTTATACAGGAATTGTTAAGGGAACGAGAAAGGTTGAAATTAATCAGTTATATAAAACAGCGCTGGCATTAAGGGCACAAGAATTAAAAAGTTCGATGAATGTATTAACGGAGCAAATTAATGTTTATCGGGGAGTCATCTCAACGGAGCTTTGGAATGAATTGGTCTCAATTAAACGGGTCATTACCGAAAAGTTAGAAGGAGACGAACTCCCTGGAACACCCTCTTTAATACAGTTGATCAAAGGATTGAGTTATGAATACCCGAAGTATGAATTTTCGATTTGGAATCGAGAAAATGAACAGTTAGAAGTCGCTTATGCACAAGGAAAGCCAATCAATGTGGATGAAGCTTTAATGGATTATTTGATGGAACCATGGCCATCAGACTATTATCGTGATGAAGTGAATCAAAAACTCATCTTTTTTAAGGTTCGCGAAGAAGTGAAGTTAGATTTAATGGGGAATGTCACGTTAAATCTAGGAGAAGAACTTAAAGGATTAGATGCCCATATGAGTTTAGTTCAATTAAATTTAGGCGGGGCCAAAACCATTGAAGAGTATTTTGGGGATGTGTTGTTTAGTACCCACCCCTTTAATTGGGTGACAGATTATCAAAGAATAGGGGATCGTGAAACAAAATTACTGGCAGCGATTAAAGATTCCTTCGATCATAATCGAGACTATTATGGATTTTATCGTGAAGAAACGGAGAATCAAGATTATTTAATTTTTGGACATAAAAGTAGTGACTTTAGTATGGGGATTTTATTAACTCTTCCGACTTCAACGTTTACAACTGACGTTCTTGATATGATTGAAAGCTATGACCAAGGGAGACAGGAACGAGTCATAGGCGCTTTAGTAATCAGTGCGATTACGATTTTAGCAGCTTTTATTGGAGGTGCTCTTGTCATACGAAAAGCGAAAATGAAGGAAGTCATGATGGAAAAGCGCCGTGCTCACCTCGCACTAGAACATAATGAAATTATATTTTCAAAATACGAACGCATTAATGAAATGGCACACGACGTAAAAAATCATATCAGTTCAATTAAGGGGCTCATTGAGTTAGAACAGAATCAGGCGGCCTTAGATTATATTGATGTGATGTATGATGATTTAGGGAAACTTTCAAATACGATTGTTACAGGTCATCAATTAATGGATGTCATTTTAAATGAAAAATTAAGCCTCATCAAAAAAGGAAATATTCACTTTGATTATAAAATAGAACGTGTGAATTTATCATTTATCAACGACAAGGATTTAACGATCTTACTGACAAACCTCCTTGATAATGCGATTGAAAGTTGTCAACAAAGCGAGAATAAAGAGATAGAATTTCAAGTTTATACGTTTAATGAGTCGTATATCATTATAAAATTAATAAATAGCTGTGATCATGAACCTATCGTGATCAACCAATTACTCATGAGTCGTAAGCGTGAGCGCATGACTTATGGATATGGAGTGAAAAATATCGAACGTGTGACATCCTATTATGGGGGAATGACGATGTGGAAATTCGATGAAGTTCATGCTCAATTTCAATTTACGGTGACGATTCCGATTCCGACTGCTGATTAAAATCATGAACACTCGATGCGGTTATCATTGAGCTTTTAATGTCCGCATGATATGATATAATAATGAGTCTTATGTAAAATTTTGTTGTAATAAATCAATAGGTATACTTAGAAGTCGATATTTTAAGAAGTGTGCTACTTCTTATGATTTCGGCTTTTAAGTCATGAAGAAGGTAGTAGGAGGAAAAGAAAATGAGGGGCAAGTCCCGTTGGCTAAAGATTTTGAGTGTTCTAGTGATATTGGCTATTTTAGTGGCCTCCGTCCTGAAAGGGAAGGTATTTTTTTCAGCAAGTGATCGGTTTATTGAAAAGGCCCTCAGTGGAGAGAGCCAAAATTTAAGTGAGGAACAATTAGCAAGCTATGAAACGGATATTAATAAAGAGCTCACACACTTAAAAAGCCGCAACGAGTTAGAAAAAATCTATTTTGCATTAGGAAAAATTGAAGCTCTTCAAGGCGACTACGCGTCATCAAATAATTATTTATTAAATGCTGCAAGTTTTATTACGGACCGACATAAACAGATTGACGCGTTGATCTATGAAACACTTGCGACAAATTACTTAGTGCTCAATGATGTCGAGAATGGATATTTTTATTTTGAAGAGGCGAATAATGTTATTTACCAACTGAAAAATTCACCACTGGCGATTTCTTTTTATCAGCAGTTTGCTAAAGGATTGACGGAGAATACGAATCATACGACATTCCCGATTTATTTATTGAGTGAGGCGATCCAGTTATGCCGGGATGAGGAACAAAAGGTCATCTTAATGAAACAACTGGCCGAAGTTTATGATATAAATGGTTTAAAAGATTTAGCGGTCAGCGAGTTAACGCGTGCCCTCAATATGAGTGTGAGTTTACACAATAAGGAACTCCAGCTTCAATTGATGAATCATCTCATCCGTTTTTATTTCGGGGCCCATCAATATGAGGAAACAGAGGAGATGTTAAAAAATTATTTTTCCATTGCTTCTGATGATCCTAAGGAAAACTATGATATGTTATGGCATTGGCTGCAAGTTCAATATTACTTGTACGGCTATGAAGGATTTGAAAACGGCTTAGCTAAACTAGCAAAAAAATACCCTGAAGTTGTCGAAGAAGAAAAAGAATATATTGAATGGTTTATCGCATTTAATCGAGCATATTTTCTCATGTTAGAAGGAAAATACGAGGAAAGTGAAGCGTACTTAAAGGAGGTTGAATTGATAAAAAATAGGGAGGATGTTTCTCCAACGGTGTGTGAATTAATCGATATGGTTCGTTTAGATTTAAGTTATCGGACAAAAGCGAGTGACATTAACTTTACCGAGCGTTATCAACAATTGCTAGCAAAGATGTATCTTACTCCCGATACTTTAGGGATTATGTATCACGTGATGCCGCAAATTTTAGGACGATTACTGGAGTTAGGTGACTATGAAACCGTCTATCAATATACTTCTCGTTTAAGAGATCCACTCGATCAGGAACTCGATGCGATTAATGCTTTACGCAACATGATTCAAAAAAGTGCCCAACGCGAGATGCAGTTTAACACCTCATTCTCACGAGTCGTATTAAAATATGGAGGATACGTGGTGGCGACCTTATTTGGGATTGGCTTGGCATACGGGGCTTATCGTTATAATGTTTATTTTGCAACCTTGAAAAAACGAGTAAAGGACAGTGGAAAAACCGATACTTTAACTCGAACGCTCACGAAAAAAGCATTATATGAACAGCTAGAGTCCGAAATGGACCCGGATAAAAACTATTATTTCTTATTAATGGACATCAATGATTTTAAATTGTATAACCAAGACTTTGGGTATTTAGCGGGAGATCGCGTACTTGTAGAAATATCTCACTTACTAAAAGAAGTGTTTCCAGATGCCGCTATTTCGCGCCATTCTGGACACCACTTTATTATTGTTTTGAAAGACGTTGAAGAGCATGCTGTGATTGAGAAAGTTACCTTTATTTTAGAGGCCATTAAGCAGAGTCAAACAATCTCAGCCAAACGCGAAATCACGTGCTGTGTGGGGATTAGTAAAGGTCATATAAAAAATACAATCGATATTGATGAATACATTAATCTTGCGACGATTAAATTAAACATTTCTAAGCAAAGAGGTAAAGGAATTTATACCTTATAGTCATTGACCCATCAAATGATGGGTCCTTTTTTAAAAAAGGAGGTCTTTTGGATGAATCGTTTAAAAGTTTGGATTAGCGAACATCAAAGGATGATAGTGATGGGGGTTACCGCCTTTATCATTCTTTGCGTGGGGTGCCTAGTCATTAGGGAGTATCAATTAAAAAGAGTTTACAATCAAGCGATTAGCTATTACGAAGAAAATGATTTGATTGCTTTTGAATCGATTCGCTATCGGTTATCAACTAAATATGGCGAGGACTTTGATCACTTTTTATTAGAAGAAGCGAATCAATTATTTGAGGAGTACCGACAAGAACAAGTCACTTATCATGAAGCGATAGGGGGCGTGGAACGAATCGAAGCATTTGCTAATCGTCCTTCCTTGATTCAAGATGTTCAAACAAAGGTTGATGAATTGAAGCAATCACGCCAACAGTTTAAAGAGGCTGAAAAGCTAGCCATTCAAAAAAAGTGGGAGGAAGCCTATCACCTGTATTTACAGGTGATTGAGGAGGATCCAAATTATGAAAAATCGAGGCAATTAGCGGACACCGCTAAACGTTGGTGGCTTCAAGATTTATTAGTAGAAGCCGTGACGTACTATGAGAAACGTCAGTATGAGAAATCGTTAACGGTGATTGAGCAGGCGTTATCTTTATCGGAAGGAGATGAACAATTTCTTCAGTTGAAAGAAGATGTGCATCTAGCGATGGAAAAAGGAACACTAGAAAGCAAGTGGAGTGAAGTTAAAGAGATATTGACGGAATCTATTCAATCAGGGATTGAATCACTCCAAAATATTTTTGAAAAGATTTTCAAACGATAATAAAAAATAGCTATGATTTGTCGGGATATGGTATAATTTTAAAAAAGAGTTTATGTAGAGATCTGGAGGGGAAAGCATGAAGCGATTTAAAGTGTTATGGATCATACTCGGAGTGGTTGTTTTACTTGTCGGAGGTGGAGTTGGGGCCGCTTATTATGTTGTAAATTCAACGCTTTCAAAAATGGACATGACTGAGAAGATTGATAAAACGGAGGCGGGAATTGAAAAAGATCTGTTGGAGCAAGAGAAACGATCTCAGGTCATTAATATCGCCGTCTTTGGGATTGATAAAAATGGGGATGAAACCGATGGACGCAGTGATGCGATGAAAATTTTATCGCTAGATACGAAGAATAATGAGGCTAAAATTACATCGTTACAGCGCGACACACTCATTTATATTCCTGGAGTTAAACAGGATTTTGAAAAGTTAAATCATGCCTATGCTTACGGAGGGGCTAAACTCGCGTTACAGACGATTAACTACAATTTTGATTTAGACCTTACACGTTATGTGGCCTTCAATTTTGAAGCTGTAGAGCATGTTATTGATGCGATGGGTGGAATTGAATTGGAGATTTATGAAAATGAAGTTCCGTTTATTGCAGAAGTATCGCATAGTGGTTATCAACATTTAGATGGTAAGCAAGCATTAGGATATATGCGTTTGCGTTATTCAGACAATGATTATGTCCGAATGGATCGCCAGACTGCTGTTATGAAGGCAATGTTTTCAAAGTTATCAACACTTGATTACTCACAATTATTAGACTTAGTCAATGAATGTTTGCCATATATTGAAACGAATATTTCAACAAATGAAATTTTATCGCTGGGAATGAAAGCTTTAAAAGTTGATTTAGGAAATATTCAATCGTATCAAATTCCACGTGGAAGTGGTGAAACAGTGAATCAGAGCGTGACATATAACGGCTATAGTCCACTTTATATTGTCGATAGTTACCAACAATTAGTGAAGGACGTCCATGAAGATATTTATGGAGATTCAAACTATGAGCCTTCAAAACGCGTCAAAGAAATGGAAGCAACGATTTACGAAAAATTTGGTTATATTGAGAAGTAAAAAAAGACCTCTTACAATTTTGGTAAGAGGTCTTTTTTCATGGAAGTCATCCATTCTCGGAGTTATTTAAAACGTTAATTCCTGTCTTAATCGCCGCACTTCATCAATTGACAGTTCAGTAATTCGTGCAATTTGCTCCTCGCTCAATTCAAGAGAAAAACAATTTTTAAGATGTTTTAACTTTTCTTGCTCAATTCCTTGTGCGAGGCCTTCCTCTCTCGCCGTTTGTAGGCGGCTCGTTTCATCGAGCAACGCTTTTAAACGTGCCTCATAATATAAACGGAACTGCTCATTACAACTTAAAATCAGGAGGTCATCTTTGGCTTCACGAATGGCTTCATCTTGGCGAGCTAACTCGTAGCTCACTTGGCTTTCTGGATGCTTAATAAATTCAAGCCATGCTTCTAAGTGTGTTTTAATGTCGCTTGCCTGCTTTATATCTTTTATTTTATCAAGTTCAATAAAGTGTAGTTCTAATAAGTCACTGAGTACTTCATTACGTTCCTTTTCTTTTAGGACATAACAACTATGATACTCGTGCGTATCCAGTAAATTAAAATCGAGAAGGTTAATACAAATCGTTCGCTCAAGTTTTTGATAAGGGTTCCCGCTTTGAAGTTGTCCCGAAAATAACCGACTCCAATAAAACAAACTCCGCTCAATCATGTTCCTTTCATCCGCCACCTGAACCTCAACATTGATTAACTCCCCTTTGTTTGTTGTAGCTAAAATATCTAACGATCCGAGTTTATCATTTTTATATTGTTTATCGAGTACTCGATCCTTAAAGGTAATCGAAGTAATCGGTTCATCGGGTGTTAATACCGCATTTAAAAATGAAATTAACAGTTCTGGTCTCTTCTCGTTTCCAAACAGCCCTTTGAAAACAAAATCCATTGTTGGGGGTAATAGTACCGGTCCCACGTCTTCTCCAACCCCCTTTCACTTGTTTCATTAAATCCTCTAAATTTATCATCTTATTTTTCCTCCGTTTATTATAGCATACTAACGATGTCAAAACATCTTTCTATCTTACAATACGCGTGAATAGAGGATTTTCCTTTTTTAAATTTAAATATTTTGAAACTAATAGCGGGCCAAAGCCCTACTAGCGGAGGATAGCCAAGAGCTTTCGCTACTTGGCGCAGGGGACCCATTATATCATTTTTAAAGTATCGAATCATCTTCCTACTTTAAAATACGCCTCAATGGAGCGATTTCCTTTTTAAAATTCATGAAAGATGACGGCCTTTTATTTTCATTTGGCCTCTAAAACTGAAATGGATAGGCATTTGAAAAAGAGGGTTTTGAGTGAAATATTACAGGATTCATAAAAAGTGGGGTACTAGGAGAAGATAGCGGGACATAGGATAGAAAAAGTAAGAGAGATGTTTAGGGTTCGTACGAACCGTTAGTAGTGAATAGAGGGGGATGATAGAATGGAATGGATCATTGATTTTATTGCACAATACGGAATGATTGCGATGTTTCTCTTTATTGCCTGTGAATATGCGTGCCTTCCTCTTCCAAGTGAGGTGGTGTTGCCACTATCAGGTGCCATGGCCGTATCGAGTGGGCGGCCACTGCTTCTAGTGATTTTCATCAGCGTCGTTGCAGGATTACTCGGTTCAATGATTTGTTACAGTATCGGGTATAGCGGCGGAAGTCGTGTTCTAGAATTCATGAAACACCGATATCCAAGTACAAAGAGAGGAATTGAATCGACGCAGCACTTTTACAAAAGATACGCGACCTTCTCTGTGGCAATCGGACGCGTGATTCCACTCTTTCGAACATACATTTCCTTTATGGCAGGAATTACAAAACAAAGCGTCACGACCTTCATCCTCGCCTCATCCATCGGGATTTTTGCTTGGAATAGCCTCCTCATTACACTTGGGTATGTTTTAGCGGATCGTTGGCGCGAGGTCATGGGTTACTATGACAAAGGGAAATGGTTTATTTTACTCGGATTTGGCTTGATCATCGGGGGCATCGCCCTAAAAAAAGTGCACGAGCGAAAGAAGATGAAATATCCCCTATAAATGATGTATGATTTGGTTAAATCTAGCATATAATGATAGTGGCGTGGAAGGTATGTAGGTTAAAATCGTGACACCTAATGATTACTAAAAAGAGGCTCCCTCATGGGGCCTCTTTTTATGTCTGTGAAAAAAAGTAACAGTGAGTTATATTGTCGAACTTTTAATGAATATAATGTAATAAGGCGTGATGGATGAAAGGGGGAGTTTACATGTTAGAGGAAGAAAAAGAAGCGCGCTTGGAAGAAATGACGGTGTTTTTACAACGCCGAAACTTACTGAAAGTCCGCGAAATGTTACTTCAAAACTTGACGACCTATTCAGAGGATAAAGAATTTTTAACGGATTGCTATCACCTCGTTCTAGGAGACCCATTAATCTTTCAAAAACATAACGGAGAAATGCTCGACTATACCGTAACGCATTGGGAGGAGGAAAAGTACCCAGCGTTGTTGGCGGACCTTAAAAAGAATTTTTCGAGAAAAAGATATCATTTAGCGATGAATGTGGCGTGCTATTTTGAGGAAGTTAAACAACAGCAGGCGGAGGTGGAGGGACAAGAAGAATTAGAAGTGGAGTTAAAAGAGAAGAAAAAACGAAAACCGAAAAAGCCGAAACGTATTTTACCGCGTGAACAAAAATATTTATTAACGGGGATTACAACGACGAGTCTCTTACTCATTGGAATGGTCGTGCAGCTGATTTTGAACCAGGAATAAACTTAATGAAAGTGTGAGAGACGAAAGCGGGATGTTTCGCATATAGTAGGTTAGGTACTTTCTTCTTAGAGGAAGTACGCTCACTTTATGTTTAAAGGGGATTTAATTTATGAGTTATACATTCAAACAAAACATGGTTTCAAGTAGTAAATATTCGATTAAATGTCCGTATCCAATGACCCCTAAATATATTGTTTGTCATAATACTTCAAATGACGCTTCAGCGGCTAATGAGGTGAGCTATATGATTAGAAATAATCATCAAGTTTCCTATCATATAGCTGTTGATGATAAAGAGGCCATTCAAGCCCTTCCATTTGATCGTAATGCCTGGCATACAGGGGACGGAGCAAATGGTCCAGGGAACCGTCACGGAATCGGGGTTGAAATTTGTTACTCTTTATCAGGAGGACCCAGATATACCCAAGCCGAAGAAAATGCGGTTTATGTGATGGCGCGTCTTCTTTATCAATATAACTTACCGATCAGTGCTTTAAAACAACATGCGAACTTTGCTAATAAAAATTGTCCGCACCGTATTCGTGACGAGGGACGATGGGAAAGCGTTCGTGGTCGAGTCGAATGGGTACTTGAGGAAATTAAAAAAGGAAATATTGAGGCCAGCTTATCAAGTGGGACGACAGCATTAAAAGCAACCACTAACGCTGGTCATGCTGGCAATAAAGGTGCGAATAAAGCGCCTCATCGAAAACCTAAAAAAGACAATGTTAAAACAAAAGCATGCGAACGAAAAGTCAGAGCCCTATGCGATGTTAACATTTGGGACGGTACGGACTATCAAACGGTAGTAGGCCATATTAAAAAAGGTGAGGTTATTTATTTCAATCAAATAACCGAAGATGAGCTATTTGGTAAACTCGGCGACAACCAATACATCTCACTGGATTATCATTTATTTTTGATGTGGGATTTATGGGCAGCACCGATTGCGAAACTCGAAATAATGGTTCCTCAGCTTAATGCTTGGAGTGGTCCATCTTATGAATCAGAAGTAAGTGACCATGTAAAACAATATGAGGTTTTTGAATTTACAGAAGAAAGAAACGGTTTAGCGCTTGTCAATGGAATCGGTTGGATTACGCTTGACCCTCAAATGGTTAAACGTTTCGATCTTGATAAAATTGCTTCAACGTATCGACTTTAAAGTAAAGGATGAAACCTACTTTTTAAACAAACATACTGATTTTTATCGGTATGTTTGTTTTTTCATAAATGACGTGCTATTGCATAAAATGAAAAGACGGGCATGTGATGAACGATAGGGTGGTTGGATAGAGTTTAGGTTATAAGGATGGTATTTGGTGCATAGGGTGGCATGCGATCATAGAGTGATGAGATAGATTCCATAGATATCCATTGAAGCGACGACCATTTTTTATTATAATAAGGTGGCATCAAAGAGATAAGGTTTTCAAATCGTTAAACGAAAGGATTGGGTTTGACAGAAGTTTAAGGTGTTTGTTAAGAAAGAAGGATCTTAAATCTAGATTGCTGCAATAAAAGTGTTTCTTTTTAGATGAAGAAAGCGTTGCCATTAAGTGAGTGGAGGGAGGTTGCTTCATGAAAAGGTGGGCACAACTTAAGGAATATGGACGCAACCACTGGTATGATGGGGTGATGGTGATTGGATCGCTAGGATTAAGTCTCATCATTCAATGGTTACAGTTAGGTTCGTTAGCGAAAGCAGTTCATTTTATAGGCGAATACCCGTTTTATTTTTTAGTCAATGTGTTAATTATCATGATGACTTATAGTTTAGCGCTACTGGTGAAGCGCAAATGGTTTTGTTTTGCTCTTTGGACGTTTATTTGGGGATTTTTAGCGGTTGCCAATGCCGTCGTCCTTCATTTTAGAGGGATGCCGTTGATGTTTGCGGATCTTTTTTTAATCGGCGAAGCAGCAAAGCTTATTGACCTTTATTTTACACCGATGACGATGGGTCTCTTTATAGCAGTTATCGTGCTCTTATTCGTCGGAATGGCTTTTTTATTTAAAGTAAAGGCGTCGGTGAAAAAAAGAGACTATCTCTTATTTACCACAATGGTGATTCCGATTATTTATGGGTTATATGGAATTGAGAAGCAAGGCATCATGCCACCGGATAAAGTGAATTATGTGAAAAGTTATGACCAATATGGATTTGCGTATTCGGTTGTGAATTCGATTTACCCTTATTTGCAGGGGGAGCAGACCCAAAATAAAAAGCATCTGGAGGCGTTAGCGAACGACCTACAGTCTTATCCGTTTGAAGAGGTTCAGGCAGAGAATCTGCCGAATGTGGTGATGATTCAGTTGGAATCGTTTATGGATCCTTTAGAAATTGAAGGGGTCACGTACAGTGAAGATCCAATCGCAACGTTTCGATCTCTTACAGAAAGTTATCCGAGTGGAACGATGGTTGTTCCAACCTTTGGAGCGGGAACGGTTCGCACGGAGTTTGAGGCATTAACATCGATTTCAATGTCGGCGTTTAAACCTGGGGCCAATCCTTATGATGAAATTTTAGGAGGAAATCCGGTTCAATCGTTGGCAACAATCTTTAATGAAAAGGGGCATCGAACGACGTTTTTGCATAACTATGAAGGTAATTTTTATAATCGTCATTTCGTCGTGAGTCAGCTAGGGTTTAAAACGTATGTTCCGTTAGAATATATGGCGGGTGATCATGGACCACACGTGATTGATGAAACCGATGATGCACTGTTAGTGGATTATATCATTAAAACAATGGAAAAAGATGAGGCACCGAACTTTATCTATGCCGTGACGGCAGGAACGCATCAACCATATAGTCTAACCGATGGTGAAACATCAGAAATTACGGTTAAGGGGAAGAAAGATAAAGAGGAGCTTTTACCACTTCAAGATTATGTGAATCGGATGCACAGCTTAGATGTGCAGATCAAGCGGTTAGTTGAATATATCGATACGTTATCAGAACCAACGGTTGTTGTGATGTTCGGGGATCATTTACCTAATTTATCACTCGTAACCAATGAAAAAACGTATGCGCATGATTTATATGAAACGCCTTATTTAATTTATAGTAATACAGAGCTTCAACCGGTAGCGCCCTTTCATGAGATGACGGCGTACCAATTAGGTTCTTATTTGTTGCAATTACTTGGAATGCCGGATGGAGCAATGAATAGTATTCATAAAACTTATGCAACGACGGAGGAGTATCAACAGATTTTAGACTTGGTTCAGTTTGATTTATTAAAAGGCGATGGCCAATTTTATCAAAATAAAATCTTGCCGTATACGTCGTATCTCTTCTTTGGATTGGATGAATTGAAAATTGATTCAGTTGAAATAGAAGATGAACTCCTGATTATTCGTGGGGATGGTTTTTCTTCTGAAAGTCGGGTCTACTTGGACGGGGAACCGTATAGTACGACGTATGTTTCTCCACAGGAATTGCAAGTCGTGGGGGCTCACGTGGATTATCAATTAATCGAAATTAAGCAACATAGTGGACTGGATCAAGCGATTGGTCAAGGGGCACAATACGAAAAAGAAGTTAGTCTAGCCGACTAACTTCTTTTTTTTACAACTCATCCAATTTGTCCCAAATATAATATAAAAATACTGACGAATTTACACTATTTTTTTGCTTTTCGTGACAAATACGAATATTTTTTTTATAATTAAAAAGAAGAAAAATGAGAGACGAGAGGCGGAGATACGAATGGGAAAAATTAAAATCATTCAAACCTCAGTTGCTTTATCACTAGTTTTAAACAATGTGGCAGATGTGGCGGTCCTTGCTCATGTAGCAAATGAAACGTTGGAATCAGAAACAGATACGCCGAGTGTCCCAAGTGTTCCTGAGATGGGGACAGCAGGAACAGGACAAGAGTCAGAGAGCACTGACGAGGTTCAAACACCTTCAGCCGAAGGTGAGACAGTGGGGAATGAAGAGAGTGAGACACCTTCAATCAATCAAGGGGAAATGGATTTAGAAACGGTTGAAGATAGTATACAAGGGGAGCAAACAAATGATTTAGCAAGTTCGGATAAAGGAGTAACTGATGAGTTAGAGTTACAAAATGAAGAACTGTTACCAAGGGCGTCAGGCTCAGGGCTTGTCCAACTATGGCAGGTCGTTCCTTCGGGACAAGACCAAGAGGGAAAATCGACAGCGGAAATTATGAAAAATCTTCAATGTCGCCCAAACCACAATTTATATCCTTTAAACGGAACTTCTCAACATGAGACGTATGTCAACTCATGTTATGTCGACGATGCCCTTTATTTAGGAGAAGACGCTAATTATTATTATGTTTATTTATCAGGCTATGAAGGAAAAGTGCGTAAATCACAATCCCATTATTTTGAGTTGGATTTAAATAATGATGGGACAAAAGTGAAGTATGAAATTCAGACAGTCGCTTACTATGTTCCTGATTCAGGGGCTAGAACTTTAGCCGATGAAGGAGCATACCAAGAAGCTCCAGAATTAAACTATCATACGGATTATTTAAATAAAGCGGATGAGTTGAACGAATCAGGAATTGAGCCTTACGCGTCAGATTCTGTTCAATCGCCCTCTTATTATGCAAATGAAAACGGAACGCTTTATCATTACTTAACGAATGATGTGACGAAGACGGGAAGCTATTCAAAGGTGACGGTAGGGAAAGCACCAAGCTTTATGTCCGCCAATGTGAAGTATTATAGTTATGATGGG
Source organism: Turicibacter sp. KK003 (assembly GCF_037014675.1). Lineage (NCBI taxonomy): Bacteria > Bacillati > Bacillota > Erysipelotrichia > Erysipelotrichales > Turicibacteraceae > Turicibacter > Turicibacter sp. KK003. The sequence continues at coordinate 489,894 of NZ_CP142738.1, forward strand.
GTATATTTCTATAAAGATTGGCGTCAAATTAAGGTGAATGGAACAGGTGCGGTTAATCAAGGCAATCCATTCTATAACTATTATCAATACTTACCGGTCCGTTCGAAAACAAACCACCAAACGAATGCATTTGATACGTATACCTCAAACAATGGGGGTTCAGGTGGAAAATTAATTGGAACCGGAAAATACTTTAATGCCGTCGGCGATCGTTTCGGAATTAATGGCGCCCTTCAATACGCGATGGGAATTCATGAAAGTGGTTGGGGTAAAAGTAGCCTTAGTATGAATAAAAACAACCTATTTGGAATGAATGCGACGGATAATAACCCTTATGGAAATGGAACGAGTTTCCCAAGCGTTGAAGCGGGAATTAATTATCATGCCGATCGCTACCTTTCTTGGGGATATACCGATCCTCTTTCTGATTGGCGTTACGCTGGATCCCATGTTGGAAACAAAGGAAGCGGAATGAACGTGCGGTATGCCTCTGATCCATTCTGGGGTGAAAAAATTGCTGGATGGTATTACCGTTTCGATCAAGCGAATGGGTCAAAAGACTACAACTATTATTCACTTGGCGTTAAATCATCAAATAAAGTCGTCGATGTAAAAAGTGATGCTACTTCAAGTGCGAAGACGTACTATAAGACAAAAAACAGTAAAAATAATTTAAGCTTTGGAAACTATCCCGTTTTGATTACAGGAGAAAAGAATGGATACTATCATATTCAAACTGATACTCCGATTGTTAATGGAAGTCCTGTTTATAGTGGAACGTACGATTTTAAAACATCGACAGGGTATATTTCAAAAAATGAAATTAATTCGGTGAATCATACGAACTATAAGAGTCCGGATGGATCAACGACAGTCACTTATGGGAACTTCTTGAATCATATTGATCAAGTCTCTATCGGGAATTCAGGACTTTACTTATACGGTTGGGCCTTTACTGAAGGCGTAGATATTAGCCAAGATAGCTACGTGAAAAAAGAGCTTCTATTAGTGGATGAACGTGGATTGGAAGTCGTTCGTCAAACGGCTCAAAATATTTATAATGCTGACTTCGCAGCAGCATATAAAGGTCCTTATCAGTATGCCCGATATAAGCAAACTTTAAACATCAATTCGTTAACAAATGGAACCTATTCATTAAAAATAGATTTTAAAGCGAACGATTATCAAAAAATGAGCGAGATGAAAAGCAACGATGCTATTGATACAGGATACATCGAAGTTGGTTCGAAACGTTACCGTGTGTTTAATTCTGGGAAAGGAACAGCTCTTAAACTAGAGGTGACAAATGCTCCACTTGGAAATCAACAAAACCACGTCGATCGTGTGGCGCTTAATCAAAATGGGCTCTACTTATATGGGTGGTCATTTATTGAAAATGCCGATATGAACCAAGACGCCCAGGTCAAAAAGACATTGATCATTAAAGATTCAAAAAATAATGTAGTTGAACGTCAATCGCTCAAAAACTTCTATTCAACCGACCTTTCAGAAGGATACAAACAATCCTATAATTATGGTCGTTATGAACAAACGGTTAATGTTTATCACTTACCAACTGGAACGTATACCTTTGATATTGAAGTTAGCGTGCCAGGTGGGGTGAAAACGAACGCATTAAAGAGTAATTATGCGCTAAGTCCACAAACGTACCAAGCTGGAAACCGCATTTATAAAATTTCAAATGGTGGAAAAGGAACGGCGTTAAAATTAGAAGTTTCAACGATTAATGCTGGGAAACATGAAAACCATGTGGATCGTGCGGAGTTTAATCAAAACGGACTTTATTTATACGGTTGGTCATTTATTGAAAATTTAGACATGAATAATGATAGCGATGTGAAGAAAACGTTGATTATTAAGAATGCAAGTAATCAAGAGGTAAAGCGTCAAGTTCTTTCAAACTACTATCATCCATGGTTCTCGAAAGAGTATAACAAACCATACGATTACGCGCGTTATGAACAAACAGTTGATGTCTATTCGTTACCCGTCGGAACGTATACGTTTGACATTGACGTGAATGTTTCAGGTATTTCGAAAACATCAAAGGTGACAAGTAACTTTGCGTTAAGTTCACAAACGTACCAAGCTGGGAACCGCCTGTATAAAATTTCAAACGGCGGAAAAGGAACAGCATTAAAATTAGAAGTGTCAAATGTGAAAGCCGGGAAACATGAAAACCATGTGGATCGTGCAGACTTTAATCAAAACGGACTTTATTTATATGGGTGGTCATTTATTGAAAACTTAAACATGAATAATGATGCCGATGTCAAGAAAACATTGATCATTAAGAATGCGAGCCATCCAGAAGTGAAGCGTCAAGTTCTTTCAAACTACTATCATCCATGGTTCTCGAAAGAGTATAACAAACCATACGATTATGCACGTTATGAACAAACAGTGGATATCTATTCGTTACCAACTGGAACGTATACCTTCGATATCGAGGTGAATGTTTCGGGAATTTCAAAAACGAGTCAAGTAATGAGTAACTTTGACTTAGGTTCAAAAACATATAAAGTTGGAAATAAAACATACACTATTTCAAACGCTGGAAAAGGAAAACCAGTTAAATTAGAAATTCGTTAATCAAAAAAAACGCATCAATCACGTTACCGTGTGGTTGATGCGTTTTTTTCATCTTTAAAGTAAGAAATACGTTTCGGTGGAGATGGCTGATTCAGGTGATGGAGAGTTGTTTTCAATGAATAGGGCTGATCAATTTAATTCCATTTAATTTAATGTTAGAAAGTATGGAAAGTGAGTTTCACTATTAACCCGAATGTCTTTCAAGTATTTGCTAGATTCAATGTGTAAAGTATTGAAAGGGAAATTTAATTTAAATAACTTCCGATTTCGGTAGGTTTAAATTAAGGGGTAAGGTGGATGGTGGCGTAAAGATTTCCCTCATTGTCAGTGAGATAAAGTGGGCAGTTCTTAGTTAAATATTGGCTTTCTAGCGAGTATTTAATTTTCTTATTAAGGTCACCAATAATTAACTCTTTATTTTTTGAACACACCCAATCGAAGTATTCTAATTTTTTTAGAATTAACTGTTCAATTGCTAAGGTTATCTGGCGTAAAAGAGTAGGGGTAGGGACATAAAGGTTTAGAATATAATGCTCTATTTGCTTAGTATAAGTTTGTTCAATAAAATGGTTATCCAATATTTTGAAATGATGATAAGCTTGAAGTTTTGCGTCTTCCCATAAATGATTTTGTAACTCTAGCAGTTGATTTTTAAATTCAGTAGATAAGGCATGTTTTTGGGGAATGGCAATACTTTTTCTGAAGAAATTCTTTTTAGTAAATTCGAGCTTTAGTTGAAGGAAGAAGTTTGGATGAATTCCGTAAATATATCCGTTAATATCGGTATAGGGAGTTCCAAATTCATCAATAAGGTAGACGTTTGATGTTCTGTTTAATTGCTTTCTTTCTGATGAATGACTAATTTGTGAATTAACAGCTCGCAAAAATACGCTTAGCGGCTGCTGGAGACCTCTGATATGACGTTTAATTCGTATGTGAGATAAGATGATAATTAATTCTACAATTTCCTCTCGCAATTTTCCAGTCGGTGTATAGACGTTAAGAATATATTTTTTTACTGTGCTTTCATGGGATGCTTCGATATGTGTATAGTGATCCGTTTGTAATACATTAGCTGTTTTAACCAGAACATCCTCCCAAAGTGTGTCTTGTAATCTTAGTGCTTTCTTTCTGATAGGGGAACTATTGGATAAATTTTTTGGAATAGCAAGTAATTTTCTATACGGGTTCTTTCGTTGAAATTCCTTTTTAATTTCAGCAAAAACTTTTTTTGGAATAAAATATACCCTATATTCATGCATAAAATCACCTTCTTCATACAGGTACTACATTTTATGAAGAACGGGTTACAAAAAGAATCATAATCATACAAAAAACAAAAAATTATTTCAGCCTAATCTAAATAAATGTAATCATAATGTTGTTTTATGTCAGTTCAGGGGTTATAATTTTTTAGATAGATAATAAGGGTTAAGAGAATCTTTTGATAAGTTAGAAAATTTTATTAATCTAAGTTTAGTTGTTATGGGAGGATGATGATGTGAGTAAAGAAGTTTTATCGATTATAATACCAATGTATAACGAGGAAGAGTCCCTTCCTTATTTATATGATCGCTTAGTTCGGTTAGGGGACAAAATAGAGAACTATACATTAGAATTTTTATTTGTGAATGATGGCAGTTCGGACAACTCCTTAACGATGGTTAAAGAGTTAAGAGAGATAGACGCCCGTGTTTGCTATTTATCACTTTCAAGAAATTTTGGAAAAGAAGTAGCAATGGGAGCTGCCTTTGATTACGTTAACGGGGATGCCGTCGTTATTATTGATGCTGACTTACAAGATCCACCAGAGTTAATTTTAGAAATGCTTAAATATTATGAAGAAGGGTATGATGACGTTTACGCGAAGAGAAAAAGTCGTGAAGGTGAGACATGGTTGAAAAAGATGACTTCGAAGACCTTTTACCGAGTGCTTCATACTGTTTCAAGGGTGCCTATTCAACAAGATACCGGGGACTTTAGGTTATTGAGTCGTCGGGCTATCGAGGCGCTAAAATCATTCCCTGAAAAACAACGCTATACAAAGGGAATGTTTAGTTTAATTGGATTTAAGAAAATTGCCATCGAATTTGATCGTGATCCACGAGTAGCCGGAAGCACTAAGTGGAATTACTTTAAATTAATGGAGTTGGCCGTTGAAGGAATTACGTCATTTACTTTGGCCCCATTAAGGATTTCGACCTATATTGGGATTATCACTTCCCTATGTGCGATGGTCTACGCTACATTTATCTTTATTAAAACCGTCATCTATGGGATTGATGTTCCAGGATATGCGAGTTTAATGTGTGTTGTATTATTTTTAGGAGGCGTTCAGCTTCTTTGCTTAGGGGTTATTGGAGAATACCTTGGGCGAATTTTTATTGAAGCTAAAGCAAGACCCCTTTATTTCATAGATGAATACTCGGGAACGAGTGTAGATGTAGAATAGTTTAACTTTTTCATTATACCAGGAGACGAAAAGAGGAGAGAGCGTGTTAGAAAAGTTATTTTTTAAACAGGACATGTGGAGTATTAGTATTAATAAATATATTGATGGAGACCAATTTGACGTCAATCAGATGAAACCGACAATCACGGCGCAAGATGTGAAGGATTGCAACGCTATTTTTGTGGCCGATCCCTTTCTTATTCAACACGAAGGGGGATGGTATGTGTTTTACGAAGTCCTACCTGAGGAGAGTCGAAAGGGCGTTATCGCTTACTCGTATAGTGAGGATGGCGTGACGTGGAAGTATGGGCAAGTTGTTTTACAAACAGACTATCATTTATCATATCCGTATATTTTTAAAGTAAAGGATAAGATTTATATGGTCCCAGAAGGGGGAGCAGATGGAAATATTAAATTGTATGAGGCAACTCATTTTCCAACTGAGTGGACGTTTGTGAAGGAACTAAAAAAGGGTCAGTTCTATGATGCGAGTTTGTTTTATTATGAGGATAAATGGTGGATGATGGCGATGGGGGTATCGCCACAGCCTAATAGCATGTATCTTTTTTATGCCGAGGATTTATTAGGAGAGTGGCAAGAGCATCATCTAAATCCGATTATCACAAATAATCCGATGATTTCTCGACCAGGAGGACGCGTGTATCAAGAGAATGGAAGATTAATTCGATTTGCGCAAGATGGCAGTAAGAATTATGGAAGACGACTCATCGCATTTGAAATCACTCAGTTAACGACAACTTCCTATTCAGAAGTGCAATTAAGAGACGTATTTGGTGCCTCAGAAACTCCTCACACATGGAATCAGGATGGGATGCATCATCTAGATATTCAACGTGATGACCAGGGGTATTTAGTAGTGGTCGATGGGTATTACTATAAGTCAATCAATAAAATTTATAATAAGGTGTATCGCTTCATCAAAGGATATTCTAAATAATCGGGGAGAGTAGGGAGAAAGTTGAAGGTTTTACATAAAAAAAGATTAGGTGTTTCGATTTTTATAGTGTTGGCTGTTTTGATTTATGGATATAATGAGTGGCTCAACTCGAGGGTTATCGTGAAGAATGAAACGATTGAAATAGAAGGGTTACCTGAAGCGTTCGATGGGTATAAGATTCTTCATTTTGCGGATTTACACGGTGAGCGGTTTGGTAAGCAGCAAGAGCAATTAGTCAATGTCATAAAAGGATTAGATTATGATTTAGTAGCAATAACTGGGGATATGGTTGATCGTCATAATCCAACCTTGCAACCTTTTTTTGAGTTAATTGATGGGATACGCGATGAGCGTCCGATTCTTTTTTCCCAAGGAAACATTGATGATGACAACGATTTTAAGGCGATTCGAGAATATGGGCTTGAGGTGATGGATACCCCTTATATTGTTGAACGACAGGGCCAACGCCTAGTGTTTCAAAAGTATGATTTTTATCAACCAGTTCCTGAGGAGTATCGAGGCGACGTGGTCATTGGGTTAGGTCATGTTCCATTTTCAAATGATTTAGGGTATAAACTTCTCTTATTCGGACATTATCACGGAGGACAAGTACGTATTCCTGGATACGGGGCCTTAATTGTTCCAACTGCAGATGGAATTGAATGGGTTAAAGATCAGACTCAAATTATAGGCGTGCAAACGTTCGAAAACTATGCCCAACACATTACCGGAGGCCTTGGGGCAAGTGCTAAATTTAAATGGATGCAAAAAAGATGGTTTAATGCACCGGAAATTAGCGTTCTTACCTTAAAAATGAAGTAACCTCTTTTAATCTGGAATGATAGTCGATATAGGCGATATGCCGAGTTAGGGTATATCGCCTTTTATAGTGGATTATTGACAACTTTAATTGTCGAAATTTAATTTAAGGACATTGAGTTTTGTATGTATATAGTGTAAAATGAGAGATATTGTGAAGAAAAAGTGGGAGGAGAGAGAAAATGTCGCAAACTGGTAAAGAATTAGCAGTTCAGGAGTATATTGAATTGCTAAAAAAATATCGTCTCTGGATTTTAATGTCTATTATAGGAATGGCAATAGCATTTGGTTGTGTACGTTATATGACGTATAAACCTATGTTTACTGCGCAAACAAGCCTTCTAGTGACGTCGAATACGATTGAATTGGAAGAAGGTGAAATCAAAAATGGAACAACAAGTAGTGATTATAACGTAAGTAATAACGTTTTAATGACATTTTCCGAAGTTATTGATAGCCAAACTTTACAAAATGAAGTTAAAGAAGAGTTATCAATCGAAGATTTAGGAGAGATAACGGTTTCTAATAATGGTGGTTCGGTTATTCGAATTAATGTTAATCACTCAGACGCAACGTTAGCAGCCCTTATCGCTAATACAACAGCGAAGGAATTTACAAAGATGATTCAGAGTATGATGAGTGATATTAATTTACAAGTCCTCGATCCGGCAATGATGCCCCAAGATATGACAGGAATGGGGCTATTAAAGGTCGTTATGATTGGTGCGATAGTCGGACTTGTTGTTGTCGTAGGGATTATACTAGTACGAGAAGTGTTGGATACGACGCTTAAACTTCCGAAGGATATTGAAAGAGAAATTGAAATTCCACTCTTAGGGGCTATTCCAGATGTGGAACCTGAATTAAAAGCGTATATGAAAGGAAATAGGGGATAGATATGAAGACAACAATTAAAAATAGTGAAATTATTTCATTAATTAATCCTAAATCACCGACGACAGAAGCCTATCGATCGCTCTTAACTAATATTGAATATTCCTCTGTTGACCATCAAATTAAAACCATTGCTGTGACGAGTTCGGCACCCTCAGAGGGAAAAAGTACTACGGCCTCTAATTTAGCTGTTACCTATGCTGATACAGGAAAAAGGGTATTATTAGTGGATTGTGATTTAAGAAAACCTCGATTAAATAAGATTTTTAATGTTTCTAATTTGGCAGGGTTAACGAGTGTGTTAACAGGTAAGGCCTCCCTTTCTGAATCGATTAAATTAGTAAAAGAGGGGATGTATTTATTACCATCAGGCCCGATTCCGCCAAACCCGGTTGAGCTGATTCGCTCGAAGGCAATGGATCATTTTTTAGAAGTAGTAAAAGGTGAATTTGACCTAGTAATTCTAGATACGCCACCTGTAGGCTTAGTAACGGATGCCGCTTTAATATCGGCTAAACTTGATGGTGTTATACTAGTTGTTGCTTCCGGTAAATCTCAGACAGAGGCAGTATTAAGAGCTAAGGAAAGTTTAGTTAATGTTAATGCAAATTTATTAGGTGCTGTCATGACCATGGTGCCAAATACTAACGGATATCAATATTATGCTTATGCTGAAGAGGAACCTACTAAAAAGAAAAGATTTGGGAAGTAACACACAACCTATATTTTCTTAAGCATTTAAGGTTTTGATAATCAGCGACCAATGATGAGTAATAAATAAACTTTTTAATAATCATATGACTAAGAGTAGGTTGCTTTAAGAGTTTTACTTTTAATAATACCTACTTTTTTACTTTTAAATAAAAAGGGGAGAGACAATGCAAAAGGTACTTTATATTACAACGCTAAGTCGAACAATCAATGCTTTTTTAGTTCCACATATTCAGTTTTTAATGAATCAAGGAATTAAGGTTGATTGCGCGTGTTTTGTTGATAAAGAAATAGATCCCACGTTAATTGAAAGTGGCGTCAAGGTGTATAATGTTCCCTTTAGCCGGAATCCATTAGGTTTAAATAATTACCAGGCTTTTCAAAAGTTACAAAAGATTCAGGCTGAGGAGAATTACGACTATATCCATGTTCATACTCCAATTGCGGGGCTATATGGGCGTTTGTTAAAATTGAAATTTAAAAATTTAACGTCAATTTATACGGCGCATGGTTTTCACTTCCATAAGGGAGGAAGCAAACTAGGGTGGCTATTGTATTATCCGATTGAACGTCTAATGGCCCCCCTTACGGATATGTTAATTACAATTAACGGGGAAGACTACGAACGTGCATTACGATTTCCTATTAAGAAGGTATTTAAGGTAAATGGGGTAGGAATTGATTTTGAAACATACGGTGTGGAGGATTTAGACAGAAATGTATTAAGAGCAAAATACGATCTTAAACCAGAGGATTTCGTAATTGCGATGATTGCAGAAGTAAATGAAAATAAAAATCACCGTCAAATCATTGAGGCTGTTCATTTACTAAAGCAACGCAATATTTCGGTCAAGGTTCTATGTGCTGGAGAAGGTGTTCTATTTGATCAAGTTCGTGAAGTAATTAAGGAAAAAGGCTTGGAATCGAATATTCGCTTACTCGGGTTTACCCAAAACGTGAAAGAGGTTATTGCGGTTTCAGATATTGGGGTCTTACTTTCTTATCGCGAGGGGTTGCCCCGCAGCGTCATGGAATTGATGTGTTGTAAGAAGCCTGTGATTGGAACGAATATCCGTGGAAATCGAGATTTGATTATCCATGAAAAAACAGGTTATCTAGTTCCTATTAATGATGCGTTACAAACCGCGAATTATATTGAAAATTTTGTTCGCAATTCCCAGTTAATTGAGACTATGGGGGCGGCCTCTTATGAGGCGATAAAGGAGTTTAGTATGGATACCGTTTTAAAACAGATGGAAGTATTGTGGGGGGGGGCCATAGATGAGTAGGTTAGTGAGTTTGATTGTTCCTGTCTATAATGCGGAGGGGTATTTAAGCCGTTGCCTTGAAAGTCTGTTAAACCAGACGTATCCTTTGATTGAAATTATTTGCGTCAATGATGGGTCAATGGATCGAAGTTTAGAAATCATAAGAGAATACAAACGCCAAGATAATCGGATTCAATTAATTGATAAAAGGAATACAGGAGTTTCAGATTCACGCAATCAGGCCCTCAAAAAGATAACAGGACATTATGTCATGTTTGTAGATAGCGATGACTGGCTTTCTCCCAACACAGTAGAGGTTTTAATTGAGGAAGCAGTTGATTCAAATAGCGATTTAGTAATGTGTGGTTATGTGCGAGAATTTTCTAATCGTTCCAAAGAGAAAGTATTTAATTTACCTGATCGCGTCGTATATGAAGGGGAAGAAGTGGGGCACTTACAAAGACGTCTTTTTGGTCCGATTAATAGTGAACTAGGAAGTCCAGAGACATTAGATGCCCTTGGAACCGTTTGGGCAAAGCTATATAAGGCGGAGATTATTCAACAACAGAATCTTCAGTTTACTGATTTAAAGATGATTGGTTCAAACGAAGATGGTTTATTCAATATTCAAGCGTTTGAATATTTAAAGAAAGTCGTGTTTATTAACCAGCCACTTTACCATTATTGGAAAGAAAATGCGAATTCAATTACATCGAGACATAATCCACATTTAATGACACAGTGGAAAACACTATTTTCTAAAATGGAACATCAAATCAAAATGAATAATAAGGATGAGGCATATGCGGAGGCGTTACGAAATAGAAAATGTTTATCCTTATTAGGGCTTGGATTAAATGAAAGTTTTGATGGGGATAAAGAAAGATTTAGCAAAAAGATTTCGCGTTGGAAAGAAATTCTTCACGATGAAGAAATAGCCGCCGCGTATGAAGAGTTTTTGCCAGAAGCCTTTCCTCCTCATTGGCGAATGTTTTATTCATGTAATAAAAGAAAATTGGCGTTACCGTCTTTCCTAATTATTTTAGGAATCGATTTTTTAAGAAAACGAATATAGGGTGAAGAAGATGATAAAAAAGGTAATAACAACGATTAAAAAGCAGGCATCTGACCGAGGACTATATTTCTCCTTGCTAATGAATATAGCCCAATTAAAAGGAATGATGCGTGCAAGATGGTGCAAATGGGTTTACTTAAAAAATATGAATGCCCAGCTATTTACGATGGAATCAAAGAGCCGATTTGAAATTTTTAATAAAAGGGCTCAGGTCAACATCGGTAAATTTGTATACATCAGAAGAAACTGTCGCTTTCGGGTAGATTTTTCTGGGAAGCTAACGCTTGGCGAATATGTTTTTATTAATGATAACTGTAATATAAATTGCGTGGAAGAAGTTTATATCGGTGAGTATACAAAAATTGCACCGAATGTGTGTATTAATGACCATGATCATAATTATAAGCATGAAGGTGATCAACACTTAATTAAAACGCCAGTGAGAATTGGAAAAAACGTTTGGATTGGTGCGAATACGGTGATTTTACGCGGAACGACGATTGGGGACAACGCAGTTATCGCGGCTGGAAGTATTGTCAAAGGTCATGTCGAAGCCAACACAGTTTATTATAATAAGCGAACAAGCGTGCAAGTAGAGTTTTAAGAAGATAAGGAGAATAGGGATGGAACCAATCAGAATATTACAAGTGGTGACTGCAATGAACCGCGGTGGACTTGAAACAATGCTTATGAACTATTATCGTAAATTAGACAAAGGTCTCTATCAATTTGATTTCTTAGTTCATCGTCAGGAGCGCGGAGATTACGATGACGAAATTGAAGAATTAGGCGGTAAAATATATCGATTAAGTAGTATTCGTCCGGGTCATTATAAAAAATATTTTAAAGAACTTGATGATTTCTTTTCCAAACATCAAGAGTATCGTGTCGTTCATGCCCATATTAATGAAAATAGTGGATTTGCGTTACGAGCAGCTAAAAAATACGGAGTGCCCTGTCGAATTGCACATAGCCATTTAGCTGACTTAAAGTTAGATTATAAGTATCCGTTTAGATGGTATGGCAGAAGATATCTCAAACCCAATGCGAATTATTACTATGCGTGTTCTGATCAGGCGGGTCAATGGTTATTTGGCGGAATGGTAGAGAAATCCCAAATTAAAGTTTTACCGAACGCCGTAGATTTAGACGATTTTAAAATGAACCCGTTAATTCGCGAGGAAACACGACGCAATCTGAATTTGACGGATGAATTTGTAATTGGTCACGTGGGAAGATTTAACCCTCAGAAGAATCATGACTTTTTAATTGAGGTATTTAATGAAATTCAAAAACGATGTGATAAAGCAGTACTTTTATTAGTTGGAGAGGGATACCTAGAGGATAAGATAAAAGAGAAGGTAAAAGAAATGGGGCTTGAGAACAAAGTTCGTTTCCTTGGATTACGAAAGGATATCAAATCCCTCATGCAGGCGATGGACCTCTTTCTATTTCCCTCTTTATTTGAAGGACTTCCTGTTGTCTTAGTAGAAGCACAAGCCTCAGGTTTAAAATGTGTGACATCGACAGGGGTGACCTCAGAAGCAAACCTATGTGGCGAGGTTGAATTCATCGATTTAAATGAGGGCGCAAGCCAATGGGCAGAAAAAATTCTATCCCTTAATTATGATAAAAAAGATTATACTGATATCCTAACTCAAAAGGGGTACAGCAGTAATCAAAGTTCAGCGGAACTACTCAAATTTTATTTAGAATTTTATAAAGGATAAAAAGGGGAAAATAAAATGGCAACTTTAACAGTATTCACACCCGCGTACAATCGTGCCTATACGCTACACAAATGCTACGAAAGTTTAAAGCGTCAAACATCAAAAGATTTCGTTTGGTTAATTATCGATGATGGCTCAACCGATCATACGAAAGAACTAGTGAGCACGTGGATTGAACAAAATGAAATTCCAATTCAATACCACTACCAACAAAACCAAGGAATGCACGGGGCCCATAACACGGCTTACGAATTGATGGAGACTGAATTAAACGTTTGTATCGATTCAGATGACTACTTAACAGATTGGGCGATTGAAAAAATCATTGAGTGTTGGCAAAAAAATAAAAATCCAAAACTTGCTGGAATTGCAGCACTTGATGGATATAGCGACATAGAAGTTTTAGGAGATAGATTTCCTGATAATGTTAAACAATCAACTTACTGGGACCTTTATCATAAATACCAATTACGTGGCGATAAAAAACTCATTTATCGTACAGATTTAATGAAAAAGAACCCGTATCCGATTTTTGAGGGAGAAAAATACGTAGGACTTGGGTATAAATATGCCAAACTCGACGAGGAATATGAACTAGTGACATTAAATGAAATTGTCTGTGTGGTTGAATATATGGAAGATGGATCGTCGTTAAACATGTTTAAACAATATGTGAAAAACCCACGAGGATTTGCGTTTATCCGAATGGAAGATATGAAAAACCCGCGTGCTTCCCTCGGATTTAAATTTAAAGCATGCGTTCATTATGTGTCGAGTAGTTTAATTGCGAAAGATAAAACATTTTTAAGAAAATCGCCTTTAAAAGGATTAACACTATTAGCCTTCCCATTTGGATGTTTACTTTATTTATACGTCATTAAAAGGGCAAAATAGGGGAGGGGATAGGAAATGGTCGTTTGTTTAATATTAGTATTGATTTCATATCTTCTTCTTTTTATGGCCCGTCAAGTCGAAAATAAAAATAAGGGCTTGGCTTTAACAACGATCGGAATCGTTATTGTGGCTTTTTGTTTAATCTCAGGTTTTAGAAGTAATATTGGAGATACTGAAACTTACATGCAAAGTTACACCGTTTTAGCTAATAATCAGTCCATGGAATTTAGTCAGGATGTTGGCTTTAATACGATGAGTTTATTTTTAACTTACCTGTCCCCAGATCCGCAACTCTTGATTTTATTTACAGCAATTATTATTGCGGTCTGTAATCTAGTGACTTTGGCACGCTATCGAAAGTATAGTTATTATGAGCTTCAAGTGTATCTTTATGTTACAAGTGGATACTTTCTAACGACAATGAATGGAATCCGCCAGGCCCTATCAGCTGCGATTTTATTTTCCTTTACGCATCTTATTACAAAGGGGAAATTCCTCTTATATTTAATTGTGGTTTTAGTGGTTTCAACATTCCATCAATCAGCGTTAGTCATGATTCCTGTTTATTTTTTAGCGCGATTAAAACCGTGGTCAAAACGGTTAATGCTCATCTCATTAATGGTGTTTGGCTTTGTTATCGCCTTTGATACGATGCTACCTTTTGTATTTGATGTCCTTCAAAATACACAGTATGGATATTACGAAGAGTATTTTATGGAAAATAACTGGGGGGGATCGAGCTTAATTCGTACCGTGATTAACTATGTACCCGTCGGACTTGCGTTTATGCTTCGTCGCGAAATTAAGGAGAAATGGAGCGAGAGTGATATTTTTGTCAATATGTCTTTATTTAATGCGTTAGTCATGACGGTATCATTAAAGAATTGGATCTTTGCCCGTTTTTCTTATTATTTTCAACCGTATAATTTTGTGCTTCTTCCCCTCATCGTGTCGGTCTTACCAAGAGAAAAAGAGCGAAGAGTACTTTATTATTTATTATTAGTCTGCTACTTAATTTTTATGTTAGTTGAGCAGACAGGATTAGTTTACGAATCCAATTATTTAAACTTATTTTAAGAATAAAGAGGTGATTATGAGATGAAAGAGAGTGTGGCATCGATTCCTAAGGTGATTCATTATTGTTGGTTTGGTGGAGCAGAAAAACCGGCGATTGTTCAAAAGTGTATTAATAGTTGGAAAACCCATCTAACAGATTATGAAATTATCGAATGGAATGAAGAAAACTTTGATATAGAGGCGCATCCTTTTACAAAAGCCGCTTATGAGATAGGGAATTATGCCTTTGTTAGTGACTATGTACGGGTTTATGCGCTTTATCATCAGGGCGGAATTTATTTAGATACGGATACGGAGATTTATCAAAGTTTAAATCCATTTCTAAATGAGGACTCTTTTTGGGGATTTGAGGAGAAAAACTTTATTGCAACGAGTTTAATTGGAGCCAAGCCATTTAATTCATTAATCCAGGAGTTTTTAGCCTTTTATGATACAGTCGAGTTAATTAATAAGGAAGGCGAAGTAAAGAAATTTACGAATGTCACAGTTGTGACAGAGATCCTTCAAAATAAAGGGATTCAATTAAATGGGGCGTATCAAAAAATTGAGGGAGTGATGACGCTATATCCTCAAGAGTATTTTTCTCCATACGATTATATTAATTGCTATTCGAAGGCAACGCCAAAGACGTATGCCATCCATCACTTCCACAAAAGCTGGCTTCCACTTTCGACCCGGGTTAAATCGGGAATTAAGAAAGGGGTTGTGAAAGTCATTGGCGGGCAACGTCTAGCGAGGCTTAGACAACTTAAAGATCAGAAGTTAGGGGGAAAATAATTCAATGGATAAAGTTAGTATCGTCGTTCCAATTTATAATGCCCAAGATAAATTAAAAAAGTGTTTAAAGTCATTAATCCATCAAACCTATCGTGAGTTAGAAATTATTCTTGTCAATGATGGATCAACGGATAGAAGTCAAAAAATTTGCGAGCAATTCTTACAGAAGGATTCTCGCATTCTTTTAATTAATAAAAAAAATGAAGGATCAATTGCTACTCGCCAACGTGGAATAGATGAAGCGACGGGGAAATATATCATGTTTGTCGATGCCGATGATTGGGTGCATCCATGTATGGTAGAACGATTAATGGGACAGGTAGCGGACGATCCAGATATCGTTGTTTGTAATTGCTATCGCGTTCTTAGTGATCGCGCGCTATTAAAACGAAAAAATGAGAGTCACTATTTTAAAGAAAATACAACCGTGAAGGGTGACGCGATCCGTACTCAAATTGTCGAAGCCTTCTTTCACGGACACCCGTTTCCGGCTACGCTATATGCGAAACTCTTTAAAAGTGAACTTCTCAAGAAAAGTGGTCAATATGTTCAACGCCTTAAGTTTTTAGGGGACGATCTATACTTGAATTTAGAAGTCTTCTTAAAAGCAAACTCAATTAAAATCATCGATGATCCCCTCTATTATTACCGAGCAGGCGGAAATACGTCGCGATATATGCCCCATCATTTTCACGATATAACGGAGGGGTACTGTATTCAAAAAGAAGTGATTGAACACTACTATCAGGATAGTTTGAGTAAGCATCTAGGTGGGATTAGTATCATGCTTCTTAATTCGTTTAAATTATCGTTACAGAACCTTTGGGCGAGTCCAATGACCGATCAGGAGAAGGCAGGGATGATTAAACGTTACTGTGAGCATCCTGCTATTGTGGAGGCAACGATGAATGCAGATGCGAATAAGTATTTTTCAGCAGACTACTTAACTGCGATTAAGCATCAACATGTTGAAACACTCGCACAGTTAGGGCTATCGCAATATGAGTCTTTTAGGAAACGTCAGCGAAAATTAGCGCTTCTCGCGAAAGTATTATAGGAGGAAAGCGAATGAAAAAAGTACTGATTACATCATTTGATATGGAAATAGGAGGCGTTGAGCGAAGTCTTATCGGATTATTGAGCCATTTTAATTATACAGATCATGAAGTCGATTTACTCATCTATAGCCATACCGGGGATTTCATGACACTGTTACCATCGGAGCCGCATTTATTACCAGAAAATCCGCAGTATAAGACGTTTAGACAGGGAATTAAAGAGGTCCTTTTAAATCGATATTTTTCATTAGCTGTTGCGCGACTCTATGCTAATTTTGCCGCGAAACGATATGGTCGTAAACATCAATTTAAAGAATCAGGTATTTACCAAATGCAATTGATTTGGGAAAAGTGCCTTCCGTTTCTTAAACCGGTTGAAAAGGAATATGATGTGGCGATTAGTTATTTGTGGCCGCATTATTTCGTCGCAAATAAGGTAAAGGCTAAAACAAAAATTGCGTGGATTCATACGGATTATTCGACGATGGAAACAGACGTAGAGATGGATACAAAAGTTTGGTCGCAATATGATTACATCATTTCCATTTCAGACCACGTGACGAAATCTTTTTTAAAGCAATACCCAACGTTATCAAATAAGATTATCATGATTGAAAATATTATTTCTCCTTCGTTTATTCAAGCGATGTCGTTAGAGGAAGCGTCTCTTCCATTCGACCAGAATAACTTCAACCTTCTTTCAGTGGGAAGATTATGTTACCCAAAAGGATATGATCATGCGATTAAGGCGCTTCGAATTCTTCACGATAAAGGGTATACGAATATTAAGTGGTATGTGGTTGGATATGGTGGTGACGAGCCGATGTTAAGAGATTTAATTGCAGAAAATGGATTAGAGGATAGCTTTATTTTACTCGGCAAACAAATGAATCCTTATCCGTATATTAAGGCGTGTGATTTATACGTGCAACCGTCTCGATATGAGGGGAAAGCCGTGACTGTAACGGAGGCACAAATTTTACATAAGCCCGTTTTAATCACTAATTATGAAACAGCAAAAAGTCAGTTGAAAGATGGATTTGATGGATGGATTACCGAAAAATCAATTGAGGGAATTGCTCAAGGGATAGAAAAGTTATATTTAGATGTCCCATTGCGAGAAACGTTAGTTAAAGGTTGCGAGCAAACGAATTACGGTAATGCGGACGAATTAGAAAAATTATATGCTTTATTTAGATAGGTGGAGGATGAAATGAATCAAGTACAAGTGAGCATCATTATTCCAGTCTATAATGCGAAAGAATATTTAGCAAAATGTATTGAAGGTGTGTTGAATCAAACGTATTCAGACTTCGAACTTATTTTAATTAATGATGGGTCAACCGACGGAAGTGAGTCTATTTTAAAAGAGTTTTGCGCTCGTGATTCCCGCGTTCAATATTATAATCAGGTCAATAGTGGACCCTCTTCAGCGAGAAATTATGGATTAACAAAAGCTACGGGTGAGTTTGTCTGCTTTATTGATGCGGATGATTATATTCCGAGCGAGTACCTTGAAAAATTGATGGAACTCGCCATCAAAAATGATGTAGTGACGTGCGGTTATATTGAAATCAGTCCATATGGACGCGTCGCTTTAAATGATTTTTATCGCTCAAGCCATTCACTCACAACCGATGAATTTGTTGAAGGTGTTTTAAGAGGAGTAGGGGGAACGCTTTGGGGAAAAGTTTACCGACGTTCGATTATCATGGAGCACCAGTTGCAGTTAAATCCGCAAGTTTATATGTGTGAAGATTTACTATTTAATTTGGATTATGCCCAATATGCCTCTCACTTTGGCGCGATTGAGGAATGTCTTTATGAATACAACCGATTAAATGAAGGGAGTATTACATCAAAGGTGACGCTTCCGTATCTTGAAAACAACCACGTGGTCATTGAAAAAATGCGCGACTTGTTAGGAAGGTTAGGATGGACTCAGGAAAAAATAGACGTTATTTTATCGAACCGAATGATTTCGTTGACGCTTTCCATTGCTTCAAATGAGTCGGCGAATGTCAATAAAGTGGGGTTAAAAAAGTGTTGTGCGCAATTAGACGCTTTATTAATGGATGCGAATGTACGACAATATTTTACGAATTATGAACCGATGAGGGGGGTTTTAGATCGAGGCGGGTATTATTTAAAACATAGACAATTAAGACGTGCTGTAGTTAGTTTTTATGTGACTTTACAATTGCGTCGTATCAAATTATGGATTAAGAAAAGGAGTAGGGTATGAAGAAGATATTTGTAGATGTTTATCTCTCATTTAATTTTGGGGATGATTTGTTCCTCGATATATTAGCTAAAAGATTTCCCCATTCACAGTTTACTGTTAACTATGTCGGGGAAAATTACGATGAGTTTTTAAAAAGATACCCAAATGTTAAACGTCGCACGTATACCTCTGTTCACAAGGTCATGCAGCGATTAAAAATTAAAGATACGTTGACGGACTATCAATCGATTGCTAAGGAGCAAGATGCGTTAGTCTTTATCGGCGGATCTATCTTTCGTGAAGAATCCTTTCACGAAGCCTTGTACGCAGACCGTTTAAAAATGGTTCAAGCGTTTAAAGCACTAAATAAACCTGTCTATATTATAGGGGCCAACTTCGGTCCAGTTAAAACGCAAAAGTTTGTAGAGGATTATCGTCGCTTTTATGAGTTATGCACAGATGTGTGTTTTCGCGATCAAGCCTCGTATCAAATTTTCCAAGGCATGCCTAACGTTCGCCTAGCCCCTGACGTGATTTTTAGTTTAGATCTTGAAAACTATACTGTAAAAACGCCGCTTAAACGCGTTGGCTTTTCAGTCATCGACGTTCACCATAAAGAAGGATTAGCCGACCGCGAAGAGGCCTACTTACAATCGACGATGCAAACGATAGAACAACTCACAAAAGAGGGATATGAATGCTGGTTACTCTCTTTTTGCGCCAATGAAGGAGATACGGGAGTTCTTCATAAACTATTAGAACGACTTCCTAATTCAGTTAAATCCCACGTCAAGACCTATGAGTATACGGGAGATATTGAGGCACTTATTTTACTCATGTCAACCTTCCAAATGTGTGTAGCGGCTCGCTTCCACGCCAATATTATTTCTTTATTATTAAATGTCGGGATTATGCCTGTAATTTATAGCTCTAAAACAACTCAGATGCTTAAAGACTTAAAACTCGATCACCTATTAATTGAGATGGACGGTCTAGAGCAAATGCATGATGAACAGACGTTAAGGAGTGCCTTTAATAATAAAGCAAATATCGAACAAACCAAATTCGATGCAAACCGTCAATTTGAGGCATTATCAAAATTTATAGGGCAGGGGAACGATTAACGATGAAGAAAAAATTATTATTTGTGATTGATTCCTTGCCGTGTGCAGGAGCTGAAAAAAGCTTAATTACGTTATTGTCTCAACTTGATTATGAGCAGTATGAAGTAGATTTACAGTTGTTCGCCTATGGATGGACATTAGATGAATTAGTTCCTAAGGAAGTGAATTTTTTACCGCCCCTTTCGTATACGAATTATTCTAACCAAAGCCTGAAGCAGATGATTCTAAACTGTAGAAATCTTACCCAATTTAAAATGATTGTTGCCCGATTAAGATACTCGTTATTCATTCGTAAAGGACACTTAACCAATGCCCAAATGGCTCGTTTATATTGGCAAAGCATCGGTTCAGTTATCGAGAAAAATGAGAAGGTGTATGATGTCGCAATTAGTTACGCTCAAGGAATTCCAACTTTTTATGTGGCAGATAAGACGCGAGCGGCGAAAAAATATGCTTGGGTCAATGTTTCTTATACGCTAGGGGAAGAAGACCGGTTATTCCAAGAAAAATACTATCAAGCGTATGAGCGAATTGTAGCTGTCTCGGAATCAGCAGAAGAAATTTTCTTAGAAAGCTTTCCAATGTTTAAAGATCGAATGACAATTATTTATGACATCAATGATTATCAGATGATTAAGCGGATGTCTGAATTAGAACCAGAATTTAAGTTAGATGTGCCACACTTAAAGTTGTTAACGATCGGGCGTTTGAATCATCAAAAAGGATATGATATTGCTTTAGAAGCTGCTCGCCTACTTAAGGAAAGAGGGATTTTGTTTACTTGGTATGTCCTCGGAAAAGGGGGACTGTATGATGAAATCAAGCAAACGATTCAAAAGTACGGGCTAGAAAAAGAATTTATTTTGCTTGGAATTACTGCTAATCCTTATCCAATGATTAAACAATGTGATATTTATGTTCAAACTTCAAAATTTGAAGGATACGGGTTAGCCATTGCCGAAGCTAGGATGTTAAACAAGCCAGTCGTGACGACAAAGTTTGATGCCGTATTTAATCAAATGGTGCATGAGAAGAACGGATTGGTAACGACGATGGATGGAGTAGGCGTTGCAGATGGCATTGAACGTTTATTGAAAGAACCTGACCTTTACCACGCGATTGTTGATTACCTGAACCAGGAGAAAAAAGGTAACGTTGAAGAAATTGCGTATTTTTATCAATTAATTGAGAAGGGAACGGGTCGATCATGAGAACAAGTCACTCCATTAAAAATATAACAATTGGGATTACGACCCAAATTATTATTACCCTGTTGGGATTTGTTTCAAGGCGAATCTTTATTGATAGCCTTGGAACAGAATATCTCGGAGTGAATGGGGTTTTAACGAATGTGTTAACAGCGATGGTTTTATTAGAGGGCGGTATTGGGATTAGTATTGTCTACAATTTATATAAACCGTTGGCTGAAAATAATCAGAAATTAGTGACGGCGCTAATCCGTCTGTATAAAAAAGCTTATTTGTTTTTGGCCGCTATCATCTTTCTTATTTGTTTAGCATTGTTTCCATTCTTAGATGTTTTGATTAAGTCTGAAACGGAGATTCCGTATTTAGGGCTCGTGTATTGGATTTTTGTTGCTAAATGTTTGGCTTCTTATTTAATTGCAGATAAAACAGCTTTGATTAATGCTGATCAAAAGGGATATATTTTAGCGAAGTATAATTTATACTTTCAAGTATTAAGCATGGTTGTTAAAATTATTATTTTGCTTGCGACGAAGAACTATGTCTTATTCTTAGCGATTGAGTTGGCTTTATATATTATTCAAAATAGTTATAGTGTTTATCTTGTGAAAAAGATGTATCCTTATCTTTTGATGAAGGAAAAATGCGAAATTGAGCCTGAGGTAAAAGCGAATATTATCACGAATGTGAAGGCGATGTTTATTCAAAACATTGGATATTATGCGATTAATGGGACGGATAATTTAGTTATCACGGCGTTTATTAATGTCATTACGGTTGGGTTTTATTCAAATTATGCCATGATTATTTCGCAGTTGAGTAATATTTTAAATCCGATTATTAATGGGATTGGAAATAGTGTTGGAAATTTAATTGCAACGGAGTCAAAGGAAAAGACGTATGCGATTTATAATATGACGCAACTGATTACCTTTTGGGTTTATTCGGTGTGTACGATTGCTCTTTTTAATGTGTTAGAGCCGTTTATTGATTTATGGCTTGGAGAAGGGTTCTTACTTGATAAGGTGACGTTTATGATTATTTTATTGAACTTTTATTTAATGGGGGTTCACCAGACGTTAAAGACTTTTAAAAGTAAGGCCGGGTTGTTTGCTCAGGATAAGTATGCGTATTTAATTGAAGGTCTTTTAAATTTATTTTTATCGATTGTGTTCGTGCAAAAATTAGGGCTTGCAGGTGTTTTCTTAGGAACAACGGTGAGTTATTTACTTGTTTCTTTTTGGAATCAACCGCGTATTTTATTCCACCATTATTTTCATCAACCGGTGTTTCGTTATTATTTAGATTATTTGATGAAGGTTGGATTAATGATTGGAGCGGGATATCTTTCATCTGTTATTTGCCAATGGATCACGCTTCCATCTTTATTCCTATCGATTATCTTCAAGGGGATGGTTACGGTCATCGTCCCAAGTTTGATTTATGCGATCGTCTTTTATCAAACAGATGCGTTTCAGTATATTTGGAATAATCTTGTGAAACGAATGATTTTGAGTAAGATACCTGTCTTCAAAAAATATAGTTCATGATAGATGATGAAGAGAGTAGGAGGAGAAGATGAAAAAGCAGTATTTACGATTAGAGCAACGTTTGATGGAATGGATGAATCGTTGTTCTAAATCTCGTTTGATTTTATTTCTATTAGGGGGACTGTTAATTTTAAATTTAGGGGTGTTACTCATTCCAGATATCCCTCACGCCCACGACTTATCGTTTCAACTGTCAAGAATTTCGAGTCTGGCGGAGTCTTTTAAATTAGGAGAAATTCCTCGAGTTTATCTCGGCTATTTAAATAATTACGGGTATGCCAATGGACTTTTCTACGGGGATTTACTCCTGTACATTCCAGCGCTACTCGTTTGTTTGGGAATGAATGTTGTTTTAGCTTATAAACTTTTTCTTGTTTTGGTGACTGTCGCAACGATGGCGACCGTTTATTTTTGTGTTCAAACATTAGTTAACTCGCGTTATGCGAGTTTAGTTGCGGTCACGCTCTGCACGTTATCTAGCTATCGGGTGATTGATATTTTCATTCGTGGAGCATTAGCGGAAGTTTGCGCGTTTATTTTTATCCCTCTCATTGTGGTTGGACTATATGAAGTCATTTATAGAAATCCGAAGCGTTGGTATTGGCTAAGTATCGGGTTTGCGGGATGTTTCTTAACGCATAACATTAGCTTCGCCTTAATGGTTGGATTTACGTTTCTCTTTGTCTGCTTCGGCGTAAAGCAATTTTTTAAAGAGAAATCACGGTTTGGATATTTAATATTGGCAACCGTTGTAACGATTGGAATGGTTAGTTATTTCCTATTTCCGATGCTTGAACAAATGATGTCAGATCAATTTGTTTTAACAACTGAAACGGTAACAGCAGACGTGGCGGGATCGACACGTTCGCTTATTGAAGTGTTTTTAGCCCTTCCATATGGAAAACATGACGGAATAGCGGGGATTGGAATCGTCTTTGTCATGGTGTTATTATTAAGATTCAACAAACGAAATGGTTGTTTTCAAATCAATCAGTTAACGGATCAACTGTTTTTATTCGCTTTATTAAGTATTTGGGCAGTGACGCCATTCTTCCCATGGAAATTAGTCCTTCGCGTGTTATCGCCATTGGCGATGATCCAATTTAGTTGGCGACTCTTTTTAACGATTACCGTCTTTTTAAGTATATTAGGGGGAATCTATGCCATGAGGACGATGACCTCAATGAAAAAAAGAGTGAGATTTTATGGTCTAATCGTCGGGTTATTAATGGTTCCTTATCTATTAAACGTAGGTGGTCAGTATGCCTCTTATTTGTATCATACACGTGTGACGGGTCTAATCCAACCTGTGGACCTTTCAACCTATAGCATCGGGTTAGGCGAATATTTACCGCTGGGTGCAAATCCAACCGAAATTTCTGAAAGAGGTGAGGTCATTATGTCAAACGACGACCAGCTCCAAGTGACATTTTCAAGAAAAGGGTTAACCTTATCGGTGAAATATCACGGGGCCTCTTCATCAGCTTATTTGGATTTACCACTGGTTTATTATAAAGGATATCAAATTGATGATCCGTCACTTACTCTCGTGAAGAGTGAGGAAGGATTGGTTCGTGTTCAATTGAATGGTCAAACAGAAGGAACCTTTACGATTGCCTATGCAGGAACACGCCTTGCCCAAGTAACAGTATGGGTGAGTTGCCTGACAACCATGGGAGTTTTGGTTTATATTTATCGAAATACAAAAAATTCGAAGCAAAGGTAGGTGCATGAATTGGAATTAACGAAAAAACAAATAGCGATGACGAAAGGCATCGCTATTCTCTTTATGTTATTGTTACATTTGTTTTGTAATAAAGCCTACGAGGGATTATTTCAGCCCTGGATTCTTATCAAAGGTGTCCCTCTCATTTATTATTTTGCCTTATTTGGGGACTGCTGTGTAGCCATCTACTGTTTCTGTTCAGGTTATGGCCTAATGATTGGCTATCAAAAAAATAACGAGGGGTATCACAAGCGAAACATCATTCGTCTCGCGAAGTTATACCTTAACTATTGGGTGATTTTTGTCATCTTTGTCATTATTCTTGGATTTATTTTTAATAAAGTTGATTTCATGCTTGGAAACCCGAAAGTCGTGCTCCTCGCCTTCCTAGGGTTAGATACAGAATATTACAACGGGGCTTGGTGGTTCCTAACAACCTATATCTTTTTAGTCCTCCTAAGCCCATTCCTCAACCGTCTTACATTAAAACTTCCAAGTGGTGTCGTGGTTGGGGCGTCGGTCATCCTTTACGTTTTAGCCTATCTTCAACGGTTTAAGGGACTTCTTTTCTTTGATGTAGAGGTGTTAGATTGGGCGGTGAGCCAACTGGCTTATTTAGGAACGTCACTCTTCCCATTTATGGTTGGAGCGGTGTTTGCTAAAAATCGAGTGTATAGCCAGTTAGCCAAAGTGGCGGATCGTTTTCCGTTTAAAAACGTCATTTGTTTACTGGTGATTGGATTCATGATTGTGGCGCACGGTATGGTGCAAACACTTTTTGTTGCCCCGTTTACAGGGATTGTTTTTATTTGTGTGTTTAATTTACTCGATAAACCAACTGGGATAAATGAATTTTTCTTATTTATTGCGAAACATTCGACCAACTTGTGGTTGACGCACATGTTCTTTTACATGGTGTATTTTAGAAAATTAGTGTTTATGCCTAAATATCCATTGTTTATTTATATGTGGTTAGTCCTTCTATGTTTAGGGGCATCTTATGTGATTCAAGCGATTTACGTACCGCTGAGTCAATGGGCGGATTGTTATTTAAAACAAAAATTAAAGATGAAGAATTAAGGAGGGATTCGGATGAATTCGACGTATCAGTATCCCCGACTTAATTTAATGAAATTTATCGGGGCATTTTTAGTGATTGCTATTCATACCCATCCCTTTTTTAATCTCTCTTGGGGATTGGACTTCTTCGTGGTCAATATTGTGGGGCGAGTAGCTGTTCCTTTTTATTTAATAACAAGCGGGTTTTTCTTCTATCCGAAAGTAGCTAATGGGATGAATAAGACGAAAATTAGAGACTATGTCCTCAAGTTGATTCAATTGTATGTAGTGTGGTCATTGATTTATTTAATGATTAATTTCTCTACTTATTTCGTTGGAAAATCGCCTGTGATTGCTCTCGTTCATGTGGTGCGAAACTTTTTGTTTACGGCCATTGATGTTCACCTATGGTATTTATCGGCTGTTGCTTTTGGAATCATCGTTATCGTCGTGATTTTAAGAATGTTCGATTGGCGCGTATTGATAGGGGTTAATGTGGGATGTATTCTCTTGCTTCTTCTGACACAAACGTATGCGGGCCTTATCCAAGGGACTGTTATCGCTTCGGTTTTAGCACTGTATGAACGTTTATTTGGTGGACTGGCTAATAGCTTTATCATGGCGATTCCTTTTTTAACGATTGGGATGCTTATTAGAAAATATGAGCTTCTGAAGAAGGACACACCAGTTGGAGGATGGTGCCTCGTCGCTTTTATCTTGTTGGTGATTGAACAACTGGGAGTCCGTGTTTTAGGGCTGGCGACGGATTATACTGTTTCTCTTTCCTTGCTTCTTTTTTCGACGCTTTTCTTTATTGAGGTGGGACGCTGGGATCAAAGGAAACCTAGTCCGCTTTTAATGAAGTATGACGCAATTTTTAGAGAGAGTAGTTTATGGATTTATTTAATTCATGTTACATTTTTAAGATTATTACTCGTCATTTATCAGCAACTGGGGATTGAAAATCCAAGGTTAATCACGTTCCTTCTAATTAGTGTGGCGTCGGTCTTGAGTTATTTTTTCGTGCGCCGATTCCGTGGCATTTATCGTAAGCACGTAATAATAACACGGTAAGCACGTAATAATAACACGGATACAAAAATAGCTACCAATCCTGTAAACTAAAAGTACAGAGTTGGTAGCTTTTATCTTATATTGTTACTGACAAATCTCTTGGACTGTTTTCGCCCATGGCAAAAAGTCCACCAATACGCCTGGATTTCGTATGAAGTCCGTATTAGGTAGTTTTTGAAAAAGATAAGTGAGATATTTGGATGGATTTAGACTGTTTGCCTTGGCTGTCTCCAGGATTGTGTATGCCATCGCATTAGCAGTCGCACCCTTCATACTGGTTGAAAAAAGGTAGTTTTTACGACCAATCGCGATGGGGCGAATCGCTTGTTCAGCTAGATTATTCGAGGCTTCAAGATTTCCATCATCTAAAAAGCGCAAAAGCTCTACCTTTTGATTGAGGGCATACATCACCGCTGTTTGAAGTTTTCCTTTCATCACATAGAAGGATTCGAGCCACTTGAAAAATTCTTCGATGACTGGTTTGATGATCAGTTGGCGCTGTTTTTGACGTTGCTCAGGAGATAAATCTTTAATCGTCTTTTCAAAACGAAAGATTTGATCGCAGTATTCGACTGCCTTTTTTGCCTTACCGTTATTTCCAGGTATCTCAAAAAACTTTCTTCTGACATGAGCCCAACATCCAACTAATTTCACGTTGGGAATATTTTTATAGCCGGAGTACCCATCACAGTGAAGATAACCTTTAAATCCTTCTAAGATAGTGGTTGCCACCGCGCGTTCACGTGTTAGATCAGCGTGGTAATAAGCTACAGGATGTTGGGCATTTTTGATGGTTCTAAATAACCAAATCCTTGATTGAGAGGTGGCAGGTTTTCCATCCGCTCGATTTAAAATTTGATACGGTGTTTCATCTGCGTGTAAAACGGTCTGTTGAACTAGTTCATCTCTCAATCGCTCATAAATCGGAAGTAACCAATCATAAGAGGTAGTGATTATCCAATTTGAGAGCGTCTTATCACTCACACTTAATCCATAGCGTGCCCATTCTGATACTTGTCGATAACAAGGAATACTTAAGACGTATTTTTGATGAAAAACTTCAGCTAACATACTCGCTCCGGCAAAGCTTCTTTGAATCGGAGCTTTTGGAGTTTCGGCACAACGAATCGGTTTAGCTTCGATCGATGCATCATGACAATCACATGCATACGCGTAGCTAATGTATCGCTTTTTATATAATCGGGCTGGAACGAAACAAACTTCGTCACGAATGATCTTTTTTCCTATCTGTTTCATTTCGTTTCCACAATTTGTACATAAGCAGTCTTCTCCATGTAATTGACAATGGATTTCCTCAATTGGTAAGTCCTTGATTAATTCTGCCTTCCTTCCCTTTTGTTTTTTACGTCGATAGGTTATTTCTTCGACGGTTTGGTCTTCAGTTGTCTCTGTCTCTTCAAAAAATTATCTGGATTAAATAATGAAATTTGGCCGTCGGCTACTTTAGTCTTTTCACTCGAAGATCCAAATAGCTTTTTATTTAGGTACTGAATTTGTTCAGTTAGTTGGCGAACTTGTTCCAGAAGTGCCTTATTTTGTTCCATTAATTGTTGTTCAAGTTCTGTCATCAAATTCACCTGCTTTCAAAAAGGTTTCGTGTTAAGATTAGTATACCTAATCTTACAACTTATGAAAATAGAAATAAGAGATTTTTGTCGAAAATCCCTTATTTCTATTAGTATAAACATCCTGTTTTAGCAGGTTTAATGGCTTTGGGTTGTTGAATGGATAACCCCTCTAATAACCAACGGAGTTCTTGGGCCGTTAATTTCTTAACTTCATCTTGATCTTTAGGCCATTGTAAATTTCCATTTTCAATTCGTTTGTACAATAACATAAATCCCTCACGATCCCAGTACAAAGCTTTATATCGATCCTTTTTTCTTCCACAAAACAAGAAGATAGCATCATTAAATAAATCTAAGTTGTATTTATCCGAGACGACACTAGCTAAACCGTCAATCCCACAACGCATATCAGTATGGCCACAAACGATAAAGATATTTTGAACCGTAGTAAAATCAACGAGCATACTTAGACATCTCCGCTAGAACAGTATGTAAGATATATTTGTTCACACCATTGTAAAACGTGACTTCAGCATCCTTAATTTTAAAGTGACAAACAGGTGTATTTTTATTAGTCTCAGATACTGAATGAGACTTTAAATTAGAGTCACTCAATGCGACTGGAACTATAATAGGATTTTCTTTCATAAAAAATAGACCTCCTTTACTTTGATAGCTACAGTATAGCTCAAAGTTGAAGGTCATAATAGACATGTTTATATTACGTGCTTACAATTTATCTAGAAATAGTTTGTATAAAGGTTCTAGCCAATCAAAAGAGGCACGGATAATCCAATTAGAGAGAGTTTTCCGACTTACTTCTAATCCATAAGACGACCATTCTTTCTCTTGGCGATAAGTTGGTAATCCGAGTTCAAATTTTTGATGAAAAAGCCAAGCCAATGTTGTTGGTCCTGCTAAGCTACGTTGGATAGGTCCCTTAGGAACCTCGGCACAACGAATGGATTTAGCTTCAAGATTAGGATCATGACAATCACATTCGTAGGCATGTGAAATATAAACTTTCTTATATAATCGTGCAGGTACAAAACAGACTTCTTCACGAACAACCTTTTTCCCCATTGGTTTCATGGCCTGACCGCAATGGTCACATGTACAATCCTCTCCATGAAGTTCACAATGAACCTCTTCAATAGGTAAATCTTTCGTTAATTCTGCTTTACGACCAGATGTCTTACGACGGCGATACGTAATTTCCTCTGTCGGTTCATCCTTTGTCAGAGGTTCTTCTAATACAGGATCCCCAAAAAGGGTAAGCTGACCTGGATCAACCTTAGTTTTCTCGCTTGAGGATCCAAAAAGCTTTTTTGAAAGAAACTCAACCTGTTCAATAAGCGTATCAATTTTGTCGGTCTGCTCCATCATTTTTAATTGGAGCTTATTAATTTTTTCCTCTTTTTGGGCGAGTAGTTGAGCTTGTTGATCCAGTTTCTTTAATAGTTTCTGATTTTCTTCGATTAGTTTTGATTCAAACGTGTTCAACTTGGCTCACCTCTTTTCTAAATGATTTTATTAGTCTTAGTATGTCCAACTTTATATAGAAAATACAGGATTTATTACCATTTTTAATTAATGCATCCTTTGCGGGCGGGTTTGATAGCTTTAGGCTGTTGGATAGAGAGTCCCTCAAGTAACCAGCGAAGCTCCTGACTCGTTAACTTTTTGAATTCTTCTTGGTTTCGTGGCCATTGAAGGTTCCATTCCCCACTTAGGGAGGAATTAAACCGTGTGGGGGCCCCGTTCTCTATCCTTTTATATAATAAGATAAAGCCATCCGTATCCCAATAAAGTGCTTTAAATCGATCCTTTTTTAGACTACAGAAAAGAAATAAGGCATCATCAAATAAATCTAAATTATATTTATCCGTAATAATTCCCGCGAGACGATCAATCCCACAACGCATATCCGTCCGACCACAAACGACAAAAATATTTTTAACATGAGTGAAATCAACTAACATTTTTCATCAACTCCGTCAGAACTCTCCTTAAAAGATCGTCATTAATCTCAGGATAAAAAGTTATTTCACTTCCATTCAGTTGAACACAACAGATGGGAGTTCCTTTTTTAGTAGAATCCGTTTCAAGCTGAATCGGAACAATTAATGGACTTTCCTTCATAAAAATGACCTCCTTTTCTTTGATAGCTAAAGTATAGCTCAAAGTTGGAGGTCAAAATAGACATGTTTATATTACGCGCTTACCCTTTAAGTCAGCTTCTACTTTGGAATAACAGGCAAACTCTTTTCCTCAATCAATCGTATAGGTTTTAAAGGTGTCTTTAGGAATGGGTTCATATAACCCACTAATCGCTCGATACATTTCTGAAGCCGAGCGATTTTTTATTTTTACAGCCACATAAAAGCGTGTTTGACGTTCAACAAAGGTGGCTAAACAACCTTTATTTTTACAAAGACTTGAAACAACCGTATCAAGTTCCCAGTGTCCAAATGTATGACATTTGTTCACCTCTTTGAGACGTTGATGAAGTGAGGCCAATGTTAAATCGTCCACGTGTTTCTCGTGGTTTTCGACGCTTTCCTTTTTGCCTTAAACTACTTAAATCTCCTAATAAAATCGTTCCATCATAAATTCAACGATAAAAAGTTTTAAATGAAATGCTCCTCTTTAAAACCGTATTAGAAATTTGTTCGAGTAACCAAGTTAGCCATAAATATTTTTGAATTGTTTTTATTAGTTGTTCTGATTTCAACTCTTTACAATGACAAACTAAGCGACGTTGCCCAGCTAATTCATCGGCTAACTCAGACTGATATGTCTGTTGAGTATTTCGTTTTAGTTCACGAGCAATCCTGGAATGATGACAATTTATTTGTCCCACAATTTGTCTCGTTGAATAGCCGATTTTTGAAAGAATTTCTATACGTGTGCGCTCAAATGTGTTAAGATGTTTATAACTCATAAATAGATCTCCTTGTTAAGAATTCGGTGTGGTAACTTCATTCTATAACTAAGATTCTATTTATGAGTTTTTTTTGTGTCGCACTTAATATTACAATTCGTCTCAGCAAAGAATTGGTAGTGAAGGAGAATAAGTTATTGTAAGATTCTATGAGCAAAATCTTAACTTCAACTTTCATCCATATTTACAAGAAAGATTCGAGTTCATTTTAAATAATTATATGACTTGGGATGGAATCCCTGATAGTAGTACATTAAGTGTTAGATTAGTCAAATGGAATAAGGAGGTAGTGGGCGATTTAGACCATACAGAGTTTATTTTTAACGTTGGAGGTGATTATCGGGATAATATCTAAAATGAATGGGAGCCTGATTGATCAACCAATGGGGAACAGTATGGTTTACTAATGTGTCACCCGAACGTTGTGATGAATTAATTCCGAAATATTTTTATTAAGCTAAATACAAATTCACTGAACAGTAAACACAAATAGTGAAAGTACAAAGGGCGATTTAATTTATTTATATGAATTGTACAATTTTTGCGAAAGAAACTGTAAAGAAATTGTAAAAACATAAATATACCGACATATATTACCGGTGCATTTGTAATATAATTAAACCAGTTATTCCTGAGCTTATAAGGCAGATATTTTAATATTAACTGTGCCAATTGAAGAGCATACTTACTAAAAATGTCGATAATATTTAAAATTTCGCATTTAACAGATGTTTTATTGTATACAGTATTAAAAATGTATAAAATATATGTTATACTTAAATGGTATGCATTTATTGGGGTTTAAATGGGAGAATCCAATTGAAGATAAGAGAGACTAGTGGGGTAGGAGATCAAGGGATTCAATAATTGGGGAGAGATTTATTGAGTTCATTCTAATGCGTTATTCTTTTGAAATCCTATAACCAATCACTAATTGATTTGGTTATAGGATTTTTTTATTTATAGATGTCAAAAGGATAAATTATTTAATAAAAATGAGGAGGTTACATATGGGAGAGAAAACCGATTTAGGGATATTTATGCGTAAAAGGTTTATCAAAAAAATAATTCTAATGAGTATAGACATCCTTCTAATTATGCTTGCGTATCTATGTGCTATCTTTTTTCGTTATTATATGGAAGGTCATACTATTACGGAAATGATAGGAGTTCTTTTCGCCTTTAAAGCTCAACTTCTATTAAGTTTGGTTATTTTACTCATTTGCCAATGGAAAATGAGACAGTATCAAAGCATTTGGACGTTAGCGAGTTTAGAGGACTTTGCCTTAGGTACCATTTCTTTTATTATCGGAACCATCGTTAATTTAATGCTTTCTATGGCGATTCCAAATCGGATTCCGTTTCTTGTGACAATCCTTGCGGGTATTTTAGCAATGGTGTTGTGTAATGGGGTTCGCATTGCCTGGCGAATGCTCCGTCGGATCATTATTTCGTCTCAATTAGATCAAAAGGGTCAACAACAACGTGTTTTGATTTATGGAGCGGGAAGTGCTGGAACACTCGTTTTAAATGAATACAAAAGAAATCCGCATCTTGGGAAAAAAGTGATTGGTTTCCTGGATGATGATTCTGAAAAATTTGGAACAGTCATAGGAGCGACGCCAGTTTTAGGTGAACGAAAAGATTTAGAAACTATTATTAACGATTATCAAATTGATGAAGTTATTATAGCCATCGCTCACTTAGATTATTCAATATTAAATGAAGTTTCAGTAAAAGCGAAACGATTAAATATATTGGTTAAGACGATGCCAGGTTTATTTGAATTAATCGATGGAAAGTTTAATGTTGGGATGATTCGAGATGTATCGGTAGAGGAGTTATTAGCCCGTGATTCGATTCAACTGGATTATGAGGGAATTAGTGATTATTTAGAACAACAGGTCGTGATGGTAACCGGTGGTGGAGGATCGATTGGATCGGAGTTGTGTCGTCAGATTGCTAAATTCCATCCAACGCAACTCATTATCGTTGATATTTACGAAAATAATGCATATGATTTACAAAATGAATTACGTCGCCAATATCCGCACTTAAATTTAGTGACGTTGATTGCGTCTGTTCGTGAACGCGACCGTTTGAAAGAAATTTATGAGACGTATCGTCCAGACGTCGTTTTCCATGCTGCTGCTCATAAGCATGTGCCGTTAATGGAAGATAGCCCGGCGGAAGCAATTAAAAATAATGTGGTTGGAACGCTTCATACGGCGGAATTGGCAAGTGAATATGGTGTGAAACGATTTGTTCTGATCTCAACAGATAAGGCGGTAAATCCAACGAACGTCATGGGGGCAACGAAACGATTATGTGAAATGATTATTCAATCGTTAAATCCAACAAGTGAAACGGATTTTGTTGCTGTGCGCTTCGGAAATGTACTCGGTTCAAATGGATCGGTGGTTCCACTATTTAAAAAGCAAATTGCAAAAGGTGGTCCGGTCACGTTAACGCATAAGGATATTGTTCGTTATTTTATGACGATTCCTGAGGCCGCGCAACTTGTGTTGCAAGCGGGAGGATTCGCGAAAGGTGGAGAAATCTTTGTGCTTGATATGGGGAAACCGGTTAAGATTTATGATTTAGCTGAAAATTTAATTAAATTATCGGGATATGAACCTCACACCGAAATTGAAATTCAGGTGACGGGACTTCGCCCGGGTGAAAAGCTATACGAAGAGCTTTTAATGGACGAGGAAGGCTTAACTAAAACAGACCATAAAAAAATCTTTATCGGTAAGCCAGGAGACTTTGAACTTTGCACAGTAAAAAAACAAATTAATGAGTTGATTGTAGCAACAACAAAGGGAAGCACGGAGTTAAAAGCTAAATTGAAAGAAGTTGTCCCAACTTATCGCGAACCTGAACATCATAAAATAAATGTACAGTTGGCTCAATCGAATGAAGAAGTGATGAATAGGGGGATAAAGTGTGCAACAACGAATTAAGAGGATATTCGACTTTATGATTGCCTTAATAGGGATCATTATTGCTTCACCGATTTTATTAATCGTGGCAATTTTAGTGCGCCTAAACTTAGGAGCGCCGATTTTATTTCGCCAACCTCGTGTTGGGTTAAATGGCGAAGTATTCGAAATGGTGAAGTTTCGAACAATGAAAGATGCCAAAGATGCAAAGGGTCATCTTTTACCGGATGACGAGCGATTAACGAAGTTTGGTCAATTTTTAAGACAAAGTAGTTTAGATGAATTACCTGAATTGTTTAATGTGTTAAAAGGGGATATGAGTTTAGTAGGACCCCGACCACTTCTTGTTGAGTATCTCCCTCTTTACTCAAAAGAACAGATGCGACGTCATGAGGTTCGCCCAGGAATTACGGGATACGCTCAAATTAATGGAAGAAATAATATCTCTTGGACCAAAAAATTTGAATTAGATGTTTATTATGTGGACAACCATCGGTTAAGTCTTGATTTTAAAATTTTGGCGCAGACGTTTGCGAAGGTGTTGAAACAATCGGATATTAGTCAAGAGGGGCATGTGACGGTGGAGAAGTTTAATGGAGCAAATTAAGATGAAGCAGATTATTCTTTTTGGAGCGGGTGGCCATGCCGCGGTGATTATAGACTGCTTAAAAGCACAAATCGAACACGGGGCGCCGATTGAAATTAAAGGATTACTCGATGATTCGGGGAAAACGGAATGGATGGGGTATCCCATCTTAGGAAGGACTGATTCGGCGGATCGATTTCATGGTGGGCAGACGGAATTTGTTTTGGCCATTGGTTCGAATGAGGTACGTGAGCGATTGGCTCGTCAGTATTCACACTTCCCCTTTTATACGGTGATTCATCCAACGGTGACGATGGGAACGAATGTAACCCTCGGTGTGGGAACTGTGGTGATGCCAAATGTGGTGCTGAACGCGAATACCCAAGTTGGCTGCCATGCGATTATTAACACGGGCGCTATTGTGGAACATGATAACGTGATTGGGGACTATGTTCACCTTTCTCCCAACGCCACTTTATGTGGGACCGTGACCGTTGGCGACTTGACTCATATTGGAGCAGGAGCAACGGTGATTCAAGGGATTACGATAGGTTCTCGTTCAATCATTGGAGCGGGGGCAACCGTCGTAAATGACTTAGCTCAGGATGTAACCGCGGTCGGGGTTCCGGCGCGCGTGATTAAACAACGACGATAAAGGGGATGAAAATGATGACACGAATATATTTAGCGTCTCCTCATATGAGTGAGGAAGGGTACGAACAAACTTATGTTAAAGAGGCTTTTGATACGAATTGGGTGGCGCCACTCGGACCAAATGTGAATCAGTTTGAACAAGAATTAGCCGATTATGTCGGGGTGAAATCAGCTTCTGCTCTTTCGAGCGGAACCGCAGCGATTCATCTTGGATTAAAAGCATTAGGTGTTGGAGAAGGAGACATTGTTTTTTGTTCAACCCTCACTTTTTCTGCTTCATGTAATCCGATTTTATACTTAGGAGCAACACCTGTGTTTATTGATAGCGATGCTGCAACATGGAACATGTGTCCAAAAGCCCTGAAGAAGGCTTTTGAAGACGCCATAAAACGCCATCAGCTTCCTAAAGCTGTCGTTGTTGTGAACTTATATGGACAAAGTGCAGACATGGATCCTATTTTAGAACTCTGTCAGAAATATAACGTCCCAATTTTAGAAGACGCTGCCGAATCATTAGGATCAACGTATAAAGGACGAATGAGTGGAACGATAGGAGATATTGGAATCTATTCCTTTAATGGAAATAAAATCATCACGACTTCAGGTGGGGGGATGATGGTTTCTAATCATGAAGCGTACACAAAAAAGGCGACGTTTTGGGCAACTCAATCGCGTGAGGCAGAACGTCATTACGAACATCAAGAACTTGGCTATAACTATCGGATGTCAAATGTTTTGGCTGGAATCGGTCGCGGACAGCTAAAAGTTTTAAATGACCGAATTGTAAAGAAGAAAGAAATTTATGAAACATACAAAGAAGCTTTCAGAGATATTGAAGATATAGAAATGATGAATATTTGTGACTTTGGGGAGTCGAACTATTGGTTATCGGTCATGACCCTCAAAGAAACATCTCAGGTGAAACCATTAGATATCCTGTTAGCGTTAGAAAAAGAAAACATCGAATCGCGTCCGGTATGGAAACCGATGCATATGCAGCCGGTCTTCAAACAGTATCCGTTCTTTACAGCAACGGATGACCAACCGGTATCAGAAGACTATTTTAATCGTGGAGTCTGCTTACCATCAGATACGAAAATGACAGCCAGACAACAACAAAGCGTCATTGATATTATTAGCAACCTTTTTTCTACAAAAAAATAGGAATTAAACAAATAAAGAGACGAATAGGATCTACCCGCTCTCTTTATTTGTTTTTTTTTTTTGTTTATTTTTAAGAGGGATGAGATAAAGTATAGCACCATATTTGGTAAATCTATTTATATTTATGTAATATATGCTAAAATTTTCTATGTAGTATCCAATACTAAATTATTATTAGTGAGAAAATGATAAAAATTAGAGGAGGTCTTTGTAATGGAAAAATGGGATAATCAATCATTAGAGGCATGGGTGGATCCACATTTAGCAGTTGTTGAGGAAGTGTTACGAGATACAACAAATCTAACACCTTCAGGTGATGACTCTAGTAGTGAAGACCCTAACCCTAGTAGTCATAACCCTTCAGTTTCATAGGGGGGCTTATGAACTATTATCAGGCATATGGATTAATTATTAGAAGTGAATTAAGACTTGATGAATTGATTGCCGTGGACGAGCAACCTTATGATCTTGAGTTATTAGTTAATAAAATTCCAGCGCATATTGAAAGAGAAGTCATAGAAAATCAAATCCGAGGCTTCGATGCAAGTGAGATCTGGTTTAAGGTAAATAATATTGGGATCTTTTATATTAAGGACGGGCAACAGATTATTATTAAACCGGAAAAAGAGGCTAGCTTGATACGCGTTAAGCAATTTATTTATGGTCGGTGTTTCGCGTATGCATTACTGCAGAGAAATGTCGTGGTGTTGCACGGGGCAACAGTTAATCTTTCAGGTGAGGCCGTAATGATTGTTGGAAATAGTGGTGCGGGGAAATCAACGTTGACTTCAGCCTTGAGACAAGATGGACATGGATTTATTTGCGATGATGTTTCACCGATTAATCATCTATTCATGGAGTGTTTATGTGTCACACCGGCTTTTCCTGTTCAACGGGTTCACCAGTCGACGATGGAAGAACAAAATTATGATTTGACTCAGCATGAATATATTGAGTATAGTGAAGGTAAACGAATTTATCTCGTATCGACGCGTGACCATTTCGCCAAAACGCCGATTCCATTAAAAATCATTGTTGAAATTCAACCAACGGAAGAAAGCGAAGTGTCTTTAGAGGAACTTAAGGGGCAAGAAAAGATTCATACGGTATATCGTAATATCTTTGGTTCGCGGGCTCGTGCTAAGATAGGATTAAATGCGGAATATTTTAAAAAGTGTACGGAAATTGCTAAACAAATTCCAGTTTATCGAATGAAACGCCCTCACGGTCAGTACACGGTAGACAGACAAAAAGAATTATTGTATCAACTCTTAGCCTAAACGAATCATTAGAAATAGAATGAAATAATCTTTAACATATTAGCATACGATGGATTTGTAAAAGACGGTTAAACGTTTTTTACAAATCTTTTTATTTATTTTTGGATGAATTTTAATAATCGACATTTATTGTTAGGGGATAGGCTGTATAATAGGGAGTCGGTAAAATAATAAGGTTAAAATATACTTCCTATCGTATTCCAACAATAAACAGATTAGGATAATCACTTATTTAATGATTTTATTGGTATAATAAGGTAAAATATATACAAAATACCAAAAAATAAATGATTGAGGGATAAAAGGGAGGCTCTAATGATATAATTTAATTAAGCAATTGGGCGATGTTATTGGGGAAAGGGGAAGAACCAAGCAGGCCTAATGAATCAATCGGAGGTTTGGGTGGAATTTTCATTATCACCATAAATGTCTATCTCTCAAATTATCGAAAGCTATATTTCCCCACTAGAAAATATGGCTTTTTTATATGAGTAGGATAGGGAGGACTATTAAGGTTAGGCAGTAATGATATTAAATCCTAATAGATTTAGTAGAGAGGTAGTGTCTAAGTTTCTGTTGAAATGAAGCTTAGAGATGCTAGAGTATCGATGTGATCATGAAATTAAAAGAGTTAAGAGGAGGACCTTAGGTTATGTTACAAAGGAGATTAGACGTTAAGGAATTAATTGGGTTACTATTTAAAAAATCATGGATTATTATTTTAATCACCTGTATCTTCGGGGGGATAGGTTATTGGAAGGCCACAACCTTAACAACAACGTATCAATCAAGAGTAAAAGTATATATTGGGGATTCTGAAAATGTCATGGCGGGATATATGACGGATCAGGCCTATTCGTATTATAGCTTTATGACTGCTTTTAAAGAGATGATTGTGATTGAAGATTTTCTTAATGAAACATTAAAAAAGCACAATCTTGATTTAACGGCAGGCCAAGTGAGTAGTCAGTTAACGTTTACCGAATCAGATAAATATTCGCCTATTTTAGGAATTACTTACCAAAGTGGAAATCAAAAACAGGCTAAAAAAGTGCTGGAAGTTTTAACGAAAGAATTTGAACAGCAGGCACAAAAAATTGTCCCAGGGGTTAATGTTAAGGTGATTGATAGTGTGAAGGTATATCCAATTCACCCCAATAAAAAGGTAGTTATTTTAACAGGGGCTTTAGTCGGGTTTGTCGTCTCAGTAGGAGCCATTTTAGCGCTTGATTTTTTAGATGATCGTATTCGCAATAAAGAAATGGTTGAAAAGTTATTACCTGTTCCTGTTTTAGGACAACTTCCCCACTTTAGCTCAAAGGAGGAAATGTAAGAGATGGAAAAATTTAAAAAATCATTATCGATGGAGGCCTATCGTTCACTCCGCACGAGCATTCAATACTCAGGAATTGATACTGAACTAAAGTCGTTAGTCGTGACGAGTTCAATTCCAGGGGAAGGAAAATCTACAGTGGCATCAAATCTCGCCAAATCGTTTAGCAAAATGAATAAAAAAGTTTTATTAATTGATGCCGATTTACGTAAACCAACGATTCATAAGAAATTACAATTATCTAATCAAGTAGGACTAAGCGATTTAATTGTTCAAAAGTTGAACCCTAGCGAGGTCATTCAGAAAGTGGATGATCAATTTGATGTGTTAACCGCTGGGAAAATCCCACCTAATCCTGCAGAATTAGTTGGCTCTGAAAAAATGTCCCAGTTACTCAGCTATTTAAAAGAGACGTATGATTATATTATTATTGATACGCCGCCGGTTTTATCGGTGACAGATCCACAACTTTTAGCACTCAAGGCCGATGGAACATTAATGGTCATTCGTGAAGGAAAGGCTAGACAAAAATTAATCCTGAATGCTTATAAAGAACTGAAAAAACTAAATGTTAATGTAATTGGGAGTATCTTAAATGACTGCGGTCAGAAAATGGGAGGATATTCACAGTATTATTATCAATATGAGGACCAACCCGAGAACAAAAAACGTCTATTTGGACGAAAAAATAAATAAGCGATTGCCTGAAGGGAGGCTATCATGAAAAAAGTTTTATATGTAACGACGGTTAGCCGAACCGTCAATGCCTTTTTAGTTCCTCATATTCATATGTTACTAGATGAAGGATACCTTGTGGATCTCGCAACGAGCATTGACAAACCCGTTGATGAATCTTTAATAAATCGAGGGGTACACGTCTTTAATATTCCGTTTGCCAGAAATCCGCTTCATCCAGGAAATTTAACGGCATTTAAGGAGTTAATCAAAATTCAAAACCAAAAGCAGTATGATATTGTTCATGTTCATACCCCAGTTGCTTCTTTATTTGGACGGTTACTTAAATTAAGGGATTCACATGTTAAAACGATTTATACAGCACATGGCTATCACTTTTTAAAGGGTGGATCTAACGTAGGGTGGATGTTATATTATCCAATTGAATGGATGATGGCGAAATTAACAGACGTGACCATCACCATTAATCAAGAGGACTATGAAATTACGACGAAGCGATTAAAACCAAAGAAAACTTATTTAATGGATGGGGTCGGACTTGATTTGTCACACTATAAAGTTTTATCACACGAGGCTATTTGTGATAAGCGACAGGAGTTAGGGCTTCATTCTGATGATTTTATCATTATTATGATTGCAGAATTAAATGAAAATAAGAACCAAATCCAACTCCTTAAAGCCATCGAACGTTTAAAAGATAAATATTCGAACATTAAGGCGCTCTTTGTTGGGGAAGGGTTAAAATTACAGGAGTTGCAACAACAAGCCACCGAATGTGGCATTCAAAAACACGTTCAATTTTTAGGGTTTAGAACGGATATTACCGAATTAATTAATGTATCAAATATTGGGGTCTTACTCTCATATCGGGAGGGATTACCTCGTAATTTAATGGAACTCATGGCATGCGGACGTCAAATGATTGGAACAAATATTCGTGGCTGCCGTGATATTATTTGCGATGATACCGTTGGGTGTCTCGTAGAGGTCGGTGACGATGAAACCCTTGCTCATGAAATCGAAAGATTATATTTGAAAAATGATTCAAGTTTTTCCTTAAGCCCACATTTAAAGAAATATGAAATGGCATCTGTTCTTAAGGAATTAAAAATGATTTACGAAGGAGTGTAAGTACCATGAGAGTTTTGCATTTATTACCAATGAATAAACTAAGTGGTGCCGAGCGAGTGGGATTACTAATCTGCAAACATATGACAGGGGTAGAATCCTTCGTTTTAACTGGGGGAGAAGAGCTAGCTAACGTATTTATTAACGAGGGAGTCGAGGCCTATCCTGTTCATTTCTCTATTAAAAATATGCTCGGTTTAACTAGCAGACTTAAGGCTTTTATCGAGGAAAAAAACATTGATCTCATTCATGCCCATGATAATCTTGCGTCCCTTGCGGCTATTTTAACGCAAAAGAGGTATGGTTTAACGATTAAAGTCGTTTCACATATTCACAACTGTTATCCGTGGTTAACAACTGGTGGGATCATCCAAAAAATTGATCGATGGGTACGTCCTCAATATGACCATAACATCGCCTGTGGAAAAATTGTCTTCGATTATTATCAGGCAAATGCGACCTATTTTAAACCTGAGAAAACGACGATTTTATCCAATGCCATTGATTTAGAGAGCCTAGAGAGTGTTTCAACACATCGCGTCAACGAATTGAAGGAGACATTTAACCTTCCATCTAATCAGACGATTATTGGATACATTGGTCGACTCTCAGAACAAAAAGGAATGATTCCTTTTATAAAGGCACTTCCAACATTTAAGGAGGCCTTCCAAGACTGTAAGCTTTTAATTGTCGGAAGTGGGGAACAGGAAGATGAAGTGAAACAGTTAGTTGAGGAGCTAGGGCTAGCTGACCTCTTTATCTTTGCGGGATTCCAATCTGATGTTTATCCGTTTTATCAATTAATGGATATTTTCTTTTTACCATCCCTTTATGAGGGGTTGCCGATGGTATTACTAGAGGCGGTTGGAAGTGGTGTTCCAACCATTTCAATGAATGTTGGGAGTATTGAAGAAGTTATTATTCCTGAAAAAACGGGTGTGTTGATTGAACCTAACAATCATAACGAATTTGTGAAACATTTGGTTCGCTTTAAGAATGATGTCTCATTGCGAGAACAGGTGGCGAAAAATGGGGCAGAGCATGTTCAATCTAAATTTAATATAAATGAATATAACCGTTTATTAAAAGCGGTATATGGACAGATAGTGGGTTAGAAAAAATGCGTTATTATTTAATTTTATTGTTAGCTGAAGGGTTTATTAGTTTGACGATGCAACATGTTATAGACAGAGAAGTGCTTGCTCTAATTTATATTGCATTGAATGTTCTTTTTTTCATCTTTCACTTTTACAAAAAATCAGATGATAAAGTGATGTTTATGATTTTAGTCGGAGGACTAATGTTAAGGATGGCGGCTCTGTATTATGATCGAACCGTCGCTTGGTTGCCCTTTAATACGACGGATGCCCAATCATTTCAAAAATTAGCAGTAGAGACAGCAGAAGCCCTACCAGGTACATTGCTTGAACATTTTACAGGATTTTATTCGCAGGTATTAGGGGTTATTTATTATATTTTTGGACCCTATCAATTTTGGGGGCATTTTCTAAATATTTCGTTTATTATGTTAGCTGCAACGAAGTTAATGGATATTGCCGATTTAATCGCTCTTACGGTGAAAAATAAAAAACTGATGCTTGCTCTCTGGTTATATATGCCCATTCCCTTTTTAATGGGGTATGCGCTATTACGGGAAGCAAGTATTTATTACTTTGTTGTATTATCGATTTATCATTTTCTCAAATGGACGAAGGGGTATCGCCCATGGGATATGGTCATTGCCATTTTAGCTGTAATCATCGGAGCTAAGTATCACGATGGATTAATTGCCATCGCGGTTCCCTATTTGTATGCGTTCCTATTTTATAGTCGCAAACGCCAAAAAATCAAAATAAATGTTTTAAATATTGTATGCATTATCACGGCCCTTGTCCTCTTCTTAGGCTTTATCGGTTCCGAAGAAGGACAGGAGTATATTGAAAAAACGAATGCTGAGACAGGAGGAGGGTCCTCTTACTTAACGAGTCTAAAGGTGGAAACGCCGGTCGAGTTTTTATTCGCAGGTCCAGTCAAAGCTGTTTACCTCCTTTATTCACCGATGCCTTGGTTAATTCGAGGTGGGATGGATATTCTAACTTTCTGTCTTGATTCAAGTTTGTGGATTTATACGACCTATTTATTCTTTAAAAACTATCGGCAGGTTGATAGTCGTTACCGAATTCTCGTTCTCTGTATTGTGATCGGTGGGTTTGTTTATGGAATGGGAACGTTAAATACTGGAACAGCCATTCGTCATCGAAATAAGCTCATGCCACTTGCGTTAGTTTTAATGATGGTTATTAGAAATAAATTAGATAGTGAGAAGGGGGAGAACCTCAGGTGAAGAAAATCTGCTTTTTAAATGGCAATATGTCACGTGCTGGTGGAACAGAACGAGTGACATCCATGATTGCGAATGAATTAGTTAAAGACTCAGCATATGAAATTCATGTGCTGAGCGTTACTAATCCGACGATGACTTCTTTTTTTGAATTACATCCGTTCGTCTATCAGGCGACTTTGTTAAGAAAGGGAGATGTTGATTTAAAGTACGATTATTTTAAAATTGTAAAGACACTTCGTCAGTATTTAAAAACGCATCAAATTGATATTTTAATCGAAGTAGACGTTATTTGTAATCTTTATACGATTCCAGCTACCCGTTGGACGAAGGTGAAGACAATTTCCTGGGAACATTTCAATTATTATTCGAATAATGGCTCACGGTTACGTGATTTTTCAAGAAAATTGACGAAATATTTTTCAACCCATATTGTGACACTAACTGAACAAGATCGTCGAAATTATCAAGAATACCTTGGAATAAAAGATAAAATAACGTGTATTTACAATCCGATTGAAAAAATTCCTGAGACGACGTATCGATCTGAGAGCAAACAAATTATTAGTGTTGGTCAATTAAGACATATTAAGGGATTTGATATATTGTGCGAGGTTGCCAAGGAAGTATTACCTAAGCACCCGGGATGGACATGGTTGATTATTGGGGAAGGAGCCGAGCGCCCGATGCTTGAGAAAAAAATTAAAGAATATCATTTAGAGGGGCGCCTTGTGCTAACAGGGAATCAAAAGGAGATGAGTCATTATTATCAAGACAGTTCTTTCTTTGTGATGACTTCTCGCTATGAAGGATTACCAATGACCTTGTTAGAAGCCAAGAGTTACCAATTACCAATTGTCAGCTTTGATTGTCAAACAGGACCGGCAGAGTTAATTTTATCATCAGAAAATGGATATCTCGTTGACATGGGTGATTGTAAGATGATGGAACAAAAGGTAACGGAATTGATTGAGAACCCATCACTGAGAGTAAGGTTTAGCTCAAATACCCTAAAAGATATTAAACGATTTGAGATGGATGAGGTGATTCGTAAATGGATCTCTTTATTGGAGGGGGTTTAGGATGAACGTTCCCTTTTTTAGTATTATTATTCCAGTTTATAATGTGGAAAAGTATCTACCTATTTGTATGGATAGTCTATTTCAGCAAACATATAAATCATTTGAAATACTACTCATTAATGATGGTTCAACGGATGATAGTGGAAAGCTGTGTGATGAATACGCACTAAACGATGAGCGCATCCGTGTTTTTCACTGTAAAAATCAAGGGGCAGGTCGTGCACGTAATGTAGGATTAGATTATGCAGCCGGACAATATATTTTATTTGTAGATGCGGATGACTGGTTAGAAACCGATACGTTATTAACCTATGTCCAGTCTTTAAAATCATATGATTGGTTAATTGGATGTTCTCATAATTGTTATTTTAATCACGAGAGTTTGTCTTCTATTAAAGTAGATTATTTTTATCCGGCAAATGCCTATCACTCAATGAGTGAGGTTCGAAAAATGTACGTAGAAATTGCGACAAACGGTGTTTCTCATGCACCCCATAATAAGGTGTATAAACGTGAAATTATTGAAAGATATCAATTGCGTTTTCCTGATCGTCCTAAGTATGAAGATTTAGCTTTTAATAATGCATATGTTGATAAAATTAATTCTTTGGTCATTATTAATGATCATAC
This sequence comes from Turicibacter sp. KK003, assembly GCF_037014675.1. NCBI lineage: Bacteria > Bacillati > Bacillota > Erysipelotrichia > Erysipelotrichales > Turicibacteraceae > Turicibacter > Turicibacter sp. KK003. The sequence goes on from NZ_CP142738.1 coordinate 534,554, forward strand.
ATATAATTATCGAGTCAGCAATTTAGAGGGGGTTGCTCAGAAACTACCATCTAATATGTTTGAGATTTTTATTGATGTGAATAACGAGTTAATTAAACTTCTAAAAAGTTGGGGTGTTTATCATCGGCGAGAACAACAATTATTAAAATCACAATTTATGATGGATACTGCTTCGTGTATCAATAATACGTATAATCCTAATTTAATGTATACATTTCAAGGTAGATATCGCTATATTAAAATGATCGTTGAAAATCCTAAGGTGCGTCAATCTTGTTCAGGTGTTAAGTGTTCAACCTTTGTGAATCTTATTGTTCGATTAGTGAAAATAAAGGCTGTTTTATTAATTATGGGATGTTACTCTTTAAAACATCGTGTTCGAGATTTATTACGAAAGTAGAGAGGAAAAGGATTAGATGAGAGAACCATTAGTTAGTATATTAATCCCGGTATATAATGCGGAAGCTTACTTATTAAATTTAATGAAGCAACTTCGTAGCCAAATCTTTATCAATTGGGAGGTTGTGATGGTCAATGATGGATCAACTGACGGCAGTGGTGAGTTGTGTGAGCAATTAGCGGCAACAGATCATCGGATTCGGATAATTCATCAATCAAATCAAGGTGTCTCAGCCACGCGAAATAAACTTCTTCAAAAGGCGAAGGGAACTTATATCGCCTTTGTAGATGCGGATGACCATTTAGATAATTATTATTTAGAAAAGCTTGTTAAACAAATGCAACAGAATTCCCCTGATTTAGTCGTTTGTGGATATGAAGAAGTGAAGGAACTAAAAGGTAACGTTATTAGTCGTCAGAATTCATTATTTTATCCGGATGAGTGTTTAGATGTAAACACCATGTCCCATCTGATAATGCCTTATATGAATAGTGGACTCTTTAATCCCCTTTGGAATAAACTTTACAAGCGTGAGATTATTGAACACAATCGCCTTTCATTTAGAGAAAACGTGGAAACAGGGGAAGATTTATTCTTTAATTTAGATTATTTTAAAAATATTCAAACGCTTTCGTTTATTAATGAGCCGCTCTATATTTACATGCGCCGACAAAATAACAGTATAACCTACCAATATATTGATCAGATGTATCAAAAAGGACTTGACATTCACCAAGGGATTGAGCAGTTTTTGAAAGTAATGCATTATGATACAAAAGAAAATGAATTGACTCTTATGGAAAACCATTTGGGTGGAGTTTTTTCTGCGTGGTTAAATTTATTTCACCGTGATTGTCATTTAACAGTGAGAGAAAAGAGAATAGCGATAAAAAAAATCTTACATCGCCATTATGTGAAAGAATGTGCAAATGAAGTGCGCTCCAATAATAAGATGATTAAGCTTACAAAGGGGTTAGTTCATTTAAACTCTATTACTGCAGTCATGTTATGTTTTAAAGTAATGAATAGCTTAAGGGAAGGGAGAAAAAAATGGAGATAAAAGTTAGTGTAGTTATGCCAGTTTACAATGCTGAAAAGTATTTAAGGCGTGCAATTGACTCTATTTTAAATCAAACATTAAAAGAAATCGAATTAATTTTAGTGAATGATGGTTCAAAGGATAAAAGTATTGATATTTGTCGCGAATATGAAGCACGTGATTCTCGGATTAAAGTTATCGATAAGAAAAACGAAGGGGCCTGTATTGCACGAAATACAGGTATTTCCATAGCCCAGGGAGAATATTTACAACTTGTTGATGCAGACGATTATTGTGAGTTAACTATGTTAGAAGAACAATATTATAGGGCAAAGGAAACAGGTGCAGAGGTAGTTATGTGTGGACTAAAATATGATATTTCATTAAAAAATGGTGAAATTTCATATGAGGAATCTCATTATAAAAATGCGATTTTAAAAGGGCGACAGGAAATTAAAGAAATTATGGTGGATATTCTGAATAACACATTATTTAATTACACGCACAACAAACTTTACCAGTTAAAATTTTTACGTCAGAAGGAATTAAAGTTTATCGAGTGGTTACCAATTGATCAGGATACCAATTTTAATATTGATGTATTTAGAAATCTATCGTGTTTAACGTTATCAACGGATAGCTACTATCACTATATTAAAACATTTGAGGATACCATTGTGAACCGTTATCACCCTAAAAAAATTGATGTTAGAGCTTACCGATATGAAAGGTTAATGGAGTTATTTAAAGAGTTTAACATCTATACAGAGGAAAATCAAAAATGGTTAGCCTCTATGTATATACATCAGGTTATTGACGCATTTGAGATGTACTTTCATCAGAAGTGTCCATTAACGAGAAGAGAAAAAATACAAAATATTAAAGATGTAATTAACCGAGAGGATATTATTGAGGCATTGGAGCGGGTTGAAAAAGGAAAAACGAAATTTACAGATATAGTATTAAAAAATATGAAGAAAAAAAATAGTAGTCTAATCTACTATTTAATCAAATTTAAAATGAAGATAAAATCATAAGGGAGCGCAGGTGAATGAAAAAGAGTATCTTATTTGTTGTACCAACCCTAACAATTGGTGGAGTTGAGCGTGTATTAGTTAATTTGGTAAATGAGTTAGTTCAAGATTTTGATGTTACGATTATAACGATATATGATTACTTTGACTTAAAAGAGAAGTTAAATAACTCAGTAACTGTAAAAAGTTTTTATAAGACTTCGAAATTTAAAATATGGAACTACATGAAGGTTAGATTATACACGGGGATGTTGAAAAAAATGCCATCATCACTTTTATATAGGGTACTGGTCAAAGAAAAATATGATGTTGAGATTGCTTTTATGAGAGGGGCACCAGCAAAAATTATATCTGGTTCAGTTAATAGTAGTTCTAAAAAGTTTGTATGGGTGCATAGTGATTTTACAAAATGTACAGGAATTTATGATTATTTTAAGGACGAGTCTACGACCCGCAATGCTTATCTAAAATTTGATAAAATCATTTGTGTTTCTGAATATGTAAAAGAGATGTTTACCCAGGTGATGAAAATTACGGATAATTGTGTCGTCCGTTATAATATTAATCAAACAGAAGATATAAAAGAAAAATCGTTACAAACTATTGATGAAATTATTCGGGGGAATAGTGGTCGATTCATGGTATGTTCGGTTGGAAGGCTAGTTGAGGCTAAGGGATATGATCGTTTGTTAAAGGTCCATAAAAGATTATATGACGAAGGAATTTTATACGATCTAGTTATTGTAGGCGACGGTCCAGAGTATGACAATTATTGTCGATATACTAGTGACAATGGTATTGAAGATTCAGTTCATTTAATAGGAAAGAGAGATAATCCGTATAAATATATGAAACAAAGTGATTTGTTCGTATGCTCCTCTAGATGGGAAGGGTTTAGTACGGTGATTTCAGAGGCGGTTATTTTAGGTGTTCCAATTGTTACAACAAATGTCTCAGGAACAAGTGAGCTTTTAGGTAATAATGAATACGGATTAATAACGGAAAATACAACAGAAGCATTATATAGAGGGTTGAAACAATATTTGACAGATTCTACAATGCAAAAATATTATAGGAATAAGGTTAAAGAAAGAACTTCCTTTTTTGATAAGGAATTACGCTTAAAAGAAATCGTTGAATTATTAGGATAACCCCTTATTTAATATACATATTCCCAATTTTCTTATTGAGAAAATTTATGATAGGCAGGATAGAGTTGTAGAGGGAGTGAAATCGTAGGCCATTTTAAAAATATCTCCTTGAGGATAGGGACTAAAGGAAAAAGTTTGAAGGTGATTTTATGAAAAAGAAGGTTCTTTTCTTAGTGGAGAGCTTTGCTGGCGGAGGCGTTGAAAAAGTATTTGTGGACCTAATTAATCATATGGATATTCATAAATACGATATTACGGTGATGAGTATTTGGGATTATGGTGTGCGAAAAAAGGAGTTAAGGAAAGATGTTAAGTATAAATCAATTTTTCCTAATATAAAAGGTATTAGTCGACTTTTTCATCCCTTCGTGGAGAAAAGTGACGGAAAGCTTCTTTATCGATTAGGAATCCGCGAAAAATATGATATAGAAATCGCATTCTTAGAGGGAAGGGCAACAAAGATTATTGGAGCATCGACGAATAAGCATAGTCGAAAAATTGCTTGGATTCATATCGATTTATTTAATGGTCATTGGACAACTAAAACATTTAGGAATAGCCTTGAACTGGAGAAGAAATGTTATCGAAACTTTGATGATTTAGTGTTTGTTTCTCATAGTGCGAAGGAAGGTTTTCTTAAATTATTTGGTACCGACTTTCAACCACAACTTCATGTAAAATACAATCCGATTATTGGTGACCTGATTAGAAAGAAAGGGAATGAGTTACTAAAAGATGAAGCTAAACCTTTAGATAAACCATTACTTGTAACGAGTGGGCGCTTAGTAGGTCAAAAAGGATATGATCGCCTTTTAAACGTATGCCATCGACTAAATCAGGAACAATTCAATTATGAATTGTGGATTTTAGGTGATGGTTGGAGTCGTTCAGAGCTTGAAGAGCAAATTCAACGTGATCAATTAACAAACGTGAAGTTACTAGGATTTAAAGAAAATCCTTATCAATATATTAAGCAGGGGGATTTATTTGTCTGTTCTTCAGTAAATGAGGGATTTTCTTTAGTTATTGCCGAAGCAATGATGTTAGGATTACCTATTATTAGCACCGATTGTGCGGGTCCAAATGAATTGTTAGATTTTGGAGAATATGGCTTGCTTGTCGATAATAGTGAAGAAGGATTATACGAAGGGTTAAAAAATTTATTAAGTACCCCATCACTGCTTCAAGAATATAGGGAAAAGTCTAAAGACCGTGTTTCATTCTTTGATGCTCAACATTGTATTAATGAAATAGAAGAGTTATTTAGATAGGAGGTGACATTATGAAGATAGGATTTTTGGTTGGCAACATTAATATTTCTGGGGGAGTTGAACGGGTTGTAACAACTTTAGCGAATTATTTTAGTGTAGATTTGAGGTACGAGATAGTTATTTACTCACAGTATCAAACCGAATCAGGAGAACTTCCCTATGATTTAAATTCCAATGTTGAAATAAAATATTTGAATTATGCTCCTAAAGGGATAGAAGGATCTTATAAAACTTGTTTAAATGAACTATTTTTCTTGTATAAAAAATTAAAAGATGAAAAATTAAATTATTTAATAACGACTAAAACGTTTCATAATGTATACTTTGCGATTTTATCTCCTCTTTTAAAATATAGCGTTATCGGGTCTCATCATGAGGAATATCAGTCAGACACGGAAAAATGGAACATGTTGAAGAAAATATTTTACCGTAGCTTACATGGGGTTGCCGTACTGACACATAATGACTACACCTTTTATGAAAAATTAAACAAGAATGTAAAAATTATTCCAAATGCTATTCCCTTTGTACGAAGTTATAATTATAAAGCCGAAAATAAAAAAATTTTAATGGTGGGGAGATTAAGTAGTGAAAAGTCTATGGAGTATGGTATATACGCGTGGAAAAAGTTAAATCACGAATACCCGGATTGGATTTTAGAAATCGTAGGAGAAGGTCCTGAGAAGTTAAAGTTAAAAGAACTTGTTAAAGAATTAAATCTAGAAGGAAAGGTAATTCTTTCAGGGTTCACTTCTAACGTTGAAGGTAAGTATAAAGAGGCCGCCTTCAGTTTATTAACCTCCCAAAAAGAAGGGTTTGGTTGTGTTTTAATTGAAAGTTTAGCCAAAGGAATCCCTGTTATCAGTTTTAATAATGTGGGACCAATGTCTATAATTGAGCATGGTAAAAATGGATTTTTAGTAAATAAAAATGATTTGACGGAGTTAATTAAGAGTATGGAATGCATAATTCAAGACTGTCAGTTAAGATATACTTTATCGGTTGGGGCCTATAAGTCCTCTGAAAATTATATGATTCAATCGATTGCTGATAAATGGAAAAGTTTATTAGATAATAGAGAGGGTATATAGATGAAAAGGATTGCAATTGTTACAAGAAAAATGATAATTGGTGGAATTGAAAAATCATTATTGGGGTTATTAGAAGAAATTAACTTTGATGAGTATGAGGTAGATTTATATTTGGAAGAAGAAGGAGGCGATTTATCCCCCTATTTAGATAAAAGAGTGAATCTTATTTATATTTATAATGATTATATTAGTATAACAAAAAAAATTTTGCATGAACTTAGAGATTTCAATATAAAAAATTGTATTAGTTTAATTCAAACAGGGTTAATTTTGAAATATGGGGTTAATGATTATCTTAAGTATAAAGCTAGGCTTCGGTTAACTAAGGGATTTCATAAAGATTACGACCTTGCAATTGCTTATCATAACCCGATTTCCTTTACCACAATGTTCTGTATAGAAAAAATAAAGGCGAAAAAAAAGATTATGTGGGTACATTCGGATATAAATGAATATTTGGACATCGTGGACAGAAATAAGGATTATTACGACCAGTATGATCAAATATTTTGCGTTTCTGAAAGATGTAAATCAACATTTACTACGAGATATGAGTCCCTAGCGGATAGATGCCAGGTATATTATAATCATATTAAGAAAAGTCATGTTTTGAGTGGAGAAAATTTACAGTATAAAGAGGAAATCTGGAATTCTCACAAATTTAGAATTTTAACGGTTTCACGATTGTCGAACGAAAAGGGGGTAAACCTCATTCCTGAAGTTGCTTTGTTATTAAAAGAGGAAGGTATAGATTTTGAATGGATTGTTGTTGGCGAAGGTTCGGAATACGCCCCTTTATTGAAAAAAATAAATGATTATAAGGTGCATGATTATGTTCACTTGGCTGGTAAACAATTAAATCCATACATCTATATGGTTGGATGTGATATTTATATTCAACCATCGCTATATGAGGCATATGGACTTACTATTGCAGAGGCAAAGTGCTTTGGACTTCCGATAATTGCTACTAAAACCCAAGGAGCTTTAGAACAAATTCAGGATAGATTTACGGGAAGATTATGTGAAGTGAATTCAGAAAGTATTTATCAAGTTCTGAAAGAATTAATTTCTAATCCGGGAGAGCAACAACTTTATAGAGATAATTTGAAAAAGGAGGAAATAAACACCAGTAATGAAATCAATAAATTATATCGGTGTATTGAGGAGATGTAGGAGATGTTATGCGATTAAGTAACTCAATTAAAAATATTTATATAGCTATTATTACACAGATTGTAATAACGTTATTAGGTTTTATTTCGAGAAAAGTTTTTTTAGATAGTCTAGGCACTGAGTATCTAGGTGTTAATGGATTACTCACTAATATATTATCGATGTTAAGTCTTGTTGAGGGTGGAATCGGTGCAAGTATTACATTTAATTTGTATAAACCTCTAGCAGAAAAGAATGAGGAAAAGGTTATTGCGCTTGTTCAACTATATAAGAAATTATATGGAGTTTTAGCTATCGCTATTTTTATCCTCAGTTTATCACTTTATCCTTTTTTAGGATATCTAATGAAAGAGGAATCTAAAATCCCGTTTATCGGGATGATATACTTTATTTTTGTAATAAAGAATATGATTTCTTATTTAAATGCTCATAAATGGTCTTTAATTAATGCTGATCAAAAAGGGTATATTTTGGCTAGGTACAATTTATTATTCAATGTCATTACGACAATCTCTAGAATTATTGTTTTATGGCTAACGAAGAACTATATTCTATATCTAGTGGTTGAAGCAGGTATCTTCATTATTCAAAACATATGGAATGGTAAAATTGTCAATGAGCGTTATGCATTTATAAGAACCAACCAAAGGTATAAGGTAGATGAATCAACAAAACAGAATCTTATTACTAACGTAAAGGCACTATTCTTACATAGTATAGGAGCTTACTGTGTGTTTGGAACGGATAATCTTTTAATTTCTGCTTTTGTTAGTCTAAAAGCGGTGGGATTGTATTCGAATTATACAATGGTCATTGGGCAACTTTCCGCATTATTAACGCCTGTGGTAAATGGACTCGGGGCGAGTGTTGGAAATCTCATTGCGACTGAAAGTAAGGATAAAACCTATGAAGTATTTAAGGTAGTTAACCTGATTAACTTCTGGATTTATTCATTTTCAACCATTTTTCTTTTTAATTTATTAGAGCCATTTATTAATTGGTGGCTAGGAGATGGACTGTTACTGGGGAACTTTACATTTTTAGTCATCCTTATTAATTTTTATATTAAGGGAATGAGGGGGCCGATTAGTACATTTAAAGATAAGGCCGGGCTATTTTCACCCGATCGCTTCTTTCCATTATATGAATCTGCTATTAACTTAGGTGCATCGGTTATACTAGTTAAGTATTTGGGATTAGCTGGAATATTTTTAGGAACGACCATTAGTAGTTTACTCATTCCGGTTTGGACACAATCTAAGATTACTTATAATATGGTCTTTAATAAATCTGTCCTTATTTATTTTAGAAGCTATCTTTGGTTTATTTTACTAACACTAGCTACCGGATTCATAACAACATTAGCGTGCCATTTAGTTCCATGGAGCGGATTCTTTGCTTTAGTAATGAAAGGTATCATCTGTGTGATTATCGTCAATGTTGTCTACCTTATTGTTTTCTTTAAAACATCGGAATTTAAGTATTTATGGCAAGTATTTAAGCCAATGATAGTACATAGACTTAAAAAGTGATTGTTCAGAAGATAGGTGAAAAATGTTAAACATTTAGGGACTCGTATATTAGATTGATTTATCATAAGAAACAGAAGTTAATTCTATAGCTTTGTGTTAACTTTTATCTAATATCTTGGAATAGCTTAAAAAAATTATTTTATCGTTTAAAATAAAAATCTGATTAACTTCCTACAGGATAGCTTTTTGATTAAGGAGATAAATATATTGCCTTTCTAACTCTAATTTTATCATGAAGAAAAAGTATCAACGTAGGGTACGTTATAAAAAATAATAAGTTAAATAGGAGAGAGAATAATGAAGATTACAGTTGCGGGAACAGGGTATGTTGGGTTATCAAATGCGATTCTTTTGGCACAACATCATGAAGTGATTGCGCTAGACATTATTGCGGACAAAGTGGAGATGATTAATCAACGAAAATCACCCATTGTTGATAAAGAAATTGAGGAATATTTAACGACGAAAGAATTAAATTTAGTTGCGACAACCGATGTTTTTACAGCCTATAAGGATGCGGACTATGTGATTATTTCAACCCCAACGAACTATGATCCAGAATTAAACTACTTTAATACCCGTTCAGTTGAGGCGGTTATTGCTAACGTGCTATCGATTAATCCTGACGCCGTGATGGTCATTAAGTCAACGGTTCCAGTAGGATATACAGAGAAAGTTCGTCAAATGTTTGAGACGGATAATATTATTTTTTCACCAGAGTTTTTACGCGAGGGAAAAGCTTTGTACGATAATTTATATCCTTCAAGAATTATTGTGGGCGAACAGTCAGAACGTGCGAGAGTCTTCGCCAATTTATTAGCAGAGGGTGCGATTAAGGAAGATATCCCTATCTTATTTACCGGATCAACAGAGGCGGAAGCCGTTAAGTTGTTTTCCAATACGTATTTAGCCTTACGTGTGGCCTATTTTAATGAGTTAGATACTTATGCGGAGGTTCGAGGCTTAGATACAAAACAAATTATCGAGGGAGTCGGACTGGATCCACGTATTGGAACGCATTATAATAATCCATCATTTGGTTATGGAGGATATTGTTTACCGAAAGATACGAAACAACTTCGTGCGAACTATGCGGATGTTCCCAATAATATTATTGAGGCGATTGTTGAAGCAAATCGAACGCGTAAAGATCATATTGCTGATATGATTATGAAACGTCAACCAAAGGTTGTTGGAATTTACCGATTAACAATGAAAACAGATTCTGATAACTTCCGTGCTTCATCGATTCAAGGAATTATGAAGCGTATTAAAGCGGAAGGTATTGAAGTAGTTATTTATGAGCCGGTATTAAAAGAAGAAACGTTCCATAACTCTAAGGTCATTAGAGATTTAGATGAATTTAAGTCAATGAGTGATGTTATTGTTTCAAATCGTTTATCAAAAGAGCTATTTGATGTAGAAGAGAAAGTTTATACTAGAGACTTATTTAATAGAGATTAACATATAGGGGACTATTAATAAAGTATAGTTAGTTTTAAAAATGGTTATTTACTTAAAGCCGATAAAGGTGAATAGTAAGTAATCATTTTCTTTTTAATGAAATTTTGTAATAATATGGGTATTATCGTAAGCGCGTAATATAAACATGTCTATTTTGACCTCCAACTTTGAGCTATACTTTAGCTATCAAAGAAAAGGAGGTCATTTTTATGAAGGAAAGTCCATTAATTGTTCCGATTCAACTTGAAACAGATTCCACTAAAAAAAGAACTCCCATCTGTTGTGTTCAACTGAATGGAAGTGAAATAACTTTTTATCCTGGGATTAATGACGATCTTTTAAGGAGAGTTCTGACGGAGTTGATGAAAAATGTTAGTTGATTTCACTCATGTTAAAAATATTTTTGTCGTTTGTGGTCGGACGGATATGCGTTGTGGGATTGATCGTCTCGCGGGAATTATTACGGATAAATATAATTTAGATTTATTTGATGATGCCTTATTTCTTTTCTGTGGTCTAAAAAAGGATCGATTTAAAGCACTTTATTGGGATACGGATGGCTTTATCCTCTTATATAAAAGGCTAGAGAATGGGAACCTTCAATGGCCACGAAACCAAGAAGAAGTCAAAAAGTTAACGAGTCAGGAGCTTCGCTGGTTACTTGAGGGACTCTCTATCCAACAGCCTAAAGCTATCAAACCCGCCCGCAAAGGATGCATTAATTAAAAATGGTAATAAATCCTGTATTTTCTATATAAAGTTGGACATACTAAGACTAATAAAATCATTTAGAAAAGAGGTGAGCCAAGTTGAACACGTTTGAATCAAAACTAATCGAAGAAAATCAGAAACTATTAAAGAAACTGGATCAACAAGCTCAACTACTCGCCCAAAAAGAGGAAAAAATTAATAAGCTCCAATTAAAAATGATGGAGTATAAATGTCAATAAAAAAGTGGTTCTTCCGCTATTTTGGTGAAAAGCCCTTTCTAGGAATAGAGCACTTTAATACGTAGAAGTTCAAAACTTGCTCGTCCATACATTTGGCGTTTAATCATTTTAATTCGGTTGACATTCCCTTCACAAATCGCATTAGTGTATGGATAAACTAATGCGTTACTGATCGATTGCTCATCACGTTTCATTCGAAGACAAAACTCACGCAGTAATTTAATCTCATGAGTAGCGTAACGTTCTAGCCATTGAGATAATTTGAATACTTGCCCCATCGTGACCAAATCTCTAAATACTTGGATGGCTGTATATAGTTCACTTAAGTCTGCATGAGCTTGAAAGAGTTCATTTAATAAATTTAATTCTGGTTGAGTTAAAGACGTTGGTTTTCGCCAAATGAATGAGGTGAGTTGAAACTTCGTTGCTTTCAATAATTTACTAGATTTTTTTGATATTTTTTCTGTTGCCTTCTCACTTGTTTTTACGGGGAGATTTGCTTTAATTTCTTGAACTTTTCGACGAGTTGAAGAAGCTCCTCCTTTAAACCCTTGGTGGATGAGTTGTTCATGAATCCAACGAGCAGTTTTTCCCTCCTGACACCATTGTGTGATTTGATTTAAATAGGGGACAAATTGATTAACACGGGGCTTTCGTATTTGCTTGGGAGGTTCAGATAACTGAATATACTTCGCTACGGTTGTCCGACTTAACTTAAGTTGTCTGGCTGTTTGACGAATAGAGCCTACTTGTTGGTAGACCTTTTGAATCTCCAAAATGAGTGCCCATTTTGCTTGTTCCTTTTCAGATAATGATTCATGACTGGATATTGAGTTCACGTTAGTAATCGTTATATCTGTCGCTGGATCTGTTTTTTTAGTGATTGAAGATTCAGGCATGATAAACCATCCTTTAGGAAAACGAGAACTAATGGTTTCTTTAACAACCGTTAATAGGTTTTTAAGAAAGTGCCACTTGTCGGCAACCTGAATAATGTTAGGATTCGTTAAATGAATGGCTTTAGTATAAGTTGTTGCACGATCACGTGTCACTAATTCAACTGAGGGATGTTTTTCCAACCATTCTTTAAACGCTTGAGTCGAACGAGAGGCCAGAATTTCAACCGGACGATGCGTTTCTAAATCACAAATAACCGTTCCAAAGTCGACCCCTCGACGAAAAGAAAAGTCATCAACCCCAATATGGGTTAATGACTGATTTTTTATATCTTTTTCAGTAGAATCGATACGTCGTAATAAATCTAATAGTGCATCTCCACTTCGTTTATATCCAAGTTTAAAAAGAAAGCGTGATAAAGCTTCCGCACTCATCGATAATGATAATTGAAGAAAAACCTCTTCAAGACGAATGGTTAAACGCCGATAGGCATTTAAAAAGCCAGTAAATCTTTCAGTAAAAATTTGACGTTTACAGTTAGGATTTAAACAAAAAAACTTTTTAGCTTGTATCCTTAATTGAACAGGTTTATTAAGGATAGACGCATCTAATGGTTTTCTAAGATACGTACTGTGTACCTGGTGACTTTTCATCCCACATAAGGGACAGTGGTTAAATTTTGATTCAGATTTTAAACAAATCAAGATTATATGCTCATTATTTTCAATGGATTGAATCATAAGATTTTCAGGGAAAAAGACATTAAGATTCATGATGATATACCTCTCTACGATGTCTTTTCATTATATCAGGTAAAGCGTTTTATCACCAAAAGTCAGGAAGAACCACATTTATATTAGCATTCATACTTTAAAAAAAAAACGAAATCCTCATAGATAAGTCTTTAGTAACATCAGTCTGTATTGATGATTTTGCGTTGAAGAAGCGTCATAAATACGGAACAATCATGATTGATATCATGACCCATAAAATTATTGACATGATTGAATCTCGTGATTTAAATGATGTCGTTGTTTGGCTATCTTCCTTTCCTAATTTACAGATTTTTTCGAGGGATGGTTCACCGACGTACCGAAATGCTATCACCAGTGCCCACCCGATAAATTTACAAGTGAGTGATCGTTTTCATATTTTTAAGAACCTAACGGACTATGCACAGGAGACGTTAAAGAAGGAGTTAAAAAAGGCGATTCCTTTAAAAATTAATGAGACAGAGGATAAGCAGATAGAAAAAGATATTCCAAAAACAATGACATTTGAGGAAAAGGGAAAACGGGCCCTAGAATTGCTAGCCCAAGGGATGAATAAAACCGGGGTAGCTAAACAACTTCAGATGGATATTCGCACAGTAAATAAACTAAGTCATATGACTGAATCTGAATTTCAACAATTTTTTAATACAAAGAATGAGACAAAAAGAAAACAAAAAATAGAACTAAAAAGACAGCGAATTCAGGAAGTTCAGGAATTAATAAAAAATGGTCTTACCTATACAGAAGTTGCAAGAGAATTAGGATTATGTCGACAAACAGTCAAAAAGTATGCATCAAACCAGGTTCAAGTAGAACACGCTTCTTTAGGTGTCGAGCGCCCAAGTAAACTATCCCCTTACCATGATGAAATCCATCAACAATTCAAACAAGGTTGGACAGCTACTCAAATAGCTAAACATATTCAGTCTATGGGATGTACGGCCACTATTTCAACCATTGCACACTATGTCTCTAAAATAAAAAAAGAGAATTCACAACACGGGGAATCATTAACTCCGTCAAAAAAGTATGTTTCAAGAGGGGCTGTATTAAGTCTAATGTTTCATCCATTAACGATGAACTCTCGAATTACCGAGGACCAATTCGAACAACTATGTCAACAATATCCGATTTTTAAAACTATTTATGAGACTGTTTGGGAATTTAAAGACATTTTCAAGACAAAGGATACCTCGTTATTACTCAAATGGGTTAATAAAACTAAACAATTACATATCCCTGAAATGGATAGTTTTATAATAGGATTAGAACGTGATTTTGAGGCTGTTAAAAATGCTGTAATTTACGATTATAATAATGGACTTGCGGAAGGAAGTGTTAATAAAGTAAAAGTTATCAAACGAATTATGTATGGCCGTTGCCATTTCTCAACCTTAAGAAATAAGGTCTTATCCCTAGAAAATCTGGCACATTTCAACTAACTCTTGTAAGAACCACTTTTCACTTGCAATATAAAATTGTTTATTAACTTCTCGATATCGATATGAAAGAGATAAAAACCTTGTGGATTTATTCATTTTTATAAAATATTATTTGCCGCACAATGAATACGTTATATTTATTGGAAAGATAAAGGATTTGTTGTCTGATTTAGAGGGGAAAATTTATGAGGAGGCTTTTCTAAGAGTTAAAAACGCTATTGGATTGCGCCAGATTCAACATTTAGATCGTCTATTGAATAATTCCAAAGAAATAGAATACAAAAAATATTAATTGACAAATATATTATCCATGTTAAAATTAAATTAATTGATATCCGATTACGGATTAAAAGCCGCCATCAGTTTTAGAAATGGAGGCTTTTCTATTTAGGTTCTTTGTCAAAATGGTGTGGGTGAAGAAATTCTATCCATGTAATCAAAAGGAATTAGGCTACATTTTGAGTAGCTTGATTCCTTTTATTTTTTTGTTCAAACATGTATTTGTGAATAATTAGATTTTAAATGTTTTTCCCGATTCTTGTTTCACGATAGGTGTTAGGATTGTTAAAATGACCTTTAATATGGATTGAGCTAGATGAGGTGGATCAAGTTTTGGTGTTCCATCAGCCATTAAAGGTTGTGGCTCAATCGTCAATAATTCAATTTTTTCGTTTTCATTCATTTAAATCCCATCCTTCGCATTAAATTTTCGATGAAAAGACGAAAGTCTTCTCCATCAATGTGGGGTGTTTCTAGTCAATGAGTATGTCTTTTATTAAGATTATATGACACGTGCAAAGCGATTAAGATAAAAATGGGAGGTTTGAATCGACATCTCGGGGATATTTAAAGATATTTTCTAAGTATCTCAGAAAGTCAGACATAGAGAGGAGTTGACTCTTTGAAAATGAAAGATTAACTTGAACCGATCGAGATAGGTAAGGAGAAGAACGTTTTATGATCAATGAAAAAATTTATTTCATGTGACCAGATGGGGTCCTGTCAACTAATTAATTAGAAATTAAAGGTTAGCTAGCTTATAAACAACCTTTTCTTGTACCTGTTTCTCGATTGAGAGGGGTTAAAAGGTATAAAAAAGGGGGGATTAGTTTAATTGGAGGCTAAAGGGTGTAAAATACCTTGTTTTAGACTATAATTAAACTATAAAAGAGTTATTAGGAAGAGGTGAGTGACTTGAGTTATTTAAAATATGATGAAGTATTTAAACCCGGCTTATTTCCAGAGTATACATACGTCTCACGAAAATCACCTGATGTTAATTTTACGTACGAACTTAGATTAAAACAAGCATTGAAAACAGCAGGCTTTCTGACATCAATCATAGGTCCTTCAAAAACGGGGAAAACTGTGTTATGCGAAAAGGTGATAGGGATTGATTCTATGGTCTCTATTACGGGAAGTGATTTAAAGAACCGTGAGAATTTTTGGAACATCGTAGCCGCTAAAGTTGGATTATCTGTTGAGGGAGAGTATTCAAATGAGAGTACGTTAACTGAACAGACGGTTAGTGGTTATAAGCATACACAGAGTTCTACCGCTAAGGAGAAATATGTGGTAACTAAAGATTTGGTTATTGATTACTTTAAAAGCCATGAGTTAGTATTGGTCTTAGATGATTTTCATTATGCTTCAGAAGAATTACAACTGGAAATAGCACATCAGTTGAAGGATGCGATTAGAAAAGAGTTTAAAGTTGTCATTATCTCTCTCCCCCATCGAGCCGATGATGCGATTAGAAAAAATCCAGATTTAACAGGACGTTTAAATTTGATTAATATTGAACCGTGGAAAATGGAGGAATTAAAGAGTATTGCAATCATTGGATTTAAAAAATTACAGGTCCCAGTTAACGAGCAAGTTATTGAGAGGATGGCAGCTGAAAGTTTAACATCTCCTCAGTTGATGCAGTCCATTTGTCTAAACCTGTGTCTATTATCAGAGGTAGACGAAACTCATCACCTCAATGAGGATTTACTAGAACAAAGTTATAAATTTACGACGATTAACTTACCCTATAAAGAGGTCATTCAGAAAATTCAAGCAGGGCCTTCAACTCGAGGACAAAAGAGAAAAAAATATCAGTCTATCACTCATGAAGAGCTCGATGTTTATGGTATCATATTGGCAGCTATTGCACTTGATCCCCCTTCGATTAGTATTACAATCGATAACTTGAAGGATAGAGTAGATGAATTAATTATTTCATCAGAAAAAGCACCTGATAAAAGCAAACTGAAAGACACGTTAGATAATATCCAAACAATTATGACGGAGAGTGCGTCTATCTATCAGGTTTTTGAATGGAAGGATAATAAAATCTACATTTTAGAGCCATTATTCTTATTTTATCTACGTTGGGGGATTTAAAAAATGACGGGAAATAAAAAAATAAATTTATGTATCCAAAAGGGTGAACAACTTCTGAGGGACTTAGAACATCAATCTATAAGAGATGCGTCGTATTTATTTAATCAATGGATATTAGAAACTAAGGAAGTGTTAAGCGACATATTTAGGGATGAAGAAGAACTCCAGGTGTTTTCATACCGTACTAACTACATGATTAATAAATTTTCCTCTATTCAAACGAAAGATAGTTTACGTGATTCTCTTAAAAGAGGGATACAGTATATAAAACAAATAAATAATATTTCTTCTAAAGACGAAAGGTTGGATTTGAATTCTGCAATTATAGTCGTTAGAAGAATATTGCAAAATTTTTATAAGCATCTTGAGACAATGTATCAATCACCAGTCCATAGAAGTGGGACAATAACGAAAGAAAAACTAGATGCTATTTACATTGGAAATGAATATGATGTTCAACGAATTCTTTACTCTCTCATACGTCCCATCTTTCCTGAAGCTAGGTTAGAGGTTCCTGATGATTCGGGATATAAATCTGTTAGATACGATATATCACTAGATGACTATAATATTGTAATAGAGGTTAAATGCACGCGTCCGACGATGACTGAGCGATCACTAACAGAGGAAATCGGATCGGATATCTATCATTATAATTCTGAATACCTCTTTTTCTTTATTTATGATAAAGAGAAGATAATTACAAATGTTGATGCCTTTATGAAAAATTATAGCCAATCGTTAAGAGAAGGGCATTACATTGAAGCGATTGTTAACCAGCCACGACGCATATAAAATTTATTCTTGGTTGTTAGCAGTTTATAGATGAGAAAATCCTCCCATATTGTTCATAGAAATATAATATTTATATAATTAAACTAATTGATATTTGATTACGGATTAAAAGCTGCCACTTTATTATAAAGGTGGCCTTTTTTATTAATAGGAAATGTGGTGATTAGTAAGAATACACTTGAAATGGAGAGAGTTTAAGGAGAAAAATTTAAAACCTATTTACTCAATTATATAGTGCGCCATTTAATTTATAGAAAAAAAAGACCATGAGAATTTTTCTCATGGTCCAAAGTGTTTACTTTTAATGAAAATAAAGGCAGGTGGTAATCTGCATCTCCTACCGCTTTCGCGTGGTGGCGGCTACCTGTTCCGCCCTCAGTTATTTTCATGTAAGCACGTAATATAAACATGTCTATTATGACCTTCAACTTTGAGCTATACTGTAGCTATCAAAGTAAAGGAGGTCTATTTTTTATGAAAGAAAATCCTATTATAGTTCCAGTCGCATTGAGTGACTCTAATTTAAAGTCTCATTCAGTATCTGAGACTAATAAAAATACACCTGTTTGTCACTTTAAAATTAAGGATGCTGAAGTCACGTTTTACAATGGTGTGAACAAATATATCTTACATACTGTTCTAGCGGAGATGTCTAAGTATGCTCGTTGATTTTACTACGGTTCAAAATATCTTTATCGTTTGTGGCCATACTGATATGCGTTGTGGGATTGACGGTTTAGCTAGTGTCGTCTCGGATAAATACAACTTAGATTTATTTAATGATGCTATCTTCTTGTTTTGTGGAAGAAAAAAGGATCGATATAAAGCTTTGTACTGGGATCGTGAGGGATTTATGTTATTGTACAAACGAATTGAAAATGGAAATTTACAATGGCCTAAAGATCAAGATGAAGTTAAGAAATTAACGGCCCAAGAACTCCGTTGGTTATTAGAGGGGTTATCCATTCAACAACCCAAAGCCATTAAACCTGCTAAAACAGGATGTTTATACTAATAGAAATAAGGGATTTTCGACAAAAATCTCTTATTTCTATTTTCATAAGTTGTAAGATTAGGTATACTAATCTTAACACGAAACCTTTTTGAAAGCAGGTGAATTTGATGACAGAACTTGAACAACAATTAATGGAACAAAATAAGGCACTTCTGGAACAAGTTCGCCAACTAACTGAACAAATTCAGTACCTAAATAAAAAGCTATTTGGATCTTCGAGTGAAAAGACTAAAGTAGCCGACGGCCAAATTTCATTATTTAATCCAGATAATTTTTTGAAGAGACAGAGACAACTGAAGACCAAACCGTCGAAGAAATAACCTATCGACGTAAAAAACAAAAGGGAAGGAAGGCAGAATTAATCAAGGACTTACCAATTGAGGAAATCCATTGTCAATTACATGGAGAAGACTGCTTATGTACAAATTGTGGAAACGAAATGAAACAGATAGGAAAAAAGATCATTCGTGACGAAGTTTGTTTCGTTCCAGCCCGATTATATAAAAAGCGATACATTAGCTACGCGTATGCATGTGATTGTCATGATGCATCGATCGAAGCTAAACCGATTCGTTGTGCCGAAACTCCAAAAGCTCCGATTCAAAGAAGCTTTGCCGGAGCGAGTATGTTAGCTGAAGTTTTTCATCAAAAATACGTCTTAAGTATTCCTTGTTATCGACAAGTATCAGAATGGGCACGCTATGGATTAAGTGTGAGTGATAAGACGCTCTCAAATTGGATAATCACTACCTCTTATGATTGGTTACTTCCGATTTATGAGCGATTGAGAGATGAACTAGTTCAACAGACCGTTTTACACGCAGATGAAACACCGTATCAAATTTTAAATCGAGCGGATGGAAAACCTGCCACCTCTCAATCAAGGATTTGGTTATTTAGAACCATCAAAAATGCCCAACATCCTGTAGCTTATTACCACGCTGATCTAACACGTGAACGCGCGGTGGCAACCACTATCTTAGAAGGATTTAAAGGTTATCTTCACTGTGATGGGTACTCCGGCTATAAAAATATTCCCAACGTGAAATTAGTTGGATGTTGGGCTCATGTCAGAAGAAAGTTTTTTGAGATACCTGGAAATAACGGTAAGGCAAAAAAGGCAGTCGAATACTGCGATCAAATCTTTCGTTTTGAAAAGACGATTAAAGATTTATCTCCTGAGCAACGTCAAAAACAGCGCCAACTGATCATCAAACCAGTCATCGAAGAATTTTTCAAGTGGCTCGAATCCTTCTATGTGATGAAAGGAAAACTTCAAACAGCGGTGATGTATGCCCTCAATCAAAAGGTAGAGCTTTTGCGCTTTTTAGATGATGGAAATCTTGAAGCCTCGAATAATCTAGCTGAACAAGCGATTCGCCCCATCGCGATTGGTCGTAAAAACTACCTTTTTTCAACCAGTATGAAGGGTGCGACTGCTAATGCGATGGCATACACAATCCTGGAGACAGCCAAGGCAAACAGTCTAAATCCATCCAAATATCTCACTTATCTTTTTCAAAAACTACCTAATACGGACTTCATACGAAATCCAGGCGTATTGGTGGACTTTTTGCCATGGGCGAAAACAGTCCAAGAGATTTGTCAGTAACAATATAAGATAAAAGCTACCAACTCTGTACTTTTAGTTTACAGGATTGGTAGCTATTTTTGTATCCGTGTTATTATTACGTGCTTACGTTTAACCACCCAGGAACAACATTCGGTGATTTTGCAGACTTCGGATTCTATGATGAAGATATTGATCAATTAATCACGTTAATCGAAGTTGGTAACGGGGATGGACCGATTCGAAGTAGTGCGCACTTCCCATCTTATGAATATTATACACGTGCATTAGATAAAGGATGGCATGTGGCTCCAACGAATAACCAAGATAATCATAAAGGGTTATGGGGGAATGCCAATACGGCGCGTACAGTTATTGAGGCAGAAGCGTTAACACGCGATGATTTATATGAAGCGATTCGCGAGCGTCGTGTTTACTCAACAGAAGATGAGAACTTAGAAATTTCTTATGAGTTAAACGGAGCAACAATGGGATCGATTCTATCTGAACAAGACTCAGCAGAAGTTTATGTTAAAGTTAAAGATCCAGATGCGAAAGATACGATTGATAAAATCCAATTAATTACAGATGGTGGACGTGTGGCACACGAGATTACAGACGTTGACCAAACAGAAAAAGAATGGACATTATCATTTACACCAGATGCTTCATCGACGTATTACTATGTAAAAGTGACGCAAAATGACTTAGATATTGCGGTGACGGCACCGGTTTGGATTGGTGAAAAAGAAAATGTTGGAATTTCAAAAGTAACAGCAAGTTCTTCAAAAGTATTAGTGGGTGACGAAGTTAAAGTCGATACGGTGGTTTATAACAATGAATCAACACCAGTGACGAATGTTTCAGTTGAATATTATGTAAATGGTGAAGAAAAACCAGCCGGTAGCGATGCCATAGCAACGATTGAGCCATCAGATACGAAGACGTTAAGTGCAAGCTTCCCAATCACGAAAAAAGGTAAAAATGTAATTGAGGCTAAGATTACGTTAACGGTTAATGGGGCGACACGTGAGTATACGGAACGCCTTGAAGTCAAAGCGTTTGATTCAAGTGAAGTTAGTCATGTTTTAATTGATGGTAGTCACGAGAATGCTTATGTTGCTGATGCGAAATATCCAAATAATATGAAGTATGTAACGGAACTTGTGGCACAAGAAGGTGGAATTGTTCATGTGAATGACAAGCCGATTACAACAGACGTCTTAGCGGGAATGGATGTCTTAATCTTGACTGACCCATCGAATAATTTTTATTATACCGATGATGAAGTCTTAGCGATTAAGGCTTATATTGAAGCAGGCGGACATCTTATTATTACGTCAAAAGCCGATTACGGTGATAAAGAAGGCGAGTACGGAAATGCTGCTCAAGGTAATAAGGTGTTAGAAGCGATTGGTTCAGCGTTACGATTTAACGATGACCAAGTTATTGACGAGAAGGAATATAGTAACCAAAATTATCGATTATACTTTGATGATTATAATGAGGAAAGTCCTTATACGAAGGGCATTGATTTTGGAAAAATTGAGCAAGGAAATGCCAATAACCAAGATTATAAGTTTAGTTTCTATAGTGGAAACTCGGTTTTAGTTAAAGATGCGTCAGCAACGGTTGATTTAGTTGTTCGCGGCCATGAAACAACGAAGAACTCGGATGCTGATAAGCAGGGTGATTTTGAAGCGTTAAAAGAGGGAGAGGTTATTGCTTTAGCGGTTGAGACGTTAGAGAACGGAGCAAAAATTGTTGCTTCTGGGGTGACTTTCTTCTCAGACTTCGAAATGGATCCAACGCGTGATTATTCAAACCGTACGATTATGACAAATATTATTAATGAGGTGGCGCCAGCGAAAGAGGCGGAAATTACTCCAATTGCGACGCTTCATACGGATGTTGATGGAGATAATCAACCGGATTTAGCGGGTGAAACGCATACGATTGAAGGAATTATTATGGCAGGAAATACGAACCCGTTAAATACATTCTTTGATGTTGTTTATGTGCAAGATGAAACAGGTGGAATTACAATTCACCCAATCGCAAATACAAAGTTAAAACTTGGACAAAAAGTTCGTATTACCGGAATTGTTGGTTCATACGAAGGGGATACACAGTTAGGTGAGGTTCAAGAGTTAACAGATGTTGAAATTATTGATCAATCCATTCAATTAGTGGATCCAACGAACTTATCAACGGCGGATAGTATGTTAGAAAAATATGAAGGATTGTTAGTTCGCGTGCAAGGAACGGTTCAATCGATTGACGCGGCGTCAGGAAAAATCATCGTCAATGATGGTTCAGGAGATGCTCGTGTTCATATCCAAGGGTACATCGGTGGTGGAGAATCACAAGAGGCTGTTGGAAAATGGGTTGAGCGTATCAACGTCGGTGACACGATTTCAGCCATCGGATTAGCTGCCGAAGATGCGGAAGGTAAACGAATTCGCGTTCGTAATACAGATGAAGTGGTCGTCGTTGCTGGCGACACACCAGATCAACCGGGAACACCTGAAGAGCCAGAACAACCAGATCAACCGGGAACACCTGAAGAGCCAGAACAACCGGATCAGCCAGGAACACCTGAGCAACCGGAACAACCAGAAAACCCAGGAACACCTGAGCAACCAGAAAAACCGGAAAATTCGGGAACATCTGAGCAACCGGAACAACCAGAAGGATCACGACCTGTGACAGGACAAGCATTAATGGGATATTTATTCGTGGGCTTAACACTTATCGGGTTAGGATTCATCTTCATGAGAAAACAGCGTTTCATGAAAAAATAATGAAGTTAAAAATTGTTTAAGAAATTAGATCATGAGTGAAGTAAAGGCTAACTTGTCCCTTCTTAGTAGGGGATGGGTTAGCCTTTTTTCGTTGATGCATAAAAAAGTGGCAGCCAGGGGGGAAGGCTACCACTTAGGGAGAGAATAATATGAAGTTTTTAGGGGGAGTAAGTTTATTACTTACCTTTATATGATGGTTAAAAGGACGATTTTTATTCAGTAAAATTATATTAAATTATAAAATTTTATGAGTTATTGGGATAAAGATTATTTTTTACAAAATATTCTATAATGAATATAGCATGGAATAAAGGAGGTGACGCAGATGGAACGGCAAGTGGAGTGTTTTATCGGTAATTCCTTTTTGAAATCGGAGGACGATCAGGAAAAAATCTATTTTTTAGGAGCTGAGCGCATCGGAAAAGGGGAGTGGATGATTAAACTCCTTTTTGAAAAAAACTCGTCATTCGCTCTCACGCCTGATGAGGTACTCCCTGTTCAAATAGGACAACATCCGATCAATCTCCCCGTTAAGGTTGGCGGATGTATTCCATTTTCTCATCATCTGGGGAATGAGATTGAGGTGGAGCGAGGGTTTATTATTTCATCGACGGATACTGAATTTTTCCCCATTGATAGCATCACGTTTGATAAAATTTCCCCGGCCCATGTGGAGCTAACGTGTGAGTACTTAGAGGATGGAGGGGAATATCCTTCTCATATTTGTTAACAAGGATGACGGTATAAAAAAAGAACGCTAATCATTAGCATTTAATGATTGACGTTCTTTTTTATTGATTACGCTTCGTTTAACTCTTTTAAGTAAGCTTGAACTTGATCACGTAAATCTTTACGATTTAATGAGAAGTCGATTGTTGCTTTAATAAATCCGAATTTATCTCCAACATCATAGCGTTGTCCTTCGAAGTCATAGGCATAAACGGCTTGACGATCCATTAAACGGTCGATCGCATCTGTTAACTGGATTTCTCCTCCAGCCCCAGCTTCTTGCGTTTCTAACATTTCAAAAATTTCTGGTGTTAAGACGTAACGTCCCATAACGGCTAAATTTGATGGGGCTTCTTCTTGTTTTGGTTTTTCAACCATTCCAGAAAGTTTAACTAAACGTCCGTCTGCTTGGTGTGATTTTGAAGGTTTCATGATTCCGTATTTAGAAACATCTTCATCAGCAACAGTTTGAACACCCATGATTGAGCATCCATTTTTTTCGTACGCTTTAATTAATTGAAGCGTTGCTGGATTTTCATCGTTAACGACAATATCATCTCCAAGTAAGACCGCGAATGGTTCATTACCAATGAATGTTTTGGCACATAAAATGGCATGTCCTAATCCTTTAGCCTCTTTTTGACGAATATAGTGAATTTGAGCCATGTTCGAAATGTTTTGTACCATTTCTAACATTTCTGTTTTCCCTTTTTTCGCTAACGTGTCTTCTAATTCGTATGATTTATCGAAGTGATCTTCAATTGAACGTTTCGTTGAACTCGTAACAATTAAAATTTCTTCAATACCAGAAGCAATCGCTTCTTCAATGATATACTGAATCGTTGGTTTATCAACGATAGGTAACATTTCCTTTGGTTGTGATTTTGTTGCCGGTAAAAAGCGTGTTCCAAACCCAGCAGCAGGAATAACAGCTTTACGAACTGGTTTTCTCATCTACATCTAACTCCTTTTCTCTCTTTTCATTAAAGATAGCAAGATTATACCATAAAATAAAAAAAATGTCGATATAATCTTGTGCTTATGTTAATAATATAAAAAAAACACGAGCTATGTCTAAATTTGTTTCTATAAATAGAAAGCTTACAAGGGATGAACTGGTTTTTCGTTATAGAGATCTTTTAATTGGGATTCAGGAGGAACAGAGGTTAGGTGATATTTTTAAAAAATCAACGGATGCTCCTTAATCTATCGGGGGGGGAGTCATATTTTTGATTTCATGTAATGTAATGTCGTCAATTGGATTAAGGGATGGATTACCTTAAAATGAACAACGATTCCTCCTAATCTATTATCCATTTTATTTTGTATCTTTTATGAGGGAGCTTTAATAATTCATCAGGAATGTAGTGTGTTATATCGTTTATACTTTGATATTAGTTTAAGAATAACCGGGGGAAGTTATGTTAGATTCAAATAGTTTATTTTTTTTAGAGAAGAGTAACTATCTCTCGTGCTCGTGGTCTTTTTTAGAGTATTAAAATGAATTATAACTTTGATATGTAACTTTTTGTCGAAACACGTATGGATTTTGTCGAAACACGTATAAAATATATAAAAAAAAGATAAATATTATACAATTAATTCATACTGGGGAAATAATGTCTAATAATTTCATGAATATTGTATTAATTTAATTGATTATAAATGGATGAGATTTGAAAGAGAATCTTTTTTTTCGCGAGGTGTCGACGCCGAAAACTTTTTAGAGGAGAAAATTTTTGTGAAAGGATATTTTTGTCTAAAAGTATTTTTAATATCTTCGGCCCCCAAAAAATTTTTTATTCATCCAAGGGAGATTAGTTAGTAGCTAATAGAGCATTCTTAAGTAACTCCAAATAGTTTTTAAAGGCGAAGCGTCTACTTGGCGAGCAGCATGATTAAAAGGGGGTAGTTTTATATAAATGGCACTGAAAATTTGAAAAAGTTAATAGATATTAGTCTTATTTTTAATCCGGGATTATTTTTGCTCGTTTTTAATAAAGGAGAATATCATACAGGGAGATACGTCATTTATATTTTTAAAATTTATGAAGGAGGATTGTGTTATTCGTGAGAAAATTTAAAGTTAAGTCGTATATCTACATTTCTATAGGTGTAATGAGTGTTTTTTCAGAATCATCATTAGATGTAGAAGCAAAATCTCATCAAGGTAGCTATTATAGTGAATTAAATGCACCAGAATTTTATGGGACAACGAAAGTTGTCATTAAAATAGGGGATTCTTTTGATGTAAATGATGCAAAGTATAGAATTTTTGCGAGGGATTTTGAAGACGGTGATTTAACGAAGAAAATTGAATTAGTTTCTAATACAGTCGATACAACGAAAACTGGAAGTTATACTGTTCAATATGCTATTACAGATTCGCATCAAAATACAACAACGCTAACTGTTCCTGTAGAGGTAACGGATGCGCCAGATATAAATCCAAAGGTAGAAAGAACATTGTTTACCCTTCCATCGATGGACAATATGGCAAAGGTAGGAACACATCGTGCAAATCAAGGAGATAGTCAACATTTAGGAATTTTTATGCCCGCCCATTCATCGATTAAAATTAAGATGTTATCGGGCAGTAAGGATAAGACGTTTCAATTGATGAATAATGATTCTCATACAGAAAAATCGGTAGTTGTAAAGTCAGATAATTCAGAGTTACTTATCACTGCAGATTATGGATCTGTACCTTTTCTTAAAACTAATAGCGGAGATAATTTGGAAAAGGAAGTTGTAGAAATCGAATTCATAGACCCAAATATCAAATCACTGAATTATTATCATTATCAAGATGACGAAACATCATTTATGGAGAATTGGCGAAAGGATACTGATAGTTATGCGGTTATTGAAAACGAAGTTGTTACAGTGCTCGTTCCCTATCATGATATTGATAAGATTACAATTCCAACTGACTTTTCCAATGGGTTCCATACATTTTAGACGAGTTTTTATATTATTGGCAAGAAGTCGTGGATTTTTTCGATTACTGTTTAGGATTAGACTTTAATCCAGAGAACCCACTTGATCAGAATGTAAGAAGGCGGTATAAAGTAAAAGCTAATAGGCATGGTGCTGGTGCTGCATATTACTCGATTGACCACGTTGGTGTTAATGACCTAGTGTTGCTTCTTTTTTTCAACGGAATTGGGGGGGATTACATGAATTTGCCCACGGATATCAAGGCTCTTTAGGAAAAGTAGGGATGCCGTTAGGAGAGGTTTCTAACAACTTTTTTGGATGGTTTTTTCAGTACTATAGCATGTATACCGATAGATTTTCAACTAACTACGATTTTGCTGGTGGTCTTGGTGGAAGCAGCAGTAGAGGTTTAATAGATGAATCAGAAACCATACCTAATAAAGAAAGGATAGAGGGTAAGACGTTTTATGATTTGGATTTTTCTAAACAGCTGTATGTTTTATTAAATCTCTTCGAAAGTCTCGATTCTGAAAAAACATTAAGAGAATTAAATAAATGGTATCGACGATATTGTGATGCTCATGATTATAAAAATACAATAAATAACCAAGATGCATTTGTACGAATGATTGCAGAACAGTATGGATATAATGTGATTCCTTACTTTGAAGCTTGGGGAATAAAAGTATCTTCAGAAACAAAAGAGATGATTTTTGACAATGACTATAAGCTATTAGGTGTGCTTGGTGATATGGTTACTGATGAGGGTCTAACGACAAACATTAAGGTAGATGAAGGATTAGCAGGGGACTATTCATTAGTGAGTAATGATCTTTTGAATAAGTTTCAATTAACGGGTAAATTACAAATTGATATTAAGATTGATGGTTTTAACCAAATTAAAGATAAGTACCTATACTTATTAGATGGTGACCGATTAGTTAAAAAAGTTAAAGTTGAAAATCCAATAATTGAATTAGAGAATATGCCACTAGGAACTTATAAATTACAAATGCCTATTCCTAATGAAATGTCTAATTATAAATACGATTATGACTATGTTATTGTGAGTCAGGGAGAAAGTAAAAAAGAGTATGAATATACTACTCTATCAGCGCCTGATTACAACAATAGTATGTGGTTAGGAATTAAAGGTATTTATAATACTTACGGATTTAAATTAGAATTAACAGAATCTAATAAAGCAAAAATTACATTAGGCGCTGCTAATTTAGGAAATCAAAATAGTACGTGGGAATCTCAACCAGATAAAATTTACACCTCAGTTACTATTTATGATAACCAAAATAATGAGGTTTATAAAAAAGAAGTAAAAGGTAGAGAATATTTTAGCGCATCAGGGGCAATAGTGACTGATATTGATATTGATTCTAGATATATTGTTGAAGTTTATCACGTTAACCCGAGAAATCATGTAAAAGTTTTTAGTACGTTAGATGGAGAAGAACTGTCAGATTATAGTACAACAGAGGTAACTACCCGATATATTGTTACTGATTATGGATTCCGTAAAGAAACTATGTCAGAGGAAGAGGGGGTTAATGCTAGCTATCAACGTTTAAAAAGTTATTTAACAAGAAAAATAGATGAATATCAAGAAAATGTAACAGAAGAAGAGTTAGAAAACAAACATAAAAATATTGGCGTGAAGCAAGAGATTTTAATGGCCATCGAAATGTTAAGAACTGAGGATCAAGTTAAATATAAAACATTGTATGATCGAATAAAAAGAGGCGGGATACCGAAGTTAGTTGAAATAAAAGAGTTCAGCTTTACTGTAGGGGCAGAAATTGATTTGTATAGCCTGATTGAAGTTAAAGACAACGAAGACGGAATATTGACATTAACATCGGAAAATACTCAAATTACAACAGATTTAGATGTCAACATCCCGGGGAGCTACGTCGTTAACTACGTGATTTTTGATTCAGATAAAAATAGGCTAGATCTTTCAATCCAAATTACTGTACTTGAGCAACCAGAACAACCGGGTGAACCGGAACAATCAGAGAATCCAGGCCAACCAGGTGAGTCGGAACAACCTGAGTTACCAGAACAGCCGGATGTTAAGCCTCAACCTTCAAAACCTATCACAGGATATACAAATATCATGGGATATTTAGGTAGTTTATTACTTGTTTCGGGAGGGCTTCTTACATTTAGAAAGAAAAAATAATTAAATACGATGTATTCCATTAATTATTTACCTGTACTCCCTTTGGTTCTTTTGTTGCTAGACGAATCGGAAACCTTAGAAGTATAAATGAACATTAAATTTTCATTTTAAATATAAGGCTCATAAATCATAGTCCTGATATAGAGGGGTTTTATTATTATAAAACTCGTAGGAAATACATCATTATTTGTATATAAAATTGATGAGTTTGTTTTTTATGATGAAGAGGCGAAGGGAGAAAGATAAATGAACTCCTATTTCCGATGAATTTTACAGTGATATTTCCACAAACAATGTCAGTATGTTGAGTATCAGTTATATTTTTAAAATATAACTGGTACTGTATATTGGATTTTTTTATCCTTATTAAGCGTCTTAAAAAATCATCTTTAAGTAATGTTTGAAAAGAAAATCGGTTTTATCTTCCTTTTGATTCTTTAAGTGGGATAGGCTACCCGAAATGTAAAGTGGTAGAAAAATTCATCGCTATCCTCAACTATTAGGACAGTGAGTGACTATAAAGCGTATATGTATATACCTCTCTAGTCGTTATACTATTAAATGCTTCATCCGATAAACCTTTTGCTAATTTGAATTAAGACCTAATGCCTTTTATTGAAGAGATGTAATTTTCTCTATTCATTCGCTGTTTGTCTAAGAAGCTTCTCATATGAGTTGTATTGAAGAAGGAAATTGATTTGGGAAACTTTACTTTTTTTGCTAGATGATCCATCAAGCTTTTTTCTAAGAAAATCAATTGTTTAATAAATTTTAGATTTCAAGATAGTTGAAGGCATCTATTCTCCTTTTTTTAATTAGCAGCTTGTACTTGCGTCATAAATTTTACGTATAAAAAATAATTGGTTATGTCGTTTTTTGAATTATTTTTTGATTATATGCTATAATATCACGTAAATTAGCCATTATAGCTTCAGCTGAGTTAAAGGTGGTGAGGTTTCGGAGTTCACATCCATACCAATCAACGATTTTATAGAAGGGAACACCTTCCCCTGTAACAAATTTGAAATAACTTCGAATGCGAATGAATCTCTCTTGGGTTCAACACAGGGGAAAAACATAGAGGACAAGCATTCTAAAATTTCGCTCCATCGTGCCTCCTAGCCAACTATGGAAGGCATCATGAAGGGAGTCGATAGATCCTTAAGGTATACCGTAAAGATTTGGTCTAGGTCGTAGTCTTAAAAATTAGCCAAACTATAGGGTATAAGGGTGTATTTCTGATAGCTTAACTCTACTACCTATATTGTGAAATGTCGGTGAAGATATTAGACAAAAAAAGGGGAACTGTTAAATGAAATGAAAAAAGGAAAATTGAAGTTTCTCTTGAGTTTGTTAGGGTGCGTAACCTCCAGAAAAAATGGCATAAATTTATTATACGAGGAGAGATAATTTATGAAAAAAAATATAAAACGTAAGGGGATGACGTTAATCGAGCTTATTATTGTGATTGCAATTATTGCAATTATTGCTGCTATTGCAGTCCCATCGTTTGGATCAGTGGTGAAAAAATCAAAGAATACAGCGATGACTGTCACAGCGGACCGTTTAATGAAATCACTTGTTCATTATGTGACAGAAAATGATGAGGCGATTCGTCAATTAGGAGGCTTTAAGTATGACTCAACCAATAAAAAATACACAAGCCTTGAGATAATTGGGATTAGTGACGGAGATTCGTATAAATGGGAAACCTATATTAGTCCAGACACATTCGGACTTTTACAAAATTGTAAAAATCCTTTCTATCCGGATTTTCCAGCATCTAGTTGTACTTTAATATCAGATTCAAGTAAACCAAACCAAGGAATCCCATCATTTTCAAACTATCTTGATTCGATTATCGATCCTTATTCTGGGCGATTATTCAAAATGGTTATTCTTCATTATGATTATCAATATAAGTCAGAGAACAGTAATCCAAACCATACGTCTGGTGAGTTAATTCTAGGTGGATACACTAATGTAACGGTAGTGACAGATGACGGAACGATTATTGTATTGGATAATCAAGATGGAAGTATAAATCAGGGTGTGATGGATCCGATATCAGGAGAGTTAAAACCATTGGAATAAAGGTTGATAATGATAAGTGTTGAATGGGTTAATTTAAGAAGAAGTGAGGGGATTAAGATTGAGGTTAATTAGTAAGGTAAACCATCGATTAATTTTCATTGCAGGTCTTTTCTTAGCCGTCTTTTTATACTCCACGTCATGGTTAACAGGATTTTTGCTAGATGATGCCGTTAAATTAACTGCGAATGTTCATTATAATCAGATGAGTAATCAGTTAACACGAGATGTTGAAGTATTGAAATCCATGACGGAGAAAATATCCACAAATCAGACGATTGTAGATATACTAGAAAGAAATCATGAATATCAACTACTAACGAAAGATGATATTGATGATATTATGTTACAAATAGATAATTTTGAAACGCTATTGAATACGTATCCTTTTGCTGAGACGCTTAATATTGTAAGTTTGCAAGGAGAATACTTATTCACGGGTGGGGAACTGTATAATAACTTTATACTACCAGCTCGTCCATGGTTTAAAGAGGAGTATTTAATTGAGAATCCGGGAACGATCATTACAGACCTTCATACCGATTATAGTACCGGAAGAGAGGCAATTGGAATTGTAACGTTTATTTACTCTGATGAGAATAATGACTTATTAGGAGCAGTTGTACTTGATGTTTTTGTTGATAAGTTAGTTGAATATATTGATGCAACGTTTTATTCAGGAGATTTGAGTGCTTCCCTCTACTTAAAAAGTAATAGTTCGTCAATAGGCGCTCAAATAAATGATAGTAAATCTTATTATACGAGAGATCTTGAAGGGGTATTCGGAAATAACAAGGTTAAATTCACTTTTAATCTTGATTCAATAAAAGCAAATAAACTCATTACTAACAGTCTATCTACTTTTAGAATCTCAGCTTTTTTAACAGGATTAGTTATCGCAGTTTCTTTAGTATCAGGGGTTAAATTGGCTTTTAGACCTGCATTAAAGGCGATTATAAAGTTGAAAGATTTAATAGAAAGTTTATCGAATGAAGAACACTCATTACATTCAGTTGACGAGTTTAAACAGCTAGAATTGTTAGCGAGTTCGTTAGAGAAAACATTTGATAATAAAATTCAGTCCCTCATTTATTATGATGAATTAACCTCATTACCGAATCGAAAAAAATTAGCTCTATTAGGAGCAGAGCTCTTGAAAACTAAGGAGCCATTTGCATTGGTGTTCGTTGATTTAAATAAATTTAAAATGATTAATGATGTTTATGGACATACAATGGGTGATTTATTGTTAATTCGATTTGGCGAAAAAATGCAACAAGCACTTGGTAATCGAGGGATTGTGACGCGCTATTCCGGGGATGAGTTTATTCTCATTTATAAAGGATATGAAGATAGATCTGAGTTTATTGATTATTATCAACAGTATATTGCGCCTCTTTTTGAATCCCCAGAAGCATTAACGGAGGAAATTAGTGTTAATATTGAATTTTCTCTGGGGGTTGCTGTTTACCCATACGACGGTGAAACACTAGAAGAATTAATTGATAAAAGTGATTTTATGATGTATAAGCATAAAAAAAATAAAGGAAAAGATAAAGTTTACTTTTTTGAAGATTAAATGTATAAAGAAACGCTATAAGAAGAATCATTAAAAATAGCGATTAAAGATTTTCCTGCGAATGATGAACTAGTATTGAATGACTCACTGGTTGTAATTGAAGCCGGAGGAGAGGGGGATGAAGGCCCTTATTTCTCATAAACACTTTCTGAATAGGTTCCTTTTAGATAGCAAATATGACATATGATAATATTAAAATAAATGTTTGTCTTCTGTTGAGTAGATTAAATTAAATTATTAATTATTAGGTTTTAATTGTTTTGAAAATTCTTTTTTCTTATAACAACTTGAATATATAAAATAAGTTTAGATTCGATGATGGATTTCTCTGTATATGGGTGCCTTGGAAATCAGGAGAAAATGGCACAACCGGCTAACTTACAAATTTATCATAGTCCTCGCGACTCAAAGATTATCTTTTGTATAGAAAATTATAATGAGTGGTGAAAAAGTAGGACGAGTTGAATATGTAATTGGAGGGTAATAATGAAAAAACAAAAAACTATTATAGATATAAAGGAGTTTATAAAAAGTCAGAGGATTAAGACAAGAGGTTTAAAAAAGTTAATGGTTAATATTTTAGGATATGCGACTATTTTTATTTTCTTAGGACAACTCGTTTTGGGAGGGACTAATTTATCCGAAGAAGTATTAGCACAGGATAAAAAAGTTATAAAGATAGGCTTTTATCCGGATGATTTGTTTTACTATTTCGATGATAATGGAAAGCGAATGGGGTATTATTACGATTTAATGGAACTTATTTCGAAATCAACGGGGATTGAGTATGAATATGTTGATATCTCTTTAGATTCAGCTATTGAAAATTTGAAAAATAATGAAATAGATTTGGTTTTTGGTGCTGGAAAAACGCCTGAACGTGAAAAAGAATTTATTTATAGTAAATATTATATCGGTATTGATAGTATGGGCGTTTATACAAATGATCCTAATATCAAATTTGGTCATATAGATGCATTAAAAGGATTAACCTACGGATATATAAACATATTAAGCTTTCAACAATTTGCTGATATATTGGATTCATTTGATATCTCAGTGAAAAGAGAGCAGGTGTCCTCTCTTGATGAATTATCCCTTATGTTAAAAAATAATGAAATTGATTTCACATTGGCATCTTCAACTGATCAGAAATTTCAAAAATTTAATAAAATTTATGAAATTTCTGTAGGGCCGGTTTATATGATGTCAACGAAAGAAAATGAAGATGTAATGAAAAAGATTGATTCTTTCTTTGAGGATAGTACATCTAGGGAAAAAATAGAAGACTTGTATAGTTCATATTTTAATGACTATAAAAAACAATCAGAAATCTATCTCTTATTATTCGTTCTTGTTTTCTTTACGGGGATAGGATTTGTTATCTATAAAGTAATTATTAAAATGGAAAATGGGGTGAGTTGTAGGCAGTTAAAAGAACAAATCAATAATAATCAATTTATTGTATACTATCAGCCTATTATTGATTTTAAAAAACATAAAATTATAGCCTGTGAAGCTTTATTGCGTAAAAAAGATGGAGACAAGGTTTTAAGTCCAGCATTTTTTCTAAACGATATTTATGAATTAGACTTAATGGAAGAAATGACATTATGGGTTTTATCTCAAATTTTAAAGGATTTTGAAGAAATTAAAGCAAATACTAAGGACTTAGATGAGGAGTTCTACATTTCGATGAATGTTTCCTTCAAAGAATTAGCAAGTAGTACATTTATCGATGAAGTTAAGCGAATATTAAAAGATGTTGACTTAACGAAAGTTAAATTATGCTTTGAAATTGTGGAACGTTATCAATTAGAAGACCGTGAGTTTATGAATGGTATTATTGCTGAGCTAAGACAATTAGGAATCCAAATTGCCATTGATGATTTTGGTGTGGAGTATTCGAATTTAGATATATTAGATAAAATCGAATACGATGTTATTAAATTAGATAAACATTTTATTGATGAGATTCAATCTTCACAAATACGAAAAGAAACGGTTTTATTTATTGGTAGAATTATTGAACATAATAATCGCAAGATGGTAATGGAAGGAGTAGAATATCCAGAACAATTAGATTCTTTAATAAAGTTATATCCGGGATCTGTTTATATCCAAGGTTATTTATATTCTCCTCCTATCGGAATTGAATCGATTAAAACATTCACAATTCCAGAAATAGAAGTTATAGAAAATAAAAAAGATTAAAAATGTAAATCTATTAGATTTACATTTTCTTATAATAAAAACATTTTTTATTATTTATAAAATCATAGCAGGAGCGGGTGAATTATGAAAAAAATTTCAGAGGGTTTGAGATACCTTTCATGATGTTGACATGTATATTTGGTTTTAATCAAATTATGCGGGGATATTATTTCATGGGATATCAGGCGATATTTTGGTTTATTTTAGCAGCTGTAGTTTTTTTCATCCCATTTTCGTTTATGATGAGTGAATTTTCCTTTAGTTTTAAAAATCATAATGGAATTTATGATTGGATGCAAAACTTAATTGGATCGCGATGGGCATTTATCGTTACATTTTTATGGTATACATCTTATTTGATTTGGATGGTTAATACGGCTTTTACGATATGGGCTCCACTACCTGGGTTATTTTCTAGTTCCCAAGAAAGATTTGAAATGTTAGGGATATCTAATGCACAACTATTTGGTATTTTAGGATGGACTTTTTTTCTTATTATTTTTATTATTACTTCACGTGGTTTAAAAAGTATAATGAGAGCAACTTTAATTGGCGGAATCATTAATATTATATTAAATGTAATGATATTTCTTATTGGTATAACAATATTAATAGTTAATAAGTGGGAAGCCCTTTATGAGATTAAACACTTTGTATTGCCATCATTTAATATCGATTTTCAAGGAATAGTGCCAATGCTCTCCTTTTTCACGTTAACTATTTTAGCTTTTGGCGGGATTGAAACGGTTATTAGTTTTGTAAGTCAAGTTGAAGGTTCTATTGAAAAAATATTCAAGTGGTTTATAGGATCAATTCTGGTCATTCCGCTACTGTATATTATAGGAATATTTGCTGTCGAATCCGTAGTAGATTGGAACAGCGTATTAGCAAATAGTGAGGTTAACTCGGGTAATTTTATTTACATTGTTATAAAAAATTTAGGATATGAATTAGGAATGGCTCTTGGTTTCAGGGAATCAACATGTTTACAAGTGGGAATGTTTTTAATGAGGTACGTTGGAGTATCGATGTTTATTTCATTAAGTGCTGCGATGGTTATTTTTTCGTATGCTCCATTAAAACAATTAATTGAAGGAACGCCAAGACAAATTTGGCCAAAATCATTTGTAAGATACCAACGTGGAACCCCTATTTCGGCGATGGCATTTCAAACTGTGGTATGTATCGTCTTAATTTTAACTGTTTCTTTTGGAGGAAATGCAGCGACGTATTTATTTGATAAACTATTATTAATGACAGGTATTTCAGGAGCGATTCCAACTATCTTTTTAGTGAGCTCATTTATTATTTTTAGATTTATAAAGAAAGAGGGGCGTACCTTTGTTATTTATAAAAATAAATGGTTTACGTTGATGATTAGTATAGTAGCTATATGTGCCATTACTTTTGCCAGTTTGTTTACAATTATTAATCCATTATTAAATCACGATTATCAGACGTTTGGATGGATCGTTAGTGGACCAATTTTCTTTGGTGTTATTTCAAATTTAATCTATAGTCGATATCAACGAACGTATGTCAATCGATTTAAAAATAAAAGATAGGATGTAGTCTAATTAAGAAAAGCTAGTCACCTGGGTTTAGATAGATTGAGATGAACTGCTTTGTTTTTATGGCAAGTTTTCCGAAATCCTCTCCCTTCATCTGAGAATATTAAATGAAGGGTAGGGGGTTCGTTTGATAAAGAAACAAATTTTAAAGGTTTTTAAACGATTTAAAATTTGCAAGATTATCTGATAAATAAATTGTTTTTTTATGTATGATACTTATGACCTATGGGAAAAGTTTAATGAAGAGGCCAGATGGGCTTTTAAATAAGTTAAAGTGATACTCTATTTTAAAAGTCATGCATTAGCCTAGTTTCATTTAAAAAGATGCACGAGTTTTAATGAAGAATAGGAGGAAGAAAGAATGAAAATTAATGATTTATTAATAGAAGCCGTTCGTTTAAAGGCCTCAGATATTCACATTACGGTAGGTGTTCCCGTCATGGTACGTTTACGCGGTGAATTAGTAGCACTTAATCAAGAAGTCATGACTCAAGAGCACATTGAAGAATTAGTAAAAGAGTTACTTTCAGAGGAGGGGTTCAAAGAATTTGAAAAAAACTTACAATTAGACTTTTCGTATGAGATTCCAAATTTTTCACGTTTTCGTGTGAATGCCTATCATCAACGTCAACAATGGGCATTAGCGATTCGTCCTATACCGACTCAAATTCCAAGTTTTGAAGAATTACAACTTCCACCTGTTTTAAAACAATTCGTTGAAAAGCCAAGA
Organism: Turicibacter sp. KK003; assembly: GCF_037014675.1. NCBI lineage: Bacteria > Bacillati > Bacillota > Erysipelotrichia > Erysipelotrichales > Turicibacteraceae > Turicibacter > Turicibacter sp. KK003. Next base: position 571,397 of record NZ_CP142738.1, read on the forward strand.
GGATTGGTGTTGGTTACTGGACCAACTGGATCGGGGAAATCGACAACGCTTGCGGCGATGATTGACTATGTAAATGAAAATTTTCAAAAACATATTATTACATTAGAGGATCCAATTGAATTTCAACATAATCATCGAAAATGTATCATTAATCAACGTGAAATAGGGGCAGATGTTCATGATTTTAATCAGGCATTACGAGTCGCATTACGTCAAGATCCAGATATTATTCTAGTTGGAGAGATGCGTGATCTTGAAACAATCCAAATTGCATTAACCGCAGCGGAAACGGGCCATTTAGTTTTAGGAACGTTACATACATCATCTGCTGCTTCTACCATTGAGCGTATTATCGATGTTTTTCCGGCAGAAAAGCAAACACAAATTAGAACACAATTAGCGGGAAGTTTAGTTGGGGTAGTGGCACAACGACTATTTAAGCGCCAAGATACGAATGGACGTCAAGCCGTATGTGAAATCATGGTTAACACCCCAGCGATTGCGAATCTCATTCGCCAAGAGAAAGTGTTTCAAATTCCAAGTGTTATCCAAACGGGACGCGATATTGGAATGCAGACAATGGAAATGGCCATTCATGAATGGATCATGCGCGGGGTTATTGGAACAGAAGATTCACTAGCTTATTTAGATCAAAAGTGACACGTTATGCTTTGAAAAAAGTTCAGGGTATAAAGAAAATAGATTATTTATCATAGTGGTTCAAGTCTTTAATCACTTAGGTGAAATAAATTTGAAAATCGAATCACTTTAAAAATCTAATTGAATGTCAGAAAGAGGCTAAAGTATCTTAACATCAAAATAAAAGTATCGAACTCCTTTGAGAGAGAATCATGTTTATAGCAGAGAGGTTCGAGAAAGGGGAGTTTGTACGACAACCTCAATGCATCTAAGTTACTTTACGTCGAAGCCTTCAGATAAAAACGTATTAGGCTAAAAGGCATAAATTGAACTGAGTTTTAGTCCTTTCACTATCTCTTTTTGGTTAATTGATGGGTGAGACTTTAGAATAGTTTTTTTGAGGAAAAATATTTTGGAGGTCTAAATTTAACGACCCATCTGTTTATAAGTATTCAACCTCTTCTCCTGTGATTCAATCTTGGTCTATTAAGAAGAGGTGAGGAAAATCGATGTATTTTGCATGCACGCCGCATAGGCGTGGCGTGGTGTTTAAAGGTAGTAGGTTATGGAGGAATAGGTATATTTCTGATGGATGTAGTCGCACTCCCTATAATGTAGGATGATTGAGAAATTTCTAGACAAAGAGACGAGAATCCGTTAAGTGAACTGATGTAAAGAAAAGTAAAGTGAACACTTAGGTTTCAAATAACAAATAACGCCTATTAATAGGGGCGTCAACTTATTATACAAGGAGAGAGAAAGTTGTTAGTGATGTATAGTTTAGTTTTCTTTTTAGGAACCTGTCTAGGTTCTTTTTATCATGTCGTAGGATATCGATTACCAATTGGTGAAAATTGGGTGAATGATCGTTCTCGCTGTTTAGCCTGTCAACACGAGTTGCGATTTTACGAACTTCTTCCGATATTTTCTTATGTACTTCAAAGAGGAAGATGTCGACATTGTAAAGTAAAGATTAAGCCTATTTATTTACTATCTGAGGTGTTAGCCGGAATTTTATTTTTAATTCCCGTTATTCTTTATGGGTGGAATGGGTTTTCTAACGGATCGATTTATCTTGTTTGGTTAGTCCTATCCTTATTCATTATTGTTGGGGTTTCAGAATTTTATTATCAAAATTCCCCGCAAAATGTAATTTTATTTTTCTTAAGTCTGTTACTTCTTTGGCAAGTCATTTATTTGAAACAAGATTTCCTAATGACATTAGCTGGGGCAGGAATTGGTTGTTTTATTAGTTTAATTGGCTGTAAACTCAATGTCATAAAATTAAAAATTCATGAATTGACCGAAGGAAAGGTTCTTTTTTATGCATTGGTGGGATATTTGTTAGGACAAAGTTCAATATTCATGACAGCTATATTCATCGTGGTGGGTGTTAAAATAGGCGATCTGTTTATTCACCGAGTGAAGTATCCGGCAATGTTATTAACGATGGGAATTTTTTTAATCAGTTATTGTTATTTATTAGGGAAATTAATGGAGATTTACTGATAAGAAGATGAGATGGGGAAATAGTCCTAGTATATTGATTGAAGATGGAACATAATATACGTACGATAACCATTCATTTACGAAAAAAATGTTGAAATTTGTCTAATACTAAGATATATTAATTTGGAAAAGTCTATTAATTTAAATTGAATGAACCATTCATACGAGGAAAAATCTAACATAAAAAAATAAAAAAAAACAATTGATGATTGTTGCAGTTCTTCTATTATTGCGTATGGAATGTTCATCTGAAATAAAGGGGATTTTATGTTAATATTCATAACAATGATTGGAATAATAGTAGGTGTCATCATTCAATTGACTGGGAATGTATTGATGCTAGAACCTGAATCCTTCGATAAAAAAAGTTTAATCCAAGGGTATCAACAATTAAAAGCAGGAAAGCTATTCAATTGGTTTTCATTTAGCATGGGCGTTATTGCTGTACTTCTTTATTTAAAATTAGGATTATCGTTCATGTTTGTTAAAAATCTGTTTTTTATGATGATGATGGGATTAATTGCTTATATTGATTTTAAAGTGCTCTGTGTTTATCGCGTGACGACTATCGTGACGATGTGTATTGGGATTACCTTTACTTTTTTAGAGTATATTGTCTTCGCTATATCGCCTATTTCGTCGTTAATTGGTGCGTTTATAGGGTTTGCTGTGATTGCACTTATTGTGTATTTAACTCATGGGATGGGAGAGGGTGATATTGAAATCGCTGCGTTATGCGGATTGTTTCTAGGTATAGAGGGAGTCTTATTAACCCTCTTTATGGGGATTGTATTTGGGGGATTAGGTGGTGTTGTCTTATTACTTAGACGTTCTAAGACGTTGCGTGATGAAATGCCATTTGGTCCCTATTTGGTAGCAGGGGCAATGATTTCAATGATAGGCGCAAAAGAAATTATTGGTTTTTATTTGAGCTTATTTTAAATTTAAAAAGGATTCATGTGTTTAAATTAAGATAACATGCTAATAAAAGGATGGATAAATATGGCGTTAATGGAGAAAAAACGGTTAGGCGATCTCTTAGTAGAAGCCGGAAAGATTACTCATTTTCAATTACAAGAGGCCTTAAAATTACAACGTTTATTAGGTAAAAAGTTAGGTGAGGTCTTAGTTGAACAGAATATATTAACTGAATCCGATATTATAGATGCAATTCAAGAACAAACAGGGATTCAATCGATTGATTTAAACGAAATAACATTTGATAAACGGGCACTTAAAACGGTGTCACCTCACTTATGTGAAAGATATGGATTAATTCCAATTGAATTAGATGTTAATAAAATTAAAGTGGCAATGAGTGACCCGTTGAATATTTTTGCAATTGATGATATTTCAATTGCAACCGCTTTGGAAGTACAAGTGTACATTGCCCCTTTAAGAGATATCGAGAGATTTATTAAAATTCACTATACAAGTGAAGAAGTGACAAAAGCAGCTGAAGCTTTGAGTCAAGAATCCTTAAATAGTCAATCCATGATTGATGATGGTGCAGAGTTAGAAGACCTTCAAAATGCGCCAGTTGTTAAAATGGTCGAGTTCTTATTTAAAAATTCAATTGAGATGCGAGCATCAGATGTACATATCGAGCCCTTTGAAGATGAAGTCCGAATTCGTTATCGAATTGATGGAGACTTATGTCTCATTAATAAATTAGGTATTGAATTATTAGCTCCAATTGTTGCGAGGATTAAAATTTTAGCGGGACTTAATATTGCGGAAAAACGTATTCCACAAGATGGTTCGATTATGATGAAAACCGATAATTATGATGTAGATTTACGTGTCTCTATTTTACCCGTGGCAGATGGTGAAAAGATTGTTATTCGTATTTTGAATAAACTAGCGTTTAAAGTAGGACGCGAATATCTAGGAATTAGTGAAGATAATAATGCAAAAATTGATCGACTATTAAGCAATCCTCATGGAATTATTTTAGTTACAGGCCCAACAGGAAGTGGTAAAACAACGACGCTTTATACACTATTAAATGATCTAAACACTGAAAAAGTGAATATTATTACAGTTGAAGATCCCGTAGAGTATAAGTTAAAAGGAATTAACCAGGTAAATGTTAATAATAAAGCAGGGTTAACATTTGCGAGTGGATTACGAAGTATTCTTCGTCAGGATCCAGATATAGTGATGCTCGGAGAAATCCGTGATGAAGAGACTGCACAAATCGCAATGCGTGCTGCCATTACGGGACATTTAGTTTTAAGTACATTACATACAAATGATGCACCAACGACAGTGAATCGCTTGATTGATATGGGAGGGGAGCCGTATATTGTGGCCTCCTCGATTACAGGTGTAATCGCTCAACGACTGGTAAAGCGAATCTGTCAGCAGTGTAAAGAGTCGTATGAAGCATCCCCAATGGAAAAGTCCTATTTAAATCTTCCAACTGAACAATCACTCATCTTACATCGTGGGGCTGGATGTGGACATTGTCAGTATACAGGATATACAGGTCGAATCGGGATTTATGAAATAATGGAAATTACGAAAGACCATCGGATTGCAATTACGCAAAATAAAGATGCCACATTCTTACGCGAGATTTCGTTACAAAATGGAATGACAGAGTTATCTACTGAGTGTCGAAAGCTCGTGTTACAAGGTGTAACAACAATAGAAGAGATGATTGACATTGCAGGGCTAAACCATTAGGAGGAATGAAATGGCGAAGTTTAGATATCGTGCGTTAACCGCAACGAAAGAAAAAGTTGAGGGTTTCTATGTAGCAAAATCTAAAGATGAGGTTATCTCAATCTTAGTGGCAAATAATCATTATCCTTTATTGGTTGAAGAAGTCAATGATTTACTAAATACTGAAATAGGTTTTAAAAAAAAGGTTAAACTAAAAGATATCGCAATATTTTGTCGACAGTTTTATACAATGGTCGATGCGGGTGTAAAACTTGATTCATGTTTACATATCTTGGCTACACAGTTAACTCATTCGGTTTTAAAACAAGCGGTAGCCGATGTACATAATGAAGTTAAAAATGGAACCATGTTATCAAAAGCAATGAATCACCATAGTGACGTGTTTCCCAATTTACTAGTTAAAATGATTTCAGCTGGAGAAATTAGTGGAAATTTAGATGTGATTTTATTACGAATGTCAACTTATTATGAAAAAGAAAATAAAGTGAGTAATAAAATCAAAAGTGCGATGATATATCCCACGGTTTTAGCTTCAGTTGCAACTGTTGCAGTTATGATTATTTTAACTTATGTTATGCCGACATTCATCGAGATGTTTAATCAAAATGGAGTTGAACTGCCGCTTTTAACTAAAGGTTTGTTAGCAGTAAGTAGTTTTTTATCTTCTTATTTCTTCATCGTTATGGGCGTTAGTTTTGTTGTTATATTTTTATTTAGATTATATTCGAAAACTGATCAAGGATATTATCGATTGAGTCAGTTTAAACTATGGGCGCCTATTTTAAAACCGTTAAATGAAAAAATTGTTGTTGCACGATTTACACGTACTATTTCAACCCTTCTAGCCGGGGGAATTCCCATTGCACAAGGGATTCAAATGACATCGGAAGTCGTTCAAAATAAATTAGTAGAAGATAAATTGACGGAAGTGAAGGAAAAGGTCATTAAAGGAGAAATATTTAGTCACGCAATTCGTGATAGCGGGGTCTTTCCATCAATGTTAGCGTCGATGATTAATATTGGTGAACAAACAGGATCTTTAGATGATATTTTACATAAGACAGCGGATTTTTATGAAGATGAGTTAGAGGCTCAAATTCAGATGACAACTGCCTTAGTTGAACCATTAATGATTGTTGCTATGGGAATTATCATTGGGGTTATTGTCATGGCGATTATGATTCCAATGTTTGAGATGTATACGCAATTGTAAAGCATAAAACTGTTAACTTCTTAGACTGATAAAGTCTTAAGTTAAGATAAAATAAAAAAATACATGGAGGTAGTAGTATGTTAAAAAAATTAAAAAAGAAGAAAAGTGGATTTACTTTAATTGAGTTAATTATTGTTATTGCTATTATTGCCATTTTAGCAGCTATCGCAATTCCTGCTTTCGGAAACATTCGTGAAAAAGCTAATAATACAACAGAATTAGCAAATGCGCGTACAATTTACTCAGTTATCACAGCAAAAGTGGCTGAAGGGATGACAAGTCAAGAATTAGCGACTTATTCGACTCCAGATGATGTAACAGAGAAAAATGTTGGTGCGTGGGGATTAACGACAATTCCAAAAACACAAGAGGGAGGATTATTTCAATTTAGTATTGATAAAGATGGGAATGTAAAGATTTTTGATGAGGAAGGGAATGAACTTTATCCTGGATCAACTCCTACTAAACCGGAATAGGATATCTCCTTTTACGAAGAAGTAAATTTGGAGCAATATAGGAAATGATAATTATTTAATTCATAATACGAGAGAAAAAGTGTAAAGATCAAACTTTACACTTTTTCCAAATATAAGGTAAGTTGAGGTGAAAAAATGGAAGATAAAAAGCTTGATCTTCGTGAATTGATGAAATTAGATATTAAAGATATTTTTAACCAAAAAAATTTTTCTAAATGGCGTAAAAAGAAGATAAAAAAGGTAGAGGCATTACCTAAACTAGTAGTTTCACTCGATTTTGGGTCAGAATCGATTAAAGTTGTAGAAGGAAGATATCAAAAAAATCATTTAAAAATCATGAAATGTATAACGATTCCTCATCAGCAATGTATTGAGAATGGAATGATTACCAATGAAACGAAACTCATTGCATTGTTAACTGAGCAATTAAAAGCTCATGGAATTAAAGCAAAAGATACAATTTGTATTATAAATTCAACACAAATCATTAATCGTGAGTTGTTTGTTATGCCAGTAGATGAAGAGGAAATGGACACGGTCATCCGTTATGAAATACAACAATTTTTACCGATTAATATGTCAGATTATTTAATTCAATATGTTGTACTTGATGAAGTGGTAATAAATGAAGAGAAAAAGTTAAAATTGAATGTCATTACTTTCCCAGAAAAAATCGCCTTAAGTTATTATGAGTTATTGAAAAAGTGTCAGTTAAAGCCGTATGCACTCGATTTAAGCTATAATGCAATCGGTAAATTAGCTAATTACTCTAATTTACTAAAAGGAGTGTCAAATGAAGAAGGTACTCTTGCTTTTGTAGATATAGGAAGTCAATTTATCGATTTAAGTATTTTTAATAAGCGAAATATTCAGTTTACACGTTTAATTAAATCGGGAAGTACTGCTATTGAAAATCGAGTAAGTGAATTGTCGAATCTGTCTATAAAATCAACAGTATCTTTTGATCAGGTAGACTTATATGGGGAAGATGTAGAGTCCCGAGCGGTTGTAGCAGCCGTTGATGAAATGATTTATGAGTTAGTTCGGGTCATTCGCTTTTATCAAAATAAAGTGGTCGGGAATAGCGTTGATCATATATATATTTTTGGAGGATCAACGGTTATTCCGGGACTGGCGGATTATATAGGGCTTAAAATCGGTATCCCGACCACACGATTAGAGAAATTAACAGGTGTTTCATTAGAAGTACCTGATGAGAATATTCCATTTTATGCGAATGCTATAGGGGCTATCATTCGTTTATAACGACAAAGGTGGGGAGAAGTAGGTGGTGTTTCCCTTCCTTTTCATGAAGCGCACACATTTAAGTGTCGCCTATAGAGTAGAGGCAAATATCCCTTAGTTTTAATTCATTGAAATAAGGAGAGAGAAAAATTAAAGTTAATGGGAGGGTATTTAGTTAGATTAAAAAGGTGAGATTACTTTTTTACAAGGAGGTCAGTTATGCAACGTGATATTAACTTTTTTAGTACGTATGTATTAAAAAATCAGTCTGAAAAAAGACGGAGTATCTTCCGATATGGATATTTAGGAGTTATTGGTGCGGGTATTGCAGGAACATTTCTGTTTAATCAATTTGAATTGTTGCATTTAAAGCAGTCTATTCAAGAAGTGGAGGACCTTTTAGCAGCTCCACCTATTGCAAATCAAATAGCGGAATCAGATTTTGCATTTCAAATGCTAGAAGTATTAAAAAGTTATGATGAACAATTAACGCCGTTAGTAAAAGGTATTCAATCACGAGATTTAATCACAAAAGTTTTATTAGATCAAATCAGTGCAACGCTACCAAGTGGGGTTTCGTTGGGGAGTTTGAATATTACAGACGGTTCAATTACGATGCAGGCAACCTCAGATTCTCGTCCATCGGTAGCAGAATTTCAGCACAACTTGAAGCAATTACCGTTCATTGTAGATGTCTATGTTGGAGGTATTTCTGAGCAAGCACCGTATACGATTAGCGTGACATGTACCGTAAAGGGGGATCAACAATATGAAGATTAGCCAGCGGGATAAAGGTATATTAATGATTATTATTGGAATCACTATTCTTTTTCTTTATTATCAGTTTATTTTTCTCAAGGATCGTTCGAAAGTAAAGCAGCTTTCTCAGAATTTAGCGGCTATTGAAATGAGACATGAACAAGTACTTGAAAATATTAGTACACTACAGACAAGATTGAAGACTATTGAACAGCTGAGTACGTCGATTGCTGAAAGAACCAATCAGTTATATCCGACACTAATTCAAGAAAAAATTATTTTAGAATTAGACCAGCTACTTACTAATCATCAAATTCAAGCGACTATTAGTTTTTCAGAAATAGATGCCCAACCGATTACGCCTTTTACAGGTGGAGTTTATGAAGTTCCTCGTGGTTCATTAAACCCTTTAGCGGAAAAGTATGATGCCTTAATGGGTTCAACAACGGAGAGTGGAGTTACTAAAAATCCTAATTTGAATGGGAGCGTGATCACAGAGAATCAAACACCGATACCCGATTTAAATGAATCAACTAATGTAGAGGGGGAATCTTCTATGGGACAAGCCGAGTTAGAGGATCCATCTACAAGTGAAGCAACGGTGGAAGTGATGAGTATTTCCATTGCATTTACAGGTGCTTATGAAAATGTAAAGAATATGATTGAGGACATTCAAAATTGGGAGCATAATCTTGTGATTACGAACCTGTCACTCACCCCGACAGATACGGGGGTATCAGGTAACTTTACACTAGAGTGTTACGCGATTCCGCGGCTTGAAAATAAAGATGAAGAATATATAAAGTGGACAATTGAAAATGTTTATGGAAAGGTGAATCCATTTATGGGAGGAATAGCGACAGGGGCTTACAGTGAAACGATGGAGAAATTATTATCAGCGGGGGTTAAAACGTATGATTTTATGATGCTTGTTCGCTCATCAGTCTCTGATTTACCATCAGTAACGGTAGGAAAGGCTTTAGATGAGACGCGTGAATCCTATTTAATGGTAGATAAAAATGAAGTTGAAAAAGTGAAGGTGACGTTAACAAAAGTGGGAGATGACTATTTTTATCGTCTTGAAACAAGTGAGGGGCAATATCCAAAAGATCCACAACCTCAAAAGTTTATTCCTACACAGAAAACGATTAATTTCCAAGTCATGAGTGAAAGTCGCCCAGATGTAACAGATAAGTCAGGAGTCGAATTAACCGTAGATAATCAAACGGATTTAACGGTAGAAGTTGAAGTAAGCGGCGATGATTCGACGAATCCACGTGTCAAAGTTGTGAGTAAAGGTTCGCCTGTAAATGTTATAACTAAGTAGGTGGGTAATTTGAATAAATTTTATCGTTATAAAAAAAATGGAGGATTTACGTTAATAGAGGTCATCATTAGCGTTGCATTACTTGCTATTTTATCGCTACCGATTCTTATGACGATTACGACCAATATTAAGATAAGCCAAAATAGCTCTCAGAGTCAGCAAGCTACTTTACTAGGGCAACGGATTATTGAATATTTAGGAAGAAAAGAGTCTATTACACTTGAAAATAGTTTGGAGGAAATAGGGCTTAGCCTTTCTTTTTCTAAATTAGAGGGAACAGATGGTAGCTTTAGTGCTACGGCACAAACAGAGGATAACTTGGAAGTGATGTTAACATTAAAGAAAGTGATAGATAATAATCGTTATTCTAATAATCCCAGTATGAATCAATTAATGAAACAACCAAACTTTATCCTTGAGGGATTGCAAGGTAGTTCATCTCATTTATTAATTAATGGGGAGTTAATGAGTCCAACATTTGTTTTACGAGTTGGAGATAAATCGACAGGGGCACAAGAAGTCCAATTATGTCAGTTAACAAAAGATAAAACAACAAAAAAATGCGTGAAGGATAAATTTGTGCTTGATTATCAAGAGGATACAATGAAAAATGAAGCTTTGGTGACAATAAGAGTAAAAGGAGAATTAGGTCGTAAATTTGAAATTCCTGTAGTGAATGAATCTCGTTACAATATTAATATTTATGTTCAACTAGACCAGGCTCAGGATAGTTCTAATCTTAAATTTGATTATGAAAATAATTCTGTAAATTCTTTAGATACCTCGGTTAGTTATTTATCTGAATTACCTCAGGATTCATTGATGGAAAATGTAAGTGATCTTTATGAGGTGGTTGTCCAAATTAAGCAAATTAATTCCAAGGGAGCTTTGTATGAAAGTAAAAGTGTTCTTCCTTTAAAAATAAAAGAAGTTAAATAAAATTAAGGAAGGGAGGTAGTTTTGATGAAAAAGAAAAAAGGGGCAACGATGATCACCGTTTTAGTACTTATGATGACTATTCTTACAGTTGGAATGGTTTTTCTTTCAGTTGTCTTAAATGATTTCAAGATGTCAAATCGGAATAGTGAAAATGTTGCTAGTTTATATGGAGCCGAATCGGGTCTTGAGACGGCATACAATATTTTAGTGAAGGTTTTTGATTATGCGGTTGATAGAGCCAATCATGAGGTTGAAACAAAGTTTGATTCAAACATGGATTTAGAAAAGTCGCAAGAAGAGATGAACGAACTATTTCAATCCACCTTTATTAAAGTGTTTGAAACAAAAGAAAGTGAGAATTCGCAAGGGATTTTACAAGACTCTATCAATAACTTAACTTATCCTGTTTTTAATCCTAATTCTCAGGGGCAATCACAAACCCGATTTCAATCGATTGATTTTAAGCCAGAGGGAGAAATCGAGATTGAGGTCGTACAAGACAGAGATCCTGATAATTTGACATTTAAGTTTTTGTTTATTTCGACATTTATGAAACATAGTATGACGAAAGAGGTCAGTGAACGTCAAGTTAGTGTTCAATATACCATGAAAGTGCCTCATTACCAAGGGGCTCTTCAACAACAATTAGTTACGAAGACGATTCCTAATTATCCAGTATTTACAGATAGCGTTGTTAATATTGACGGAAATGCGGATTTCAAAGGAAGTATAGATATTAAGGGAAATATTCGGATTAAAGGAAAGGAGAAAGCGTCAACTTCTATTCAATCTCTAGATTCAAAGTATGAAAATGGGATTATTATTAAAGACGCTCTTGTAAAACTTGAGGGAGATTTAATGACGAATGAGACTGTCTCTTTACATAACCAATCAAACGTTGAAATTGATGGGAATATCTTCGCGAGAAATCTTTATATTGGAGAGTTTACGAACGAAACAGCTCTTCCAACACACGCCGAATTAATAGTTCAAGAAAGTTTGTTATTAGATAATGATTTAGTGGTTAATCCGCAAGCGGCATTAGATAAAAAAATAACAACTAAAGTTTGGATGAGTAATCTGTATGGGCTAAATGATAAAAATGAACTGAAGGCAGACGGAACACCATTCAGGGAATCTAGTAGTTTAATTATCAATAGTGAGGGAGCAAAAGTTACGGTTAAGGATTCTACTTATTTGTCAGGTGTTGCCTATATTGACACGAAAGATCCCTATCAAACCGGTGAATCTGTTGCAGTTCGAGGCAATTACTTAGTTTATAATCGTATTTTACCTGGTTATGAGGGAAAAGTTCAGTTGAAATATTATGATCCAATGCTCCTTGTTGAATCTATTGAAAATGATTCATCCATTCAAGCAAAAGCAGAATACTTTGTTAAGTCAGCTCAGGATGGGGCACTAACGCTTAGCACAGGTGGCGTCTCTTTAAATCCTCAAGATGTTCATACCATAGGAGCATGGGTTAGCGAACAACAACCTGTTGGAAAAGGACAGGCTACCTTTTCAGAAGATGAGATTAATTTTTTAATGGATAAACGTCAGGAGTATGCAAGACAAGTCTACAATATGGGAATGAAGGCAGAGGTAAGTAATTACGAGAAAGGGCTGGTGTTAAAAAGTATTACAAGCGGTAAAAACGGTGAGGCACAAATTAATTTTGATTATCTTCGCAGTCATCCCAATCTAGAGTTTCGAAATTATTATGGAGAAGTAATTGCAAATGCCGACGAAAATATTGTGATTAAGGTTGAAAAAAATGAATTTGGAACGAATGATATTATTTATGTTGACCGTCAAAAGAATAATGTAGTAAAACGAATTTCGGATGTTAATAAAGCGTTTATTGTGACGGCAGGCGATGTACATTTTGTAGGAAATGTTTATTTAATAGGTAATGTCATTGCAGGTGGAGATTTAATAATGGAAGCTGATAATTCTGATCAGGATGGGATTCAATTAGTCTATGATAAGAAAGTCACTCAACAAATTATTGCCTTAAATTACGACTCTTTCAAAAACCTTTTTAATAGGAATACTGAAATCCTTAATCAAACAGAGGTTGAGGTTGTAGATGGTGCGACATTAGACAAAATGAACACAAACTACTATGTCGAAGATTATATAGCTGTTAATAACTGGCGATTAGTAAAATAACGGTGATAAAGTATGAAAAAAAAGATAAAAAAGAAGGGAATTACCATAATTGAGATTATTATTTCAATGTCTATTATGTTAATGGTAGGAAGTGTTATTACGGTTCTTTCAATTAATAATAATAAAATTTTAGATAGAATAGATACGTTATCAGAATTACAATTGCATGCCCAAAATATTCAGGCTCACCTTTTTAATTGCATATTAGAATCCGAAGGCGTGGTGGACGTCGAATTTGATAATGAAGGGAATTTTCTTAAATCAATTGTTTTTAAAAATGAGGTTTTCTTTCATCAATACTTAGTAGAGGACGGAAAATTAATTTATAAACTATATGAGATAAATAATGAGGGGAAACAGGAACTGATTCAGACACAAACCGTTTCTTCGTTAATTCAAAAAATACAAGTAATTCCATCATCCAGTCAAGACTTAAAAACTTCTAACTATATTGAGTTGAACGTTTCTTTAGAAAAAAAGAGGGGAATGGACACATTGGAATATCAATTAGATAACTATATTGTTTTTAGAAATTTTAAAAATTGAGGAGTTGAATGGGATGAGAAAAAAACGTAGAATATCAATCTTTAATGTCGGACTTCTTTTAGGATGCTTCCTAATCCCTAACATGAATACCTATGCAAAATTATCTTCCGATTCTATATATGATTTAAACTCAAAACTTCCCTTATCCCAGTCTAAAGAGTATTTTAGTAATCGTGATTTTATATTGGAAAATTCAAAAACGAATTCGAAACCCACTGTAGAAGAAGAGGTCGATTTTATGGTATCCCAGTCAGGATATTTAGTTGGGGATTCCATCGAAGCAACGATTACCTTAAAAGGAAATTATGAGGAAGAAGTTCCATTTAATCTATCATTAATGCAAATGCCTAAAGAATTTCATCTCATCGGTCCTTCAAAAGCTATATTGAGTTCAGAGAATCCTTCATACACATTTCAAATAAAAATTGATAGTATTTTAGACAGTGCCCCAAAAAGCTATCAACTAGTGGGGACTTTGACAGAACGGTATCGAACTCAATCTGTCTATACGCCAAATTTTGAAGTTAAAAAAGGACAAGTGAAAGTTATATTAGAAGAAGGGTTAGATGCAGATTTGCTTCAACAAGTGAAATTATATTTAGTTAAAGTAGATTCAGCTTTACACGGGAACGAACGGGCAGAGATCTTAAATCAGACGATTGAAATCCCGTTGTCAAATAGATTAGAATTTTACGAAATAAGTCAAATAGAAAGTCAGCAGATATTATTTGAAAATATCCCGTCGGGACAGTATATTTTAGTTGTTGATGAATCTTCATTACCTGAAGGGTGGATGATTAAAAATGAAAACCGAATGGTTGAATTAAGTTATAATCATCCTGTGAAGCATATTTCAATTGAGAAGGTTTATAGTCCAAATTTAGAGGTGGAGTTAACAACAGGTCTAGATACAACGGTTCATAATAATGAACTTGTGAATATAGGTTATCAAATTAATCCTCAACCAGTACAATCGGGTGAAGGCTTAATTCCCACTTTTACAGAAACATTATTTTTAGTCGATCCAACTAACTCATTATCGAAGATGGACTTGAATTCGGTAGTTGTAGGGATGGAAAAGATGTTAGAAAGTATTCAATCACCAATGAAAGTTGGCGTGATGAGTCCTAAATTACAACAGATTAAACGTTTAACAGATATAGCACCCCCAATTTATTCATTGGCGAATGAAGCAGAAAAGTCTTCATTAATGAACGAATTAAGACAGTTATCAATTAAAAAGTCAAAGAATGAGTGGGATATAGAACAGTCATTAGATGCTGCAACTCGTCTAATCTCTCTTTCAACTGAAACGGATTCTAAGGCAATTGTCATGGTGTCTAATCATTCATTTGAGTTGGACTCTGAGATGATAGAACGTTTGAAACATCAAAATTGTAAGTTAATTATTCTTGACCTATCTCAGAAGAAGAACGAATCATTAGTGTCCTTATCAGATAATGAATGGGTTACGGTATTTTCGATATCGAGTGAGCCCGAATTCAAGGAAACGATAGAGCAGGTAAATCAAATGTTAACTGAACCAGTCTCATCATTCACCGTGAGTCCAACATTAGTTTTTGATTTAGGAAATAAATTTGAAGCTATTGAGGGCCTACAGAACGTGGGGGATACAAGATATGAAACCTTACCATTGGAAATTGAGTATCAGTTGGATTCTACAGGATGTGAATATCGTGCTCAACCTGTTGAGGTATTCTTTAAAGTAAGGGTGACGAATGCGCAGGTTGATGAGCAAATCACATTTAAAAATCAATCAATCATTCACTATGAGCAACGAGATGGATCCGAAGCTGAAAAAACGATTTTATCGCCGAATTTTACGGTAATAAAACCGGAAGTTAAATTAGATTATGGATTGTACGGTGGAGTTCATGGTGATAAGATCGAAATTATTTCTCATGAAATGAACGCACCTAAACGTTTTATTGAAGGTTCAATGGTTTATATAGCAGCTCTTTTCGAATATCAGCCATATTATCAAGATTATTCCTTTTCTATTGACTCAAGATTACCAGTAAGTGAAGAGTCAATACGTACCTATCGTATCCAGCGAGATGATACTGGACAAATAAATTTGGAGCCGATTGAGTCGGTGAAACAATATATTGCTTCTTTTTCCACATACACGCATGTTCGCTTAAACTTATATAATAAAGTAGAGGCCAATGATCAACTCCTCATTTTATATCATGTTGAGATGCCTAAAGGGAGTCATAAGTATAGAAGTACAGTAACCATTGATGAAACCGAAAAGTTCATTGAAATAGAAGGTCTTGATGTCGATAATGATGTCGCACCAAAAGGAAATTTACCATCTTTATTTTGAAATAAAATATATCTATGTGTGTGCACGTTTTCGTCGAATTTGTTTAGTTCTATTCCAAGATAATTTTAAGAGATAAGATACGAACATCGTAGGCATTGAAGCCCAATTTTCAATGAATAATTTTTTAGGGAAAATTAATCATAAGTTTATTCTAACTTGTGATTAATTAATATATATTAGCCATATGATACAAAGGAATGAGATTAGTAAGCATGTAATAATATAGAGGCATATAAAGCTACCAATTCTGTAAGCTGAAACTACGGAATTGATAGCTTTTCTTTTTATATCGTTACTAATCGTCTCCCTAATAAATCCGTAATTTACAAATATAGTGTCAACATTTAGACGAATTCAGGTTATTTGCCCTGATTGTCCCTTTGAAAGTGCATGTCAATATCTAGGTGAGCGTGCCTTATGATAAAATAAAAAGAGGGACTGGATCATAGGCAGGTGAGAGATAGATGAGGAAGGTATTATGTCTTCAGTAATGAGATAAAATTAAAATAATAGCATCTGGGATGAAGGTTAAAAAGATAAGATATTTTTGGTAAAATATCTGTATTTTTTTTACAAAATAGGATATCATAATAACATGAATAATATTTTAATTGATAAAATGGGAAGTAATTTATAGGGGATTAAATAGGTAAATTTTCGAGTGTGATTTCAGGGGGACTCGTTTTAAAAGAATGTGAAGTAAATAAAAATTTGATATCTATATCTGAATAGAGGAGTAATCAACAATTTTAAAATTATATGTATTTTCTAATTCAATGTGTTTAATGCTGAAGACCATTTAGACTAAATATTATCGTGATGTGTATAGATATACAGGAATTAGGATAGTAAGTGGGATCAGTATCGACTTTATGCATAATCATTTGATGGAAGAGTTACAGTTTTTTATAGAGTAAAGAATCAGAGTTAATAATCTTCTAAAAGCCAACCTTTTTATTATTTTGAGAATGGTACCCGTCTAGGTGATGGGAGGATAGGTGAATGTCATTTTCTAGGATTCTTTTAAACTTTACTGTGAATTATTAGGAGTATAACCTCGAGTTAGAGATAAGGATTCTTAAAGTGAATTAGGTAAATTTATTATGTAAGGAGTTGGAATCATGAACATACCTATCCGTATTGCTATTTGTGAAGATAACATCGACCAATTACACATTAATCAAACTTATATAGAATACTGGGCGTCACTAAAAGGAGTAAAGGTAGAGATTTCATCATATCAAAATGCAGAAAGTTTTTTGTTTCATTGGAATGGGATAAAACACTATGATATTATTTTTTTAGATATTTTGATGAAAAAAATGTCAGGTATCGAGTGTGCTAAATATATTCGTCAAAAAGATGAGGATGTCGCGATAATTTTTATTACTGGTGGAGATTCTTATGTTTTTGAAGGATATAAGGTTCAGGCGTTAGATTATTTAATGAAACCTATCAGTAAGAAAAATGTTGTGGAGACGCTTAATAGATGGTATGAAAAATATTCACGGAAAGAAGCCTTGTATTATTTAGTTAAAAGGGGGAAGGAGTTAATAAAAGTTAACTATGATGATATTTATTACTTCATTTCTTTTGATCACTATATTGATATTCATACGGTTGATGACGTTTTGACTTTTAAGGAGAAAATAAGTCAAGTTGAGAGCGAGTTACCAAATCCACAGTTTTGTCGATGTCATCGATCGTATATTGTTAATTTAAAATGTATCGATGTAATTAATAAAAATGAAATTGTCTTAGACAATGGGGTGCGAATTCCAGTCAGTAAAAGTCGTCTTAAGGAAGTGTATGAATCCTTTATTACTTATTTTAAAAATAATCGTTAAAATGGAAAAGAGGTGTTGTTTGATTTGAAAATCTTATTTTACATAATTAGTAATGGAATCCTCACCTTTTTTTTAATCAAAAATTTTGAACGGCAAGAATATAATCCCTTAAATAATAAAAATAGCTTGACCCTCTTTTTAAAAATAGGGTTAATAAGTAGTGTTTTTGTCATTTTGGATATTTTTTTCTTTTCTAAGGGGACTATGAGTGCTTTTTTAATCTGCTTAATCTATATCATTCTTTACAGAAAAGGTAGAATTCTAGAAAAAATATATTGGATGACGGTCATTCAAAATGCGACGAGTGGAATTTATTTATTTTGTCAATTGCTATTTTATAAAATGTTTCACTTAGAGACGGCGACTGAATATCCTATTTTCCCTATAATGTCCCTTTTTTTAGGGATGCAGTGGGTTGTTTTATATGAAATTACAAAGTGGTTTCCTAAATTAGTGTATTTAGAAAAACGTATGATTGTGATATTAACGGCAATAAATCTATTTTGGTTATTTATATTCGACGAATTAATCTATGCATCTGATCGTCGTATCTCATTATTAGTTTGTTTCATTTTTTTACTCACATATACGATTTATGTTTTAGTTGAGGGGTTACTATTACACCATATTAATCGATTAATTTATGTGGAAATGGCATATAAAAACATGGACTTGAAATCTAAGTATGATGAGGATGTCGAGGCGGCAAATTTAGAAGTTCGTAAATATCGTCATGATTTGGCAAACCATTTACAATTATTATCATTTTTTATGGAAGAGCAATTTTATGAAGAGGCCAGAGAATACTTAATGCAAATGAAGGCAGAGTTTCAACACATTAATGGAACTTTTTTTTATATACAAACAGGAAATCAGGCAATGGATTATATTTTGAATTCTAAAAGATTGATGGCCCAGGAGCAGGGGATAGCCATTAAAATAAAAATTGATGATTTATCAAATTTATCGATAATTACATTTGATTTGTGTACACTTTTTTCTAATCTTTTAGATAATTCGATTGAGGCATGTAATCGGTATACAGGGGAAAACCTTTTTATTGAATTAGATTTAACTATTATCAAAAAAAATTTAGCAATTAAGATGAAAAATTGTTCAAATGATGTTAAGACTGATATTCATGGCAATTATTTAACTAGTAAAATTAAAGGGGATCATGGACTAGGAATGAAGCAAATACATAAAATCGTTAAGAAATATGATGGATATATTTTAACGAATTATGAAAATAATGTATTTGAGACAGATATCTTATTAATGAATGTTATTAACAAGTAATTGATACTCAATGCTGGTGATTACACGAAGTAACTATCTATTAAGTGTTAATTGTATTTTCGATGAGCAACTAAAATTAAAATTGTTGTAGTTATTTCAGTATAAAAACTATCTTCTATTACGATGTTCCCTATGTGGTAGAAAGATATCTCATAAAAGGTGAATGTCAGTTTTCTCGAGATAATTCTAGATATGTCGTAAGCGGGTAATAATAAGACGTATAGAAAAAAGAAGACCTCACCTGTATACTTGAAGGACAGATGAGGTCTTCTTTTCTTTTAGATTCCTTTACAATATTCTTGAACATTTTTTGCCCATGGTAAAAAGTCCTCCAAGAGCTTTGGTTTCATTAAAAACTCAACATTTGGTAGGTGTTCGAATAAATAAGTTAAATACTTATAGACATTTAAGCCATGTTCCTTAGCTGTTTCGATGATGCTATAAATAATCGCATTGGCTTCAGCCCCTGATAAGCTTGTTGAAAATAAGTAATTTTTTCGTCCAATAACCACGGTTTTGATGGCACGTTCGGCACGATTATTCGATGCTTCTAATCGCCCATCTTTCAAAAATGCCATCAGTTCTTTCTTTTGATTTAAAACATAGTGAACCGCAGTTTGTAACTTACCTTTCATTGGAATGAAGCTCCCTAGAAAGTCATAAAAAGCCTCAATCACTGGCTTGACCTGTAACTGACGTTGCTCATAACGTTCCTCAGGGGATAACCCTTGAAGGACTCGTTCAATCTTAAAAATTTGGTTACAATAGTCAATGGCTTGTTTAGCTTTTCCATTCTTCCCTGGCACATCCTTGAACTTGCGACGGGCATGCGCCCAACATCCCACTAATTCAATATTCGCTAAGTTCTTATATCCGGAATATCCATCACAATGCAGGTAACCTTTAAATCCATGGAGTAATTGCTCCGCGACGACTCTTGCACGAGTTAAATCTGCGTGATAATAAACGACAGGTGTTTCGCATTCTTTACCTGTTTGAATTAACCAGATTCGTGCTTGAGAGGTTGCGTTACGTCCATCCATTCGATTTAGTACTTGATAGTACGTTTCATCGGCATGAAGAACTTCTTCCTTTACGATGAGCTTAGCGAAAGAATCATAAATTGGGCGTAACCAATCATTAGCGACTTTGATCATCCAGTTCGCCATGGTGCGTCGACTTAATTCTAAACCATACGTCTTCCATTCTTTCTCTTGACGATAAAGGGGGAGGCTTAATTCATACTTTTGATGAATCATCCAGGCTAGAACACTAGGTCCAGCTAAGCTCCTTTGAATCGGTCCCTTAGGTACCTCAGCACAACGAATAGGCTTAGCCTCAAAATTAGGATCATGACAATCACATTCGTAGGTATGTGAAATATAAACTTTCTTATATAATCGTGCAGGAATAAAACAGACTTCTTCTCGAACAACTTTTTTCCCCATTGGTTTCATGGCTTGACCACAATGGTCACACGTACAATCCTCTCCGTGGAGCTCACAATGAACTTCTTCAATAGGTAAATCTTTAGTTAATTCGGCTTTACGACCGGATGTCTTACGACGTCGATACGTGATTTCCTCTGTCGGTTCATCCTTTGTCAGAGGTTCTTCTAATACAGGATCCCCAAAAAGGGTAAGCTGACCTGGATCAACCTTAGTTTTCTCGCTTGAGGATCCAAAAAGCTTTTTTGAAAGAAACTCAACCTGTTCAGTCAATTGTTGGATGGTTTGATCCTGTTCAAAAATTTTCTGATCATAAGAGGTCAATAGTTGAGTTTGTTGATCCAGTTTCTTTAATAGTTTCTGATTTTCTTCGATTAGTTTTGATTCAAACGTGCTCAACTGGCCCACCTCTTTTCTAAATGATATCTGTTAGTTTTAATATGCCCAACTTTTAATAGAAAATACAGGTTTTATTACCAATTTTAATTAATACATCCTTTATGGGCGGGTTTAATAGCTTTGGGTTGTTGGATAGAGAGTCCTTCAAGTAACCAACGAAGCTCCTGACTCGTTAACTTTTTGACTTCTTCTTGGTTTCGTGGCCACTGAAGGCTCCCGTTCTCTATCCTTTTATATAAGAGGATAAAGCCATCCGTGTCCCAGTAAAGGGCCTTAAAGCGGTCTTTTTTTAGACCACAGAAAAGAAATAAGGCGTCATCAAATAAATCTAAATTATATTTATCTGTAATAATTCCGGCGAGACTATCAATCCCGCAACGCATATCTGTCCGACCACAAACGACAAAAATATTTTTAACGTGAGTGAAATCAACTAACATTTTTCATCATCTCCGTTAGTACTGTCTTTAAAACATCATGATCAACCCCAGGATAGAACGTGATTTCACTCCTGTTGGTTTGAATACAACAGATAGGGGTGACTTTTTTAGGCGCATCTGATTCAAGTTGAATCGGAACAATTAATGGACTTTCCTTCATAAAAATAGCCTCCTTTTCTTTGATAGCTAAAGTATAGCTCAAAGTTGGAGGCCAAAATAGACATGTTTATATTACACGCTTACGATATGTCTTAGTGGAGAGGGGAAGGCTATAACGCTATAATGCGAAACCGTTTCTGTTAATAGATAGATAACGTCGAGTGTGAGAAAAAACCATATAATAGCAGAGTAAATATATGATATAATTTTAATTAGATATACGAAGTAAAAAATGTTTCACCTTTTGGGAGAGAGCGTTGTAGCTTTTATTGACAAATATAAGGGTCTAATTGAGAGAGTGGCTTTGAAAATTTCCAAGAGTGAAAGGTTTGTCACCGCTTCTATATAATAAGAGGTTTGAATTAACTATGGCTAGTTGAGGGGAGGCCAAGCCAGCACAATGAATTTTATTAATAAAATTAATTATAAGCTTGTCTTAATTTCTTTTTTGTTCACGGCGATGTTTGTTTTGTCAGCAAATGTATTGGTGAATCGTATATTAGATAACGTGATTGAGCTATCCGCAGATGTTCACTATAACCAAGTCAGTCAACAGTTAACTAAAGATTTTACGACATTAAAAAACACCGTTGAACAAATAGCGGTAGATGATAAGGTCATTAGTCGTTTAGAAAATAACCGGAATATTAATCAACTGGATCAAACGGATAAGGAAGTTATTGGTTGGTCATTGAATTTATTTAATCAACTACTAGAGGCTATCCCGTTTATTGAAAATCCCATTAGTATTGTGAGTATTCCAGGACACTATTTATTTTCTAATGACTCATTGTATAGTGACTTTGACGTCTCCCAACGCGAATGGTTTAAAGGGGACTATCTAGAGCTAGGTTCTAAAGTTTTTGTCACCGATGTCTATCAAGATTTTGTGACGGACAAACAGACGATTTCCATTGTTTCCTTTATTCGTAGTGAGACTCAGGGGGACTTGTTAGGGGCAGTTGTTTTAGATATTCATGTCGATGTATTGTTGTCTTATGTGGATTCCACCTTTTATCAAGGTAAACTTAAAACGACACTTATTCCGGATCAAGAAGGCAGTGACTTCGTTGACATTAAAAGTAAACAATACGGTTATTATACAAAGGAATTAAGTGAAATATTCCCCGGATATCAGATGATGTTTTCTTTTGAAAAGGAAAGTATGAAACAAAATGAGCCGATTATGACCAATACAAAAGATATGCGGATTGTCATTGTTTCCGTCGGAATTTTTGGGGCATTCTGTATGATTACTGCTATTTATCTTGCCTTTGATCCTGCCTTTAAGTCGATAAAAAAATTGAGGAAAATTCTCGTCCAATTAAATCAAAATGACGATTTGTTAGGTGAGAAAAATGAGTTTGCCCAATTAGAATTAATTGCAGATGTTTTGGACAAGACGTTTGATGATAAAGTCGAATCAATGATTTATTACGATCCGCTTACAGGGTTACCTAATCGTAAAAAATTACATTTAATATGTGAGGAGTTAATTAAACAAAATGAGCCGTTTGCTCTTATTTTTGTGGATATGAATAAATTTAAAATGGTTAATGATATCTTTGGTCATACTGTTGGGGATCGTCTCCTTACTCGATTTAGTCATATTACCCAACGAGCTTTAGGCAAGCGTGGGATTGTCACGCGATATTCTGGTGATGAGTTTGTGATTATTTATAAGAATTATACAAACGATGCGGAATTTGAATTTTATTACCGTAATAAAATTGTTCCCCTCTTTCAATTACCAGTAGAGTTAATGCCTGATGTAAAAGTATTTATCGAATTTTCGATTGGTGCAGCCGTGTTTCCAAGAGATGGAGTAGAGGTTTCGGAATTGATTCAAAAAAGTGATTTAATGATGTATAAAAATAAAATTGCTGGATTACGAGATAAAATAATCTTCTTCAATGATGAGGTCTCCCAGGATTTAATTGATGTTGAAAATTTAAAGAATGAACTACGCACAGCCCTTTTAAAAGATGAATTTAGGATTGTTTATCAACCTATTATAGACGAGCATCAACAGGTCGTGAAAGCAGAGGCATTACTACGATGGGAAAGTGAAAAACTTGGTAATGTTTCTCCACAAGAGTTTATTCCATACGCCGAAGAAACACGCGAAATTATCTCAATTGGATGTTGGATTATCGAAGAGGTTTGTCGTTTTATTAGCGATTATCAAATCCCTATTGAAATCAGTATTAATGTTTCCCCTCTTCAGTTATTAGAGGTTGATTTCTTTAGCTGTGTCGAAGCACTAGTTGAAAAATATGAAATTAACTTTGAACAGTTATCGTTTGAATTGACAGAATCTGTTCTTCTTGAAAAAAGCGAAGCACTGACACAAAATCTTGAGAATTTACGTAAAAAAGGATGTAAAATTCTCTTAGATGATTTTGGAACAGGGTATTCCTCATTCAGTTACCTTCAAAAATATCCGATTGATATTGTCAAGTTAGACAAGATATTTTTATCAAGTTCGGATGAAAGGAATTATATGATTATTAGTCATATTAATAAGATAGCCGATTTATTAAATATGAAGGTAATTATCGAGGGGGTTGAGACAGAAAGTCAACTTAATACCTTGGTTGAAATCGGATGCGAAATGTTTCAGGGCTATTATTTTTCTAAGCCGTTATGTCCTGAAGCGTTTATTACGTTAATGAAAGATTAGAAAAAAATTGTTCACGTCTATAGTAATCTAGTACTAAGTCAAAAAAATAAAAAATATAATCTGAACCCAATTTAAAAGATGATTTTTGTAGTGTAAGCGGGTAATAATAACACGTATAGAAAAAAGAAGACCTCAGCTGTATATTTGAAGGACAGATGAGGTCTTCTTTCCTTTTAGACTCCTTTACAATATTATTGAACATTTTTTGCCCATGGTAAAAAGTCCTCCAAGAGCTTTGGTTTCATTAAAAACTCAACATTTGGTAGGTGTTCGAATAAGGGCTCTTTGTCAAATCGTGTGGGTAAATAAAATCTATACATATAATCGGGAGGAATTAGGCCATCTTTTAGACGGCTTGATTCCTCTTCTTTTTTTGTTCAAAAGTGTATTTATGGATAATCAAAATTCTTGCTTTGACTGTAAGCACGTAATATAAACATGTCTATTATGACCTTCAACTTTGAGCTATACTGTAGCTATCAAAGTAAAGGAGGTCTATTTTTTATGAAAGAAAATCCTATTATAGTTCCAGTCGCATTGAGTGACTCTAATTTAAAGTCTCATTCAGTATCTGAGACTAATAAAAATACACCTGTTTGTCACTTTAAAATTAAGGATGCTGAAGTCACGTTTTACAATGGTGTGAACAAATATATCTTACATACTGTTCTAGCGGAGATGTCTAAGTATGCTCGTTGATTTTACTACGGTTCAAAATATCTTTATCGTTTGTGGCCATACTGATATGCGTTGTGGGATTGACGGTTTAGCTAGTGTCGTCTCGGATAAATACAACTTAGATTTATTTAATGATGCTATCTTCTTGTTTTGTGGAAGAAAAAAGGATCGATATAAAGCTTTGTACTGGGATCGTGAGGGATTTATGTTATTGTACAAACGAATTGAAAATGGAAATTTACAATGGCCTAAAGATCAAGATGAAGTTAAGAAATTAACGGCCCAAGAACTCCGTTGGTTATTAGAGGGGTTATCCATTCAACAACCCAAAGCCATTAAACCTGCTAAAACAGGATGTTTATACTAATAGAAATAAGGGATTTTCGACAAAAATCTCTTATTTCTATTTTCATAAGTTGTAAGATTAGGTATACTAATCTTAACACGAAACCTTTTTGAAAGCAGGTGAATTTGATGACAGAACTTGAACAACAATTAATGGAACAAAATAAGGCACTTCTGGAACAAGTTCGCCAACTAACTGAACAAATTCAGTACCTAAATAAAAAGCTATTTGGATCTTCGAGTGAAAAGACTAAAGTAGCCGACGGCCAAATTTCATTATTTAATCCAGATAATTTTTTGAAGAGACAGAGACAACTGAAGACCAAACCGTCGAAGAAATAACCTATCGACGTAAAAAACAAAAGGGAAGGAAGGCAGAATTAATCAAGGACTTACCAATTGAGGAAATCCATTGTCAATTACATGGAGAAGACTGCTTATGTACAAATTGTGGAAACGAAATGAAACAGATAGGAAAAAAGATCATTCGTGACGAAGTTTGTTTCGTTCCAGCCCGATTATATAAAAAGCGATACATTAGCTACGCGTATGCATGTGATTGTCATGATGCATCGATCGAAGCTAAACCGATTCGTTGTGCCGAAACTCCAAAAGCTCCGATTCAAAGAAGCTTTGCCGGAGCGAGTATGTTAGCTGAAGTTTTTCATCAAAAATACGTCTTAAGTATTCCTTGTTATCGACAAGTATCAGAATGGGCACGCTATGGATTAAGTGTGAGTGATAAGACGCTCTCAAATTGGATAATCACTACCTCTTATGATTGGTTACTTCCGATTTATGAGCGATTGAGAGATGAACTAGTTCAACAGACCGTTTTACACGCAGATGAAACACCGTATCAAATTTTAAATCGAGCGGATGGAAAACCTGCCACCTCTCAATCAAGGATTTGGTTATTTAGAACCATCAAAAATGCCCAACATCCTGTAGCTTATTACCACGCTGATCTAACACGTGAACGCGCGGTGGCAACCACTATCTTAGAAGGATTTAAAGGTTATCTTCACTGTGATGGGTACTCCGGCTATAAAAATATTCCCAACGTGAAATTAGTTGGATGTTGGGCTCATGTCAGAAGAAAGTTTTTTGAGATACCTGGAAATAACGGTAAGGCAAAAAAGGCAGTCGAATACTGCGATCAAATCTTTCGTTTTGAAAAGACGATTAAAGATTTATCTCCTGAGCAACGTCAAAAACAGCGCCAACTGATCATCAAACCAGTCATCGAAGAATTTTTCAAGTGGCTCGAATCCTTCTATGTGATGAAAGGAAAACTTCAAACAGCGGTGATGTATGCCCTCAATCAAAAGGTAGAGCTTTTGCGCTTTTTAGATGATGGAAATCTTGAAGCCTCGAATAATCTAGCTGAACAAGCGATTCGCCCCATCGCGATTGGTCGTAAAAACTACCTTTTTTCAACCAGTATGAAGGGTGCGACTGCTAATGCGATGGCATACACAATCCTGGAGACAGCCAAGGCAAACAGTCTAAATCCATCCAAATATCTCACTTATCTTTTTCAAAAACTACCTAATACGGACTTCATACGAAATCCAGGCGTATTGGTGGACTTTTTGCCATGGGCGAAAACAGTCCAAGAGATTTGTCAGTAACAATATAAGATAAAAGCTACCAACTCTGTACTTTTAGTTTACAGGATTGGTAGCTATTTTTGTATCCGTGTTATTATTACGTGCTTACCTTTGACTACCCTACCAGTGGAGGAAACATGCTCCGCATGGCAGGTGACCCAGTGATAGAAACTCCGATATCCGAAAAATGTATATTGCAAGTGAAAAGTTAACATTTGTGCAATTTAATTTTTAACAGTAACTATTGTTCGATTTCAAGGAATTTTTTTGATTGCTGGAGTCGATAACTTGTTCCATTCATATTAATGACATAGGATTGATGGGTAATACGATCGACGATAGCCGCTGTAATAACAGGGTCATGGAAGATTTCATCCCATCGTGAAAAAGGTAAGTTAGTGGTAAATAAGGTTGATGCCTTTTCACACCGGGTTGAAATAAAATTAAAGAGGAGTTCAGCCCCTTCTTTGTCGAAGGAGATATATCCTAATTCATCTAAAATAATCAGTTGGTATTTATCAAATTTTCTTTTTAGACGTTGGAGGACACGTTCATTTTTGGCTTCCTTTAATTCAATGATGAGTGTTGGGACATGGGCGAAATAAACATGATACCCCATCTGACAGGCCTTAATGCCAAGACCAATAGCGGTGTGACTCTTGCCGGTTCCCGGATTCCCGGCTAGAATAATATTTTGATTTTTTTTAATAAATTCTAAGCTCTCAAGCGTTTTAAAATGTTTTTGTGCCTCTACAGGAAGCGCCGTTACCTCTAACTCTTCTAAGTGTTTGAGATAAGGAAATTTAGCAGATTTAATTCGGCTATTCACTCCATTTTGTTGTCGAAGTTCCACTTCATATTGAAATAAGGTGAGGAGAAATTCTTCATAGGTTTGGTTTTCAAGACGTGATTGTTCCAAATGAAGATGAAGATTTTGGGCGATATAGGGTAATCGTAAATTTTTCGCGTGTTTTTTTATTAGTTGATCCATGACAATTCTCCTTGTTGATAGATTGAGCTAATTTCTGATAATTGGTTGTAACAGGCCTCCTCAACTTGTTTATCTTCGGGGGCGGTTAAAGAACTTTGTGGTGCTTCTCGTGTTAATAAAAAGTGAATGATTTGATCATTTTGAATCGGAAGATTCTGTTGCCGAAGGGATTCAATCGCTAATTGAATACGTTCGAGTGAATATTCCCTGATTAAGGTTAATAAATAAATGAAATCTCTAGGATTTGTGTTATAATGATTTTGGAATATTTTTTGGAGCCACGGAGTAGCCTGTTTGAGAGCCAGGCTATGTGCAACTGCACCGGGCTTCTTTTTTAATGTCGCTAGATAGTGATGGATATCTAAGTGATACTGGTGACGTCCGATGAGACGTTTGGCTTTAAATAAAAAGCGGCCATCGTAGTACACTTTAAGGTGGTTAATGTTTTTACGAACAGTCACGTCTTTTCCAACCAGATAATCTGGAACGGAATAGAAGTTTGTATCGACATGAATAAAGCTATATTTATTCACTTTATATACCGCCGTTAAATAGGTGTCTAAGGGAACCCGATAAGGCAATAAGTGCGATTGCTCAGTGAGAAATTGTGCATCGGCTGAAGTTTGTGTTCGCTGCTTCATTTTCTTATTTTCACGTGC
Organism: Turicibacter sp. KK003; assembly: GCF_037014675.1. Lineage (NCBI taxonomy): Bacteria > Bacillati > Bacillota > Erysipelotrichia > Erysipelotrichales > Turicibacteraceae > Turicibacter > Turicibacter sp. KK003. The sequence goes on from NZ_CP142738.1 coordinate 599,827, forward strand.
GGTCGCCTCTAAAAGTGCAGTAACGGCATCTGCCACGGTGTTAAAGTGGTGAGATGAACTAAAAGCTTTACGTCGAATCAGCTCTACGGAACGTTCAACGTGTCCTTTTTCATTTCCACTATACGGATTAGTAAACCGGACGTGATAACCATAATAGTTCGTTAATTTTTCAACAACCGCTGTCGGTTGTTTTTCTTTACCGGCTAAATGTTTGACCTGAACTCGAGCATTATCATAAACAATTTCGTGGGGAACACCCTTAATCTCCTCAAAGAAACGTGCATGAATATCAAGAAAAGCTTCCGTATTTTCATGCGAATAGAGATAGGCAAAACGTTTATCGCTATATTTCAAGTCGAAGACGCCTATTTTAAATCGCCGTTCCGCCCCAAGTTCTTCAATAAATAGGGTCACATCTCCCCAATCAAACTCTGCCACCTGACCAGGATCGTAGGCTTGTCGGATAAAAGCTTCTTTTGAATGGTTCATTTGTTTCGCAACGTAAACGCAGACCGATCGATAGCTAATATCTACTTGTTTAGAAATTAACCATTCATAAATATCTGTATTTTTCATGATTAATTTACGTTTCCCTTGTTGGATTTTCTTTTTATTTTCATCAAGACAGGAATCAATCATGGACTCAACCTCAGGTGTTAACTTAATGCGTTGACGTCTACTAGCATCATATTTTGGTTTAGCAGAAGACTGAATAATGATCTGTTCCTTTTCAGCCGTTGATGTGGCACGTTCTAAAGCTTGTTGGTTAAGTTCGTACGCTTTAACATATTTACTAACAGTTTGTCTTGTCATTCCTATTTCTTTCGCAATAGCGGTGTAGGAAAGACCTTTCAAATATAGGCGAATTAATAAATCTTTTTTTTCCAAGGTTAACACTTCACTTTCCTCCATATCACCAATTGATATGGATAATTTTACAAAAGGGGTGTTAACTTTTCAATTGCATTCCTGTTAATTATTAGAATACAATAAACAAAAAATGAAGGATATTGCTCCCTCGGCCGATTTAACCGACTTAAACTCGTCAAAACAAAGAACTTTTGGGAGAGAATTAAAGGGAAGCGGCTGTTCTTCATAGGAAGAATGAATGACGCGGTTAACGGTTGAATGAGAAACGTTAAGCTCACGTGCAATATCTGTTTCGGATTTCTTATGACTAGCTTCTAAAAAGATGGCTTGTTTTACGGGAGTGGAAATAAAACAATTAGGGTTAACAAGAGATGTTTCTAGGGTAAATGTTCGGTCACAATGACGGCATTTATAACGTTGTTTTTTTAAGTCTAGGTAAGCATCAAATCCGGAAATTTTGACTAGCTTAATACGTGAAGTTTTGAAGCCGTGTTTAATGATATTAGAGTCAAAAGCGTGACCACAGTGAGAACAGAGGGTTGGTTGAAAAGAAAGAGTCCCCAAAATAAGTTTAGAACGAACATTCTTAATCTGAGTTTCTTGGATACAATTTTTTGAAAAAGTAATATTTTTATCTGTTAAATCAAGTAAAGTTGAGATACAATTAGTGTGAGACATAAACCCAATCCTTTCGTGTTTTTTTGGTCGATTACATTGTATAGAATTTGGGACGTTATGTCTCTTTTTTTTGTACTTATTTTTTAATTCCAATAAAGGAGGCGTGGGCATCACCCACACCAAATATTATAGAACCCTTAATTATATAATTCAGGAACAAAAAATATGGGTATATCTGTCATTGATTCTAATGTTTACATAATCTTCGATTGGTGGCATAATATTATTAGAAGAAATAGAGTCCTATGAGGGGGAGATAGGTTTTGAAATGGAATAAAATTCAAAGTGAGCGGAAGTGGCTAATCGTTTACTTATTATTGACTGGGCTTTATGTGATTTGGCGAGTATTTTTCACCTTACCAATGAGGTATGGATTATTAGCATTTATTGTTGGGATTGTGTTATTAGTTGCTGAATGTCTAGGAATCATTGATTTTTTAATTCACTTTATTGGGATTACGCGACTGGTCGTACCAGAAAAGCCAAAGTTAGATCCATTAACGGAATATCCAGATGTTGATGTTTTTATTGCAACCTATAATGAACCGTGGGAAATTATTTATAAGACGGTGATTGGATGCAAGAATATGGATTATCCTGATCCCCAAAAGGTGCATATTTACGTGTTAGATGATGGTCATCGTGAAGAGGTCAGACGACTTTGTAAAGAAGCGTCAGTTGGATACATTACGAGAGATGATAACGAGCATGCAAAGGCTGGAAATATAAATAATGCACTTGCGCAAACAACATCGCCGTACATTGTTACTTTTGATGCAGATATGATTCCCATGCATCAATTTTTAATGGAAGCCTTACCTTATTTTATTGGGAACGAAGCGATTCGAGCGCAAGAACGGCAAGAGGGGATTGAAGAACATGACTTAACCAAACGTTTAGGTTTTTTACAAGTTCCTCAAGCTTTTTATAATGCCGATATTTTTCAGCATCGTTTATTTTCGGAAGAAGTGATTCCAAATGAACAGGATTATTTTCATCGTGAAGTGCAATTAGCGAAAAATGCCTCGAATTCAGTTATCTATAGTGGTTCTAATACGGTTATTACACGACAAGCATTAGAAGATGTTGAGGGATTTGTGACAGGGATTATTACGGAAGATATTGCAACGGGAATTAGAATCCAAGCGAAAGGTTATCAAAGTTATGCGATTAATGAAGTTCTAGCGACTGGTCTTGCTCCGTATGATTTAGAAGCTATTATTAAGCAACGTAATCGCTGGGCACGTGGATGTATTCAAACCTTTCGACGAGTGAACCCTCTATTTTTAAAGGGACTGAGCGCGGCCCAGCGCCTGAATTATTTTGATTCACTACTTTACTGGTATGCACCGTTTAAACGCCTGATCTATTTATTAGCTCCCATTTTATTTACGGTGTTTGGAGTAAAAGTTGTTGATGCAACAATTCTTGAAGTTATTATTTTTTGGTTGCCCATGTATATTTTTAATATGTTGACGTTTAAAAAGTTTTCAGGGAAACGGCGAACGATGAAGTGGACCAATATTTATGACACGATTTTAATGCCGACCTTAATTTCAGCTGTTTTCCTTGAAACATTAGGAATTAAAATGAAAAAGTTTGAAGTGACTGCAAAAAAACGACAAACGAAAAAAGGGTTGAAGTATCAGCTCCAACTTGCAATCCCACACGCTATTTTATTTTTCTTCACCGTGATGGGAATCACAACATCAATTCTTGAACTGATATTTAACCACGATACAGCGTATATTATTAACTTATTTTGGTTAAGTGTGAATGGATATGCACTCCTCATGGCACTTCTTTTTGTATTAGATCGTCCAACAAGACGAGCGAGTGAACGCTTTAAAATGGATGTTCCTGTATCTTTTTCTTTCAATACTAAAAATAATGAGGCGCGTGTCATTGATATTTCTGAGTCAGGAATTGCGATGGTGAGTGAAGAGTACTATGATTTTCAGGAATCAGTGTCCTATCCATTAAAAATTAGGCGAGAGAATTATTGCGCGCATGTTGAGGCAAGGTTTATTCGTGTTAATGAACTAAAGGACAATCGGTATAAATATGCTTTTGTTTATAATGATATGAATCCGACAGAATATGAACAATTAGTTTTAATTTTATTTGATCGTGTTCCAAATTTTCCAGATTATATTAGGAGCCAAAGTGCTTTTAAAGATATTTCGCGGAATATGGTGCAACGGTTTAAGCAACGCCAGCGTCGAAAAGTTAATAAAAATGTGTCAAGGGTTGAATCCGTTCTATAAATTTAGAGAGGTCAACTTAATAAGAATGAACGTGCTAAAGGTGTTCCTCTTCGATGAGGTGACACCTTTTTTTGTCGCCTTATTAAAGGGTTTGTCCAAATGGTGGTCATTTTAGGAGCGGTAGCTAAAACAAGACAGAAGTAGTGTGATTTTTTGGTTAATATATGGCAATTTTCTTTAAGGAGGTGTGTTATTTTTGTAGTATCGGGGGGTGATAGAGGTTGAAGAAGCGTTATCTGCTTGTCACCTTTTTAGCTATGTTGGTCGCTTGTGGGGATAGTGGACTAGCAAATCAGGCAGTTAAAGAGGCGAGGGAGGCTTTTGAAGACGGATCCTATCAAGAGGGCGTCGGTTTTTTAAAGTTAGCAACTGATGAAAGTTCAAATAAAAAGTATCAGATTTGGCATGAGCAAGGGGAGGCTCTACTTAAGATGGTTGAATATGATCAGTTAGAGGACTTGGATAAACTGCTGTTGGCTTGGACGGATTTAAATTTAGTCGATAGTCAGCCAAGTTTTGTGAAAGATGAGGCCATTAATTATGTACGGTCTCAATTAAATTCTCTTGAGGAAAAAATTAACCGAGCCATTGAAGCAGAGAAAACGTCAGCTTATGATGAGTTAATTGCGTTAATTCGTTTCGTGGAAAAAAGGATGGGATCATTAAAACTATTTAGGGGAGAAATAGAGACGTTGATCGCCTTAAGAGATGAAATGGAGGGATTATCATGATGAAGAGAATCAGTGTGTTACTTGCACTTATGATCGCACTTTGTGCATGTGCAAATGAGACAGATGGGGAGAACGATAATCATAAAGAAGATATTTTACATCGGCCACGTTTGACAGAAAACGGGACGAATTTAAGCGAGCGTTCACTTGAAGAAGGGCTCAATTATATTGAGGCACTTGTGGGAGTCGACGAATTAGCAGCTGCTAAAGGTGTTTTAAACGAATTACTAGTTGAGCTAGATGATGAGGGAACCGATGAGCAACGAGAACGCCTAAATGTTTTAAAAGAAACGCTACACGAAGTGGAGGTTCATGATCAGGAGCATAACCATGAATTTACAGGGGTTGATGCGGTTGCCTTAGCCGTGGATCGTTATGGATCTGACGAAGATATTGTCTATATGTATGACGAAAATCACGAACATTACGGCGATAATCAAATCGGTTATTACGTGGCCTTAAAGTCAAAAGTATTGCAAGAGACGGAAGGTGGCGATGGCATTATTTTGATGCTTTTCGTCGCTGAGGATGGCACGATTACAGAAATCTAAGAAGATGAGGAGGCAAACCGGGGAAGGTGGCCTCCTTTTTTATTTGCATACCTTTTATCAATAAAGAAATACTATTAATAACTATATTATTATTTTATAAGAAAACGCATTGACTTTCTTTCACGATAGTTTTATAATAATATCAGTAATTATTACTACTTTTAAAAATTAATTAGAAAAATTTAGGAAAGTACATCAAATAACCATAAAAATGAAGTACAATAGAGGAGAAGGAGGAGTTTCAATGTCAAAGAAAATTTATGATGTAATTGTAATTGGTGGCGGGGCTGCCGGAATGTCTGCAGGGATTTATTCAGGGCGCGCAAAAATGAAAACATTAGTGCTTGAGCAAGGATCAGTAGGTGGTCAAGCAAAAACAACAAATGAAATTGTGAATTACCCAGGGATTCGTCATACGACAGGGCCAGAATTAATGGAACAAATGCATCTACAAGCTGAAGATTTTGGTGTAGCTTTTGCTCAAGCTGAAGTGTTAGAAGCTCAACTTGAAGGTGAAATTAAAGTGTTAAAAACAACAAACGGGGACTATGAAACTCGTTCAGTGATTATCGCAACAGGTGCGACACCACGTACACTTGGATTCCCAGGAGAAGCAGAGTACCGTGGACGCGGGGTTGCTTACTGTGCAACGTGTGATGGGGAGTTCTACACAGGACTTGAGGTGTTTGTCATCGGTGCTGGATTTGCGGCAGCAGAAGAAGCAATTTTCTTAACTCGTTTTGCTCGTAAAGTAACAGTTATCGCCCGTGAGCCAGAGTTTACATGTGCAAAAACAATTGCGGATAAAGTTTTAGCTCATCCAAAAATTGAAGTTAAATTCAATACTGAAGTGGTAGAAGCAACAGGGGATGAATTATTACGTCGTGTTAAATTTATTAATAATCAAACCAATGAAACATTTGAACATGTGGCGCAAGATGATGAAACATTCGGAATCTTTATTTTCGCTGGATACGTGCCACAAACAAAAGTATTTAATGGTTTAGTTGACATGGATAAATTCGGATACATTATCACGGATGAAAACATGCACACAAGTGTTGAAGGGGTTTATGCAGCCGGAGATTTACGTCCTAAAGTATTACGCCAAGTGGTTACTGCTGTGGCTGACGGAGCGATTGCTTCTCTTGAAGCTGAAAAATATGTGGCGCATGAGAAGGAACGTTTAGGAATTGTAGAGGAAGAGGTAGAAGTTGCTCCACAACCTAAAGAAGTGAAAGAAGAAAAAGCACCAGCTAAAGAAGTAGCAAAAGGTGGACAATCTGCTTTATTAAATGATGCGTTACGTGGACAAATCGCTGGAATTTTAGGGCGTATGGAAAACAATGTCACACTTGTGACGATTGTTGATCCTGCTAATGCAAAATCGATTGAATTACGTGACTTAGTGATGGACATTGCGAATTTAGGAGATAAATTAGAGGCTATCGTCAAAACAAAAGGTGAAGATGTGGCGTTAGAAGAAAAAGTGAATGCCGATAAATTCCCAGTTGTTGCGTTACTTGACCAAGATGGAAATTATGCGGGTGTGAAGTTCCACGGTGTTCCTGGTGGACATGAATTAAATTCATTCTTACTCGCGATTTATAACTTAGCTGGACCTGGACAAGCTTTAGATGCTCAAGTATTAGAAGCGATTAAATCACTTGATAAAAAAGTAAATATTAAAGTGGCGGTTTCTTTATCATGTCACTTATGTCCGGATGTTGTTGTTTCAGCTCAACGTATTGCGATCGAAAATCCAAATGTAGAAGCTGAGATGTTAGACATCGCCAACTTCCCAGAATTAAAAACAAAACATAAAGTGATGTCAGTTCCATGTATGATCGTAAATGATGAAAAAATCGCGTTTGGATCAAAATCAATCCAAGAGATGTTAAACCTAATTGCTTAATGAGTCTCATAAACACAAGTTGCACACACACAATGTTAGAAAAAAATGCACGGAATCTTCCGTGCATTTTTTCAATGGTTGTCGAAAGTAAATGAAATGGTTTCTTGTGGGAACACTAATCTAAAAACGAAAAGAGGAGGCTTTTTAATGAATGTACAATCTCATTTATTGAATGATACTTTACGTCAACAACTGGCGACGGTTTTAAAACGGATGGAAACAAGGGTGACTTTAGTAACCATCGTGGATCCTCATCTAGAGGTGTCTCTTGAGTTACGTGATTTTGTGCTCGATCTTGCGAATTTAGGTGATCAGTTAGAAGCGATTGTCAAAATGAAGGGGGAAGATGTGTCTTTAGAACAGAAGATAAGGGCGGATAAATTTCCTGTTGTTGCCTTGTTTGATGAGAAGGGGTGTTACTCAGGGGTGAAGTTTCATGCCGTTCCTGGGGGCCAAGAGATTAATGCGTTTTTATTGGCGATTTATAATTTGGCTGGACCGGGACAGGCCATCGATGAGCGAACGCTAGAAGCCATCCGTGCGATTCGTCAACACGTGAATTTAAAGGTTGTTGTTTCATTATCGAGTCGTTTATGCCCGGATGTCGTCGTTGCAGCGACGCGAATCGCCATTGAAAATCCCAATGTTGAGGCGGAAATGATTGATTTAGCCCATTTCCCACACCTTCAGGCGCATTATCAGATTACCGCAGTTCCATGCCTCATCCTTAATGATGATCACGTTTATTTTGGGGCAAAAACCATGGATCAACTGCTTCAACTCATTTCATAAGATTAAATCACCTCAAGCCGTTACGGTGGGATTCCCCACGCCATGGCTTGAGGCTTTTTTTTGTTGAGGGAGCGTACGGAGTTGAAGAAAAAAAGAAAAAGTGATAAATATTAGAAAAATTTTGTAGTATAATAAAAAATATGTATATTTTATGAGGGAAGGAAGCTAAATGGTTATAAAAATAAAGTCGATATTACTGCAATTATTTTTACTTGTATTTACCGCAACATTTGCATTTATTTTTACGGATGCGCTCATTCATCCCAATGCAACCTTTTTGCAGATGAGTGGGTGGGAAGTAGGCGGGCTCGCTTGTTTGATCGCTGCTTTTTTCTATTTTGCTTATCGGGGCATGAGGAAATTATCAACGCGTGGATTAATGGTCGTAAGCCTTGTCAATCTAGTGCTTTTAGTGCTGTTACAACTTTTCTTTATTCGTTATTTTCAAGTGAATCCCACGTGGGATGTCGGGGATGTTTACCGAGCCGCACTTGAACAAAAAGATAGTTTTTACGCCTTGTCGGATTACTTTACGATCAAGTATCCGAATAACATTCCGTTGCTCATTGTTTTTATTCTCGGGATGCGGTTTTTAGATTTATTCGGAGTCACGAATTATTATTTTTATTTTACGTTTGTTAATGCCCTTGTCATCTTATTATCGATGGGGGGACTCTATTGGTTGATTCATCGCCATTTTGGCCTCGTCTCAGCCACATGGGCAAGTTTATTGATGTTATTTATGACGCCATTATATATGTACGTTCCTATCGTCTATACCGATACATTGGTCATGATTTTCCCAATTCTAGGGCTTATCCTTTATGATTTATTTTATCATTCGACGGATAGGCGCCGTTATGTCTACTTAATTTTATTAGGGCTTGTCTTATCGATTGGTGTATTAGTGAAGACAAATGCGATTATTTTAGTAGTTGCCATCCTGATTCATTATTTGATGATGAATCCAATGAAAAGATGGATTCAGTTGTTGATCGGTATTGCACTTCCATTTTTTATCGTGAATACAATCTATCAGTCACGAATCTCGCCCCTTTATCCGACAGAGAAATCAGAACTTGGATTTCCAATGACGCATTGGGTAATGATGGGGTTAGACGGAAATGGTGGATATTCTAGTAAGGCTGTAGAGTTTAGTGATGATTTAAAGCATCAAGGTTTAACTAATAATGAAATTAAAGAGGTTCACATCAATAAAATAAAGAATTGTTTATCCGGGTATGGAGTAAAAGGATTTTTAGGCCATCTTCATCAAAAAATTAATTATACATGGGCCGAGGGGACCTATTTTATTCCTGAAAAGTTAAGCCGTCAGCCAATCGATTCGAATCCATATCAAACCTATATTTTTGGTGGGAAGAACAGTGTCTATATTTATTTGGCACAAGCGGTTCATTTAGTCATTCTTGGATTAACAACTTTATCAGGATTCTATTTATTTAAAAATAGAAATTCTTTTATTTATGTAGCAGCTATTGCTATTTTCGGAAATTTCTTATTTTTACTCATTTGGGAAACCCGCTCACGGTATTTGGTGCTCTATTTACCGTTAATGATGATGCTTTGCACGTATGCCATGGCATCTTTAAATAAAAATTCGATGAAGGGGAGTAGAGAACATGTCTAATATCATTTACTTTGTTGTTCCTTGTTATAATGAGGAGGCCGTTTTAGAAGTGACGGCACAAAAGTTAATGGAGAAAGTGGAGTCGTTAATTCAGCGGGACGTGATTTCTCCTAAAAGTCGAATTACTTTTGTTGATGATGGAAGTAAAGATCAAACGTGGCCAATGATCAAAGAGTTATCAACGACTCATCACTTAATCAGCGGGGTCAAGTTATCACGCAATCGGGGTCACCAAAATGCATTATTAGCCGGTCTTATGACGGTTAAAGATTTATGTGATGCAACGATTTCTTTAGATGCTGATTTACAAGATGATATTGATGTTATTGACCAATTTATTGATAAGTTTTTAAATGAATCATGTGATGTGGTTTATGGTGTGCGAAACGATCGGACAACAGATACGGGATTTAAACGACATACGGCACAAATGTTTTATAAAATAATGAATCAATTAGGGGCCGACATCGTTTATAATCATGCGGATTATCGATTGTTAAGTCGTCGGGCGTTAAATGGATTATCCGAATTTAAAGAAGTTAATTTATTCTTACGAGGATTAGTGCCACTTGTTGGGTATAAATCGGATGTTGTGTATTATGAGCGACATGAGCGTTTTGCAGGGGAATCGAAGTATCCGTTAAAGAAAATGATTGCCTTTGCGATTGAAGGGATTACTTCGCTTAGTGTGAAGCCGATTCGTTTAGTCACCACACTTGGGATTAGCGTTTTTGTTATTAGTTTAATTCCATTGCTATACTCTCTCGTCCAATGGATGAATGGGAATACGATTAAAGGATGGACGACGTTAATTTTATCGATTTGGACGCTAGGTGGATTGCAAATTCTTTGTATTGGTGTGATTGGTGAATATATCGGAAAAATTTATTTAGAATCTAAACAACGCCCTCGCTTTATTGTCGAGGAATTTATTAATGAAGTTGACTAATCAAAAAAAGTGCAGCTATCATTTCGGATAGGTGCACTTTTTTTTGTAGGGTTATTTTTTTAAGGCGAATCGTACCATGAAGAAGTTAATGATGATGGCGATTGGGAAGACAAAGACTGGGGCGATTCCTCCAGGAATACCGATGAAGATAAAGAAGTTGAGTAAAAACATATGAACGAAGTAGTTGATGAGGTGTGCGCCGGCAAATTTAATTCCATTTTGGGCGTTTGCCTCGGATTGGAAAGTAAAGAAGGTTGAAGCAAAGAAGTTAAAAATAAAGCTTAAGAGATAGCCGATCGTGTAGGCCATGTTGTAATTCAGTCCGATTCCGTATTCAAGGGCGAGGTAAATTCCGTAATGGAGGGCAGTTGCCAAAACCCCAACGATGATAAAGCGGATAAATTCAGCTAGTTTTGGATTGGTTTTAAGTTTATCAATCATGTTTCATTCTCCTTTTTTCTGATTGGTTTTATGATACGAGATTTTTCTTTCCTAACAAAAGGGTTTGATCAAGACTAAAGAAAAACACCGAAGAATCGGTGTTTTTTTGCTGTGAAACTTACGCAACGTAGTCAATTTTAAAGACAGGTGTCTGGTTGATCGTTGTTAATGTACATTCTTTAACGTCACGGTGAGCATTGAAAACCGGTGCAAGTAATTGCGCCAATTCAAAATCTTCTTCACCTTTTAAGGCAAGTGTTTCTGATTTATTGGCTTGATCTTGAGCCGCGAACTGTTGTTGGCGTGCTTTAATATAGGCATTTACTTTTTGCATTAAGTGTTCTTCATTTACTGTTGGGTTTGCGAACAGGAAGTTTAATACTTGGCTGAATGATGGATAACGTGGTTCTTCTTTCACTTGATTAAATAAATCAGTGTAGACTAAGCGGTCGTTTTCACGAAAGATGAATAAGTTTCCTGCTGCGTATTCTTTAATGTATTGATTGACCAATTTTAAAACTTCCATCATGTCAAGGTTACTAAACGCATCGACAACGCCTAACTCGTAAGCATTAATGACCATACAGTATTTTTCAGATGGTGTTAGTTGGTCAATATTCATGTTTTTTTCAAGTGGATAGGCCCCGATAAAGGCATTTTTTGTAAAGTCTGCTGGTTCTAAGTTTTCCCCTTGATCAACCGTCCAAATCGCTTGGTTTTCAATAATGAGTAAATCTTCTTTGGCGATATAGATCCCACATTGTTTGATATAGTCCGTGAACGGAAGGCAGTCGTTTGCGACGTAGATTGCAATGTTATTTTGTTCATAGTCTTCAAGATGTTGCTTAATAAAGTGGATGACGTCTTCTTTTTTCACGTTCGTATACATGGTTTGTTGCGCCGGTGTACAGTGGGCGATCGTATATACGTGTGATTCTTCTAATTCGTACACTTGTTTTTGTGAGGATTGTAAATAAACACAATCGACAGCGTTTGGTTGAAGTGCGAGTTGTTGCAATTCTTCGTGTGATGTCATAGGGAAGAATGTTTGGTTTTCAATCGATACTAAGATATCGGTCGCCATTTCTTTATCTTTAAACCCTAAAAGGTGCATTAGTTCTTTCATAAAGTGTTAACCCTCCATTTTTTACGATCAATTTAAGGCTATTATATCACATAAATCGAGGAAGGGGGCTAGTACATGGGAACTTTTTGAGAGGTACTTTTTAGGTGCTCTTGAAGGGTGGCCGCCAAGTTTTCTTTCATTAAAATAATGAGGTCGTCACCCGCCATCAGTTGGGTATTTCCCCGTGGGATAAGCTCGTCATTTCCGCGTTTGATGGCGATGAGTAGGCAATCGGTTGGCAGGTCAAGGGAGCGAACGAGGCATCCATCCATGCTAGAATCGGCGAAGACTGGAATTTCAACGAGGATATTTTTTTGACCGACGGTTAGGCTGCTTTTTCCACGCAGTAATCGGTGTAATAGGAAATCGTAGACTGGTTCATTTCTCAGTCCTTCCGCCACGGTGTAGGCGATAAGGCAGGTGAGAGAGAGCGGGAGAAGGTTTGTTAATGATCCCGTCATTTCGGCAATGAGAATGCTTCCGGTAATTGGGGCACGGACGATGGCGCTGAAATAGCCGGCCATCGCCAAAATAATAAAGTTTTGAATGAAGATTTCATCGACAAGATGGAGGCTTGCGAGAAGATGGCCAAAAATTGAACCGGTGAGCGCCCCGAGGACGAGGAGCGGAAAAAAGATTCCTCCTGGAACACCAGACGCGAAGCTCACCATGGAGAAAGCGAATTTGACAGTCAATAAAAGAAGTAAGGTCTTCATTGAAAAGAGATCCGCTGTTAATTTTTCAATCAATCCGTGCCCGCCCCCTAATACATCCGGTAAGATCCAAAGGAGGATCCCCGCAAGGAGGAAGGGGATAAGGGGATGATACTGTTTTTTTAAGAAGGTTAGTTTATCATACCCGTTTAACGTAGAGGCGAGTGTTTTATTATACAGGACGCCTAAAATTCCGGTTAAAAGTCCTAAGGCGACAATCCATCCATAGTGATGGAGGGGCAAGTTATGGATGAGGTCAAAGCGGAAGACCGGTTTTAAACCAAAAAAGTTTTTTGAGACAAAATCAGCTGTTAGCGCGGCGGACATGGCACCGACTAAAACGAGGGGTGAGAAGTGTTTGTGCACCTCTTCAAGCGCGAACATGACCCCAGCGAGTGGAGCATTAAAGGCGGCGGCTAGTCCAGCACTCGCCCCGCTTGAGAAGAGATACTTTTCTTCTAGCTTAGTTCGTTTGGTTAGACGGCTAACCCATTGGGCGGCGACGGCACCGAGTTGAATAGAAGGACCCTCACGTCCGACGGATAATCCCGCTCCGATACAAATCGTTCCTCCAATGAATTTGTTCATTAAGACGGAGAGGGGATTCATTTTAATTTTATTGGCTAAGGCGCCTTCTACTTGAGGGATTCCGCTCCCACAGATCATTGGTTCTTTGACCATGAGGCGACCGACGGAAAGAGCCGCTAGGATGAGGATGATGAACCAACCAAAAAACGCGAAGGGCGTCGGTTGATTGGTAACCCATTGTCTTAGCTGCTCCGCATACTGCAAAATGAGGCGGTAAAAGACGACGACAAGACCTGAGATGAGGCCGATGAGGATTCCCTCAAAAGCTAATTTAAGTTTAAGTTGTTTTAAGTAAGATAACGGTGTTTTTAATGATGACATCATACTCCTCCTTAAGTGAAATTAAATGGTTTGTTCTTTATAAAAAAGGGGGGCCCCCTATCAGGGAGGATGAGGAAATTTATCCTCTGTATGGACGTATAACTTTTTTAAGTTTACGGATAATAGTAGAAAGGTAGGTGGGTCATTCATGGATATTTTTAAGGTATTTAAGGGTAAGAAAGGAACTAAAAAGCCTGTTTCAGAACCGACGCCACATCGAATTCATCACGCATTAGATGAAAATTTACAGACGATTAAAACGAGGTTAGGAAACGCCAACGATTTGTTAGTTCGCACGCTGACATTAAAGGGTGCTGAAGATGTTTCGGTCGCCATTTTAGGAATCGACGGTATTATCGATACGAACCAAGCTGAACAGTTTATTGTTCATGTGTTAAGTATTGATCTTTCTTTAGTTAAGGAATCGAATACTCGAAGTTGTGGCGTTTTCCAGACGATTTTTGAGTCTCGAATCAGTATGTTAGATGCGAAATGTGGACAGTCGTACGAGGATCTTTACACGAATCTTATTAACGGCCATATTATTGTTCTTGTCGACGGTGTCGACCAATTTATGATGTTTGACTGTAAGGGATGGCAAATGCGTTCGATTAGCGAGCCACAGACGGAACAGTCGCTTTATGGTCCGAAAGATTGTTTTGTTGAAACGATTCGTACGAATACGGCGACGCTTCGTCGGCGAATTAAGGATCCGAATTTGCGATTTGATGCTCATGTGGTGGGAACGGTGACTCAGACGGATGTTTTTGTGGCGTATATTGAGGGAATTGCGAATAAAGAGTTGGTTCATACGGTGAATAAACGGATTGAGAGTTTAGATATTGATGGGATTGTGGATTCGAGTGAGCTCATGCAGTTAATTGAGGATCATCATATCACGTTATTTCCGCGGTTGATTCAAACGGAGCGTCCGGATAAAACGGCGGCCGCTCTTATGCAGGGAGAAATTGCGATTTTTGTTGATGGTTCACCTTTTGTGACCACGGGGCCAGCTTATTTTGCTTCGATGTTTCAGGTGACGGATGATTATTATTCGCGACCTTTTATTGCAACGGTCACTCGTTTATTACGATACGCGGCCTTTTTTATCGTTCTCCTCGTTCCCGGCTTGTACGTGGCTATTTCGACGTATCATCAGGAGATGATTCCAACGGTGTTATTGATTACGATTATTAATCAACGGAGTGCTAACCCGTTTCCAACATATATTGAAACATTAATTATGTTAATTTTGTTTGAAATTATCCGGGAAGCGGCGCTTCGTAAGCCTAGTGTAGTTGGGGATTCGATGACGATTGTAGGATCGTTGATTATCGGACAGACGATTGTTCAAGCAGGATTAGTTTCGTATATTGTCATTATTATTGTTTCGATTACATCGATTGCAGGATTTATTTTATCAAGTACCCGTTTGTCGAATGCGATGCGTGTTTTAACGTTTGCCTTCTTATTTTTAGGAGCTGCTTTTGGACTTTACGGAATAACGATTGGTGTTATTTTATTGATTTTACACTTGTCTTCTTTAACGACGCTCGATCAACCTTACTTAGCTCCGATGGCGCCATTAAACTTACATGATCAGGAAGATCAATTTTTACGCTTGCCCCTTTCTTGGATGAAGTATCGTCCAAAAATTTATAAAACGACGAATCGGGTCCGTCATAATCTTAATCAGGAAAAAAGGAAGGAGGAGTAGGCGTGAGACGTTTGATGTATGTCATGGTCATGTTAATGGCCATTAGTTTAAGTGGATGTGGCCATAAAGTGGAGATGAGCCAAATTGGAATTGTAGCGGGTCTTGGGATTGATCAAACGGAAAATGGGTATTTAATGACGGCCCAAGTTGTTAATCCCTCTTCTATTGCCGGGAATCAGCATGATACGTTATCCGTTTTTTCAATCTCGGGTGAAGGTGAGACGTTATTCGATGCTTATCGATCACTAAATTCACTAACAGCTAAGGTGTTGTACTTGCCGCATTTAAGTGTGATTGTGGTTAATGAAGATATAGCGCAATCGGGAATTGATCCCGTTGTTGATTTTGTCTTACGTAATGTGATGATTCGCCCCAATATTACGTTAGTCGTTGCGAATCATACGACGGCCCGTGAGGTATTGAATGTTCTTACTCCAAGTGAACAAATTCCGATTAATCAACTCAATTCGTTATCTAATCTCTGTTTGACGTGTACGGGACGAGAAGTCAATTATAACCTCTATCAGGTCAGTGGAATGGTTAATGATCCAAGCTCTAATATTGTATTAAATAGTGTATCAATTGATTCTAAGGAAAAGAGCGAGGAGGGAGATATTCAAAATGTTTTACAGATGGAGGCGCCTTCTCAACTCAAAATTGATTCATTAGCTGCATTTCAAGGGGATCAATTGGTTGGATACTTAACGAGTAAAGAGGCTCAATATTATAATTTATTAGTTGGAACGAGTAAGCGTTATGTTGTGACAACAGTACTTGATGATGAATATAAGCTTTCTTATGAGGTGCGTGAATCAAAAGTGGATGTGAAGCCAAATCTAGAGACAAATAAGGTAACGGTAGGTTGTGAAGTTAAAGGAATTTTAATGGAGAATGGCTATCCTTCAGATTTAATGAATCCTGTCAATGTGAGTGATTTAGAAGCAGCATTGGGGAACCAACTGAAACAAGATATTCAGTCCTTTATTGATAAGACTCAAAACGAGTTAGCGTCAGATATTTTAGGCGTGGGTGGAAAGGTTCATCAGAAAAATCCAAAGAAATGGGCGGAAGTGAGTGGATACTGGGAAGACATCTATCCGAAGTTAGAGTTTGACGTGAAAGTTAAATTAGAGATTACATCTGTTGGTGATGTGGCTAATTTACAGGAGTAGAAAGTAGGTGATTTTTTGAAAACGTCACGCCTTAGTTTAAATCAATTTTCTTCATTATTAGTCTTGTTCTTATCTAGTAGCGCTACGCTCGTTAATGTGGGTCGCTTTTCTGGGGCCGATGTTTGGATTTCGTTATTAATCAGTGCGGTTCTTGGGACGCTATTGTTTACGATGTATTACCGGATTGGAAAGTTGCATCAGTTTGATAGCTTGTCGGGCATTTTGACCGATTTATTTGGGAAGTTTTTCGGAAGTCTTATTTTAATCGCTTATAGTGGTTACTTTTTATTGATGACGGCAAGTCTTTTAAAAAGCACAGCAGACGTCATTGAGGTGACCTTAATGGTCGATGCAAATATGATATTAATTATGCTATTATTGATGGTTCCGATTGTTTACGGATTAATCCTTGGGGTCAATGCAATTGGACGTTCATCGGAGTTGCTTTTTTATGTGGTAATTCTTTGTTTTATTCCCCTCGTCATTGCAGTATTTACTTCTGATATTTTTAGTTTTGATCGCTTTTTACCTGTGTTGGAAAAAGGATTTTCCCCATTGAAACAAAATATTTATACGATGACGCTGTTTCCTTATGGAGAGTCCATTGTCTTTCTGACGATTTTTCCGCTCTTACCGAAGGAGGGAAAAGGGAAAATTTTAAGATATAGTTATTGGGCTATTGTGTTAGCAACGATTATTTTACTCGCCGCCGATGTGATGTGTGTGGGAATTTTAGGTGTGGGATTAATGAAGAATTTTATTTATCCATTCTTCAATGCCATGAAAATGGTAGGGGTTAACGTTTTATTTGAACGGCTTGATCCGTTAGCGATTATCATTGTCATGATGACGTGTTTTTTTAAATTAAGTCTTTATTTTTATGCGGGATTAAGTTGTATTGAAAAACTGATTCGTCGATTTAGTTATCGTCAATTAGCCTTTCCGTTTAGTGTTTTAATCATCTTTATAGCCATGCATTTAACAACAGGCGGAGTTGAGGATATTTATCAGGCAATTCTTAATCACCCTAAAAACTTACTCCCTATCTTTCAATTAGTGATTCCTTCTATCGTCTGGATGCTAAGTGAATTTAAATATCACAATCATGTGAAACAATTAAAAACTGAGGCTCATAAATAGAGCCTCAGTTTTTTTATTTACGATCGTACGTTGTTTCTGATAGACGATCGATTTCTGCCCATGCTAAGGTGATGTACTGTTTAGCCAATTGTTCCTTTTCTGCATTGGCATCGAGTAACACTTGGCGGTCTTCTAAGCTCTCAGCTTTAAAGACTTCGTACTCCTCTGACTTGTAGTCGATGTTGTATTCATAGGCTTTAACGACATAGTCGTGAAGTTTATCGACCTCTTCTGTTGGCGTCAATAATTTTTCGATGGCTTCCATTTCACTTGTCGTTTGTTTGATGAGGTTTTTTCGAATAGAAAGTTGAGCAGCTTCCTCATCTGTTCCTGTTACGGAGTAAACTTGTGTTAAGTTTGAGTCGAGTAAAGAAATCGTATCTTCTAGCGCTTTTACTTTTTCATACATACAATCAACGAATTCTTGTTGTGTGGAAAATGTTTTTTCTGTCCCTGACTCAGTTTGAGTATCTGAGGCATTTGAAGAATCGTTTGTTGTTTGTTCAGTTGATGCGCTTGTTTGATCACTTGTAGCAGGTGCGGTCGTGTTAGGTGCAACAGATAAATTTTGAAGGGTTTGAGGTGTGGAAATACTTTTTGCTGTCTCGTTATTGTTGGCGCAACCTGCTAAAGTCACCGCTAATCCAGCTATTAGACATACTCTTTTCATAATATTCACCTCAATTGTAAGTATGGTTCATTGTATTCAGTAGAGGTTTGATTCATACGAAAAGTTAGTGCTTTTCTTTCAAGTTTTGTTCGCCATTATCTGAAAAATTCACCCATTTGGATAGAAATTTAAATCTTTGAATAAAGGATAGGCGTGGGGTGTATTCGACTCCGCCGAAGTAATCGCGTTTTAGGACGTAGTTGACTTGGAGACCAACGGTGATGGCGTAGCCGAGGATGTAGAGCCAAAAGAGGAGGATGATGATGACGGAGAGGCTTCCGTAAAATTTATTGTAGTTTGCGATTTTGTTCGCGTAAAAACTAAAGGCGATGGAAGCGACGCTCCAACCAATTGAGGTGACGAGGGCACCGGGAATAATTTCGTGTATTTTGATTTTGATGGTGGGAGAGAGGTAAAATAGGAGTAGAAAGAAGGTGAGGTAGGCAAAGAAACTGATGCTTGTTCTGAGAACGGTAATGATAATCATGAGGTGTGGGCTCAGGGTGATGTTTAAGAGGTGGAAGATGGCGGTGATAATGGCCTGCCCGAAGAAAACAAGGATGATGGCAACAAGAAGGAGGACAACCATTAGGCAAAGCATGATAAAAGAAAAGATGCGTTCTAAAAAGGCGAATTTTAAAAGGGGGACTTGGTAGGTGGTATTTGAAGCTGTTGAAATTCCGTAAAACCCTTTTGAGATAATCCAACAAAAGGAGAGGGCCGTTGCAATGACAAAAAAGGTGCTAGATTGAGGAGCAGCGGATGTATCGAATAAGTAAAGGAGTAGTTGTTGAACTTCTTGTGGGGCGTAGGCGGTAATAAAGTATTTAACGGCATCGGTGTTTAACGAAAAATAAGTCCCGAGTTGGACGATGACAACGAGGAGCGGGACGATAGCCATGATTAAGTTGAAGGCAATCTGTTCAGGTAGACCTTTAATTTCACGATGGGATAATTGTTCTTGAATTTTTTTTATAAATTCTATGCTAAAAATATGTTTCATACTGTTTCCTCCCAAATAGAGTAATTACTTCATCCTATGATACTTTTTGTTAAGAAATGCCTTGAGACATCGATCGTTTTTGTTTATTAATGTATATTTTGTACAAAAAAACGACAAATTATTAATGATAATTTTTATGATGAGAGGTGAACAACATGAAACTAACGCTTAACTTTAGGTTCTTGAAGTTGACGGTTCTAACGTTCCTCTTATGCTTTATCTCAGTTTATCACGCCGAGGCGAAAGATATTGGCTGGGGTATTCCAAAAGGAGAGAATCATGAACAACCGTGGCCAGGTAAAGAGTTTGATGAAATCGTCCGTCAAAATGATGCCTATTATATTGGCTCAGCCGATGAAAAGGTCATTTATTTAACCTTTGATTGCGGTTATGAGAATGGGAATACCCCATTAATTTTAGATGTTTTGAAAAAACATGAAGTTCCTGCATTATTTTTTGTGACCGGTCATTTCCTTGATGAAAATGCCGATCTCGTCAAACGAATGGCGAATGAGGGACATATCGTTGGAAATCATACGTGGCATCATCCCGATTTAGCAAAAGTAACAAAAGAAAAATTTAATGAGGAGCTCCAACTTGTTGAGGATAAATATAAAGAGATTACGGGCCAAGAGATGGTTCGTTATCTCAGACCCCCAGAAGGTCACTTTAATCAACAAATGTTAGATTTTGCGAAAGAGCGCGGCTATTACACGATTTTATGGTCATTAGCTTATATGGATTGGAATGTTGACCAACAAAAAGGCGCGGACTATGCGTACAATCAAATTCTGGCACGCATTCATCCGGGGGCCATTATTTTGATGCATAGTATTTCAAGTGATAACGCCGAATGTCTTGATAAGTTAATTCCCGAACTTCAAAAGGAAGGTTATGAATTTAAGTCTATTCAATATTTAATGACTGAGGATGCCCCTGTCCCATTTGAGTAAAAATGTGGAAAAAAGAGAATGTTAACGCGATAAGGTCATGTTTGGATTATCTATTAATTAGTAGGAAAAAAGAACACAAAATAGACACATTTCAATCATTTTTTGAACATAACCTTATGTAATAATAACTGAGGATGAAAATGATAATAAATTTTCTCCCCTTTGATTTTCTTATTCATTATGTTTTCTCACTCCCTAAACGGATCGTGTTCCCCCACGACCGTTTACCAACCTTAAGAGTTCCCCCTCTTAAGGTTTTTTTATTTTTTTAAAAAAAGAAAGGCGAGTTGTTTAAAAATAAAAGCTTCGCCCCATAATAGGGGTGAGTAGAGATGACTCCCCCCAAGTTAATAGTCGTCCGGCTATACTTTAAATGATGGTTTAAAGTTCTCTATTTCAAAGATAAGTCATTTATAATTATCCTTTTCTGATAATTATAAATATTTTTTCTCCAATTCTCTCAACCTCTCTTTAATATAAAAAGGAACCGACTTGCAGTTTCCCCCCTGCGATCGGTTCCTTTTTGATTTATTTTGAATTTTCTTCTCCTGATTTTCTGTTTCGTTTCGCATAGAAGATAACCGCGATTAAGCAAACGGCCATGACTCCGTAGGCGATGAGTAAGCTTTGGCTCAATCCAAATACTAAATACCCGATGGCAGCAATCGTTGCTGATAGTAGGGCGTAAGGAAGTTGAGAGTTAAAGTGTGCGCCGAGGTCACATCCCGCTCCTGTTGCAGAAAGCAATGTCGTATCTGAAATGGGTGAGGCGTGATCTCCGAAGATTGCTCCTGATAAGACAGCGGCCATAATCGGAATCATTAGGTCCATGTCTAGGGCAGCAGCGACTGAACCCGCAATTGGAAGTAAGATACCGAATGATCCCCAAGAGGTTCCCGTCGCAAATGCCATGAAACTAGCGACCATAAACATGACCATTGGAATGAGTCCTGGTGCAATATTAGCCTGTGTAATGAGTGAAGCAAGATATCCACCCGCATCAAGTGTACCAACGAGGTCACAAATTGCCCAAGCTAATAATAAGATGACGATGGCTCCAACCATTGATTTCATCCCTAGGAAAAATGCTTTTGTATATTGAGCGAATGAAATTTCGCGTGCCATGATGTGGCGGTAAGTCAGTGCCATTGAAACAACGAGTCCAGCTAATCCTCCGATGCGGAGTGAAGTCGCTAAACTAATGTTTTCTAGGATGGCAAAGAAGAGATTGAAGTCTGATTCTGAGTTGATTGCTCCTGTGTATCCCGTATACGCCATGGTACAAACGGTCACGATAATTAAAGTTAAGATTGGGGCGATTAAATCCCATACGGATCCTTTTGATGATTGAGCATCCATTTCTTGAGCGGTCGCCTCAGCATGAGTGAGTGAGGCGTCTTGCTGATTGAGGGCACTTTCTTCATAGGTTTTCATTAATCCAATATTGAAGTTATATTTAATGACGATGAAGACCATGATGACCGTTACAAGAACATAGAAGTGGTAAGGGATTGTTGTTAAAAAGGCAGAAAACGTATTATAAGTCGCTCCTGTGCTTGCAAAAATAACCGCCATCGATCCCATGATTCCTGTTGACCAGCTTGAAATAGGTGAAATGACACAAACAGGTGCTGAGGTTGAATCGACGATATAAGATAATCGTGCCCGTGAGACACGTTGTTCTTTTGCTAATGGTTTAGAGACATTTCCAACAACAAGGGCGTTAAAGTAATCATCGACAAAGATAATAATTCCTAAGAGGGCTGCCGTATATTGAACACCCTCACGTGATTTAACACGTTTAATAATGGCATTGGTGAAGGCTGAGGCTCCCCCGGATAAAACAATATAAGCGGTGATGACCCCAAGGGCAAGTAAGAAGAAAATAATGGACATGTTCCAGTCATTTAAGAATCCGAAGAGTCCATTTTCTTCAACGATGAGTCCGCTAAATGACCTCATTAAGATTTCTAATGTTTGAAGCGGGTTAAAGTTGGCCAAAATAAAGGCGGCTGATAGTGCCCCGACCCCAAGTGATAAAACAACACGACGCGTTAAGATGACAAGGGCAATGGTCAGTAACGCGGGAATTAAAGAATAGATTGTTCCAGTCATATAAAATCCTCTCCCTTTGTTTAATTTGAATAAGTAACTGTCCTTTTGATAAAAAAAAGAGTCATGTCGAGTTAAACTCTAACATGACTCTTCAGGCCTACGAGAAGTAGACGTCAGATGACAGGTATCATTTAACTCTCCGATCATTAGTCCTCCACTACTTTCGTAGTGACAGTGTTAAGCCTATTTAACGTAACACCAGCACAAGTTTGATTGACACAAACAAGACTTCGGCATGGACACCTTTTGGAATTTGTCATGGACGTCACTCTCGAAATTCCTACTCATTGGCCATGCGCCTCTAACTCATCAAAGAGAACAAGCAACGTATTCAATTAAGCCTATTGTAGCACCTTTTAAAAGATAGTCAAGTATTACTATTTAATTTTTTTTAGGGAAGAGAAAGGGTTGTCGTAAAATGTAGAGATTTCAGTGTAAAATGTGAGCGAATGTGGTAAGATTAAAAGATAAATGAAAAAATACAGTTGGAGGTTTAAATAAATGAAGATGTCTCCTTTAAAGGTTGGTCAAGAATTTTTAGTTACCATTAAACGTATCGGTATTAACGGTGAAGGAATCGGCTATTATAAAAAGCAAGCCGTGTTTATTCCAGGAACACTAGTAGGCGAAGAGGTTGTCGCGACGTGTACACGCGTGGCAAATGGTTATGCAGAGGCTGAAGTTGTTCGTATTAAGCGTAAATCAAAGCATCGCGTTCAACCGGCGTGCGAAGTTTATGGGCAATGTGGTGGATGTCAATTACAACATATGTCTTATCAAGAGCAATTACGTATTAAACGTGATGCTGTGTCTCAGGCCATTGAGCGCTATACAAGTTTAGATTCAGATGAGTGTGATATTCGTCCGACGATGGGAATGAATGACCCTTATAATTATCGTAATCGCGCGCAAATGCCGGTCGGTTATGATGAAGATGGAATTATGGTCGGATTTTATAGTATGAACTCACGCGAGTTAGTAAATGTGACGGATTGTGATGTTCAGTATGAGGAAATTAATAAGGTTATTAATCATGCGGTTGATTTATTAGATGATTATAAGGTATTTGCGTATGCACCGAAGACGCGTAAAGGAACGGCGCGCTATATTGTGGTTCGCCGCGGGTTTAAAACGGGTGAGGTTCAGGTGACGTTCGTGTTTGCGAATAATGATTTTAAAAAGATGTATTCGTTGGCGAAAGATTTAATGAAATACTGCCCTGATGTTAAATCAGTGTATGTGAGCATTAATGGAGAAGATACGCACGAGATTTTAGGAAAAGAGTTGCAACATGTAGCGGGTGAGAAATTTATTTCAGATGAGTTAGGACGATTTAAATTTAATTTATCACCACGTGCCTTTTATCAGTTAAACCCAGAACAAACGGTTAAATTATACAATCAAGTGAAGTATGCGGCGGCTTTAAAGGGAACAGAGAAAGTCGTTGATGCTTATTGTGGGGTTGGAACGATTGGTCAATGGGTTGCGGATAAAGCAAGCGAGGTTCGCGGGGTTGATATTACGCGTCAAGCGATTAATGATGCGAAGGAAAATGCGAAGTTAAACGGATTAACTAATACGTATTACGCAGTTGGAAAGGCTGAGCAAATTGTTCCAAAGTGGGCGAATGACGGATTCAAACCGGATGTTGTGATTGTGGATCCTCCACGTACAGGATTAGGGGAAGAATTAATTGAAATGTTAAAACGCGTTCAACCGCAAACGATTGTCTATGTGTCATGTAATCCTTCAACGATGGCGAAAAATTTAAAAGAATTAACGAAAAAGTATCGCGTTGATTACATTCAACCGATTGATATGTTCCCTCAAACGTCTCACGTGGAATGTGTCGTACGTCTTGTTCGTAAAAACAAACCATTAAAACGAAAATAAGAGGATGTTGGTTGCCTACGTTAGCTTCGGCTCGTAGGCAATTTTTTATGGTGCCGTTTGATGAGGGAGTATTTAAACGATGGGAGGAGAAGAAGCTTGAGGCCTTAACGCTACAACGGTATACTTAGTTTAAATGAATTAAATGTGATGGAGGGATTATGTTGTTGATAAGAAAACAGACGACGAAGGATGATGAAATCATCCATACAGTGATTAAAGCGGCGTTTGAGCAGGCAGAACACACGGATGGGAATGAACATGAGCTCGTCAAGGCATTAAAGAAGGGAGAGGCGTTTATTAAAGATTTATCTCTCGTTGCCGAGATAGATGGGAAAATTGTAGGTTATATTTTGTTTACCGAGGCTAAGGTGGGACGCGAAACGGTGTTAGCACTAGCCCCGTTAGCGGTGCTTCCTGATTATCAAAGGTCGGGCATTGGGCTTGCCTTAATCAACGAGGGACATAACAGGGCGCGTGAATTAGGTTATGATTATTCGGTTGTCTTAGGCAGTGAAACTTACTACCCAAAGGCCGGTTATTTACCAGCAGCTACCTTTGGAATTAAGCCACCTTTTGAGGTGCCAAGCGAGAATTTTATGGCGTATCCACTAAAAGAAGAGGTACCGAAGGTGTGTGGAACGATCAAGTATGCCAAAGAATTTGGAATTGAGTAATTCAACTTCTTTTGGCCGAGCGATGGATTAAATGAAAGACTGTTAAAGAGTCGGCTCCGGCTCTTTTTCATTTTTTAGCCTAAAAATTTGAGCGAGACTTAGAGATTTGGAATAAGATAGGTGTTTTTTTTACATATTAAACATAGTTGAGATTAAAGGGAGGGAATGACAGATAGGTAGATTTGTGTAAAGGAAGGATAATGGAATCGGATGATAAAATAATGAAATAAGATGCAATTCTTGTGTCCAAGAGGTTAATTTTGTATAATCATCCTATAAGTTAGCTTATGCTAACCATTTGATGCGAGATGGTTAAATTTAAAGGAGGACGAGTCAAACATGAAAAAAGCATTTTTATCTTTTATGAGTTTTTTTGTTTTAGTTGGATTACTTGTTGGATGTTCTAAGTCACCAAAGGAACCGGATCAACAAGAGACGGTTGAAATGGTAACAGTCACAGATGTGAAGGGTGACGTTGAAATTCCAAAGGACCCAAAACGTATTGTTGATATTAGTGGAGCTAGTGATATTTTATCGTTAATCGGATATGAGGTTATCGGGACAGCTAATAGTGATGGATATGATTACACAATCTTACCTACCTATTTAGAAGAGACGTTAGCTGATGCTCAAATTTTAGGATATAGTATGTTAGCGGAGATGGATGTTGAGGCGATTATGGCGCTTAATCCGGATTTAATTATTATTTCTACGGTGCAAGAGAAGATGTATGATCAGTTATCAAAAATCGCGCCTGTTGTGATGGTTGAGATGAAACAAGTGGATTGGAAAGAGGATTTCTTACATGTGGCAGGGGTATTTGGAAAAGAGGCCGAGGCACAAGCTTGGATTGATAATTATTTAGCGAAAGCAAAAGAAGTCGGTGAACAAATTAAAGCGACTTATGGAGCGGATAGTACGTATCTTTCATTTTTAGCGAGTGCGGGAAGTTTATTCATTTTTGATCAAGCGGGACTTGGATCGATTTTATATAATGATATGGGATTATTAAAACCAGTCGGAATGCCAGAGCAAGAAGATATTAGTTTACCAGTTGTTTCTTTAGATGGATTAGCATCTATTGAGGCAGATTATATTTTTGCAGTGGGAACAGATGAGGATTTAAAAACGTTAGAAGAGAGCAGCATTTGGAAAGGAACAAAGGCAGTAAAAGAAGGGAATGTTGTGATTTTACCGGCAAGTCCATATTTTAATCAAGGTTATAGCCCAATTGGACGTTTAGCATTTGTTGATGAAGTACAAAGTTTATTAGCGGGTATGCATGAATAAGAAAGTAACCCTTTTAGTTACGTTATGCAGTTTATTCGCAATAATCGGGCTAATTGTTGCGATTTGTGCGGGTGCGAAAAGTATCCCGTTGCAGACAGTGATCGATAGTATTTTTCATTATGAAGATATTTTAGATATGCAGTTAGTTAGAGATGTTCGGATACCAAGAGCTATTTGTACCGCCTTTATAGGCGGTCTTCTTGGTATTACGGGTGCAATGATGCAAGGGGTGACAAGGAATCCTGTTGCGGAACCGTCACTTATGGGGATTACTCAAGGGGCGACATTCGCCATCGCTTTGATGGGGGCAAGTTCAGGGTTATTAGGTCTTTTTGGTTATATGTTTGCGGCATTTATCGGAGCGTTAGTGAGTGGAACCCTCGTTTTACTTTTTAGTATGAAGAGTGCGCGTCATATGAATATGTCAAAGCTATTACTTGCAGGAACTGCCTTGAGTACTTTTTTTATTTCCATGGCAACTGTTATTGCCCTATTAACGAATAAATCTCAGAATCTAGCGTTTTGGTTAGCGGGTGGATTCCGCGCGACGACATGGGCGAGCGTCCAACTCGTGTTAATCGTGGGTGTGTTGACGACGATTCTCGCTTTGTTTTTGGCACCTAAAATTAATGTCGTTAATTTAGGAGAAGAGGTTTGTATTGGATTAGGGGAAAATCCTAATCGAATTCGCATGCAAACGTTACTCTTAATTATTCCGATGTGTGCAGTTTGTGTGGCAGTCGCCGGAAATATCGCATTTGTTGGACTGATTGTTCCTCATATTATTCGACGATGGGTGGGACAAGATTATCGGGTGATTATGCCTCTTTCTTTCCTATTTGGATCAACGCTTGTTATTTGGGCGGACGTTTTAGCACGGTTAGTTAATCAGCCTTACGAAACACCGATTGGTTTATTTACTTCATTAGTCGGAGTTCCTTTATTTATTTGGATGGTGAGAAAGGAGGGCGCTTAGTGAATAAACGATTGATTGTCATCAGTTTAAGTTTAAGTCTTCTGTTAGTGGCCATTTTTTTAGTCGCTATTAGTCTTGGAAGTTATCAGATGTCTGTTTACGAGGTGATAGCGACGCTCATGGGGAATGGATCGAAGCTTCAAAACGCCACTATTTTTGATATTCGCCTCCCACGTCTTTGTGTCGCCCTTGTGGTCGCTGTTTGTTTAGCCACATCGGGTTGTGTGTTACAAAGTGTCACAAGAAATGAGTTAGCTGAACCGGGGATGATTGGGATTAATGCAGGTGCCGCCCTTGCGGTTGTGTTGCTTATCTCTTCGGGACAACGGACGTATTATAGTGAGATTGGAAATCTTTCACTCTTTATCATGCCAATCGTCGCAATCATCGGGAGCTTTGTGAGTGGGGTTCTCATTTATCGGTTAAGTTATAAAAAAGGAATTGTACCGACTCGATTAATTTTAACGGGGATTGGAGTAAATGTTGGAATTAATGCCTTTATTTCTCTTTATCAGTTAAAGATGTCACAGGGCGATTATAACCAAGTGTTGACGTGGACGAGTGGGAGCCTTTGGGGAAGTAGTTGGAAATTCTTCTTTTTAATTTTACCGCCTGCTCTTTTATTTTTAGGACTCACCCTGTATAAATCAAAGATTTTAGATGTTTTGGACTTAGGCGATGAAATTTCAACAGGGCTTGGAGTTAAGGTTGAGGCGGAACGTAAACGTTTATTCTTTTTTGCGATTGTGTTATCTGCGTTAGCAACAGCTGTTGCAGGTAATATTGCCTTTTTAGGGTTGTTGGGGCCCCAACTGGCAAAACGATTAGTCGGTCCAGTTCATCGAAGACAGTTGCCGATTGCCTGGTTGGTGAGTGGTGTTATTATTTTAATAGCGGATTCGATTTCAAGAAATATGTTTTCGCCGATTGAGATTCCAGTCGGAATTACCATTTCAATTGTTGGTGTTCCTTATTTTATCTATTTAATGTTAAAAGAATAGTGTTGTGGGAGGTGTTAGAATGGAAGCTATTAAAGTTTCACAGTTAGACGTAGCCTATGATGATAAATACATTATTAAAAATATGAATCTTGAAATTCCTAAGGGAAAGATAACGATGATTATTGGATCGAATGGGTGTGGAAAGTCGACCTTATTAAAATCGATTGCACGTATTATTACGCCGAAAAAAGGGGATATTTTATTAAATGGTGTCGCGTTAAAAGAGCAGGCTCCAAAGGAAATTGCGAAAAAAATGGCCGTCTTGCCACAAAGTCCATCGGTTCCATCAGGACTTTTGGTGGAGGAATTAGTGTCGTATGGTCGCTTTCCTTATCAAAGTGCGATGGGTGGTTTAAAGCAAAAAGATATTGAACTCATCAATTGGGCGATGGAAGTGACCGGCATTTCTGATTTCGCGAATCGTCCGGTCGATCGTTTATCGGGTGGACAGCGTCAGCGCGCATGGATTGCGATGGCATTAGCACAAGATACGGAAATTTTAGTCTTAGATGAACCGACGACGTATTTAGATATGGCGCATCAGCTTGAAATTTTATTATTACTAAAGAAATTAAATCAGGAAGCTAATCGGACGATTGTCATGGTTTTACACGAACTAAATAATGCCACAAAATTCGCTGATTATTTGGTTGGGGTAAAAGAAGGAGAAGTGGTTTTCGCAGGACATCCATTAGAAGTAGTGACAACGGATCATTTGAGAACGTTGTATGGGATTGAGGCAACGCTACAATTAGATGAAAGTAAGCAATATCCTATTTGTGTAGATTTTAATATCGCGCGATAGAAGTTATTCATTAGGAGACATCATGGGAAAAACGTTATATGAGAAAAATTTTAATATTTTAGTTTTAGGGCAAGTTATTTCGTTGTTTGGAAGTTCGATTCAACGATTTGCTTTGTCTTTGTATTTGCTGGATTTAACGGGATCGGCCGGGATTTTTTCAGCTATTTTGGCCCTTTCAATGGTTCCTGTTGTCTTGATTTCACCGATTGCGGGAATGTTAGCTGACCGGGGGAATAAAAAACGGTTAATGATAGGGCTTGATAGTTTAAGTGCTTTATTATTGCTTGTTTATGTATGGATTGTTTTTAACGGCCAAGACCATGTTTTAGTGATTGCAACAGTCATGGTTTTGTTGTCAACGATTTCTACGATTTATCAACCGGTTGTTAATACGTGTGTTCCACTGATTGTCAGCCGAGACCATTTAGTAAGAGCCAATGCCATTATTCAGCAAGTCGCTTCGTTAAGCCAATTTTTAGGTCCTATTTTGGCAGGTCTTTTATACGGCTTTTTTGGGATTACGGGTGTTGTCATCATTAATTTAGTTAGCTTTTTATTCTCTGCGCTCTTAGAGTTATTTTTGGAAATTCCGCATCAACGCCGGGAGGGACAACAATCATTTAAAGCGGCGTTTATGACCGATATGAAGGAAAGTTATCATTATTTGAGACATGAGAATTTAATTGTCTGTCGCATGCTCTTATTTTCTGGATTTTATAACTTATTTTTAGTTCCGGTCTTTAGTGTGGCAACCCCTTACTTGATTAAGGTGACGTTTGCTTTATCGTCTGAGGTTTATGGATGGGCTGAAGGGATGATTGCTCTTGGAATGATTGTCGGAGGATTCATCATTACTTATAGGCCAAACCATTTTCATATTAAACGAGTTTATCAACTTCTATATTTGACCTCTGTTTCGATGATGCTAATGGGTGGAGTTGTTTACCTTTTTCATTTCGGCTTTATTGATGCAGCGACAAGTGTTGTGCTTTTCACAGTTTGTGGAATGATTATTATGGGGGTGCTTGGAATTGCCAACGTGCTAAGCGCGGCTTATTTATATCAGGCTGTTGATGGAGCAATCCTCGGAAAAATTTTAGCCTTTGGTTCGGCGTTTGCGACGTTGTGTATTCCACTTGGACAAATATTATTTGGTGGTCTTTTAGAGGTTTTATCTCAAAAACTTTATTTGTTAATCCTTATGGCCGCGTTCTTTGTTTTTTTAGTGACCTTACTGGTCAGATGGAATGTTCGATTAATTAAAGAAGATGAAAAATCCCAGTCTATTTAAATGGACTGGGATTTATTGTTTATTTTTGTATTGGAGAGGCGTACAGTTAAAGGCTTTTTTAAAGGTTTTAATAAAGTTACTCGGATAAGGGTAGCCGACGTGCTTGGCGATATCAGCAATACTCATCTCCGTGGTGCAAAGAAGGTTGGTTGCAATGGAGAGGCGATGAGTCGTAATAAATTCTCCAATGGTCATGTGGTAATAGTGTTGAAACCCGGCCTTTAATTTTTGGGGATGAAGCATAACAAGTTCGCTTAGTTTTTCAATCGTAGGAGGGGTGGCAAAGTTTTCAATCAGTAAATCATGTGCTCGTTGGATACTCTTTATATCGGTAACTGTTAATTTAAGATAGCGATTCCCGACTTTTACTTTCCCATAATCAATTTGATGGGTAAACGTATTTTCAGGGGAATGTTCAATATTTGTGAAAATAAGCGAAATACATTCGAGAATGGAACTTTCTAGTCTTAGAGGATCAAGTTTGTTTTTTTGCGAAAGGGTCTGCATGTGTTGAATCACGTTCATCACCTCCAGCGGCAGGTAATGATACGTGTAGTTTTCAATAAAAGAGTCGAAGCTAATGGTTGTTTGTAATAGGGGAGCGATGACTTCATTAAAATAAGCTTCGTAAATCGTAATTTCAGCGCCATGAAAATGTTGCCCTTGTTGCCATGTTTGTGTCCCAATTAAGTTTTTTTCGACGACGAAGAAAGAGGACGGTGTGAAGGAGGAGACCGGTTTATTTTCTAATTGAAATTGGGTCGTTCCTTTATAGACGGTTCCAAATCTCATCAGGCGTTGGGGGTTATTAAAGTGAATGGAAAAGGCGTGGGGAATCGTATAATCCGCGATAGCGAAATAATAGTATCCAGGACGTTCATAAATGAAAAGATGTCCTTGGTCTTTCGTGTTTGGATGGTGATAGAGTGAACAGTAACGTTCATTTTTTTTTATAAAATTCAGTTGTTGTAGGAGTGTATGACGGAATTGTTCCGCATTTTGTACGTTAAAATTCATGTTATATCCTCGTATTCGTTCTTCAATTTGTTGGATTTATTATATAATGTTAAGAAACAAAAATCGAGTTTTAATGACATTTTTTTGTTGGAGCAAGCGACGAATTCTTTCGTTTCATCAACGAAATAGTAGCCTTTAAAGATTAGAAAAGGAATTTAGGTTAAAAGTTTGAAATACAAAATAAATATTGTTATAATAGAGGAAAGTACTTTTTTGTGAGGTGAAGTTATGAAAAAGAAAAATGTCATTATTGGATCTGGGATTGCGGCAACGGCAGCGGCGACCGTTGTAGGTGCGGCGACTTGGATTATTGGTGGGATGGTTTATGATGGAACGGTCGGTAAAAAGCCATCCGTAAAGGCGGAAGATATGCCAACTTTTTATGCCGAGCGTGAGGATAAGGTTTTAGACACGCTTAATCGTTATCAGCATGAGACGGTTTTTGTCAAAAGTGAAGTCAATGATTATGACGTAGAAACGCTTCATATCAAATCTAATCAGGAGACATCTGACGCGATGATTGTTGTTCATGGAATTGGGAGTAACTATCATGAAGTGTTGAACGTCGCGTTCAACTATTTAGAAAATGGCTATAATGTGGTCGTTTATCATCAACGAAATACCGGATTAACGGGTGGTGATAATTATACGTTTGGATTATATGAGCGTTTTGACTTAGAGGCGGTTGCGGATTACACGCGCTCACTGTATCAAGATGGGACCATCGGCGTTCATGGATTTTCAATGGGGGCTGCCACGTCAACGATGCAAACTGAATTAAATGAAGAGAGCAAAAATGTTGATTTTTATATTTTAGATGCCCCTTACCATACGATGGAAAGTGCCGTTGAGCTTGGAATTATTGCCGAGGATATTCCGCTTTTACCTGTTGGCTTTGCGAAATGGGCCGGAAATGTCGTGTTAAAGGCAAAAGAAGATTTAACGTATGACGATATCCAACCTGTGAATGCTGTAAAAAATATTACGGTTCCTGTTCTATTGATCCATGGGATGGAAGATAAAGTGACGCCCCCAGAAAGTAGTCAATATATTTACGATGCTATTCCGCATGAGAATAAAGAGTTGTGGTATATTGAAGGACTCGGACACTGTGAGGCAGATAGTAAGATGGAGTCAGAATACTTCCAACATATCTATCAATTTATTGATACTCATGTAAAAAATACGAATGAATAAAAAAAGGCGTTGCGCCTTTTTTTATTTTTTTAAAAATGATTTGAATAAAGTTTGATTTTTTTTCTATAACATAAGGGTGACCGTTACAGAAGGCGAACTAGAATGAAGATGTCTGCGTCAGTTGAGACTATTTTTCGATGCTAGCTAGTTGAACGGCGTGATGACAACGGTCAAGATGGGAGGAAGTTTTAAATAAATGGGTTGAATCTATTTGAGGAACATCCGTGATTTAAAGCCGGAAAAAATTTAAGAAGTAAAACGTCGATGTCAATGAAGGTCTGATGGATAAAACGGAAGGTCATCGAGCGACGTTGTTGAGTGAAAGGTAGAAAACGTTCTATTTCTATCTCATTGAAATTGAGCAAAGGGATGGAGCACCACCGTAGATGACGATTATTTATGTTTTAGGGAGGCTATGCATGAAAGCAATTTTAGAAGTTTTAGAAGTTGTGGTTCAAGTTGTTATTTTTGGTTATCAACTAGAAGATTAATTCATCTTTATGACGATGAGGAAGATATAAGCGATTAAAAGGACACCATTTTATAAATGAGTGTCCTTTTTAAGATGGTTGATTATTTAACTGACGTTTAAGTTCGTTAATTTGTGCCTGTAAGGCATCGATATCGTCATAGAGTGTATCAAAGTCATTTTGTTCGGCCTCATTACGTTCGCGATTGAAAATTTCACTTTTTCTCGCTTGTTGGAAGAGTTGTTGTTCAACCATATTCCCGAGTGTAACCCCGATATCAACGAGTGCTCCCCCTAAAATTTGGAGTTCAAAGACGTTAAATTCAACGCCAACAATAATAGCAATAACAGTAATGACCAAAATATATTCAACGGGATCAAGTGATCCGATAAAAGCGAAAAATTCATTGTTCGTAAAACCATAATTATAGGATTTCGTTTCTTTAGGAGCATATTGAAAGGAAGTTCGTCGGGCAATGGCCGCCGCACTTTGTCCGCTATTTGAGGCAGCATCATTTTGAATGACTATACGACTACTTGAACCGGTTAAAGTTTCTGCATCTGGTGTTTGAAATCGCATGTCAGTCGGATCAAAATCATCTAAAAAGTCCGAATCCGTCTCCTCTGGTTCTGTTAAATGAATAGGCGTATCCTTAATGATAGTCTGAACTTCATCGATTTTCTCAGATAAAAGTTCAATAAATTGGTGGGTGAGTTGTTGTGGAGGCGCCTTTTGTTTAGGAGAGGGAGTGGTCCTATTTTTAGTTTGTTGTTTGTTTTTCATAACAATCTCCTTTTGATGAGTCATGTCACGGTGTCTTAAAAGACAGGGGGCTTCAATGGCAGGCAAGTCATCGGATAAGTGAAGGCGTGTTGTTTTTAAAAGGATAAGTGTCTTTCGAGCCCATCTAAAACTGTGAGATAGTTTTAAACGATGCGAGGTTAGTCACTATCTAATCTAGTATATGTCAAGGGGGGAAAGTTGGGGATAAAAATAGACAACTTTGTTATTTTATGTCGCATTTATACAGAAGAGATTGAATGTTGTTATTAAAAGACCTATAATAGAATAGAGTGTAGTGTAGTAAAATAAGGTAATTAGGATAATTGTAGTATATGGTTTCCTAAATTAGGGGAAACTTTTATTAGTTACTTTAGAGAAAGTGGGGTACCTGTTTTTTAACAGAATAAAAGATATGAGAGTTGTAGAGATAAATAAATTAACATTTAGTTCTGAATTAGAGTTAGAAGTAGGGGCAACAAATTGGTATTTACAGTTACTTCATTTAGCTTGCGGCTTTTTTGAATACCGCGTGAGTGAACAAATTTGGTATGTGAGTGAAGTCGTTGAGCAATTGTTAGATTTTGATGAAGATTCGAAAGAGAGTCAAAGTTTATATAATAATGAATCGATTAATGAAATTGTTGAAAATTTCTTATTGGATCCGAGTGTGGAGTTAACGCAAGATGTGATGATTCGTCATAAACATAAACCGTGGGAGACGTTGACGATTAAGTGCGAAAAGATTATTCAATCAGAGGGTTCGGTGATTGTCCGCGGATTATTAATCGATTCTTCTGCCAAGAAAAAACACGATTTAATCGATGGCCAACTTCAAAAATTACAGGCGCTTGGGCAGTTAACGAGCGGGGTGAGTCACGATTTTAATAACCAGTTAAATGGAATTTTGGGTTATGTGGCTTTGATGAAGACGATGACAACGGATGAAACGTTATTGCGTTATATGGATGGGATTGAGCGCTCGGTGCGTCATTCAACGGAATTAACGCGTCAGCTGCTTAACTTTTCGCATAAGCCTGAAAATAAACGTATGAATCTTGATTTGGTTCAAATTGTGAAAGATACAGTGAATATGTTAAAGCATACGATTGACCGTCGAATTCGTATCGAATTAAATGTAGAGCCGGAAGATTATTATGTTCTCGGTGATGAATCACAATTAAACAATGCTATTTTAAACTTATGTATTAACGCGCGTGATGCAATTGCTGGACAGGGAGAAATTCGTTTATCTTTAACCCATGATCAGTTGGAAGAGATACCGGGCAATTTGTTAAATACGACGATTACGCCGAATCATTATGCCATTTTAAAAGTTTCGGACACAGGTTCTGGGATTGAAGAAAGCTTACTCCCTAAAATCTTTAAACCGTTCTTTACGACAAAGGATGTCGGTAAAGGAACCGGAATGGGATTAGCGAGTGTTGTTGAAACGTTACGTAATCATAATGGGGCCCTTGAAGTGGATTCCGTGGTCGGTAAGGGGACAACATTTACGTTATATTTACCGATTAACCACGGAATCGAGGAGTTAGTGACTGAAGAATCGGTGTTACATGGAGCTGGAAAGATTTTATTAATTGATGATGAACCATCAAATTTAGAAATTACGGCGGCGCTCCTTGAAGGATTCGGTTATAGTGTGACGGCTTTTTCAAACCCAAAACAGGCGCTTAAACATTACGCCAAGGCCGAAAATACCTATGATTGTATTTTATTAGATGTGATTATGCCAGGAATGAGTGGAACGGAGGCCTTTAAAGCCATTAAGTTAATTAATAGTGAGGCGAAAGTGATTTTATTAACAGGTGTTAGCCAGCGTCAAGAGCTTGATTTCATTTTAAGGCATGGGGTGGATGGATACGTTCCTAAACCTGTTGATCACTATACACTTTCAAATGGAGTTTACCGCGTTTTACAAGCTAAATCGACAGATGTTAAACCAGTAAAACCTGAACAGTTGATTGAGATGTCTACGATGTTAAATATTTCTTATGCCCTTGAGCGAGTCGCAGGAAATACGAGATTATATTTACGCATCGCGCACAATTTTAGAAAGCATTTCTATATGGTGACTGAACAGTTACCTCAGCTCATTGATTCTAATCGAGAAGAGGCTATTCGTATGGTCCATACGATTAAAGGATTAGCGGGTCAAATAGGAGCAGATGAACTGTACGAATATAGTCGTGAATTAGAAATGGAACTGAAAGAGGATGGGGCCTACGAGGAAATTTTAAGTATTTTCATGGAAGAATTTATCGAGGTCATGGATGAGCTTGCTCGTTTAGAATGCCGAAAATAATATTAAAAATGACGATTTGATGTAGAAAAAAGGTAGAAATAACTCGTAAAAATAGAAAATAATAGTGTTCATCTTTTGTTCATAAATGTCATGTGATATAATAACATCAAATTTTAACCGTGAGGTGCCATCATGATTTACTTATTAGCAATTAGTTTATGCTTTCTTATCGCATGCTTTATTACACCGTATGTGATGAAGTTAGCGTATTTTACAGATGCTGTGGACCAACCTAATAAACGGAAGGTTCATAGTCGGGTGATGCCACGAATGGGTGGTCTTGCCATTTATATCGCCTTTTTAGTAGGCTATATGATCTTTAGGGTAAAAGGGTACGCCATCGATCAAGATGAGATTGCCTTTATAGATGCCTATTTTATCGCTTCCTTTTTAATTGTTGTGACGGGAATGTTAGACGATATGTTCGAATTACCAGCTAAACCAAAGGCGTTGGCTCAATTAGTAGCAGCGTTAATCATGGTTTTTTACGGGAATTTTATGATTGATAAAATTTATTTACCGTTTTTACCTGTGATTGATTTAGGCTGGTTCGGGGGAATTATTACTGTTATTTGGATTGTCGGGATTACGAATTCAATTAATTTAATTGACGGGTTAGACGGACTGTCTTCGGGGATATCAGCGATTTCATTTGGAACAATGGCGATTCTTGCTGGATATCAGGGGGAATTATTTGTTGCGATGATGGCCTGCTTACTATTCGGATCGACGCTGGGATTTTTAGTTCATAACTTTCATCCAGCAAAAATCTTTATGGGAGATACCGGATCGTTATTTTTAGGATTTTCGGTTTCGGTTTTATCGCTATTAGGTTACAAAAATGCAGCCTTTGTGTCGTTTATTATCCCAATTATTATGCTATCGGTTCCAATCTTCGATACGATTTGGGCTATTATTCGTCGTATACTAAATGGGCAGTCTCCTTTTGAACCCGATCGTGGTCACGTCCATCACCAATTACTAGATCGAAATCTTGGGCATGTGAAAAGTGTACTCGTTTTATATGGAATTGCTGCTTTGTTTTCATTTACAGCGATTTTATATACCATGGTGTCTAAGTTTTACGGACTAGTTCTATTGGTTATCTCGATGGTTTTAATCGAGTTAATCTTTAATACGACGGGGCTCTTTAGGTTGAAAAAAACAAAGGAGAAACAAGTTCCGGTTAAGGAACAAAAAGAGGATGTTTCAGTAGGGGAAGCGTCTGAGAAGTAAGAGAGGATGAGTGTAAAGTAATGAGAAAACCAATTATTGCAGGAAACTG
The DNA here is from genome assembly GCF_037014675.1 of Turicibacter sp. KK003. Classification (NCBI taxonomy): domain Bacteria; kingdom Bacillati; phylum Bacillota; class Erysipelotrichia; order Erysipelotrichales; family Turicibacteraceae; genus Turicibacter; species Turicibacter sp. KK003. The sequence goes on from NZ_CP142738.1 coordinate 637,192, forward strand.
GAAAATGAATAAAACACGAGATGAATCGTTGCAATTTATTTACGCGGTCAAAGATCGTGTAGCTTCAGCAGATACAGTAGAATCTGTGATTTGTGCACCATTTCCATATTTAAGATGTTTAGTTAAGCGTCAGGGCGCTTCTTTACGTATTGGGGCACAAAATATGCATTTCGAATCAGAAGGTGCTTATACGGGTGAAATCGCGCCACAGATGTTAAGTTCAATTGGTGTTTCTTATGTTGTATTGGGACATAGTGAGCGACGTGAAATGTTTAATGAAACAGATGAGGCAATTAATAAAAAAGTACATGTTTCTTTTTCAAATGGTTTAATTCCAATTATTTGTGTAGGGGAATCATTAGAAGATCGTGAAGCAGGGCAAACAAATCAAATTGTAGAGGCACAAACGGTTAAAGCATTAGAAGGTTTAACAAAAGAGCAAGCTAAACAAGTTGTTATTGCTTATGAACCTATTTGGGCGATTGGAACGGGGCGTACAGCAACGGCAGAACAGGCTAATGAAACGATTGGTTATATCCGTTCAGTGATTGAACGTTTATTTGGATCAGAAGTTTCTGAAGCGGTTCGTATCCAATATGGTGGTTCTGTTAACCCTAACAATATTAAAGAGTTAATGGCACAAGAACATATTGATGGAGCGCTCGTTGGTGGTGCCTCATTAGATCCACAATCATTTTTAGCTTTAGTTAATTATCAATAAAAAAGGGATTCCAACCTTTCGTTGGAATCCCTTTTTTATGATATTTTTTTTGTTTCGATGACATTTGCCTCTTTATTTAATTTTATGATAGCCGTAGTGGAATAGAGTAATCCGCTGTAGGCGATAATAGCATAAATAATCGTTGAAATCCAAGCGACTGGGAATCCATGTTTATCGACAACTATTCCGAAAAGGGTAGATCCTAGACCAAATCCAATCGCGAAAAATATTTGAACCACGCTCAGGATGGTACCAAACTCTCGGTTACCGAATAAAGCACCTGTCATATAGGATGGGCCGATGATATATGAAAACATAGAAATTCCTAAACAAATGGAAAATATAATTCCAAGAAAATTAAAGGTTGGAACAAAAATTAATGAAAGGCCACACGTGACAACAAGGATTCCTGCCAGTATTAGCGATTTTTTAATCCCTAGTTTATCAAATAGGTAACCTCCAGATAAATTACCGAAGATGGAGAAAAATCCAAATAACGAGGCAACTAGGGCTGATCCTAGCGTGAAGGCACCTGTTTTTTCTAATGTTTGAAGGTAAGGAATAAATTCAATGGACATCCCTCCAACGTATAGGCCGATAAAGGTAAAGGAAAGAGCGAATACCCAAAATGATTTTATTTTTTGAACGTCACTGAAGGAGTATCCCCAGTTAGCGTCGTGTATGAGCTGTTTTTTAGGATGAATAAGTGGCGTGTGTTGCAGTTCCTTCTTAGAGCGAGGGAGCCGCATAACAAATAGGGCGATTGGCAACGAAATGATGAGTGCCATGAACCCAAATCGTAGGAAGGCGCCCTTATAACCGATGCTTGGATTAGAAAGCCATTTACTTGCTAACTGCTGGAGAATCATGTTTCCAAGTCCTCCCCCGCAAAATGCAATTCCCATGGCGGTTCCTTTATTTTCGACGAACCAACTATTAATTAGCATTGGGACCCCAATGGCGGAGACGATGGAAACCCCAATTTGAAGGAGGATAGAGAGTGCGTAGTAGACAATAATATTTTTTCCAGCTAGGGACATAGCAGCAAATCCAATCCCAACAAGAAGGCAACCTACTGTATAAAGTCGTTTAATATTAGGATTAGGGCGTGAGTAGAGTTTACCGATAAAGGGGGAGCAGAGTGCTGAGACGAAAGTTCCGAGTGTAAATAAAAACGCAAATTCGGTATAAGTAAACCCTTCTCCAGAGATAACGAAATTCGTAAACGTAGGTAAAATATTAGCTACGAGGGAATAAGGAACGGCTTGGATTAAAAGACACGCTAAAACGATAATCCAGCCATAGAAAAATGTTTTTTTTCTCATAAATCGTACATTCTTTCTTTATAGATTTAGAAAGGTTAGTTAGGTCGTCATTAAATTTGTTAGGGGGAAAATTAATGACGACCTTATTATTCGTTTGTTTTTCACATGAATCAAATAACAATAGTGATTGACTGGTACGTGAGTTTTTCGTTTTATCGATAGAGAAGATCGATCTCACCTTTCTATATGACTTAGTATTTTCATATCGTAGAAAATTATATTTTATAATAAGACGGCAATTAAAAGGATGGCAGTTAATATTTGGATTAATCCGATAAATAAACCATATAATGAGACGGCTTTTCCTTGTTTAATTAAATCTTTTACATTAACACGAAGACCAATTGCTGCTAAAGCGATAATTTCAAATTTATTACTTATTTCCTTACACATAACTGAGATATCATCGCTAATAATGTGAGCAGAGAATAAAGCACATGTAATGAAGAAACCAATAACATACCAAGGGATTTTTATTTTCCCTTTTTCAATTTCTTCGACTTCTTCTTCGAGAATCTCTTTATTTGACTTATGTTTTAAATGTCCAAGTCCAAATACGACAACGACTAAAAAGATGATACGAACAATTTTGAAAATTGTAGATAAATCTTTAACGTGCTCATTGACCATTGCTCCACTTGCAACGACTTGACCTACAGATTGTAAGATTCCTCCAATCATTGCAGATGTTTGAGTTGTTTCGTTATTATATAAAATTTGGGAAATTAAAGGAAGTAAGAACATAAGAACAATCCCAGTTACATTGACAATTGTAATGGAAATTCCTTTTTCTTTATCATTGGCTCCGATGACAGGAGCTGTTGCTGCAATGGCTGATGAACCGCATACGGCGTTTCCACTGGCCATCATATATCTAAAATTATCTGAAAACCCTAGTTTTTTTCCAATAAATAAAGCACCTATAACAGTAATCGCCATTTGAAGAACGATAAATAGAACACCTGAAAATCCAATTTCAGAAATGGTAGAAATACTTAAGGTTGCTCCTAATAATACGATTGAATAAGAGAGTAAATCTGTTTCAGAAAACTTATATCCCTTTTGAAATACTTTTTGATTCAGGAATACATTTCCCACAAACATTCCGAGGAAGATAGCGATTGATGCGGCTCCTAACTTTGGAATGAATGTAGCAATAAACATACTAATGAGCGCAACGATGAGGGAAACTAAAAATCCGGGAATAATGTCAATTATATTTTGGATAAATTTTGATTTGTTTTTTTTCATAAAGAGATTCCTTTCGTTTAATCAAGTATAATTGTAACTACCTATTTATTAATTGTTAAATACAAAATTTTTATGAAAAATATAAGAATTAATTATACATACTGTCTTATAGGTATTTCGTTATAAGAACTATATCATTTATGTATTTAACAAATCTGAGAAAAAATTTTATAATAAAAATGTTAAATTTTTGAGAAAATGATGATGAAGAGGGTATGACTTTAGAAAGCCATTATCTGACTCATTAGAAACATCTCATAAAGTTGTCTAATTATTGGATTCATTTAAATGTATAAGAATCAGATTAATCACACTTAATCTATAAAAAAACTCATGAATCAAACATGGATGTCTGATCATTATTTTTTAAAATAAAATCTATTATAGTATTGATTTTTATCTTTTTTTCTATGAGAATTTTTTAATAAAATCTCTAATTTTTTACGAATAGAGAAATCATAGATAGGATTGAGAGGGTAGGCCAATAAGTTACTTATTTTTATATCCTTGATAAACAATGAAGAGACGATGAGTATTTTTTAGACGATAAAAAATGTTCTTCTTGAATATTTTTTTCGGTTTTTGTGATTATATTATTAGACACTTTATAGATAAATGTGTCATTAAGTATTTGTTTTCTATTCTATATTTTCATTTGATATAGGAATGATTGAGAAAACTATCTGTTCAAATCATTTTACTTAGTGAATGACTTATTTATAAACAGTACGAGGAGTGAAATAAATGAGAAAATTGTATTTTAACGGAACTATTATCACGGTGAATGAAAATCAGCCGACTGTAGAGGCCGTTTTAATTGAAAATGGAAAAATTATAAAAGTAGGTTCTAAAGACGAAGTGTTTGAGTTAAAGGATAGTGAGACAGAGCTTGTTGATTTAGAAGGAAAAACGATGTTGCCTGGATTTATTGATTCGCATAGTCATATCACGGCAGTCGCTCAAACGTTAATGATTGTTAATTTAAGCGAAGCAAATTCTAAGGAAGAATTTATTTCAATGTTAAAAGAATACGTCAAAAATAATTCCCCTAAAGCTGGTGAATGGGTGATTGGATTCGGTTATGATAATACGAAGTTTGAAAATGAGGAGCACCCTACTAAATTTGATTTAGATACGGTTACAACTGAGGTTCCAATCTTCGTTAGTCATGCTTCAGGTCATATTTCTACAACGAATTCCAAAGCGCTTGAAGCATTGGGGTATGTTGGAACAGACTATGAGGTACCTGAAGGTGGGGTTGTTCGAACAGTCGAAGGATCAAATGAGCCGAATGGAGTCTTAGAAGAAAATGCGTGCTTAGCCCCTGAAAAAAGAAAAATTATTCCTGCCCCATCGATTGAGACGTTATTAAAATGTATTAAAAAAGCACAAGAAATCTATTCTTCGTATGGATTAACGACTGCTCAAGATGCCGGGGTTGATGAAAATCTTCATCAATTATTAAGTTTAGCAGCTCAAAAAAATGAGTTAATAATGGATGTTGTCGGACAAGCAGTTCAGCACGTGACATTAAAATTATTGAAAAATGAGGGAACACCAAAAAGAGAGTATGTTAACCATTATAAATTATTAGGCGGTAAAACATGGTTAGATGGATCGCCACAAGGTAAAACAGCGTGGTTAACTAAACCGTATTATGAAGTTCCTGAAGGAGAATCAAAAGACTATTGTGGTTATGGAACACAAGAAGATAAAGAGGTTACTGATTATTTTAAATCATTAATTGAAAATAATATTCAAGTTAACGTTCACTGTAATGGGGACGCGGCGGCCGATCAATTTATTAGATGTTATAAAAAAGCGTTAGAAGAAACGGGAAGTCAAACGGATTTAAGACCTGTTATGGTTCATGCGCAAACTGTTCGTGAAGATCAGTTGGATGCGATGAAGGAATTAGGAATTATACCAACGTTTTTCTTAGATCATATCTGGTTCTGGGGAGATTATCATTATGATTCTGTCTTCGGTCCGGAGCGAGCTAATCGATTAAGTCCAGCGAAATCGGCTTTAAGAAGAAATATGAACTTTACTTTACATCAAGACTCCCCTGTTAAAATGCCAAATCAAATCTTAGCGATTCATAATGCGGTTAATAGACAAACACAGAGTGGTCGTATCCTAGGAGAAGATCAACGTTTAACGGTGATGGAAGCCATTAAAGCTTTAACCTTAAACGCTGCCTACCAATATTTTGAGGAAGAGACAAAGGGATCGATTGAAGAAGGAAAATTAGCTGACTTTGTCATCTTAGATCGTAATCCATTAGAAGTAGAGTCATCAAAAATCAAAGAAATTAATGTGTTAGAAACGATTAAAGAGGGTAACACAATCTATAAAAAATAATTATTGTGTAACGAGGTGATTACTTATTTTCACCTCGTTTTGTTTCGTTTAGTCGTTAAGGAGAGATAAGAATGAATATTAGAAAATTACATATTTTTTATAAAACAGCGACGTGCTTAAATATGAGCCAAGTGGCCAAAGAAATGTATATTAGTCAACCTTCGATTAGTCAATGCATATCAGAATTAGAGTCAGAAATGGGTATACGATTATTTGATCGAATAGGAAAAAAGCTCTATTTGACTAATGAGGGAAAGATTTTTTATGAATATACGAGACGGTTATTGAATATTTATGAGGAGGCGGTAGATGCAGTTCAATATTCGAAGACGCATCAAGGTAAAATAGTCATCGGGGCCAGTACAACGATAGGGGCCTATATTATGCCGTATGTGATTCACGAATTTAATAAGCGAGAAAAAGACATTAAAATATCGATGATTATTGATAATAAGCATCATATTGAGGAGCTACTTTTAACGAATAAGGTTGATCTCGCCTTTATTGAAGGGAGCATTGGTGCAAAAGAGATTATTTCGAAAGATATCTGGACGGATGAGCTTGTCTTCATTAGCTCAACTGAGCATAATTGGCGCGAAAAGGAGTATTTAGAGGTCGCAGATTTACAGGATAATGTCTTTATTATTCGAGAAAGTGGGAGTGGGACACGAGAGCGGTTTGAGGAATTTTTAGAAAGCCAAGGGATTACTGTCAATTCGACAATTGAATTAAGCCATTTAGAGGCAATCTTAAATTATGTTAAACTGAATATGGGTGTTAGTTGTGTACCTTATATGTCAGTGATTCGAGAGGAACGACTTCACTCGCTAAAAGTGTATAGGCTCAAAGGCCATGAACTTAATCGTTCGTTATTTTGTGCGATTCATCGAGATAAGTATATTTCGGTGCCGATTAAATGCTTCATGGATTTCTGCGAAGAATTTGATATGTTTAACTCTAAATCATGAGTCATTCAAGGCGATATGCCTTTGAAGAGGTGGAAAAATGATTTGTTTTCATAAAAAAAAGAGGTTCTATAATATTTAGTGTTGCTTATTAAGCAGCACTTTTTTCATAGGATAAAAAAAAAGAGACTTCAAGTCTCAATCCTGTTACAATGTTATCGACTAAAACAATATTGAAAGGATAAGATTTAATGTCTCACTCATATTTTACTAGAAAACTTTTAAATATTAAAGATAAAAATATTACATTTTCAGAAGATTATCTTGAGGAAGTGAAGTTGAACGGAATTACTAGCTTTATCTTTAAAGGTATTCTTACGTATCAACCGACTCATTGTCAAAAATGCGGAACCCTATTTGATTCAAAATTTAAGAAGCATGGATTTAAAACCTCTCGAATTGTCATTCCAAAAGTCTCTCTTCACGATACCTACTTAGACCTAAAAAAACAGCGTTATTATTGTGGGCATTGCCAGTCTACTTTTACACTAAGTACTTCAATTGTTGAAAAGAACTGTTACATTTCTTATCATACGAAACACGCCATTGCTTTAGAGGCCCAAAATAAAATTTCTGAATGTGATATCGCACGTCGCCATCAGGTCTCTCATTCAACCGTCAATCGAATCATCCATAGCTTTTATGAATCTCAAACCTTAAACCTTAATTATTTACCTGAAAATCTCTGTTTTGATGAATTTAAATCCGTTAAGTCTGCTGAGGGGCATATGTCTTTTATTTTTTGCGATGCTGACTCAAAACAAATCATCGATATCGTTGAAGATCGTCGTTTAAACTCCCTTCAAGCTTATTTTAAACGATACACAAAGGAAGCACGTCATCGAGTAAAAAATATTGTGATTGATATGTACGCTCCTTACATCAGCCTCATTAAGGATCTTTTTCCTCATGCCCAAATTATCATTGATAAATTTCATCTCGTTCAACATCTCTCTCGTGCACTGAACAAAACTCGAATCCGATTCATGAAAAAGTTCAAAAAGCATGGTCGTAAATTCAAACGTTATTGGCGCTTATTTTTAAAATCTCACGCTTTACTTAATACCACCACTTATCGATCAGTTTACTGCTTTAAACAACCCATGCGTGAAATTGATATCTTAAACTTTCTACTTGATTTATCTCCTGAATTAAAAGCAACCTATGATTTATATCAAGAGTTACTTTTCGCTCTTCAGACAAAAAACTTAAAACGATTTAATCATTTACTCGAAACGGAACATCCGCTTGTTTCTCCTGAGTTTCAAACGGCTTTCCAAACCTTTAAAACTTATCAATCCTATATTAAAAATACACTCTCAACTCATTACACAAATGGTCCCATCGAAGGAATTAATAATAAAATTAAGGTCATTAAGCGTATTGCCTTTGGATATCGTAGTTTCTATCACTTTAAATCTCGTATTCTCATGGTTCAAAATCTAACAAAGCCTAAAACGAAAATCCTAGCAGCATAGCTACTAGGATTTCGATTTGAATTTTCGTTGTAACAGGTTACAAATTAATCAGCAACACTATTTGACAAAGAACCGTTTATATTACGCGCTTACGAATGAATATTAGAAAATTATACATTTTTTATAAAACAGCAAGTTGTTTAAATATGAGCCAAGTCGCAAAAGAGATGTATGTGAGTCAACCATCGATTAGTCAATGTATTTCAGAAATTGAATCTGAAATTGGTACAAAATTATTCGACCGAATTGGTAGGAGGCTTTATTTAACTCATGAGGGGGAGATTTTTTATGAATATACGCGAAGAATGTTAAATATTTATGAAGAGGCGATTAATGTCGTTCAAACGTCAAATTCAAATAAAGGAAAACTAGTGATTGGTGCAAGTACTACCATTGGTACGTATATTATGCCATACATTATTCATAAGTTTAATAAGCAAGAAAAGGATATTCAAATATCAATGATTATCGACAATAAAGATCATATTGAAGATTTGTTATTACATAATAAGGTGGATTTAGCCTTTGTAGAGGGTTCGATTAATTCTAAAGAGATTATATCAAGGGATATATGGACAGATGAACTTGTTTTTGTGAGCTCTCTTGATCATGAATGGAATGGGAAGGAATTTTTAGAACTCGATGATTTAAAAAATAATACCTTCATTATTCGAGAAGGCGGGAGCGGCACAAGAGAACGATTTGAGAGTTTCTTGGAAAATAAAGAGATGGTCTTTGATTCGTATATAGAGTTAAGTAATATAGAGGCGATTTTAAATTATGTCAAGCTAAATATCGGGGTGAGTTGCGTGCCCTACATGTCTGTTTTACCAGAAGAAAAATCAAATTCTATTAATGTTTATCGCTTAAAGGATTGCCATATTACGCGATCATTATATAGTGCCATTCACAAAGATAAGTATATTTCGAGTCATATAAAGTGTTTTATGGATTTTTGTAATCAAATAGATATTCTTGATAATATAAGCAAGGAAGTTTAGATTATAACAAAAGCAAGATTGACTGTACACTAGAGGTACGCTGAATCTTGCTTTTTTGATGCATTTTAGAAGGCATAAATATTAATGATTATTAACCAAAAATTAACACACAATTTATATTTCTGCTGAGAGAATATGGTATATTTTTGGAGTATCAAGAAATATGGAGGGAAAATATGAAGAAAATAATTAGTGTTTTATTTGTATTAACTTAGTGTTTTATTTGTATTAACTATGTTAACAACAGTACATAGTCAAGCAGCATCATCACAGTATAACTTATCAGTAGGATTACAATCTAGTAAAACGACATCTGCAGTTACTAAAACTACTGCATATCGCGCCGTTGGTCTTTCTCAACTAAATTCTACTCAACGTGTTCAAATCGTACGAAATGGTTCTCAAAATGTGGGGGGACCTTATAAAGTAGTTTATGGTTCCACATACGTATTTAAAAATTTAAATATAAATGCAGGGGATCGTGTGTCGTTAAGGGTATTTAATGATGAGGCATATAATTGAACTTTATCAGGGAAATTTGAGGCAGATCACTCAGGGGATTAATCATAGTTTTAACGTATGAATTAATAATTCCACTTTCTGTTAGTTTGATTTTTAGAAAGGGTAGATAAGATGTATCAAAGGGTTAAGTCAAAAAAATGGATATATTCAACATTTGTCGTCATTACTTTCTATTTTTTAGTACTTTTTATTCATAAGTTAATCTTTATATTAGAGTGGCCTACCATGTCTATTTCTGAGTTAGTGGATAACCCATCTGTTACTGCCTTTTGGATAAGTGGGATAAGCGGACTCATTGAGATAACGGAACCAGTTGAAGAGATACTAAAAACATTAACGTTAAATATGGAATATTCATTATTTACTTCAGATTATATAGCCTATTTTAATATTGAATTTTTAATGAATCAGTTAGGTTATTTTATCGCGGTTATTCCAGTTTCATGGATTTTTTATGATGAGCAATCAAAAGGAATTCATTCTTTAAAATTAATTCGTCAATGTCCAAAACGCTACTTTAATCGGCAGTTGTTGCTCGTAATCTCTGTTCCAATTATTATTCAGTTAGTTGCAGGATTCATTGATTATAGTTTAACTTATTTTTTTCTTTACGAAGGCCGTGGGAATTTGCCAGAAGTTTTACTCGAGTTATCTCAGTATGTAAGTATTTCTGAGCTTCTTCAAGTCTCAAGTCCTTTTGTGTTTAGTGATTCACTTTTTTTAGAATGGTTAACCCCAACTAACTATCATTGTTATTATTGGTGCACGATTATAGGGTATGGATGTTTATTGAGTAGTTTTTCGTTAGTGACGTATTTATTTACGAGAGTGGTGCAATTTAAAAATTTATTTTTTGCGATGGGGATTCCGTTACTCATTAGTCATCTGATTGAATCATTTATCTCGCAATATATTCATTTAGCCATCCCGACTCATTTACTTAATTATACCTCTTTAATCCAATTAATAACAATGACGATTCTTTATCTCGTCATAAGTATAGGATTAGCTATTATGATTAGAAGGGGGAATTCATATGTCTAACATTATTTTAAAGAGACTACTTTTATTACTCAGTCTATTTTTCTCTATTATCTACCTGATCAATGGAACTAGTTACGTATTTCATTGGATAGATATAGGGGGTGTGTTCTATTCTTTAGTATCGACACAAATGATTTCCTATATTATTTTTGCAACACTCCTATTATTTAGTGTTTATATTAATCATTTTTCGATTCGACAACGCTATCAAAGTCTTGAATCATTTATTAAATGGGTGTTAAAATATCAGACATTAATTACGACGATGGTTATCTTATTAAATGAAATTTTTGCTTATCTTACGTTTATTTTAATCAATCAAGGGGATTTGTTATTTAGTTCAACGATAAATTTTGTATATAGCGTCTTATTTGTGATAAGTATGAATTGTCTATCTTTTTGCATTTATAGTTTTAGTTTGGATTTATCGACAACTTATTTACTCCTTATCCCTATTTATGGATTATCTTACTCTATTTCCATTGTAGCCTTTAATGAGCTCACAGAAGTGGGGAGTTTGTCTCGAATTTTATGCTTTTTAAGTGATTCTTCAAGTGTCGTTTCTAAAATGATACCTGGTATGATTCTTTTCATTACGTCATTAAGTGCGGTATTAGTAGGTCGATTTATTTTATCTCGGCAATTTATACGTTAGAAGGAGGAGTTTTTTTGCTAGCCATTCATGAGGGGCAAGTGGTAATTAGAAAAAGACAGTTACTTAAAGATATTAATGTTCATTTTGAGGAGGGAAAAGTATACAATTTAGTAGGGGCAAATGGTAGTGGGAAGACGATGTTACTTAAAACATTAGCAGGATTAGTTCGCTTAAGTCAGGGAAAGCTAGTCTATAATGGGAAAACATTAAAACGCGAATTTTTACCCAATTGCGGAATTATTATTGAGAAACATCAATTTATTGATCACCTAACAGGTCTCGAGAATATGAAGCTATTAGCAGATATAAAAAAGGTGGCTACTCTTGACGATATTAAGTATTATATGAGTTATTTTGGGCTTAATCCCGATGATAAACGTAAGGTGAAGGTGTATTCTTTAGGAATGCTTCAAAAATTATCACTCGTTCAAGCATTTATGGAAAATCCAGATGTTTTATTGCTAGATGAACCTACGAATGCATTAGATGAAGAATATATAAAAAAATTTCAAGAGCTTATTATCGAATTTAGAAAAGAGAAAAAAATAATTATTATTTCTACCCATGATAAATTTTTATTAGACCAGATTGCCGATGAGCAATTTCTGATGAGAGAAGGGAAGATAGAGCAAATTTCATTAGAAAGGAACGTAAGCAGGGAATTATAATACGTATCGAAAAAAAGCAAGATTGACTGTACACTAGAGGTACGCTGAATCTTGCTTTTTTGATACTTAATTATAAAAATAGGGATTCCTAAAGACCAGAATCCCTATCTTTAAGATTAATGAGATCCTCCATTACGAATCACATTAACGTCGCATGTAGCGTGTTTAACGATATCAAGTGAAACACTTCCAAGTAAAAATCGATCGAAACCAGATTTATTGCTTGCTCCACATACGATTAAATCGACTTCATAACCAGGGGCAATGACTTCGGCAATAGCAAGTCCAGGAGAAGAACTATAGGTTTGAACGATTTCAACGTCCTGAATGCCTTCTTTAATCGCATTTTCCTTATATTTATCTAGTACGTCTTCCATATAATCCGAGAAATCCTGTTTAAAGATATAAGTCGTTGCCAACATTCCGGTAGGGTCAATTGGAGTATAAATAATGGTATTCTTCTTAATGTGACAGATGGTTAATTTTGCATTGAATGCCCGTGCGGTTTCAACGGCTGATTTAAAAGCAAGTTTTGACTTTTCGCTATCGTCAACGGCGACTAAAACATTTCGGTACATATTAGATTCCTCCTCATGATCATTTGTTCTCACTTAATGATCAATCTCTCGTGAAAATTACCTTTATATGGGTATAGCTATTCCTATTATATGAAAATATTTGATATTTATGCTAGTCAAGCGTGCTTTCTTCTACTTGTGTAACAAATAGGGGGAGCATTGATTAACCAAAAGGGTCAAACTAGGTCAGATTCCATCTCTTTCTAATTTAAGAAAAGGGAATAAGAGAAGGGTCAACACGATTGTATTGACCCTCTTAGGATTATAGTTTAATGATTTTAACTTCCCCTGGTTGTAAGTGAAGACGTAAATTATGGTTATTGTCAAATTCATGAACTTCACGTTGCCATTCATGAGTTGAGAATAATAATGATCCTGTACACCATGTGTTTCCTGAATTTTTACGTAAATCTTCAATGTGTACTGTTACGTCAATTGGACGATACATATCTGTACTTGCTACAATAATGAAAGTGTTATTGTTGAAGTGACCACGTTTTCCTTCTTCAATGTATCCAAATCCAATGGCAGGATCACCTAAGTTATCAAATCCAAGTGGAACGAAGTTACTTAAGTTTCTAAACGTTGATAAATGGTTTTTACGAATTTGTGAAACAGCTTCTAATGTATCAGGTAATTCCCAACGCATATGATTTAAGTAGTGAATTGCAAATTTATCAAATAACGCTAATTTTCCGAAGTAACGATCGTTGTGCGGTAAAATATATTGTTCATAATCACGGCAATCAAGTCCTGTATTCATTGGCTGAATTTCATAAACCTCTTGCCCTGAGTTAATGAAAGGAACCCCGTTAGGCATAAACATATTCATCACTGTTAACATTTTTGATAGCGTGCGTCCACCTTCGCGAGCAGCTAAACGAGGAGTATCGTGTGTTTCCCCTCCAGCAAATACTGGACATGGTAAGTGTCGTGACTCATACATGAATTTGTGTGTGCGGTGTTCAAATGTACGAGGTTGTTGGTAGAATCCGTATCCGATGATCATGTTATATCCATTATCGCGTGATACTTTTGCATTTTCATCTTGTAATTCTTCAGCGATGAAGCAGAAGTCTGGATCGTTTGTACGCGCATTTTCAATAATGCGATGGATTAATTCAGATGGAAGGGCGTGTCCCATATCGATACGAGCCCCATCGATTCCATAATTTTGTTGATAGAATGGAATAATATTTGATAAAGTTGCCCATAATCCTTCGTTGATAATATTACCTTTATATAAATTTGATTTAATTGTATCGAATAAGATATAAGGAGGAAGATCTTGGCCACCTAAATATTTTTGGCTCTCAACTGGATGATCCATGTACATACGGAAGAAAGTAACATCTGTCCAAGGTGGTTGAACGTCGTTAATATGGTCTGAGAAGGCAGGTGCAACAGTTAAACCAAATTCGCGACTAACGATATCTAAAATAGAAGCTCCTGGTGTTTGACGGTATTCTTCAACGACACGTTCCCATTTTTGAGGATCGATGATGTTTGGTGCGTATGAGAATTTACGAATGTGATTCCATACAGATTGTGATGAATAGACTTGTGGTAAGTATTCAGGTTTTGGCGCAAGTGTATTACCAAGTCCAGGTACATGTGGTGGGTAATATTCATGGAACGTATCGGTATATACCCAGTAGAACCAATCTGGATGTTCTAAAATTAAGTCACTTTCAACCGAATTCGTTCTAGGAATGATGTCAATCATGACTTTCATATCTAAAATATGACATGCTTCAACGAATGCCTGGAATTCTTCTTCTACAGTTAAGTCTGAACCTGTCATATTATCTTTTAAACTTGGGTCGATTTCAAAGAAATTACAAACTCCGTAAGGAGATCCTAATTCACCTTTTTTATCTTTTAATGAAAATTTTGAAATAGGTAACATATAAACCGTATCCACACCCATTTTTTTAAGTAACGGAAGTAAGACTAATGATTTAACAAATGTTCCCGTTTCGTTTAAATCGTATAAGTTATGATTTTCTAAATCACCGCTGCGGTCATGATCCCATGACGTCGATGTACGTACCATCATTGAATAAACAACTGAATCTTTGATCCAGTCTCCCCCTAAATAGCCAGGTTTAGCCTCATATGCTTGATTGATTTGACTAATTGACTGATTATAATTCACGTTTTCCTTTGCTTTTGGTAAGATGTAAGACTCGATTACTTCACTGTAGAAGTTGTATGGATTGACGATAAGCTCTCCCCAACTCGTGCGCACCATTTCTTCCCCTTGATAGTTCCAAGCATTCCATAAATCTGGAACCACGTAATTATAAACGTCATTTTTTTGGTCATGCTTTCTTAATGTATGTAATAATTTTTGTAATTTACTCTCCCTCACTATTTATTCCTCCGTTTCCATAAATGCACATTTATTATATCATCTTTAAGGGGAAAAAAATAGAAAACTCGCATGAAAGAGGCGAGGTTGTAATCGGTTACTGATAGGGAGAGTAATATTTTTTGTTAAAATGAGGAATATTTTTATAAAATGTTGTTTGAATATTAAAGAGGTAGCCTAAACTATAGGAAGTAGCATGAAGAGGTGATAAGATGTTTTATCCGGCTCTAATGATGAATTTTTATCGATTCTATCAGCCTAAAACGAAAGCTTGCTTAATTTTTTATGAAAAGCAAGCGACTCAAATAACAGATCCTAAATTAAAAAAAGAAGCATTAGCCAGTCTCAAACAAAAGGCATTTCATTGTTATGGGGCATCTTTTTATGCCTCCTTAGTCCCACAAAGTAAACAGTCTGATTATTTATGTTTTATGACTGCCTATCAAAGTATTTGCGATTATCTTGATAATCTAGTGGATCAGACTCCTATTATAAACGAAACAAATTTTAGACGATTGCATCAATCGTTATTAGATGTTTTTAAATTGACGCCGCCAAGTCAACATTATTATCAGTATCAAACCCAACAACTCGATTCGGGGTATTTGAATTTACTCGTACGAATTTGTCAAAGATGTTTAAGAACGATTGATAATTATAAAAGATACCAACCTTATTTTTCACGTTTAGCACGACTTTACGTGGATTTACAAGTGTATAAACATTTAAAAGTGAGCGAACGTGAAGAGCGTCTGAAGCAATTAAAAGTTGAAAATGAAAAGTTAGCTGAAGGACTTACTTGGTTTGAATTTGGTGCGGCGTGTGGTTCAACGCTTGGAATTTTTACGATGGTTGCCTATGCGATGAATCAAGAAAAGTATCAGGTGACTCCAGACCGTATTTTTCAGTCCATGTTTCCCGGTGTTCAGCAACTACATATCATGTTAGATTATGTAATTGATTTACCAGAGGATTTAGCGGATGGCGAGCTAAACTTTTTTTCTTATTATAAGAATGACGATGAAGGAATCGATCAAATCCTTGAATTATATCGGCGAGTTCAACGCGAGGTGGAGCATTTACCGGAGAAAGTGTTTCACCAAACGATTAATGATGGATTGTTTGCTCTATATTTAGCAGAAGGGTTGAGGAAAAATCCAATGCTAAGAACATTCGAAAAAAAAATCATGAAAAATTTAGGGTTAAGGGCACGCTTTTTACTTCATCATACAAAGAAATTCGTCCGATCTTAAAAATAGGGGGAGAGGAGCTTTGTCGTCTCTCCCCCCCTGAAACTTGGGCAACGAGAAAACAGTCTCGCGATGAAATAATGTTTTAGTATAGTTACTTGTTTAAGTGGAGCTTTTCTAAAAAATGAAATTGGCAATCGAATGTTTTGGACGATTAGCGGTTTAGATAGGACATAAAAAGGCTCTAGATTCATTATTAATATATAAGGATAAAAAAAAGTTACCTTTCGGTAACCTTTTTTAATGGAGTTTTTCAATGGCAATAATAAACGGGGCCGTTTTTCGATTGGTGAATTGATAGGTGAGCACTTGATACATTTTTGAATCTAATTCATGAAGACGTGACTCCAGATGATTTCGTTCGATTTTTCCTTCTAGGTGCCCGTGGTAAATGACAAGGATGATAATCCCGTTTTTTTTGAGCAATGAGAGGAGATCAGTGACTGCTTTCCATGTCGTTTCCCCGTGGGTAGTGATGGCTTGGTCACTTCCAGGAAGATAACCTAAATTAAAGATTGCAGCACTCACTGGTTGGGTCACATAATTAGACAGGTTTTCATGTCCATCATGAATGAGACTCACTTGAGTGAGGTTGGCAGCCTCTAATTTATGTTGTGTATTGATAATCGCCTCTTTTTGAACATCAAAACTGTAAACATGACCTGTTTCCCCTACAAGTTCCGCTAGGAATAAGGTGTCGTGTCCATTTCCTGCTGTTCCATCAATCGCAACATCACCGGGAGATAGAGCCCGTTCGAGTAAGTGTTTTGAGAAGGGAAGGATACGTTCTAGTGTCTGAGCCATGTTACTTTTCCTCCTTTTTGTAAAGGCGACCTTGGTAAGTATTTCTTTCCTTTAATCGATCGTCGATGGCGTTTAACACTTCCCATTTTTTGAGGCTCCACATCGGACCAATGAGTTCCTCACGAACGGCGTCACCTGTTAGTCGGTGGATAACCATATGAGGAGGAAGAATTTCGAGTTGATCAACGACTAAGTCTACATATTCGTCTTTTTCCATGAGTTTTAGTTTGCCTTTTGTTAGCATTTTGTGCATCGGTGTTCCGTCGATGACATGAAGAAGGTGTATTTTAACCCCTTGTACATCGAGTTGGGCAACTGCTTTGGCAGTTTCGAGCATCATGTCATGTGTTTCATTTGGTAAGCCATTAATGATATGGATGATGACATCAATATTTTTTGCTCGTAGTTTTTGAACTCCTTCAACTAGTGTTTGGTAGTCATGTCCGCGATTAATGAGTTTTCCTGTTTGGTCGTGCATCGTTTGAAGCCCAAGTTCTACCCATAGGTCAACTTTTTTATTCAGCTCTCCTAAATATTCAACGACATCATCTGGCAGGCAGTCTGGACGGGTTCCGATGGAAAGGGCGACGATGTTATCATCGCATTCTAATACAGCTTCATATTTTTTTCGTAAAACTTCAAGCGGGGCATGAGTATTCGTAAAGGCTTGAAAATAGGCGATATATCCCGCTTCGGGCCATTTTTGATGCATCATTTCTTTTACTTGGTTAAATTGAGTTTTTAAATTGTCTTCCGGATTTCCGGCAAAGTCTCCACTTCCTTTTGTACTACAGAATGTGCATCCTCCATATTTAACTGTTCCATCAATGTTTGGGCATGTAAATCCTGCATTGATCATGACTTTAAATATTTTTTGATGGTATTTTTCACGTAAATGATAATTTAAGGTGTGGTATCGTTTATCAGAGTAACTATATGGAAAGGGATTATTCATCGTTTTTTCCTCCTTTAAATGCTTCGTTTATTTAGTATCTTGTTGATGATATCAAAGATAACAGGTATGCTGAACGATTCAAGCTCTCCGGATCAAGGCGGTCAGTCATTCGTTCTTGAACCGCTTGAATCTCATAAGCGCCGCTTGTTTGAAGCGGGATCTGTTCTCTAGGATTTTGGGTACTTTTCTTTGTAGTTTGGCGTTCTTTCTAATTTTTTAAGCGATTGAAAACTTATTTAGACGTCTATATTTTATCATAGAAAGGGAGGGGCAGGCACGTGATATTGTCTAAGGACGTTTTTTCCAACGGTTTTTTGTAAAAAATCTTGTTTTTTGGGTAATGTTTGATATAATTTTTTCTATAATAACCTTATAGATAGATAGAAACGATGAAAAGGATTAGTAGTAAGACGAGGCTATTAAAGAGAGCGAATGGTTGGTGGAAATTCGTATAGAGTCCCTTATGAACTCACCTTGGAGTTGCAGTTGTGAAAAGAAGTAAGAGCTGCCGCCTGTTTGGCGTTAAAACAATGAAGGGGTAAAAGCTTTTTAAGGTTAGCTTTTGCAACTAAGGTGGTACCGCGTCGATGACGTCCTTAGCTCGTTTTAAGGTACTTTTTTTTATGCTTAAAAAGGGTAACTCGCTTCATCGCTTTGTGTGTAAAAGGACTGCCGATTAAAAAGTGACAGGAATACCCTTAAATGGGTATATAGGAGGTAATGTTATGGCATTCGATCATCAACAGATTGAAAAAAAGTGGCAAAAATATTGGTTAGAAAATAAGACGTTTAAGACATCTGATGATTCTTCAAAACCAAAATATTATGCATTAGATATGTTCCCATACCCATCAGGAGCTGGACTTCATGTCGGGCATCCAGAAGGTTATACGGCAACAGATATTGTTTCACGTATGAAACGTATGCAAGGATATCGTGTCTTACACCCAATGGGATGGGATGCGTTTGGATTACCGGCTGAACAATATGCATTAAATACAGGAAATGACCCACGTGAATTTACGGATATTAATATTAATACGTTCCGTCAACAAATTCAATCGTTAGGATTCTCTTACGATTGGGATAAAGAGTTAAATACGACGGATCCAAAATATTATAAATGGACACAATGGATTTTCACACAACTTTACAACATGGGACTTGCTGAAATTAAGGACATTGAAGTAAACTGGTGTGAAGGATTAGGAACAGTTCTTGCCAATGAGGAAGTTTTAAACGTGAATGGAAAAATGGTTTCAGAGCGTGGAGAACATCCTGTTATTAAAAAACCGATGAAGCAATGGGTGCTTAAAATTACTCACTATGCTGAACGTTTATTAGAAGATTTAGAAGGTCTAGATTGGACGGAAAGCATTAAAGATATGCAACGTAACTGGATTGGAAAAAGTGAAGGGGCATTAATTAATTTCAAGGTAGATGGAACGGATGCTTCATTTGATGTTTTTACAACACGTCCAGATACTGTTTTTGGAATCACTTATGTCGTTTTAGCGCCAGAACATCCACTTGTAAGTGAAATTACAACCCCAGAATATCAAGAAGCTGTTCATGCTTATCAAGAATCATCGAAGGCGAAATCAGATCTTGAACGTACGGAATTAAATAAAGAGAAATCAGGAGTTCCAACGGGTGCCTATGCGATTCATCCAATAACAGGTGAAAAAGTTCCTGTTTGGATTGGAGACTATGTCCTTGCAAGCTATGGAACAGGTGCGGTAATGGCAGTTCCTGCACATGATGAGCGCGACTATGAATTCGCAAACAAATATGATTTACCAATCAAGCAAGTTATTGAAGGAGACTTATCAGAAGGTGCTTTCACAGGTGATGGAGCTCACATTGAATCTGACTTTATTAATGGGATGAATAATACTGAGGCGAAGACGGCCGTGATTGATTGGTTAGAAGCTCACGACTGTGGATCACGCAAAGTTAACTACAAATTACGTGATTGGTTATTCTCACGTCAACGTTATTGGGGAGAGCCATTCCCAGTTATTTTATGGGAAGACGGAACAATGTCTGTACTCGAGGCGGACCAATTACCACTTGAATTACCAGTAATGGATAATATTAAGCCATCTGGAACAGGGGAATCACCACTTGCTAATGCAACAGAATGGTTAGAAGTTGTTCGTGAAGATGGAGTTAAAGGGCGTCGTGAAACAAATACGATGCCACAATGGGCCGGAAGTTGCTGGTACTACATTGGATATATTTTAAAACAAGGTAACGATTATGTTGGATTAAATACAGAAGAAGCAAAACAATTATTAAAAGAGTGGTTACCAGTTGACCTTTATATCGGTGGGGCAGAACATGCGGTATTACACTTATTATACGCTCGCTTCTGGCACAAAGTTTTATTTGATTTAGGAATCGTTGAGACGAAAGAACCATTCCAACGTTTATTTAACCAAGGAATGATCTTAGGGGAAAACAACGAGAAAATGTCTAAATCAAAAGGAAACGTTGTAAATCCAGACGATATCGTTGAATCACATGGCGCAGACACACTGCGTTTATATGAGATGTTTATGGGACCTCTTGATGCAGCAATCGCTTGGTCAACAGAGGGTCTTGATGGAAGCCGTCGTTTCTTAGATCGCGTATGGCGTTTATTTGTCACACCAGAGCACACATTAACAGAAAAAATCACGGTTGATAACGATGGAAAATTAGATAAAGTTTACCATGAAACGGTTAAAAAAGTGACAGAAGACTATGAAAAATTAAGCTTTAACACGGCGATTGCACAAATGATGATTTTTGTGAATGAGGCGTATAAAGCAACAAGTATTCCACGTGAGTATGTAGAAGGATTTGTTAAATTATTAAATCCAATTGCTCCTCATATGACGGAGGAAATTTGGTCTGTTCTTGGTCATGAAAATACAGTGACTTACGAAGCATGGCCAACTTATGATGAAGCGAAGTTAGTATCTGATACAATCACAATTATCGCTCAAGTTAATGGTAAATTACGTGCACGTATCGATGTTGCGGCGAATATTTCAAAAGAAGAAATGTTAGAATTAGCAATGGCTCATGAAAATGTTCAAAATTTCGTAGCGGGTAAAGAAATTGTTAAAACAATTGCTGTTCCTAAAAAATTAGTGAATATTGTTGTAAAATAAGAAGAAAAGCTCATGGATTTTATCCATGAGCTTTTTTTTACTTCTGCGTTAAGATATATTCGTGAATATAGTGGGCAACTCCACTCTCTTTATTAGATTTTGTGGTCGCATTTGCGACTTCTTTTAGCTTATCAATCGCATTATCCATCGCGACACCTGTTCCAGCATACGTCAGCATCTCAATGTCATTATCACCATCTCCAAAAGCAATAATATCTTTTTGTTCGATGTTGAAATGTTTTGCTAGTTGCTCAATCGCTGTTGCTTTGTTCGTATCTGATTTAAATACTTCAATAATGTTGGCATTATCGCCATCCCAGTTTCGGCAGGTTACGATGTCACCGTAGTTTTCACGAAGGAAAGACATGACCTTCTCGGTACATCCTTCTTTAGCTTCTAATATAAATCCATTTGGATGTTCGTCTAATGTTTCTTTAAATGGACCATATTTAACAGATGTGCATGATTCGATATGGAACCAATCGCGAACACTATCCCCTTGATTTAACACATAGAGATGATCTTTGTATTCGCAGTAGGCATTAACGATAAGATCTTTCAGTTCTGAGTCAAAGAGCGTGATGATGACTTCTGTTGGAATTTGGGCAACGATGTCGGAAAAGTTCTCATTTTCTGGATGATGTATATATGCCCCATTAAAGTTAATAATAGGGGTATCAAGTCCTAATTCTTTATAGAAGTGGACTGACGCACGTGCTGGGCGTCCTGTTGCAATGACGACAATATGTCCCTCTTCTTTAGCTTTCATTAAAGCTTCTTTGGTTTTTGGGTCGAGTGTTTCCCAGTTCTGCAAAGCTGTACCATCTAAGTCTGTGACAATTAATTTTCTAGTTTCCATTGAAACACCTCCATTTAATTATCATATCATAGTTGGTTATGAAGTTAAATAAAGTTATTGAGAGGCTATTAAATCTATTAGTTATGGAGATAATTGTTAGTTTATAAATAAAAACGCTATTATTAAAAATTATTAGCACTCTCATTGACTGAGTGCTAAAACAGGCGTATAATAAAAGTATCATCAGAAATGATGAAGGATTGGAGTGATGATTATGAATATTAATAAAATGACTGAAAAGTTGCAACAGGGGTTAGTTGGTGCACAGTCTCTTGCGTCTTCGTTACATCACCAAGAGATTGATACCCCGCATTTGTTAACGACTTTATTACAAGATCATGACGGATTAGCTGCTCGTGTTTTTACAAAGGCAGGTTATCCTTTAAATAATATATTAGATTCATTGAAGCAAATGTTAGATAAAAAGCCCTCTGTGACAGGTGCCACAGGAGATCCTTACGTATCGGCTGATTTAAATCGAGCGTTATTAAAAGCTGATGATTATGCGCGCGCATGGAAAGATGATTATTTATCGATTGAACATGTGTTGCTCGCGATGCTCGAATCGAAAGATTATCAGATGAAGCAATTAATTAAAGAATATGGAATTAAGGAAAAAGAACTAAAAGAAATTATTTCACAGATTAGGGGGAATTCAAGAGTGATGACACAAAATCCAGAAGCAACTTATGAAGTGTTAGAAAAATATGGACGTGACCTTGTTGAGGATGTTAAGTCAGGTAAAATTGATCCTGTCATCGGGCGTGATGAGGAAATTCGTCGTGCTATTCGAATTTTATCGAGAAAGACTAAAAATAATCCTGTTTTAATCGGTGAACCTGGGGTCGGTAAAACGGCTATCGTTGAGGGATTAGCTTGGCGTATTGTGAGACAGGATGTTCCTGAAAGTTTAAAAGATAAAGTGATTTTTGAGTTAGATTTAGCAGCACTTGTTGCAGGTGCTAAATACCGTGGGGAATTTGAAGAGCGTTTAAAAGCAGTATTAAATGAGGTTAAAAATAGTGATGGACGCATTATTCTATTTATTGATGAGATTCATACGATTGTTGGGGCAGGTCGTACAGATGGTGCAATGGATGCCGGGAATTTGTTAAAACCTTTACTAGCTCGTGGTGAGTTGCATTGTATTGGGGCAACGACGCTAAAAGAATATCGTGAATATATTGAAAAAGACCCTGCGCTTGAACGTCGTTTCCAAAAAGTACAAGTCAATGAACCGACCGTTGAAGACACTGTGTCTATCTTACGTGGATTAAAAGATCGCTTCGAGGTCCACCACCGCGTTAGTATTTCTGACCGAGCTATTGTCGCTGCAGCAACATTATCGGATCGTTATATTACCGATCGTTTCTTACCAGATAAGGCGATTGATTTAATTGATGAGGCATGTGCAACAATTCGTACAGAAATTGACTCATTACCAGAAGAAGTCGATCGTATTAGCCGTCGTGTGACACAACTTGAAATTGAAGAAGCGGCGTTGAAAAAAGAAAAAGATGAGAATAGTAAACAACGTCTTGAAACTTTACAAAAAGAGTTAGCAAATTTAAAAGATGAATTAAAAGTGTTAAAATTACAGTGGGAAAAAGAAAAACAAGCCATCCATGGAGTTGCGGATCTTAAAAAAGAACTCGAAGGAGCACGCCGTGCGTTAGAGGATGCCCAAGCTCGTGGGGAATATGAAAAGGCAGCTGAATTGCAATATGGTAAAATTCCAAGTTTAGAGAAACAGATTGCTGAAGTGGAAACGATGCAACACGACGAGTCTGGAAAAGAAGGACGCTTATTGCGTGAAAATGTAACGGAAGAAGAGATTGCCGAAATTATTTCCCGTTGGACAGGAATTCCAATAGCTAAGCTTGTTCAAGGGGAACGTGAAAAGCTATTAAACTTAAAAGATGAATTAAAACGCCGAGTGATGGGACAAGACGATGCGATTGATTTAGTTGGTGATGCTATTATTCGTGCTCGTGCAGGAATTAAGGATCCACATCGTCCAATTGGTTCGTTCCTATTCTTAGGGCCTACAGGGGTTGGTAAAACTGAAATTGCGAAAGCATTAGCTGAATTTTTATTTGATAGTGAGGAACATATTGTTCGAATTGACATGAGTGAGTATATGGAAAAACATGCAGTTTCACGTTTAGTCGGAGCGCCTCCAGGTTATGTAGGTTATGAAGAAGGTGGACAATTAACGGAAGCTATTCGCCGTAAACCCTACTCAATTGTCTTACTTGATGAAATTGAAAAAGCTCATCCAGATGTCTTTAATATTTTATTACAAATCCTTGATGATGGACGTATCACAGATTCTCAAGGTCGTACGGTGGACTTTAAAAATACAATTATTATTATGACATCAAATATCGGGTCACATATTTTGCTTGAAAACCCTGATTTTGAACAAGCGCAAGAGCAAGTGCTCGAAGTTTTACGCGATTACTTTAAACCAGAGTTATTAAATCGTATTGATGAAATTATTACATTTAATCCATTATCAGAGTCAATTATTTACCAAATCGTTGATAAGTTTATTGCAGGATTAAATCATCGCTTAGAAGAACAACGAATCACAGTTCGATTAACAGATGCTGCTCATGCCTATGTCGCTGAAGCCGGATTTGATTCAGTTTACGGAGCACGTCCATTGAAACGATTTATCCAACGTACGATTGAAACAAAACTAGCTCGTGCCTTAATTGCGGGCGATATTGAGATGGATACAACGGTGATTGTTGATGCCGTTGATGGAAATATCGAGTTGTCTTATGAAAAAAATTAAATAAAAAAAAAAACTAATCTGTACCCTTTGTCAAGGACAAAGAAAAAAACCTAAGCAACTTGAAGCTGATTTCTGTATCCTACAGGAGTCAGCTTTTTTAAATTCCATTGATATCTAAAGTTGTTATGATAATCTATATATTCTTCAATTTCAATGAGTAAATCATCAAATGTCAGTTGATTGGTTATATCTGCTTCATCTTTTAGATGCCCAAAAAATGATTCTTGTGGAGCGTTATCCCAACAATTCCCCTTCCTAGACATTGATTGTTGAATTCCTAATTCCTTTAATTGATTCGAAAATTGCGGACTCGTATAATGCACGCCCTGATCGGAGTGAATAATCGTTTCCTTCGTTAATTGGACAGTCGGATTTTCTTGAAGTTGGTTCAGTGTTTGGAGAACAAAATCTATCTTTAAATGCTCACTTAATTGAAAAGCTAAAACTTCATTTGTTGCACTATCTAAGATGGTCGAGAGATAGGCAGTCTGACCCTTTCCATATTTTAAATAAGTGATATCGGTTAATAGAACTTTATAAGGTTCTAATGGCCTAAATTGACGATTAACAAGATTTGGACAGACACGATGTGCTTGTGTCGCTTTAGCGAGTTTACGATAGGGATTGCTTCGACGAACTTGACTCAATAGTCCATACTTTTTCATGATTCGATGAATAGATTTTAGGTTAAAGATAATGTTGAATTCCCCTTTAAGAACCATCGCTACTTGGCGAATTCCCTTGTTTTTTCGTCCCTTAAAACAAATGGCCTTTTGAATAACTTCTAAACGATGTTGTTCCTCCTTTAATCGCTTTAAACGAGCTTCTTCAGCACATAACGAAAAATAACGATAATAACCTGATCTTGAAACACCAAGACTATCGCATAAATGAGAAATTAAAGATTTAAATTTAGTTGATGTCTGATTCACTACTTGATGAATCATTTGAAACTTTACTTCTTTAGAGACTATTCGAGCATTTTTCTCATGAGTCTCAACTTTTTTAATAATTCGTTCTCAATCTTTAAAACTTCTAATTTAGCCTGCGTGCGTAATAATTGTTCTTCTAGCGTTAACTCTCGTTTTAGGGACCTTCCAGAATTCTTAGTACGACTATCATCCAATCCTAATGGGCCCTGGGTTTTAAAGGCTTGTTTCCAACGTTTAGCTGCAGAATTCACACGCTGCATGCCAAGCACCGTAACATTAAATCCATAGTATTCGAATATCTCTCGCGGAAACTTTCCTTTCTCGCTCATCATAATAAAGTTCTCCTTAAATTCTTTCGTATAAGTAATCCCTTTTTCAGATACTGACTTAACATATTCGTTTTGTTTGAGTTGTTCAATCTCTTGTGGTGTAAATAACTTCTTGCTCATTTAAAATCCTCCTAAAATCTAATAGTTAATATTATAACAAAAAGGCCCTAGAAGGTAGACTTTTTTTATTTGTCTACTCTCTAGGGTACATTTTACGTTTGGGCATGAGTTTTTTTATACTTTAAAGAATAGCAAATGATAGGATAAAGCTTAAGGCCAGTAGGATGAGTGTTGAACTTAACAGTTGATTGATATCTAACCATCTTTTAGATTGCTTATACTCGTAAAATTCTTCAAAACTATGAAAAATTTTCTCCCCAGTTGCTTCATCGTAATCATTTTTCTTATCTTTGACATCCTTTGTTGTCCAATATTTTGGAAGAAAAAAAAGGACGTATCGTTTTGTTTTTTGCCACGAGTATTGGAACGTATAAAAGGTCCCCTGATCTAAAATCCATTTGAAAGCATAGATGCAAAAGAAAAACAAAGAGACGAGAAAAAGTGTATTCGTGAATTGAAGTGCGGAAAATCCTTGTCTCAGTAAAAAGAGAAAGGTGATTCCTATTATCCATAAAATTGATTTGAAAAAGATAGGATACTGTTTTAGCATCATAGATTCCCCCCTTATATTTTCTCTATTATAGCAGAGATAGTCTCTAAAATAAGACTTTGTCATAAAAAATGACTAAATTTATAATAATTCTACGTATTTCAAAGAATCAGAACGGTTTATTACGAACGTTTTTTGTCATAGTCAATAAAAAAAATCAAAAAAAATAATAAAAGCGATTACAGACTAAAATTAGGATTTACAAACTATATTTTGGAAGTTAAAATGTAAATAAGTATCGTGAGCGATACAAAAAATACCAATTATGGTAATAAAAAACGTAAGGGGGAAACAGCGTGAATAAGAAATTAGTAGGAATTTTCGCCGCTGCTTTCTGTGCTTTTGGGCTAGCCGCTTGTTCATCAGGTGATGCAAATCCAGCAGATAGTAACGGAAACCCGAGTGCAGGGGAAGCAAAATCGGGTGGCAAAGTCTTAAAATTATTAGAAACGTCAAACATCAAGAGCTTACTACCTTGGCAGGCTACAGACTCAGTATCATTCTTAATGTTAGGTAACATTTTAGAGGGATTAGTGACATTCGGTGAAAATGGGGAAATCATGCCAGGGGTAGCAAAAAGCTGGGATATCTCAGAAGATGAATTAACGTATACGTTCCATTTAAATGAAGACGCAAAATGGGTAAAAGCGAATGGGGAAGAATATGCACCTGTTACCGCTCACGATTTTGTTTATTCTTGGAATCAATTAATTGACCCTAATACAGGGGCGGAGTATAACTTTATGTTAGAAACTGCCGGAATTGAAGGGGCTGGGGATGCCTTAGGATTAGCATCAAACTTAGTGACTTATAATACGGACTCAAAAAATCTTTCTTCATTAAAAGTTTCAGATTATAAAGATACGGATTCTCAAACAGCACAACAACAATATGATGAAGCAAAAGCCGAATTAGAAGAGGGAATTGCTTCTGCTGAAGAGGCGATTAAAGGATTAGGATTTGCCTCTGTTGAGGAAGCAGATCAAAATATGCAACAATTAATGGATGGATTAGGATTTAAAGCAGTTGATGATTATACGTTTGAGGTAAAATTAGAAACTCCAACACCTTATTTCTTATCATTAATGGCGTTCCCATCATTCTATCCAGTTAATGAAAAATTTGTTAATGAAGTGACAGAAGATAAATTTGGAACAACAGTTGATAATTTCTTATATAACGGTCCTTTCTTATTTACAGAGTGGAAAATTTCAAAAAGCTTCTATTTAACTAAAAACCAATCTTACTGGGATGCTGAAAATGTAGCGTTAGATGGTGTAGATTTTGTTGTCAATGAAAACATCGATAATAATACATGGGTAAGCTTATATACAGACGGTAGTGTAATGGAAGCGAATCTAAGTGGAACAAACGTAGCCACTTATGGATCACGTCCAGATGCAGTGGCTGAGGGAGATCCAGGCGTATTCTATTTAGAAGTTAACCAAGGAAATGGTGCCGCAACACCAGTAACTAAATTATTAGCTAATGCTAAAGCGCGTAAAGCTCTTAATATGGCGATTGATAAATCATTTATTACAGATGAAGTATTAGCTAATGGATCAATGGTTGCTGATTATTTAGTACCAAAAAACTTAGCATACGGACCTGAAGGAACATCAGTTGAAGGACAAGATTTCCGTACGACATATGAAGGATTTAACACTTATAATAAAGAAGAAGCTAAAAAATTATGGCAAGAGGCCATGGAAGAAACTGGAGTAACAGGACCAGTTGATTTAGAAATTTTAATTCAATCAGCAGATTCAGCAATTAAAATGGGATCAGCGATTCAAAATGATGTGCAAGAAGTTTTAGGAGAATTTGGTGTAACAGTTACGATTTCACCGATTCCATTCCCAGAAAAATTAGCACGTGTTTCTTCTGGTGACTATCAATTAGCGTTATCAGGATGGAGCCCAGATTATGCTGATCCAATGACTTACTTAGATATGTTCGTCACAGGTGGGGGACATAATAATATTGGATATTCAAATGCTAAATATGATGAGTTAGTTAATTCAGCAAAATCAGGGGATTTAGCAACGGATTATGAAGCACGTTGGAATGCATTAGTTGAAGCGGAACAAATTTTATTAGGTGAAGATCAAGCGTTAATTCCGTTATATCAAAAAGGTGTTGTTAATTTACGTAGTCCGAAGTTAGTAAACTATTGGAAGCAAGCGGTTGGACCTGATTATTTCTATAAATGGGTAGATATTCAAGACTAATTGAGATCATTTATAGTTTTACAAGCATAAGACATTTTGTCGTCTTATGCTTGTTTATCATAAAAATAAGTTGATTAAAATATAGATTTAAAAAATGACAATAGCTCATTATTATTTTTTTAAATCTATTTTTTATTCAGTCAGAATGATGAATAAGAGGGAGAGAGAATACGAAGGGGGAGAATAAGCATGTTTAAGTACATCTTAAAACGGATCGGTTACATGATTATTACACTATTTTTGGTTCTAACAGTAAACTTTTTATTGCTTCAGTTAATTCCGGGGAGCCCATTTGATGGGGAGAAAGTAACCGAGGCACAAAAAATTATCTTAGAACAAAAGTATGGATTAGATGACCCGATTCCAGTTCAATACGTTCGTTATATGAAAGGTGTTGTTCAAGGAGATTTCGGAATTTCGTTTAAACTTCAAAACCAAGAAGTATCGGATCTTGTTTTAACACGTATTCCTTATACGATTAAACCGGGGGCCCTAGCCTTATTAATTGGAGTGGTTGTTGGGATTTTATTCGGAGCTATTGCAGCAATGAAACGAAATTCATGGGCTGATCATACGATTACGATTATCTCAGTTCTTGGAGTGTCTATTCCATCGTTTGTATTGGCCGCCTTTTTACAATACTTTATTTGTAGCAAACTTGGATGGTTACCACTTCTATATCAACCGAAAGACACGGTTCGTGGGATTTCGGCGATGGATGAGTTTAAATCATTAATCTTACCATCCATTTCATTGGCCGTTCCGGTTATTGCTTCATTAATGCGCTATATGCGATCAGAGTTAATTGAAGTTTTAAATACGGATTATATTTTATTAGCGCGAGCAAAGGGATTAACGAGATCGCAAGTGATTTTCCATCATGCTTTACGTAACGCCCTTATTCCAGTTATTACAGTTGTTGGTCCAATGGTTGTTTCGATTATGACCGGAAGTTTAGTTATTGAACAGTTCTTTGGTGTTCCTGGATTAAGTAAATTAATGTTAAACTCGGTAACCATGAATGATCAATTTTTAACACTTGGGATTGCCTTCTTCTATGCCGTTTTATATGTCGTTGTTATTTTAGTGATTGACTTATTATACGGTGTCATCGATCCTCGAATCCGTTTAACTGGAGGTGCGAAATAATGATTTCTAAAAAATTTGATCCAAGTTTATTCGAATTAGAACCTATGCATCAGGGGCAGAGCGATGAAATTAAAACGGAAAGTTTAACGTTTTGGCAGGATGCGTGGCGTCGTCTAAGAAAAAATAAAGCTGCTTTAATTTCCATGTATGCTATTTTATTATTAGTTATTTGTTCGTTTTTAGCACCGATTGTTGGCCCAAAACATGAAAATGGAGAGGCCGTTAAATACAATCAAACGCCTATTTTAATTGATGAGGAAACAGGAAAACAAATTGAAAAATCGCGATTAAGTTACCTTCCTCCTCGGGTAAAAGGATTAGAAAACCTAGGAATTTTTGATGGAACGAGTATGAAAAAAATGACGGCATTTGATTTGTTCGTCGGAAGTTCACTTCCAGAAGAGGTTAATGCTTTAAATACGCCACTGAAAAAGGCTGAATTCGTGGAGGCGTTAGGCATTAAATATCATCCAAATGATTATGAAATTGTTTCTTGGTCTGGTCAAGGGGAAGAGATGAAGATTACGATTCAATTACGAGGGGCATCTTCAACAGAAGAGGTTCCTGCAAGTGAATTGATGAGTAAGTATTCAACTTATTCAAATTTAGATTCATTTGAATTAGATCAAACAGAACTTGATAATCAAGGGATTCAAATGTTAAAGGTTAAAGTGAATGCCTATGTTCAAAAGAATGTTGAACATTTATATTTCTATTTTGGAACAGATGAATTAGGATTTGATGTATGGACGCGTTTATGGACGGGGGTTCAAGTTTCATTACTTATCGGATTTTTATCATTAATTATTGATTTTACGCTTGGAATTTTATACGGATCGATTGCAGGTTTCTATGGAGGAACAGCTATTGATAACGTCATGATGCGTATTACTGAGATTTTAGGGTCGATTCCAACGACGGTTATTTTAATTATTTTTAGTAGTGTAAAGAAACCATTTATTCAAGGGGTTGAAAGTCTCTTTAATATTCACTTATCCAATGTAGCGGGTGCATTTATTATCTTAATCGTAGCGATGAGTTTAACAGGGTGGATTTCAGTTGCTCGCGTTGTTCGTGCACAATACTTAAAATTAAAAGATCAAGAGTTTGTTATGGCCTCAACAACCTTAGGGGCAAGTAGTTCACGTATTATCTTCAAACACTTATTTCCAAATATTATTGGTCAATTAGTCGTTATGGCGACATTCTCAATTCCATCTGCGATTGCGACTGAGGCCATGTTATCATTTATTGGGCTCGGATTACCAATTCCTATGTCTTCACTGGGGGTATTATTAAGTGACGGAACAAGTAAGATGTTATCTTATGTTTATTTAATGATGATTCCAGCCTTCTTTATGGTTTACTTAATGCTAGCTATTAATTTATTTGCAAATGGTTTACGTGATGCATTAGATCCACGTTTACGCGGAGAGTAGAAAGGGGACGGTGAGAAGATTATGAGGAAAATATTAGACGTGAATAATTTAAATATTACATTCGATACATTCGCAGGTCCTGTTTCTGCGGTTCGTGGTGTGAGCTTTACGTTACATGAAGGGGAAACGTTAGCCATCGTTGGAGAATCAGGATCAGGGAAATCGGTAGCTTCTAAATCAATCATGGGGATTTTAGCTGATAATGGAAGGATCACAGGGGGATCGATTACGTATACGAAAGATAATGGGGAAGATATTGATTTAGCGACTTTATCTGAACATGAGTATCAATCGATTCGCGGAAAAGAAATTGCAATGGTTTTCCAAGATCCAATGACGTCTTTAAATCCAACGATGACAATTGGTCGTCAAATTATGGAACCTATTATAAAACATCAGGGGTGTTCAAAAGTAGAAGCACGCGCCAAAGCGGAGGAACTTATTACGCTCGTTGGAATTAATGAGGCGAAAAAGCGAATGAATCAATATCCTCATCAGTTTTCAGGAGGGATGCGCCAACGAATTGTTATCGCGATTGCATTGGCTTGTAATCCACGTATTTTAATTTGTGATGAGCCAACGACTGCTTTGGATGTAACGATTCAAGCACAAATTTTAGAACTCATTAAGGATTTACAACAAAAAACAAATGTTGCTGTTATTTTTATTACCCATGATTTAGGGGTCGTTGCTAACGTTGCTGATCGCGTGGCCGTTATGTATGCAGGACGTGTTTGTGAGATTGGAACGAGCAATGAAGTCTTCTACAATCCGTGTCATCCTTATACATGGGGATTACTTGCGTCAATGCCTGATTTAGATACAAGTGATGAATTGTTGTATGCTATTCCAGGAACACCACCTAACCTTTTGACACCGCCAAAAGGGGATGCGTTCGCCTTCCGTAGTGAGTATGCATTAAAAATTGATTATGAGGAACAGCCACCAATGTTTAAGGTAAGTGATACACATTATGCAGCCACTTGGTTATTGCATGAGCAAGCTCCAAAGGTGACACCGCCTGCAGCTGTATTACGTCTGAGAGAAAAAGGGGGATATGCTCATGAGTAAGATGAATGAACGTGAGGTTTTACTTGAGGTTAAAAATTTAAAGCAGTATTTTAAAATTAACTCAAATACGGTAGTAAAGGCGATTGATGATATTTCATTTAACATTTACAAGGGTGAGACGTTCGGATTAGTTGGTGAATCAGGATCAGGAAAGTCAACGACAGGACGTAGTATTATTAGACTTTACCAACCAACTGCAGGAGAAGTTTATTTTAAAGGGAAAAATATCGCGACAAAGTTAACGAAAAAAGAAAAGGCCGAAGTTTGCCAAAAAATTCAGATGATTTTTCAGGATCCAATGGCTTGTTTGAATCCACGCATGCGTGTCATCGATATTATTGCCGAGGGAATAGATGTGCATAAACTGGCTAAAAATAAACAAGACCGTGAGGAAAAAGTTTATAAAATTTTAGAGGCTGTTGGTTTAAGTAAGGACCATGCAGGGCGTTATCCGCATGAGTTTTCAGGGGGACAACGTCAACGAATTGGAATTGCCCGTGCGTTAATTACAAATCCTGAATTTATTATCGCAGATGAACCGATTTCGGCTCTTGATGTTTCGATTCAGGCACAGGTCGTTAACTTAATGAACACCTTAAAGAAAGAGTTCGGTTTAACTTATTTATTTATTGCACACGACCTATCGATGGTTAAATATATCTCTGATCGCATCGGAGTTATGCACCTTGGCCGTTTAGTGGAATTAGGAAGTGCGGATGATATTTATGAGCGTGCGATTCATCCTTATACGCGTTCATTACTATCGGCTATCCCATTACCAGATCCTAACTATGAACGTAATCGTAAGCGAATTATTTATGATAAATCAAAGGTAGATTATTATGCCGGAAAATGGACAGAAGTCTCACCAGGACATTTTGTTTTAGGAACAGAAGAAGAGCTTCAGGCCTGGCAAAAAAAGTAAGTAAAAGAGGATGATCGATTTTCAATTTTAGAAAATCAATCATCTTTTTTCTTACATTTGTGAAAAAAAATTTAAAAAGATGTCAAAAAGACTTTTATTTTTTTAATTTCATAGTATAATGATTTCATGAAAAGTAATTTTTTCACAAGTTGTTTTATTATAGGAGAGAGATGCGGAAGGAGTATACGTGTGGTTACATTTTTAGTTTGTTTAAGTATTTTAATTGGTGGGTATTTTGTTTATGGAACGTATGTGGATCGAATGGTGGGCGTGAATCCGGATAAGGAAACACCAGCTGTTAAATTACAAGATGATGTCGATTATGTTCCGATGCCGTGGTGGAAAGTTTTCTTAATTCAATTTTTAAATATTGCGGGAACGGGTCCAATCTTTGGAGCCATTTCTGGAGCGTTATTTGGGCCGGTAGCCTTTTTATGGATTACGTTTGGGACGATTTTCGCGGGTGCGGTTCATGATTATTTAAGTGGCGTTATCTCAATGAAACATGATGGAATGTCTGTTTCAGAATTAGTTGGAATTTATTTAGGTGACCACATGAAAATGATTATGCGCGTGTTCTCAGTCATTTTATTAATTTTAGTTGGAACTGTTTTTGTGAGTTCACCAGCAGGGTTATTAGCTTCTATGACGGGTCAAGGATTAGTCTTTTGGACAGTTATTATTATCTTATATTATATTTTAGCTACGATTTTACCGGTTGATAAAATTGTCGGTAAGATTTATCCATTGTTTGGTGCAGCTTTATTATTAATGGCGATTGGTTTATGTGGGGCTATGTTTATTAATCACTTTAATGGAACACGCCCAATGGTTGAAATGACACTTGAAAATTTACATCCTGAAAAGTTATCTGTCTTCCCATTTTTATTTGTGACGATTGCTTGCGGAGCTTTAAGTGGTTTTCATGCGACACAATCTCCGATGATGGCACGTTGTGTTTCGAATGAACGAGAGAGTAAAAAGGTATTTTATGGTGCCATGGTTGTCGAGGGAATTGTGGCTTTAGTCTGGTGTGCCGTTTCATTGTCTTTCTTCGGAGATACAGCTCATTTAAATCAAGCATTGGTTGAATCGGGTGGACAGTCTGGTGTCGTTAACATTATTTCAACAGGATTGTTAGGAAAAGTAGGGGCGGTATTGGCGCTTCTTGGAGTTGTTGCATGTCCGATTACTTCGGGAGATACGGCATTTAGAAGTGCACGTTTAACGATTGCAGATGCCTTTTCTATTAAGCAAGATCATGTGGCTAAACGTTTTTATATCGCCATTCCGTTATTTGTTATTTGTATTATTTTAACGCAAATTGATTTTAATATTATTTGGCGCTATTTTGCGTGGTCAAATCAAACATTAGCGACGATTTGTTTATGGACATCAACCGTTTACTTATTGAAAAATAAACGTAATTATTGGATTACCTTGATTCCAGCCACATTTATGACTTTCATTTGTACATCATACATTCTACAGGCAAAAGAGGGGTTACGCTTAAGTGGAACTTTCTCAAATGGGGTAGGAATTTTAGCAGCTATTATTTTATTTAGCTGGTTTATGCGCCGTGTGATGAAAGGGAAGTTAGAGCAGGAAGTTCCGTGTCAGGCAAAAAACTTATTAGGTGAATAATGATTCTTTGAAGAGGCTGAAACCAATAAAAAGGTGACAGTCTCTTTTTTTCAAAACGGGTCGATATCTTTGCTAAGGGAAAACAAGGAAAAGGTAATTTTATAGGTGTTCTTATTTAAGAGGTTGTATCTCTTGAAAGGGTATTGTACAATAATAGAGATAGCAAAGGGCTATCAATGGAGGGATATGAATGGTTGAAATTTATACATCTCCCAGTTGTTCATCGTGTCGTAAGGCAAAGAAATGGTTAGATGAATACGGGATTAAATATACGGAAAAAAATTTATTTGTGACAAAAATTACGCGTGAAAATATTAAACAAATTTTAGAAAAAACTGAAAATGGTTTTGAAGATATTATTTCTACACGTTCAAAGGCGTTTAAGGAAAATAATTTGAATGCGGACGACATGACGATCAATGAATTACTCGATTTTATTGTTGAGAATCCGAGTGTTTTACGCCGTCCTATTATTGTTGATAAGCACCGCTTACAAGTGGGGTATAATGATGAAGAAATTCGATGCTTTTTACCGCGCGAATTAAGAAATGTGATTTATTGTAATAATTGTGATAATTGTAATTGTTCATATGTTGGTGCATTAGAGCGTGCGCTAAAAGATAATTTTATTGAAAAGGCATCAATGAGATAAACTCTCTGTTATAAGGTAACTCCGGGTATTAGATTCAATAGCTAATGCTCGGAGTTTTTTTAGTTTAAGTTCTATTTCATAGGGGGACTGCATACAGTGTACTAAGTGATTTTAACAGTACAAACAACTAGGATGGTTGATGAGGTAGTTGTTTTTTATTATGTCATAAAATAGATGTCGTGGGAGGGGCGTGCAAAATGATTAATGTGAACGAAATTTTACACCGATTAATAGCCGAATTCAAAACGCTTGAAGAGGTGACAGGGATTACTATGTCAGGTTCTAAGTTTTCTAATTATCAAGATGAATTATCAGATATCAATATTGTTATTTATTTTACTCAACCCATCGCGAAAGAGAAACGTCGTCAAATTCTTGTGAAATTTTCGGAGTCTATGGAATTGGATTGTCCGGGGGAAGTAAACATTGATCATTGTTCGTTACGAGATTTCGCTGTTGAACTAGATCTTTGTTATCTTGAGATGAGCACCGTCGAAAAAAAACTCATGGATGCGATTGATGAAACCATGATTACTCGGTATACGTCGACGCAGATTGCCTATTTTGTACATAATTCGAATATATTATTTGACCGTGATCAACAGTTGGCTAAGTTGAAAGAGGAATATACGTCTTATTATTCAGACCAAATGAGACAACGAATTGTGAGCATTCAGTACCCGCTGTTAAAGCAAAGTCATAAATCTTACTATATTCGATTTGAGCGAGCTTTAGAGCATCGTGATCGTATTCATCTTTCAAATTTATTAAATGGTTATTTAAAATGCTATTTAGAAATCATTTTTGCTCTTAATCGTCAATATTATCCGACTGAAAACCGGATTATCCAGATAACAGAAGAAATATGTCGAGTCTTACCAAAGTTAATGAAGGAGCATATTGAATTATTATTTGTTCACGCCGCACGTTATGATAAGCAGTTGCTTAGCGTTATCGATTTGATGGTGCAACAATTAACGGAACTTTTGCAACAAGAAGGTCTTTTATAAAAGGAAATCACCTCAGTTTAGCGTATAGTAAACTGAGGTGATGATGAAATGTTACGAGCAAGGCAAAATGATGTGTTAATTGATTTAACAAAAATTTCATCCCAACAACTCCCACATTTAAAGTTGACTAAGCGTTTTTCTTGTCCCTACTGTGGGGCTCCTGTCATTTTAAGACAAGGATCGAAGCGCCGTGCGCATTTCGCTCATCAGACGCCATGCCGTTTCGGTGAACACGAGTCTGAAAGTGAAGCCCACTTGATGAGTAAGGAAATTCTTAGGGAATGGTTAATTGATTGTGGGGCGAAAAAAGTGGAAGTGGAATATCGTCTTCCATCGGGAAATCGAATTGCCGATCTTTATTTCGAGTGGGATGGAAAGGCTTATGCGTTTGAAATTCAAAAGAGTATGATGTCCCCTGAGGTCTTCCAACAACGAATATCCGATTATCGCCATGCGCGGGTTGAAGTGATTTGGATTTTTATTGGTGAGTTGAACCGATTAAAAACGACTTATCGCGTTAACCGAGTGATGAGGTTACAAAAAGAGCAGCCCTTAATTCATTTAAATTGGTGGGAACGAAAGGTTACGATTTTTAACCAGATTGTTTGGATGAACCAACGAGAAATTGAGGCGATAAGGAAGACTTTTTCATTAGATCAATTAACGATTCAACAGGTGGTAGAAGATGATCAGTTACGTGTTAATCGCCGGTTAGAGGATTGGTTAGCCCTTAAAAAAGATTTCCGCTGTCATAAGTTTGCCGCTTATCAACGAAAAGAGTATGCCCTTTTAAGGTTGTGTGCTCCATTTTTAATTAATCTATCTTTATTACCTTCGGTGATTGGGTGGCCCATTGAGGGTGCCGTTTATACAAAACCATTATTTATTTGGCAGGCCTATGTTGTTTTATGCATCATGAGTGAGTATAAGGAGCAAGATGTTTTTACTTTATCTGACATTCAAAAAAAATTAAAAGGACTTTATCGACTGAAGGAGGGCCCTCATTGTCTTGTTGGACTTAAATGTTATTTAGACCTATTAGTTCACTTTGGAATGCTTAAGTCTCAATTTGGGTATTTTGAATATGTTAAACGGCCACGTCTATACGCACAATTAGATCCTTATTTAATTGAGGATGCTCAGTTAGGGGAGCGCTGGAAACAAATAAAAGACTTTTCTTAAATGAGTTTTCTAGTTGGATGCGTGATTAAATCCTTACAGAATATAGGATTTAAAGTTAGAAAGTTGATAGAAAAAAACTAGCTTGTTTAAGCTAGTTTTATAGTTAGATATATAATTGACTCGGTAGGGTCTTGAGGTTACCCATTTCGAGGGCGGATAGAAAAAAACTAGCTTGTTTAAGCTAGTTTTATAGTTAGATATATAATTGACTCGGTAGGGTCTTGAGGTTACCCGTTTCGAGGGCGGATAGAAAAAAACTAGCTTGTTTAAGCTCAGTTCACGGTTTATTTCATGGCCTCCATCGCCCGTTTGATTTTATTTTGAGCGGGACGACGTTCAATGTGATACTCTTCTAAAAATGTTTCAAATTGTTTTTGTCCTTCTTCAAAGTTTGAGACTTCATATTCGACTTCAAAGTCAATGATTTCACCGTAAAAACTTTTATCGAGGACAAGGGTTCCATTGTGATAAGGAATTTCTGCGCGTTTAGTTGCAAGATCTGTGATAACTTGTAGGTGGTCCACATCAATGCCTAGTGTGAGTAGACTATCTAAAACAGGACCTTTGACTAAGACATGGTCATGTTTGAATGCCTTGTATTCAGATTTGGAAATGATTTGATTGGTTTCGAGAAGACCTACGTCTTGCTTTGTTTTTAATGTCAGCTCATAAGTATTGTTTTTGACACGAATTCTAAGGGCTGCTCCTTTTTGTTTAAGATCGTGGGACTTTGTATCGAAATAGACATTTTTTTGTAACCAAATTTGCTCTTCTTGGATATTGAACGTTTGAATTAATCGGTCATATTCCGTTTCCGTTAGCATATTTTTAAATTCAATTTCTAGATTTGTCGCCATAAAGCATCTCACCTCTATTTAATTATGACTCAAAGACATGATATAATCAATGAGTGTTTAATATATTTTAAAAATAAAGTGAGACATAATGAAAACGAAATTAACGTCAAAAGTAGAGGTGAATTTAATGGATTGGTTAAGTTTTTTTGAGCCGTATGAATTAGCCTTGCAGGAGTTGAAAATCAATTTAAGGGGAATTCGCCAGCAATATAAAACGAAGGGGCTTCATTCGCCTATTGAATTTGTTGATGGCCGTATTAAAACGATTGCGAGTATTTTAGATAAATTAGATCGAATGGGGCTTACGATTCATGAAATTGGTCGTGTATATGATATCGCTGGGATTCGAATTAATTGTCAATTTGTTGAAGATATTTATATGGTGGTGGAGTTACTTAAAAAGCGTCAAGATTTAGAAATTGTTGAAACACGCGACTATATTTCGATGCAACGGGAAAGTGGATATCGCTCGTACCATATTCATGCCTACTATCATTTAGAAACGATTGATGGGATGAAAAAGGTCATGGTTGAGTTTCAAATTAGGACGCTTGCGATGAATTTCTGGGCAAGTATTGAACACTCTTTAAATTATAAATATGAGGGTCAAATTCCTAAAGGGATTAAAGATCGACTAAAACAAGCAGCTGAAGCTGCCGCATGGTTAGATGGACAAATGTCAGAAATTCGAGATGAAATAGCGGAAGCACAAAAAACATTTGAAAAACGACAGTCCGATGAATATCGAGTGATTGAACCAGCCACAAATTTGGTCACTTTAAATGAAGATTACCTCATTAAGAAACATAAGGGAGATTAATATGAAAGTAGCAATCTACGCGAATGATCGTGAAGTTTCAGAGCAAGTTAAACAACAGCTCATTGAAAAGTTATTGGAGAGGAACATTCAAATAGATCATGGAAATCCAGATATTGTTTTAACGATTGGTGGCGATGGAACGGTATTGCATGCCGTTCATTATTATATGAATCAAATTGAGCAGATTAAGTTTATTGGTATTCATACGGGACATTTAGGATACTATACGGATTGGTTACCGGGTGAGTTAGATGAATTGGTTGACTTTTTACAAGAGGATCATCAGAGTGTTTGTCAATATCCGCTCTTGTCAATCGTGTTATGTGAGTGTGAACGAACGAATCATGAAGTTTGTCATCAATTATATGCTTTTAATGAGATGACGCTTTTAAATGCTTCTCGAACGCAACATTTAAACGTGACGATTGATGACTTGTTTTTTGAGTCTTTTCGTGGAACAGGCGTTTGTCTCTCGACGCCAACCGGAAGCACGGCCTATAATAAATCATTAGGTGGGGCACTCGTTTACCCAACACTACGAGCGTTTCAGATGACTGAGATTGCCTCGATTAATAATAATGTGTTTAGAACGATCGGGTCTCCATTAATTATTCCAGAAGAGCAGACGGTTACTCTACAATCGGAAAATTTTCAGGATGTAACGATTACTCGGGATCATTTGTATGAATCATATAAAAATATCCAGAAAATTCGGGTCACCTTATCTTCTCGTTCCGTCACCTTCCTTAAACGACGAGAGGGATTATTTTGGAATCGAGTAAAGCAGCATTTTTTATAGGAGTATAACGATGAGTCTAATTTTAACTTTTCATATTAATGAGGAAGCAGCGGGAATGTCATTGCTTCAATATTTAAAACAACAGCGAATTTCTAAAAAGGCGATTGTAGCGACTAAACATCGAGGTGGGCAACTCCTCGTTAATGGGAGTGTACAAAACGTCCGCTATCAGTTAAATTTAAATGATCAGCTAACTGTTATCTTTCCAAAGGAATCAAGAAGTGAAGGATTAACACCATATGAGTATCCATTAGATATTCTATACGAGGATG
Source organism: Turicibacter sp. KK003 (assembly GCF_037014675.1). NCBI lineage: Bacteria > Bacillati > Bacillota > Erysipelotrichia > Erysipelotrichales > Turicibacteraceae > Turicibacter > Turicibacter sp. KK003. The sequence continues at coordinate 677,952 of NZ_CP142738.1, forward strand.
ATTATTTGCTCGTTATTAATAAACCCGCGGGATTGCCGACCATTCCTTCTATTAGGTATCCTCATCAAACATTAGCGAATGCTTTAGTCCATTATTATAATAGGCAGGGACTTGATTCGACCCTTCACTTTGTGAATCGATTAGATAAGGATACATCGGGATTATTAGTCGTTGCAAAATATCGCCACATTCATCATTTAATGACCGATGAGATTAAACATATGAAACGCAAATACTATACGTTAGTTAAGGGTGATTTATCTGGAACTGGAACGATTAACGCTCCTATTGCAAGGTTACAGGAAGGAAATGTAAAGCGTGGAGTCGTTTTAGACGGAGATGACGCTGTGACGCATTATCGTGTCCTTGAAAAATTTTCGGAAAACACGCTCGTCGAATGTACGCTCGAGACGGGACGAACGCATCAAATTCGTGTTCATCTGTCACATTTAGGTCACCCCTTAGTGGGAGATACACTGTATGATGAACAAGCGATTGTTTTAAGTGAGGGACATTTATTACATAGTTACTTTGTTGAATTTATCCACCCTATTACAAAGGAGCTTCAAACGTTTCAAACGCCCATTCCTAAGCGATTTTATTTGTAACTGAGGTGCGTATTCACACGTTGCGACACTTGTTTAGGCAGGAATCTTGATGTTGTGTAGGGTCATTATTTAACTATTAATCTTGACTTAGATATTAAAAAGGTGAGCCATTGAGCTCACTTTTTTAATATCGATAACGCATATTGCTGTACCCACCGGCAATACTGATGACATGGTAGCCGCTTGACTCGAGCATCATACAGGCACGGTAACTTTCACCGCCATGCTCACAAATTAAGTAGTAGGTGGTGGTACGATTTAGGTAACGTTCGGGGTACATGACGAGTGTTTGATAAGGGATATTAACGGCCGTATTAAGATGATAACCCGCAAATTGATAAGGTTCACGAATGTCAATGATGATGGGTTGGGGCTTTGTGCTCATCAATTGATTCAGTTGGGAAATAGAAATACTTTTAGGCATAATAAACCTCCTCGCATAAAGATCGTAAATCATTTTTTATTTTAAACGACAATAAGTTTACCGTGCTAAAGATAAAGAATGATATACTTAATATATACTATGATAAAGCAGGAAGGATGCGTATAAATTTATGGTGAAATGGGGGGCAAAGAGGGATTTGTGAAGGATGAATGCGTAATATTGGGGGAGTAAAAGTGGCGCAATTAAAGTTGAAAAATGTTTGTAAATGCTATAAGGGGGGGCGGAATTCGGTCATCAGTCAGTTTAATTTAGAGGTGTTGGACGGGGAGTTTATCGTTTTGGTGGGACCATCGGGATGTGGAAAATCAACGTTGTTGCGAATGATAGCAGGGCTTGAAGAGGTTTCCTCAGGAGAGATTTATGTGGATGGGGCGTTGATGAATGAGGTTTCGCCGAAAGATAGAAACATCGCGATGGTTTTTCAGTCCTATGCGTTATATCCGCATTTTACGGTTTATGATAATATGGCGTTTGGTTTAAAATCGCAACAGTTATCGAAGAGGGAAATAGATCGTCGGGTTAAAGAGGCTGCTGCTGTTTTAGGGCTTGAATCTTATTTAACGTGTAAACCTGGAGGATTGTCTGGGGGACAACAGCAACGCGTGGCTTTAGGGCGAGCGATGGTAAGAGAGGCGAAATTATTATTAATGGATGAACCGTTATCTAATTTAGATGCTCCGTTACGCGGGGCCATGCGTTTAGAGATTATGCGATTACACAAGCGGTTAGGAACGACAACCCTTTATGTCACTCATGATCAACTAGAGGCTATGACTATGGCCTCACGTATTATTGTGATGAATGAGAGGGGGATACAACAAGTCGCTTCTCCGAAGGAGTTATATGAATCTCCTCTAAATATGTTTGTAGGCGGGTTTATCGGATCTTATGCGATGAATTTTCTGCGGGGGAATGTCGTAGGGGATACGTTTGTTATTGATGATTTTTCATTGCGCATTCCAAAGGGGAAGGTTACCTTATTGAAAAAAAGGGGTTATTTAGAACGGCCGATTGTCTTGGGAATTCGACCGGAGGACATTTATGCTGACCCTATCGTTCTAGATACATATCAAGAGGCCAAATATCAGGCAACGATTGAAATGACGGAATTACTTGGTCATGAAGTTATTATAACGACAACCGTTAAATCGCAGTCAGTCGTGGCAGTGATAGATTCCCGCTTTTTAGTGGCAGGTAATCTTCAGTTAGAGTTGGCCTTTGATATGAATAAATGTCATTTTTTTGATCCAGAAACAGAGGAGAGCATTCGATAAAATAAAAAAGCAGTTGGATAAAAAGTCCAACTGCTTTTTTTGAAAAAGAAATTTTTAGGAGCATGATAAAAGGCTCTATTCACTTTTAGTAGACTCACGTTCGATGAGTTCGACTGGAAGTGTCATGTGAAGCTGGTTAATCGGTTCATTATTAATGAGTTTAAATAAGGTTTCGGCGGCCATTTCCCCCATTTCTGTAATGGGTTGTGCAATCGTTGAAATCGTCGGATCAGTATACTCACAAATACTAATGTTGTCATACCCGATGATTTTAATATCTTCAGGAACTCGACGTCCTAATTTTTTTAAACAACGGATACAGTTCGCAGCCATTAAGTCACTTGCTGAAAAAATTCCATCGATTTCTGGATTTTGCTTTAAAAATTCTTGAATATCCGTTTGAGTGGTATCAGAGGTAAACTCAAGTTCAAGGCTTTGAACTTGGATGTCCGAATGTTTTTTAAGTGTTTGTAAAAAACCTTCCGATCGATCGTTAGCAGGAGTTAACGTATGAGGCCCTCTTAATTGAATAATGTTTTTACAATTAGCCTCAATGAGGCGATTAGCAGCTAGAATGCCTCCCATGTAATTATCGGCGGTAACCGAAGGAATTTCGGTGCTGATCATGCGATCTAGTCCCACGATGGGAATATCTAAGTTAATATATGATGCAATGTCGGGTGAGTTTGAACATAGAATGAGACCATCTATTTTATTCGTAGAGAAAATTTGAAGATACTCTTTCTCGCGCTCTAGACTTTCCCTTGATGTACATAGCATCGTTTTATAACCATGCTGTAAGATAACTTGTTCAATCCCAGCAATCATGTCATTAAAAAATTCATTTTTTAAATCTGGGATAATGATACCGATGATTTTTGATGATTTTCGATAAAGCGATCGGGCTATTTCATTTGGAACATAATTTAAATCTTTAATAGCCTTTAAAACTAATTCTTTTGTATGCTCATTCACGTAACCTTTATTATTTATAACTCGTGAGACCGTTGCTACGGAAACGTTAGCGTGTCTCGCGACGTCTTTAATATTCGCCAAAATTCCTCACCTCTAAATCCCAATTATTTGTAATATATAACTATTATTATAAAAGACATTTATTAGAAATGTCAATGTATATCAAATATTGGTAATAAGTGAAAATTCCGGTTTAAAGGGCAGGGAGGATGGTGTGTTGCAATGTCGAAAGAAGAGGCAATCATGAGTAGTCAGATTGAAAAGATGGGTGGGTGTCATTTGTACAATAATCGTTTTTATTTTCGATGAATAGTCATATTAGTGAGTGAGTCGATACAGGATTGGCTTTAATGAAGTTATTTATTTAATCCTTTTATAGAACTTAGTTCAAGTGGTAGAAAGGGATGAATATGTATGTATTAAAGCAAGAATAAAAGCGGGGTGTTGGTGAGTGTCAAGGCGCATGAGACGAAGAAAAAGAAGTGGGAAAAGGAAATCTAACTTTTTTAAGAAATGGAAACGACGGTTAATCGGTATTGGCGTAATCGGAGGCCTAGTTTACGGGGCTTATTTTGTGTATCATAATGTGTATGCAATTGTAGTTGATTATGCGTCCGTCCAAACCGTGAACCTCGCGAGTTTGATTATCAAGGAGGCAGTTGGAAATAGCGAACTGGTATCTTTTGATATTGATGATGTCATTCGCTTTAATGAGAATAAAGAGGGGTATGTGAGCCAGGTTTATATTAACACGCCGAAATTGAATCAATTACTCGTTTCTACCTCTCAGGAAGTTGAGGAAAAATTGCTTTTGGTTGAAAGTGGCGATCTGAGTGAATTAGGATTAGATAGTATATATGGTGGACCATATGAGGACGGTGTATTGCTTACTGTCCCACTTACGGCTGCTTTAAATTTATCTTTATTGCATGAGCATGGCCCTAGGTTCCCGGTTTCTGCGACCGTCATGGGAAATGCACAAACTGATATTAAGACGAATGTTAAACCTTATGGAATTAATAGTGCCATGCTTGAAATCTTATTGACAGTTAGCGTTCGTCTGAAAGTTGGGCTACCGCTTAAGTCAGAGGAAACAGTTGTGAATGTGTCAACACCGCTTGTCATTAAAATGATTTCGGGTGAAATTCCGGAGTATTATTATATAGGAAGTAGCAGTAGTACGACACCGCTTAGTCCTTTTACAAATGAAGCGGGTGAAACGGGGGCAAAGAAACCAAGTGCTTCTCCTGATCAAAGTGTGAAGGACGGAATGGAAAATATCCTATTGCATTAGAAATTTATCGAACAACGGATGTGGTTTCCATGGATAGAATAAAAAAGGGGTTGCTTTAAAAGAGATGTAAAACGTCAGATAAATGTTTAGCTGCTTGCTTTTTAGTTATTAATACTGAATCTAGATTGATATCTCGCTGTTTTAATCGTAAAGAGCTGTTTTAATCGTAAAGAATAGTGATTTTTTATAGTTTGTGATAAAATAGTGTCAATATAGACGAAGTAAAGGGGTGATACGTGATGAGTCGCTACCGTTATCGATTAGTGAAAACTCATCTGATAGAGTTTGATGAAACATTGTTTAATCAAAAGCTAACGGAAATACTTGAGAAGTACGATTATATTGTTGGTGACTTTTCTGGGGGACAGTTGCGCTTGAAAGGATTTTATTCTAATGATCGTAAAAATGTGCCATTGGACTCAAAATGTGAAACGATTCCCGAGTATCTAGCCGAGTATTGTGCGTATGGATGTCCTTATTATATAGTAGAAAAAATTGTTGCAAAGCAATACTCTAATGACTGGTCAACATCAAAGAAATAGCGAGGAAGAAATATGTATAAAGGATATTTGATTGATTTAGATGGAACTGCGTATCACGGAACACGAGTAATTAATGAGACATTGTCTTTTGTAAAAAAATTAAATGCACAAGGTATTCCGTATTTATTTTTAACGAATAATAGCACGAAAACACCTGAAATGGTGGCTGGCCTTTTAAAAGAAATTGGGTATCCAGTAACAGAAGAGCAAGTGTATACGCCCTCTTTAGCGACGGCCCAATATATTTACGATGAAAACCCACAGGCGAAAGTTTTTATGATTGGTGAGGTTGGTTTAGAAAAGGCACTGCTTGAAAAGGGGTTGACGATTACAGATGATCAACCGGATTATGTTGTTATTGGGTTAGATCGGGAAATTAATTACGAAAAGTTAAGTTTAGCCTGCTTAGCTATCCGCAACGGTGCGACGTTTATTTCAACGAATGGTGATATTGCCATCCCTACAGAACGTGGATTGTTACCGGGGAATGGGGCATTGACGTCAGTTCTTACGGTAGCGACGGGTGTTAATCCAATTTTTATTGGGAAACCTGAACGTATTATTATGGAAAAGGCACTTGAGTTAATTGGATTAGACGCTCTTGAGGTAGCGATGATTGGCGATAATTATTTTACGGATATTTTGGCGGGAATTCATGCGGGAATGCCAACGATTTATATTGAAGGTGGTGTCTCAACAAGGGATGAAGTCATGAATTATGATACGCCTCCGACTCACATTTTAAAAGATTTAACGGAATGGTCGATTTAAAACAATAAAATAAAAGCCCTCGATGGGCTTTTTATTTTATTCTTGTTCTTGGTAAAAGTACGTTCCACAACAGACTTTCGTACAGGATCCTTTTTCAATAAGGTGTCCATTTTCATCCCATTTTAGCTGAAGGTCAGCCTCTCTGCAGTGGACCGTTACCCAATCGTAAGGTTTAACAAGACGCCGAGCGACCGCACTTGCAATAGCAGCTGCCGCATTTGTTCCACATGAAGAAGTAAATCCCAGACCGCGTTCGTACGTCGTGAGAAGAACTTCGCTAGGGTGAATAATCGTTAAAACCCCTATATTGACATCATTTTGACTCGACAGATATTTCATTTCATCTTGAAAATATTCGTGATCATCATCTGTATAAATAATAAAGTGAGGATTTCCAATGGAAATCGTATCTGCTTCCCAATTTTCAGATGAGGTTGAAATTTCTTCGCAAAACTCACTGATTGGGCTATTCAGTGTAAGGGGGGTTGACAGATTGTTTAAAGGATAAGGGATTCCTAAATCAACCGATATTATCGAGTGATCCAAACTCAGTGTGGCAAGAGTGGTGCGTGTTTCAATTGTAATTGAAGGCTCGGTAAACCGTCCAATCTCCGCTAGATGATATCCGATGAGTTTTAGTCCGTTAGCACACGTATTGGCTAATGACCCATCTTTATTATAAAAAATGGCTTTCGCATCTGCCTGATCTGAGGGAAGCAAGATAATGAGTCCATCGGCACTAATTCCAGTTTCTTCATGGGTCATTTTTTGGGCTAAATGGGTATAATCTAAAGGGAGAACGGGGTGTTCAAGGTAATTTAAGATAATGTAACAGGTGCTAGCTGTTGTTAGCTTCGTAAAAAAGATAGGTTGCAAATCAATTCCTCCTTATGTATATCTGTTTACTTTTTAGATAGGACGTTTTATAATCTAATTAATGACTGGTGAGGTGATATCGATGAATGAAACAGAAAAACAGATTGTTGAGATTTTAGAAAAGTTAAGACCGTATCTCCAACGTGATGGTGGAGACGTAGAGTATGTAAAGTTTGAAGATGGGATCGTTTATGTTCAGATGTTAGGTGCTTGTGTGGGATGTGCTTCTATGGATTCTACTTTAAAAGATGGGATTGAACAGATCTTATTAGAAGAAGTCCCAGGTGTTATCGGTGTTGAGAATGTTGATGAATATTTAATGTAAAAAAAAAAAGAGGTCCTTTACTAGGTATATTCAAGTGGGATCTCTTTTTTTACTCTTTTCTTTAATTTTTCGATAATGCCTCCGCTTTGACCCATTCTGGAATACGTAGTTCAATTAACGTACTTTGATAGATTTCATACGGCAGTTGGTACAGGAGTTTGGCATAGGAAAGTGCTTGCTCATAGATTAGGGGGATATCGATATCTTCCCCTTCTCTTAAGTTAAATAGAGCATCATAAAAGTGCGTTGGAAAGAAGAGTCGGGCATATAGAAGTTTCCATTCCTCATTTGTTAATGGATTAACCCTGTTAATAATTTGGACAAAGGTTCTTACCTGAACGAGGTCTTGATTAGCGAGATAAAGGTGACGGATATACTCACAGTAGCATCTAGCTTTATTATCTAGCGTTAGCAATTTAGGACAGAAACATTCAACTTTATATGTCGTTGGAGTAAGACGCATATGGCATAATGAAACTGGATATTTTATATCTGAAAGTTCATTAATAAATGTATAAGCCTGCTCATTTAGATGAATATAATAAGTAGCTAGGTCGAAGAATAGGAGACGATTCTCAGCAGATAATTGTTCAATTAAGACGTTTAGCTGTTCTTCATGTAATCGATTTTTTCCTGTCCAACGTTCCTTTAATTCGGGTGCAAGTTCATACGGTTCTGGATAAATCGTAGGAATTTGTAACGTGCGAATATCAATATATTCATGTAAAATGACGCTCGATTGTAGGACGTAATAATGCTCTCCTTCAAATAAAACGGTTGTTGTATTGTCCTTAGATAATAGAATACGTTGATAGTTATTATATTGTAAAAGTTGTAAAAGGTGGAAAAAAATTGTGTTCTTCTCCTTTCCAACTGATATAATATAAATGTAGTGGTCACCTAATTTCGTATAGTAGATATCGTTTAATTGTTCTAAATGGTCAATTTGGAGTTGATAATACCAATTAATTAGCTCCTTCATTCGGATCATCCTCAAATTTAAAATACTTTCTACTCTATATCTATGCGTAAGTGACAGGTAAATATGATAATTGAAGGGATGAATTTATATGGAACGAAAAGAATTAGAAGAATTAGTTATTCGTAAAATTAATGATAGAGGGGTAACGCTTGAACAAATTGCAGAATTAACCTATTTTTTACAATCAAGTTATTATGAGGGGTTAACGCTTGATATTTGTTTAGAAAATGTGCGTTCTGTGTTAAAGAAACGTGAGGTTCAAAATGCAGTTTTAACAGGGATAAGACTGGATGAATTAGCAGAAATGAACATGTTAGGGGATCCATTACAACAGATGGTTGATCATGACTATTCTTTATATGGAATTGATGAGGTCTTAGCTTTTTCGATTTTAAACGTTTATGGATCGATTGGTTTTACTAATTATGGATATATAGATAAATTAAAACCTGGTATTTTAGGCGAAATTGATAGAAGTGGTAAAAAAGATGGGTGTTGTCAAACGTTTATGGATGATTTAGTCGGCGCGATTGCTGCCGCGGCAGCGAGTCGCATCGCCCATCGTCGTCAGCAATAATATGAACTAAAAGGAGATCGTTTTATGTGGTTAAACTATGCTTTAGAGTGCGCTATTTTAGCGAATATTTTAGCACAGGTGATTAAGGTACCTCTTCACTTGCTCATGAAAAGGCAATGGCAACCGATGCTCATTTTTTCAACTGGAGGGATGCCAAGCTCACATTCTGCTTTTGTTGCAGCACTCACGACGGCCGTTGCCGTTTTAGATGGTTTTCATTCAACCACATTTGCTATCTCTTTTTGTTTAGCTTCGGTTGTCATATATGATGCAATGGGGATTAGACGCCATGCGGGAGAGCATGCTAAGCTACTAAATCATTTAATCGATGATTTAGTTAATAGCGGCAATGTGTTGTTTTTTCAGGATAAAGCTTATCAAACAAAGCTAAAGGAATTACTTGGCCATGAACCATTAGAAACACTGGCTGGTACGTTATTTGGAATAGCGATTGCTTTAATTTATGGATGGTGTTTACACCTCATCTAAGGCTAGAAAATAATTTTTTAATGTATAAACATTGTTTGTATTGAAAGTTTTAGATATACTAATAATAAATGGAAACAGTTTGGGTTATTTTAACAAAGACGAGGTGGATCTGATGAAAAATGAAATTTATGATTTAACAATTATTGGCGGAGGCCCCGTAGGAATTTACGGAGCATTTTACGCGGGAATGCACGGAATGAGAACGAAGATTATTGATGCATTACCAGAGCTTGGGGGGCAACTTGCAGCACTCTATCCAGAAAAATATATCTATGACTTACCAGGGCACCCAAAAATTAAAGCGGGGGAAATGGTTGAACAATTAAAGGTGCAAATGAATCAGTTTACAGATCGTATTGATGTCGTCACAAATACGAATGTGAAGACGGTTGAAAAGTTAGAAGATGGAACCTTTAAAATTTGTACGGATCAAGAATGTCATTATTCACGTTCTATTGTTATTACCGCCGGAAATGGAGCCTTTACACCTCGAAAGTTAGATGTCGGAGGTGCTGAACAGTTTACTAATATCCACTATTTTGTATCGACAATGGAGACATTTAAAGGAAAAGATGTTGTTATTTTTGGTGGGGGAGACTCAGCAGTTGACTGGGCGTTAATGCTTGATGGTGTTGCTAAAAGTGTGTCTATTGTTCATCGACGTAATGAATTTAGAGCACATGCGTCTAGCGTTGAAAAGTTAAAACAAGCGAATGTTACTTGTTTAACTCCATACATTGCTAAAGATGTGATGGGACAGGGCGATCGTGCGAATCAAGTAGAGCTGATTAATGTAGATACAGAGGAAACAAAAATCCTTTCGGTAGATGAAATTATTGTTTTATACGGATTTATCTCATCGTTAGGGCCAATTAAGAATTGGGATATTGAATTAGAAAAAAATGCGTTGCGTGTAGATATCACTCAACAGACGAGTGTAAGTGGTATTTTTGCAGCAGGAGATGCTTGTACCTTTGATGGGAAAATTAAAATGATTACGACTGGATTTGGTGAGGTTGTTGTAGCCATTAATGCTGCAATCGCGTATGCTTATCCGGATAAGGTGCATCGCCATAAACATAGTTCGGCGATGATGAAATAATCATTGTTTAGGAAGTCTTGGGACTGTGGTCCAAGGCTTCTTTTTTATTGTTAACGATAAGGCGGCTTAGCGTAATAATCGAAAACCTAAACGGGTGGGGCGTTGTTCCTAATGAAGAATTAAAATTTTATAAAGTTAAAAAAAATTCATAATTGCGATTATATGGGAAAAATTTATATGATATAATGAGAATGTATGTATGAACTGAGGTGTAAATAATGAAAATCAAAGAAGGGAGTATCGTACGAGGAAAGGTCACAGGTATTCAACCTTATGGAGCGTTTGTCCAGTTGAGTGATGAGTGCCAGGGGCTTATTCACATTTCAGAATTATCTGATGGATATGTTAAGGATATACGTGATTTTGTGAATATCGGTCAGTATATTGATGTAAAAATTCTTAAGTTTGACTCTGACAACCGACAAGCACGGTTAACTTTAAAAGGAATTTCCAATTATAGTGGCCGAAATAATCGTATGAAGGCCTCTAATTTTGAGACTTCGAATGGATTTGCACCGCTTGCCCAACACTTACCCATTTGGATTCGAGATTCACTCGATAAAATAGCAAGGGTTAACAAGGAGGACTAGAAAATGGGAAAATTCCTATCATTTAATTATGAGAACGCAGCGTCTTTTGTTGCACAACATGAACTAGATTATGCAACTGAATTAGTGAATGTACTTCATAAACGAATTCATGAGCAAACTGGAGCAGGTAATGACTTTTTAGGATGGGTTGACTTACCTGAATCTTACGATAAAGATGAATTTGCTCGTATTCAAAAAGCAGCTGCTAAAATTCAATCTGATTCAGACGTTTTATTAGTTATCGGAATCGGAGGATCTTACCTTGGAGCTCGCGCAGCAATTGAGGCATTAAATAACCACTTTTATAACTTACAAGATAAGACAACACGTAAAGCACCACAAATTATTTTTGTTGGGCATCATATTTCTTCGACATATGTTCAAGAATTAGTTGAATATTTAGCGGATAAAACATTCTCAATTAACGTTATCTCAAAATCAGGGACAACAACTGAGCCAGCAATTGCTTTCCGTGTGTTTAAAAAATTATTAATTGAAAAAGTAGGACGTGAAGAAGCAAATAAACGTATTTATGCAACAACTGATGCACAAAAAGGAGCTTTAAAAACATTAGCAACAAGTGAAGGATATGAATCATTTATCGTTCCAGATAATGTTGGTGGACGTTTCTCAGTATTAACAGCGGTAGGTTTATTACCGATTGCCGTTAGTGGAATTAATATTGAGGAAATGATGAGAGGGGCAAACGATGCTCGTCAAGAATATGCTAATCCTAACTTAGCAGAAAATGAAGCTTATCAATATGCTGTTATCCGTAATGCGTTATACTCAAAAGGTAAAACGATTGAAATGTTAATTAACTACGAACCAGCGTTACTTTACTTTAATGAATGGTGGAAACAATTATTTGGAGAATCTGAGGGTAAAGACCAAAAAGGAATTTTCCCAGCTTCAGCTTCATTCTCAACAGATTTACATTCAATGGGACAGTTTATTCAAGAAGGTCGTCGTGACTTATTCGAAACTGTTATTAATGTTGTAAAACCAACTCGTGAAGTGGTATTAGAGGCCGAAGAAACTGATTTAGACGGATTAAATTATTTAGCTGGTCAAACTATTGACTTCGTTAATAAAAAGGCATTCCAAGGAACGTTATTAGCACACGTTGATGGAGGAGTACCAAATCTTATTATCGATGTTCCTGAATTATCAGCATATAGCTTTGGATATTTAGTTTACTTCTTTGAAAAAGCATGTGCAATGAGTGGTTATATTTTAGGAGTAAATCCATTTGATCAACCAGGTGTAGAGGCCTACAAGAAAAATATGTTTGCTTTACTTGGAAAACCAGGTAATGAAGCATTAAAAGCAGAGTTAGAAGCACGTTTAAAATAACGTCATATTAACGATTTTAAGACTTTCTCGTCAGTTAGCGGGAAAGTCTTTTTTTCATCATTTAAAGGGCGTCAGAGATAAAAGATAACGATTTGCCACCCTTTTGCCATTAAGTTTGGGGGTACATCTTAAAAAGGTAGAGGATTCTTGATATGAGCTATTAAGGGATTATCAGGCGATATTGCATATAGAATGAAGTCATAGATTAATTAATTGTGTCATATATTAATTGAAAAAAGACAAAAGGTGAAAAGAGTAGTAAAATAAAAATATAACTTAACACCTGTTCCTTTTAGAGGGAACCTAGTCCTGTCTTAACTAAGCGGGGAAGAAAGAAAAGATGTTTTAGGAAGGAGAGGGAAGGATGACGGAGGTAAGTCAATTATCGAAAAAGGATTTAATAAGTAATCTTTGGATGACGGATGAATTAATGAGTCAAATGAGATATTTTGAACAAGAACGCGCAGAAAAGAAAAAAACATTGGTATTAACAATTGAGAGTACACAAAAGGAGTATATTGCTTCGGTAAAAGAAAAGTATTATGGGAGTGAGGATTTTAAGGCGCATCAAAAGTATGAGGAATTATGTCTTAATTTAAAAGATTTTAGGGAGGTAGCTCTGTTACTAGATTTAATTATTGGGGTCCTTATTTCTTATTTGCTTTTTATGATCGGTGTAAAGTTTTTATCGGTGGTTCTTTCGTTTGTTGTTATTGTGTCATTGATTTATTTATTTTATTATGCGGGGGTTAAATATTATTTAAAACAAAAAAAACCTCTTTCAATCCCAACTCTAGAAGCTGTGATAGACGAGGCGAAAGAGGGCTATGATTATCAACATATTGAACATTCCTTGTTGGCCAATCATTTACGAGAAGAAATTCATGAAATAGATCAAAAAATTTCTCAATTAGAAAGCGAACTCGTTGAGAAGACAGTTTTACCCGAAAAGTATCGACATCGTTCAAAAGATGTGATTTGGTATTTAGAGAATCTTGTTGCGGATAATCTAAAAGAGGCGTTATCCGCGTTGATTGAAGATGATCATAGAAAACAAATGAAGCAAATGATTGATAATCAAAATCATGAGATTAGACATTTAAAGGAGATAAGTCATCAATTAATAGAAAATCACCAACGATTAATCGAAAGACTGGAAACACAGCAACAACGAATTGAGGAATTAGAAGGTAAGAAAAAATAATGATAAACCCCTTTTGTGTGGAAAAGACAGGAGGGGTTTTTATTTTATGAGGAGATTTAGTTGTTTAGCGTAGCCTAATTTTTGAAGGGGGTGGTTTAATGTGTTTTGAAAAGATAAATGGGATGTTTTATAAGATAGATTAATGTCTAATCACGGTTTTTCTAAAAGTGGGGGGAAATTCACCTTTTTTGAAAAATAGTGAATACTTTTAATCAAATCTTTTTATAAACTTCATACGATAATAACAAGCATAGATAAAGAAGGGAAGAGATGAAGTGAGAGAATATTTTGACTCAATTAAGCGAAGGGACCCTGCTGCGCGAAATATTTTTCAGATTATTTTATTATATCCTGGGGTTCAAGCTATTTTCTGGTATCGCATAGCTCACTTTTTATATCAACATCATTTCAAGCTGTTAGCTGAGATGATGATGTTTATTGTTAGATGTGTTTTGAATATTGAGATTCATCCGGCTGCTACCATCGGTAAACGTTTATTTATCGACCATGGCACTGGTGTTGTGATAGGGGCAACGAGTGTGATTGGGGATGATGTAACAATGTATCACGGGGTTACTCTCGGGGGAGTTGGACGTGGGGACTCGAGTGGGAAGCGACATCCGACCGTTGAAGATGGGGTTACAATTGGTGCAGGTGCAAAGGTTCTTGGGAATATTACCCTAGGACAAGGCTGCATGATAGGAGCAAATGCCGTTGTGTTAAAGGATGTGCCTCCAAGAAAAACGTCGGTTGGTGTTCCTAGTGCAGTGAAAAAGTAATTAATTTGCGAATTTTAGAGCTTTTATTATATTTGGTATTGGTCCTTCATAAGCTTGTAAAAAAAGAATCGCAAAGGTGATGAGGATGAAGAAAACAATAAGTATAATGTTATTAGTAATCGTGTTGTTTTTAAGCTTTATTCCAGTTATACTAGGAAAGTATCAAGATAAGTGGAATAATAAATCGTCAGTGACGGTAGTTTTAGATGCGGGACATGGTGGAAAAGATGGTGGGGCCTCATCAGCAGGTGGTGTCATTGAAAAGGAGATTGTTCTATCTATTACGAAAAAAGTAGAGGATTATTTAAAGCTTCAAGGTGTTAATGTAGTACTGACACGAGATGGAGATTATGATCTAGC
>NZ_CP142738.1:697500-1662500 GCF_037014675.1 Turicibacter sp. KK003
TAGGGATGCACTCGATTCGTGAATTAGCAGCAGTAAAGGACCACGAGTACGTCATCAAATTATTTAAAACCTTTTATAGTCTATAAGGCTCTAAATGAGCGATGAGTTCACAACTTTTAAGGAATTCATTTATATAAGACAGATTGTAATATTAAGTACGACAAATAAAAAAAGCTCATAAATAGAATTCTTTGTTATAGAATGAAGTTACCACACCAAATTCTTAACAAGGAGATCTATTTATGAGTTATAAACATCTTAACACATTTGAGCGTACACGTATAGAAGTTCTTTCAAAAATGGGTTATTCAACGAGACAAATTGCGGGGCAATTAAATCGTCATCATTCAACCATTGCTCGTGAACTAAAACGAAATACTCAAAAGACGTATCAAGCAGAGCTAGCAGATGAATTAGCCGAGCAACGTCGCTTAGTTTGTCATCGTCCAGAGACCAAATCTGAAGAAGTTATTCAAACCATCCAACATTATTTAAAGTTAACCTGGTCGCCTGAACAAATTTCTAATACGGTTTTAAAGGGTGTTATTTCATTCAAAACTATTTATCGTTGGATTTATGACGGAACGATTTTGTTAGGGGATTTAAGCTGTTTAAGGCAAAAGGGAAAACGCCGAAAACCACGAGAAACACGCGGACGATTTAACATTGGGACATCAATTCATCAACGTCCGAAAGAGGTAAAAAAACGTCAGGCATTTGGTCATTGGGAACTTGATACAGTTGTTTCAAGCCGTGGTAAAAGTAAAGGATGTTTAGCTACATTTATTGAACGTCAAACACGATTTTATGTCGCCGTTAAAATCGAAAATCGCTCAGCATCTGAAATGTACCGAGCGATTAGTGAGTTATATGAACATTTTCCTAAAGACACCTTTAAAACTTATACCGTTGATCGAGGAAAAGAGTTTGCTTGTTATTCCAAAGTAGAAGCAGATTTAAAGGTTCCTGTTTACTTCGCTGACGCCTATTCCTCTTGGCAAAGAGGAAGTAATGAAAATGCCAATGGTCTTCTTCGAGAATTCTTTCCGAAGAAGACGGACTTAGCACGAGTTAGTGAGAAAGAGATTGATGAAGCCCTCCTCCTCATTAATCATCGACCACGAAAATGCTTAGGTTGGAAAACTTCATTCGAGCTATTTCATGAGAAACTGTCGCATTTGTATTGACAATTCGTCATAAATAAAAAAATACGGTATGAATCTAGTTATGTGTAGATTTCATACTGTATTTTTTTATACGTCTTGTACGAGATGGCGGGATAGGTGTAAATCTCTCTTTACATTTGCGTTGAACGAATGAAGGAATGTGATGTTGGAAGGGTGATGAATTTTTAATACAAGCCTTTGACCCTGTGAAGCTTCTTGAAGAGCCATTTTTTAAACAGCAGTTGTGGGCTTTGATTGAGTCGAATCTAAGGCATTTTTTCAATGAATTAAATTTCGATAGATGGATTTAAGATGTTGGGGCCCAAAACCATTAGAATTAGTAGTTTCCTTTTTCCCCTTCCTTTAAATAAATTTTAATTCTTTGACGTTTTAATGGTTTGGAATGGGGCAAACGGGGGGTGAGTATAAGAAAAAGTACCTCTCTCATAGACGATAAAGCGGTTCTATCATGATTGACCGTTCCGCTTTATTTTTTTGTCTACGATGAAGGTACTTTATTGGGTATTCGTTTGTTTACTTACTTTTATTTTCAATTTCTTCAGCTAATTGATTTAAGTATTCCCATCGCTCATATTTATGGGCTAATTCTTCCTCTATTATTTCTTTTTGTGCCATAATATCCTGAAGTTTCACATAATCAGTGGCATGTTTGATTAATTCCTGATTAAATTGCTCTATCTTTTCCTCTAATGTAGCAATTTCATCATCAATGGTTTCAAACTCCTTTTGTTCTTGGAATGTAAATTTTAATTTTTTTTCACGACGTGGCTTAGATTTACTTGCTTCCTTATTTTTGTTCTCACTCGTGATTTCGTTTTTTGAGGGATTTGCTTCTTTGAAGACAAGGTAGTCACTATAATTTCCAGTATAGATGGTAATTTTCCCCTCGCCTTCATAAGCAAATATTTTATTACAAACTCGGTCGAGGAAGTAACGGTCATGGGAAACGGTTATGACAATTCCGTTAAAATCATCAAGATAATCTTCAAGACGACGTAAAGTATCGATATCAAGATCATTGGTAGGTTCATCAAGGAGGAGTACGTTAGGAGCATCCATTAGAATACGGAGTAGGTAGAGACGACGTCTTTCGCCCCCAGATAGAGTTCCAATTTGAGAATATTGGAGGTGCCCATCGAAGAGGAATCGTTCGCACATCTGTGAAGCGGTAATACGTGTTCCATCAGCTGTTTCAATGTATTCACGTTTTTCTTTAATATAATCAATCGCTCGGAGGTTAGGGTTCATTTCCTCACTCTCTTGGGCGAAACAACCAATTTTAACTGTTTCTCCGATTTCGATGCTTCCACTATCCGGAGCTATTTTTCCGCGAATAAGGTTAATAAGTGTTGATTTACCGATTCCATTTGGTCCAACAATTCCGATACGGTCTGTTCTTGCTAATGTGTAATCGAGATCTTCAATCAGACAACGGCCATCAAAAGATTTATGGAGATGATTGAATTCCATTATTTTTCGACCTAATCGTGTAGATGCGACTGAAATATCAATGCTTTCTTGATTGGTAGGTTTCTCTTTATTTTTTAGTTCATCAAAACGCTGTAATCGTGCTTTTTGTTTTGTGGAACGGGCTTGGGCTCCCCGTCTAACCCAGGCTAACTCTTTTCGAAGTAAATTTTGTCGCTTATCTTCCATCGCCGCTTCAAGTTGAAGACGTTCCATCTTCTTTTCAAGAAATAGAGAATAGTTCCCATCATAGCTATAGAGGTTTCCGTGATCAAGCTCAATAATACGATTGGTAACCCGATCAAGAAAATAACGGTCGTGCGTGATCATAAGAAGGGCCCCTTTACGACTATTTAAATGATCTTCTAATTTAGATATTGTTTCGTTATCCAGGTGATTGGTAGGCTCATCTAAAATCAATAGCTCACATGGGGTAATGAGTGCCGATGCGAGTGCAACTCGCTTTTTTTGTCCCCCCGATAATTCCTTTACTTTTTGGGAAAAATTAATAATGCCTAATTTTGTTAATACGGATTTCGCTTCACTTTCTAAATCCCATAGGTTTAAACGGTCAATTTGATCCTGAACTTTTAAAAGTCTTTCATTTATTTTATCATCGTAATGAGTTTGCAAAGTTTCAAGGATCTCTTGATATTCTCGTAAAAGTTGCATTTCCTTAGAATTTCCCTTGAATACTTGCTCTAAAACGGATGCCTCTTCGTCAAAGTTTGGATTTTGTGATAAATATTCTACTCGTACCCGATTTCCCTTGGTAATTTTCCCTGTTTCAGGGGTCTCGACACCCGCAATAATTTTAAGAAGCGTTGATTTTCCGGTTCCATTAACCCCAATAATCCCTATTTTCTCGCCTTCACTAATCCCAAATGAGATGTTTTTAAGTAACGTTTTTACTGAGTAACTTTTGCTTATATTTTCAATTGTCATTAAATTCAAATTTATCACCACAACATTTCTTAAAGATAAAACTATTATACCTTTTTTTAAAAAGAGAGCAAATAAAAACCCGATGAATCAATCATCGGATTTTTTTTGATTAAAGTAAAAGATGATTTTTCCGTTTTCAATATACGGCAAGTGAATATGATAATAGTAAGTAAAAATACGGATCATAAAGATAAGAGTAAGGCAGAGATAGGAGCTCAGATAAATACCAATCCAAGGACTTATTATCCAAAACACAGTAGATCCAATGAGGGAGGCAACCGCATATATTTCTCTTTTTAAAATAATTGGGACTCTTTTAGAAAGAATGTCACGAACGACGCCACCCCCTATTGCTGTGATAAGGGAAACAAAGATAAAGGTTAAGAAGTTATAATGTAGTTCAATGGCTTTCATGCCCGCAGCAACGGTAAAAACGGCTAAACCAATCCCATCTAAAAGAAGAAATGAAGTTTTCCATTTTATTTTACCACGAAAGATAATAGTCAACGTGGTTGAAAGAAGGATAATTCCTATTGATATATAGTCTGAAAATAATGCAGGAATTCCGATATTCGTTACAACATCACGAATGACACCACCGCCCATTGCTGTTACAGCGGCTAAGGTTAATATTCCGAAGAAATCCATCCTATTTTCGATGGCACAGATTGCCCCAGAAGCGGCGAACACAAACACGCCAATATATTCTAAAAAAGAAATGAGTTCCATAATCTGAAATCCCCCTATACAAAATAATACCTTTTAAATCTATTATATTTTACGCATTATCACTTAATTAACGCCAATTATTTTAAGAATTTTTATTATTTTTTCTTTTTTTTCTGTGGAACAGGATCATATCCCATTTTTCCAAAGGGGTTACACCTTAAAATTCTTCGGATTGCTAGCCATCCTCCTTTTAACGCCCCATGAGATTCGATAGCCTCGATAGCATATTGCGAACAGGTCGGAATAAAGCGGCAGTTAGGTCCTGTTTGAACGGAAATGTATTTTTGATAAAATCGAATGAGTTTAATCAGTAGAGTTTTCATTTTAGTCGCCTCCGCTTGGGGTAAATAATAGGTTATATGCGTCTAAATCGCTTAAGTGGGGGAGCATGGTGTCCTATAAGACACTTCTCCTGAAGTCGATTTTTTGCATTTTTGATAAAAATATTTTAGCAGAAGAAAAAACATGTTTCAATATGGAGTCTTTCGCATAGAATATGTCGTACAATGTTTTTTCCATTTAATCCCATAAGGGGATAGGTAAGGAGATGGTGATATGTGTGGAATTTTTGGGGTTGTAAATTATCATTTGAATGAGGTGAGGACACCTTATGATATGAGTTGTGTACAGGCTGTTTTACATCGGGGACCTGACGAAGGGGGAACCTTTTATGATCAACATGTTTTCTTAGGTCACCGCCGGTTATCAGTGGTTGATATTGAACAAGGAAAACAACCGATGTCTTTTCACCAATATACAATGGTTTATAATGGTGAGCTCTATAATACGGAAGAAATTCGTCAGGAGTTATTGAAAGCGGGATATACGTTTAAAGGACATTCGGATACGGAGGTACTTTTAAAAGCTTACGTTTGCTTTCAAGAGCGAGTTGTTGAGAAATTAAACGGAATTTATGCATTTGCAGTTTGGGACAGTAAGGAACAGCGATTGTTCGTAGCGAGAGATCGTGCCGGTGTTAAACCGCTGTATTATTATGAATTACCAGATGGAATTATTTTTGCTTCGGAACAAAAACAGATTTTACAGTATACGAAAAAAAATGAAATTACGCTAGAAGGATTTAGAGAGTTGTTAGGGGTTGGGCCGTCTCATACACCGGGTCACGGACTATATAAGGGAATCAAAGAGTTGAAGCCAGGACATTATATGAACGTCTCAAGTGGAAGTAAAAAGGAAGAGCAGTACTGGGAATTAACGGCGTCTGAACATGTCGATGATTTCGAGACGACTGTCGCTAAAACAAGGGATATTTTGTTAGATGCTATTAAACGACAACTCGTTTCAGATGTTCCATTATGTACGTTTTTATCAGGAGGGGTGGACTCATCCGCCATTACAGCTATCGCTGCCCAGGAAATTAAAAATTTACATACGTTCTCTATTGATTATGAAGATAACGTGAAATACTTTAAAAAAACCGCTTTTACGGTCTCTCAAGATAATGATTTTATTAAACTCATCTCGGATTTAAATCAAACCCATCATCATTATTGCGTCATTAGTAATCAGGATTTGGCTGATGCCTTAAAGGATGCTGTTTATTTTAGAGATATGCCGGGGATGGCAGATGTCGATTCATCGCTTTACTGGTTTTGTAAAAAAATTAAAGAGGATTATACCGTGAGTTTATCAGGAGAATGCGCCGATGAAATTTTTGGGGGATATCCTTGGTTTTACCGTGAACCGATGAATGGAATGTTTCCATGGCTTCGTGATTTAGCGATTCGTAATACACTTTTAAAACCGGAATGGCAAGAGAAGTTAGATCTTGTTGGCTATGCAACGAAACGATTTAATGAATCGATTGCGAGTGCCCCTATTTTAGAAGGAGATAGTGTATTAAATAATGAAAAACGTCAGTTGACGTATTTAAATACGAAATGGTTTATGACAACCTTACTAGATCGCAAAGATCGAATGAGCATGGGAGCGAGTCTTGAAGTTAGGGTTCCATTTGCCGACCATCGTCTAATGGAGTATCTATATAATATTCCATGGGAAATGAAATTTCATGGTGGAATGGAAAAAGGATTATTACGTAAAGCTTTAGAGGGAGTATTGCCGGATGAAGTGTTGTATCGTAAAAAAAATCCATATCCTAAAACCCATAATCCGCATTATACAGAGTTAATCCAAGCGCTATTAAGAGAGGCATTGAATGATCCAGATTCAATTTTACATGAGATTTTTGATGAGGAAAAACTATGGGCTCTTGCCAATACGAGTGATGAGATTATTACACGTCCATGGTTCGGACAGTTAATGACACAGCCACAGTTGATTGCTTATTTATATCAATTCCATCTTTGGTTTAAAGAGTATCATATTAATTTTATTGAATAGCAAAACAAAAAACGTTAGCTAAATGAGCTAATGTTTTTTTATTTGAGAAGATCATCTAGAAGTATAAAAGAAAGGTATTTCATCCATACTATGGAAAAATAAAAAATTAAGGGGATTACGTCATGCGGTTTATCGGTTATTTTTTACTTGTCTTATTAGGACTCATTATTATTTTGTCATTTATAAAAATTAAAGTTGAATTGTTTTTAAATCAGCAGGATGGGTGGGTTGAGTTACGCTATCTTTGGCTGAAGTATCGCTTAGAGATGACTGATTTTTTAAAGGATTCTACGAAGGAGAAGGTAGAATCCCAGTTTGCGAGGGTTCAAGAGGAAACAAAACAAGAGTTGACCCGGGTTGAATTTAAGGAAACAGTTAAAGTTAAAAAAGAGCCGATTGTTGATCCATCTCCATCGATGCCGAAGAAGGAGATGGGGGGCACTAGGAAGAAGCGTCGGAAAAAGACAAGGGCAGTTAAGATTAAACAAAAAAAGGTGACACGCAAATTAGATATGAGAGCGATAAAATCTATGATTAGACGGGGCAAGACGATTTTTAAACTCTCTCGAAAAGTCCTTATTCGTCTAACGAATAGAATTAGAATTCATCGCTTAGAGTCGATGATTGATTTCAGTTTAGACGATGCCATGACCACCGGGTGCATCATCGGAGCATTGTGGACATTTCAAGCCAATTTTTATGCCTTTATTGAAAGATACGTTAAGAAAGTGGATCACTATCACTTTGATGTAAAAAGTAAATTTAAGGGGAATTCACTTTTTATTAGCCTTTCATGTATACTCTCGTTTCGAATCGTCGATATTATACTTGTTCTTTTGTTATCCTTTAAAGAATTATTAACAATTAAACGGATGCTAAAAATTGAGGAGGAATAATTTTATGGCAGAACATCCAATACATAATTTAATGAAAATTTCAATGGAAAGCTTGAAGAAAATGGTTGATGTCGATACCATTGTTGGAAATCCTTTAAAAACAGATCACGGGGACACGATTATTCCTGTTTCTAAAGTAAGTTTTGGATTTGGAGCGGGAGGTAGCGAATTTGAAACTGAGCGCAAATCAACAACCGATGGTTCTCCATTTGGGGGCGGAAGTGGTGGTGGAGTTTCGATTACACCCATTGCCTTTTTAATCGTCAATGAATCTGGGGTTGAGTTAAAACACGTTGAGGAACGTACGTCACTTTATGAGCGATTATTGGATCAAGCCCCTAAGTTTATAAATAATATCGTGAATGAATTTGATAAATCGGGATCTAAAGCGGCAGAAAAAAATGAGACTGTTGCGAAATGATTAAACATTCGTCGACTTTGGCTGAATGAGAACCTATAAGAGAGACACTTAAAAAAAGTGTGGGCCTATAGGTTCTTTTATTTTAAATAGAAAAGTTTAGCTTAAGAGGTAGATGTTTTAACTTGCATACTCCTAGTAAGAAGTGCTTCCATTCGATGTCTCCTAACTCATATTTTTGCATGATCAAAAGGTACTAGTTTTTCTTAGCGTCGATGTCCTTCGAATTAAAAGATAACCTTGGAAGTTAAGGAGGGGTTACTTATGAAATTTTTGGTAAGATAGACGTGGAACAGGAGAGCTTATAAATTGGATTTATGTGTCATGTAGAAAGCGTTATCTCTTTTACTTAAACGTTATAACATTTTTTGGCTAAAGCCGTGACAACGGTTTAAAGTTGTAGTAAAATCAATTTGTATATCATGAAGAGGTGATTTTTAGTGCTTAGACCCGAAGTAATTGAACAACTATTTGATCTCGTAGATGAAACCTCGATGATCATTAGCTCAGAGTTAAAGATGAATTATTTACATGCGATGTGTGAAAGTTGTCAAAATATCATGTCACAAGAGATTAATTTATCTCTTAATGAAGAGTCGAAAGAGATTTTAAAATCGCATTATGCGAAGTTAGAGGGGTTAGAGTTTACGCAAGAGGAAATTAGAAAGGCATTACAGTTGGCAATTTTAAAGGGGCTTAAGTCCGAAAGAGTCACAAATGCGGTGATGACACCAGACTCTATTGCAATGATACTGGGCTATTTAATTTCTAAGTTTATGGGGGATATTAAACAGGCCTATATGGGGGACTTGACAGTCGGTACGGCGAATTTGCTGACAGCTGTTTTAAATCATTTGGGGGCAGAGCCTCAGATGATTTATGGAGTTGATGTAGATAGTGATTTATTAAAGATTGCGTGTACACTTTCTGATATGCAGGAATACGAGGTTCAGTTTTATCAGCAAAGCTCGTTAAAACCATTATTGGTGAATCCATTGGATTTAATTATAGGTGATTTACCGGAAGGGCATCTTCCTAAGGAAGAGTTAGTTAATTTAGATTTGACATTGAGTTCTCAAGGAGTGGATTATCTTCCTTATTTACTAATCGAAAATCATTTAAACTACTTAAAGCCTGGAGGGTATGGCTTTTATGTGATTCCAAATGATTTGTTTAGTCAGGCCCATTCACAAGCATTTCATCAATTACTTAAGGAAAATGCAACAATTCAGGCTTTATTACAATTACCGATGTCATTATTTAAAAAGGATGAGGTCGGAAAGAGCCTATTTATTATCCAAAAACATGGGGAACATGTTCGCCCAGTTAACGAGGTACTTGTCGCGCAATTGCCAAGTTTTAACGACCCACACGCATTCAATCAGACGTTAATTCGTATTGAAAATTGGATGAAAATGAATAAATAAAATGGAGGATACCTATATGACTAAAATTTTATCTGTTAATGCAGGAAGCTCATCATTGAAGTTTCAATTGTTAGAAATGCCAGCCCAAACTGTCATTACTAAAGGATTAGTTGAACGTATCGGATTTAATGATGGAGTATTTAATATTAAATTTGAAGATCAAAAAATTGAAAAAGTTTTACCTATTAAAGATCATAGTGTGGCAGTTCATTTATTATTAGAAGCTTTACTTGATTTAAAAATTGTTAAAAACTATGATGAAATTAGCGGAGTCGGTCATCGCGTTGTTCATGGGGGAGAAAAATTTGATCGATCAGTGGTCATTACGGATGAGGTGTTAGCTGAAATTGATGCTTTATCAGAATTAGCGCCACTTCATAACCCTGCTCATGTTTTAGGAATTAAAGCATTTATGAAAGAATTACCTCATGCTGTTCCTGTTGCTGTTTTCGACACAGCCTTCCATCAGACGATGGCAGAAGATGCTTATTTATATCCGGTAAAATATGATTGGTATAAAAAATATGGTGTGCGTAAATACGGATTCCATGGGACTTCACATCAATATGTTGCTAAACAATGCGCTAAATTAATGAATAAGCCGTTAGAAGAAACTAAAATGATTACGATTCATTTAGGGAATGGAGGATCTTTAACCGCTATTAAGGGGGGGCACTCAGTTGATACCTCAATGGGATTCACTCCTTTAGCGGGAATTATGATGGGAACACGCTCAGGGGATATCGACCCAGCTGTTTTACCTTTTGTAATGGCAAAAGAAAACTTAACGGTTGATCAAGCGGTTAATGCGTTAAATAAAGAGTCAGGTTTATACGGTGTTTCAGGAGAGTCATCGGATATGCGTGATATTTTGAAACTGGTTGCACAAAAAGATGAGCGTGCGATGACGGCCTTTAATTTATACGTTAAACGTATTTGTGATTATATTGGTGCTTACTACATTTACTTAGGTGGAGTCGACGCCTTAGTCTTTACAGCGGGAATCGGTGAAAATTCAACACCGGTTCGTAAGGCAATCGTTGATCGCTTAGGAGTTTTAGGTATTCAATTAGACGACGAAGCTAATCAGGTAATGGGAGAAGAGCAGCTTATTTCAACGCCGGATTCTCAGATTAAGGTGTTTGCGATTCCGACTAACGAGGAATTAATGATTGCTGAAGATACCTATGCATTTGTAAAATAAGGAAAATGAGATTCGGTGACGAATCTCATTTTTTAATAGGGTATAAAAAGTCCATCGTTGGATAGATTGTGTTATAATTTAGTCATGTTAAAATAGAGGTGAAATTATGTTAAAAGAAATTTGGAGCCATATTTTTGAATTTGATAAGATTATTATCCATCGTCATGTGAGCCCTGACCCAGACGCCCTAGGTTCACAGCTTGGTCTAGCTGAATTAATTCGTTGCAATTATAAAGATAAAGTAGTTAAAACAGTAGGGTTTAATGAACCTTCCCTTGCATGGATGGGGCAAATGGATGAAGTATGTGATGAGGATTATGAGGGGGCACTCGTATTGATTATGGATACTGCAAATTCTGCTCGAATTGATGATTCTCGCTATAAATTAGGAGCTAAGTTAATTAAATTGGATCACCATCCAGTTGTTGAAGAGTACGCCGATATTAACTATACAGATACAGCCGCCTCTTCTACTTCGGAAATCGTTGTTAATTTATATCAGGCCAATCGAGAAGCGTATCACTTGCAGTTATCACAAGAGGCTGCCTCATGCTTATATACGGGGATTATTGCGGATAGCGGTCGCTTTTTATACGATAATACAACGATAGATACATTAAGTGCGGCACAACTTCTATATTCTTGCGAGATTAATCGAAATAAAATTCACGAGAATTTATATCGCCGTTCATTAAATATTGTTCAGGCACAAGGATATGTTTTAAGTCAATTTGAGGTCAGTGAAGCGGGAGTTGCCTTCTTTAAAATGCCGCTAGATATCCAAAAGTCTTATCATTTAACAACGGGGACACGATCGGCGCTTGTTAATACGCTTGCTAATATTGAGGGAATCTTAGTTTGGGTATGTTTATTTGAAAATGAGGATGGACGAATTCGTGCAAATATTCGATCGAATGGACCTATTATTAATGAAGTCGCTGCTAAATTTGATGGTGGAGGACATCCTAAGGCATCTGGAGCAATGCTAAGTAAATGGGAAGATTGTCAGGGATTACTTGATGAATTAGGGGAAGTTTGCTTGAAATATAAATTAGAAGTTTAGCCTCTATGAGTGGTTATAAAAAAGAAAATTTAGGGAAGACTATAGACAATTGTCAGTAGTCTTCTTTTGTGTTAAGATAAAAAACGAACAAATGTTTTATTTTAGGAAAGGGTGAGGTTCGAATGGCATTTACGCATTTACAGGTGCGATCAGCCTATTCTTTGTTAAATAGCTCGATAACGATAAAAGACTATGTCCATCTTGCAACGAGACAGGGGTTGAAAACACTCGCTCTGACTGAAGACGGTAGCATGCACAGTGCGATTAAGTTTTACCAGGAATGTCGAGTGAACAACATTAAACCATTAATTGGATTAACTGTTAAAGTAAAACTCGAAATGGGAACGGAGGAATGGACATTTCTTGCTAAAAATCAGACCGGTTATGAGGCGCTCCTGTCGTTAGCTTCTTTATACGCTTTGAACGACGAGGGGATAGAATTTGAAGAACTATTGCCTTATTCGAATCATTTAATCACGATTACGAATGGGGAAACAGGGGTATTTGTTTCTATGGTGATGGATCATCAATGGGAAAATCTTAATCAGTACTATCAACGCTATCTTAAACCGTTCAATCATCTTTATATCGGATTGTTACGTGTTAACCAAGAGACGTATGATTGTTCGTGCCGCTTAATCTCTTTCGCCAAGGAGAAGCAGCTAAAGATGGTTGCTGTTAATGATGTGCGTTATTTGAATCAAGAAGATGCTAAAACGTTAACTTTACTACGGGCTATTAAGGCGAATCAATCGGTGGAGCAAATGCAGATTAGTGATGTGGAGCGTTACTTTAAGACGGAGGAACAGATGCGTCAATTATTCGTCGATCACGAAGAGGCGATTGATCATACAGAAGAGATTGCTAACGCATGTGAGGTTGAAATATTGCTCCATCAGTCCTTATTGCCAACGTTTAAAACACCCGAGGGAACGACAGCAGCCACTTATTTAGAGGCGCTATGCTATAAAGGGTTGCTTAAACGATACGGAACATCGGTGTCAGAAATTCATAAAAATCGATTGAGGTATGAGTTAGAAACCATTAGAAAGATGGGATTTTGCGACTACTTTTTAATTGTTTGGGATTTTATTAGGTATGCCAAGATGAATCAAATCTTGGTTGGGCCCGGAAGGGGATCAGCTGCGGGGTCGCTTGTTTCCTATGTTTTGGGAATTACAAATGTTGATCCGATTAAATATAAGTTGTTGTTCGAAAGGTTTTTAAACCCTGAACGTATTACGATGCCCGATATTGATATTGATTTTCAAGATAATCGGCGTGATGAAGTTATTCAATATGTTCAACAAAAGTACGGAGCAAGATGCGTGGTTCAAATTGCAACGTTTGGAACGTTTCAGTCACGGTCGGCGTGGCGTGATTTGGCCCGCATCCATGATGTACAAACTGAATTGATTAACAAGGTAGCTACCTACATTTCCTCGGGGCAGACGCTTAGGGAAACGTATGAGCAAAGTCAACCGTTAAAGGAATTTTTCTTAAAATACCCTAAACTTGAAATGATTTATCAAGAGGCGATGAAAATCGAGGGATTACCTCGCCATACTTCAATTCATGCTGCGGGAGTCATTATCCATGATCAGGATTTAACTAGACACACCGCTATCATGGAGGGACCAACAGGAATTTACGTTTCTCAATACGAGGCTGAGGATTTAGAGGCGATTGGACTACTTAAAATGGACTTTTTAGGGTTGAAGAATCTTAATATGTTACAGCAGATGATGACGCTTATTAGAAAGGAATCTGATTTTCAGTTTGACTTAGCCTCATTGGATTTAAATGATTCACAAACGTATAAAATGATTACACTTGGTCAGACAACCGGAATTTTTCAATTAGAGTCAGAGGGGATGCGTCAAGTTCTTAAAAAAGTACGTCCTAATTGCTTAGAGGATATTATCGCTTGTAATGCCTTATTCAGACCGGGTCCGATGGAGAATATTCCTCTGTTTGCGGCGAGAAAGCACAAGGAGGCACGGATTGAGTATTTAGATCCTATCCTGGAAGAAATTTTACGGGATACGTATGGAATTATTGTATATCAAGAACAAATTATGCAAATCGCTCACGTCGTTTCAGGGTATACATTAGGAGAGGCTGATGTATTGCGTCGTGCGGTTTCTAAAAAAAATAAAGAGATTTTAGAAAAAGAGGAGAGACAATTTATTTTAAGGGCCACTCAAAGGGGACACTCACCTGAAATGGCTAAGAAGTTATATTCACTTATTCTAAAATTTGCAAATTATGGCTTTAACCGTAGCCATGCAGTTGCCTATAGTTTAATCGCTTATCAAATGGCGTACTTAAAGGCACATTATCCTGCTTACTTTATGAGCGTCGCTTTAACAAATGTGATTGGAAGTGAGCACCACACAGCGATTTATATTCGTGAAGCCAAGCAATTAGATTTAACTATTTTGCCCCCGTCAGTAAATAGAAGTGGACTCACGTATCAAATTGAAAATAAATGTATTAGATTTAGCCTCCTTCCAATCAAACACATCGGATTAAATTTAGCCAAACAACTCGTCTCTATTCGTGAAAATGGCGCGTTTAAATCAGTGTATGATTTTGTGGTTAGAACGCGAACTTTTATGAATCAAAGGGCATATGAAAGTTTAATTGACGCGGGGGCATTAGATGAGTTTGGATACAATCGCGCGACGCTTCATCACAATTTAACGGCAATTCTCGATTTTTCTAAATATGACGGTGGGTTATTTGAACCCGATTTTCAAATGCAAATTATTTCGAAAGATTTTAGTAAAATTGACCTTATGAAACGTGAAAAGGAGTTACTTGGATTTTACTTGAACTCTCACCCTATTCATTTATTGCAAAAGGTTGCCAAGGAAAACGGGTGGTATTATCCAAGCGAAATCTCTTCGATAAGAAAGACTCAGGCTACTTTTGTTGGATTTATTGAAAAGTTTCGAGAGATTAGGGATCGTCATGGAAAATTGATGGCCTTTATGGAAATAACAGATGAAAATACCTCATTAACGGTGACAATTTTTTCGGATGTTTACGTGAGTGAATATAAGAGACTTTTAGGAAAAGTTATCGCTGTACAGGGACGAATTAGTGAACGAAATAATGAAAAAAATCTTAACTTTATTAAAATAATAACGATTTCATAATTAAAAGAGATGGGAAAAAGATTTATAATTTGTGAAATAACTGGTATAATATTTGAGGAATAATCTTCATTGAATGGATGATGAACAAAATTCTAGTGTGAGGTGAAACACTATGGTAAAAAGAATTGGTGTGCTTACTAGTGGTGGAGATGCACCAGGTATGAATGCAGCCATTCGCGCCGTTGTAAGAGCAGGTATTGCTAACAATATTGAAGTGTTCGGTATTTACAATGGATATGCTGGATTAGTTAAGGGTGATATTAAACAATTAACGAATAGTGATGTTGGTGGCATCATTAATCGTGGTGGAACATTCTTAGGTTCAGCACGTCTTCCTGAGTTCAAAAACATTGAAGTTCGTGAACTTGGTGTAGAGCAATTGAAAAAACACGGAATTGAAGCATTAGTTGTTATCGGTGGCGACGGTTCTTATATGGGAGCTAAAAAATTAACTGAGATGGGAATTAATTGTATTGCCTTACCAGGAACAATTGATAATGACATCGTAAGTAGTGATTTCACAATCGGATTCGATACGGCATTAAATACAGTTGTTGACGCAATTGACCGTTTACGTGATACGTCAGCATCTCATGCCCGTTGTAGCGTTGTTGAAATTATGGGACGTCACTGCGGTGACTTAACTGTTTGGGGAGCCATTGCTAGTGGTGCCGAAGAGTTAATCGTGCCTGAAAAAGGAATTAACATGGACGAAATCGTTGCTCAAATTGAGGAAGGAAAAAAACGTCAAAAGAAACATTATATTGTCACTTTAGCTGAATTAATGACAGATGCTCACCAATTAGCTAAAGAAATCGAAAAACGTACGGGTGTTGAAACTCGCGCAACTGTTCTTGGACATACTCAACGTGGTGGTGCTCCAACGGCAGCGGATCGTGTTTTAGCAAGCAGAATGGGAGCTTACGCTGTTGATTTATTAATCGAAGGTCAAGGTGGTCGTTGTGTTGGTATTCGCGATAACAAATTAGCGCACTACGATATTTTAGAAGCACTTGACTTACCACGCGTTTTTGATGAAACAATGTATTGTCTAGCAAAACAATTATCATAATAAAATGAAATAATAATTGCTGTAATATTATTAAATTTATTTCTACGAAGGAGCGTACTAGGATATGAAACATACTTTCAAAAATACGAAAATGATTTGTACTATTGGTCCTAAATCAGAATCAAAAGAAATGTTATCAAAATTAGTAGATGCAGGAATGAACTGTGTTCGTTGTAACTTCTCACACGGTGATCATGCAGAGCAAAAAGCTCGTATGGACTTAATCCGTGAAATCAATAAAGAAAAAGGAACTCATGTTGCTGTATTATTAGATACTAAAGGTCCTGAAATCCGTACTCATTTATTTGAAAACGGTGGGGTAGATTTAGTAGCTGGACAAACTGTACGCGTTGCTATGAACGAAGTATTAGGAACAGCTGAAAAATTCTCAATTACTTACCCAGGTTTAATCAATGACGTTGAAGTTGGTGGAACAATCTTAGTTGATGACGGATATGTAACATTAACTGTTAATGAATTAGATACAGCTAACCAAGAAATCGTATGTACAGTTCAAAACCCTGCATACATTAAAGACCGTCGCGGAATCAACGTACCAGGTGCTAAATTAAACATGCCATTCATTTCTGAAAAAGATCATGCTGACCTTGTTTTCGGATGCGAAATGGAAGTTGATTATGTAGCTGCTTCATTCGTTCGTCGTGCTGAAGACGTATTAGCAATCCGTGAAATCTTCAAACAACACGGAAATACTCACACTCAAATCATCGCTAAAATCGAAAACCAAGAAGGTGTTGACAACATGGATTCAATCCTTGAAGTTGTTGACGGAATCATGGTTGCTCGTGGGGATTTAGGGGTAGAAGTACCTGCTGAAGACGTTCCATTAATCCAAAAAGAAATCATTGCTAAATGTAATGCTGCAGGAAAAATTGTTGTTACTGCAACTCAAATGTTAGAATCAATGCAAAAAAATCCACGTCCTACACGTGCCGAAGTATCAGACGTTGCTAATGCTATTTTCGACGGATCAGATGCAATCATGTTATCAGGAGAATCAGCTGCAGGGCAATATCCATTAGAAGCTGTTGAAACAATGGCTCGTATCGCTCGTCGTACTGAACAAGCTTTAGATCACCAAGAACTTATCGCTCGTGCAATTGCTTCATCTACACGTAACGTAGCTTCAGCTATGGGATTAGCAGTTGCTGATACTGTAGAAGATTTAGGTGCTAAAGCGGTTATCGCTTGTACACAATCAGGAGCTACTGCTCGTGCAATCTCTAAATATCGTCCATCTGCACCAGTTGTTGCTGCAACTTCATGTGAAAAAACAGCTGCTTCTTTAGCATTATACTGGGGAGTTCAACCAGTTGTTGTTGCTGAAACATCAAATACAGATGAATTATTAGAAACAGCAGCTAAAGTTGCAGAAGATTTCGCTGGATTAGAAGCAGGTGAAATCGCAGTTGTAACTGCAGGGTTACCAGCTGGTGAAGGAAATACTAACTTAATGAAAATTCATGAAGTAAAATAATTAAGTTAATTTCATAAAAAAAGGAGGCTTTTCCCTCCTTTTTTTTTACGCTCTTATTTAGTAAAAAAAGAACGACTAAAAAAGTCGTTCTTTTTATTTATGATTCATTAGCACATTGGAGTTTTAGGTCCACATGGATTTTGTTGTTGCATTGCAAGAGAACACCAGTCTTCGTTACGAAGTCCGTGATCGTATTGATGAGCTTCAGTTGCTTCTTGTTTACAGATAACATAATCATGGTGATTATGATGATGGTGAACATTACGGACAACTACAGGGACAATATGTTCTACTCTGTGATGATGATGAACTTCAGGAGTACAGCAAACAGTTGGTTCAACTACACGACAGCAACTTTCAAATTGCACAGGTCCGCACATAGGGGCAGGCATTGGAGCTGGTACTGGTTGTGGCATTACTGGACAGCAAACTGGTTGTGCAGGTTGTGCAACAACAGTTGTTTCACACGCTTCTGCAACAGAAGTTGCCTCCATTTTTACAGGTACTGGTTGTGGTATTACTGGCATCCCACACATAGGAGCTTTATAACCACCGCATCTATTATATCCATTCATTAAAAAAACTTCCTTTCCATCTTGTAATTCAATTACAATATAGTATATTTTTTGAATGGAAAAATGAGATGGCAGACGCCCAAATTAATGGGATTTTATTACAAAATAAAAATCTCCTTAGGAGATTTTTATGATTAGTTCATTAGCGTGAAGTTTTCATCGGTTAGTTCGAAATAATTGAGAAATCCAGAAGAAGGATAAATTTTATAATCATCGGTAATGTAAAGCGCCTCAACATTATCAAGTGATTCGATTAACGCTAGTCCAGATTCGACTCCAAGTGCAAAGGCGCTTGTTGATAAAGCATCGGCCATCATAGAGTCATTCGCGATAATCGTAACGGAAACAATATTGTTTGAGACGGGATAGCCTGTTTGTGGATCTAGGATATGGTGATAAATTATTCCGTCTTGTTCGAAGTAACGTTCATATGTACCTGATGTGACCACCGCCTTATTTTTAACACTAGCGATTCCTAAATATTCTCCACGAGGTGAGAATGGATTTTGGATACCTATTTTCCATGGCATGTCGTTGATCTTATCTCCATAGGCATAGACATTTCCTCCAAGGTTAATAATGGCGTGCTTATTACCGTGGTCTTCTAAAACCTTTGTGGCAACGTCGGCGGCATAGCCCTTTGCAATTCCGCCTAAGTCAATCATCATGGCCGGATTAATGAGCTTTACCGTTAAATTTTCTTCATTTAATACAATATCTTTATAGTTAATCAGCTTTACTGCATTAGAAATTTCATCATTATTCGGAACGTGTGCATCGTCAAATCCGATCTCCCAAAGCTTTACTAACGGTCCTACGGTAATATCAAATTTTCCATTTGCAAGACTAGAGTAATTTAAACCAGCTTTGATCACATTAAACGTATCTTCTGAGACTTTAACTTCCTTTGATCCTGCGTATTTGTTAATTTCCATAACTTCGCTTGTCGTAGCATTGTTAATGGTCATTTCTTGCTCAATTTTTTCAATTTTCTCAAAAATTTCGGCGAATATTTCGTCTTTTGGATTATCGTATAGTGTAACTGTAACGACCGTTCCTAGTAAAAATTTATTTTGGGAAACGGGTTCAAACGACTGTTCTTTCTTTTGTTGGGTACATCCTGCGAGTAAGAGTAGGAAAACAAGTAAATAGTATTTAATAGACTTCATAAAAAGCTCCCTTCTTAATTTATTTATGTATGATTTAAACTAGCTGGTTATACGTATAAATCGAATGTTCAATCCTCCCTATCCGCGTATCCACCACTATAGAGGAGGCAATGTCTCCACCGCTAGTAGGGACAGTCCCTAGCTTCAGTAAAATGGTAAAATGAATGGATTGTTAAGGATAGGGGCAAAATTTATCGTTACTCTTAGATAGGATATCATATTCCATGAAGTGATGGCGATAAATTTTTTATATCTCTTTGGAAATCTCTCGTTAGAAAGGGTAAAAGTCGTATAATGTTCGAACTAGTGAATACGCCTTTAGAGATAGAAAAAAGGATAAGATTTCAAAAAATGAAATCTTATCCTTTTTTAATCCAATAAAGGGCCACCGGCCAATGCTTTTGTTGCAAGCTCAATAAACTGGTGTACTTCGATGGTTACACCTGAAATATCTGCTGTTTTATTTTCTTCATTGAAGGTAATTTGTGTTGGATCTTGTAATTGGATTAAATGTTGCTCAAGTAAGTTGGCCTGTTCATTCCATTGATCGACATAGGATTGTTCTTCCTCTGTTAGATTTAAATCACTTGGAATGGTTGTATCCCAGTGAGCAGCAATAATATATCCGTGATGAACCAAGAGGTTAATCGTGTGTTTAGTTTTGTTTTGTTCGTCATTAATTGTGGTAAAATAACGTCCATCCTGATAGGCACCTGTCTGAATGGGATCCGTTTTTAAGGCACGTTGCAATAATTCAATAAATGGAAGGGGATCAATGGTGAGTCCCTCAATCGGTTGAATCGTTTCCTTGGTTAAAGTTAGGATAGAATCTTGATTTTTAAGGAGATAATCTTCTAATAATTGAAGTTGTTCTTCCCATCCGTTATCTGTTTTGTTATCAGATTCAGATTCTTTTTGTTCGTTTTGACTGCGTTTATAATCGGTTGCTTCCTGATTCACGGCATTGAAAGTAATCTTTTTTATTTTTCCGTGAACGACTTCAACATCAACAATTTCTCTCCAATTAGAGGTATGCGTATCTACTTCGGCAAAATATTGACCATCTTTTAATTTATGTTGATTTTCATTTACAGGAATCACCTCTTCTACGGCGTCACCTGTCTTTTCTTCTTCTTGTGAAACTTCATTTGCATTACAAGCACTTAGTAAGCAAAGGATTGAGATCATAAAAATGGACGCTTTTTTGTATTTCATCAAACCCCTCCTCATACTTTAGATTAGTTGTACTTTTTGCTATTTTAACATACTTTGTATAGAAGTTACCATGAGTAAATATTTCTTATATTGTCGAATAGGTTAATCTGCCAAAGATGATATCGGTTACAAACGGTGTAAAAGGAGGTGAATTCGGTAAAGTGATGGAATTTAAAAAAGATTGAATATGTGAAAAAATATGATAAAATATTAATGAACTAAATGTAATGTTAGTGGTTTTATTGACGTTCCCACGCATTAAAAGTATATGATGATTAATGGTTGTGGGAAGGTTGCTTTTTTTATGTTTTAAGACATGAAAAAGTAGGGTTATTTGAGGAGGAGTTTCATGAAAAAAATAGTCGTTCTTGGTGGAGGATATGCAGGCGTTTTAACTGCAAAGAAATTAGCAAAAAAATTTAAAAAGAACAAAGATGTGCAGATTACGTTAATTGATAAGCAATCTTATCACACGATGTTAACTGAGCTACATGAAGTTGCTGCAGGTCGTGTTGATGAAGAATCAATTCGTATGGATTTAAAGCGTATTTTTGCTGGGCGTAACGTTGAAGTTGTATTAGATGAGATTAAAACAATTGACTTTGACCAAAAGGTATTAGTATCTGACCAACAGTCATACGAGTATGATTATTTAGTTATCGGGACGGGATGTAAGCCGACATTCTTTGGAATTCCTGGGGCTGAACATGCTCATCAACTTTGGTCATACACAGATGCTGTAAACTTAAGAGAGCACATTTTAAATATGTTCCGACAAGCGGCATTGACAGCAGACAAGCAAAAGCGCCGTGAGTTACTGACATTTGTAACAGTTGGAGCAGGATTTACGGGTGTTGAAATGGCTGGTGAATTAGGGGAATGGAAAGATGAGTTATGTCGTTCATTCCATATTGATCGTGATGAAGTCAGTCTTTACATTGTTGATTTTGCACCGAAAGTTTTACCGATGTACCCAGATAAGTTGATTAAAAAAGCGGAAAAGCGTTTAATTAAACTTGGAAATGAATTAGTGATGAATTCAGCGGTTAGTGAGATTCATGAAGATAAAGTGGTTTTAAATAAAGGTGAGAAAGTTATTCAAACGCATACCGTGATTTGGGCAGCAGGTATTGAGGGGTCTGATATTGTTGATCAGGCATCAGTTGAGAAGGCTGGTCGTGGACGCATTGTAACAAACGGGCACTTACAGGCGAAAGATTACGAAGATGTTTATGTTGTTGGAGATAATATTTTCTATATTCCAGAAGGTGAAGAACGCCCTGTCCCTCAGATGGTGGAAAACGCGGAGCATTCAGCACCAGTTGTTGCTCATAATATCGCAGTAGATATTAATGGTGGAACTCATAAAACATATAAACCAACGTTCCATGGTTCGATGGTTTGTATCGGATCACGTTATGGGGTGGCACAGGTTGGAATGCCAGGAATGTGGTTTAATTTATCTGGATTTTTTGCAATGGCATCAAAACATTTAATTAATATCATTTATTTTATTCAAGTATTAGGATTCAATAAGATTTGGTCTTATTTAATGCATGAATTTTTCCATACAAAAAATAATCGTTCGATGGTGGGAGGTTTGTTATCAAACTCAGCTCCAGTATTCTGGAAATTCCCGCTCCGTATTTTTATCGGTTTTATGTGGTTACAACAAGGATTAACTAAATTACCAAAAATTGTTCATGATTTTAACAATGTCTTTTTATTACCCGCACCTCCAAAGGCAGATACAATCGGTGGTGCATCAGAGGCTGTTAGTCAAGTTGTACCAGAAGTAGTAGAGACAGTAACAGCAGCATCAGGTGCAATTGCAGAAGGGGCCTCATCAGCGGCAGCAGCAGTTTCGCAAACGGTGAGTGACGTTGTTTCAAATAGTGGAGATATTTTTACGATGTTAGCAGATGCTATTCATGATTTTATGAATTGGATTACGGTATTACCTGTTCCAGGGTTTGTTGAAAATATGGTGAATTGGTCAATGGATGCCTTTTTCTATACACCTGATGGAACACAATTTACTCAATTAGCTAGTCTAGTACAAGGTGGAATGATTTGCGGTGAAATCATCTTCGGTGGAATGTTGATTATTGGTTTATTTACACCAGTTGCCGCTATTGCGACTATCGCTATGGGATGTATGATTTGGGCTTCTGGAATGGCACCAACCGAAATGCTTTGGTACCTTGTAGGTGGATTTGCTTTAATTGGTAACTCTGGAATGGTCTTAGGTTTAGATTATTATGTTTGGCCATGGATTAGAAAAATGTTACCAAAAACCCCATTATTGAAAAAATGGTATTTGTACGTCGATTAATTTAGAATAGATGAGATTAGGAAAACATAGTTAATACGGGGGTATTGACTATGTTTTTCTATTACTAAGTTTTAGGGGATTAATCCGGGGTAGTATTTCAGTAATGTAGGTGATAACATATGAATTCGTTTTGGCAAGATAATCCTAGGATGATGAATCATCTTTTTGAGGTAAATGGTGTAATTGAACAAAGTATGACGGTCAAGCAGGAAAAGATGAATGAAATATTACAAGATTTAGCTAAATCAGGAGGGAAAAGGGTTCGACCAGGTTTATGCTTGATTGGTGCCGGATTCGGGGCGAAATCTTTTAAATCTATTTACCCACTAGCAGCCGTTGTTGAGATGTTGCATTTAGCGACACTTGTTCACGATGACATTATCGATGATGCGACTCACCGTAGGGGATCGTTGACAACACAAAAAAAATATGGAAAAGACTATGCGGTTTATACGGGGGATTATATTTTTACAAAATGTTTTGAACTTTTAGCAAAAAACTATGAGCTCCACCATATGAGGGAATTGTCTCGGGCCGTTTCACGCGTGTGTGTGGGAGAAATTGAACAATTTGATGGTCGATTTAAGACGCATGACTCCGTAAAGAAATATTTAAAAATCGTAGGGGCAAAGACATCGGCTCTTTTAGCGACGAGTCTTGCTATAGGGGCCTATGAAGCTGGATGTGACGAAAAATTATGTCGGAAATTAGGAAAGATTGGATTACATCTAGGAAATGCATTTCAAATCATTGACGATATTTTAGATTATAAAGGTGATACTTCACGGGTTGGAAAGACATTGGGAAATGACCTCAAGCAGGGATACTATACCTTACCACTTATTTATGCGTTAAAGACAGACGATGCACATTTAAATGAACTTCTTTCAAAGGGGCATTATGATGATGCGGACGTTCAAAAAATTATTGAACGTGTAGATGAATTGGGCGGAATTGATCAGGCATTAGAGTTGGCCCAAAAATATACCAAAAAATCTTTAAAGGAGATTTCGGCACTTCCATCCTGCCAAGCAAGGGATGATTTAGAGTGGATTGTGAAAAAGTTATTAAAAAGAGATCATTAGGTTCGCTAATGGTCTTTTTTTGATTAGATTGGAAAAATATGAATGCGTTTTATAAAGTTAAATTTAGGACAACATACGACTAATAGACGTCATAAATTGAAGAATTTATACATAAATAAGAAAAAAATATTAAAATTATCGCCTATATCACCTCCTGTTAGCGCTTTTAATAAGAAAAATTAAAAATAAATCTATATTTGTGAAGAAAAAACGCTATAATAGATATGAAAGATATTAGGAGGTGCACCATGGGAATTTTTGACTCAATTAAAAATTTATTTAGTTCAAACTCAAAGACTGAAGAACCGAAAAAAGGAATTTGTGCTCCTATTACAGGGAAGCTATTATCAATTACAGAAGTACCAGATCCAGTATTCAGTCAAAAAATGATGGGTGATGGATTTGCTATCGAACCAACGGAAGGAAAAGTTTATTCACCTGTTTCAGGTAAAGTATTAAACGTTTTCCCAACAAAACATGCCGTAGCGTTAGAATCTAATGACGGACATGAAATCTTAATCCATTTTGGAATGGATACTGTTGCATTAAAAGGTGAAGGATTTACAGCTCACGTTGCTGAGGGAGATACAGTAACGCCTGATACATTATTATTATCAGTTGATCTTGATGCTGTTCGTCCTAAAGTGCCATCATTAGTAACACCAGTTGTTTTCACTAACTTAGGTGAAAAAGTCATTGACTTAAAGAAAACTGGACCTGTTACACATGGTGAAGTTAGCATTTTAGAAATCAAATAAATTTCATTGTTATAGAACTTGATTTTTTAAAAGTCGCACGTTACAATAACGTTGAAACTAATTTAATTAAAAGAGGAGCGATTATTGATGGAAAAAATCTTTACAATTACAGATGAAACTGGATTACATGCTCGTCCTGCTACAGTATTAGTAAATACAGCTAGCAAATACAGCGCAGAAATCTCATTAACATACCGTGACAAAAAAGTTAACTTAAAATCAATCATGGGTGTTATGTCTTTAGGAATCCAACAAGGAGCTGAAATTACAATTTCTGCTGAAGGTGCAGATGCTGAAGAGGCAATCACTGCATTAACAGAAACAATTACAACTCAAGGATTAGGTAAATAATTATCTAAAATAGAATAAAAAGTACTGGATAACCAGTACTTTTTATTTACCTCCTATCAGGTGAAAATGCGACATAATAACATATGTAACAGTTTACATAGAAAAGGCTATTGTGAAACTAATTTTATCTGATATAATAATTAAGTATATATCATTGAAAAATGAAAGGGGTAGCATTGTGAATATTAAAGGTATTGCAGCATCTAATGGTATTGCCATTGCGAAGGCATTTAAATTAATTGAACCAGAATTAACTGTGGTTAAATCTACAATTGCAGATGTAGAAGCAGAAATTAACTTATACAAAGAAGCATTAGTTAAAACGACTGAAGAGTTACAAAAAATTAAAGTTAAAGCAGCACAAAATTTAAGTGAGGAAGAGGCAGCTGTATTTGATGCACATATCAATATGGCGAACGATCCTGAATTATTAAGTCAAACGACGGATAAAATCAAAGCAGAAAGCGTAAACGCTTCTTATGCATTTGATGAAGTTTCAACAATGTTTATTACGATGTTTGAAAGCATGGATAATGAATATTTCCGTGAACGTGCAGCTGATATCAAAGATATCAAAAAACGTATTTTAGCACACTTATTAGGGGTTAAAGTTAACGATCCAAGTACAATCGATGAACAAGTTGTTATCATTGCGGAAGATTTAACGCCATCTGATACAGCTCAATTAGACCGTAACTTTGTAAAAGGATTTGCGACTAATATCGGAGGACGCACGTCTCACTCAGCGATTATGGCTCGCTCTTTAGAAATTCCGGCTGTAGTTGGAACGAAAACAATCTTAGAAGACGTTAAAGATGGAGATATGATTATCTTAGACGGATTAGAAGGAAACGTTATTATTAATCCATCTGCTGATCAAGTTTCTCAT
This sequence comes from Turicibacter sp. KK003, assembly GCF_037014675.1. NCBI lineage: Bacteria > Bacillati > Bacillota > Erysipelotrichia > Erysipelotrichales > Turicibacteraceae > Turicibacter > Turicibacter sp. KK003. Next base: position 723,312 of record NZ_CP142738.1, read on the forward strand.
TATGAAGAAGTAGCGAAAGCATACGAAGCTCAAAAAGCTGAATGGGCGAAGTTAAAAAATGAGAAAACGGTTTCTAAAGATGGACAACACGTAGAGTTAGCAGCGAATATCGGAACACCAAACGATGTAGAAGGTGTTTTAGGTAACGGTGGAGAAGCTGTTGGATTATACCGTACAGAATTCTTATATATGGGACGTGACAACTTCCCAACTGAAGAAGAACAATTTGAAGCTTATAAAGCAGTATTAGAAGCGATGGGAGAAAAACCTGTTGTTGTTCGTACGTTAGATATCGGTGGAGATAAAGAATTACCTTACTTACACTTACCAAAAGAAATGAACCCATTCTTAGGTTACCGTGCGGTTCGTTTATGTTTAGATGATACAGATTTATTCCGTACACAATTACGTGCTTTATTACGTGCAAGTGCTTACGGTAAATTACGTATCATGTTCCCAATGATTGCAACATTAAATGAATTCCGTGCAGCTAAAGCTTTATTATTAGAAGAAAAAGCGAAATTAGTTTCAGAAGGTGTAACAGTTTCTGATGAGATTGAAGTGGGAATGATGGTTGAAATTCCATCTGCAGCTGTATTAGCTGATCAATTCGCAAAAGAAGTAGACTTCTTCTCAATCGGAACAAACGATTTAATTCAATACACAATGGCAGCTGACCGTATGAACGAAAAAGTATCATACTTATACCAACCATATAACCCAAGTATTTTACGCTTAGTAAAAATGGTTATTGATGCAGCGCATAAGGAAGGTAAATGGACTGGAATGTGCGGTGAAATGGCCGGAGATCAAACTGCTATTCCATTATTATTAGGATTAGGATTAGATGAGTTCTCAATGTCTGCAACTTCTATCTTACCTGCTCGTTCATTAATCAGTAAATTATCAAAAGCTGAAATGGCAGAATTAGCTGCTGAAGCGTTAAACAAATCAACAGTAGAAGAAGTTATCGAATTAGTTGAAAATATCCAAAAATAATTAATTAAGTGTGAAGATTTTCTCTTCACACTTTTTTTATTGGAATAAGGATATAATTTAAATAGAACTCGTCCATACTAAAAAAGAAGTTTAATGAAAAGAGTTGATATAATGAGAAAGCTATTGACTAATAATAAACTGCATCTTTTTTTGTTTTTCTCTTTCTTAAGTTGTTTATTATCGGTTTGTTGTCCTACCGTTAAATCGGCTACTGTTGAGGATCGCATTGACCATTTTATTTATCATGAACCTAAACCTGATAAAGTTGCATATTTAACATTTGATGATGGTCCGTCTAAGTATACAAAAGAAATATTAGATTTATTAGAAAGAGAACAGGTTCCTGCCGTATTTTTTGTCATCGGTGAAAGTATTAATAATATCCCTCATTCGGGGGAAATTTTGAATGAAATTTTAGATCATGGTCATTATATAGGATTACATAGTATGACTCACGATTTAGATAAATTATATAATTCACCAGATGCGGCTCATAACTTTGTTAATGAAATGTTAGAAGTAAGAGGAAAGGTTAAGGAATTAACCGGATTTGAAAGTAATCTTTGTCGCCCACCTTACGGAGGTAGAGGTCATTTTACGAAGGCACACTACCAGGCTATAAAAGATGCTGGACTTAACTGCGTGGATTGGAATGTTGACTCGTTAGACTGGGCTAAGTCAAGTTCGAGTGAAATTATGGATCAAGTCGTGAAAGATTTAGAGATGGCACATTACCCTGATGAAGTTGTTTTACTATTTCACGAAAAGAAATTAACTTTAGAAACTTTACCACAGGTCTTCAATTATTATAGAGAGTTAGGATATGTCTTTATGCCATATTGTGAGGGAGATGAATTTGATTGTGGACTCAACTAGATAACACTATTATGGAGATAAAAAAGGAAAGCTAAACGATGATAAATTGTTTATTTTTGAAAAATAAAGTAATTTATTGAAATCAGGCAGGGGAAAGAGTAGTATAGAGATAAAGAAATTGAATGAATGGAGGGAATGGAGTGGCAAGGCAAACGTATGAGTTGGGTAAGAACCGATTGAAAAGGGGACGGACGAATCCGAGGGGTTACATTACTATTATTTTAATAGGATTTATCATGTTGGTCGGAGGGTTATTCTTTAATCTTTTTTATCAGGTTCATCACTTAAGTATTCTGACGCAGAACAAAGGGGAGTTGACATTTGAGGATATACCGCCTATTGAGAGTTGGCATAACAAGGAAGCGAAGTTTGTTTATTTAACATTTGACGATGGACCGAGCAAGAACGCCGATAAAATATTGGATGTTCTTGATCAATATGACGTTAAAGGAACTTTTTTTGTGTTAGGTTCAGCGATTGAGGGCTATAGTAAATCAAATGAGGTTTTGAAGAGAATGGCAGATACCGGTCATTACATTGGAATGCATTCAATGTCCCATAATTATTCCTACTTATATGATAAAGAAAAAGGTGGGGAAAATTTCGTCGGGGAGCTATTAGAGGAACAGCAGCTTATTAAGGAAGTGACGGGCGGTTTTATGAGTCAACTGTGCCGTGCCCCATATGGGAGTGGTGGAACGTTTAATGCCGGTCATATCGAGGCGTTAAAGGAGGCAAAAATAAAATGTTGGGATTGGGATGTGGACTCACTAGACTGGGATTCAGGAGCTACCGTCACAGGGATTATGAAAAATATTGAATATTGCATGAACCTTTGGAATTATCCTAAAAATACAATTGTTTTATTTCATGAAAAAGATATAACGGTAGAGGTGTTACCGAAAGTGATTGAGTATTATATGGAGCTAGGGTATGAATTTTTACCCTACAATCCAGATTATCATATCGTTAAAAATTTAGTAGGTAGCGATGAAATATAGGGGGAGAGTGATTGGATGAAGAAAGTTAGTTTATTTTGGATAGCCTTAGGGGGAATCGTTGCGATGGGAATCTACTTTGCAATGACCTATAAATTCCCTGAAATTGAGGTGTTACAATTTTATCAACGCATAGATGAAGAAATAATCTCTCTTGAAAAAAAATCCCCCCAAACGATAGAGGAGATATTAAATGAACTAAATAAGACAACGTCACAGATTATTGAAATTGGCCGTACATACGATGGAGAGGAAGATATGGATGAGTTATTTTCCACGTTTAACGCGCAGTACGCCGAATTAAAGGCATATAGAGATGACGTTATTGATGCGATGAATGAAAGGCTAGTTAAGGTGAAATTTAATCATATCAACTCCGTTTCATCAAAGTTATCTAAGCCCCTTTCGACGTTAGGAAAACAATTATCAGAAAATCAACAAAAGCGGATAGAAAGTTTAACGTTACTAAATGGAGAAATTGACGAGTTAATGAATAAGTTAGAATCACTTCAAGAAATGTTTTATCATTCTAAAGTCAGTGAGACGGTTCGATACTTTCAACAACTTAATCAATTGTTTTCACAATTAGCTACTACACATCATGAATATGTTCAAAATGTTGAAGCGTATTATAGCGTAAAGGCAGAATATTATGAAGCGATTGCTAATAAAGGAGTTTTTGATTACATCTTTAAAAAATAGAGCTAAAAAGGTTACCCTGTTTATACGGGGTAACCTTTTTAATGGGGATAAGGGTGAATTTTATAGCATGATGTAGAAATATAAAAGATAGGATAGAAATTTGGATAAATATTCTTTAATTTTATGTTAATACCATTTATAATAAAAATGAATGTCTAGAAGGTTACTTGGTTCATCGCAAAGAGGTTCTTAAAAATAACGAAATCGTATTTTTGAATTTAATCTGCTATAGGAATTGTAATCTTAAAAAATGTGTGATGGGGTGACTAATATGTTATGGTTAATCGAGGTATTGAGGACATATCCGGAATTAACACTGTTTTTAACGTTAGCTTTTGGCTATCAGGTTGGAAAAATTCGTTTTGGTTCATTTAAAGTTGGAACGGTTCCAGGAGTTTTAATGACTGGTGTATTAGTAGGTCAATTGGGGATTACGGTAGATAATACGGTCAAGTCTATTTTCTTCTTACTGTTTTTATTTGCGCTAGGTTATAATGCGGGCCCACAGTTTTTTAAAAGCTTAAAGAAGGAAGGATTTTCTCAAGTTCTTTTCGCCTGCATGGTTTGCCTTTTTGGATTTATCTTTACGATTACGATTGGAAAGTTAATGAATTTTAATGCTGGACAGGCCTCGGGACTCTTAGCAGGGGCGTTAACACAATCCTCGGTGATTGGTGTGGCTCAAGATGCCCTTTCAAGATTAGATGTTTCTAATCAAAAAATGATGATGGATTTTGTTCCTGTAGGGTATGCTGTTACTTATATTTTTGGAACCATCGGATGTACGTTTATTCTCACGACATTTGGTCCTAAAATTTTAAAAATTGATTTGGAGAAGGCGTGTTTAGAGCTTGACCAACAAGCTAAAATGGAAGAGAAGTCAGTAGGCGATGGCGTGCAAACGGGTGAGGTATCTTATCGTCTTTATGAAGTCGACGAAAAATGGGTTGGAAAGACTGTCGCTGATCTTGAATGGCCATTGGATGACGAAATTGATGTCAGTTTGTATGTCATGAACCCAAAACGTCATCACTCGTTTATTTTTCCGGCTAAAGAGATGGTTTTAGCAGCAAATGATTGCTTGGCGATTGCCTTTAAAGGGAAGGATGCCGCACAGGTTGAATGGAGAGGCTTAGGAAAAGAAATTTTTGATCATCGCTTAGAAGAGCTGAAATCTGACACTGTAGAGGTTTATATAGGTCAATCAGATTCATGTGGAAAAACGATGAAGGAAATTCAAAAAGAGGCCTTGCAGAAGGGTGTATTAGTCTCAAAACTTAAACGCCACGGGGAGTTCATTCATTACCATCAAGGAACAGTTGTTGGTAAACAGGATGTCCTCTGCTTAGAAGGGCCGACGAGTTGTGTAGAATCAGTTCTTCCGTTTGTTGGGAAAAAAGTTGTAAAGACAGATGAAACCGATGTAACTTTTATGGGACTTGGGATTGTTTTAGGTGGTCTGATTGGAATACCGGCGTTAATGATTGGTAAGATTGGGATTACGCTTTCAACAAGTGGTGGTGTATTAATCATGGGGTTACTTTGTGGTTATCTTCATTCACGGAAGCCGACGATGGGACAAATTCCACCGGCTGCCACATGGTTTTTAAGCAACGTAGGATTGGCTGTTTTCGTCGCGGTTGTTGGAATTAACTCTGGACCAGGATTTATTGAAGGGTTACAAAGTTCGGGATTGATTTTCTTTTTAGCGGGACTTATTGTGACAGCTGTATCCTCATTATTTGGTATTTTATTAGGAAAATATGTGTTTAAATTTTCTCCACCCGTCATTTTAGGGGCGACGGCAGGTGCCTTAACGACTACGGCAGCATTAGGGGGATTATGTGAAAAGGCCAATAGTAATGCCCCCGTATTAGGTTATACGATACCTTATGCAATCGGAAATATTTTGTTAACTGTTTGGGGATCTTTAATTATCATGTTTTTCTCTTAGGAGGAAAACAAAAAAACAGCTCTTAATTGAGCTGTTTTTTTTATGATAAATAGTATTTATTACTTTCTAGTATCGTCGTTTCACTTGGCATCACGGGATTGTAAGGTCCATAGTATCCATTTTGCGCTTGTTGTTGCTGTTGTTGGTAGGCAGGATAGACAACGGGTTGTTGATAATAAACCGGTTGTTGGTAGTAAACTGGTTGGTACGCAGGATAAGAATATCCACCGCCTCCACAACAAGGGCGTCCTCCCCATCCATTAAATAGTAATCCTCCTAAAGCTAACCCTCCAACAAAAGGTAAGAATCCCCATCGCTCATCCTGTCCTACTTCAGGCATCATTGAGAGATTAGGGACTTGTTGAGTAAGTGGTGCTGTTGATCGATAAGGGACTTGGACTGGAACCCCGTTATGATAATTTACTGGCATCAATTTAAACTCCTCCTTTATCTTGCAGTCCTACGTTATCATATGCAACGAAAGAGTTGTTTGCCCCACTATTAAGATTGAATGAGTAAAAAAGAATGAATCGTTGGTCGGGAGAAGAAAGAAAAAATACCTTTTCTTTCTTTAAGACCCGGATTAACATTTAAAATGAGTTGATCTGCAAAAGGATAAGTTCCGTTATAAAACTGTGTGCAACCATTTTTAGTTGAATTTCCTTGGCAGTGACCTGAAAGTTGGAGATTAATTGGATAGTCAGTGACCTTAGCTGCAAGTGTGGGTTCATGAAGAAGGAGAATTTGGAACATTTCTGAAGAGGACTCCTTTTCAAGAATATGTGTTAAATCGGGTGTCGTTGACAAAGAGTCAATCCCAATTAATTGGATGCCCTCGCTACTTCCGTTATAAAGTTCAATGGATTCATTGCGAAGGATTTTAAATGACGATCCCGTTAAAATTTTTGTAATTTCTTTTTTTTGTTTTAAATCGGTATCGCCTAAAACGGCAACCTTTGCAAGCGAGGGATTGAGCTCAGATAAAGTTTTTTCTACCTGTTTAGATAGGTCAGAGGAGATGGCTCCCTTTTCGAATAAGTCCCCCGTGAAGACGACGATATCTGCGCCGAGTTTATTTATTTCTTCGACGGTCTTTTTTAAAAGTGAAAGGTCTTTTTTTGTTTTGATTTTAGTGTCACTCAATTGAATTAAACGCGTCCCACTAAAACGTGCCGGAATGGTTGAGTGGGTAATCATGGTCTCTTCGATATGGATGCCTTGCCTGAAATTTAACATAAAATACACGAAGAGTGAAATCACAATGACTGTGATGGTGAGTAGATAGACCTGGATTTTTTTCATCATATTTCATCCTTTACCAAAATAACTGTTTATATAAGCTATTATATCATATAAAGGTTGTCGTTTTTTTATAGAAATAGATGAATGTTCGTCGTTAGCAGAACAATTGAACGAGGTGATAAATGAAAAATAGGGTACATAACATTCGGATGACGTTAAGATACTCCGTTTTCTCTACCCCGAAGCTAACGCCTAGAATTAGAAGGTAACTGAACGCAGGAATCAATTGCGTTAAAAGCAGGGTGTGTCCTGAGAAAAGTCGCACGATTAAAGGAGATTGTTGGGTTAATGGAAAAGTAAAGAGGAGTGTAATGTTAAAAAATAAAAAGAGTTGTGAAGTGATTGAATTCATATTTTGTTTCATCTTGACACCATCCTTGTAAAAATATGTTTTAAACTGCTTTGATGTGCTAAAATAATAGTACAGTATAGTAAGTAAGGCATAAAAATATGCTATGGATAAGGATTGATGCAATGAATACGTTAGTTTTAATCGATGGAAATAGTTTGATGTATCGCGCCTATTATGCGACGGCATATAGCGGGAACCTCATGAAAACAAGTACAGGAATATTTACAAACGCTTTATACGGATTTGTAAATATGATGAATAAGGTGTTAGATGATTATAACCATACGCATATGTTGGTCGCCTTTGATGCTGGTAAGACGACATTTAGACATGAATTTTTAGAAAGTTATAAAGATGGACGCAAACCGATGCCAGATGAGATGCGTTCACAAATTAATTTGATTAAAAAATATTTAGACCTTTTAGGGGTTAAGCGGTTAGAGTTAGCAACTTATGAAGCCGATGATATTATTGGAACCTTATCAACGCAGGCGAAAGGTGATAATTTTGACAAGGTGCATATTATTACGGGGGATAAAGATTTACTGCAAATGGTCGACGAGAAAACGATTGTTCATATTACACGTAAAGGTGTGACAGACATTGAGTCGTTTGATGAGGCCGCAGTTTTTGCAAAATATGAAGTTTCTCCTCAGCAAATTGTAGATTTAAAAGGGTTGATGGGGGACCCTTCGGATAATTTACCAGGAATTCCTGGAGTGGGTGAGAAGACCGCGATTAAATTATTAAAACAATTTACAACGGTTGAAAATCTAGTGGCACATACAGATGAGTTAAAAGGTAAAATGCGAGAAAAGGTAGAGGCAAACGTTGAACAGGCCTTATTATGTAAACGAATGGCGACTATTCATAAGGAAGTCCCGCTTCCACTAACCTTTGATGATTTACGTTACGAGGGACCCCATGTCGAAGAATTGATGGCCTTCTTTAAGGAAATGGAGTTTAATGCCTTTTTGAAGAAGATAAAAATGGAGGAGTCAAAAGAATCAAAACCACAGCTCCCTATTCGAATCATTCAAAGTGAACAAGAGTTAGATCAGTTAACTTATCAAGATAGTGCTATTCACGTAGAGGTCTTCGAGGAAAATTATCATCGAGGCACGATTTTAGGAATAGCAGTTGTTAATCAAGAAGAGGCTTATTATGTTCCATTTGAACTTGCGAAAAAGAGTGAGGCGTTCCTTTCATTTTTAAGTTGTTCGACGTATAAGAAGTCTATTTTTGACGTGAAACGCTCGCGTGTTGCACTCATGTGGGAAGGCTTACCATTAGAAGGGGTTGATTTTGATTTATTATTAGCGACGTATATTCTTAACCCAACGAATGGTAGTCGAGAATTTAAAAAGGTTGTTATGCATTATGATTACGATGAGGTATCATACGATGAAGAGGTTTACGGGAAAGGGGCTAAGCGTGCCGTTGCCGCACCAGAAAAGGTTGCGCGTTACGCGATCGATATTGCAACGGCAGTCTTTAAGCTAAAAGATCAAATTCTTGAGCAACTGCGTGAACAGGGGCAACTAGAACTATTTGAAGAGATGGAAATGCCATTGGCCGATGTTTTAGCAACGATGGAGTTTAACGGAATGGCACTTGATTTAAATGGTTTGGAGGAGATGGGAGAAACGTTGAAGTCTCGCCTTGTAGCGCTCGAATCGTCTATCTTTGAACAGGCAGGAATGTCGTTTAATATTAATTCCCCTAAACAACTAGGAGAGGTACTATTTGAAAAGTTATCATTGCCGGTGATTAAAAAAACGAAGACGGGTTACTCAACGAATGCCGATGTTCTAGAAAAATTGCGTGATGAACATCCGATTATTCATTTAATCATGGAGTATCGAACATTGAGTAAATTATATTCTACGTATATTGAAGGTTTAAAAAAGGCGTGTTATGACGATGGGAAGGTTCACACCATTTTTAATCAAGCGTTAACCCAAACAGGTCGATTGTCATCGATTGAACCTAATTTGCAAAATATCCCTATTCGTTTAGAAGAGGGAAGAATGATTCGAAAAGCGTTTGTCCCAAGTCAAGAAGGTTGGTTGATTTTAGGGGCCGATTACTCACAAATCGAGCTTCGTATTTTGGCTCATATTTCAAATACAGAGTCATTAATTGAGGCCTTTAAACAAGGGGACGACATTCATAAGAAAACAGCAATGGACGTTTTTAAAGTGTCAGGGGAAGAGATGACGTCAGATTTAAGACGCTCTGCAAAGGCCATTAACTTTGGAATTATTTATGGAATGAGTGCTTTTGGTTTATCTGAAAATTTAAATATCACTCAAAAAGAGGCGAAAAAATATATTGATCATTATTTAGAAACGTATTCGGGCATTCACCAGTATATGGAGGATATTGTCAAGGAAGCTAAATATAATGGATATGTTTCGACGTTGTTTAATCGTCGACGCTATATTCCAGAGCTAACGCAAAAAAACTATGCGATTCGACAATTTGGAGAAAGAACAGCGATGAATGCACCGATTCAAGGGACAGCAGCGGATATCATCAAAAAGGCAATGATCGACGTGTCCCGTAAGATGCAGGAAAAAAAGGTACAGTCACGCTTGTTATTACAGGTACACGATGAGTTAATATTTGAAGTTCCTGAGAATGAATTGGATTTGATGATTGAGTTAGTGACAAAAACGATGGAGGACGTTGTTGAATTAAAGGTTCCATTAAAAGCCGATTATTCGTATGGTCCAACCTGGTATGATGCAAAATAATGATGAAAGGGGCACGAGAGGCGAGTGCCCTTTTTAGAAGTTAACGTATTTTCCTTGGAAATAAGGAGAGGAAAGATAAGGGGTTATTGGAGTTTGAAAATGCGAAGCAGTCACGTCTGCATCCCATGACGAATAAAAATGGAAGTTATGCCCGATAGGGGCCCATTCAATGCAGGTGCTCCTTACCGGATAGCACATGATTGAGCAGCTATAGGGGTTGTTAAGAAAGAAGGTGGAACACATGCCAGAATTACCTGAGGTTGAAAATGTAAAGAATGCCCTTTGTCAACAAGTAAAAGGGAGACAAATACAGGGAGTTGAAGTGAAATATGAGCCGATGGTTAAAAATATGGAGGTAGAAGAATTTAAAAACAAGTTAACGGGTCAAACCATTCAAGAGATTAAAAGGCGTGGAAAATATCTTGTTTTTTATTTGGATGATTATGTGTTGCTTTCACACCTTAGAATGGAAGGAAAGTATTTTGTTGTTCAGCCAGATTTTGAGTTGAATCCCCATGTCCATGTAGTCATGACGTTGGATGGAGGCAAACGATTGCTTTATCAGGATACGCGAAAATTTGGAACATATCACTTGTACGATCGGTCCATCAATTTAGAGGAAACCCCTCCATTTAAAGTGTTAGGAGTAGAGCCTTTTTCTTCGCAGTTTACCCCTCATTACTTAAAAGAAAAGTTAAAAAATAAAAAGAAACCTATCAAAAGTTTGCTTCTTGATCAAAGCGTCGTCTGTGGATTAGGTAATATTTACGTTGATGAAGTGCTTTACCGTGCGCGATTACATCCTTTAACACCAAGTTCGGATTTAGAGGACAGAGATTTGGAGAATGTGGTAAAATATACGGTGCAGGTTTTGGCGCGTGCTATTGAATTAGGCGGGACGACGATTCGGACATTCAGTTCCTCTCATGGGGTGCTTGGCTCTTTTCAAAACGAATTACTCGTTCATCAACGGCAAGGTGAGGCTTGTCCAACCTGTCAAAGTGAAATTGAGAAAATCAAAGTTGGCGGTCGGGGAACTTATCTTTGTCCGAACTGTCAGCGTTTGAATATAAAGGAAAACGAACGGGGTTCATCAACGGATTAATGGGTATCGTTAAAAAGAAGTGGTAGCTATTTAAGTGGGAGGCCTAAGCCACTAGGAACTTTTAAAAAGAGAGGAGGGACTGCTACGAGACAAAATGTAGTGAACTAATCGCGAGAGGTGATAAGGTTTTATAAGGGACTCACTCATCGTCAACCCGACGACGTGAACAAGGGCGTTACAACTTTTATTAAATAAGATTAATGTTTATGGTAAAACGTTAAAGAGATGAGGAGGAAGCGCGGGTGTCTGATGGAATGGAAGCAGTCAGGTTAAATTGCTCTCATTAGACGCGCTAAACGAGTGAAACTTTTTTGCGATCTATTTTTTGTCGATGTTTTAAGTAGCAGTAGTAATTAATGTTAGTCGTTGGATTAACGGGAGGAATCTCGTCGGGAAAAAGTACAATATCTTCATGGTTTTTACAAAAAGGAATCGTTGTATTGGACGCTGACCAAATAGTGAAAAATTTACAACGTCCGAATAGTCCGCTTGTCTTAAAATTAGCGGAGGAGTTCGGGGCGTCTATTGTAAACGAAAACGGAGAACTTGTACGAGACGTTTTAGGAAAAATAATTTTTTATGATCAGGAGGCGAAGGAGCGTTTAAATGCGATGATTCATCCGCTTGTCCAAGCAAAATTAGAAGAAGAGATTGAGCGGTTAAAAAAAGTGGGCGAGGGACTTGTTGTATTAGATATCCCTTTGCTTTTTGAAAGTCGTTTTGAAGCGTTAGTAGACCGTACGGTTGTTGTTTATGTTTCGCCTGATGTTCAACTTCAACGATTGATGAAGCGGGATCAAATTGATCGGGAGTATGCGTTAGCTAAAATGAATTCTCAGATGTCTTTAGATGAGAAAAGAGCACGTGCTGATTACGTGTTGATTAATAATGGAACCATGGGACAACTTAGAGAACAATTTGATCATTTATTTGAAGTGTTATGGGAACGGGCTTGTCAGGTGTTTTAAGAGGTGGGCGTGCCCACTTGCCTTAATTTTTGGATGGTTGTGAGTCGTGATGGATTAAAGTGAGAGATAGAATGGAGAAATAATGATGAAGTGGGAGCCCCTCACAAAAAGGATGGTGCGGTTAATTTGGGTGTTTGATGGCGCTAGTTGAAGAGAGGTTCGTGGCTTTTTCGGTTGGAAAATTTAACGTGCTGATGCGCGATTTCGTTGTTTTAAAGAGGTCACACTCGGTGGCGTTTTTGAAAGTCAAATTTTTTCGCGCGACCACTTTTAGTCGCTATCACATTCTTAGATCGAACGTATTAAACGCCCTAGTTAGTGATGGTTTTCCTGATGTATGATGAGAAGCCCCCTTAGCGCAAGCACCCCTTTTTTTGTTGGCCTAAAAAGAGGTGCTATTATTTGAGGTGAGGGGGGGAAATTAAGAAGATATTTCTGTTTAGATAGAAGGAGTGTTTGCGGTGTCAACACAAGGTGTTAAACCAAATACGAAGTTTAAATTGTATGGGATGCAGCGGGTAACGACGGAAGAGTTACAAATTTTAATTTTACTTTACCAACCCCTCATCGGTCCTGTGGCAACTAGTTTTTATTTAACTTTAAATACGTTAGCTACACGAGGACAAGAGGAGGAGTATGCCCACCATTTTTTATTACAGATGTTAAATATTTCGATGGATGATTTAATTGAGTTTAGGCATAAATTAGAGGCGGTCGGACTGATCCAGGTGTATTGTCATAAAGGAGATGGGACGCTCGCTTATTCTGTAAGAAAGCCGATGCAAGCGAAGGAATTTTTTAATGATGGGATCATTAATGTTTTTCTTAACTTAAAGGTAGGGCATCCTGAGTATCAACAATTAAAACGGCTCTTTGCTGAAGAAGCGCCTGAAATAGAAGGAGAAAATATCTCTAAGCCATTTAACGAGGTATTTGATACAACTATTTTAATGCGTTCGTCGGCTATGCTACAGGCGAGTCCGCTCCCTACCAATCAAACGGATAAAAAAGGGGTCACGCTAGAATTATCCTTTGATAAAGAGCTGTTATTTTCTTTGTTGCACCAATTTGGGATGGATGAGACAATGGTTTCTCAAAAGTTACTCGATCAAATTAATCGAATTGCATTTTTATATAAATTAGATGAGCACGAGTTGGCAAGACTTATTTTTGATGCTTTAGATACAGATGGCTTTGTTAACTTAGAGCTTTTTAGAAAACAGGCTAAACAGTATTTTCAGTTTTTAAATAAGGGGAAACCTGTAGAAGTTGTAGAGGTTCCTCAAGTGAATCCCGAAAATTTATCACACACCCCGGAACAAGAGCAATTGTCTAAGGAAAAGCAACTCTTGCTTGTTCTTTCTCAACATCCACTAGAATTTTTACGCTTTAAGCAACATCAGAAGGAACCCGTTCCAGCGGACCGCCAATTAGTTGAATGGTTAGTCGTTGATCAACAGATGGCTGCCGGGGTCGTCAATGTTTTAATTGACTATGTGCTAAATATTTCAGATGGTCGTTTGCCAAAACAACTCGTGGAAAAAATTGCAGGTGAGTGGCAACGTAAGGAAATTGACACGACGGAAAAGGCGATTGCTCAAGTTAAGGCAACGTTGAAGGCGAAACATAAAAGGGAACTTGAAAAAACTGTTCCGGCCGCGAATAAAGTTTATGCAAAACCAACGCGTGTCGTTAGAAAAGAGCAAGTTCCAGATTGGTTAAAAGAGCAGGGGGCCACTCAGGAAGACAAAAAATCATTGTCAGATGATGACCTTCAAAAAATTGAACGTATGAAAGAATTACAAAATCAACTTTTAAATAAGAAAGGGTGAGCAAGATGCAACGGATTGGGGAGTTAATGGCAAAACCTAAAAATGCTCAGGAGGCCTATCGTGAAATTATTGATGATCCATCGATTAAAGAAGCGTTAAGCCAGTATGGCGATGAAATTGAACTTTCATTAATTTCGAGTTATATTTCTGATTTAGATGAGTTTTTAAGAAATAAAGAGAAGTGTCAGGGATGTAAAGGGATTGATCACTGTTGCCAACCGGTAAAGGGGCATTATCCGATGTTAAAGCCGGTCCATAAACAGTTAAAGGTGTCATATACGCCGTGCCAATATGCTTTAAATCAACGTCATTTAGAAAATATTAAAAGTTTTCATATGCCATCAGACATTTTAAACGCTAATTTCGAAAGATTTATTATGGACCCTGAACGGGTGGAATTTTATGAAAAAGCGACGTTATTTATTAACGAATATATGTCGACCAAAAAGGGAAGAGGTCTTTATTTATATGGACCGTTTGGGACAGGAAAAACGTATATGTTAAGTGCAATAGCTAATATTTTATCGCAACGAGGAATTGTTTGTGGGCTCGTTTACTTTCCGGAACTTATTGCTGAAATTAAATCAGGCTTTAATAGTGAAACGAATGGTGCTTACGATAAGATTGAGCAACTCAAAGAGATTGAGATTCTCATGCTTGATGATATTGGAAGTGAGTCAATGACGAGTTGGATGAGGGATGAAGTCCTTGGACGCATTTTGAATTATCGCATGCATCAGGGGCTACCAACCTTCTTTAGTTCTAATCTAGACTACCAACAATTGCAGCATCACTATTCATATACGCAAAAAGGTGAAATCGAAGAGATTAAAGGAGCACGTGTGTTAGAACGAATTAAGGCCTTAACCGTCCCCGTTAAAATTGCAGGAACAAACTATCGACAAAAACGATGAAATCATCAGATTTTTTCTTGATTTTAAAAAAATCATGCATTATAATATGACTCAGTGATATAATATAAATAAATATTAAAGGTTTTGAAAAGGATACGGTTTAATAAAAACGTCTTTTTAGAGAAGTGACTATTAGCTGAAAGGTTACTAAGAACGCTTATTAAATTACTCCCTTTGAACTGGACTTGAAAAAGATTCCCGTTTGCTGCGTTAAAGCGAAATTAAGTTGCTGATAAGAATTTTCTTATCGGAATTAGGATGGTACCGCGATTTTAATCGTTCCTACTTGTAAAGATTAGGAGCGATTTTTTTTATTGTCAAAATAATCGCTCCCGTTATCAAAAGATACAAAAAGGAGGAAATATTATGATTAACATTACTTTCCCTGATGGAAATGTAAAACAATTTGATAAAGGAGTAACTGCTGAGGCGATTGCACAATCTATTTCACCAGGATTACGCAAACGATGCGTGGCTGCAAAGGTGAACGGACATTTATATGACTTCACTCGTCCGATTGAAACAGATGCCAAAATTGAATTAATTACAAATGATCGTCCGGAAGCATGGGAAATTATCAACCATTCAGCGGCGCATTTAATGGCGGCAGCTGTTAAACGTTTATATCCAGATGCAAAATTTGGGGTAGGTCCAGCGATTGAAGATGGGTTCTACTATGATATTGATACAGAAGCAAAAATCACAGAGGCGGATTTAGCGGCTATTGAAAAGATGATGCACAAAATTTCTTCTGAAGCCTTACCCATCGTTCGTCATGAATTAAGCCGTGAGGAAGCAAAAGCGTTATTTGCAAACGATGAATATAAATTAGAATTAATTGACGCTATTCCAGCTAACGAAGTGATTACTACTTATTCAGAAGGTGATTTCACTGACTTATGTAGTGGGGTTCACGTTGCAAATACAAAAGATATTAAATTCTTTAAATTATTAAATGTGGCTGGTGCTTATTGGCGTGGAGACAGCGATAATAAAATGTTAACACGTATTTATGGGGCAGCTGCGAATACAAAAGATCAATTAGCTGAACATTTACGTATTTTAGAAGAGCGTAAAGAGCGCGATCATAAAAAAATCGGACGTGAATTAGAATTATTTACATTCAGTCCATTAGTTGGACAGGGATTACCTATTTGGTTACCAAACGGAATGAAAGTTCGCCAACAAATTGAACGTTACATTATCGATTTAGAGGAAGAATACGGATATCAACACGTAGCGACACCGGTTCTTGGATCAGTTGATCTATATCGTACATCAGGACACTGGTCACACTATAAAGAAGATATGTTTGTTCCAATGGAGATGGATAATGAAGAACTTGTGTTACGTCCAATGTCTTGTCCGCATCATATGATGGTTTATAAAACAAAATTACGTTCATATCGTGATTTACCAATTCGCTATGCTGAGCAAGTTATTCAACACCGTTTTGAAGCTTCAGGTGCGTTAACAGGTCTTGAACGTGTTCGTGCGATGACATTAACAGATTCTCACTTATTTGTTCGTCCCGATCAAATTAAGGAAGAGTTCTCACGCTGCTTAGAGTTAATTCACCGGGTAATCAAAGATTTCGGAGTGGAAATTAACTATTATCGTCTGTCACTTCGTGACCCTCAAAATAAAGAAAAGTATTTTGATGATGATCAAATGTGGGAAACAGCAGAATCAATGTTACGTGAAACATTAGTTGAAAATAATATTCCGTTTATTGAAGCGGAAGGAGAAGCAGCCTTCTACGGTCCTAAATTAGATATTCAAATTAAAACAGCATTAGGACATGATATCACTATGTCAACTATTCAGTTAGACTTCTTATTACCAGAACGTTTTGATTTAACATACGTTTCTGAAACAGGAGAAAAAGTGCGTCCTGTCGTTATGCACCGTGGATTAATCGGAACATATGAACGTTTTATGGCTTACTTAATTGAAACTTATAAAGGGGCATTCCCATTATGGTTAGCACCAACACAAGTCACTGTGATTCCAGTAAATAACCAATATCATTTAGAGTATGCGCAAGAAGTAGCGAAAGAGTTACGTAAATATAAAGTTCGCTTCGAATTAGACGATCGTGAAGAAAAAATGGGATATAAAATCCGTGAATCACAAACTAAAAAGGTTCCAATGTCTATTGTTTTAGGAGATAAAGAGGTTGCGAATAAAGAAGTGACATTCCGCCGCTTTGGAGAACAAAAAACAACAACATTACCATTAAAAGAATTTATCCATTTCTTAGTAGATGAAATTGCAGAACGTAAAAATTATCTACCTGAATAATTGATCCATGTGATGAAATAAAAAAACACTTAAAGGCTTAATGGCGTTTAAGTGTTTTTTTGTCGTTGAAAGAGAAAGGGATTATTTGTCATAAATATTATTAAAAGCATAAATTCCATAAATGTATTTTTTTGTGGTATATTGACAGAAAAAAGTTTTTTTTGTAAAATTGTAGAGGAATTGATCTGAAATTTTATAGGGGATTAATTTAATAACTATTAAGGAGATGAGAGTTTATATGAAAGTAACTAGCAAAGTTATTATTGGCCTATTTATGGCTACAAGTATGTCATTAGCAAATGCAGAGGGTGTTTTTGCAAAATCAGACTATGAGGTAATAATGCCTGAAGATTTTCTTATGCGTTCAAGTGATTTAAAAACCTATTCACAACAAATTAGGGATTTGAATCAACCTATTATTGATAAGTTACCCGAGGATGAAAGGTAAGATGCTACTAGAAATGTCTTAGAAGTTATAGCGGATTTAAATAGAGAGGAGATTGATGCTATTACAGAAATGAAAAAGGATAGCTTAGTCCCTAATAGTGTAAATTATACAGCTAGGGCAGACTGGACTAATTATGGTGATATCTTAATTAGTATGGATAAGACCTTTTCGTGGAGATGGCCTAAGACAGGAGGGGTATATGTAGAGTGGAACCATGGTCATGCGGGTATTGCTGATTTTACAACCAATTATGTGATCGAAGCGCACCCAGACTTCGGGGTGGCTAGTAAAAATAGATATAAGTCGTTTTGGGCAAAATATAACACGGATGAGTTATACGTGGGCGGGGCAACTCAAGCGAAGTATAAAACAGCTGTGAATTATGCAAGGCAACAAATAGGAAAACCATATGCAATTAAAACTACACTATCTAGCACAAATGCTTGGTACTGTTCAAAATTAGTATACAAGGCGTGGTTGGCGGCTGGTTATAATGTAGGGAATGCTAAAACAAGCTTTCCGATTCCATCAGGTATTGTAGGTGTCACTCCGTATCAGATTTTATGGGATGATAATGTATTTTTCTATCAGAAGGTAAAATAATGAAAAAAGGGGATTAATATGAGAAAAAGAGTGTTACAATTGGGTGGCTTACTTATTTTTATTGTACTTGCTTCCTATGTCTTTCATCAGATGAAGCAGGGGGGTTCATCGGATTCGGCCACTGAGTTTAGTGCGAAATATATTGTAAGTCAAGATCCGTATAACAACTCCGTCTTAGTGACAACGGACGATCAAGGAAGGGTAAAAAACTATGAGGAGTTTCCAGTGGAAACAGGAATTGAGTATTCTTACCTGAAACAACTCGGTCAGCAAGTGTATTTTGATGGCTATATTGCCAAAACGCCGTCATTCTATGATTATGACACAAAAGAAATTACAACGCTACCGACCTTAAATAAAATTTATGATGTGATTAATCCATTCTCTCAACAGCTTTTTTTAACCGTGAATGGAGGATTCGCCGAGGAAGGGTTATATAATTCTGGGGCGTGCTATTTGGCAGATGAGTGGGTTTGTAAGGAGTTTGAAAGTGAACTGGCTATAAGAAATGGTGTCATGTTTAATAATAAAATTTTTCTATACGCTAACACAGCTTCTCCCGAATTAGATGAGGATGACAATCTAATAATTGAGGAGAAAATTTTAGTCTATGATTTATCATTTAATTTACTTTATTCTTGCGATATTAGAGATAATCTCGGAATAAATGATGGTCCTATTGAGTTCTATCACGCTAATAATAAGTTGTTTATATTTGGGACTGACGAGGAAAATGGCTCGTTTATGATTTTGGAAGTTGATGAGAATCTGACTATTCAAAAGAAAGTAAGCTATCCTGAAACAGACTCGAAAGAACGCGAGCAATGTGTTCCGGCTTCTAGATTTAGTCTTAGTGACGATGAATTGTTTTTGGAGGTTCTTTGTAATAAATCGTCGGAAGCCTCAGACTATCAAAAGGGATTGTATCAAGAGGATAATTTACTATTAAAAATAGACTTAAATGATATCGAGAATGCGAATTATGAAGTGTTTTTGTACGGGGATAAACGGATGGCTGGATTTGACTTTCAAAATCAAATCATCTTATTAGAAAATCGTCTTTACGAAGGAGAAAACATAGAATTAGATGTTTATGATGCCAACTTTAGTAAACTAGGGACGACGACCCTTGAAAGCTTGGATAGTAGGACGCCAACACTCGTTGATATTTCGATGGATTTAATTAAAAAGGATTCTGACAAATAGCGCAGGTGAAAAAGAAACTAAAACGATTAAGAGATTACCCAAAAGGGCAAGATGAACGAATCTTGCCTTTTTGCTATCTTTGAAGATTGTGATGAAAAAACGTATCTTATCGGTTTCGATTGATATTTAGAAGGGATAATCATTAAGATGATAGGGGATAATCCCTGTAATGAAATAAAAAAACACTTAAAGGCTTAATGGCGTTTAAGTGTTTTTTTTGTCGTTGAAAGAGATTTTGTTAGCTGAAAAAGTGGAACGTTCATGGGCATAAATATAAGGGTGATGGCTTAAAATGTAAGGAATAGTTTGAGAGAGTCTTACATGATGGGGGTAACAGAAGTGATAAAAAGTTTAATCTTAGATCTAGCAATCATTGCTGTTTTTTATTTAATCGTATCAACCTATTATAAGCGTTCGTATCGTTTGAATTTGCTTCACTTGTTAATGCAATTAGCATCGATGATTTTAGCTGGCGTCCTTTCTTTTGGAATTACCACGATGCTGATGAATCGCTTTTTTTCAACCTTTGATTTTTCTTCATGGATTCCGGAAAGTTTTAGTTACGTTCTTCAACCTTATGAGCAATACGTGCTTCCGTTTATTATTTTTATGATTTTATTTATTTTGCTATTTGCCGTATTTAAAAGTTTACTCTATGTTTTTTCAGTGAACTATGAATGGGAAAACTATTTATGTCCGCAAATTAAGTTTGATCGTAAGGTGGACCATCTTTTAAGTGGATGTTTAAGTGCCTTACATGCGTATACATATCTTTTAGTCATTCTTTTTATTTTATCCTTTCCTTTGTTTGGGGTTGTCGGAAAATATTCAGTAAGCCAACTTTTGTTGCACATTAATCCGGTAATTGGGGCATTTGTCGATGATCTTTCTGAACCGTATTATAAAGTTCAAAAGGGAATGCGTTTGTTTGGGGATGAGATGGAGTTGTTATATGCTAATAATGAGGTCGATTTTGAATATTTAAAGGAATACATCGATCAAGAACCTGCGAAGCGAGTGAAGATTCAGTCTTCCTTTGAAATGATAACACCGTTATTTGCAACACCAACTGCGTATTTAAAGTTTTTTGATTATGAAACTATTGATAAAATAAGTATGAGTAAACATTTAAGACAAATGAAGAGGTATATTGACGAAGATGTGTTAACATTGGAAATTTTTAATTCTTATTATAAAGAGTTGCTTTGTAACGGAACGTATGGTAAACTAATCGAGGATCAAATCATTAATGATGAAGCTTTACAGCTATTAATGCAAAGTCCATTGTTAAATGATGATAATCTAAAAAAATTGAAGAATATTTAATACCTAGTTGACATAAACTAATTGAGGTGTTAAAATTAATAAATGTGAATATCATGTGGAAAGAAGAAGTACCCACTTCTCACCTGATCAGCTTCAGTTGATAGGTTCAAGGTCACATCGTTACGATGTTACGTGATTGTGATTTAAACGTGGGCGCTTTATCTTAGGTTATAGTGCTTGCGTTTTTCTTTTTTTCCATGAATGTTCTATAAAATTGGAGGTGCTCATCATTAGCAAGAAAAATGTAAAAAACGAGAGCTTAATCAATGAAGATATCCGTGCAAAGGAAATGTTAGTGATTGGTCCGAATCGTGAGCAATTAGGATTAATGCAACGTAAAGATGCATTACGTGCTGCTTCTGAGAAAAACTTAGATTTAGTATGTGTTGCACCACAAGCTAACCCAATTGTTTGTCGTATTATGGATTATGGTAAATACCGTTACGAACAACAACGTCACGCTCGTGAGGCTCGTAAAAACCAAACGACTGTGAGTTTAAAAGAAGTTCGTTTAAGTCCTAACATTGAGCAACACGACTTTAATACAAAGTTGAAAAATGCACAAAAATTCCTTGCAAAAGGTGATAAAGTTAAAGTAAGTGTACGTTTTAAAGGACGAGAAATCGCACACACGGAATTTGGACGTAACGTTTTAACTCGCTTTGCTGAGGGGTGCGCTGAGATTGCGGATTTAGAATCAAATCCTAAACTTGACGGACGCTCAATGTTTCTCGTTTTAGCACCAAAGAAAAAGTAGAAAAGATAAAGGAGGAACTCTACCATGCCAAAAATGAAATCTCATCGTGGAGCTGCTAAACGCTTTAAACGTACAGGATCAGGAAAATTAAAACGTTCTCACGCTTATACAAGCCATTTAGCTCATAACAAAACAACAAAACAAAAGAAACACTTAGCTAAATCAGCTGTTGTATCTAATAGCGATTACAAACGTATTAAAGATATGTTATATAGCTTATAATAATCACTAAACATTTTTCGTAACAACAAAGGAGGAACTCATTATGCCACGTGTAAAAGGTGGAGTTGTATCACGCAAACGTCGTAAACGCGTTTTAAAATTAGCAAAAGGTTATTTCGGATCTAAACATACATTATACAAAACAGCAAATGAGCAAGTAATGAAATCATTACAATACGCTTACCGTGACCGTCGTCAGAAAAAACGTGATTTCCGTAAATTATGGATCACTCGTATCAATGCGGCTGCTCGTATGAACGGATTATCATACAGCAAATTAATGCACGGATTAAAATTAGCTGGAATCGAAGTTAACCGTAAAATGTTAGCAGACTTAGCTGTTTCTGATGCTGCTGCATTCGCAACTTTAGCTAATACAGCTAAAGAAGCAATGAATAAATAATTTATTGTTTCATATTTTTTAAGAGAATAAGCATCCTTTAGGGATGCTTTTTTTTATGATTTAAATGGGTTAGTTAGATAGATATGTGGGGTGTTTTAAACGAGAGCTCATGTTTATCCGTATTAATTTGGAAGTTTTTCAGGCTCTTTGTCAAATCGTGTGGGTGAATAAAATCTATACATGTAATCAAGAGGAATTAGGCCATTCTTTAGACGGCTTGGTTCCTCTTCTTTTTTTGTTCAAAAGTGTATTTATGAATAATCAAAATTCTTGCTTTGAAATGGTAGAAACTACGGTATCCGAAGGCAATACGTTTAATGACTTTAATGTTATTGTTAATTCCTTCGAGTACTCCATTTGTATAAGGAGTTTCGATAGTATTTTTGACATAATCTTGATAATGAGTGAGTGTTTTTAAAGCTGTTTTCATTTCGTGTGAAAGCAGGTCAGAGGGGTGTTGAATGGCATGATGAAATATTTCAAGGTTACGAAGTTTAATAGCCTGTTGGACAGTTTGGTAGAAATCATAAGTCTCCTTTAGTTCAGGGTCTAGGGCTAATAAAAAGTCAATAATTTCTTGTTGAGAGATCATCTTTTTGAAGCAGTTGGAATAGAAGTAATGAGTGGCATTAAGATCTTCTTGGGCTTTTAAGAGAAGTCGCCAATAATGTTTGAATTTATTATAAAACTCTTTATTTTGATTCATGAAACGAATGCGTGTTTTATTAAGAGCACGAGAGACTAGTTGAACGATATGAAATTTATCTAAAACAATCTTAGCCTTAGGGAATACCTCTTTAATGAGTGTCATATAAGGGGCGTACATGTCAATGACGACGTGGGTTACACCTTCACGAGCTGCTTTAGAAAATCGCATAAAATAAGTCCTTAGTGTACTTAAGCGACGGTCTTCAACGATATCAATTAGCTTTCCATTGGACGCATCACAAAAAATGAAGGACATTGCTCCGTTCCCTACCAATGGAGGATACATGCTTCGCATGGCAGGTGACCCTCGGCCGATTTAACCGACTTAAACTCGTCAAAACAAAGAACTTTTGGGAGAGAATTAAAGGGAAGCGGCTGTTCTTCATAGGAAGAATGAATGACGCGGTTAACGGTTGAATGAGAAACGTTAAGCTCACGTGCAATATCTGTTTCGGATTTCTTATGACTAGCTTCTAAAAAGATGGCTTGTTTTACGGGAGTGGAAATAAAACAATTAGGGTTAACAAGAGATGTTTCTAGGGTAAATGTTCGGTCACAATGACGGCATTTATAACGTTGTTTTTTTAAGTCTAGATAAGCATCAAATCCGGAAATTTTGACTAGCTTAATACGTGAAGTTTTGAAGCCGTGTTTAATGATATTTGAGTCAAAAGAATGACCACAGTGGTAGCAATGAGTCGGTTGAAAAGAAAGAGTTCCCAAAATAAGTTTAGAACGAACATTCTTAATCTGAGTTTCTTGGATACAATTTTTTGAAAAAGTAATATTTTTATCTTTTAAATCAAGTAAAGTTGAGATACAATTAGTGTGAGACATAAACCCAATCCTTTCGTGTTTTTTTGGTCGATTACATTGTATAGAATTTGGGACGTTATGTCTCTTTTTTTGTACTTATTTTTTAATTCCAATAAAAGAGGTGTGGGCATCACCCACACCAAATATTATAGAACCGTTTTTCAATTGAAATGTTGAATCATTTTTGATCTCGATTTCACATATTTTAGAATTTGAAGAATATAATGAATTGAAATATCAAATTAGGAGGGTCTAACATGAGTTATTCATTTAATTGGGATTGTACATTACCGATCAACAACATAGCAGATATCGTATCGCTTAATATTGTGCCAAACACAAAGGCGCACGATGAAGGAGATTATTTATCTTTACGCGGCGATGTATCGATTGATGGAGAGTACTTAACAACAGAAGGAACACAAAAAACATTTACTGAGCATATTCCACTTGATATTACTTTACCTAATAGCGGTAAAAAAGGGGATATTAATGCCGATATTACGAATTTTGATTATGATGTAAAAGGTGATAATAGTTTAGCCTTATCTTTAAATTTAACATTAGAAGGATATGACTTAGGTGATGTGGTGAAATTAGTAGATGAGGATCACCATGAAGAGGACTCTCAAACACAGGCCCCTGTGATGTTTAATAAAGGTGCCGAAGTTGCTAAGTCTGAGGTTTGTGAAGTTGTGGAAGTAGAACCTGCAGTTGAGGAAGTGAACGAAATCGAAGTAGTAGAAGATGATTCGGATTATATCGATTTTGACGAGGTTGTATTCGATCATCAACCGATGCACGAGGCTATTGATCCAATGTTAGCTGAAGAGCGTAAAGAAGCTTTAACTGATAAGATTAAAAAAGTGATTGAGAAGCAAACAGCTACTGTTTCTGATTCAACCGTGGAAAATGTAGTAGAACCAACGAAAGAGACTGAAGTAACGGTTGTAGAACCAGTGGTCGGGGAAGAAGTTAAGGTAGAAAAAGAGCATCATAAGGCTGTTCCAGAAATTCCAGTGGTTCACCAAGAGGTAGAGGTTGAAGAGACAGATGAAGTGTTACCATTTCCAATCAAGAAAGAGAACGCTGCAGAAGTCACAGTGAAACCTCAACAGAAATCAGAAATTTTTGATATGTTATACTCATTAGAAGGGGAACATCCAATTACAAATGATTCAGTAGAAGACGTTGTGGAAACAGTTGTAGAAGCAACACAACCAGTAGAAGAAGCAGAGTTGCTTGAAGTGGCAGAAAAGATGGAAGAATTAGCCCCTAATACGTCAGTTTCAGTTGTTTCAAATGAAGATTCAATTGCTAATCAATTTTCAGATGGGGAAAGCATTTTAAAAATCATTTTTGTTCAAGAAGAGGAAACAACGATCACAAATATTTGCACAAAGTATGGGGTGTCAGAAAAAGAAATTTATAATAAGGATGAGTTGGCTACACCATTACGCTGTGGAGATCGTGTGATGATTAACTATGGCAAATTACGATGAGATAAAGGAATTTGTTCAGGCCCATTATGATTTAGTAATTGAATCGATAACACCGATTACGCAAAAATCTATGAAAATTAGAGCGACTAATCACGAGTATTTGTTAAAAGTCGCTAGTGGGAATGATGAGTTTATTATGAAGCAACTTTTTGCGTATAAATCGTTGTCACATAATATATTACCTATTTATCGCACAAGGGATAATAAGCACTGCGTCCCTTGGCGCGATCATTTTTTTTACCTCACGGACTATGTTCAGACTATCCCACTTCCGCTTGAGCAACAGATTCACTATTACATTGCATTACTTGGGAAACTACACGCTGAAACAGCGTTAGAAGTCGATGTGCGTGATGATGAGCTGCAACGTATTTATAATAAAGATTATAAGAGGTTACAAGATAGTTATGATGCGTTGCAAAAAAATATGGAGGCTTTTGAGTTGAGGCAGGAGCGCTCTCCCTTTGAGTGGTATTTTATGATGGTCTATCCCATGTTGTATACGATGTTGCATCATGCTCATGATGAGTTAAAGAAATTTTATGATTTAATCAAGAAAGATAAAAAAATGCCGATTAGTTTAATTCATGGGGATGTAAATGTTGCTAATTTATTAGTAACTGAAAAGTCGTCCTATTTAATTAACTTTGAAAAGAGTATGTTTTCTATTTCCTCTGTCGACATGTGTTTGTTTTTAGAAAATTATCATCAAGTCCCAGGGTTGCATTCCATTATTTTAGATTACGTAAAAAATGAGAAGGTTCAAGCGCTGCGACACTATTTCTTTTTTCGATCACTTTGTATTGACCTAGAGGAATTAAATCAAAATTTACAGGATCATTCGCTCATTAATATTGCGTTATTAAATGAGTGTATCGCCCCCCACTTAATGGCTTTGCAGGTGTATGACCAATTTAATGCACCGCCGCCGAGTTCAACAACCGGAACGAAGTCATCATAAATGAATCTCCTCTGTTATGAAAAATGGGGATAGGTGGTTGCTTTATAAAAATTTTCGGCTGAGTAACCGCTGATGATTCGTGTGAGGGAAAGTTTATCAAAGGCAAAGGGTTATTCTGTTTGTATATTAGCTATGAAAAAAGTAATTGGAATTGAATGTTCTTCCAATTACTTTTTTTGTATGGATGAAAAGGAGGGGACTTTTCATTCGTATGACAGTGGATTTGATCGTTTAAATGTTCCGTTGTCGTGATGAGGAATCCTTATTTAACGGTCATTAATCGAATGGAGTTAGCGATGACAGTTTAGCTACCATTGTTTGAAGGGCTGTTGCTTAAAGGATAGAAGGAGAAAGGGAGAATTAGAACGTTATCGAATCAATTGATTCTAGTGAAACGATAGTTAGAACGCAAAAAGCAATCGTTCAATGAGGCGAAACGATTGCTTTTTAAAAAGGCTACAGACCTGGAGTCATGGCCTACTTTTATGTTAGGCTGAATTAGCAAATCCACCACAAAAGTCCGAGTAATCCTCCAAGAATCATGAGCATTACAAAATCAAATTGGGAAAATGAAAAAATGATTAAATAAAGTTGATAGAAAAATAAAACAGAAATAATTGAGCGAAGGGATTGCAAATAAGCTCTAAACCCTCCACCCCGCTGATAGCGTCCCATATTTTCACCCCCTATGCTATAGTCTATGCGGACAGGAAACGGAGTATCAATTCGTTTTCACAAAAGAAAATAAATATTTTTCGTGTAGAAGGTTATAAAATTTTTGACTAACTCTTGAATAAGGAGGCGGATTATAGTAGAATATCAGTGTATATAATGTGATATAAAAAACGATGATCAGGAGGAGTAAAAGTTTCCTTCACATTCTAGAGAGAGGTTTCATAGCTGAAAGAACCTTATGTGATCACTTTGAAGTAGCCTGTGAGTTGAGTTTCTGAAATAAAAGTAGGAAATTTCGTTTACTGCGTTAAAGTTTAGAGAGGTAGGTTTTTGAACCTGCAAACAAGGTGGTACCGCGGAATAGTAGCATTTCGTCCTTAGTTATAGGGCGGAGTGCTTTTTTTTGCGGCTTGATAATAACAGATAACGTCCTTGAATTGCTACGATATCGGTATAAAGCTTAATTCATCATAAATAAGGAAAAGGATAGATTCTCCCACCATGTTCTTCTAAAAATCACGGAGTAAGGTTCTAAGGTTGGTTTTTGAAAGAGTACTAAAGAATTTATTGATGACTTATGACGATTAAGATTTTAACAAAATAAAAAACTTTCTTTAAAACGAAGAGTGATGATTCCAATTATTTAAAAGAGCAATCGTTTTCCTTTTATTTAAAAAAGGCGCTGATAAATAAAGGAGTCTGACATTCAGTGAGAGACCTTTTAAATACGAGTTACAAAGATAAAATATGAGAGCCAAAATCCAGGTGGTGCTTATATTCTCACTTTTTTTGAAGGAGAAACTGCTTAAAAAGAGGATTAAATGAAGACGTGTTAAATAGGAGCTAGTATAAGTCCAAAATCCAGGTGGTATTTATAAAATCGAACCTATTTAACCTATTAAAGAATTTTAAGTCTGGTTCATCATAATCGAACGGATTAAAGGAAAAGGTGTTAGGGTGATGAAGTGTAACATGAAAGCTAAAATCCAGGTGGTTTTCTTCACTTTAAACCTTAAATCCATATCGATAAGAGAAATATTTTTAACGAAGAAGTTTGGAAGTTAATTTTTCATCGTATGTTTATAAATCCAAAATCCAGGTGGTTTTATAATGATTCATTCATGATGAATGATAGTTCATTTAGAAAAGAGTCAGGATTTATTTATCAAAATGTAGAGGTCCAAAATCCAGGTGGTACTTATCAACGTTTAAGTAGTAAATTCTTCCCTGCTAAATGAAGAAAAACGATAGAGATTTACTTCAATAAGATTTTATTTTTCCAAAATCCAGGTGGTTCAAATAAAATCTATAGATCTTTTTTGTCTATAAAATGAGTATTATCGTTATTTTGATGAGAAAATGTCTTTAAAATGGCAGGATGAACCCTAGCAAACGGTTCCTTTTGAATCAAATGGATTATAATGACTAGTTAATTAATTCTATGTCCCAACTTTAATCGAATATCTTGTGGGCAGATGGTCTCTTTTTAAAAATAATTAGGTGAGTGAAAAAAGTTAATCGAAATAAACGTATTAAAAAGAATAATCGCTTGAATCAGTTTTGACCTTTATGTGAAGGTGAATATTTTTTAATTGATAAGTCCAAAATCCAGGTGGAATGAATCATTAATTTAAGAGGGACGAAATATTTTTAAATCATTTAGGTAATCGTCATAGTGGTTTTAATGATTGTTTTTTAAAGGACCGATTAACTCTTGAACGGATACTAGCGTATTCCTATCAAGAAAGAAACACGAGATAGACAAAAAGGCTTATTTTCATGAGATTTAAGAATCTTACGTCCATTTTCATTGATTTCAAAAAATATGAAAAATATTTTTAATTAAAAGCAAGCATTTAACAATGAGACATCATCCATTTTTTGATTCGTCATGCGCGTTCACCACGCGTCATAACGGGTTATTCCCATTTGATTAGGAATCTAATTCATTCATTTGATAGAATAAGCACACTCACCATGTGTAAATTCAGATTATTCCAACCTAATCAAAAAGAAATCCATCCATTCTCCTTGTTTTATTGAACAAGGTGATTATTCCAATCGTCATTGTTTAGTGCTGAGGTTTAGTTAAAGAGTATTTTTTATTGTTTTTTAGATAGGGTGACGATGGCCGAGGAATCTTGAGGAAGTGGGGATAGCCTACTTTGTTTATATAGGCCTGTTGTTTCAAATAAAACGCTAGTCACACTATAATAAGGAGGACCAAAAATGTCAAAAAACTTGGCACCTAAGTATAATCATTTAGAAGTAGAAAATGGTAAGTATGCATTTTGGTATGAGCAAGATTGCTTTAAAGCTCAACCTCAATCGAATAAACCTAAGTATACGATTGTAATCCCACCACCTAATGTAACAGGAAAATTACATTTAGGGCATGCTTGGGATACTTCATTACAAGATATTATTATCCGTATGAAACGTATGCAAGGATACGATGCGTTATGGTTACCAGGAATGGACCATGCTGGAATCGCGACTCAAGCGAAAGTAGATGCGCGTTTAAAGGAGCAAGGTGTTTCACGTTATGACATTGGTCGTGAAGCATTTTTGGAGAAAGCATGGGAGTGGAAAGAAGAGTATGCCGGATTTATTCGCCAACAGTGGGAAAAAATGGGGCTATCTTTAGATTATTCACGTGAGCGTTTCACCTTAGATGAAGGTTTATCAAAGGCTGTTCGTAAAGTCTTTGTTCAATTATATGAAAAAGGGTTAATTTATCGTGGTGAGCGTATTATTAACTGGGACCCAGCAGCACGTACCGCTTTATCAGATATTGAAGTTATCCATAAAGAAATCGAAGGGGCTTTCTATCACTTTAAATATATGATTGAAGGAACAGCTGATTTCTTAGAAGTAGCAACCACTCGTCCAGAAACGATGTTTGGGGATGTTGCGGTAGCTGTTCATCCAGAAGATGAGCGTTATAAGCACTTACTAGGTAAAAACGTATTAATTCCGGGGAATAACAAGCCGATTCCGGTTATTGCTGATGAGTACGTTGAGATGGATTTCGGAACGGGAGCTGTTAAAATTACTCCGGCACATGATCCAAACGACTTTGAAGTTGGAAATCGTCATGATCTTGCACGCCCAATTTGTATGAATCTAGATGGAACAATGAATGAGCTTGCTGGTAAATATAGCGGAATGGACCGTTTTGAAGCACGCCGTCAGTTAGTAAAAGATTTAGAAGAAGCGGGATTAGTCGTTAAGATTGAAAAACATGTGCATTCGGTTGGACACTCAGAGCGTACAAATGCAATTGTTGAACCGTATTTATCAACGCAATGGTTTGTTAAGATGGAAGAATTAGCTGCTCGTTCAGTTGCTAATCAGTCAACGAGCGATAAAGTTAACTTTGTTCCGGACCGCTTTGAAAATACATTCTTACGTTGGATGGAGAATATTCATGACTGGTGTATTTCACGTCAATTATGGTGGGGACATCAAATTCCGGCTTGGTATCATAAAGAGACGGGAGAAATGTATGTAGGTGAGGAAGCACCTGCTGATTCAAGTCAATGGACACAAGACGAAGATGTTTTAGATACATGGTTCTCATCAGCATTATGGCCGTTTACAACACTTGGGTGGCCAGATGTTTCTTCAGAAGACTTTAAAGCCTATTTCCCAACGGATACGCTTGTTACAGGGTATGATATTATTTTCTTCTGGGTATCACGTATGATTTTCCAAAGTTTGGAGTTCACTGACCAGCGTCCATTTAAGAATGTTCTTATTCACGGATTAGTTCGTGATGCTGAAGGACGTAAGATGAGTAAATCATTGGGTAACGGGGTTGACCCAATGGATGTTATCGAAAAATATGGAGCGGATAGTTTACGCTATTTCTTAACGACAAACTCGGCTCCAGGCCAAGATTTACGTTATATCGAAGAAAAAGTAGAGTCTACATGGAACTTTATTAATAAGATTTGGAACGCTTCTCGATTCGTTATTATGAACTTAGATGGAATGACGTGCGAGGATGTTGATTTATCTAAAGCTACATTAAACGTTGCTGATCAATTTATTTTAGGACGTTTAAATGAAACGATTGAAGCAATTAATTATAATGCGGATAAGTTTGAGTTTGGAGAAGTTGGACGTCATCTTTATAACTTTATCTGGGAAGATTTCTGTAACTGGTATATTGAAATGGCTAAGTTACCATTACAAGGTGATGATGAACAAGCCAAACATTCAACGCGTATGGTATTAACGTACGTATTAGAATCAATTGTTAAATTATTACATCCATTTATGCCATTTGTGACAGAAGAAATTTACCAAATGATTACTCGCGAAAATACAGCTTGTGCAGTTGCTTCATGGCCAGTTGTTAAAGAGGAATATAATCATTCAAAAGCCATGACTGATTTTACTTTATTAATGGATATTATCCGAAGTGTTCGTAACATTCGTGCGGAAGTTGAAGCGCCGATGAGTAAACAAATTCGTATTTTCATTAACGCGAAGTCAGAAGAGGCATTAGAAAATTTAACGACAAACCAAGCCTATTTACAACGTTTCTGTAATCCAAGCGAATTAGTTATCGAAAAGGGATTAACGGTAGATGAGGAAACAATGACTGCCGTTGTAACGGGAGCGGATATTTTCTTACCAACTGATGGATTAATCGATGTTAGTGCGGAGATTGAGCGTTTAAATGCTGAATTAAAGAAATTAGCTGCAGAGGTTAAACGCGGAGAATCGAAGTTGGCAAATGAGAAATTTGTGGCGAAAGCACCTGCCCATTTAGTAGAGGAAGAACGTCATAAACTCTCAGATTATAAGGAAAAATACGCAACAGTTGAAGCTCGTTTATTACAACTTCAAAAATAATTTTTACAAAAAAAGCTTTCGGTCATTGACCGAAGGCTTTTTTTGTATGAATCAGGTAGAAAGGTTGGGAAGTCCTTTAAAAATGCTACATTAGTTGATAAAATTATAGATAAGTCTGACTATATTTTTATAAGAAAAAACCTTTTAAATAATGATTAAAGGAAAAGGATGTAGAAAGTGAGTTTCGCTTTATGACTAAAAAGATAACTAATTAAATGAATAAGGATGTGAGGGTATGAAAAAGAAAAGAAAAAAGTACCGGCTAAATGCAAGGTTTTATTGTCTCGTATTAAGCCTTGGTATTATTGTTGCACTTTTTATGAATGTGAGTGCAACGCTCCGACTCAATACGATTCCAAATTTCCATGGATGGTCGACGAAGAAGGTCATGCAGTATGAAAAAGATCATGAAAATATTTTAATGATTTACGACTTGGAGTATTCTTATGATGTGATACAAAACTGTGTCATTGAACAATCGATTAAACCACGAACAAAAATTAGCAATGATCCATTAATTTTAACATTGAAGGTTTCTAAAGGTCGGCCTATCATGGAAGACTTTATTGGAAAGAACTTAAAGGATGTCGAGGAATTTGCTAATCATTATGAATTGAATCTTAAGGTTAAGGGAGAAGAGGGGATTATTTCATCCCAGACGATTAAGGCGGGGGAAGTTTTATCAAGGGGAATGACACTCTCAGTCACGTTAAAATAGGATATAGGGCCCAAAAAACTTTTCATGTTTTATCGCTAACCCGAGATGAGTGAAGAGGAAATTTAGTGTACTTGTCTGAATGTAGAATGGATTTTACGGATAAAAATTAATCGAAACTAGATATCAATAAAGGAAGTGATGGTTATGTTTACACATGGGAGCGAGGTTATTGGTTGGATTAATGGCCAGTTAAGGTTTGGTATTCGTCCGGGACTTTCTCGAATGAAAGAAGCGTTGAAACAATTGAATCAGCCGCATTTAAAGGTTCCGACGATTCATATTGCAGGAACAAATGGAAAAGGGTCGACGGTTACCTATTTGCGATGTGTTTTAGAGGAAGCAGGGTATCGTGTAGGAACCTTTACGTCTCCGTATATTGAGACGTTTAATGAGCGTATTTCATTAAATGGAAGACCGATTAGTGATGAAGACCTTGTTAAATGTGCGAATCGAATTTACTCAGTTGTTGATTTAATAAATCAATCTGATTTAGGTCCGTTTACCGAGTTTGAGATCATAACCTTACTTGCTTTTGTTTATTTTGAAGAGGCCGACGTTGATGTGGTTATCTATGAAGTTGGATTAGGGGGGCGTTTAGATGCTACAAATGTGATTAAGCCGATGGTTTGTGGTATTACAAATATTGGTTTGGATCATGAGCAGATCTTGGGCTCTGCA
This sequence comes from Turicibacter sp. KK003, assembly GCF_037014675.1. NCBI lineage: Bacteria > Bacillati > Bacillota > Erysipelotrichia > Erysipelotrichales > Turicibacteraceae > Turicibacter > Turicibacter sp. KK003. The sequence continues at coordinate 756,266 of NZ_CP142738.1, forward strand.
CGGACTCAAATTGCCTATGAGAAGTTAGGGATTGTGAAGCAAGGGGTGCCACTTATTACGACGGAAGAAGATCAGGAAGTTTTAAAAGTATTTGAGGAGGTAACTGCTAAACGTCAATCCCCCCTTATTAAGGCTTTAGAACTTTATCAACCGACCGAAATCTCCTTAAGTGAAAATGGGGTTACTTTTGATTGGCCCTCTCTAAACAGGGTACAATTATCTATGAAGGGGGAGCATCAGGTTAAAAATGCGACGTTAGCTTACGCCATCCTTAAATTTTTAAAAGAAAAAAGGAAATGGGATATTTCTAGCGTAAATATATATAGGGGGATGAAATTGGCCTTTTGGGCTGGCCGTTTTGAGAGGGTGAGACAACATCCACCGGTTATTTTAGACGGGGCGCATAACGTAGAAGGGATGAAAAATTTGTGTGAGACCCTTTCGAAACTTTATCCTATGAAACGAAAGATCTTTATCGTAAGTATTCTTAAGGATAAGGATGCTCATGAAATGTTCAAATTTTTGGCTAATGTGGCCGATGAGGTCTATTTTACGACCTTTGATTATCCGCGTGCCCAGTCAGCACGTGCGCAATATGAGTTGTTTAATCGATCAAATGCTAGCTATGAGGAAGATTTTAAAGGGTTGACTGAATCTGTAATGGGAAGACTTGGCGAGGGGGATTGCTTAGTCATTACAGGATCATTGTACTTTATTTCAGAGGTGCGAAAATTAGTATGTGCTTGAGATTTAGACAATTTTCTTGATTGTCATCTGATATGATGAAACAACAATATAGACGTAGTAATATTAGAAGTAATGAGTGAAGATGATAGGTGGGAATGAGATGAAAGGAAAGAAATTAAAGACTATTATTTCGAAGATTGATTTTAAAAAGGCACAGCCGTTTATTTTATTAACAGTGATTTTTACGGTGCTAGGATTGTCGTTTGGGAAGGCACTTGATACGTTTTTAGTTCGTACGGATGATTCAAAAGAAGTCGTAGAAGTTAAGAATGATGAGACAAATCCTGCAAGTGATTCACAAGAAGAAAAGGAAGCGAGTAAGGACGGCGATAAAAAAGATAAAAAGGAAGAAAAGGTTGCTGAAAATAAAATTTTTATTATGCAGCATGGGGTTTATGAAACATATGATAATGTGTTGAACCTGGCAGGGGAGTTAAAACAAATTGGTTACAATTATGGAATTTTAAAGGTGGATGGAAAATACTCGGTATTTTCTTATATTGGCGGGACAAAGGATAGTCTAGCACCGGTTAAGGAACAGCTAACAGAAAAGAAAATTGACTCCTTTATCAAGGAAGTTGAGGTTCCTCTAGATGACTTAAAATGGAATTACTTTGTTCAGGCAGTTAAACAACGGCCATATGAGATGGATGCAGAGTTTATCCAAACGTTTACAGATGATGAGATGCATATCTGGGGGTACTATGTGACACTCGCTACCTCATCTTTTGAAGCAAACTCGCCTGAGCGACAAAAGATGTTATTAGAAATTTATCAATGGTTAAATGGATAAGAATAGGATGTGATTAATTCAAAATGGAATCGTTTATGATCCGTGATTTACCCTACGAAGAACGACCGAGAGAGCGATTATTATTGGAGGGCGCACATTATTTATCTAATGCAGAATTGTTGGCCATTTTACTTCGAACGGGAAGTAAAGGTCAATCGGCATTAGCTATCGCGCAGAAACTTTTAAGGCAGTCTGAGGGCTTGAAGTTTCTAAATGAAATGACGGTTGAAGAGTTAATGAGTATTCAGGGAATCGGGGAAAGCAAGGCTATTCAGATTTTGGCAAGTATCGAACTTGGAAAACGAATTAGTAAAGCGAGTCATATTAAACAAGATTCTATTTTGTCTCCTGAGGATTGTGTCTCTTTTTTAGCAGCAGATATGAAACATTTAACACAAGAACATTTTATTGTCTTATTTTTGGATACTAAAAATTATATTATTGGTCGGAAGACGATTTTTATTGGATCTTTAAATAAGGCTATTGTTCATCCGAGGGAGGTTTTTAAAGAGGCGATTAAGCGATCATCTGCTTCTGTTATTTGTGCTCATAATCATCCGAGTGGGGATGCCACCCCATCTCAACAAGACATTCAGCTAACCCATCGGTTGTATGAGGCAGGGGAATTGATAGGAATTAGATTGCTTGATCATCTTATTATTGGAGATAATCAATTTACAAGTTTAAAGGAAAAAGGATACCTTTAATGAAAGAAACTCGTAGGTTAATCACTATTCAGTGAGATAATCGCTACGAGTTTTCTTTTTATTCTTTGTTTTCATGAAGGTGCTTCTGTTTTTCATCCTGACGAATTTCCCATTCAATAACAATGGTCATCAGGACACGAAGTAGGAAAATAGATCCGAGAATGATAAGTTCATTAAGACTTTGGATAAGTACTGTTTTTAAAATCTCGGCTGCTAATTTAAACTCAAGACCGGTTGCCATTGAGTTAGCAAATTGGTGTTTTGTCGGATAATGGTCCTTGAAAATAAGTGTTTTCATGTAATGATAGAACGCACGGAATGCGCCGAGCGTAATGATGAAAATGCCCATGGCTTCAAGGATTTGAATAATATAAGGTAAAAATTGTTCAATAAAATGTTCCAATGGTGACATACAGTTATTCCTTCCCAAGATAATCGAATCTTAGTCATAGTTTTCCTATTATAAAAAGTGTTTATACGATAAATTTATAGTTATAGAAATAAAAGTAGCTATTAGTGGACGGAAGAAGAGGGGGGGGCTTATTTATTTAGAGGAAGAGGTAATATTGATGGTTGAATGCCCACGTTTGGCATAGAATATAAAATGATGTGATTGATGGAAATCTCATTTTAACGTTTATATAGGAATTTGGATTGTTTATAGTCATAAATTTTATGATGAGTGAGAAACTTTCATGGATGTCATGTTTAGAGGGGAGAGTTTTAAATGAAGCATATAGGAACATGTCCATTACACACGCCGAGGTTATATTTAAGACGCTTTGAGGTGAGTGATGCTCAGATGGTATTTAATAATTGGAGTAGTGATGAAGAGGTGGCAAAGTTTGTGGCTTGGGCGCCGCATGAAAACGTAGAGATGACGCAACGCATTTTAGAAAGTTGGGAGCGGGCCTATCAATTAAAGGATACCTACCAATGGGCGATTGTTGATCGTGAAAATCAAGAAGTGATTGGTTCAATCTCACTTTTTCAATTTCATCGACGAGGAAGAAAGTTTTATTGCGAGTTAGGATATTGTTTAGCAAAAAATTATTGGAATAAGGGGTTAGCTACTGAAGCCGCCCATTGTGTATTAAGCTTTGCCTTTTTTGATGTGGGAGTTGATGTAGTGACAGCGAAGTATGATGTTTTGAATAAAGCTTCTGAGCGAGTGATGCAAAAGATTGGAATGACGCGTGATAAATATATTCGTCGTGCCGTGTTGACTGAAAGGCGTGGATGGGTAGATTGCGAGACTTACTTCATTTTAAAAAAGGATTTTAAATAAAAGGAGATACTTCTTTTTTAACCTCGCCTCGATCTCATGTAAATTGTGTGAAAAACATTATTTATGACGTTTTATGTGAGGAAAGGCTCTTGTTTCAGACTTATCAATTATATATAATAGGCAATATGGATTAGATTATTGTAAAGACGTAGGATGTGGTTAAATGAAGGGTGTTAATCATTTAAAGGTATTTTTGATTATTGTTTTAGTATTTATGACGCTTATTACGGTTGGATATACGATGCATCAGGAGACTCGTGGGTCTATTCCTCAGCGATTGATTAAGGATGGGATGGTTGTTGTTCAAACCGGTTATACGGGAATAGTTGAGGGCTTCAAACGTTTCTTTGTCAATTTGAATGACCTCTTTCATACATACGAAGAGAATAAAATGTTAAAACAACAGATGTATCAGTACGAATCATTAGAGGTTTATACGCATCAGTTAGAGGAACAGTTGGCTTCATTAGAAGATTTACAACAGACGGGAACGTCTTTAGTTGCGTATGAAACGATTAATGCGACAACGGTGATGCGTAATGTTGACCAGTGGCACGACTTTATTTTTATTAATAAAGGAAGTAAACAGGGGATGAAAGAGAATATGGCCGTGTTATCAAAAGAGGGATTTCTCATTGGTAAAATTATCTCAGTTACTGATTTTTCATCTAAAGTTAAGTTAATTAAGAATCAAGATTTTGGAAGTAAAGTTTCGGCTATTATCGATGGGAAAGAGGGTTCTATTGGAACCGTGGAAGGTTATGATTATACAACTGACGAATTAGTGATGACTCAGGTATCAAAAGATGTAAAAGTGGATAAAGGGGATAAGGTAATTACGAGTGGATTAGGTGGTGTATATCCTAAATCACTTTTAATCGGTTACGTGGATCGCATAGAGGTTAGTAAAGATGGATTAACCCAAACGTTGTACTTAAAAGGAGAAAAAAATTACGATAATATGGATTATGTAATTGTTGTAGCGCGTGAGGCGGTGACGATAGATCATGAGTAGATTAATTATTACGTTTGTGACCTGTTTTGTCATGGATAATCTATTAGTCAGTTTTTTGCCCATTGACCCTATTGTTAGCTATTACCGGGCAATTCCCAATGTCTTTTTAATCTGTTTAGCTTTTTTTACTTTTTATGATAAGGGAATTAGACCTTTTATTTTCGCTTTTATTTTCGGCTTTCTTTATGATGTGTGTTACGCGGATTTAATTGGTTTATATACTTGTTTGTTTCCTATTCTAACGTTTATTATGGTGAGGTTTGTTTCTCAAACCATGCCGATTAATTTGCTGTCGATGATGGCGATGGTCGCTATCTTGGTTATGGGAGAGGAATCCATCGTTTATTTTATTGTGAATACGATGAAAGCAACTAATATGTCAACGTGGACTTTTATCAAATATATTTTAATTCCAACGGCTTTTTTTAATATGCTAGTGACGATTGTTCTCTACCCCATGTTGAAATTTCAATTTAAAATTTATCAAAAAAAGGTTTTGAATGATTTTTAACTAAAAAGAAACGAATCTTGAGCGGACCCCCGACGATTAGACTAAAAAAACTAATTGTTGAGGGTTCGTTTTTTTTCTGTCGATTGTAAAAAGAGTGCAAGCCTCTCTCGAATGTTCTAACTTTTACGCTATACTCATATGATGCAATGAACAAGTCGCACAGATGAAAAAAGTGAGGGGGAAATATCGTGGCCAATTATAAAAAAAAGCATTCATCTTATCGATCGGCTCATGGTAATAAGCAGATTCAGCATTCTGCTGCTTATTATAGACAAAGGAGAAAGGAAGATGAAGGAACGTGGTTCATTAGACGTTTTATGTGTCAATCGATGATTTGTTTATGTGTGTTAATGGGAATCTTAGTTATTCAAAAGCTTCCAAACACAACGATGTACGAGACTGTAAAGAGTTCGGTCATGGGAAATTTTCCATTTGCCAAATACGAAAAAATGTATCAGAACTTCTTGTCAAATATGTTGCCGTTTGAATTTAAATTACCGAGCGATGAAGAGGTAGCGGCAGTGAATGGTGGCGTATCATCAACCATGGATGAGTCAGGAAATCAGGTGGCGTCTAACGATGAAAAAGATACAGAGTTTAATTTGAAAAAGGCGATTAAAAAGGCGACTAATAATGTGGCTTTAAAGGACTACGAAGATGGAGTGGTGATTCAGGCTAAACAGACAGAATCGATTAGAAGCTTTGTATCGGGAATTGTTTTGAACTTAGGTGTCGATGAGAAGATAGGTAATTATGTTAATGTCCAACTACCAGATGAATGGGTCCTAACGATTGGCTTTTTAGAAAATAGGGGAGTTAGTCAGTATCAACACATTAAGGTGGGTGACGAGCTTGGCGTTGGTTCGGTTTTAGAGCTACCGGGGACAGATTTTGAAGAAGAGGCGTTTTATTATTTATCATTAAAAAATGAGGAGGGAGAGTACCAAGATATTATGGATTACTTAAAATCATTGCAATAAATAGGGGGGCTTAATGATGCGTCCAAAACGAATAAAGTTTGATCCTTCTTTTTATGCGATGACCTTACTCGCAATTTTTCTTGGATATTTAAATGAATATATTATATTTGCTCTAACTATTTTAGTTCATGAGTGTGGTCATCTAATGATGGCCGCTTTTTATAACTGGAGGTTTGAACGAATAAAATTCTTTGCCTTCGGAGGCATTATGGAATTCCAGGGAGAATTAAATAAATCGAATGTGGAAGATTTTGTTGTAAGTAGCGGGGGAATTGTTTTTAATTTTCTTTGTTTTTTACTCTTAATTCTAGCCCGTGAAAGGATAAGTCCATATGTTAATTTAACGCTGTATGATTATGCGATAGGAAGTCAGTTGTTTGTTATCTTTTTTAATTTGACACCATTACCACCTTTAGATGGAAGCCGGTTATTAAATGCGTTTTTGTGTTGTTATTTTCCGTATAAGGTAGTTTTAAAGATAATGAAGATAATAAATATAGTCTTAATTGTTCTTTTTATGGCCATAACATTTTTTAACGATTTTCGACAAATCTATCTTGTTATGTCATTTCTTGTTTATTCGACGATTAAGTACAATAAACAAATTTATTTCCTATTTCAACGGTTTTTATTACAGAAAAGAATGTATACAAATGTGGATTTACCAAATAAAATTATTAAATTTAGGAATCATTCCTTGGAGGATAATTTTTATCGTGGATATTTTAACACGTTTCAAATTAACCACCGATTACATGATGAGACGAGCTGGTTGAAGTTAAAATATGAGGAAAATGCGGTCCTAAGTGTTGACGCTCCTTATAAAACTGACTAAAATAGGAGAGACAAGATGAGATGAAGTTGGAGGCGGAGCATAAGGTGGCACAATTGACAGATGATATTTCCGTACTAGTAGTAGATGATAATGAGATTAACTTAATGTTGATGGAAGATATATTAGATGTCATGGACATCAAAAAAGTAAAAACACTTGAAAGTGGGATTGAAGCAATTAAGGAAATTGAGAACAACCCAAATTATGATGTTGTAGTGATGGATATTTGTATGCCGGTTATGGATGGATATGAGGCATCAAAACAACTAAGAAAGATTGGATATGAGGGGCGTATTATTGCCTTGACGGCAAATCAGTTATCAAAAGATGATTCAAAATTTCAAGAGGCGATGATGGATGATATTCTATTAAAGCCCGTTGATCTAATGATGATAAAAAAAGTATTAGGGTGTTAGGGAATACCTTAATACTTTTTTTAGTTAATAGAAGAAAGGCGAAATTACAGCACCTTTTTATCGCAGACGTTCATAGAAGGGATGAAAAGACACGAGATGCCTATGTTTTATAGGGAAGTTTGAAGGAGTCTGTAAAATTTAGTATATATGTTCAAAGAAAAAATCGAAAAAGGTAGAGATAACCAGCTATAAAACGTTGACGAATGATTTTTGCTTTGCTATAATGAACTATGTTGTTAGCACCTTAGGGTACTACAACCGCACGGATAAGGTTTAAATACAACTTGTATACCTTAAATGGCGAGTCTTAGTTAAATTTTAAGGAGGTGCAGGTAATGTACGCTATTATTAAAACTGGTGGTAAACAATTAAAAGTTGAAGTAGGTCAAGCAATCTACATTGAAAAATTAAATGTTGCTGAAGGTGATGTTGTTACTTTCGACGAAGTATTATTCGTTGGTGGAGAAAACGCAAAAGTTGGTGCTCCATTAGTAGAAGGTGCAACTGTAACTGCAAAGGTTGAAAAACACGGTAAAGGTGAAAAAATTATTGTGTTCAAATACAAACCTAAAAAAGGTTACAAAAAGAAACAAGGTCACCGTCAACCATACACTAAAGTTGTTATCGAAGCAATTAACGCTTAATTAAATCGACGATGATTACAGCCAATTTTCACTATAAAAATAATAAAGTTGAGTCATATGAAATTAGCGGCCATGCATTTGCAGGTGAACCCGGTGAAGATTTAGTCTGCGCTGCGGTGAGTGCAGTAACATTTGGCTTAACAAATTCCATTATCAACTTAGATGAATCAGAACTTAGCATAAAAATGGAAGATGGTTATTTATTAGTTGAAAATCTTCCAACTAGTGAAGCTGCTCAAACGCTAATCTATGGAATGATTACTTCTTTGCACACAATTGAAGAAGAACAATTTAAATACTTAACAGTTATAGAAAATAAGTAGGAGGTGGCCCAATGTTAAAGTTAAATTTACAATTTTTCGCATCTAAAAAAGGTGTTGGTTCTACAAAGAACGGTCGTGACTCTGAGTCTAAACGTTTAGGAGCTAAATTAGCTGATGGACAATATGCTTCTGCAGGATCAATTATCTATCGTCAACGCGGAACTAAAATTTATCCAGGAACAAACGTAGGTATGGGTGTGGATCACACTTTATTCTGTAAAATCGATGGTGTTGTTAAATACGAACGTTTAGGACGTGACAAAAAACAAGTTTCTGTATACCCAGAAGCTAAGTAATCGATTTAATCAATCCCCTGATCAGCCGATTAGGGGATTATTTTTTATGCCTTTTTTTCGTATGAGTTTATAAGTTTATTTTAATACTATATATAGACCGAATTAGATTATTTTCAATCCTATTTGAGGGAAGTATAAATAGCCTATAACCGTTTATTTTTATGATTAGATTAAAGTCTAGATAGGGCATGCCGATTAAAAAGTTTTCCGAAGATATTAGTAGAGGATAGCAAGACGTTTATAACCTATGTTATTTTTGCTTGACTCAATGATGCGCATTCTAAGGTACAGGAGTGTGTCTTCGGGTATGGCATGGAGTTTTAGCTGATTTTTTGTTATATAAATAGCACTCTTATTTTCATATATAGGAAAAGTGATGGATTGTTTTCGTTCTTGAAATTTTTAAAGAGTAGTTTAGTCTACTCTATTCATCGCATGCTAAGTCTGTGCCAGAAGGTTTGGGGTTATTTACTTCGTTGATCTCTTACGTTGAAAATATTTATGAGGTACATGTTGAAGAATACTACGTTGAAATGAAGAACCATTTCAATGAATAGAATTGAGGGATACACTTGTTTATCGATCAAGTCAAATTAAAAGTGGCGGCTGGTAATGGTGGAAATGGTGCCGTAGCCTTCCGTCGTGAAAAATATATTGCCAATGGTGGTCCTGCAGGTGGTGACGGAGGAAACGGAGGTAGTGTCATCTTCGTTGCGGATGAGGGATTGTCGACACTATTGGATTTACGTTATAACCGTGTCTTACAGGCGAAAAATGGTGAGAACGGAATGGCAAAAAGTTGCCACGGAAAAAATTCTGATGATTTAATTATTAAAGTTCCTGTTGGGACTATTGTTTATGATAATAGTACGAATCTGATTATCGCTGATTTAACTGAAAATGGTCAGCGTGCGATTATTGCTAAGGGAGGACGCGGTGGACGTGGAAATATTCACTTTGCTACTCCGCGTAATACGGCTCCTGAGCTTGCTGAAAATGGTGAACTTGGACAAAAACGAGAAATTCGTGTTGAATTAAAAGTGTTAGCAGATGTCGGATTAGTTGGGTTCCCAAGTGTTGGTAAATCGACATTGATTTCTGTTGTATCAGCATGTAAACCTAAAATTGCAGCTTATCACTTTACAACGCTTGTTCCTAATTTAGGAGTTGTTCGTGTTCCAGATGGTCGTTCGTTTGTCATGGCAGATTTACCGGGATTAATTGAAGGTGCTGCAACTGGGGCAGGGCTTGGACATCAATTTTTACGCCATATTGAGCGTACACGTGTTATTTTACACGTTATTGATATGTCTGGAATGGAAGGACGCGACCCATACGAAGACTATGTAACTATTAATAATGAACTTGCACAATATCGCTATAAATTGATGGAACGTCCTCAAATTATTGTTGCCAATAAAATGGATATTGGGGATGCAGAGGAAAATTTAAAAGCATTCAAGGAAAAAGTTGGAGACGATATGACGATTATTGAAATTTCGGCTGCAACACGTCAAGGAATTGATCAGTTACTCTATAAAACGGCTGATTTATTGGAAACAACGCCACAATTCCCATTATATGATGAGGAAGAAATGGAACAATCAGTTACATATAAATTCACACCTGAAGAAGCGAAGTTTCATATTTCTCTTGGAGATGATGGGGTTTATGTGGTTTCTGGACCGCATGTGGAAAGAATTTTCCATCAAACAGATTTCAACCGAGAAGCTTCTGTTATGCGTTTTGCTCGTCAGTTACGCCAGCTTGGTGTCGATCAGGCGTTACGTGATCTTGGGGTGGAGGATGGAAATCTTGTTCGTATCCTTAACTTTGAATTTGAATTTAAAGATTAATTTATTTATTATTTCTATACTAGGTTCCCTAATGAGGGGACCTTTTTTCGTTAGGAAATAAAAAGATAGGGAATGGATCTTTTAGCAAAATATCGGGGTGGCAAGGGGAAGTTTCCCATTAAAATATGAGTAAAGGTGGGACCGCGAGCCAGCAAAGGAATTTTAAAAGGTTATAGGCTTATCGAGTATTCATCTTTTTGTCCTCAAGTTAAATGATGCTGTGTCACTTGATAATGTTAGCTTAATTTTAAAGGTTCACTCTTAAGCGCTATGCTTTAGGCGTTGAAAATTATGATGGTGTTAAGTTCTCCCTTTTTCCAATGAAAAATGTATGGGGTGTTGGAAGTATCCTATATGAAGGGATTGTTTTTATGTCAGGGAGTTAGATGCGAACGCTTGAATCGCTTCTCGTTTGAGAAAGTGTTTTTCTATCTCAAGGAATCTATGAGGATCTAAAGATTCAAGGTCTATCATCTTTTTTCATTATCGGATCAACTTTTTAAGGAAATTTGATATTAGGAAAAGAAGTGATGTGTGATCAAGTTTTCTTTTTCTTCTAAAAAGGGGAACTGACATAAGTGGGTCGAAGTAAAGATTCTAGATTTAGAAGTTAATGGGGTGAAAATAGAAAAATACGCTGTTGGTATAAGTTTGTTATATTCATAAAAATGTCATCATATATTGTAGGGAGATGATGTAGAGAGGAGAATCAGGCTTATGAAAATCCACATTGTGCAAAGAAATGATACATTTCAGTCTATTGCTGAAAAATACAATGTCAGTGTTCAGGATTTAATCGGGATGAATACCCATATTAATCACTTAGCTGGCCTTGTTCCTGGGTTAAAAGTCAAAGTTCCTTCACCTGTTCGTAAAGAAGAATCTAATGTCGCACAACATATCCAAAAATATTACCCTAATTTAGACACTAATCCGATTGAACTAAAATCGACTCAAGCCCCTGCGGCAGAACCTGTTGTGGTCCAAAATGTTCAACAGAGTCAGGTTCAAGTGTCGCCCGCTCCCCAAGAGGTGACGCAAAAGGAAGAAGTAAAACCGATTCCATTAAAGCCTTTAAAAGAAGAAACGCCAACTGCCCCAAATGATGGTGTTAAAGTCGAAGTTGGGGGCGTAGCAAAAACGGTTGAGCAGTGTCAAGTATCGGTTAATGAAACGGTTTATAAAAAGCCAGATGAGGCGACTAGTAACACTTCACAAGTTGCCCAACAGGCACCATATCCGTTTCCAGCAACGCCATCGATGATGTATCCTCCGTATCAGGCGGGATGCTTATCGGGAGCGGCCCCTTATCCAAGTCACTATATGAATCCTTGTGCGGTTCCTCCTTATCCAGGTGCTTATGTGAATCCTTATGCTGCAAGAGGCGTACAAGATGAAAGATTCTTTATTGGTGGTTTTGGTTATCCATTCTTCGGTGGAGGATGGGGATGGGGAGGATACCCTTATTATGGAGGATGGGGATGGGGAGGATATCCCTATTACGGTGGATGGTACCGTTATCCATACCTATGAATATAACACATGATTAAGAGAGGGTGCCTTGGCATCCTTTTTTAATTACTTTAATACGTTAACTAAGTGTTTAAGTGCGATTTTCGATGATTTTCTTTTAGGAAATAACATTTATTTTATGAAAAAAACATATGATGAAATGAGTTAAATGGGGAAATGAAGGAGTTGGGGGATTGATGGAGGATGTGAAGCATGCGTATGAAATTCTTGGGGTAACCCCGACGATGTCGCTTGAAGAGATAGAAAATGTTTATGAATGTTTAGTAGACGACTTTTTAAAGCAGAATCATGATTCTTCGCAGGATGAAAGGTTATTGCAATGGGCGGAGGCATTTGAATGTATTGTGGAAAGTCGTATTGATCTTACAGCTTGTTCTGTAAAGGAAAACCGAGGTCAAAAAGTGTTAATCATTCTTTTAAAGGTTGTCGCGGTTATTATATTTTCATGCATACTGATTAAGGAAATTAGCTGGTTGGAGCAACCTGATCCCTCACCTGTTGGTGGAGTAACAACCGATGAGTTATCGAATAATTTTGAGTTGGTTTTATCAAAATTTGATGAGACGAGTTATTGGGATTGGGGGTATTATGAGCAGAAGGACGAATGGACGGTTGTCGTCGCCATTAAGGTTTTGGAAGCGAGTGCGGAGGGAGCCTTAGTTAGCGCATATAATTTTAAATTAGGGGATGATAGTCCAGTAACGACGGTCTCAAAAGATGTTTATAAGGACGAGGAGATTAATCACCTTCATTATCTAGGAAAATATAGTGAACTTGTTCCTCAAAGTCATAAGTTTGCTATTACATTTAGCGTATCTCCCTTTATGCCTGGCGAGCAACGAATCCTTTATTATGAATTTCCTAATGGACGGAAGATTGAAGTAGGTCGTTTAAAGCTCGAAAATATGAATGACCATGAGGATCATGGAATATTGGTTTAAAGGAAAAAAGAGAAGAAGATGTTTATTTTTTTAACGCCGATGGGATTGATAATAAAATAGCGTGAGTAAAAGCATCCCATTCTTGATAAAAACGTCGTTATGTGATGAACGGGATAGACCGACTATTTTTAGTAAGCATAAGGGGTTTTGATAAAAAAAGAAATCGCCACCGGCATATCTTGAAACTGGGGGATAAAGAAGAGGGGGGACTATCGTGGAAATTAAAATCATGAGTCAGAAAGAGGCAGAGGAATGGAGTTATAACCAGTGGATGGAGGTTACATTGTTAGTTTCAATTTTGGGGACCCACGCGCCTACGCCCAATTTTTATAGAAATCCTCGAATTATTGATATGATTTCAGTAAGTTTTGATGATATCCATGAGGTGCACGGTGACCAGACATTACTATCAGAGGAGGATTGTCTAAGAATTGGCGAGTTTATTTTAAATCATTTTGATCAGGTGGAAACGATTGTTATTCATTGTTCAACGGGAGAATCCAGATCAGCGGCTATCGCCTTCGCTGTTTGTCGCCTCCTCGGACTTGATGATCGCTGGATTTTTGAATCACCCAAATATTCACCCAATACATACTGTGTTAAAAAGCTTAATCGGGTGTTAGAGCTAGGCCTTAGTGAGGAAGAAATTGTATCCCGATTTGAATATAAAAAAAGACATTAGAGTTCCTAATGTCTTTTTTGTTGATGATGTTGAAAGATTAAAACCAAGCAGGCAATTAAAGCGGTGATTCCTCCCATGAGGAAAGGTAGTTTACTTCCTAAATCGTATAGAAATCCGGCACTTAATGATCCGATAACCATTCCGACAGAACGTGATGAGTTTTGAATACCCATGATTTCTCCTGCATTGTTTTTGGCCTGCTTAGAAATCATACTTTGATAAATAGGTTGTGCCAAGGGCATGACGATAAAGAAGGTCATCAAACAAATGCACGTTAATAATAGGTTTGTTGTGCCTGACCATACAAGTAGCGAAGTAGCTGTTAATCCAATGATCACGATTAGCGTTTTAAACTCATCGTATTTTTTGGCAAGCCGAGGACTAATAAGAAAATTTCCTAAAACTGCGCAGATAGGAACTACACTGAGGATAAGACCGTTTAATTGAGTAGGTAGCTTTAAATCTGACTCAACAAAGTATCCGATGGTTGAGTTATAGGCTGTTGTTGTAATGTTCATTAATGCAACGGTTAGAATGAGTGAGGTCAATAGTGGACCAAATTCAATCTGAGATTTTTTAAAAGTAAGGTGGCTTAATGAGAGGGTTGTTTTTCCTTCTTTTTTATTGACTAGGGTATCCTCTGTTAAGAAAAAGAGACAGATTGTTAATAAAATACAACAAATGAACTGTACAATGAAACTGTTTTGGTAATGTGTCGCTCCAAGCCATCCTCCAATATTTGAACCGGCAGCTGCCCCCATTGAAGTAGTTGCTGCAAGATAGGCGAGTGATTTTGCGCGACCTTTTGCCGACGACAAATCGCTGATGCAGGCCATGATGACCGCTACGTAACTAACACTTAGGATTCCCCCAAGAACACGAAAGATAGAAATTGTAATGGCCGATTGACTCAGCCCAAATCCTAATTGCGTCATGCCGTAGCCTAAAACCCCGAGCATTAGGAACTTTTTTCGTCCCTTATAATCTGAAAGGCTTCCCCAGATGGGAGAAAAGATATAGCTTCCAATTGACATAAGGGCGAAGAAGAGTCCGAACATATAAGAGGGTAACTCTAATTCATTAATGAGCCGCGGAGTCACGGGGTGTGCGAAGTTAAAGACGGTCATAATTAAAAAGTTAAAAAATAAGAATTTCCGTAATGTTTTTTGTTCCATAAAGCCTCCTTATAAAATGTTTGACTAATGACAGGATTAATAAGTCTAAACAAACACTATCATTATATAAAATTTAACATTCAACTACAAATGTTAAGTGTTAAAAGTCGAACGAAAGTTACCTCCTCCTTATCATATAGGAGCTAAAAAAAGCGTATGTTTCTAGTAACACGACGATGTTTTGCAACGATAGGATATAACACTGAAAGGGGGGAAGTTGCAAGCCATTAAATCTTGCAACAAAAAGGATGGGTATAAAAAATAAAACTTATTATAGAAACTGGTATCAACAATGGAGAGAAGAAGAACAAATAAGGTTAGAAAAACAATCGACGAATGAACTAAGAACGTATCAATATAATGTCGATACAACCCAATACCGAGCCAATCATGATTTAGGTAGAAAAAATGTTGGTTATACACGAAATAATCATCGTAAATCGCAGTCCCCGTATCAAAAAACTAGAAATGGAAATCAGATGGCAGACATTACGCTATCTACTCAAAACTCATTTGCGGATATATTACGTGGAATTTTAGTTGGAATCCCGTTGGTTGTTGTATTACTTACGGTTCTTTATGTCGGTGGGGTTATTCCTCAGAATCAGGTAAATCAATTTTTAGGTCTTTCGACTAACAAAGTAGTAACTGATTATATCGGCAAGTATGATGAGCTGATGCTACTACATAATGAAATTAATAAAAGTTTGTCTGATCATATGAGTACGGGTAATTTTTCTAGTGTTTATCTTCAGGAATTAAAAGAGAAACAAAATCAGATAGCGGTTAAAACTCAGGAAATCATGGCTACAGAAGGGGATAACTTTTCTGAGATGGGACGCCTATTGAATCTTAAACTAACTAGCCTTAATCAGTTAATGGGTAAACTTGAAGGTAGCGAATCTCTAACTGAGGAAGTGAAACAGGCCTACAATCAGTTTGTAAGTGATCAAAATGAGGTAGGAAACCAAATTGTCCTAGCATTGACTAACCTTTTAGATGCCAATAAGATTCCATATACGAAAGAAGTAAATGGAGCCATTCAAATTAAATAAAAAAAGTCATTCAACGCGTTTGAATGACTTTTTTTATAAAGAATTACTTGAAAAACGTCTTTAAGGTAGCGGGATAGGATTTGTTTTGGGTAAATGAGGATTAAATGATGAAAAAAGCCACCCAAACGAATGAATCGGCTTAAAATAGCCTAATATAATATGTAAACAGAAACGTGTTCTACGTTTTGTATAGAAAAATGGAATGCAAGGATTAAGGTCGTATAAGACACAGGCGTGTTCAGTTAAAGTTCTTTACGGAGTAAAGAATAGCTAGGTTTCATAGATACTTTAAAAGTATAGGGTTAATAAATTAAAAATGGCGAATATAGATCTGAAGGGAGGGAATGATTAAAACGAAGGAGTAAAACTTCTATTTTTATAGAAAAATATATGATATAATAATATTTTTCATAATTAGACAGAAAAAGATAATTATTGCCATGTGGGAAGATTAATGATAAACTTAAAAATGGTATTTTAATATAGGTATTAAAAATTAATAGCTAGAAATTTTAATATAAACGTAGGATATAAGTAAATATAATGCTATCACAGTAACGCAAGGCTTGAATGATTCGTTACTTTAAGATAAGGAGAAATAGATATATGGATTATAAACTAATTGCAACAACGACGTTTGGAATCGAAGCCGTTACGGCGAAGGAGTTACGACAACTAGGTTATGAAGATTTACGCTTAGAAAATGGAAAGGTTCATTTCGAGGGTGATGAAATGGATATTGCAATTACTAATACGTGGTTAAGAACGGCTGACCGTGTTTTAATTAATATTGCAGAATTTGAGGCAACAACATTCGAAGATTTATTTAATCAAACCGAAGCGATTGATTGGAGTCAATACATCCCTGTTAATGGAAAAATGCACGTTGTCGGAAAGTCAATTAAATCTACATTACATAGCGTTCCTGACTGTCAAGCGATTGTAAAAAAAGCGGTAGTAAAGAGTATGCAACGCGCCTATAATCAGGATTGGTTTTCTGAGGACGGGCCAGTTTATAAGATAGAGGTAGCCCTTCTAAAAGATATGGTAACGTTAACGATTGATACAACAGGTCCGGGGTTGCATAAACGTGGCTATCGTGAGTTCGCGGGGGAAGCGCCGTTAAAAGAAACATTAGCAGCTTCACTAATTCTCTTATCTCGTTGGAAACCGGAACGACTTTTAGTTGATCCATTTTGTGGGTCAGGGACCATTTTAATTGAAGCTGCTATGATTGGAAACAACATTGCACCGGGATTAAATCGTACGTTTGTTTGTGAAGAATGGCCATCAATGGACAAAGAAATTTTTGAACAGGTTCGTGATAGTGCCCGAAAGGCGATAAAAAATAACTCATTACGTATGTTTGGTTATGATATCGATCCTCAAGTGTTACGCACTGCACGTCAAAATGCTGAAAAAGCTGGAGTTTCAAAAGCGATAGAATTCCATCAGTTAGATTTCCATAAATTCTCTTCAAATTATAAATATGCTTATATGATTACAAACCCTCCTTATGGGGAGCGCCTTGGTGAAGAGGATGAAGTATTTAAATTAAATAAAAAAATTGGAATGATGAAACGAAAATTATCGACATGGGATTTCAATATTCTAACGTCGTTCTCTAAATTCGAAAAAGCGTTTGGTCGCCAGGCAGATAAGAATAGAAAGTTATATAATGGGCGTATTTTAACGCGTTATTATCAATATTTTGATAATAATTTAAAACAAAAATATGGATCAGTTGTGCCGGTAGTTGAAGAAAAATCGGAGTAGAATAAAGTGTTGTTCAGGAAAATTCTTCTTTCGAACGTTTATAACAAATAGATGAAGTAGGCCCGTATCCCATTAGTAAATAAAAAAGGATGTTCTTCTTATTAAGAAGACATCCTTTTTTATTTACTCTCTGAATTAACAGTGTTATATAAAATTATAAAAAATAGTAAAAGGAGAGTATATAAATTTTAAAAGGAGGTATTCTATAAACGATAGTTCCATTACACTTAAAACATATCTCAAGCAAAATGAAATTAAGATATTGCTTTTAAATGAAGGTAACTAGTTAATATATTTTATACTTATATTTTGGAGGTTTTTCAAAATGGCAACAGGAACAGTAAAATGGTTTAACGCCGATAAAGGATATGGATTTATTACTGCAGATAGTGGTGACGAAGTGTTTGTTCACTTTTCTGAAATTCAAGGAGACGGATTCAGAACTCTAGAAGAGGGACAAAAAGTTGAATTCGAGGTTACACAAGGTGATCGTGGACCACAGGCTTCAGGCGTACAAAAATTATAAAAATTTAAATATAAAAGAGTCGATTTTATTCGACTCTTTTATATTTAAAATACTCGCCTATTATTTAAATAAGACTTATAATAAGGGAAGACCTTTTATTAAACATATGAACTTATTAGGATTCATTCATTTATATTTACTTAAAGGACGAAAAAATTATTTATAATCAAGGGGGAAGTAATAATGAAATCTGTGACTATTCAGTCTTTAAAGGAAAAGTTAGATTCAATTGATATCATTGATATTCGGGAGGTTGAGGAGTTTAATGCATTACCTAAACTTAAACAAGCCAAACATATTCCAATGAATCAGTTGATTCAAAAACCAGAGTCTTATTTAAATAAGCAGGAATGTTATTATTTAATTTGTCGGTCAGGAGCGAGAACTGCAAATGTTACTCAGTATTTAGATAGCCTTGGATATAACGTTATCAATGTAACCGGAGGAATGTTGGAATATTATAACGAGCGGAAAGCTTAATGAAGTAATCTTTTGTATTGAATTTTTAAAGGTAATGCCATTACTATCCTAGGCAGCAACGAGCAATCTAACAAAAAGAATGTTCGAACGAAAATGAAGCGATTAGCGTATCTTTTATTGATGAAAGAGGTAGTTCTAAAGGGCCGATTTTATAAATAAGATGATGGTAGGAATTTATAAATAGATGATGAATCGGTTAGGAGAGGAAATGTGGAGTTAGAAATTATTCGTTTTATACAAAGCTTTCATACCCCGCTTTTAGATCAATTATTTCAGTTTATTACCCAATTTGGAGAGGCGCCTTTTAAGATTATGTTTGTCTTAGGAATATACTGGTGCATTGATAAAAGGATGGGTGAATATTTAAGTTATTCGTTTTATACAAATTTAATGTTTAATCATACGGTAAAAAACATTGTTAATGCAAAAAGACCTATAGGAGAAGAAGGAGTTCGCTCGCTAAGGGTTTCAACTGCGACAGGTAGTTCTTTCCCAAGTGGACATTCACAGGGTGCTGCTTCTACCTATGGTGCCGCCTATTTGATTTTAAGAAGGTATAAATCAGCCATCATTTTATTGATACTGGTTTTACTTGTTGGGTTGTCACGGCTTTACCTAGGGGTTCATTACCCAAAAGATGTGGTGTGCGGAATTTTGTTTGGTTTAACGATTAGTTACTGTACATACAGGTTGTTTTTAAGGTCTGAGGATAAAAGTAAACTCTATTTAGCTACGCTTGTTTTATTCCTTCCCTTTCTTTTAGTATTACCACATCATCCTGCTCATATGGTAGGTGAATATTTAGGGTTTATAGTCGGTGTAGCCTTTGAAAAAAAATATGTAAATTTCAAAGTTAAGGGACGAATTGCGATGCGGTTATTTCGTTTTATGATAGGAATCGTATCTTTATTTATTTTAAAATGGTGCCTCATAACCTTGCCCTTTAAAGGCATGGTTTATCAATTTTTATACGGAGGATTGCTAGCTTTTTATAGCTTTGCAGGTTATCCCTATCTATTTAGATGGCTAAATAAAGGTAAGCATTGATGACTTACCTTTATTTTTTTGAAAAAAATGCGAAAATTGTTTTGACAAACCCGTTAAAGGATGATATTATTAAGAAGTTCCAAAAAGCGACAAAGAACGAGAAAATAAAAAATAAAAAAACTTTTGACATAAGTTGTTGAATGTGTTAAGATAAGAAAGTCGTCTTGAGAGAAGGCCCGTTGGTGAAGCGGTTTAACACACATGCCTTTCACGCATGCATACACGGGTTCGAATCCCGTACGGGTCACCATTAAAAATAATAGATCGGGAAGTGGCTCAGCTTGGTAGAGCACCTGGTTTGGGACCAGGGGGTCGCAGGTTCGAATCCTGTCTTCCCGACCATAATAAAAAGGCGGAGTAGCTCAACTGGCTAGAGCGTACGGTTCATACCCGTGAGGTTGGGGGTTCGAGTCCCTCCTCCGCTACCAAAATAAATATGGAAAAATGGAGGAATACCCAAGTCCGGCTGAAGGGATCGGTCTTGAAAACCGACAGGGCGTGAAAGCGTCGCGGGGGTTCGAATCCCTCTTCCTCCGCCATATTAAAATAAATAAACATCGCGGGGTGGAGCAGTTGGTAGCTCGTCGGGCTCATAACCCGAAGGTCGCAGGTTCAAGTCCTGTCCCCGCAACCAAAAGGTCCAGTGGTGTAGCGGTTAACATGCCTGCCTGTCACGCAGGAGATCGCGGGTTCGATTCCCGTCTGGACCGCCATTTAAATAAAAGGCTTGGTAGCTCAGTCGGTAGAGCAAAGGACTGAAAATCCTTGTGTCGGCGGTTCGATTCCGTCCCAAGCCACCATATAAGGTCCAGTGGTGTAGCGGTTAACATGCCTGCCTGTCACGCAGGAGATCGCGGGTTCGATTCCCGTCTGGACCGCCATTTAAATAAAAGGCTTGGTAGCTCAGTCGGTAGAGCAAAGGACTGAAAATCCTTGTGTCGGCGGTTCGATTCCGTCCCAAGCCACCATACAGGGTCCAGTGGTGTAGCGGTTAACATGCCTGCCTGTCACGCAGGAGATCGCGGGTTCGATTCCCGTCTGGACCGCCATTTAAATAATAAATAAAAGTCCTGCTAGCTCAGTTGGTAGAGCATCTGACTTTTAATCAGAGGGTCAGAGGTTCGAGTCCTCTGCAGGACACCATTTTAAAAAAAGGTGCGTGCCTGAAATAATGAAATGCCTGGGTGGCGGAACTGGTAGACGCACAGGACTTAAAATCCTGCGGGTGGTGACACCCGTGCCGGTTCGATTCCGGCCCTAGGCACCAACTTAAAAGCGCCTATAGCTCAATTGGATAGAGCGTTTGACTACGGATCAAAAGGTTAGGGGTTCGACTCCTCTTGGGCGCGCCATAAAAAGTGTTAAAAAGGCCCGTTGGTGAAGCGGTTTAACACACATGCCTTTCACGCATGCATACACGGGTTCGAATCCCGTACGGGTCACCATTAAAAATAAAAGTGGAGGATTAGCTCAGCTGGGAGAGCATCTGCCTTACAAGCAGAGGGTCGGCGGTTCGAGCCCGTCATCCTCCACCATAAAGAGCCGGAATAGCTCAATTGGTAGAGCAACTGACTTGTAATCAGTAGGTTGCGGGTTCAAGTCCTGCTTCCGGCACCATATGGCGATTGTGGCGAAGTGGTTAACGCATCGGATTGTGGCTCCGACATTCGTGGGTTCGATTCCCATCAGTCGCCCCAGTATGCGGGTGTAGTTTAATGGTAGAACTTCAGCCTTCCAAGCTGACTGTGAGAGTTCGATTCTCTTCACCCGCTCCAATATGAATTTTAACATCCTTCGGGATGTTTTTTTTATTTTCATGTACGGGGTGGAAATCGAGGATGGTATAATATTTTTAGAACGCTAAGCAATAGGCGTCGTAGAATTATGGATGAAAGAGGGGGTAACTAAGTGAAGAAAGTTTGTTTGGCAGCTCCGCATTTATATGAGGAGAGGAATGAAAAGATAACTCTTGATCGGTTTTTAAATGGTGAGCAAGCGGGTGACTTAGAGATTGTAAAGTTTGAAAAGGAACTTTCATCATACGTTGGTACTAGAAAAGCTTTGGTTCTTTCGAGTGGTACGGTGGCTATCCGTCTTGCCTTGAAGTCGCTTGGTGTGAAAAGTGGGGATGTCGTTTTCTGGTCATCAATTACGTATCCTCCATCTTGTCAAGCTATACTTTCTTTAGGAGCAACGCCAGTATTTATCGATATTGATCCTTTAACTTGGGGGATGTGCCCACAATCTTTAAGGCTAGCCTTTCAACAATTAAAAGAGAAAGGGCAACGACCACGTGCCGTTGTCGTTGTTAATTTGTATGGCCAAAGTGCGGATATGGATCCTATTTTAGAGATTTGTCATGAGTATGGAGTGCCTGTTTTAGAAGAGGCAGCTGAGTCATTAGGTGCGACTTATAAAGGACGTATGAGTGGTACCCTAGGCGCAGTAGGGATTTATTCCTTTAATAAAAATAAGATAATTACGACTTTATTTGGAGGGGGAGCATTAATATCAAATGACCCCTCATACGTTGATAAAGCTAGAGATTGTTTATCTGAGAATAGAAATGATTTAATGTCACCTATCGCGGCAAGTATAGGGCGTAGGCAACTTGAGGTGTTGGCTAAACGTCTTGAAAGAAAAAAAGAAATTTATGAAACGTATAGGCGCGCTTTTAAAGAGATAGGTGAAATAGAAATGATGAATATTTGCGATTATGGACATTCGAATTACTGGTTATCTGTTATGACGGTTAAGAGGGGTTCTGTAGTAACCAGTAAGGAAATTATGGAAAAATTGAAATCTCATCATATTGAATCACGACTTGTTTGGAAGCCAATGCATTTTCAACCGGATTTTTCCGACTTTCCTTTTTTTACAATACAGGAGGGGACTTCTATTGCAGAGGATTATGCAAATAGAGGGATTTGCTTGCCTTCTGATACCCAAATGACACAAGGGGAACAAGAGCGAGTGGTAAATATTGTTAAACAATTGTTTATAAATAGTAAGTAATGAACTAAAAGATTGAAAGTAACCGGATAAGATATTACGGGTACTTTCTTTTTTATCGTTTTAAAGATTTGACTTATCTTAAAAAGAGATCGGGGATTGGATTAGGGGAGTGTGCAGAAAAAGTTATTAATTATTTAAGTTTAAAACTATTAATGTGCAATTTTTAAGAAAAATTTTCCAAGGAATGAAAATACACTTACCCTATGCAATTTTCAACTCTTCAAAAATGGTTTTTAATTCCACACCTTTTTGAGCTTTATGATAAATTAATTTCACTAATTCTTGTTTTTGCTTTCGTTGACACTGGCGTAAACTGTCACCCAAACAACGATTATTTAACGTTATTCGTTTTAAATAAAGGTAAACGAATTGAATCATTAACATCAATCGTTTAATCCCTTGTAAAGTTCGAATTTGATAGTTCCCCATTCCGAAATTTTGCTTCACTTCTCGGAAGAAAATTTCAATAGGCCAACGTTTAGTATAGTGTTTAAGTAGTTGTTTGGCAGACATTTTCAAATCATGACTCATAAAACAACGTAAAGCTTTTTCTTCCAAAGGAGCC
Source organism: Turicibacter sp. KK003 (assembly GCF_037014675.1). NCBI lineage: Bacteria > Bacillati > Bacillota > Erysipelotrichia > Erysipelotrichales > Turicibacteraceae > Turicibacter > Turicibacter sp. KK003. Next base: position 779,472 of record NZ_CP142738.1, read on the forward strand.
GTTTGGGGCCAACTTAAAATGATTTGGACGACATGTCCCCCTCTTATTCGTCCCTTATATAGATATGTATAATAACGCTCAGATCCGACGGTCACTAAGTCGAGATCATGAAGGGATAATGTTTTCGCAAATTGTTTCAGTTGAATTCCGTTGGGACGGTAACCTTTAGGAAGAATGATTCGATTCGTTTTAATCGCTCCTAAATAATGAAACCCGACTTGCTTAGCCGTTTGAAGGAGAGCTTCACACGTATACCAACTATCCGCTAAGACATAGCCTTTATAGGGAGGTTTGGGTAATTCCATCAGAGCTCTTCGAACGAGTTCGATTTTACTCTGTTTCTCTTTTTCATAGGGAATGATTTGATAAGGAAGAATTAAATCCTCACATTGAAGCATCAAGGCGACAAATTGATGACCATAAACGTGTTGATGATGAAGATGAGAAAAGTGCCAGCTACATCCTTGAATAGGATGTGTTGCCCGTGACGAAGGTTTAGTTTTAACACAAGTCGTATCATCAACCATCACGTAAATAGGTTGTTGAGTTTGATAAGAACGCTGATAGATACAGGATAAAACATAGGTTTGAATCTGGTGACTGATCGCCTCCTCATCCCAAGGACTATCCGTTAAAAATCGTCCAAAACTTGTCCGATGACAGTGTTTAACGGCAGAGATTTTCCCCTGATAATTTTCCTGAATCATCAAGTTTAGAAACTGGTTAACATGATTAAACTGAGGTTTAGATAAGAATAAATCTAAATCAAGTTGTTTTAAAAATTTGAAAATTGAATTTGAATCTGATATAATACTATCCATGAACATTAACTTAATTCCCCCTCGTTAATTGGTTGTAGGAGACTTAATTATACAGGGATTTAAGTTAATGTTTTTTCTTTTTTTACTGGTATTTTATAGCTGGAAATTAATTGGAAGTAGTTTTGCACATTAATAGTTTAAAAAATTTAAAATAGGTAATATTAAAAAAGTAATAATTTTTTCAGAAAAAAACTTTGACAAATAAAAAGAATGATGATATTATAAAAAAGTCCTAAAAAACGACAAAAACAAATAAAAAAAGTATTTGACAAATCTTGTTGGATGTGTTAAGATAAAAAAAGTCGTCTTGAGAGAAGGCCCGTTGGTGAAGCGGTTTAACACACATGCCTTTCACGCATGCATACACGGGTTCGAATCCCGTACGGGTCACCATTAAAAATAAAAGTGGAGGATTAGCTCAGCTGGGAGAGCATCTGCCTTACAAGCAGAGGGTCGGCGGTTCGAGCCCGTCATCCTCCACCATATAAGAATGGGCTATAGCCAAGCGGTAAGGCAACGGACTTTGACTCCGTCATGCGCTGGTTCGAATCCAGCTAGCCCAGCCAACGATGTCCTGCTAGCTCAGTTGGTAGAGCATCTGACTTTTAATCAGAGGGTCAGAGGTTCGAGTCCTCTGCAGGACACCATTTTAAAGCGCCCATAGCTCAATTGGATAGAGCGTTTGACTACGGATCAAAAGGTTAGGGGTTCGACTCCTCTTGGGCGCGCCATAAAAAGTGTTAAGAGGCCCGTTGGTGAAGCGGTTTAACACACATGCCTTTCACGCATGCATACACGGGTTCGAATCCCGTACGGGTCACCATTAAAAATAAAGATCGGGAAGTGGCTCAGCTTGGTAGAGCACCTGGTTTGGGACCAGGGGGTCGCAGGTTCGAATCCTGTCTTCCCGACCATAATAAGAAGGCGGAGTAGCTCAACTGGCTAGAGCGTACGGTTCATACCCGTGAGGTTGGGGGTTCGAGTCCCTCCTCCGCTACCAAAACGAATATGGAAAAATGGAGGAATACCCAAGTCCGGCTGAAGGGATCGGTCTTGAAAACCGACAGGGCGTGAAAGCGTCGCGGGGGTTCGAATCCCTCTTCCTCCGCCATATTAAAATAAATAAACATCGCGGGGTGGAGCAGTTGGTAGCTCGTCGGGCTCATAACCCGAAGGTCGCAGGTTCAAGTCCTGTCCCCGCAACCAAAAGGTCCAGTGGTGTAGCGGTTAACATGCCTGCCTGTCACGCAGGAGATCGCGGGTTCGATTCCCGTCTGGACCGCCATTTAAATAATAAATAAAAGTCCTGCTAGCTCAGTTGGTAGAGCATCTGACTTTTAATCAGAGGGTCAGAGGTTCGAGTCCTCTGCAGGACACCATTTTAAAGCGCCCATAGCTCAATTGGATAGAGCGTTTGACTACGGATCAAAAGGTTAGGGGTTCGACTCCTCTTGGGCGCGCCATAAAAAGTGTTAAGAGGCCCGTTGGTGAAGCGGTTTAACACACATGCCTTTCACGCATGCATACACGGGTTCGAATCCCGTACGGGTCACCATTAAAAATAAAAGTGGAGGATTAGCTCAGCTGGGAGAGCATCTGCCTTACAAGCAGAGGGTCGGCGGTTCGAGCCCGTCATCCTCCACCATATAAGAATGGGCTATAGCCAAGCGGTAAGGCAACGGACTTTGACTCCGTCATGCGCTGGTTCGAATCCAGCTAGCCCAGCCAATGATGTCCTGCTAGCTCAGTTGGTAGAGCATCTGACTTTTAATCAGAGGGTCAGAGGTTCGAGTCCTCTGCAGGACACCATTTTGAAAAAAGGCGCGTGCCTGAAATAATGAAATGCCTGGGTGGCGGAACTGGTAGACGCACAGGACTTAAAATCCTGCGGGTGGTGACACCCGTGCCGGTTCGATTCCGGCCCTAGGCACCAACTTAAAAGCGCCCATAGCTCAATTGGATAGAGCGTTTGACTACGGATCAAAAGGTTAGGGGTTCGACTCCTCTTGGGCGCGCCATAAAAAGTGTTAAAAAGGCCCGTTGGTGAAGCGGTTTAACACACATGCCTTTCACGCATGCATACACGGGTTCGAATCCCGTACGGGTCACCATTAAAAATAAAAGTGGAGGATTAGCTCAGCTGGGAGAGCATCTGCCTTACAAGCAGAGGGTCGGCGGTTCGAGCCCGTCATCCTCCACCATAAAGAGCCGGAATAGCTCAATTGGTAGAGCAACTGACTTGTAATCAGTAGGTTGCGGGTTCAAGTCCTGCTTCCGGCACCATATGGCGATTGTGGCGAAGTGGTTAACGCATCGGATTGTGGCTCCGACATTCGTGGGTTCGATTCCCATCAGTCGCCCCAGTATGCGGGTGTAGTTTAATGGTAGAACTTCAGCCTTCCAAGCTGACTGTGAGAGTTCGATTCTCTTCACCCGCTCCAATATGAATTTTAACATCCTTCGGGGTGTTTTTTTTTTGCATCTATCTTATTCTTTCGCCCTATATGTATCATTAAATTAAGGTTTCTATTTAAATATAGTCAATGAGGGTAAAAAAACTTTCTGAATGCTTATTGAAGACTAGTTTAAAATTAAATACGCCAATTTGAGTGTAAATCGTAATAAAAAGAAAGTAATAGGTTTAGTAGATATATCTAGATTAAATAAGCTTGGTGCGAAAAGTAATTTTTGAACTTTTAAAAAAGGTCCATGTTTTTTATTAAATGTGTGTCATATGTTTTGGTACCCACATGTAAAAGCGGATGACGGAAAGAGGCACATTTATTAAAGAGAAGTGGGGGATAGGTTGGTTTAATAGACAAGAATAGACTTATTAAGCGGTTATCATTACTTCAAATGATGCGCTATTAACTTTAGGTTTCTGAAATGGATAGGTCATATTTCACTTAAGGAGAGTAGAATAGATGAAGGATATTAGAAATTTTCGTTTTAGGATGGTTATAGATTTTTTTTATACGTGGTACTTATTATTTAGAAGGGGAGAAGACGTTATATTATTGAAGTGAACGGTTATAAGGTTTTCCAATCGAGGATAACGTGAGAAGACTATTAATGATTGATTATCTGTTAAGGATACTTGTTCAATAGCATGGATACGATATTTACGCTTAATGAATCCCATTTAAATAAAACTCAGGGATCTTGTGAAATCAGATTATAGACTTTTTATGCTCAACTTATTTATCACGTGAAACATTCCATTGAGGCTTTAATAGGAAAGGAAGGTTGGATAGAGTAAAAGAGACTGAAAAAATAAAAAAAACAAAAAAACTTTTTGACATAGGGTTTGAATCGTGATAAAATAAAAAAGTCGAAAAGGCCCGTTGGTGAAGCGGTTTAACACACATGCCTTTCACGCATGCATACACGGGTTCGAATCCCGTACGGGTCACCATTAAAAATAAAAGTGGAGGATTAGCTCAGCTGGGAGAGCATCTGCCTTACAAGCAGAGGGTCGGCGGTTCGAGCCCGTCATCCTCCACCATAAAGAGCCGGAATAGCTCAATTGGTAGAGCAACTGACTTGTAATCAGTAGGTTGCGGGTTCAAGTCCTGCTTCCGGCACCATATAACAAAAGAATACGGTGGGGTAGCGAAGTGGCTAAACGCGGCGGACTGTAAATCCGCTCTCTGAGAGTTCGGCGGTTCGAATCCGTCCCCCACCACCACTTAAGAATGGGCTATAGCCAAGCGGTAAGGCAACGGACTTTGACTCCGTCATGCGCTGGTTCGAATCCAGCTAGCCCAGCCAATGATGTCCTGCTAGCTCAGTTGGTAGAGCATCTGACTTTTAATCAGAGGGTCAGAGGTTCGAGTCCTCTGCAGGACACCATTTTGAAAAAAGGCGCGTGCCTGAAATAATGAAATGCCTGGGTGGCGGAACTGGTAGACGCACAGGACTTAAAATCCTGCGGGTGGTGACACCCGTGCCGGTTCGATTCCGGCCCTAGGCACCAAAAAGGTCCAGTAATGATAGCAAGAAGGTTACACCTGTTCCCATACCGAACACAGAAGTTAAGCTTCTTAGCGCCGATTGTAGTACGAAAGTGCGAGAGTAGGACGTTGCTGGGCAATAAAAAAAGCCTCAATAGCTCAGTTGGTTAGAGCACTTGACTGTTAATCAAGGGGTCCTAGGTTCGAGTCCTAGTTGGGGCGCCATAAAATATTATCTTTTAGAAAGATTATATTTGAAAAATTAATATAAAATGAAGGCGGAGTAGCTCAACTGGCTAGAGCGTACGGTTCATACCCGTGAGGTTGGGGGTTCGAGTCCCTCCTCCGCTACCAAAATAAATATGGAAAAATGGAGGAATACCCAAGTCCGGCTGAAGGGATCGGTCTTGAAAACCGACAGGGCGTGAAAGCGTCGCGGGGGTTCGAATCCCTCTTCCTCCGCCATATTAAAATAAATAAACATCGCGGGGTGGAGCAGTTGGTAGCTCGTCGGGCTCATAACCCGAAGGTCGCAGGTTCAAGTCCTGTCCCCGCAACCAAAAGGTCCAGTGGTGTAGCGGTTAACATGCCTGCCTGTCACGCAGGAGATCGCGGGTTCGATTCCCGTCTGGACCGCCATTTAAATAAAAGGCTTGGTAGCTCAGTCGGTAGAGCAAAGGACTGAAAATCCTTGTGTCGGCGGTTCGATTCCGTCCCAAGCCACCATTTAAGAATGGGCTATAGCCAAGCGGTAAGGCAACGGACTTTGACTCCGTCATGCGCTGGTTCGAATCCAGCTAGCCCAGCCAATGATGTCCTGCTAGCTCAGTTGGTAGAGCATCTGACTTTTAATCAGAGGGTCAGAGGTTCGAGTCCTCTGCAGGACACCATTTTGAAAAAAGGCGCGTGCCTGAAATGATGAAATGCCTGGGTGGCGGAACTGGTAGACGCACAGGACTTAAAATCCTGCGGGTGGTGACACCCGTGCCGGTTCGATTCCGGCCCTAGGCACCAAAAAAGGTCCAGTAATGATAGCAAGAAGGTCACACCTGTTCCCATACCGAACACAGAAGTTAAGCTTCTTAGCGCCGATGGTAGTACGAAAGTGCGAGAGTAGGACGTTGCTGGGCAACAAAAAAGCCTCAATAGCTCAGTTGGTTAGAGCACTTGACTGTTAATCAAGGGGTCCTAGGTTCGAGTCCTAGTTGGGGCGCCATAAAAAGCCGGAATAGCTCAATTGGTAGAGCAACTGACTTGTAATCAGTAGGTTGCGGGTTCAAGTCCTGCTTCCGGCACCATATTTAAATAATAGGGGTGTAGTTTAACGGTAGAACAGCGGTCTCCAAAACCGTTAGTGTGGGTTCGATTCCTGTCACCCCTGCCATGGCGATTGTGGCGAAGTGGTTAACGCATCGGATTGTGGCTCCGACATTCGTGGGTTCGATTCCCATCAGTCGCCCCAGTATGCGGGTGTAGTTTAATGGTAGAACTTCAGCCTTCCAAGCTGACTGTGAGAGTTCGATTCTCTTCACCCGCTCCAATATGATTTTAACATCCTTCGGGGTGTTTTTTTTATTAAAAATCATATATAATAGTTGAACTGCCAGTGATATTGATTCAGGGAGGTTTATTATGAAAGTGATTATAATCGGTGGTGTTGCTGCTGGGATGAGCGCGGCTGCAAAGTTAAAACGTGCGAATAAGGAAGCCGACGTTGTTGTGTATGAAAAATCTAAGCATGTTTCGTTTGGGGCTTGCGGATTACCTTATTTTGTTGGAAACTTTTTTGAGGATTCAAATAAGATGATTGCTCGAACAGCAGAACAGTTTAATGCTTCAGGTATTTCGGTTAATACAGAACATGAGGTTTTGTCTATTAATACGATGAATCAAACGGTATCGGTTAAAAATTTATTAACTGAAGAGATCTTTACAGATCATTATGATCAATTGATGATTGCAACAGGTGCGAGCGCTATTATTCCTCCGATAAAAAATGTTCATGTAGGGAATGTTTTCACCTTAAAAAGTATGGAAGATGGTCTAGCTTTAAAAAATATGATGGCTAATGAGGCTTTAAAACGTATTGCGATTGTTGGGGCAGGATTTATTGGTTTAGAGGTTGTTGAGGCAGCTAAGCAATACGGGAAAGAGATACACGTATTTCAATTAAATGACCGCGTACTTGTTGATACATTTGATAAGGAAGTTACAGATATTTTAGAAGAAGAATTAAGACAGCAAGGCGTTCACTTACACTTGAATAATACGGTTACTGAGTTAATCGGCGACACTCAGGTGCAAAAAGTTGTGTCAACTGATGGAATATTTGATATTGATTTAGTTGTTTTAACAACGGGTGTTCGTCCTAATACAACCTTTTTAAAGGATAGTGGCCTTGAGATGACGGCAAATGGGGCAATTATTATTGATGAGGAAGGGCGTACTTCAGTACAGGGCATTTATGCCGCAGGAGATTGTGCAACTATTTCTCATCGTTTAAAGAAGGATCCTGCATATATTCCTTTAGCAACTGGTGCTAATAAGATGGGACGTATTATTGGTGAAAATTTAGCTGGGGCTCATAAGAAGTTTAACGGATCTTTGGCCTCTGCTTGTTTGAAGGTCTTAAGTTTAGAGGCGGGACGCACAGGATTATCTGAAAAAGAAGTGCAAGATTTAGGAATTGATTATCGCTCTGTCTTTATTACTGATATGAACCAAACCTCATACTATCCTGGACAATCTAAAATATCTGTTAAGTTAATTTATGATGCTCATACGAAAGTTATTTTAGGGGGACAGGTTGTTGGACGCAAAGATGCTGTTCAACGTGTTAATGTTTTGGCAACGGCTATTGTTGCACGTTTAACGACAGACCAATTGGCAATGTTAGATTTATGCTATGCACCACCATTTTCAAGAACTTGGGATGTTTTAAATATAGCAGGAAGTGTTGCAAAGTAAAGTTTTGAATGAAAGAACTTATGTCAAACATGAAAACTGTTTAAGACATAAGTTCTTTTTTTGTGTCAAATAGAAAAAAAGTCAATATAATAACTAGTAAAGGAGGGATTATTATGAATGAAAATGATAGTGCTCCTATTAACTGTGATGAATGTCATCATGATCAGGAATTCAGTAAAGAAGTATTAAAAGAGGCGGGAGTTACAACGGGTTATTTATCAAAGGAAACTCCACCTATAGACCATCCGATGCATCGCCGATTACATTTTTTGATGTTTTTAATTTTAATCTTCTTTTTCTTAATTGTGGTTCTAATCGGAGGCAGTCGTCTTTCTTTAACAGGGGAGGAAAAATCAAATACGGAATTGGTAGAAATTCCAATTATTTTAGGGGATGTCTAGTGTTTATAGACATCTTTTGTTTATTTTGTCGGAATATGTAATCCTATAATAGGACGGAGATTGTTAGTTTATGTGATATAATGAAAAAAAGTGTGAATTAAGGGAGTGAAGGGTTTGAACAAGAAGGTAAAGCAGTTATTTGAGTATTTATTAGCACTCCGTCATTTAACGAATCAACCGATTCGTGAGATTAAAATGTATGAAAAAACATGGATGTTAGAAGAGTTGCCTGTTGGTGAAGGATGCTTTCTAGGAGGAGCTGGTGTTGATTCTCGGGCCTATCTAGAGGTGCACCAACAAGTTTTTAAAAATGATTATCCTTCTTTTGACGATAAAATAGGACAGGTATTATCGTTATTAAAATTTGATTACACTAAAGATGGAAGTTCTGTTTGTGAGGTTAATGAACTTAATATAATTATGATGCAGCAACTTAATCAATTAGAAGAAAAGGCAAAAAAAATTGATTTAAACTTTGTAAATTTAACAGATTGGGAACGTTTATTGCTAGATTTTTTTGCGCCGACAATTGAAAAAAATGAGCTTTTTTTACGCCTTGAGGGAGCGGAGTCGACGATGAGACAGTTGCTAATTGATTATGAGGCTTGGATTAGTAAATGGAGTCAATGGTCACTTGTTCAGAAGAAAAAACGTCAGGTACAAAAGCTTTATGATTACTTTTTTCAATTAAGACAAATGATGAAATCAGAGGAGCATTCCTTTGAAATAATGATGGGAATTGGGATGTTAACTTATCAGTTAAAGCAACCGATTCATCACCCGATGCTTGTAATGAGGCTAGAACTTGATTTTGATGCTGAAAATGGTGTCGCTAAATTATTGCCAGGTACCCGCGGTTATCAACTGGATTTAGAAGTTTTAGCAGGGGTTGAGTTTTCTAACCAACAGGAGATTATGCAATTAAAGGAAAGTATTTTGGATCAGTTTATTTCTCCCTTTGATTCGGAGACAACGGAGGGAATTTTGAGGCAATTGGTTCATTATATGCATCCAAGTGGTGCTTATTTGTCAGCTGATGAAGCGCCATTGGTAAGTAAGTTTCCGATGATTAGGCAACAGAGCATGATAGTTGTAAGAAAGCGGTCAGAGGTGTTGCTCAAGGAAGATTTACAGTCAACGATTGAGTATATCAGTGAGGGCGGGATGATTCCAAAGCCGCTTCAAGCGATTATCGATGTAGATGGATTGAAGCAGACTGATTCTGAGGCGCGGGAGTGGAAGAAAACGTGTGAGCAATTATTATTTCCCTTACCTGCGAATGAGGAGCAAAAGGATGTGGCAAGAAGGCTCGCTAATAATATTGCCTTGACTGTACAGGGACCACCGGGTACGGGGAAAAGCCATACGATTGTTAATTTAATTTCTCATTTGTTAGCGCATGGAAAACGTGTGTTAGTAACGAGTGAAAAGGATAAGGCGCTTCGTGTTCTTCTTGAAAAGTTACCGGAGGAAATTCAACCTTTATGCGTGTCTTTTTTAGGGGGAGATCGGCAATCATTAGCCCAAATTGAACAATCTATACGAACAATTTCTGATGGATTAGCTACCTATGATACCAAATTATTGGAAAAAGAGATTCAAGTTTTAAGTCGCCAATTAGACATGGTTCGTCGTCAAATGAGTTTGACTAAAGGTAATCTGGTTCGTTTTAAAGAGTTAGATGCTAAAGGTCAGATGTGGAAGGATAAGCTCTGTCAACCGTATGAATTTGCCCAAATGGTTGCGGCTCACTACGAACGTTTAGGCTGGATTAAGGATAAGGTTGACATGGAGGCGCCCGTCCCTTTAAGTGAGGACCAGTTTATCACTTTATGGGAATTAAAGGGATCATTGCCTAAGCATCATCAAGACGTGGCCCATCTCAAGTTACCCGCCCTCAATCGTTTAATGAGTCTAGAGGAGTATCGTAAACTATTAAACGAGGAAAGGGGATATTTGACACGGATTGAAGAGCTAAAACTCATGCCGAAGCTGTACGAACTTGAAGAAAATCGAACATTTATTGAAGCATTGAGTCAGCAACTCGAACCACTGTGTCAAAAGATTGATAAATTAAGGGATCCGCTAGAACAAAGGATTTTAGAAGAATGTTTACTCAATGAGGAACGTTCACTTATTTGGGAGACCGTTTTTAATCGATTAAAGGATATTATGAATCGGTTAAATGAGATTGAGGTGCTTTTAGTTAGTGATATTATTGAGTGTAATTATTATGATCATCCTAAATATGATCAAATGATGACGTCATTGAAGGAAAGACTTCAGTCAGGTAAAGGAATTGGCGGCCTTTATTTAACATTTAATTCAGATGTTCGTGCTTTTTATGAGAATACGCGCATTAATGGACATAAAATTTCAACCTTAGATGAATTAAACCGGATAGAGGCTTGGCGACAAAAAAGTGAGTTATTACTCAAATTCTCGAAAATATGGAATAAAAATATGGCCCCAAATGGCGGTGATTATATCGAGGGGAATGAAACCCAGGTCCTTTTCGCGCATAATCAAAAAATGAAACAGTTTGGGATTATTATGGAATGTCTAGCGGAAATTAAGCAATTAAATGCTTTTTTAAGCCCTATTATTTCGGGATATAAGGATATTGGTTATGATAATTTATCTGATTTAAAGGCGCTTTCCTACTCTATTGAACTGACCAAAAATAAAATGAGACAAAAGGGATGGCAGGATGTGTATCAAGTATTATTAAATAAATATAAGCCACTTTTAATCGGTGAACAGATTCACTCGATTGGTCAGGAAATTTATGATGCACTTGTTAATAAAGATTTGGCCTTATTTTCGGAGAAAATTGCAACGATTCAATTTTTGAATCAGATGAAAGAACAATACCAACACTTTTATGAGTTGTTGAATGTATTAAAAGGGACAATGCCTCTTTTTGCAACGGAAATTACGATGAAAATAGGGGTGAAAGAACCGCTACCTGGAACCCTTCAAGAAATGATTGATTATGCTAAATTGGTTACCTTTTTAGACTCACTAGAGGATTGGAAAAGCGGTGAGTTAGAAACAAAACTTAGGATGCTTGAAAAAGAGGAAACATCCCTTATAAAGCAATTAATTTTTAAGATGACGTGGAATAATCTTTTAAATCGGGTTACCCTAGAGGAAGATCGTGCTCTGCAAACATGGATGCAAGTCATGAATCGTATTGGAAAGGGAACGGGGCGCCAAGCTCAAAAGTTTAGGAGAGAGGCAAGGCTTGAAATGGAAAAGTGTCAAAGTGCAATTCCGGTTTGGATCATGCCCGCTAAGGAGGCCATTGAAAACTTCAAGGTGAATCCGGAGTTATTTGATGTCGTAATTATTGATGAAAGTAGCCAATGTAATGTGTTGAGCTTACCGCTATTAATGCGTGGGAAGCGTGTGGTTATTGTCGGAGACGATCAACAGATTAGTCCCGTGATGCCTGGAATTTCGGATGCCTCAGTTAAAAGTTTAATGGATCGTTATTTATATAATATTGAAAATGGCAATACATATGATTTGAAAACATCACTTTATGATATTGCATGTCGAGTTTTTTCAAGTAAAGGGAAGTTGATGTTAAAGGAACATTTTCGTTGTGTTCCTGAAATCATAGGTTTTTCAAATAAGCTCGCCTATTTTAATGAGATGATTCCATTAAAGTTACCTGAGTTATCAGAGCGGATCGGGCAACCTGTCATGTCTATTTACGTTGAGAATGGTGCGCGTGATGAGCGAAAGACGAATCTTAACGAGGCCATCCGTATTGTTGAAGATATTAAGTCTTGTGTTGAAAATAAGAATTATGAAGGTAAGAGTATCGGGGTTATTTCGTTATTAGGAGGGGAACAGGCTAAGTTAATTCAGCGGTTACTGTTAGACGCAATTGGCGAGAAGGTAATGGTTGAACGTCAAATTATTTGTGGTGATGCTTATTCATTTCAGGGGGATGAGCGTGACGTGATGTTTTTATCGCTTGTTATCGCACCCAATATGAGATATAACGCATTAAATAAGAAAATGTATACGCAACGATTCAATGTTGCGGCAAGTCGAGCCCGTTCTCAAATGCGACTGTATCATTCGGTAACATTGAGCCAGTTGTCATCTGAGGATTTAAGATATGAATTATTAGCGTATTGTCAGCATCCGAAACCTATGTATGAATTAGTGAGTCGCGAGTGCGAGACGATGTTAGAGTGTGATGTGAAAAAGGCGTTAGAGTCTTACGGTTATGCTGTTAAATCTAAAGTATCTATTGGAAAATATCAGATGGACCTTGTGATTGAGAGTGGACGTTACAGATTAGCGATCGAGTGTGATGGCGATACGTTCTATGGCGTTGAAAAGATTGAACAGGAGATGGAACGTCAACGTGTTCTTGAAAGAGCCGGATGGACATTTATACACCTTCGCGGAAGTGTTTTTTATCGCAATCAGGAAAAGGCGTTACAACCTATTTTAGATCAAATTGAAAAACTAGATCGGGGGTTAATAACTTAGGGGCTATTTCCCCTAAGTTATTTAAAAGAAAATTTAAAGAAAAAATAGCAGTTTCAGGGTTGATTTTTACCTCAAATTTGGTATAATAAAAATGTAAGTGAATGGCGGGTATGGCGGAATTGGCAGACGCGCTAGATTTAGGCTCTAGTACCCTCGGTGTGCAGGTTCGACTCCTGTTACCCGCACCAATTTATATCATGAAAGGTGTCCTCAGGGACGCCTTTTTTGCGTTTTCATATTCACGGAAATAGCTTTAAATTGAAGATCTCTAAGCGGTTCAATCATAACCATAGAAATCGAGGATAACTTAGAGGTCGTATTGTCTATTTTTGTTTTAAAATAGAAAAAAGAAAAAATCAAATTTTCTTGATGAGGCGAGTATAATTCAATATAGATTGTAGAAAAGGAAAGTTGTGAAAGAAATGAATAGACGCCTAGAAGAGAAAAAAGAACAGGTTGCATTAAAGATTTCTTTAGGAGCGGGTATTTTATTTGTACTAGTTGAGCTCTTAGTCGCTATTTTATCAAAGTCTCAGGCTGTTTTAATGGATTCGGTTTATGATACGTCGGAGCTTGTTATGATTTTATTTTCATTAAAATTAGTTCCGCTTCTTTATAAACCAGTGAGTGAAAAACAGCCGTATGGTTATTCTCAAGTTGAGTCATTATTTATTGCGATTAAGGGATTTGTTCTTGTTTCGGTAACCGTTGCATTAATCGTAAATAATGTTCAGATTATGTTTCACGGCGGACGAGATGTTCAATTTTTACCGATTGCCTACTTTGAGTTATTTGCGACGGTTCTTGGAGGAGCCGTGATGTTAATTTTAAGAAGGATGAATCGTTTGGCGAATTCGCCAATTTTAAGAACAGAAATTATGGAGTGGACGATTGATGCGGTGGCTAGTTTTGGAATGGCCCTTGCTTTTTTCTTGCCAGCGTTAATTCATCATCCATGGCTTGAGCGCATGCTTCCCTATTTAGATCAGGTGATTGCCATTTTTTTATCATTTTTTGTATTACCCCTACCTATCCGTGCCGTTGTAACAGCTATGAGAGATATTTTCTTAATGGCCCCGGAAGAGGAAACAATGAGGATTATCAAGGAAAAATGTGAACCTATTTTAACGTATTATGGATTAGAAGAAGCAACCTATGATGTAGTTCGTACGGGAAGAAAAGTGTGGATTTCAATTTATATTTTACCGATGGATGAATTTATATCTGTTACACTCTATTCAAAAGTCCAAGATTTGTTGGAGGTTTCATTGGCGGAAGAGTTCAACGATTTTTATATTGAGTTCTTGCCAGATATTTTATAAATGAACCCGATCATTCATCTCGTCTATTTAGGAGGGGAGTCTTATCAAACCCATAGGAACGACACGCATAGTGGTGTGGCTTCTATGGGTTTGATTTTTATGATTTAAGCGGGAAAAACGTAGTTTTTAGGTATCTGAATAAGATGCAAATGGCAATTTTGTATATATAGACGGAGAAAACTGTATTTTTTTGTTTTAATGCATATAGTTAATAGTAGGCTAAATCTGATGTGAAAAGGGGGAGTTTACGTGAAAAAGAAAATCTGTATTTTATCGATTGATGGGGGAGGAATCCGCGGAATCATTCCTGCAAAAATTTTAGTAAGATTGGAGAAGTTGTTGCAGGAGTACAGTCGAAATCCTCAAGCAAGAATTAGTGATTATTTCGATTTAATCGCGGGAACAAGTACAGGGAGTATTTTAACAGGGCTCTATTTATGCCCAAGTGATAGTGAGAGGAAGATGGCCAAATATACAGCCCAGCAAGCGTTAGATTTATATTTAAATGAAGGGGCCAAATTATTTCAACGTTCTTGGAAAACAAAGTTTTTTGACTACTTTGGCCTGCTAAATCCGTTATATAAAGAGAACCGGTTAGAAGACATCCTTACCGAATATATAGGTGATTTAAAGCTATCAGAGCTATTAAAACCGTGTTTAATCCCGAGTTATGATATTGAAAGCGGGAAGGCGGTATTTTTCAATCAAGTAACAGCTATTAAAGATAAGAGCCGTGATTTACTTGTTAAAGATGTTATTCGGGCCTCAACAGCTGCCCCAACTTATTTTCCGGTTAAAAATGTCTTAAATCCTGTCCATCATCATTCACACACGTTTATAGATGGGGGATTGGTTGCGAATAACCCAACATTATGTGCGTATATTGAGGCGTGTAAATTTGAAGGATATTCCGATACAGATGATATTATGATTCTATCTCTTGGGACAGGGGCAAGGGATCAAACTTATCAGTATCAGCATTCTAAAAGATGGGGAAAAGTCGGTTGGATTGTTCCGCTAATTCATATTTATGGCTCAGTAGGGTCACAAACGGTCGATCATCAATTGGTACAACTTTATCAACGCCATCATATTCGAAGTCAATATGTTCGAATTGAACCGAATTTAGGAAGTTTTGGAGTGAGCCATGCCATGGATGATGTAAGTATAAAAAATATCTTGGCGCTAGAGGCAGTAGGAGAGCGGATGGTTGAAGAGTATGATGAACAATTGAAAAGTTTTGTCCGTCAACTTTGTCTGAATCACGACTTAAAAGTCTCAAAATAATCAATGGTAAAGAAGAGTTGGGGGCTAGTTTTACAACACCTTCTTCTTTTTATAGGTAGTCAAACACCTCAAAAAAGGGGCACTTTTAAAAGGAATGAAGAAGAGATAGGGTCTAGTACCTTCATCGTAGACAAAAAAATAAAAGCGACACTATCAATGATGATAGAATCGCTTTTGGGTCTACTACGGAGGTACTTTTTCTTATGCAAGCCAACAAGATTAATCGCCACTTTACTTATTCCAAGGAATTAAAACTTCATGCCGTTAAACTTTATTTGTGAACAATTGAAAATCCAAGATCCAAAGCGTATTTATGTTTGGGCGAAAGTTTATTAGGATCAAGGTGAACTGGCTTTCATTGACTAACGAGGCAAAAAGGCCACAGGGCGTCCTAAAACAAAACTGAGGATCTTTGAAAAAGAAGTGGAATATTTACGTGAACACCATTTATTATTAAAAAAGTCAATCAAGAGAAAAAAAAGGGGGGGGCTAAGGACACAAGATAAATTTGAATTTATTCATGAGCATGCCAAAGAACTTTCCCTTAGCCGTCTTATTTAGCTTAACCTTTGTTTCGTCATCAGGCTATTATACTTGCTTAAAAAGATATGCTACACCCCGTGTTGATCGTGACGAGGAGCTTTATCGTCTAATTTTAGCCGTGTTTAATGATTCGAATGGGATCTAGGGTGTAAGAAGAATTAAACAGGCATTACTTAACAAATACGGATGGATTGTTAATCATAAATGCAGTCGTCGTATTAGGCGTAACTATCACTTATCCTGTGTTTTACCTAAGCCTAAGTTACAACCTCTTATAATATCAAACGCATTCAAAATAAATACGGTATGAGTCCCGCTGAATAGAGACTTCATACCGCATAAATTTGCTTTTTATTAAAAGAGGGCTTGGATTCCTGTTAAGAATACGATAGCAATCGCAAGAGGTGCAATAAACTTAGTGATTGTTAAATAAATCATCGTTGTTTTAATGGAGCAAGCACCTTGTTGTAATTCATCGGCTATTTCATCTTTTTTCATGATAAATCCAAGGAAACAAATGATGAGTAACCCTCCAATCGGTAGAATCACATTAGCCGATAATAAATCCATCCAATCAAATAATGTATTTCCATTAAAAGAAAGGGCTGTGTTTGGCGTCTGTGATAAAGAGCAGAAGATTGCGATAATAATGACGGCAATACTAGTTAATTTTAAGGCCTTATGGCGATTAACGTTTAGCTCTTCGGTCACGTACGTAATAATAACTTCAAAGATGGAAACAACAGAGGTTAAAGCGGCGATAAATAAGAGTAAGAAGAAGAGGGCCCCAAAGATATTTCCACCTGGCATTTGTAAGAAGACATTTGGTAATGTGATGAATACAAGACCTGGTCCAGCCGTTGGGTCAATTCCAAATGCGAAGACAGCAGGGAAAATAGCTACCCCTGCGAGTAGAGCAATCATTGTATCGGCCACGGCTATGGAGCAAGTCACCGTTGATAAGTTTTCCTTCTTACTAATGTAAGATCCATAAGTTAACATCGTTCCCATCCCGACGCTTAAAGAGAAGAATGAATGACCGAGTGCATCTAAAATAGAGTTCATTGACATTTCGCTAAAGTCAGGTTTAAATAAAAATTTTAATCCTTCAGCTGCACCGGGAAGTGTAATAGCTCTCACCACAAGTAAAATAATGATCCCAACTAGTCCTGGCATTAAGATTTTAGTATATTTTTCAATACCATCTTTAATTCCACCGAATAGAACGAAAACTGCTAAGAGAGTGAATATAATCGTATAAATAATAGGCGCATGTCCTGATGAGAATTGATGAAAAGTTTGGGTAATTTGCTCAGAAGACATGCCCGAAAAAGCGTTTGTTAGGCTTAATAAAATATAGTGAATCGTGTATCCTGCAATAACGGTGTAAAATCCCAGAATCATAAATGCGGCAATGATACCAAGCCATCCAATAATGGGCCATTTTGTATTTGGCGCTAATTTTTTAAACGAACGCACAGCATTTGCTCCACCGCGTCGCCCAATAATAAATTCTGCTAATAATACAGGAAGCCCCACGCCGAGAATAGAAATTAAATAAATGAGAATAAAAGCAGATCCCCCATTTTCCCCGACGATATAAGGGAACTTCCAAATGTTACCTAGTCCTACTGCAGACCCTGCAGCGGCGGCAATTAATCCAAAACGTGAACTAAAACCATCTCGCTGTTGCGATATTGTTTCTTGACTCATAATAAAACCTCCTACCATTCTACTTGACATTTTTTTTCATGTCACTCCTTTTGTCTTTTATCCTTCTTTAAACCTACTAACCTACAGTACCTACTTCATGGTTTAAATTCATAAAAGTGAGTCTATTTTAGCATTTCATGGCAGGTTTGAAAAGGGCTATGCTTTTGAAAATAAAACAGGTTTTTGTCGAATATATAGAGACTTCAAAGAATAAAAAGTTTAAAAAAAGGGAATATAATAAAATGTACCCTAGAGAGTAGACAAATAAAAAAAGTCTACCTTCTAGGGCCTTTTTGTTATAATATTAACTATTAGATTTTAGGAGGATTTTAAATGAGCAAGAAGTTATTTACACCACAAGAGATTGAACAACTCAAACAAAACGAATATGTTAAGTCAGTATCTGAAAAAGGGATTACTTATACGAAAGAATTTAAGGAGAACTTTATTATGATGAGCGAGAAAGGAAAGTTTCCGCGAGAGATATTCGAATACTATGGATTTAATGTTACGGTGCTTGGCATGCAGCGTGTGAATTCTGCAGCTAAACGTTGGAAACAAGCCTTTAAAACCCAGGGCCCATTAGGATTGGATGATAGTCGTACTAAGAATTCTGGAAGGTCCCTAAAACGAGAGTTAACGCTAGAAGAACAATTATTACGCACGCAGGCTGAATTAGAAGTTTTAAAGATTGAGAACGAATTATTAAAAAAGTTGAGACTCATGAGAAAAATGCTCGAATAGTCTCTAAAGAAGTAAAGTTTCAAATGATTCATCAAGTAGTGAATCAGACATCAACTAAATTTAAATCTTTAATTTCTCATTTATGCGATAGTCTTGGTGTTTCAAGATCAGGTTATTATCGTTATTTTTCGTTATGTGCTGAAGAAGCTCGTTTAAAGCGATTAAAGGAGGAACAACATCGTTTAGAAGTTATTCAAAAGGCCATTTGTTTTAAGGGACGAAAAAACAAGGGAATTCGCCAAGTAGCGATGGTTCTTAAAGGGGAATTCAACATTATCTTTAACCTAAAATCTATTCATCGAATCATGAAAAAGTATGGACTATTGAGTCAAGTTCGTCGAAGCAATCCCTATCGTAAACTCGCTAAAGCGACACAAGCACATCGTGTCTGTCCAAATCTTGTTAATCGTCAATTTAGGCCATTAGAACCTTATAAAGTTCTATTAACCGATATCACTTATTTAAAATATGGAAAGGGTCAGACTGCCTATCTCTCGACCATCTTAGATAGTGCAACAAATGAAGTTTTAGCTTTTCAATTAAGTGAGCATTTAAAGATAGATTTTGTTCTCCAAACACTGAACCAACTTCAAGAAAATCCGACTGTCCAATTAACGAAGGAAACGATTATTCACTCCGATCAGGGCGTGCATTATACGAGTCCGCAATTTTCGAATCAATTAAAGGAATTAGGAATTCAACAATCAATGTCTAGGAAGGGGAATTGTTGGGATAACGCTCCACAAGAATCATTTTTTGGGCATCTAAAAGATGAAGCAGATATAACCAATCAACTGACATTTGATGATTTACTCATTGAAATTGAAGAATATATAGATTATCATAACAACTTTAGATATCAATGGAATTTAAAAAAGCTGACTCCTGTAGGATACAGAAATCAGCTTCAAGTTGCTTAGGTTTTTTTCTTTGTCCTTGACAAAGGGTACAGATTATAATGTACGTGAGGTTATTTATTTAAATGGGAGGTTTTAACATGGCAATTAAATGTGGAGCACATAATTGTGTACATAATGATAATCACGGAAACTGTTATGCGGGTGTGGTAAATGTACGCGGCGCACACGCGGTGACAACGGATGAAACGATGTGTAAAAGTTTTGCCGATCAAGATTTAAGAGCAGATGCTGAATTTGCAATGGAATTTAATGCAGCACCTAAAAAAGCAGGCGTAACTAATATTAAATGCGGAGCATGCCAATGCAAACATAATGAAAAGCATAAATGTCATGCGCATGATGTTCAAATTAACGAAGTAACAGCAAGTTGTGAAACATTTGAACAATAATAGAGATTGTAAACGTCATTAAAATTTTTCATGAGTCTAAGGCGATTTATTCTAGAGTTATAAAACGTCTTAGGCTTTTTTATATTGTAGTAGCCGTCATGAGTTTTTTTCACAAAACTGCTAGTCACTCGCGAAAGTAAGGTTAAATGCTTAGCCATGACAGATATTTTTAAATGGATGTTCTAAAGGAGAGAGGGGCTATCATATACTATGATACATAGTTTAGAGGAGCGAAAATAGATGGAGAGATTGAATATTGGCGTAGATTTAGATGCTATTTTTGAGATGCAGATTAATGAACACAATTGTTATAATCCAGGCCTTTTATTGCCTTTTTGTCAGCGGTTGATGGGGTTAAATCATCAAGTTGTTGAATTGTTTGTCTTCTCCATGCACGATCCATCCATTTCCTCTATCGTTTTTGACAGTTTATCTTATTACGGGTTAAATATTAATCAGCTTATTTTTACCGGGGGGGAGTCGACGGTTTCATATTTACACGCGCTTGAAGTTGAGGTTTATTTGTCATTTGATGAAAAAGGTATTAGGCAGATGAAAGAAAGCGGAATTCTTTCTGGACTTTTGACGAGACAGGGATATAAGGAAACCTTAAGTTTTATTTTTGATCATCGGTTATTTTTAGATGAGATAACGTATCCGGGCCTTGGAAAGTGGTTGCCTCTCATTGGATATTTACAGCAACAAAAGTATCCGATATCGGTTGAATTAATGACGACACGCACGTGTAGTGTTGACCGACTGGTGCTAGAACTTTTTAAAGAATCAAATTGTAAGATTAATGCGATGTGTTTTATCGCATCAGGAAAGGGAGAGGATTTAATTGAACTCTATTCGCCGACGGTTTATTTTTCCGCCTGCTCTCAAGAGGCGCTCAAACCTCTCCCTAATGCAGAGTGTATTTTAAATATTGCCTTTTAGCATGAGTTGATAAAGTAAAAAGAAATCGCTATAATAAGGTTAAGTGGTTATCCCATAAAATGTAAAAAGAGGTGATTGAGATGGCGTATGATTTAAGTGACAAGTTAGTTGTGGCAATTTCAAGTCGAGCATTATTTGATTTAGAATATGAAAATACGATTTTTGAAAAAGAAGGAATTGAGGCCTATACGCGTTATCAAATAGAGAATGAGAATACTGTTTTAGCTAAAGGAACGGCCTTTCCATTGGTGGAGGCGTTACTAGGTTTAAATGAGAAATTCGAAGAGCCTATCGTTGAGGTGATTATTTTATCAAGTAATAGTCCGGAAACTGCCTTAAGAGTATTTAATAGTATTGCAGAGTATAAGTTAGATATTGTACGTGGGGCATTTACTGGGGGTGAGGCAAAACATCCTTATTTAGGAGCTTTTAATATTGATCTGTTTTTATCACGAAATGAAAAGGAAGTTCAAGATGCCATTGATCAGGGGGTTGCAGCAGCACTTGTTTATGATACTCCAAGAGATTACCACCCTAATCAAAAAGAAATCCGTATTGCATTCGATGCAGATGCTGTTGTTTTCTCGGATGAATCGGAGTTAATTTATAAGCAAAAGGGATTGGAGGCCTTTTATGAAAATGAAAATGAAAATGCGGAAAATGCAATGAATGAAGGGCCATTCGCCAAACTTTTAAAAACATTATCGAAAATAAAAGAAAAAGAAGATACGCTTGTCAAAATCGCGATTGTTACGGCTAGAAATTCTCCAGCGCATAAACGCGTTATTTTAACGTTACGTAAATGGGGATGTAAGGTTGATGAGATGTTCTTCCTAGGAGGGGTTGCAAAGGATAAAGTATTGAAGGCCTTTAATGCTCATATCTTTTTTGATGATCAAGATCATCACGTGGGACCAGCTTCTCAATTGATTCCGTCGGGACGTGTTCCGTATAAATCAGATTCTATGCTAAATCAATTGAATCAAAATCAGGAACAACAGGAACCATCCGTTCAGGAACATCATGAAGGGGCGACAGAAGAATCATATCATGGTGAATGATGAGGAGAGCAGATGAAATAAAAATAGAGAAAGAATTGGGGAATGAGACGTGGAAAAATTTAAACTAGGAATGAGTGACCAAATGGTATCTCAAATTGCCCTCGGTTGTATGGGACTAGGGGGATCTTGGAATAAGAGTGAAGGGATGACAAAAGAAGACGAAATAACAGCTGTTAAAGCGGTAGAGGCAGCACTTGAGCAAGGAATTAATTTTTTTGACCATGCGGATATTTATAAAAATGGCAAATCGGAAAGCGCCTTTTCTGCGATTTGGGAGGCTAATCTTGTGGACCGAGAGTCAATTTATATTCAATCTAAGTGTGGGATTCGATTGGCGGATGACTTATTTATGGGCTCTGCTCCCCACTATGATTTAAGTTATGCTTATATTATGAAGTCGGTTGATGGTATTTTAAAACGTTTGAAAACGGATTATTTAGATACGTTATTACTTCATCGTCCCGACGCCTTAGTTGAACCTGAGGAGGTAGCGAGAGCATTTCGTGATTTAAAGGAACAACAAAAGGTCCGTTATTTTGGGGTGAGTAACCATAATGCAGCCCAGATAGCTTTATTACAATCGTATTTAAGTGATCCGCTTGTGACGAATCAATTAGAACTTTCGTTAGTTCAGTCTCAACTTATTGACGAGGGATTAAACGTAAATTGTGCAGTGAATCCCGGAAATTATCGAAATGATGGAACCTTTGAATATTGCCGTTTGAATCAATTAACGATTCAAGCTTGGTCTCCCCTTGCAGGTGGGCAATTAGCAACGAAGGAAGGGAGAGAAGTGTATCCTACATTAGTTCAAACGATTGAACGTTATGCAAAGGAATACGAGGTTAGTTTTGAGGCTATTATGATTGCCTGGTTACTTCGCCATCCGGCTCATATTCAGCCGATTGTGGGAACAAAGACCCCATCGCGTATAAAGGCTGCTTGTGAGGCAACACGTATCTCGTTAACTAAAGAGCAGTGGTATCATTTATATAATAGTGGATTAGGAAAGCATTTGTTATAAAAAGGTAGGAACCGATGTTCCTACCTTTTTATATTTGTGGTGAGTATAAAAAAAAGATTTAGGGTCATTTTAATAGTAAAGGCTAAAAAGGGGTGAAAAGGGATGAAACTCAAATGGATATATCTTACGTTCGCATGTATGTTAATCTTGGTTTTGTTTGGATGTGAGATGGAGGCAGAGGACGGGAAGGCGAATCGTCATTATATTCAGATTGAAGAAATTGAACTAGTTGATGTATCACTTGAACGAGAAGAAGGAAGCGAGGTAGCCGTTTATCAAGCAAAAATAAAAAATCGTTCAAAACACACGGTTCAAGGTGTGACCATTGAGGTTGAACTAAAAGATGGGCAACATACGACCATTGTGACCCAGGATACGTTAAAACCTGGGGATACGAGCGGATGGATTCGCTGCGTTGGGCCGCAGAGTCTAAAATTGAAAGATTTAAAAAAGACTCGCTTTACTATTAAAATGATTGATGAGGAGAATCAAGAGACGGTAGTGACGTATGATGTCGGACGCGATTTTTATACGTATAGTGAATCCACTGAACGCGAGACGATTAACCCTAAGGTAAAAGTTGACGATATTGAATTTGTTGATCCAACGTTTGCACCTGAAGGGGCAGGGGTTAAGCTTCAAACGTATTTAAAGAATAATTCTTCACATGCGATTCAAAATATAATGTATACATTTGAGGACGATTTAGGTGAGACCCATACCCTTTATCATCCATTAGAAATTGGAGGGAATCAACAAAGCTCCCTATTAACAACGTCAAATTTATCAAAGAAAAAATGGAAGGATTATCAATTTAAACGGGTGAGTTACACGTATCAGGATAAAGGACAATGGGTGTGTGTTGTCTATGATGTTCGTCTGGATCAATACTTTAAAGAGGAATAGAAAAAAACACTGAAAATCCCATCAGTGTTTTTTTGAAGGAAGCATTTCATCGTCAACACAAGCGCCTCATCGCCCGGTGACACAGTGAAAAATATGAAAGTGTACCAACTTTAGTATGGTTCACTTTTTCAATAAACATACAGTTTGATTGAAAAAAGTATTTATTATTGTGTATATTTCATTGTTCCGCTATAATAAGGGAGTTTAGGGTCAAATGTTTTTTTAGGAGAGGATGTGACTGTGTTGAACTTCAAAAAGATACTTATCGCTTTCGTGGTTATCGTGATCGGGGTTACGTTGACTTATACCTTCTCGCCAACTTATGGTGAACAAGAAGAAAAGGAGCTTGTTCTCACGGTAATAGATGAACAAACCTCATCGGTTTTACTTGATCATCAAGTTTTTAAGACAAATGCAAGTTCCCTGGGTGAATTTTTAAGAGAAAATCATGAAGCATTACAGTTAGAGGCCGAGGAATCTAAATACGGACTATATATTACAGGAATTTTGGGTTTGAGTGCGAAAGACAATGGTCCTTCGGGGCCTTTTTGGCTTTATCAATATGAGTCAAAAGAGCGGGGAATCGTCATGCCTCTTGGTCAGGCACCTAGTGCTGATCAACTTCCTCTTTTTGATAAAGATGAGGTGACTTTCCACTATAGTTCCATGCTTGGGGACGAAAATGAAGGTTAGAGAGCTTGCGAGGATTTCCGCTTTGGCTTCCTTGCTATTTATCATTTATCATTGTGGCTCACTGGTCCTCTATGCCGAACTGTTTAACTTTACCGTTTTACTTTATGGGGTATCTTTGCCCAAACGACAAGCTATTTTATCTGTCTTAATCGCGTGTTTACTCATTGTTCTTGTTTATGGAGCCCAACCATGGACGCTAATGTATGTGCTTATTTTTCCAACCTACGCGATTATCTATCATTTGATTGGCCGGCGGCTAAGGTCAGAGTATGTTGTTGCGTGTTTAGGGTTTTTAGGTGCCTTTTTATCAGGGACTCTGATTGACCTCCCCTTTATTTTCCTAAGTGGTATGACAGGTAGGGCATTAGGGATACACTTATTATTGGGCTTTCAGACGTCGGTTGGAAACGGTGTGAGCACTTTTCTAGCTACAATCTTTTTACTTCCCATTTTATCTAAGGCCATAAAAAGAGTCTGAGTAAAAAACTCAGACTCTTTTTTTCTTTTTATGTGATGAGATAAGTGGAGAAATGAGTCGTTTAATCAATAAGAACCCAACGACGATCAGGGCCCACTTTATCATGTCATGTTCTGATAAATATGTTTTAATGATACGGTGGTAGGCTTCGTTGATTAAAGGTAAGCAGGCAGCGATGAGAAGTAGTATTCCGATTAATTGATTAATTAAAATTTTAATGCGTTCTAACACTGCTTCTGAAAGTCCTATTCTTTGAAGAATCGGATCTGTATAAAGGGAAATCATCTGTCCTCCGTCAAAGTAAGGAATAGGAAGTAAGTTAAACAGGAAAAGAAGAAGATTCATAAAAATAAAAATGAAGAGAACAAATTGTCCCGTTGTAAATTGATTGGCGATCATTCCAATTGATTCTGCCATTCCAACATGGGGTGCCAAAAAATGATCGATAGAAAAGAGGGTAAAGAGTGTCTTTATAAAATTAATAATCATTTGATTAAAAGCCAAAAATCCAGCAATCGGTGATGTTTTAAGGTAGAGTGTAGTCGCACAAACAGCGGCTATATAGTTAAAGGTGACTCCAGAACCTAGGACGATAAACTGCTTTAAACGTGAAAGAGTTAATTCCTGATTTTGCGGATAGATGGTCACGCCTCCGCCAGGAATAATGTTGAATCGGAATGTCGTGGATTTTGTTTTAAACGTGAAGAATTTAAATCCCATTCCCGTAATAACGTCTGTGGCCTTAATACCGAAAAGATAGGCTGATGTATAGTGTCCAAGTTCATGAATAAAAATGCTTAGATAAGCAACTAAAACATAACAAAAAACGGCCATAAAATTCCCCCCTTTTTATGGTGATATTACTATACTATATGCATGTGTTTTAGTAATCATGACGTTTAGGGGAGGGGGGATATTCCTATATTTTAGATGATTTGGATAAATGTTCGTCGGGATGATGAAATAAATGGAAAATCTGTTCGCTATTCTACAAAAAGTGATATAAGATTTCAAAAAAATACAACAAAATCATTTATTTAACGTCTTTTTTTTTGTATAATACGATTAGTTTTCATTTTTTAATGGATAATTGGCACGTTTATCAAGTGTTGTACACGGCATGAATCATCAGAACATAGATGAAGAAATACAAGTCGATGTTTTGGTTTTGGAGTTGTATAAAGAAATAAGGTCATGAAGTAAGGTGTGCGCCATCAAAACCAAAGGAATCCGGGAGATGATTAAGACGTCAATGTCTTATTTTAAAAATGGAATCGTTTGGGTTGCGTCGTGCCATGCATTAATCATGATGATTGAGGTTGGCGATTGCTAACGAATCTTGCGACTCAAAAGGGCGGATGTTTAACGTTCGCTAAGTTGAGTTGACTTTTCTTTTGTAAGGTGGGATTACTGATGCAAAATATCAATGATATGGTGAAAGAATCAATGGTTTCGAATGTCATTAAATGTGAGTATACAGAAAGTTTCGAGACGATTTTAAATAAATTAAAGAAAACACAGTTAAAGTCAATTGTGGATGCCCATGGTTTAAAGGGGTGTTCGGCTTTAGCGAAAGGTGGGCTCATCGAGCGTATTAAAGAGACGATTAGTGATGCTAACCGACTTGAGTATATTCTTTGCGGATTTGATGAATTAATGATGAGTGATTTTGTCATGTTAGCAAACGAAGCGTATGTAACACAAGATGCGACATTAAGTGGATGTGTTCTGGTGTTATATCGTTTAGGTTACATTTTGCCGGTGATGAAAGATAAGGAAGTTGTCTATGTCATGCCTGAAGTGGTTAAAGAGGCATACAAAGCCATTGATTTAACAACGTTAGAGGCGACTAAAGCCCGTGCAGATTTAATTTATCTTTATATGAAGGCCCTTGTTAATTTATATGGTGTGTGTGAGTTTAATCAATTAGTAACTGTCTTTAATCAATACGAAGAGGGAGAGTTAACACCTGAGGAAGCCTTGAATGTGCTGTTTTGTAAATTAACCTTTAAAGGGGATGTTCAGTCGTTTGGGCCTTTATTTGTGAGCGACGCATTACTCATGGATTCAGAGATGGAGGCGGTTAAGTTATACGATCTTCATCAAGATAAGCCATACTATATGCCGACAAAAGAGGAAGTTTTAAAATTCGGAACGGATCAAGGAGATTGGACAGAGGAGCTTGAAAAAGTAGAAGCGTTTATTTTTGAGCATATTGTTCATAATGATCAGGAGGCACATGAGATTACAGATGCAATTGGCGTATCTTTTGCCTACGAGTATCAACCTAAATATGCCTTTATGTTACTAGAGGACCGTGGGGTTGAAATTGGTGCATATGAGACAAGTCAACAATTAATGGTATTATTAACGGATGCCTATAACCACGCCCGTACGTGGGAAAACAAAGGATTCCGTCAAGTCGACTTAAAAGATAGTCAACAGTCAGAGAGTGCACCCATGATTGTACCGATGATTAATCCGGTTAAATCGACAAAAGTAGGTCGCAATGAACCATGCCCATGCGAGAGTGGTAAAAAATACAAAAAATGTTGTGGACGATAAAATAGTTAAGACACCAATTCGTTTTTTTATAAGCGATTGGTGTTTTTTAATGACATATTCTGAATGTTTGTCCGTGAGGAATGGTATAATCTAATTAATAATAAAGTCAGAAAAAGGTGAGTTTAACGTGTCAACGATTAAAGAGGTAGCAAAACGAGCAGGAGTTTCTGTTGGAACAGTGTCAAAGGTAATTAATAATATCGCGGTGAAGCCGAAAACAAAACAAGCTGTTGAGCTAGCTATTAAAGAATTAAATTATGAACCTAATATTTATGCACGTGGTTTAAAAGTTAACCGTACTCATACTGTTGCACTTATTATTCCAACAGTATGGAATCCATTTTATGGGGAATTAGCTTTTCATATTGAACGTTATTTAAGGGAAAAACAATATAAAATGATTCTTTGTAATTCAGAGGGAGATTACGTAACAGAACTTGCCTATTTTACAATGGCGAAACAAAACCAGGTGGATGGAATTATTACGGTTACTTATAGTGATATTGAGTCCTATATTTCTAACAATATACCATTAATTAGTATTGATCGTTTTTTTAATGACAACATTCCCTATGTGAGTAGTGATAACTTTTCGGGAGGAGCTTTGGCGGCCAAGCATTTAGACGATGTAGGTTGTCAATCCGTTTGTTTTATTGGGCACGGATCAAAGAAAGATAATGCCACAAGAAATCGGAGAAAAGGTTTTGTGGACTATTGCGAAAGACATCAAAAATCCTATCTGATATTTGATGATCAGGGGCATCATGAAACTTTTCAGAGAAATTTAGAATTATTTTTGAAAAAAGAGATCATCGAAACATCAACGATTGATGGAATATTTGCAGTAACGGATGATTACGCCTTTCAGGTGATAGACTATGTAACAAGAAATGGGAAGAGGATTCCAGAAGATGTTCAGATTATTGGTTTTGATGGAATTAAATCTTCAGCAACGGATGAAATTAAAATTACAACGATTTGTCAGCCGATTGAAGAAATTGCTAAAATGAGCGTTAATGGGGTGATCGCCTTAATTAATAAACGAGAGGTTTCCCATGAGGTATTATTGCCTGTTCAGCTTTTCCAAGGAAAGACAACGAAAGGATAGCTTGTTAATCAGGGGATCCTTTTCTTTTTAAGAAAGTTAGGAAGCGTTTTACATTTTGTTATTGACAGGGGGTCTTTCCCGTAGTATACTGAAGATGAAAAATGAAACGTTTCATATTTTTTCAACTAAAAATGAAACGTTTCATTTTGAGTGAACTAGAGGAGGGAGTCAAGTGAAACAACAAAAATATCAAGAAACTGCGAATCAAATCCTTTTCCTTGTCGGGGGGAAAGATAATGTTGTTCGCGTTGCGAGTTGTGCCACACGTTTACGCATTGTGGTTTGTGAGGATCAAAAAATAGATGTTGAGCAGATTGAATCGTTAGACTTAGTGAAAGGAACCTTTAATAATGGGGGACAGTTTCAAATAATACTTGGGACTGGAATCGTAGATCAAGTTTATCAAGAGTTTCTGAAGCAGAGTGGGATTCAAGAGATTGGAAAAGAGGAGTTAAAAGAGGTAGCAGGGACAAAAATGAACGTGTTTCAGAGAATACTTAAGTCATTAGCCGATGTGTTTGTCCCTATTTTACCTGCCTTAGTTGCGGCGGGATTACTTATGGGATTAAATAATGTCTTAACTGCACAAGGTTTGTTTATCGAAGGGAAGTCTTTAATTGAGTCGTATCCGCAAATGGCAGACTTGGCAGAGATGATTAATTTATTTTCAAATGCAGCGTTTACTTTTTTACCTGTTTTAATTGGTTTTTCAGCGGCAAAGATTTTTGGAGGAACGCCCGTATTAGGTGCCGTCATTGGGGCAATTATGATTCATCCGGATTTATTAAATGGCTATAGCTATGGACAAGCTTTATTAGATCAGACGATACCTGTTTGGAATGTTTTTGGATTTGAAATCGCAAAGGTGGGGTATCAGGGAACAGTTTTACCAATTATTGTGTCGGCATTTGTGTTAGCAAAAGTCGAACGTAAAACACGAAAAATCGTTCCAGCTATGTTTGATAATATTATTACCCCGTTAGTTGCTGTGCTAGTAACGGCTGTTCTTACGTTTATCGTCATAGGTCCTATCATGCGAATCGTCGGGGACGGATTAACTGAGGCAGTCATGTGGTTATTTTTCTCTTTAGGTCCTGTTGGAGGGGCTATTTATGGGGTAGCTTATCCGTTATTAGTGATTACGGGAATGCATCACTCATTAGTTACAGCAGAAACTCAGATTTTAGCGAATATTGGGACACTAGGTGGATCACCTACTTTCGCTGTCGTTGCTGCCTCGAATGTCGCCCAAGGAGCAGCGGCGTTAGCGGTGATGTATTTGATGAAAAACGATACTAAAATGAAAGGATTAGCTTCGGCATCGGGAGTGTCAGCGTTACTTGGTATTACTGAGCCGGCAGTCTTTGGGGTTAATCTGAAGTTAAAATATCCGTTTATTGGGGCATTAGTTGGTTCAGCAGTAGCAGCGGCTTATGGAACTTTTATGAAGGTCTTATCTGTTTCACCAGGGCCTGCTGGGTTACCTGGTGTGATCGTTATTCGTCCAGAATCAATGTTTCAATATATGGTGACTTTAGGTATCGCATTTGTCGTTGGATTTATCGCAACGCTCATGTTAGCGCGAATGTTTAATAAAAAAGTCAAAGGTTAGATTGCAAAGGAGTGTGTCAGATGGAGTGGACAACAGAGCAACGTTATCGACGAATTGAAGAAGTCTCGAAAGAAGAATATGGGAAATTAATTGATCAGGTGAAACATTGCCCGTATCGACAAATGTATCATATTCAGCCCGTCACAGGGTTATTAAATGATCCAAATGGATTTAGTTATTTCAATGGGGAGTACCATTTGTTTTATCAATGGTTTCCACTAGGACCCGTTCATGGGGTGAAGTACTGGTATCATACAGTATCGAAGGATTTAGTTCATTGGAGAAACGAAGGAATCGCCTTAGAACCTGATCGTCCTTTTGATAGTCATGGCGTCTTTTCAGGAACGGCCATTGAAAAGGACCACCAGTTGTATTTAATGTATACGGGAAATGCGCGTGATAAAGATTGGGTTAGGTATCCAACGCAATGTTTGGCAGTGATGAACAAAGAAGGGAAGATAATGAAATATGAGGAACCGGTAATTAAAAATAGGCCTTATCAGGTAACCGAGCATTTTAGGGATCCAAAAGTCTTTCAAGTAGGAGACATGTATTATTGTCTTATTGGTGCTGAGCTAGAAGGGAATCAAGGAACTGTTGTTTATTATCAGTCAAAAGACTTAGTGGAATGGACCTACAAGGGTGAGGTGAAAACCTCATTTAAAGGAAATGGATTTATGTGGGAATGTCCAGACTATTTCACCCAAAACGGGAAGGGGGTCATGATTCTTTCACCGCAGGGAATGGAATCACAGGGAGATCTTTATAATAATATTTTTCAATCGGGGTATTTGATTGGGGAAGAAATTGATTGGCAGAATGGTGTATTTAAACATGGGAGTTTTGTTGAGTTAGATCGTGGATTTGAATTTTACGCTCCTCAAACGATGCAAGATCCAAGTGGAAGAAGGATTTTAGTTGGTTGGTTTGGTCTACCAGGTGTTGATTGTGTGAGTGATGAAAATGGTTGGGCACATTGTTTGACGATTCCACGTGAATTAATCGTGGAGGAGAATAGATTATGGCAACGTCCGATAAAAGAACTAGAGCAATTGCGAAAAGAAGCGCATACCGTCACGCACCTTTTGCAACAAGAATCAATCTCTTTTGAAAAAATTAACGGAATTGTTTATGAACTAACGGCTGAGTTTACCGAAATTGAAGCCCAAGTTGTCGGGATTAAACTTCGTAAAGGTGATAACGAAGAAACGGTCTTTTATTACGATTTAATCAATCGAAAACTTGTGTTAGATCGTTCAAAATCAGGGCGTACATGTGGGGATGAATATGGAACGGTGAGAAAATGTCACTTTGATGAAAAACAATTGAAACTACAAATTTTTGTTGATGTTTCCTCTATTGAAATTTTTGTAAATGATGGGCTTGAAGTATTTTCTACACGAATTTTTACAAAAATTGAAAGCGCAGGCATTGAATTCTTTACGGATGGAATGGTACAATTGAAGACAACCAAATGGGGATTAAATGTTTAGAAAGAGGTGTAATAATGGCAAAGGTAATTTGTCCAGGTGAAGTGTTAATTGATTTTATTTCGCTTGAAAATGGTAAGAAATTAGTAGACGTAGAACGTTTTCAAAAGAAGGCAGGAGGGGCTCCTGCAAATGTAGCAACAGCGCTTGTTAAATTAGGTGCATCGGCTGAATTTGTGGGTGCGGTTGGAAAGGATTCGTTCGGTAAGTTTTTAATGGATACACTTGAGCGTTATCAAGTAGGAACAAAACACGTGATTAAGGATGAAACGCTTGGAACGACAATTGCCTATGTTTCAATCGATGAGCAAGGGGAACGTGATTTTGAGTTCATGCGAGGGGCAGATGGAAATCTATCACCTGATCAAATTGACTTTGAAGCATTTAAGGATTGTAAAATTGTTCATTTAGGGAGTGCAACGGCCTTATTAGGAGATAAACTTTATGAGGTTTATAAGTCATTTATTTCATTTGCTATCGAGAATCATAAGTTTATTTCATTTGATCCAAATTATCGCGAGGCACTTTATCATGATAAAAAGGAATTGTTTATTAAACATTGTAAGGAAGTAATTAAATCGGTTGATTTGATTAAAGTATCAGAGGAAGAAGGACAGATTATTACGGGGGAAACGGATCATCAGAAAATGATTTTAGCATTGCACGAGTTAGGGGCTAAAATTGTAACGTTAACACTTGGAAAAGAGGGGTCCCTCATCTCAATTAATAAAATTTATAAAGTTGAGAGTGTCCCAGTTAACATGATTGATTCAACAGGAGCGGGTGATGCTTTTATCGGAGCACTATTATCACAAATTGCGAATTTAAACAATCCGAAAGAAATTTTAACGGATGAAGCAATGTTAGTCGAGTTTACCCAAAATGCGAATAAAGTAGGTGCGTTAACAACAACAAAATTGGGAGCGTTAGACTCTATTCCATCATGGGATGAAATTGCGATGTAATAAAAATTGGTATAGGTAGAAGGTGAAGAATTTCTTCGCCTTTTTTTATGCCGTTCATTTGATGCAAGGTGAGGGTGTAAGAAAAAGCTCGTTGTTTTTGGGGCATATTTCTTCTTTTGAAACAATAGGATAATAATACAGTCAGGTTAAAAGAAGGAGGGTAATTATGGAGAGAAGTTTTAAACGTGTTCGCGTTGTTGTTGTGCAACCCGATGAACAAGTATATTTTGATCGTTATTATACGGACCCATTAGGTGCCATGGATAAATTTAATTATTTTTGTAAATTGGCAAAAATTAATTATCCGCAACAGATTGAGTTTGCGATGGAGCGAACAGCTCTGTATAACGAAATGACGGCTTATTTTCCTTATAATGAAATTAATCCATCGAATCAATCAGGGTTTGTGCAAGTTTCGATGTATTTTGAAGTTGACCGTTTAAGAGCGGCTGAATAAGAGATTGGATGAGGAACCATGAGACATTTAAATCCGACGTTATATGAAGTGATTCAAGAATGGGCAAATGATTTGCCGGTTGATTATGAGGTGCAAAGAGAAGGAAATACACGAGACAATTTACATAATTCGAAGGAAAAAATTGTAGCATGTCTCATCGAACAGTTTCCGATGAGTTATCGTCAATCTTACGAAGTTTATAGTGACCTCTTTAATCAATCTGAAATTTTTTCGGTTTATCATTCGTTAGACACAATCAATGTTTTAGCGATGGCCACCGGGTCTGGGGGCGATGTATTCGGCTTGATTCATGCCTTTGAAAAATATTTTAAAGGTAAAACGATTCATATTTTTTCTGTTGAAGGAAATGAGGATGCCCTTCAAAGCCAAACTAATTTATTTAAACAGTATATCGAGGGCAACCTCATCGCAAATAAGGTTCAGTTAGTTCCAATTCCCGCGGTGATACAGCCAGGGTTGCGGGGATTAAAAGAAGAGTTAAAGGACCGCTGTTTTACTCCGTATGGTGTTGAAAAGTTTGATTTGATGCATGGGTTTAAATGGATGAATGAGAAATCAATTCGAGGATGGTTTCATCCGTACCACTTTTACGCCTTCTTCAACTATCATCTATTACCAGACCGAGTAGCCGTTTGGTTAGAAACGGTGGATTTAAAGTCGCAATATCAGGGGGATCGTTCGCTGTCACAAAGGGCTATTTTTGATTATGTAAAGTATTGTCACCATTTTCAGGAGAAAAATCATTTAATGGCCTTAACTCCGACGCCGTGTATTGCGCGGCATTTAAGCGGGAAGCGGAAACAGTGTGAGGGGTGTCTCGGATGTTTTGATGAGATTGACACGTATGTTAAATCAATGGATGAACGCGCTAACCGATGGCAAGGTCAATCTATATTTGTGATGAAGTTTGCAAGTGGGCCTCTTGGAAGAGAGTTATCGAAATATTTGCAAGATGAGCATGTGGGTTATCAAACGGCCTTCTTTAATGGGCAACCACATTTTTGTACGCTCAATTCAACCAAAGAAATGAAAAAAGTAGCCAATGCCTTTGTGCTTGGAAAATTATCAAAACAGGAAAGTTAGTATGAACGAATAGTTTATACTAACTTTTTTTTATGTGCGGTGGAGGTAGAACATTAAAAAAGTTTGGGCGGGTAGGTACTGTTAGGTGAACATTGTCATATTTTATGTTAGATGGAAAGGAGGGATAGCATGAAAAAAATAGGTTTAGTTTTATGCGGAGGTGGGGCAAAGGGCGCGTATCAGGTTGGTGTTCTGCGTGTGCTTGAGGAATTTGGACTATTATCCCATATCCATGCCGTGGCAGGATCTTCTATTGGAGGAGTCAATGGTGCGTTGTTTTTGCAATATACGCCAGAAGAAATGGAAAAGTTTTGGCTCAATTGCCCGTGGTCTTCTATTTTTTCAATCAGCAAAGAAAATATGAATCGAATGAATCAAATTGTAGATTCTATAAATTATCGAAAAATCCCTTCTTTTATGGGGATGATGAATTTAGCAAGTATGGCTAATCAGGTTGGCCTACCTTTAAAAAGGAAGGGATTTGATAAAGTTTTTCATTACTATTTAAATCCTGTTTCAATTCAAGAGGATCATCGTGATCTTTATATTTCCTGTAAGGAGTCGAAGTCTTCACGACGACGTTTTTTTAAATTGAATGATCTTTCTTATCATCAGATGAAAGGTGTTCTTTTAGCGACAACTGCCGTGCCAGGGTTATACGAGCCTGTTTCGATTGAGGGGGTTAATTATGTTGATCCAATGAAATCGGAGCTAGCTCCTCTTCGCCCCCTATTATCAACGGATTGTGAGACGATTATTGTTGTTTATTTGGATCCACGTTCAAGAATTGGAAAGTCCTCGATTGAAGGAAAAAGAATTATTGAAATTTTTCCGAGTAAAGAGCTGGGGAACGGAATTTATGGATCGTTTGATTTTAGACCGGAAGTGTTGAAGTATTATATGGATTTAGGCAGTGAGGATGCGTATCGAATTTTATATCGTGTGTTGAGGGAGAATCCTCAGTCGCCAAACCGCGTGCGGGTGAAAAAATAGAAGGTTATGCCATGTAATAAATTGTGAGAAAATAAAATTCGTTAACTTTTTGTAATGGGTTTCCTGCAGTGTTTTGCTGAATAAATAAAAGCAGTTGATTTAACCCTCTCTTCTTTGACCATAATACAGGAAATAAAGTTAGAGGTGAGAGGGATGACGAAGGAAACAGTAAAGTATAGTCTATTTTTAACTATTTTTGGGGTTTTATTTTATCGCCTAACCGGCTATCCCGAGTTTTTTTATCGTCTGATAGGGTCCGTTGTAGGGATTTTTAAGCCATTTTTGATTGGAGCTATTTTAGTCGCGTTAACGAACCCTATTGTCCTTTGGTTTGAAAGACGGCTAAAATGTTCTCGTGGGTTAAGTATCTTTAATGCGTATTTGGTTATGGTAGGGGGAGTCCTTTGTTGTGTTGGCTTAATTATCCCATCGTGTTTAGTTGGAGTGTCTGAGTGTATTATGGAAATCACGAAACATATTCGATCTTTAGATTCAAATCAGTTTGGCTATGAGGTGATAGAGAGAATTCCGTATTGGAATGAGATTTTGGCATATATAGAGGAAAATATCCAAAGTATTAGTCAAAGTACATTTCGCATTGTGAATCAGTTATCGACTTCTTTATGGTCCTCACTGATAGGCGTGTTAGCCGAGATTTTACAATGGTTTTTAGGTTTTACTATTTCAATTTATTTAATCATCGATCAACAGAAGGTTTTTTGTTCGTTCCAACGTTTTTTAGCAGGCTATTTTCCAAGGCAAGAAGAACGGGTTCTTTATTTTACCCGATTTACTTATCATACGTTTCAAGATTATATGGTAGGCCGGTTATTGGATTCATTAATTGTTGGTCTGCTTGCGCTAATCGGTTTTTCGGTCTTGAAGGTACCCTATGTTTTATTGTTTTCTTTTATTGTTTTTATCACCAATATTATTCCGTATTTCGGTCCTATCATTGGAGCGATTTTTCCGATTGGTATGACGTTGATGATCGATCCCATTCGTGCGATTTGGGTCGCCATTTTCATTTTTGTCTTACAGCAACTGGACGGAAATGTGATAGGACCTAAAATTATGGGGGATTCTGTTGGTTTATCTCCTCTTTGGATTATTTCTGTTGTTATTTTAGGGGGATCCCTTTTTGGTTTTATCGGAGTCTTTTTGGCTGTTCCTATATCGGCGGTTATGAAAGAGGTTTATGAGTTAATGTTAAAGAAACGTTTAAAAAGATAAGTTTAGGTATATCGTCCTCAAAAGTATAAAATAGCGCTTTACGAATAAAAAAGTAGCCAAATACATTTGAAAAAATGATGGAAAAGTGGTATTTTATTAAAGGAATTATAAAAAAGAAAAGTTAATGTATTAGTAAATGGAGGAATTGGTATGCAACAGCCACGTATGTTATCGGCTAAGGAAATTGCAAATGAAGTTGTTGAAGTTGGAAAGTATAAGGTAGCGCGTAAAGACAGTGTCGTTCTTGTTTCGGGAATGTTAGCGGGGTTATTTATCGCATTAGGGTATACGGTTTATTTACTTGTTTACGGACAAATGACAGACCCATATGCAGGAAAAATTGTGGGGGCATTTTTATTCCCTGTTGCCTTAATTTTAATCTTATTAACAGGAGCTGACTTGTTCACTGGAAATACATTAATCGGTAAGGCTTACTTTAAAAAAGAAGTAAAATTAGGTGCGTTTATTAAAAATTTAGTTTTAGTTTGGATTGGAAACTTCTTGGGAGTTTTACTTGGAATTGGTTTGTTAGCAGGTGCAGAGTTATTTACAAATGGTGTGAACCCTCATGTTGCTGAGAATATTCGCCATTTAGCAGAAGCAAAAGTTAGCTTATCGACATCAGCAATTTTCTTCCGTGCAATTTTATGTAATATTTTAATTGCTGGTGGAGTTTACGTGGCATACGCGGCTAAAGACGTGGCAGGTAAATGTATCTTAAGTATTTTAGTTGTTGCGGTCTTTGCATTAATGGGAGTAGAACACTGTATTGCCAATATGTTTGTTTTAGGAATGGGGAAAGTTTTAGGGGCAGATGCTTCTTATGCAGGGATGGCTTGGAACCTATTTATTGCAACAATTGGTAACATTATTGGTGGATTTGTCATCGTTATTCCATATTACTATAATTTCATTCACTCTTATAGACATAAAAATCATTAAATCGATTATAAAAAAAGTGTTAATTCAGTCCGTGATTGAGTTAACACTTTTTTTAGTTTATAACTTGCAACCATAGAACTAATGTTTGTTTTTCTCCTCTTTTTAGCTGTCTCTTTTTATGTTATAATGGGCGATAAAGAGGTGATTTGAAATGTTCGCTTATTTAAAGGGACACACATCGTATGGTGGAAAGGATTTTGTTGTCATTGAGGTTAACGGAATCGGGTATAAGGTTCATACAGCGAATCCGTATGAGTTTAAAAAGGGAGAAGCTGTTCAGGTTTTTACACATCAGGTGGTATCCGAGAATGAAATTAGTTTGTATGGGTTTAGAACCCTAGAGGAGCATGATTTATTTATTAATTTAATTAGTGCTCGTGGAATCGGTCCGAAGACAGCCTGTGCAATTTTAGCGATGAAAGACATGAATGGCTTACGTCAGGCTATTGAAAATGGTGATGCGAAGTATTTATGCAAATTTCCTAAAATTGGTCCGAAGACAGCCCAACAAATTATATTGGATTTAAAAGGGAAGCTTGTGATTCCAGAAGGTCCATTATTTACGAATCCTGGTTTAACGGAGGCCATTGAGGCATTACAGGCGCTTGGTTATGGGGATAAGGAATTAACGAAGGTAAGGACGGCCTTCAAGGATACAACGGCTTCCGTTGATGAGATTATTAAAAAGGGATTGCAATTATTGGTTAAATAAGGGGGATATTTAAAATGGGGAAAGGACAGCAAGTTAATCCGTTT
Source organism: Turicibacter sp. KK003 (assembly GCF_037014675.1). Taxonomy (NCBI): domain Bacteria; kingdom Bacillati; phylum Bacillota; class Erysipelotrichia; order Erysipelotrichales; family Turicibacteraceae; genus Turicibacter; species Turicibacter sp. KK003. The sequence continues at coordinate 817,373 of NZ_CP142738.1, forward strand.
GGAATAGGGGGAGCTTTTGTTCAATATTGTCTTGATCAAGGCATTTTGCACTTAGAGATGGATAAAAATCATGAAATTAAATATTACTTAACCGATCAAGGTGAACGATTATTAAAAGAAAATTTTGGTATTGTTTTATCAGAATGTGCCAAAATAAATAGGAAAGAAGGTTAGATGATGATAGAGGAACGCTTAGTGACGCCGGATGAAATGAGAGAAGATGAATCAGAATTAAGTTTGCGCCCTGAGCGTCTAAATCAGTATATTGGCCAAACGGCTGTGAAAGAGAACTTAAGAATTTTTATTGATGCGGCAAAAAGTAGAAATGAGTCATTAGACCACGTGTTGCTTTTTGGCCCACCAGGTCTTGGAAAAACGACTTTAGCGACGATCATCGCAAATGAAATGGGAGTTAATATTAAAACGACTTCAGGGCCGATGATTGAACGGAGTGGTGATTTAGCTGCTATTTTATCGGTTCTAGAACCTGGAGATGTTTTATTCATTGACGAGATTCATCGTTTACCTAAAAGTATCGAGGAGGTTTTATACCCAGCGATGGAAGATTACGTGCTCGATATCGTTGTCGGAAAAGATGATTCCGCCCGTTCTATCCGTGTGGACTTGGCTCCGTTTACATTAGTAGGTGCAACGACGCGTGCAGGGGATTTATCAGCTCCACTTCGCGACCGCTTTGGTGTTATGAATCGTTTAGAATACTACACGGAAGAGCAACTCCAATCCATTGTAAAACGAACAGGGATTGTTTATGATACACCGATTGATGATCAAGCTTCTTTAGAGCTAGCGCGGCGTTCGCGAGGAACCCCACGTATTGCTAATCGTCTTTTTCGACGTGTGCGCGATTATGCACAAGTTATAGGGGATGGTATCATTACACATGATATTGCAAAGTTAGCATTGGACCGTTTAGACATAGATTCACTAGGATTAGATTATGTTGATCACAAGTATTTAATGGGGATTATTGAACGATTTAATGGAGGGCCGTGTGGAATTGAGGCTATTGCGGCGTCAATTGGGGAGGAGCCCCAAACACTGGAAGATGTTTATGAGCCATATTTGTTACAATTAGGATTTGTCAAGCGAACCCCTCGTGGTCGGGTGATTACTCCTCAAGCTTGTGAACATTTGAACGTCCCGTATCCGTTAAAATAAAGATTGAAAAATAACGATATTTGGTAGATAATTTATACATAGTGATAAATTTTGCAACATAGAAAGTTGGTGTGTTATGCGCGTAGATCAATTCGACTTCGAATTACCAGAAGAGTTAATTGCACAAACCCCTTTAAAAAACCGGGATATGTCGCGTTTAATGGTTTTAAATAAAAAAACAGGTGAAATCAAACATGAGGTTTTTCATCAGATCATTGATTATTTAAAACCGAATGATACGCTTGTTTTAAATAATACAAAAGTGATGCCGGCTAGATTAATGGGTCAAAAACAAGATACGGGGGCTCATATTGAGGTTCTTCTTTTAAAACAGGAACAAGACGACTGTTGGGAAACGTTAGTTAAACCGGCTAAGCGAGTTAAAGTTGGGACGGTGGTTGAGTTTGGTGATGGTCGCCTAAAAGCTGAATGTATTCAAACGGGCGAGATGGGAAAACGAATTTTTAAATTTGTATACGAGGGAATTTTTTATGAGGTATTGGATTCCTTAGGTGAAATGCCACTGCCGCCCTACATTACGGAAAAGCTAGACGATCGTGATCGATATCAAACCGTTTTTGCTAAAGAAATTGGATCTGCCGCAGCTCCTACTGCCGGATTACATTTTACGACAGAGTTACTAGAGAAAATTAAAAGCAAAGGGGTAAATATTGCATATGTTACTTTGCATGTCGGATTAGGGACATTTAGACCGGTATCTGCGACGAGTGTTGAAGAACATGAGATGCATGCGGAGTTTTATCAGATGTCACAGGAAACGGCTGATTTATTAAATGAAACGAGACAAAAGGGTGGTCGAATTATTACCGTAGGAACGACTTCGACGCGAACACTTGAAACAATCGCTCGTAATCATCAAACATTTAAGGCTTGTGAAGGATGGACAGATATTTTTATTTACCCTCCTTATGAGTTCAAAGGAATTGATGGGATGTTAACTAATTTCCATTTGCCAAAATCAACATTAATTATGTTAATCTCGGCTCTAGCAGGACAGGAATCTATCATGAATGCTTATCGCATTGCGGTAGAGGAGAAGTATCGTTTCTTTAGCTTTGGAGATGCGATGTTAATTATTGAAGAATAACAACTTAGAATCTAGAAAAAGTGAGGTGCCTCTGTTGGCGATTAAATATGAATTAATACATGAATGTAAACAATCAGGTGCTCGTTATGGTAAATTGCACACCCCACACGGGACATTTGAAACCCCAGTTTTTATGCCGGTAGGAACGTTGGCCACTGTTAAAACGTTATCTCCTGAAGAACTTGATCAGATGGGAGCTAAAATTATTTTAGCGAATACTTACCATCTTTGGTTACAACCAGGTGAGAAGATTGTTGAGGAAGCAGGTGGACTTCATAAGTTTGAAAATTGGGGAGGAGCTATTTTAACCGATTCAGGTGGATTTCAAGTTTTTAGTTTAAGCAAATTACGTGAAATTACTGAAGAGGGAGTAACTTTCCGCGACCATCGTAATGGGGCTCCTTTATTTATGTCACCTGAGATTTCAATCGGAGTACAAAACTCATTAGGGGCTGATATTATTATGTCTTTTGATGAGTGTCCCCCATATCCTGCGACATTTGAATATATGAAAAATTCAGTTGATCGTACGATTCGTTGGGCGGAACGAGGAAAAAAAGCGCATAAAAATCCCGAAACCCAAGCTTTATTTGGAATTGTTCAGGGAGGAGAATATCCTGAACTACGTAAGTATTGTGCTGAAAAATTAGTAGAAATGGACTTCCCAGGTTATTCAGTCGGAGGGGTATCAGTTGGGGAACCAAAGGATGTCGCACGAAAAATGATTGAATATACTATTCCTTATTTGCCAAAGGATAAGCCACGCTATTTAATGGGAGTAGGGTCACCAGACGACTTAATCGATGGGGCTATTCGCGGAATTGATATGTTTGATTGTGTTTTACCAACGCGTATCGCTCGTCATGGAACAGCCATGACTTCAGTCGGACGTGTGGTTATTAAGAATAAAGTTTATGAGCGCGACTTTACGCCGTTAGATCCAAACTGCGATTGTTACACATGTAAGAATTATACACGTTCATATATTCGCCACTTAATTAAGGCGAATGAATCGTTTGGACAACGATTAGTTTCGTATCATAATTTACATTTCTTAATCCATTTAATGGAGCAGATACGAGAGGCAATCCGACAAGATCGTTTATTGGATTTCCGTGAAGAATTCTTTGAACAATATGGGATTAATTTGCCAGGATCACGAGGATTTTAAGCATAGGCCATGTGTCATTGAAAGGTTTCAGTGATTTATGGAGATAGATAAATAAAGTCATCAATGATAAGTTTGTTGACGAGTAAGAAAGGGAGCGGTTTATAATGAATCAAACAGTTATGTTAGCTATTCAACTAGTGTTATTAGGGGCGATTTTTTAATTCTTTATGATTCGCCCAGAAAACAAACGTCGTAAGGCAGTAACAACGATGCAAAATAGTTTATCTAAAGGGGATCGAGTTGTAACTATTGGAGGAATTCATGGACGTATTCATTCAATTGAAGAAGAAGTGGTGACGTTAATTAATGACGAGGGTCAAAAATGGATTTTTGAACGTCACGCAATCGCTCGTAAAGTAGAAAAATAAAAAGAGGAGAGCCTGATACGAGGCTCTTCCTCTTTTTATTTTTTAGTTGGTAAATTAACCCCAATCATTCCCCCTGCAATACAAATGACAAAGGTGATAATGCTTCGAATGTAAAATTGTAGGCTTAAAGGTGCCTCAACACCGATGGTATAAAATAGAAGGCTTAATAATACCATAACCGAAGCAACACAAATACCGATTAACCATCCTTTTTCAGCGAATTTTTTAGAAATAATAGCAGTCCCCGTGAAAAAGGTAATAACAAAAGCAGCGTAGATGATGTTTCCGAGTAACCCGACTGAGACCCATCCAAAATAAGCAATTGTTGTTATAAGTAGACCGAAAATGAGGATACTAATAACAATGAATGCCAATCCGTCTAGTAATGCTTTTCCTAGTTTTTCTGACATATTCTCAACTCCTATGACTATGTGTATTCATTAGTAACTTTATGAACCAATTGAAATGATTATGTAACTTTAAGGATAAAAGATTGAAATAGAGGGAAAAATATGGATCTTAATTGCTATAATGTGATATATAGAACGACGCTTTTTTATATTGTCCTATTAATCGTGTTTAAGTTAATGGGAAAAAGGGAAATTGGTCAATTGACGTTGCTCGATTTAGTGGTCTCTGTTTTAATGGCGGAGATTGCAGCAATGGCAATTGATAATCTAGAACGTCCCATTCATGAGGTTTTATTAGCCATTGGATTACTTGGAATTTTGCAATTTACTTCCGCCTTTATTACGTTACGATACAAAAAAATTCGGGAGTTTGTTGATGGGAAGCCGTCCATTCTTATTCATCAGGGAAGAATTAATATCCATGAGATGAGAAAACAACGATATACTTTTGATGACCTCATGCTCCAATTACGGGCAAATAATATTTCATCTGTTTTTGAGGTTGAGTATGCCATTTTAGAGTCAAATGGACAACTCTCTTCCTTTAAAAGGCAAGATGTTACCTATTGTCCACTTCCTATTATTACATCCGGAGGTATTGAAAAAGAAAATTTATTAAAAATTCATAAAACGGAAAAATGGGTAGAAGAACAAATGGAGAAAAAAGGGATTTTTGGAGTAAAAGAGGTTTACTATGCTGCATTTGATGGAAAGGAACTTCAGTTTATTACGCGAGAATCCTTAAATTTAAATGAAAAAAAACGCCGTTAATTTTGACGACGTTTTCTACTTTAAGTAAAGTTGCTACTTCTTTTGTTATTTCGTGTTATAATTAGCTTGTCGTTTGATCCGCTTTCCATCACTGACCTGAGTGGGAAATAGACCGCAGACAAAAAGTAAAAATAAGTACGAAATGCCCACGATAAAGCAAATAATAATCATATTAAGAAATTGATTGGTATGGAAGGTATAAGCTAATTTTAAATAGGAACCAAGCATGAACGTAATTCCGATGATTAATGTTGCATTGAAAACGGAACGTAGATTCATGCGGTAACCGATATGTTTTCTTACTAGAAGAAAGTGCCATCCGGTTACAAATATAACATTAAACAAAACAGAAATAACTAACCCATAAATATTTAGGTTTGGAATTTGAAGCAAAATAATCATCATAATAATCTTTATAACTGAGGAGATGAAAGTCGTATTCATCGCTTGATTCGCCTCGTCAATTGCTTGTAAGGTAGAAGTGAGTGGTGCTTGAAAGTAAAGGAGTAAGAAGACAGGGGCCATTAGAATGAGGTAATTTGCCCCGGTTGAAGAGCCATAAAGTAGATTCATTAATTCGGTTGGAAATAGCATCAATAAAACGGTATAAATTCCGCTTGGTAAGAATGAGATCAAGAAGGCGTTATTAAGATGCGAATAAATTCTATCATATCTTTTATTAGCAAATGCCTGACTAATTGGTGGAACGATTGCTTGAGTAATTGCATTTGAGATAAACGAAGGCATGAGAACCATAGGCAGGGCAAAACCGGAAACGGCTCCGTATAATTTCGCACTTTGTGCACTGTTATAACCAATTTTGAAAAGGCATTGGACAACAACGATGGGTTCAAGAAAATGCGAGAATGATCCGATGAGTCGACTTCCTGTTGCCGGTAATGAAATAGCTAATACATCTTTAAAGTTCTGAGGGCTTAGATGAATCGGTCTTAAGTTTGCCCCCTGATGGTTATGCTTGATGTTTTTAAAGAATAGAAAAATAAGAATTAAGATAGAAGAAAACTCTCCTGCAATTGATGCCCAAATTGTTCCAACAATTCCGAATACAATTCCGTGTGGAAGTAGCCATGAGATAAAAAGAACAGAGAAAACCATCCGGATAACTTGTTCCACTAGGGTTGAAATGGCTGATGGGAACATATTCTGTTCTCCTTGAAAATAGGCCTTGAAAATAGTTGAAAGTGAAACAAAAAAGAGTAGTGGACCAATGGAAATCAAGGGTAGATAAGTTCGCTCATCCTTGAGTAAATAAACGGCTAATGGTTCGGCAATAAAAAACAATAAGATACTAATGAGTAAACTCGAAACCATAGCAATAATGAGTGATACAGATAAAACCTTTTTTTGGCGTTCGTTGGCGCGAGAAATAAGGGTTGGAATAGCAATTGGAAGACCGATACTTGCAAAGGTTGTAAGTAACATGAGGGTTGGCCCAATTAACATATAGATTCCAATTCCATCTTCACCAAGTAGACGTGTCACCATGACGCGGTTAATCATTCCTAGGACCTTGGTGATGAGTCCCGCTATAACGAGAATAAATGTTCCTTGTACGACGTTTTGTTTTTTCATAATTTTTTCACCTATACTTTAGTTATGATTTTGCTTAAGTCTATGAATAAGAATTTTAAAATATGAAGGTGAGGAGATACTTTTGCTTAAATCGATGATGAATTGGAGAAAATGTGACATATTAGACGAAAGTATGCAGGGAGAGAGAGGTGAACTCCACCCGGCGATTGAACGTCTTATTTTATCTAGAAAGTTAGTAGAACCGGAAAATCTTGCAACATTTAACCATCAAGTGCCGGTTCACCACGATCCGTTATTGTTTTCGCAAATGTCTAAAATTATTATGCGAATTAATACGGCCATAGATGAGGGACAACCGATTCTAGTCTATGGCGATTACGATGCAGATGGGGTAACTGGAACATCTATTTTAGTTCGTTGTCTTCGCGAGCTAGGAGCTTTGGTTGATTATTATATTCCAAATCGATTTTATGAGGGATATGGCCCGAATAAAGAAGCGTTTATGCAGGCAATAGAGGATGGTTTTCAATTAGTCATTACGGTAGACAACGGAATTGCCGGAATTGAAGAGGCGGAATTGTTGATGGAACATGGGGTAGATCTTATTATTACAGATCATCACCAGGTAAAGGAAACACTTCCCCGCGCGTATGCTATCTTGCATCCGGAGCTTGATAAAAATTATCCGTTTCATCACTTATCAGGCGCGGGGGTTGCGTTGAAGATAGCGGAGGCATTACTAGAGGAAGTCATTCCTGAGGATTATTATGCTATTGCCATGCTTGGAACCATTGGTGATGTTGTCCCGTTAATTGATGAAAATCGATCGATTGTGAAAAGAGGTCTTGCCGCCTTAAAGGAAACAGAGATTGAGGGATTGAATGCCATTATGGAGATGGCCAATACGAATAAGAACGAGGTAACAGAGGTTAACGTAGGGTTTGAGATTTGTCCCCGCCTAAACGCTCCTGGTCGTATGGATGAGGCGACGCTAGCTGTAAAGTGTTTAATTTGTGAGGATCAAGATGAGGCGACGGAGCTGGCTCAACAAATTGAACAAATTAATACCGAACGGCAAAAGACAACACAACAAGTATTAGAAGAAGTGATGAAAATGGTAGATCAGGAGACTTTAGCAGTGAAAAAGGCGTTAATTCTATATGCTCCTCATTGGCATGAGGGGATACTTGGAATTGTAGCTGGGCGTTTAGCAAAGCAGTGGCAGAAGGCTGTCTTTGTAGTGACAGATGATCACGAAGGTTTTATTAAAGGGTCGGCACGAGCGGTAGAAGGATACCATTTATTTGAATTATTAACGCAATGTCAATCACTGATAGAACGCTTTGGTGGACATGCCTTGGCAGCAGGAATTACATTTGATAAAAAAAATCTTCAACCTCTTGAAAATCAAATGAATGAACTTTTAAAAGATACGGATCTTAAGCCCTCTCTTACCGTTGATTTATGCTTACCTATCTCAGATTTAGATGTTTCTTTCGTTGATCAATTGCAGTGCCTGGCTCCCTTTGGAGAAGGGAATCGCCCACCCTTATTTGAAATGCGAGATGTATATGTAAGCAACGTAAAAGTCATCGGAAACAAAATGCAGCATTTAAAATTTACACTCGAACAAGATGGAAATTGTCTGGAAGGCATTGCCTTTAATCAAGCCCATTTATCGACTTATTTGACGAAAGATACACGGTTTAGTTTTGTAGGAGAACTGAAAATTAATGAATGGAATGGGCATCGAAATGTTCAATTTCACTTTGTTGACGTTTTGTGTGAGGAGTTTCAATTAATCGATTTGCGTAATAAACAGGCGTATGAACAACGAAAAGATGATTTGTTCTTGGCAACGTCTTATGCAAAGGCGAAAGATGAAAATCATATTGAAACATTAGTTATTGATCAACTACCGAATTCAAAGGAAGAATTAATAGGACTCATTCGAGAGAAAAAGCCTAATAATATTGTTATAGCGCCTATCGATTCGAATATAACGTTTGCTAGTCGTGAGAAATTTGTCACCGTTTATCGGGTGATTAAACAACATGCCCCTATCACGCTAAACCACCAAATGATGAATTATTTTTTAAGACTGGGAATTAGCAAAAATGAATTATTATTTATTTTACAGGTGTTTTTTGAAGTGGAACTTGTTATAATAAAAAATGGTTCTGTTTTTTTACCCGATTGCATCGCAAAGCGCGATTTATCAGAGGCTGCAACGTATCAACTCCAAAATTCAAAATTGAAGATGCTTGAATTTTTTGAATTAACAACGTGGACAGAATTAAAACATATTTTTACAACAGCTAGGGAGGAAATGACTGATGAATCTTAAAGACTATGTAGCGAATGTACCTAACTTTCCGAAGGAAGGAATTCAATTTAAGGATATTACACCATTAATGTCAGACGGCGCGGCATATAATTATGCGACGCAAAAAATGGTTGAATTTGCAAAAAAACAGCAGGCCGAGGTTATTGTTGGACCTGAAGCCCGAGGATTTATTTTTGGATGTCCGGTTGCCCATGAGTTAAAAATTGGGTTTGCCCCTGTTCGTAAACCAGGAAAATTACCACGTGAAACGGTGTCTTTTAATTATGATCTCGAATATGGGTCAAATACATTATGTATGCATAAAGATGCAATTAAGCCAGGACAACGTGTTTTAATTGTAGATGATTTATTAGCAACTGGTGGAACGGTTGAAGCAACAGTTAAGCTAATTGAACAATTAGGTGGAGTTGTTGTAGGGTGTGCTTTTTTAATTGAATTAGAAGAGTTAAACGGTCGAAAATTGTTAGAAAACTATGAAGTTTTGTCATTAATGAAATATTAATTCAAAATAATTGAAAAGCTAAGGGAGGAATGGCACATTTTGTGTTGCATTCTTCCTTTTTTTTGTGTTAAACTTTTAAAAAGTATGAAAAAATTATTAAATGATAGGAAAGGTTGGATGAATAATCATCCTTTTTTTTCATCCTAGTAAATATTTTTAAAAAATTATGTCTTTCATGAAACAAATGACAAATTTAGCTTTATAATAAAATTAAGTAGATTAAATAATAGGAGTAATGTTTATGTATCAATTAAACGGATATGAGATATCTATTGATCATGTTTTAGAGCAAGCTAAAACGTATATTAAAAATCCAGAGAGTATTGCGGTGATTGAACGTGCTTTTGAACTTGCCTTTCAGAAACATAAAGATCAATTACGAAAATCAGGCGAACCTTATATTATTCATCCCATTGAGGTGGCTCATATTCTTACGAAATGGCAAACGGGGCCACGAACGATTGCTTCAGGATTGCTTCATGATATTATAGAAGATACAGATATTACTAAAGAAGAAATTGCTGAATTATTTGATAATGAAATTGCCGAAATTATTGATGGTGTCACAAAGCTAACAAAGTTAACCTATAAGTCAAAAGAAAAGCAACAGGCGGAAAATCATCGGAAGATGCTATTAGCTATGAGTAAGGATATCCGTGTTATTTTAGTGAAACTTGCCGACCGCTTGCACAATATTCGAACACTTAAATTTTTGCCTCCAGAGAAACAACGTGCAATTGCCCATGAAACAATGGAAATTTATGTTCCAATTGCGCATCGATTAGGGATGTATCGAGTAAAGGCAGAACTTGAAGACACGTCGTTACGCTTTCTAAAGCCAGAAGATTTTTATCGAATTGCTCAATTAATTAAACAAAAGAAACATGAGCGTGAGGAACAAATTCGAGAGATGGAAGAAGAGATAAAAGCCGCTCTTGAGGAGTATCATATTCCCTTTGAAATTAAGGGACGTATTAAAAATATTTATAGTGTGTATAAGAAAATGCAAACGCGCGAAAAAGAATTTGATGAAATTTATGACTTGTTAGCTCTTCGCTTAATCGTTAATTCGCTTCCTGAATGTTACTCGGCACTAGGGGTTATTCATGCAAATTTTAAACCGATTCCAAATCGTTTTAAGGATTATATTGCAATGCCGAAGCCTAATATGTACCAGTCTTTACATACAACTATTATCGGTCCAAATGGCCATGTGTTTGAAGTGCAAATTCGAACAAAAGAGATGGACGAAATTGCAGAGCAAGGGGTTGCTGCACATTGGGCGTATAAGGAAAATCGTCAAGTGACGGCTAAGCAGGAACAAAAGGAAATTCAAGACAAATTAAAATGGTATGAGACACTGATTGCCTATCAAGAAGAAGTCAACGATGCTGAAAAGTTAATGAAATTAGTTAAAGATGACATTTTTAATGCGAATGTTTATGTATTCACTCCAAATGGTGATGTGTTTGATTTTCCACCTGGATCAACCCCAATTGACTTTGCTTATCGAATTCATACAAACCTGGGGCATAAGACAACAGGGGCGATTGTAAATGGAAAAATTGTGACATTAAATTATCAATTAAAAACAGGTGATATTGTAGAAATTAAATCGTCACGTAATTCATTTGGACCGAGTGAAGATTGGCTAAATATAGTGAAAACTTCGCAGGCGCGCCATAAAATTCGTCAGTACTTTAATCGAACAAAACGTGAGGAATATACACGTAAAGGTGAGGAATTATTTGCAAAAGAGCTTGCGTCAAAGGATTTATCCATTAATTCCATTGATACTCAAAAGCTTTTAAAAATTTATAAAAAACAAAATGTTGATAAACTCGAGGAATTGTACTATCAAATCGGTCGTGGTCGCCTCGTTCCGAAGACAATTTTAGAACGTTATTTATCGGATGGAAAAGAGGTTAATGAGACGGATCTTATTCAGCAGATTAATGATGCTGCGAAAGTCAAAGAGGGACAACGTAAAAAAGCAAAAAATCGTTTTGGAATTATTGTCGATGGATTAGACAATGTTGATTTACGCATTGCTAAATGTTGTAATCCAGTTCCAGGTGATCCGATTGTTGGTTATATTACAAAGGGAAGCGGGATCACAATTCATCATGCGGAATGTCATAATGCAAAAATGAATGGTCGATTGGTGCCTGTTGAATGGGATGATGAGCATCGAAATACGTTCAATGCTAAAATTAAGGTTGTCGCACTTGACCGTAAAAATGTTTTAGGGGATATTATTCAAAGGTTAGCAACCATCAATACAAATATTACGGAATTGAACGCGCAGGCATCTGCGGATACAGTGATTATCAATATGTCATTTTCGGTGCGTAATATTGAACAATTGTTATCAATTGTTAATACGATTAAACGTGTTAAAGATGTTTTTAGCGTAGAGCGTATTTTACAGTAGTGAGGTGTTTGTTTTAATGAAAGTAGTCGTTCAACGGGCAAGAAATGCAAGTGTTACGGTCGATGATCAGGTAGTAGGTGCAATTGATTATGGATTCGTTTTACTTGTCGGATTGACACATGAGGATACGTTAGCGGATGTGGAGTATTGTGCTAAGAAGGTAGCGAATCTTAGAGTTTTTGAGGATGCGGCTGGTAAGATGAATAAATCAATTCAAGATGAAGCGGGATCAATTCTTTCAATCTCTCAATTTACGTTATATGGAGATACAAAGAAGGGGAATCGCCCTAGCTTTATTCAAGCGGCTCCTCCACAAGTAGCCCAACCCTTGTATGAACAGTTTAATCAGTTATTAAGAGATAAGTATGGAATAACTGTTGAAACTGGTGTGTTTGGGGCTATGATGAATGTTTCATTTACAAATGTCGGTCCAACGACGTTAATGATTGAATCTTAAAAGAAAATGTATTATAATAAAGAAAATGGTCAACTATAAATATAAATTCAATGATCAAGAGAGGCTAGAATGGAAGTCGTAACAGAGAACGAAGCCTAGGCTGGAAGCTTCGACGAATACATAATAGATAGACACTTGTGAGAAGGTATCTTGAATGTTATAGTAGAGATATCCGTAGGCGGCGTTAACGTTTGAAAGTGGTTGTCGTTTGATAGACGATGGCAATTAAGGTGGTACCGCGTATATTACGTCCTTAGAATTTTATCTAGGGGCTTTTTTTATGCTTAACTTGTAGGAGTACCAAATAATGAAGTAGTCATCATCAGTAATAACTAGGAAGGAGCTTTAACATGAACTTTAGTAAACCAAAGGGAACTTACGATGTTTTACCGAAAGAAAGTGCACGTTGGCAAAATATCGAAAGTCTTATCCGAGAAATTTGTTCAATTTTCAATTATAAGGAAATCCGTACACCGATGTTTGAAAGTACCGGTCTCTATCATCGTTCAGCGGGAGAAACTTCGGATGTTGTCTCAAAAGAAACTTATGATTTTAAAGATCGTGGTGATCGCTCGATGACATTACGTCCTGAGGGTACAGCGGGCGTTGTACGTAGTTATATCGAAAATAAGTTATATGCAGACCAAATGGTACAAAAACTATTTTATATTGCGCCAATGTTCCGCTACGAGCGTCAACAAAAGGGACGCTATCGCCAACACGTCCAGTTCGGAACAGAGGTATTTGGAAGCGCGGATCCAGCACTAGATGCTGAGGTTATTTCATTGGCTGTTACGTTGTATAAAGTATTAGGATTACGAAATATTAAAGTAAAACTAAACTCACTAGGAGATACCCAAAGCCGTGAAAATTATCGTCAGGCACTCCTTAATCACTTTGAGGGACACCAGAATGAATTATGCGCGGATTGTCAAGTTCGTTTGGAGAAGAATCCCCTTCGTGTCTTAGATTGTAAAGTAGACCGTGAGAAGGAGATTATGGAAACCGCACCTCAATTAATCGATCATTTAGTCGAAGAGGATCGTGCCTACTTCTTAAAGGTGCAACAATATTTAAAATCAATGGGAATTAACTATGAATACGACGCGACTCTAGTTCGAGGATTTGACTATTACACGCATACCATTTTTGAAATTCAAGCTGATATTGAAGGATTTGGAGCTCAAAATACATTGTGTGGAGGAGGGCGTTATAATAAATTGGTTGCCGAACTTGGTGGACCAACAGTTCCAGCTATTGGATTTGGGATGGGGTTAGAACGCTTGTTACTTGCTTTAGAAGCCGAGGGAATTCAAGTAGGCGGTGATGACGCAGTAGATTTCTTCTTAATAACATTAGGTGAAGATGCTAAAATGTTTGGGTCTCGTTTATTATTAGACTTACGTTCACGCGGATTAATTTGTGAAACAGATTATCTAGGGAAAAACTTAAAGGGACAATTTAAACAAGCAGATCGTCACCATGCTCGTTATACTGCGATTTTAGGTGATGATGAACTACAACAAGGAATGATTAACCTAAAAAATAATCAAACGGGAACACAACAAACGATTCCGGTTGCTTTAATTATTGATTATATTTTAGAAGATCAGCAGAAAAATCACGCAGGTTGCTGTGGAGGTCATGGACACGGTGAGGATTATGAATGTTGTGGGGGCCATGGAAATGGTTCAAGCTGCGGATGTCAACATTAGTAAGAGGTGAATTAAATGAATCGAACACATAATAACGGAGAATTAAGAATTGAACAGGTAGGCCAGATTGTTGAATTAAAAGGATGGGTTGCCAAAACACGTAATTTAGGTGGACTTATTTTTATTGATTTACGTGACCGTTATGGAATGACACAATTAGTTGTTAATCCAGAAACAGCAAAACCAGAGGCGTTGGAAGCTGCGAATAAGGTACGTAATGAGTATGTTGTTGCTGTTAAGGGTGAGGTTACAGAGCGTCAAAGTAAAAATCCAAATATGCCGACGGGAGATATTGAGGTTGTTTTAGATGAGTTGACGATTATTTCTGAGGCGGAAATGACACCGTTAATTATTGCTGATGAAACGGATGCTTTAGAAGATACGCGTTTAAAATATCGTTACTTAGATTTAAGACGCCCTGTTATGCAGAAAAATTTTATTTTACGTCACAATATTTTAAAATCAATTCGTAGCTATTTAGACGGACACGATTTTATTGAGGTAGAAACACCTTACTTAAATAAATCAACTCCTGAGGGGGCGCGTGATTACTTAGTACCAAGTCGTGTGCACGAAGGGGAATTTTATGCGCTACCACAATCACCACAAATTTTTAAACAGTTATTAATGGTATCTGGATTTGAACGTTATTACCAGATTGCTCGTTGCTTCCGTGATGAGGATTTACGTGCGGATCGTCAACCTGAGTTTACGCAGATTGACATTGAAACCTCATTCTTAACGCAAGAAGAGATAATGAATATGATTGAAGAAATGCTAGTCAAGATGATGAAGGATGTGAAAGGTTTAGATATTCCACGTCCATTCCCACGCTTAAGTTATGAAGAGGCAATGGGACGTTTTGGGTCTGATAAACCAGATACACGTTTTGAAATGGAATTAATTGCTTTAAATGATGCAGTGGCAAATTGCGGATTTTCAGTTTTTGCGCAAACGATTGAGGCAGGAAACGAAGTTAAAGCTTTATGTGTCAAAGGGGCTGCGGATCGTTTCTCACGTAAAGACATTGATAAATTAACCGATTATGTAAAAAAATATAAAGCAAAAGGTTTAGCATGGATGAAAGTTGTTGAAGAGGGATTCAACGGGCCAATCGCTAAGTTCTTCAGTGAACAAGAAATCGAGCGTATTAAACAAACGACGCAAGCTGAAACAGGAGACCTGTTATTATTTGTCGCTGATAAAAAATCGGTTGTTGCTGATAGTTTAGGAGCACTTCGTTTACATTTAGGAAAAGAATTAGGTTTAATTGATGAATCGAAATTTAACTTCTTATGGGTCATTGATTGGCCGCTATTTGAATATGACGAGGAACTTGGTCGTTTCTTTGCAGCACATCATCCATTTACGATGCCAAGCTTAGATACATTAGCGACGTTTGATACAGATGGTCATCAGGCAAAGGCTCAAGCTTATGATATTGTTTTAAATGGATATGAATTAGGTGGAGGATCACTGCGTATTTACCAAAAAGACATTCAAGAGCGTATGTTTAAGTCACTTGGATTTACAGAGGAAGAGGCAGAGGAACAATTTGGATTCTTAATGAACGCCTTTAAATATGGAACACCACCACATGGGGGATTAGCATTAGGACTTGATCGAATTGCGATGATTTTAACGGGTTCTCAAAGTTTACGCGATGTTATTGCCTTCCCTAAGAATGCATCTGCATCATGTCCGATGACGGAGGCACCAGGTGTGGTTTCTGAAGCACAACTAGATGAGTTACGTATTCAGTTGAAGAAATAGGATTTCCTATAATAATAAAATTTTTGATTTAAATCGACGAAAAGAGTGCCTGATGGCACTCTTTTTTTGCAAGGATATGAATAAAATTGTACATTTTTGTGTAAAAAAATGGCTAAGTGTTTTCAAATAGCATTAAATCATGTAAAATGGTGCTAGATGATTTCTCTTCATGTAATGTCTCACGTTTTTATAATCGCATTTGCATTATAGGAATAGCGAAAGTAATTTATAATAACAAACAGACATAGAGCATAAGGCAGAGTTTAAAGGGAGGGTGTAGGCATGAATATGAGAAAAATCATTAAACAGCCATTTATTATTTTTGGGAGTATTTTTTTTGTTTCAACAATGGTGCTAACTGGTATGCTTATTCATCAGGTCAAGGAAATGGCCGGGGGACCAAATGAATCATTAAAACCTAGTACGCCGGTGGTTGAAAATGAGAAGAGAGAGTATCATTTATCAAAAACTGCAACAGGGTATCAAAAGGAAATTTTTGATGAGTTGTTAGAAGCGCAAAAAGATTATCAGAACAGTCAGACGGAACAAATGACGCAAGCATATGCCACAGCTATTGTTAAAAACTTTATTGCCGACTTTTACACGTGGACCAATAAAGTTAATCATAGTGATGTAGGTGGTGTTCAATTTATTGATAAAGAGATGCGTTCGGCGTTTAAAAAACAAGCGATTGATGGTTATTATGAAACGTTAGACTATTATTTGGAAAATGAAGATGCCTCTTCATTGATGAGCGTTAATAAGGTGCAAATCACAAATGTTAATTTAAATGATGTTATTGATGTCGAAGGCGACGAGGATGAAATGGAACAACTGGATTGTATCTCACTTCAGGCAAATTGGTCATATGAACCGATGGGGCTTGCTGAGGAGACGAGTCTTCAAACAACAGCGACATTTATTTTAACCAAGGTTGATGGTGATTTATTCATTAACGCAATTTTATCAGAGTAGGGAGGGGCAGATATGTTTAATAAAAAAGGATTAAAATGGATTTATCGATTAATTATGATGATTCCAATCGTTCCGATTATTTGGAATGCGATTTATCTTAATAAGTATTCGGGGTTTGATTTTTCATTACGTGTCAACGTGATTTTAGTTTTAATTTTATTATACTTATCTTTATTAATGTTCGGATTATACGCAATTAAAGTTGAATCAAAAAAAGGGACAGTTGTATTTTTAACACTTTCAGTAATCGGACTTCTTTTAGGAGGTTACGGTGGCTATGTTAATACACGCGTGTATAATTCATTGACAAATATGACAATGAATGAATCAACGGTTAATTATAGTTTAGTAACCCTATCTAATCGATCATTTGAAAAGGTCAAAGATTTAGAGGGTTATAAAATCGGAACGTTAAATATGACTAAAGAAGAGGTTTCAGACAATATTGATCAATTTTTAGAGAAAAATAAGTTGAGTGATGAGGCGGAAGTAGAAAAGTATAATTCACCGATTGCGATGCTTCAAGATTTATATTCTGAAAAAATTGATGCAATTATTGTAGGAGATAATTATGCGACTTTATTTTCTGGACAATCAGGCTTTGAAAATATTAAAGAAGAGACCAAGGTGTTAGCAACGATAGAAACAGTGCTTAAAGCGACAGAGGAAGATGCGAAAATTACAAATACATCGTTAATTGAGAATCCGTTCTCGATTTTATTAATTGGTGTCGATTCAACTGAACAAGGGTTAGGTGCTGCTTCATTGGCAGATTCTTTAATTGTAGCGACAGTCAATCCTAAAAATTTATCGGTGACGATGACTTCTATACCGAGGGATTCTTATGTGGAGGTTCCATGTTTTAATAACACGAAAGATAAAATTACCCACTCAAATAACGGGGGAACAACGTGTGTAATGGAAACAGTAGAGAAAATGTTTGACCTAAATATCCCCTATTATGTGAAGATTAACTTTAAGGGGGTAGTTGAGTTAGTTGATGCGATTGGTGGAATTTATGTGGATGTTCCGGTAACTATTGAGGAACAGGACAGTAATCGTCAATTTGGTGAGCATTTAATCAAGGTTGAGGAAGGTTATCAATTATTAAACGGAGAGCAGGCATTGGCCCTTTCACGTCATCGTAAGACGTTAGCAAAAGGTGATTTAGGCCGTGCAGAGCATCAACAACTTGTGATTGAAGGTATTGTTAATCAGATGTTAACGGAAATGGATACAGTAGGTGAGTTTTTAGACTTATTAGATGTGTTAGGAAATAATATTGAAACGAATATTTCAATGAATCAAATGACCTCAGGTATTCAATATTTGTTAGGATTACTTTCAGGTTCAACGGGGCTAAATCCGTTGGAAATGATTTACATTAAAAGTATGGTATTAAGCGCAGAATATGGTTATTTATCTAATCCATATTACTCATTTAAATTAAGCTATGCCTTCCCATACAAAGGGGCAATTGCGGATGCTCGTAAGCAAATGATGATCAACTTAGGAGAGCAATCGCCAACGATTCAACCGACATTCTCATTTAATGGGTTTAAAGAAACTCCCGATGGAAGATGGATTAAATCTTATTATGATGAAACAATGCCGTTTGAAGAAGAGGATCGTAGTGTAAGTGACCTCGATCAGGAAGATAAAGATATTGAAAAAGTAAATAGTACGACAAAAGAAGATGCGCCCGTTTTAAACAAGGTGCCAAGTTCATCATCGCATGGTGGATCGAACGCTTCTTCAAATAAAACAGATGGGACGACTGATTCAGGTAATGTCTCAAATAAGCCGAGTGCAGGTGGAGGAAATTATCCAGGACCAGTCACACCAGATACAAGTACCCCTCCGACTAATGAGCCAACAACAGGTAATGGAGGAGAAAGTAGTACTCCAGTCGTACCAGATGAAACACCCGTACAACCTGACGATCAACCGTCTCTAACGCCAGATCAGGAACAGCCATCAGGATCAGGAGAAACTCAAGGTGTTTTAGGCGTAGAAGGGAATTAAACAACATTAAAATGAAAATGTGTGTCATAGATTCTTTTATGACACACATTTTCATAATGTTTAATATTTAATCATTTGATAGGAAAGACTATAGAATTAGAGGTGATTTTATGCGGATGAAACATTCGTTATTAAATATGCTTGTGACAACAATACCGAATTTAATTTTACCCGTTATGGGGATTATAAAGTTCAGTTTATTTTCAAGTATTTATGGTGGATCAATAAATGGGCTCTACTCTACAATGATTCAACTAATGGGGGTTTTAAGTCTAGTTGAAGGGGGATTTGGGATTGCTTTTCAACAGATTCTCTATCAACCTTTAGCAAAGAAAGATGACAAGCGGGTGACTGAGCTCTATAATGGTGCAGTATTTCTGTTTAGAAAAATAGGGCTGGTTATTGGAATTTTAGGGTTTATTATAGGGATTGTCCAACCGTTATTCATTAGTCAAAAGGATGGTACTATTTCAGCCTTTATGATTTATAGTATCTACTTTTTATTACTTATCCCAGTTGTTATTTCTTACTTCTTAATGGGACCCAATATCGTCGTACAGGCTGACCAACAATATTATAAAATAAACTTAGGAATTCAAATTATTACGGTTTTACGTTCGCTGTTTTCAATTGTGATTGCGTTAATGGGGCTTCCTTTTGAAGTTGTTTTAATTATTGATGGAATTTTAACGGTCATTTCATATGCTTATTCGAGGGAGAAAGCGTTGAAGTTATATCCTTATTTGAGGGATAATAAGGAAGGCCGCGACTTAAGTACGCTCGAGAATACAAAGCACGTTTTTGTTCATCGAATTGCCGGGGTCGCTTTATCAAATACGGATCCTTTATTGTTAACTTATTTCATTTCGCCTTTAATGACAAATGTCTATAATGCCTATAATATGATTTGTTCGAGTTTAATTAAGATTTTATATAGTATTATTAAGGCGCCAGCGGATAGTTTCGGAAACTTATTCTCAAGTGATGAGGATCATAAGTATTCAACATTTTTGCAGTATGCCAATTTCTCTTTTCTTTTGAGTTCGATTGTTTCAAGTATTTTATTTATTACGGCAAATGACTTTGTTCGCTTATGGATGAAAGATGATATGTATGTGTTATCTTACGCGGGGGTATTTTTATTTACGATGAATACCTATTATCTTGTTTCTCGGGAGCCATTATTGATTCTTCGCGATGTTAATGGTTTATTTAAAGAAACACGAATGATTGCGATTTTATCTGTTATTGTTAATCTTGGAATCTCTTTGCTTCTGATTAAGCCATTAGGAATTGTAGGAATTTTATTAGGAACGTTTGTCATGTATTATGCTATTGACTTAATGATGACAGCGAAATTAGTTTATCCTAAAGTATTTGAACTATCGGCGCAAAAATATTATCGCCTAGTTATGAATCGGACGGCATTGATGTTTATTTTAACATTAGTTGGAATGTTTATTTGGAAACGACTATTTCCAAACGGAGTTTCTAATATGCTGATGTGGTTTATCGTCACAAGTGGGGTTGGGGCAATTATTACTCTGCTATATACCTTGATGTACTATATCCTATTTGAAGATTTTAGAAAGTTTGTATGGAGAATGAAGATTCCGTTTTTCCGTCGCAAATAAATAATGATTAATAAAAATGATAGAGTTAAAGGAGCTTTTATAATGGTGAAAGTAAGTATTATTGTTCCTATTTATAAAGTAGAAAAATACTTAAAACGGTGTTTAGAATCGTTAGTGTCACAAACGTTTCAAGAAATAGAGATTATTTGTGTGAATGATGGAAGTCCTGATCAATCACAAAAAATCGTTGATGAATACGTCGAAAAATACCCTCACCTTGTCAAAGGTTATTTAAAAGAAAATGGGGGATTAAGTGATGCAAGAAATTATGGATTAAATCTTGCATCGGGAGATTACGTTGCCTTTATTGACAGTGATGACTGGGTTGAACCTGAGATGATTGAAAAAATGTATAGGGCGGCGAGAGAGCAAGAGGCTGATTTAGTAATCTGTGACTTTGTCATGGATTGGGAGACGAAGGAAAAAGAAAGTCTGTATATTTCAGGGATAAGACAGGAATCTACTGACTTTATGAGGAACGTGTTGTTAAGCGGTCCATCTGCCTGGAATAAATTATATAAAAAAGATTTATTTTTAAAGACAGATATCCGTTATCCAAAGGGATTATGGTATGAAGATCTAGCAACGACGTTAAGACTTATCATGAATACGAATAAAATTGCCCATGTTAAAGAAGCATTTGTTCACTATATTCAACGTGAAGGGTCTATTATGGCAACCTTAAATGAAAAAGTATTAGATATTTATAAAGTACTTGAGCTTATAGAGGACTATTATAAATCAAATGGATATTACGATCAATATAAGGATGAAATAGAATTCCTTTATGTTGAACACGTTATTTTAACTAGTCTTTTGAATTGGCGAAAGTTTGAGAATGGTGACCTTTATTTGAAAAAGGCGATTTCTTATATGAATAAAAAGTTTCCAAAATGGGTTGAGAACCCGTATATTCAGAAACAATCTAAAAAAGAAAAGGTAGTGTTCAAGTTATTGTATCACAAACATTTTCTCATTTTAAAAACCATTTTGTTTATTAAACAACATACCGTCAATAAAGTGAAATCGGTTAGGTCCTAGTTCATCGGAAATATAGTTGTAAGTAGAGTATATATAAGACAAGGTCAGGAATACGGAGTCTTGTTTAATCAAAACAATAAAACAAGTCGATGCGACCTCTTATTTAAGTGAGTTTTGCTTGATTGTAGGTAAGCTAAAAAAACTGTTGTAAATGAAGGGAGTGTAGGATAAAAGAATGAATCCAATCATTAGTATTATCGTTCCAATTTATAATGTAGAAAAATATCTTGCTCGGTGTTTAAACTCTTTAGTCAATCAGACGATGAAGGAAATTGAAATTATTTGTGTCAATGATGGAAGTCCTGATCAATCCCAAGTGATTATTGATGAATTTGTTAAAGATTATCCTAAGCAGGTAATCTCCATCATTAAGCAAAATGGAGGGCTAGCGGATGCCCGAAATCACGGTCTTCATTACGCTCGAGGAGAATATGTGCTCTTTATCGATAGTGACGACTGGGTTAGTCACGACATGTGCGAGAAGATGTATCAATTACTTCTATCTACTCAAGCGGATATTGTGGTTTGTGATCTTAATAATGTCTATGACGGGGGGCGAATTGAGACGGTATCTTGTGGGAACTTTGAGTCTGGAAGTGTGAAGACTCATCCCTCTTTATTGACGATTGACAACAGTGCGTGTAATAAGTTATTTAAAAAATCATTATTCGAAGATATTAAGTTTCCAGTCGGAATATGGTATGAGGATTTAGGTTGTATCCCGATGGTTTTAGCTAACGCTTCTAAGATTGTAAAGATTAATGAACCTTTTTATCAGTACTTTCAACGTGAAGGATCCATCATGAACACGTATTCAACAAAAAGCTTGGATATCTATACGGCACTTGGCTTAATTAAAGAACATTTTAAAGAGGATTATCAAGAAGAAGTGGAATATTTATACATCAAAAATTTAATATTTTATGGGTGTTCACGTCAACTAAATGTGAAAGATGCAGGGGAGTATTTAAATCGAGCGATTGATTTTATGCATGA
The DNA here is from genome assembly GCF_037014675.1 of Turicibacter sp. KK003. Lineage (NCBI taxonomy): Bacteria > Bacillati > Bacillota > Erysipelotrichia > Erysipelotrichales > Turicibacteraceae > Turicibacter > Turicibacter sp. KK003. Next base: position 839,833 of record NZ_CP142738.1, read on the forward strand.
ATATTACCCAAATTGGTTAAAAAATAAATATGTTAAAACGTATTCTTTTAAAGATCGTCTAATTTTAACTTTGTATAAGTATAAATTATTTTTTATTGTTCGATGGTTATTAGCAGGTAAACACTTCTTAAAAAAGAAATTGAAATAGGCTACGCCTTGTCATAAATCAAAGATAGGAAGTGAAACGATGTCAAAGAAAATTTTATTTGTAACAGATGAAATGACACTTGGAGGCGTCTCTCGAGTATTAAATAATTTATTGCAGGAATTAGGGGCAAACACCTCTCATGAAATAGATGTTTTAGTCTTACATAAACACGGAGAGATGTTAAAGGATATTCCAGCGAACATTCGTGTTATTGAGGGGTCGCCTTTCTTTAAGGTCATTGATCAACCATTAAATCAGGTGATAAAAAGTAAAAATCTTCGTTTAATTTTAAATAAATTATATTTATTTTTTTTAATGAAGACGGGAAGCATAGGTAAAAAAATTCAGGCTGAGCGGAAAAAAATGAAATTAGATTCTTACGATGTAGAAATCGCATTTAAGGAAGGTTTTTGTACCATTTTTGTGGCATATGGGAATAGTCGTAAAAAGATTAATTGGGTTCATTTAGACTATAAAAAACAAAATTTTTCAGCCAATCATATGCCTTTAATGAAAAAGGTGTTACAATTGATCGATGAAAATGTGGCTGTTTCAAGGGTTGCAGCGAAATCTTATCAAGAGGTTTTTGGTTTAAAAGAAGAGGTTAAAGTCATTCATAACGTCATTCAAGAAAAAATGATTAAAGAAAAATCAAAACAAGAAGTACCACAGGAATATGTCAAATTATTTAAAGGTGACGCGTTAACATTTATAAGTGTTGGTCGATTGGTTGAACAAAAGGGGTACGATCGCCTAATTAACATTCACCGTAGGCTTATGAGTGAGGGGTTTGATCATCAGATTATGATTATTGGAAGTGGTGAAGATGAAGCGGCACTTCGTCAAGCAATAGAAGAGTTTGGGTGTCAAGAAACTTTCAAACTCATTGGATTTAAGGAAAATCCATTTGCTTATTTTAAGCTTGCTGACTGTTTTTTACTTCCGTCAAGGTATGAGGGGTTACCAACCGTTGTGTTTGAGTCATTTATTTGCAAAACGCCTGTTATTGCAACTGAGGTTGCAGGAATCGAAGAACAATTAAAAGGAGATCAATATGGGCTTGTTACAGAAAATAATGAGGAAAAATTTTATGAGGCAATGAAAAATGTGTTAGTAAATCCGTCTTTATTAACCGCAATGCGTCAAAATTTAGAAAATTATCATTATAAAAACAGTGTTATTATTGATCAATTTAATCAATTAGTGGAGGGGACATATGGTAAATAGGTTTAGAGAAATGGATAGAGTTAAGGTTTTTTCAGTAGCGGTATTTGTATTGTTAGTGATTCAGCCCATTCTTGAGCTGGATTATCTTGCAAACGATTTTTTAAAGGGATATGGGCTTATCGTTCCATCAACGATTATTCGTTTTTTAGGCCTTCCAGTTTTAGCAATGATAGGGTTCTTTTTTATTGATAAAAATAAGAAGAAATCTTTTCCATTCCTATTGGGTTGTGCTCTTGTCATTGGAATTTATTCAGTTTTTCACCTTATTGGAATGAAAAAATTAGATATTCATTTACCGGCTAATTTTAGGGCTGACTTTAAAATAGAGATTAAATACATTTTAATTCTGGTGCTGCCTTTTTTAATGATGTATTGCACATATTTAGCCCAGTTTACAAAAGAGACACTTAATAAATTAGTGATCAGTGTCTCACTTATTACATGTTCTGTTATCTTTATAACGAATATTTTTCATGTTTCACTAGGAAGTTATGGTGGAATGACAGAAGCTAACTTTATTTCGTGGTTTACGGAAAGTTATCGTGAGGGACTAGATCCTAAGTTACTTATGTCAAAAGGTTGGTACCCTGCGGCCAACGTGTTAGGGGCCTTATTATTTATGTTATTGCCGTTATTGTATAAGGTTTTATACGAGATGAAACGAAAATGGCCAATTGTTTTACTCATCATGTTACATTCACTTTGTATGATGATGATCGGAACACGCGTGGCTACACTCGGTGTTGTTTTAGTTGCTATTGCGGCATTGTTTAGTTATATTGGATGCAGTGTTTTAAGGTTAAACCCCTTTAGATTAAAGTTTTTTATGATTATTATTGCGATGATTGCTCTAACAGTTGTTGTGTATCCGTATACGCCAGCCATTAAATATCAGGAGAGTAATACGCAATTAATTAAAAATTTAAAGGAAGAAGAAGAGAAGTCCGACGGAATTAACCAAATGTCAAATCAAGTGGAGCAACTTCAAAAACACGTCGATGATAAAGAGGGAAAAGACGCTGTGTTGATTGCCGTATTGAGGGAAAACTCATATTTATTTACGTTCCCATCTATTTATTACGATAAAAGTTATCCGATTGAGTTTGATCCAGAATTTTGGAACTTTGTGTTAAATGAACCATTTGAAAAGCGAAGCGATGGACGAAAATTACAAAAATTATTTGCAGAGTATAAATGGGATATGATGGATACTAAAGAAAAAATGTTAGGAATGGGCTTCTCGAGATTGAGTGAAGGAGAATTGATCCTTGAACAAGATGGATGGCGCCAACTTTATACAATGGGATTCGTTGGAGTTATTTTATTTGTTGGTCCTTATTTATTACTGGTGTTCCTTTCAACCATTAGAGCATTACTCCAGTTTAAGAAGGTTGTTAAGTTTAGTAACTTAATGCTTCTTTTATCGGTAGGGGTTGGGCTTGGAGCTGCTTACTATAGTGGTCATGTAATAGATGAACTATTTACCAATTTATATTTAGGATTTATTGCGATGACCTTATTTTTATGTACTTCTGTAAAAAATGTTAATATAGAAAGATAAGGTGAAATCATGCCCAAGGTAAGTGTCATTGTACCCGTTTATAATGTGGAGAACTATTTAGAGCGTTGTTTAGAATCGTTGGTTCGCCAAACGCTCGAAGATATTGAAATTATTGTTGTTAACGATTCATCTCCTGATGAATCGCATGTGATTATTGAACGCTATCAAGCACGTTATCCAAATAAGATTAAAAGTTTAATAAAACCAAACGGTGGATTATCAGATGCAAGAAACTATGGAATGAAACATATGCGTGGAGATTATTTTGGGTTTGTTGATGGTGATGACTACGTAGATGAGACGATGTTTGAAAAGCTATACGACGCGGCGATGAAGGCGGATGCTGAGGTAACGACGTGTGATTTTTATTGGGCATACCCCGATCAACTCAAGCGTCAAATAGATGGACCTTACCATCATTCAAAAGAGATGCTCGTTGAGATGATGCCTACGGTGTGGAATAAGCTCTATAAAAGAAGTTGGTTTGAAACATTAGGAATTGAATTTCCAGTTGGATTAAGGTATGAAGATAGTTCCTTTTCCATCCGGGTAGCCCCGTTTATAAAAAAAATAGCTTATGTTTCCGAACCCCTTGTTTACTATGTTCAACGACAAGATTCGATTACTTATACGCAAAATGCAAAAGTGGGCGATATGTTAACTGTTTTTTATGATATTTTTGATTTTTATAAGTGTCATGGTCTTGAGGAAGAATATCATGAGGAGCTCGAATATTTAACATTAAAGTATTTTTTAGGAAGTTCATTTTTAAGGGCGTCTCAAATAGGAGATAAAAAAGACCGAGAGCGGATTTTAAACGAGGGATGGCGTTTGTTAAATGAATGTTTTCCCAATTGGAAGAAAAATCGATATCTTATGAGTAAAAAAGATAAAAAACATCTATATTACAAGTGTACGAATCGATTGTTTTATCAGATGTTATCAAGGGTCATTTATCTGACGAAGGTTAAATTTAAAAAATAATGCGGTGATTAGACGTGAAAAAAGGAAAAGTTTTATTTTGTTCAAGTGCAGGCGGCCATTATACGGAGCTGTTGCAGTTAAGTCATTTAATCGAAAAATATCACGGCGTGATTGTCACGGAGAAAACGAAGATTTCTCAGGATAGTGTTTTTCCAACTGAGTATTTAATGTATTGTTCGAAGAATGATGGTTGGATTTATATTTTTGAATATCTCTACGTTTGGCTCATTTCATTTATTTATTTTATGAAGTACAATCCAAAAGTAATTGTTTCAACGGGTGTTCATTCAACTATTCCGATGTGTGTTTATGGTCGTCTATTCGGACGGAAGGTTATCTATATTGAAACGGTTGCCAATGTTCATAGCCCGTCAATGAGTGGAAAATTGATGTATAAGATTGCGACGGATTTTTATATTCAATGGGAAGAATTATTAGAAGTTTATCCGAATGCTATTGTAGGAGGGTGTTTATTTTGATTTTAGTTTTATGTGGAACTCAAAAGCAAGATTTTACGCGATTACTCCGTTTAGTTGAACAGGTAGCCGATCAGGAAGAAGTCGTGGTGCAAGCCGGGCATAATCAGTACAAAACGAATAAAATGAAATTATTTGATTTTACGTCAAATGATGAGATGGAAAAGTTATATCAGAAAGCTGATCTGATTGTGACGCATGCAGGGGCAGGTTCGATTTTACAAGGTGTGAAAAGTCAAAAAAGAATTATTGCTGTTCCGCGGTTGAAAAAATACCAGGAGCATGTAAACGACCATCAAATTGAGTTGGCAAATAAATTAGAGGAACTTGGCTGTATTTTAACTTACCATGACGGAGAGGACTTTCTTGAGTTGTATGAGCGTGCTAAAAAATTTACGCCAGCAAAGTTTCAACAAAAGGGCAATATGGAATCGCTCATTGATCAACGATTAGATAAATATTTAAAATAGGGTGAGAAAAATGAAGCAAGCTTTTTTAATGATGGCACACAAAAATGAAGAGCAAACGAAGCGGCTCATTGAATGGATTGCCGATGAAAACCATCAGGTCTATGTTCACATTGATCAAAAAAGTGAGGAGATGTTTGTTTCGTTAAGTCAATATTTTAATGAAAATCCTCATGTATTTTTTGTTAAACAACGAATTAGTATTCATTGGGGTGGTTATTCTCAGGTTTTAGCGATGGTGGCGTTATTAAAACAAACCAGAGGAAAAACGTATGATTTTTATCACCTAATTAGTGGACAAGATTTATTTATTAAATCAAAGGAAGAGGTTACACGTTTTCTTCAACAATATGTTGGGCATCAATTTTTAGAGGTTCGTAAAAATCAGGATTATTGGCGGGTGAAGGGGTATTATCTATTAACAGATTGTAAATATAATCGTGCTCGTCCGCTTGCCAAGGTGAATGCGTTCCTTTCCTCCCTGTATAAAAGATTTCCGATGCGTCCTAACTTAAAGGGGTTTACTGTTTACAAGGGGGCAAACTGGTTTACATTATCGGGTGATTGTGTGACGTATGTGCTTGATTATTTACAACAACATCCGGAGTTTATTCGCCAGTTTAAACATACGATTTGTGCAGATGAGCACTTTATACAGACCCTTATTTTAAATTCACCCTTTAAAGAGAGTGTGATTAATCGAACACTTCGGGAAATTCAATGGGATGGTGGCGCTAATCCTAAGACGTATACGATGTCAGATGCCGATTTGCTGCTCGATAGTCCAGAATTATTTGCTCGCAAGTTTGATAGTGATGTCGATTGTGAGATTATTGATTGGGTTTACTGTAAGATAAAATAAAAAAGAAGGTATCGTCATTTAGACAGATACCTTCTTTTTTTAGATAAAATAAAAACACAAGCCGGGGCTTGTGTTTTCTCCGAAGTACCGTAGGTGTTAGGATATAAACCCGCTAAATTAGCAGGTGGGCATCGTATCTAATACGTTAGGAGTCCTAGGCGGAAAAGGCTAGGCATTCAACACGGTATTAGCGAATCGGATTCCCTTATCAGAAGTGTTCGGATTTAAAGAACTAATCACCTTACGCATACCTCAGATGTTGTTTAAATTCTATCATGTTCTGAGATAAAAAACAAGAGTTTACAGATATAAATAAATGATTTTATAGAGGGTTCAAGAAAGCTAAAAAAAGCACGAGAATTATTTCTCGTGCTTAACTTAATGGGCCCAAATTGCCGTAAGTGTTAGGATAAAAACCCGCTAAGGTAGCAGGTGGGTATCCTGTCTAATATATTAGGAGTCTTAACCAAAGAAGTGGTTAAGCATTCAACACCATATTAGAACGCCAGATTCCCTTATCAGAGATGTTCGGATTCAACAACTAATCACTATACGCACAATCTAGGGATGATTAAGTAGAAGAGTATATTCGTTACAATCCACGTAGGGAAATTCAGAATATACGTCATCAAGAAGGGCAATAATGAATTGAACATATCAACGATATATAAAATTATTGGATAGGCAGCGACTTGATATTGCATACTCTAAATCCGAAATATAAGTATTTTAACTTCAATAAATACTCACTGTCTATTTACTTCTCTTCTTGACAATACTATTATGAGCAGAGTCTTTTAAAATAATACATCTTTATGATAAAAAAATAAAAAAAATGATGAACTATTTAGTGTGGGTGAGGCCATCCTGTTTTACAAGAAGAAAGAAGGTGAAAAATGAGACGATTTATTTGTATATATGTAGTAATTTGAAGATAATAACGGTATAATCGGTTTATAAAAATAGAAGCGTAAGGAGTATCACAAATATGTTACATCAATTTTCTAGAAATGAATTAGTTTACGGTCCCGAGGGAACAGAAATTTTAAAAAATAGTACAGTTGCGATTTTAGGTATTGGTGGTGTAGGTTCTTTTGCCGCGGAAGCATTGGCACGTACAGGAGTTGGAACCCTCATTTTAATCGATAAGGATGTAGTAGATATAACGAATGTGAACCGTCAAATTCATGCGACACTTAAGACGGTAGGAAGACCAAAGGTTGAAGTGATGGCCGAACGAATTGCCGAGATTAATCCAAACTGCCGTGTGGTTCAACTCCATATGTTTTATAATGAGGAAACAGCACCGCAACTTTTTGACTATCCGATTGATTTTATCGTTGATGCTTCAGATACGATTACGTTCAAAATTCACTTAATTAAGCAATGTTTGCGACGTAAGATTAAATTTATCTCTTCAATGGGAGCCGCTAATAAATTGGATCCGACACGGTTTGAAATCGCAGATATTTGGAAAACATCGTATGATCCAGTCGCTAAGGTGATTCGAACAAAATTGAAGAAGGAAAAGATCAGTGGGAAAATTCCAGTTATTTATTCAACAGAGAGTCCAATTATTGGTCGAGAAGACACGTTGAAAGTTGTTGGTAAGGAGGAGAGCGAAGTTCGTAAACAACAATTACCGCCTGCTTCAAATGCTTTTGTTCCAAGTGTTGCAGGGTTGATTGCAGCAAGTTATGTGGTTCGAGAATTAACAAAATCTATTCCGATTCAACGTAAAGGACAGTAAGGGCTTCTTTATGTAAATAAGTTAAGTTAGATGAGGAGTCTCCATTGATGATTGAAAGAAGATTTATTCAAAAGGATTAGCCATGCTAATCTTTTTTTAAATAGTCATCAACTTATATACCAAAAAAAGGATTAACGTGATAGAATATAATTATTTTGAATGGATTGAAAAGGGAGTGAGTTGATTCGAACATGAAAAGGATTCAAGAAGTTATAAAGAAAAAAGCCAAGGAGTATGAAGAGCGACGTGTTTATGTTAAATGCCAAACGCAACATTTTTTAATGGTGACTGTTCTTTTAATTCTATTAGGGATATTTGTGGAATTTGCTTATTATTCCACGATTGGCCAGTTAGGTCAAAAGATAGCATTTGAAATAGTAAAAGTACACGTTGTGAAGTTTGGGGGGATTGTGGGTTATGCGTTTCTAATAGACTGGTTAGCTGCTTTTTTAGTGGGAACACTTCCGCGCCAATTAAAGGAAGGATTACTTTTTCCACTTCATAGGCCAACGGTTTTAAACACAATGTTATTAATTTTAATGTTTTCCTTAGACGCACCTATTTCTGTTTTTTGTGTGGCCATAACAGTTGTTGCCCTTTTTTCACAAAATACCCGTCATGGATATTCCTATTATACCTTTCACCCGGTCTTGATTGCTTATGTAGTAGGTGTAATTGGCCTTATGGCAACTCAATATAATTTAGGATTAACTGATATTTCACCTTCATTGACAGCCCCATATAGGACGACCGTCTATGAGCTTCATTCATCATTGACTGCTTTTAAACAGCATTATTATTCGATGACGAATGTTATTTTTGGTTTATTTGAAGGGGGAATGAGTTATACGTTAATTATTCCGTTATGTGTTAGTGCCTTGTTTTTAATGCGACGCCGCGTCATTGAGTGGCGGGTTGTCGTCGTTTATTTTTTAGGCTACATTTTAACGGGTGGATTAATGGGAATCTTAATCGGACAACCCCTTTGGTTGACGGTACTTTTTTTACTGAATGGATCGATCGTATTAAGTGGGATTTTTCTGTTACCAGATGCGGTTACCTTTTCTCGAATTGTTTCATTTAAATATATTTATGTGGTAGGTGCAGCGGTGTTATCGGCTGTTGGTTGTTATTTTGTACACTTTGTCATTGCTCCTTATTTGGTGCTTCTGCTCTTACAAGGACTTGTTTTTTTAGTCGGTCAAATGAAGCGGTTGGGGTGAGGACACCGCCATTGAAACTTAGATGAAGGCTCTACTTTACCAGGTGGGGCCTTTTTAATAAGGATGTTTATTAAAAAAGGGAATGGAGTAGAAATTTTTTTTACGACTATCGGAAGAGCTTGTGCTCCTTAGTAAACGAGATATTTATGGATATAGAGAAAAATAAGCATAATTGAGGTTGATAAACTTATAATATAAAGACAAGGGTAGCAATGATTTGAGTTAATGAGGTGATAGAGATGGATGAATTTTTTAATAAACATCATCGGATGATACGTTATGTTTTATATTCAGTGGCCTTTTTAGTCAGTTTAGTAATCCTATTTTTATTCATTCAGACATCCGCCGTATGGAAAAAAATTTGGGGAGAAGTATTTAGTAGTCTATTTCCATTTTTCGTGGCCTTTTTACTGGCCTATTTAATTCATCCGCTTATTTTATGGATAGAACGATTACGATTGCCTCGTGTAATCTCAGTTACCTTATTTTATGGGGGAGTTTTTGGGGGATTATATGGAGGTATTTCTTGGTTTTTGCCAACATTGATACGTGAGGTTCATGATTTAATTTTAAATTTACCGACCTATTTAACGGCCATTCAAAATCAATTACTTCTTTTTGATCATGAGATGGGGCTTCATTTAAGTGAGTTCTTTTTTAGTCAGTATCCTTCTTGGATGGGGGCAATTTCTGAACATATTCAGGAAGTAAGTAGCTTTACCTTTAATTTGATTTTCTCCATTATAGGTTCGCTCATGTTTATTGTCATCGTACCAATTGCATTATTTTACTTCTTAAAGGATTATGAAAAAATAGTTAAAGGATTGGTCGGTGTTTTTCCTAGTCAATATCGTCCTCATGTCGTGAGAATTTCACAACTTTTAGATCGGTCGCTAGGTGAATATATTCGAGGGGTCTTTTTAGTGATGGTCTGTGTGTCTTTGATTGCAACAGTCCTCTTAATGTTTGCAGGCATTGATTATGCTTTATTATTTGGGTTTTTAATCGGTCTTACCGATTTTATTCCGTTCATTGGACCATTTATCGGTGCGATTCCAGTTATTATCTTTGCATTGTCTATTTCGTGGAATAAGGTCATTGTTGTAATTATTATTTTAGGAATTTTACAGGCAATCGAGGGGAATTTTTTACAACCTTTTATTATTGGTAGAAATTTAGATATGCACCCCCTGTTTATTATGATTTTAATGATGCTTGCGGGAAGCTTTTTTGGTCTGATGGGAATCTTTTTTGCAATTCCTGTCTTTCTTGTCGGACGGACGTTAGTGACGTACGCGATTCAGATAAAACGGGGAACTAAATAGGTGGAAGACTTAGGCGGATTTTGTAATTATTTTGTAATAATTGTTTTAAAATAAAACGTTTTTTGGTAAAATGAAGCGTGTGTTGTTTGTAAGACGTCTTCATTTTTTTTATTTTAAAAGACGGGAAAATGAACAGAACAAAGAATATTTTTATTTTTTGATATAATCTTTCAAACTTCAGCTATACTAAAGAAGGCTTAGATCGTTTTTGATCAATGTAATGAGGAGGTACCTTATGAAGGCGAGTAAATATATCGATCATACTGTTTTAAAACCTGAAACAACGAAGGCGCAAATTTTAGCGTTATGTGAAGAGGCAAAAGCGCATGATTTTGCTTCTGTTTGTGTAAATCCAACGTGGGTTTCATTATGTGCCGATCAGTTAAAAGGAACAGACGTAAAGGTTTGTACAGTTGTTGGATTTCCTTTAGGGGCAACGTTTAAAGAAGTTAAAGCATTCGAAACAAAGTGTGCCATTGAAGCAGGGGCAACTGAGATTGATATGGTTATCAATATTGGTGCAGCGAAAGATGGTGACTGGGAATTAGTGTACGAAGATGTAAAAAGTGTCGTTGATGCAGCCAACGGTACACTAGTTAAAGTAATTATTGAAGCTTGTTTATTAACAGATGAAGAAAAAGTAAAAGCTTGCCAGATGTCAGTGAAAGCAGGTGCCCACTTTGTGAAGACATCAACTGGATTCTCAACTGGCGGAGCAACTGTTGAAGATGTGCGTTTAATGCGTCAAACAGTTGGAGAAACTGTAGGTGTAAAAGCAGCTGGTGGTGTTCGTACATCAGATGATATGAAAGCGATGGTAGAAGCCGGAGCAAACCGTATTGGTACTTCAGGTGGAGTTGCTTTAGTTCAAGGAAAAGATAATACGACAGCATACTAAAATTTATACATAAGTAAGGAGCGAGATTTATGACAATTCCTACACCGCATATTCAATGTAGTGAACCTGGCTTAATTGCCGAAACTATTTTATTACCAGGAGACCCTTTACGTGCTAAATTTATTGCCGACACGTATTTAGAAGACGTGGTACAGTTTAATACTGTTCGTAATATGTTTGGGTATACAGGAACTTATAAAGGGAAAAAAATCTCTGTAATGGGTTCTGGAATGGGGATCCCTTCAATTGGTATTTACTCTTATGAATTAATTCACTTTTACGGTGTGAAAAATTTAATTCGTATTGGCTCTTGTGGGGCTATCCGTGAAGATGTTAAAATTCGTGACGTATTAATTGGAATGGGTGCTTGTACAAATTCAAACTATGCGGCTCAATATGAGCTTCCAGGAACATACGCACCTATTGCCTCATGGGAATTATTAAATAAAGCTGTAAATGTTGCAAAAGAAAAAGGAATCGAAGTTAAAGTAGGAAACATTTTATCTTCAGATACATTCTATGACGCTCAAAAAGACTCATGGAAAAAATGGGGCGCAATGGGCGTTATGGGGGTTGAAATGGAGGCTGCTGCCTTATATATGAATGCGGCTTATGCAGGAGTTAATGCGCTATGTTTATTAACTGTTTCTGACTCATTAGTGACACATGAAGCAACGACTCCAGAAGAACGTCAAAATACGTTTACGCAAATGATGGAGATTGCATTAGAGTTAGCGTAATCTTAATTAAAAAGAACAACCTCTAAGGGGTTGTTCTTTTTGTATCAAGTTTAAGAATGTTTATGAAAAGAAAAATTTTAAAAAAGAGTGAAAGTTCTGACTAAAAGAAGGCAACAAATCATAAAATAGTGAAAGAGTGAGTTTTAACGTGTACTCTATCGTGTTTAATGAGGAAAATCTGAAGAGATTTAGGTGAGGTGTGCCCACTAGTTTAAAATGGCTTTTTTTGTTAACAACAATCAATGGACTAATAAAATGGCCGAATTCTCTTCAAAACATCCGTGTATTAATTCATATTAGAAAAATAGGTGGTGACTCTATGGAAGTTCGTCAATTTGATGATTTAGGTTATACTTTAACAACAATAAAAACGGATAAATTTAAAACGAATCTTATTTCAGTTTCATTCCAGTCGGAGATCAATCGTGACACAGTGACGAAGCGTTCATTATTACCTTATGTTTTACGTGGGGCAACAGAGAAATATCCTTCGAAAAAGGCGTTAAATACTTACCTAGAATCGCTCTATGGAGCTTCGTTATCAACGACAGTTGAGAAAAGAGGGAAAACGCATAATATTAAATTCTATCTTTCTTTAGCAAATGAGAAATTTTTAGGTCACCAAGAGCCTTTACTAGAAGAGGGAGTCGCGCTTTTAAAAGAAGTTATCTTAAAGCCATTGCTGGTAGATGGTGCTTTTAAGGAGCAAGTGGTTGACATTGAAAAACGTTTATTAAAAGAATATATTGAGTCGATTTATGATGATAAAGTCTCATATTCTTTACAAAAGCTCGTTGAAAACATGTGTCAAGGTGAGACGTTTAGTATCAATTCGATTGGATATGCCGATGATTTAGCTGAAATTAACGGGAAAAATTTAATGAAAACGTATGAGGAAATGTTAAACAATAACCAAGTTAGCGTTGCAGTTGTTGGGGACATTGACCCACAACATGTTTATGAAATATTTAGTAAACAGTTTAACTTTGCTCACCGAAGCGTCAATCAAGAAGTTATTGATCATGAAGATAAAGTCATCCAAGAAGTGAAGGTCATTAAAGAGGTTCAAGATATTTCACAAGGTAAATTAAATATCGGATATCGTACGCATACACGAATCGACGATGATGATTATTTACCATTGCTCGTATTCAATGGAATTTTTGGAGGATATGCGCACTCGAAATTGTTTATGAATGTGCGTGAGAAGGAATCGCTTTGTTATTACTGTGCCTCTCGCTTAGATAATTATAAAGGAGTCATGTATGTATACTCAGGGATTGAGTCACAAAATTATGACAAGGCTCTTAAAATCATTGATGAGCAATTAAAAGATATGGTGTCTGGTAATTTTAGTGAGAAAGAAATAGACTTAGCGAAAAAATCTTTAATTAATTCAAAATTAGAATCTATGGATCAAGCTTCAGGAATGATGGCTCACGAAGCATTAAATAAATTATTAAAACATCCATTAAGTGTTGAAGAATGGGTAGCAGCGGTGAATGCCGTGACAGCTGAGCAAGTTGTTGCAGTAGCCAAAAAAATTAAAGAGGATACAGTCTTCTTCTTAACAGGAAAAGAGGTGGCCGAGTAATGGAATTTAAAGAGTTTCCTCAATTAAAAGAAAAATTATATTATGAACAATTAGAAAATGGATTAGAAGTTTACATGCTTCCAAAGCCAGGTTTTAATAAGTCATTTGCGACATTTACGACTAAATACGGTTCAATTGATAATCATTTTATTCCAATTGGTCAAGATGAGATGAAATTAGTGCCTGATGGAATTGCTCACTTCCTTGAACATAAAATGTTTGAAAAAGAAGATTATGATGTGTTTGAAAAATTTTCTGCACATAGTGCCTCGTCTAATGCATTTACATCGTTTACAAGAACTTGTTATTTATTTTCATGTACGAGTGATTTAAAAGAGAATTTGACGACGCTCATCGACTTTGTCCAATCTCCTTATTTTACGGAGCAAACCGTTGAAAAAGAAAAAGGAATTATTGCACAAGAGATTAAGATGTACGATGATAATCCCGATTTTCGAGCATATTATGAAATCATTGGAAACATGTTTAAAACTCATCCCGTGAGAATTGATATTGCCGGAACGGTTGAGTCGATTCAACCCATTACGGCTGAATTATTATACGAATGTTATCATACATTCTATCACCCATCAAATATGCTTTTATTTGTAATCGGGGATTTTGATGTTGAAGAAATGATGGCACTTGTTCGTGAAAATCAAGCGAAAAAAGATTATCAAAAAGAAGACCCAATTCCTCGTGAGTATCCGAAAGAAAATCCACAAGTTTTTCGTGAGGAAAGCACGTTGGAGATGGAAGTTGGGACAGCAAAAGTATTTGTTGGGGTAAAAGATGCAAGCGTCGATCAGGATGGACGTGCGTTATTGAAAAAAGAAGTTGCATTAGATATTATCTTTGATTTAGTATTTGGTAGTTCATCGACGTACTACGAAGAATTATTAGATAAAGGCTATATTAATGATACGTTCTCATATGAGACAAATTGTGAGTTATCATTTGGATTTTCAATTGTCGGAGGGGATACACGCTACCCTGATGAATTGGCTAAAAGTATTAAGGATAAGCTTTTAACCATTCCAACCATGTCAATTGATGAGTCTGAATTTACACGAATTAAAAATAAAAAAGTTGGACGCTTCCTATCAGCTTTAAACTCAGTTGAGTTTATTGCAAATCAATTTACACAATATGCTTTTAATGGTGTTCAATTATTCTCAATCTTAGATATTTTAGAGGAGTTAAGTTTACAAGATTTGCAAACGATTGCGAAAGAATATTTTATTGAAGATCGCATGAGCACATTTAAATTACTCCCTAAACAATCGTAAAAAGCTCTCATATGAGAGCTTTTTTTTAGATTTATTTCATCCTATCAAAAGGTTGCATTTTAATAGATTTAGTCAGGAAAATAAAAAAAGGGGAGAATTAGTGGGGGGCACTAATTCTCCCAGAGGGGAATAGTATAAGGTTTTTGGAATTTTAACAAAAAAAGTTTGTTAAAATTTAACCCAATACATTTGTTTGATGAGGGGATGTAAAAATTAAAAAATGGAATGAAAAACAATAATGAAAGGAATGTATTACATGAACGGGGGGGGGATGTTCATGAATACAGTTGTTATTATATCAAAATTCGACAAGAAAATATGTCTTTTTTGTGTCCTTTGCAGAAAAATCGACAGAATACGTTTTCAATAATTTTTAGCCTATGAGAACGAAGTGAATAAAAAAGGTTAAATTAAAAAAGGAAATCGTCGTTTTTTTGCGTATAGTTAGATGAAGACACAAAATAAAGGAGAATATTGATGCTTAATAATGTTGTTTTAGTTGGACGGGTAGTCCGTCAACCGGAATTAATGGAGACTCAGGAAGGGAAACGAGTGACGACGGTAACATTAGCGGTTCATCGTTCATTTAAAAACTCAGTGACGGGCGAATATGAGACTGATTTTATCAATGTAAGTTTGTGGGAAGGTTTAGCACATAACGTGGTAGAATATTGTGGAAAAGGTGCGATTATTGGAATTAAAGGAAGGTTAGTTCACAAAACTTATGAAATTCCTAATCATAAGTCATTGCGGGTGGTCGAGGTAGTGGCAGAAAAGGTATCGTTTATTCAAACGAAAACATCAACGATAAAAGAAAGTAGTGAACTAACAGAGATGAAAGTGGAGGAAGCTTCGGTATAAATGAAAAAATCGTCCAGTAAAAGGACGATTTTTTAGTTCCCATCTAAAACAACTTGAACTCTTGCCTGTTATCTGTCACAATAAGAAGATAAGAGTTTAAAAAGAGTGGTGATAAGGTGATTGTTACAACAGCATTTGATGAAACAGCGGAATTAGTTCAAAGGGCAAAACACCTCGCAGATGATTTATCGATTCCGTTTGTGCCAAGAAGAAAAAAAACCGTAAAGTCATTACTTGATTCTTTGGATTCTCAACTATTTGTGGTGAATAACCAAAGAGGGTTGAGTTACTATGAGAAAGGTCAAGAAGAGGTCTTTTTCCACCCTAATATGGCAATGCACCGTATTAAACAGCTTGAACGTGGGCAAACGGATAGCTTAGTTACGGCATGTGGCCTTAAAGAGGGGATGAGTTTTTTAGATTGTACGCTAGGACTAGCAAGCGATACGCTCGTAGCTAATTATCAAGTAGGACCACAGGGGAAAGTGGTGTCATTAGAAAAAAGCTTCCCATTATTTGTTTTGGTTAGGGAAGGACTTACTTATTTTGCAGCGTATGAAAAGCCGGAGTGGAAGGCGCTGATTGACCGAGTTTCTTTAGTGCGAGCAGATAATTTAGATTATTTGCGCACTTGTGAAAATGATGCCTTCGATGTCGTTTATTTTGATTTTATGTTTCATCATTCTGTAGAAAGTTCTCAGGGCATTAAAGTCATTAAGCCGGTCGTTGCTTATGATGTGATGACGGAGGACCATGTGAAGGAGGCCATTCGTGTCGCTAAAAAACGCGTAGTAGTAAAATCGGGTTATAAAAATCCTATCATTGAAAAGCTCGGGTTTACTATTTCTCGACAAAATCAAAAGCGTCACTTTTTTTATGGTGTGATTGAGATTGAGGACATGAATAAGAAGGCGGACAGCCTATGATTTCCTTGATTGTTGCCTTTGATCAGAATCACTTAATTGGATCGAAGAACCGGTTACCCTGGTTTTATAAGGAGGATCTTGATTATTTTAAGCAAATAACAACAGGACACGATTTACTAATGGGACGTTTAACCTTTGAATCTATCCTCTCCTATAAAGGGGTTCCTCTTCCAAACCGACATCACTATGTTTTAACGACGATAAAAAGTTATGACTTTAAGGAAGTAACGACGCTTACAGATGGTGTCACGTTTATCGAACATTATCCGAAAGAGAAAGAGTTATTTATTATAGGTGGCCGTTCAATATATGAACAGTTTCTTCCTTATGTCGAGCGTCTTTATATCACACATATTGAAAGGGAATTTGAGGGAGATTGCTATTTTCCACCGCTAGACTTTTCGAAATGGGTGAAAGTTAAGGAGAAAGTAAGTCATGAATTACGTTTTACTATTTATGAAAGGGTGAAGGAATAATGTTAACCATTTTATGGATTGTGCTAGGCGTTTTACTCACGGCGTTAGCACTTGTTGTAATTGTTGTTTTATGTGTGAATGCACGAGTACAGCAATTAAAGGGGGATCAATACTCTAATACTGAGCGTTTTAACTTTATTAGTTGGGTTGTTTCATGGGCGATCCCACTTATTTTTCGCGTTCGAGTTGAAGCAAAGGGGCTTGAAAAGTTAGATACAATCGAGCATGGGGTTATTTATGCGAATCATCAAAGTAACCTTGATATTGTCGCCATGTTAAAGGTGATTAAACGTCCACATGGCTATGTGGCTAAAAAAGAATTGGATCATATTTTCTTACTAAGCGATGCGATGCGTTTAATCCAGTGTCAGTTTATGGATCGAAATGATGTGAGACAATCGGTTAAGGTGATTTCGGCTGCGGCTAAGAGTGTGAAGGAAGGTCATTTAATGGTGATTTTTCCTGAGGGTACGCGTATGGTTCGGGCTGAAGTGGGAACATTTAAAGCAGGTAGTTTTAAGTTAGCCCAGAAGGCTAAGGCTGCCATTATACCCGTAACGATTTATAATAGTTATGAGGTGGCAAAACGTTGGCCGCGCCGTACTGTGATTCGTTTAGAGGTTCACGATCCTATTCCTTATGAGACTTATGCCGAGTTGCCAACAAATGATGTGTGTGAGCAAGTTGAAGCACTTATTAAAAAGCCTTTAAGCTAGATTAATAGAGATGAATTGAAAAGAGGTGACCAATCGGATCACCTCTTTTTTGATGGCCTAAGGGGCTAGTAGGTTAAGGACAGGCCTTGTTTTGCATGAGATGAAGACTAGAGGGTAGAAAGCCGTAATCTTTTCCCTTCTGAGCGTCGTTTATTTGATAAGCACAAGTAAAATAGGGTATAAAAATCAATTTTTTTCAAATACTATTTTTATCTTTGATACGGGAAGGGCGTGGATAGATGGAAGCGGAACGTGAGAAGACATCGGTTGAACCCGTAGTTAAAATTGAAGAGTGGCTATTTTTAATTTTAATTGCGATGCTTCCTATTATTAACTTCATCGTTTTTGGTTATTTTTGTTTTAATCGGCGCTTAAATGCGAATAAACGGAACTTTTCAATCGCTGTTTTAATCTATTTAGTGATTATTGTATTACTTGCGAGTTTAACGGGGATGTTATCATAAAAGGAGGGTTGTCATGAAACAGAAAAAGAGACAGCCAATTGATTATCCTGATGCTTTTACAACAGCATGGGAACAAGAGATGAATCGTTATCTTTTTGGATCGTTCCTTTCACCCGTTGATTTATCAACTGAGATGGGACAGGAATTTCATTGGTTTAAAAAATCAAAAACATCCGAGAAAAAGTAAAAGCTGTAAAGAATGTTCTTTACAGCTTTTACGTCCCAAGTGGGTAATATATTAAAAAAGATGGATGACATTTGTTGCGTCCGTATGTGATTGGTGATAATGACTGAGATATAAGTCTCGAATGATGGTTTCACGATAAACGAGTCGCACATGATTCCCTTGATATTTAATGTTACATTGCTTAAAGTAATCAATAATTCGCGCCTCGAGTTTTTGACTTGAAATTTGAGCAAAGATAATTTTCATTGTTTCTAAGTCAATCTGTTGATCGTATAGAAAAAGATAGATGACTGTTTCTTTATTTTCGCATAAGATTTTGTGTTGTCGAAACATATTTTCACCCCAATGATATCAAGTTATATTTATATTTTCCCACGACTTATGGGAAGTATTCAAAAAAACGCTTTTTTAATAGATATTTTCATGGAGACATTTCATCCGCCCCCCTGTTTAAGGTATAATTGAAAGTGTTTTTATCATAAATGGAAATAGGTGATTAGCATGCGAATGGTAGATTTAATCGCTAAAAAACGCGATCATATTGAATTAACAACTGAAGAAATTGAATGGATGATTCGAAATTATACAGATAAAGTAATCCCGGATTACCAAATGTCTGCCTTTTTAATGGCGGTTGTCTTTAATGGAATGACGCCTGCTGAACGTTTAGCTCTAACACAGGCGATGGTTGGCAGTGGGGAAGTTGTCGACTTATCAGCCATCGAGGGAATTAAAGTTGACAAACATTCAACGGGGGGAGTAGGGGATAAGACCTCTTTAATTTTAGGACCATTGGTTGCCTCAATGGGAGTTCCTGTTGCTAAGATGAGTGGAAGAGGATTAGGCCATACAGGTGGTACGCTAGATAAATTAGAATCCATTTCAGGCATGACGATTGAGCTTGATATGGAACGTTTTATCGAGCAAGTTAATGAAATTAAACTGGCTATTATCGGCCAAACTGGAAACTTAGCGCCGGCAGATAAATATTTATATGCGCTACGAGATGTGACAGCGACAGTCGAGTCGATTCCGTTAATCGCCTCTTCTATTATGAGTAAAAAGATTGCCGCGGGTGCTGATGCGATCGTTCTTGATGTAAAGTTTGGTGCCGGGGCGTTTATGAAAACATTAGAGGATGCGAAGCAGCTTGCTCAAGCGATGGTTGAAATTGGACGCGATGCCCATCGCCAGACGGTGGCCTTTTTAACAGATATGAATCAACCATTGGGGTTAGCCATTGGAAATGCGCTTGAGGTGAAGGAGGCCATTGAAACGTTGAAGGGTCATGGACCAAAAGATTTAGAGGAACTTGTGCTTCAATTAGCAAGTCAAATGGTTGTATTAGCGAAAAAGGCACCGGATGTTGAAACGGCTTATGAGCAACTTAAAGAGAAACTTCATAGCGGAGAGGCGTTTAACAAGTTTAAAGAGTTTGTTCAAGCTCAAGGCGGTGATGTTGCTCAAATCGAGAATCCTGATTTATTGCCTAAAGCAGCTTCTATTATTCCGGTTAAAGCTTCTCAAACAGGATACGTTCACCAAATCGATGCGTTATCCATTGGACTTGCAGCGATGAAACTTGGAGCGGGACGTGCGACGAAAGATGATATGATCGATATGGCTGTCGGTGTTGTTCTCGATAAAAAAGTCGGTGATTCGGTGGGTGAAGGAGATGTATTAGCTTATATTCACGCGAATCGTGTTGATAATGAAGAGGCAATCGCCTATATTCAGAAGGCGTATTGTATCTGTAAGGACCCGGTGTGTCCACCTACTTTAATTTATGATGTCATTGCCTAAGTTAATCGTTTTTTTATGTGACAAAATAGTCAATGAAAAGGTTAGCCTGCTAAGACCGAGGGGTCTTTACGGGCTAACTTTTTTTGCAGGAAGACGTATGGAGGAAATGCAACAATTTATAACAAATCAAGGGCAGATTAGGTGGATTTCGTTGTTATCTGCTAAAAGAAGAAGGTGCCCTAAAGTGAAAAGGAGGTGACCTTTCTGTCACAAGGTATATTTTAAATTCGGGAGACATAAATGTGTAGTAACGCCACAGGAAGAAAAAGAGGTGTAAAAATGAAAATAAGAAAAGTGTTAATTAGTTTAGTTGCATGCTTTACGTTGAGTTGCTTTATTCATGTGACTGTGGCTCGTGCAGATGAGTTAGTATCAGATGGTAAGGCAGCGGTTTTAATTGAGGCACAAACAGGGAATGTTTTGTATGAGAAAAATGCTCATGAACAATTCGCACCCGCGAGTATGACGAAGATGATGTCGATGTACTTAATCCTAGAAGCAATCGAGAATGGATCGATGAAGTGGGATGAAGTGATTCGTGTCAGTGAGCATGCGGCTAGTCTAGGGGGATCACAGGTTTTCTTAAAACCAGGTGAGGAAATGTCCGTAAAGGATTTATTCAAAAGTATTGCTATTGCATCGGCGAATGATGCGGTAACGGCACTTGCTGAACGTGTAGCCGGAACAGAAGAAAAGTTCGTTGAACAAATGAATGAGAAGGCAAAAGAATTAGGGATGAAGAACACGGAGTTTAAAAATCCAACAGGATTATCGACAAAAGGACATTTAACAACGGCGTATGATATGTCAATTATTGGACGTCATTTAGTCCAAGACTATCCTGAGATTACGGAGTTTTCAGGTCTTTACGAAGATTATATTCGCCAGGATACGGAATCTCCATTTTGGTTAGTTAATACGAATAAGTTATTAAAGTATGTTGATGGCGTTGATGGGTTAAAAACGGGTTATACAAAAGAAGCGGGATATTGTTTGACAGCAACAGCTAACCGCGATGATATGCGCGTGATTGCTGTTGTTATGGGAGCAAGTAAGTCAGATATTCGTAACCAAGAAGTGGCGCGTTTAATTGAATATGCTTATGAACAATATGAATTAGTTCCAAAATTAGAGGATCAAAAATTAGTTTCAACTGGATATAATTTATTAGCCAAAAACCGTCAATTTGATATTGTGACGTCAGAACCAATTACATTGCTTAAAAAGAAAACTGATCCTGAACAGGAGACAAATTATGAGGTAACGTTAAACGATAATATGGAGTTACCGATTCAACCTGGAGATAAAGTTGGGACATTAACTTATTATTATAATGGTGAAGTTTATAAAGAAGTGGCCTTAACGGTAAAAGAGCCTGTTGAAAAAAATAGTTTTATTGGACTACTCGGCTATATTGTGTCACAAATGTTATTTGGGGAAAATGCATAACAGAGTTTATGCATTTTCCTCCTTTTTTTATTTTTTAAGACAAATAGGATGATAATTTTAGGAGCGATTGCGGAAGGGGCGAAAAAAATAAAACACTACAATTGTCGAAAAGGAAATATGAATCTTTTTAATCGGTTAAAATGGAGTCAATCTAACATGGGAAGGGGATTATTATGAGTATAACTGTCTCACTTTATGTTGAAAATCAAGTGTTATACGTCAATTTAAATGGTGAGTTAGATCACCATACATCCGATCAATTGCGTAGCCGTCTAAATACTGTGATGGGGGAATCACAGATTAAGCATATCGTTTTTAACCTAAAACATTTAGATTTTATGGATAGTTCAGGAATCGGAATTATTTTAGGGCGATATAATCAATTAAAATCAGTGAATGGAACGGTTATGGTTATTGGAATGAAACCATTAGTTTCAAAGGTGTTCGAATTATCTGGTCTTTCAAAAATTATTAAAGTTATTGAAGATGACTCACAATTAGAGTCTGCCATTAGGGGGATTGCATAATATGAATAACGAGATGCATTTACAATTTCCTGCAAAAAGTATTAATGAAAGTTTTGCACGACTTGTCATTATTGGCTTTATTGCACCATTAGATCCAAATGCACAAGAATTAAATGAGATTAAAACGATTGTTTCAGAAGGGGTAACTAATGCGATTATTCACGGGTATGAGGATAATGAGGATGGAATGATCGATATGAAAGCTACGCTTGTTGGGCGTCGCTTACGTGTGACTATTCAAGATTTTGGAAAAGGAATTGAAAATATTGAATTGGCAAAACAACCACTCTATACGACAAAGCAGGAAGAAGAGCGAAGTGGGTTAGGATTTATGATTATGGAATCATTTAGTGACCAATTTGAGGTTCATTCGGAAGTGGGAGTTGGGACAGTGGTTTCATTTGAAAAAGAGTTTTTACCTTTAGATTCATCGGCGCAGTAACATGGCAAACATTAGACAGAAATGACAAGGCATGAGGGATGGTTGGATGAATAAAAAAGAAATTCAGGAGCTAATACGAAAGGCTCAAAGTGGTGATGAAGAAGCAAAGCTAATTTTAGTACAAAATCATATGGATTTAGTTTGGTCTGTTGTTCATAAATTTGGGCACTTAGAGGTTGAAAAGGATGACCTATTTCAGATAGGTTGTATGGGATTGCTAAAGGCTATCATCCAATTTGATATTTCTTATGATACCACCTTATCAACGTACGCCATTCCACTGATTATTGGTGAGATTAAAGCTTTTATTCGTGAACAAAGTCCAATCAAAATTAGCCGCAGTATTAAAAGTAATATTCATAAAATTCAAGAGGTAAAGGATCAGCTTAATAAAACGCTTGAACGGGAGCCCACAATGAAAGAATTGGCCGAGGCAACCGAGCTAACGGAAGAGCAAATTATTTTGGCGTTAAATGCGCCGACGAATGTTTCTTCATTAGATAATTATGAGAGAGAGGATATGCCACTTATTGAGCGGATTCCAAATCATCGTGAAGGAATGCAACTTGAGCAAAAAATCGTGTTAAAACAGCTAGTATCGGATCTAGATTCGACCGAAAGAATGCTTATTTATTTACGATTTGACTTAGGTTACACCCAATCGGAAGTCGCAAAGCGGTTAGAAATTAATCAGGTAGCTGTCTCCCGTCTTGAAAAGAAAATATTAAAAGAATTAAAAGAAAAGATGACAAGTTAGTGAAACGTCGTCTCAATCTACGGTAAACGTAGGTTGGGGCGACGTTTTTTTTATTTAAGGAAAATAAGGAGAGCTTGTTAGATGGACGTAGATAGGTGAGTAATTGATGAAGGACTCGCTTTAATCAAAGGAGCTAAGGAAGCTTGTAACGGGATTAAATGTTGATACTAAGACAAAAGTATTTGCCCCTCTTAGAAGCGATGAAAAAAATTATTTTAGTCGATTAATTTTATGATTTTATGGGGAATTTTGTGAGAAGAACTTATAATTTTTAGAAATAAAGTCATATTAAAGTGTAGAGTTCATTTTTTGAGGAGTGGTGACGTCTGTGAAAACGAAAAAATATGAAGAGGTTATTAAAAATCATGAAGTAAAACCTAATTATTTAAAAAATGCTCTAGTTTCCTTTTTCTTTGGCGGTTTAATTTGCGTTGGTGGACAACTGCTTATTGAGATGTATGTTCATTTTTTTGGTTTTGTGCGTGAAACAGCAAGTACGCTTGCGCTCGTAACGGTGATTTTAATTGCATCGGTGGCGACAGGACTTGGAGTTTACGATGAGTTTGGTCAAGTGGCAAAGGCAGGGGCATTTGTTCCTATTACAGGGTTTGCCAATTCATTGACTTCGGCTGCCCTAGAAAGTAAAAGTGAGGGAGTCGTACTTGGAATTGCGACGAATTTATTTAAGTTAGCGGGAGCGGTAATTGTCTTTGCTGTTGTTTCAGCCTATGTATTCGGAATTTTACGCTATTTATTAATAGAGTTTAATGTACTAGGCTAGAAAAAAATATGGATTGGATGATAAGCCACCTTGCGACGAAGGGTGCTTAAAGGTGAAGCTTTAGTTCTATTAAAGGGGTGTCGTATCCAACGTTTTAACGACAGACTCCGTGTAAAAAATTAGTCAGATTGATCGTGTTAGAAAAGGATGATAGGAATGAAAGCCGGAAGACAATCTTGGAAATTTAATGACGTATACTTATTAGAAACGGCAACAGCAGTTGGTCCACTAGAGTCGCAGGGACCACTGAAAGATGATTTTGATGTCATGTTTGATGAGCCCTATTGTGGTCAAAAATCTTGGGAACAAGCTGAGTCTCAGTTAATGCGTAGCGCTATTACAAAAGTAATCGAAAAAGCTAAAATTCAAGAAAATGAAATATCCGTTGCTTTTGCTGGAGATTTGGTGAATCAAATTGTTCCAACGCATTACACATTTAGAGAGACAAATATTCCCTTTTTCGGTATTTACGGGGCATGTTCTACATCGATGGAATCGCTAATGTTGAGCGCGTTGATGGTAGACAGTGATAATGCCAAAATCGCGTTGGCAGCGACGAGTAGTCATAACTCTTCTGCAGAACGTCAGTATCGTAATCCGACAGAATACGGTGGTCCAAAACCAGAAACGGCTCAATATACTGTGACGGGATCGGGCGTGGCGTTAGTCAGTCATAAAAAAACAAAAATTCGTATTGAATCGGCGACAGCGGGAATTATTGTTGATGCGGCTCAAAATAACCCTAATGATATGGGAGCAGCAATGGCCCCCGCTGCTGCACACACTATTAAGCAACATTTTGTGGATTTAGGAGTTGATCCTTCTTATTATGACCTCATCTTGACAGGGGATTTGGCGAGTTGCGGAAGTCCCATCGTCGTTGATATCCTAAGACAGGAGGGATACGATATCAGTGAACAGCATAATGACTGTGGGAAACTAGTTTTTTCACCGGATCAACCTGTCTTTTCTGGTGGTAGTGGATGCGGTTGCTGTGCAGTTGTGACGTATGGTCATATTAAAAAATTATTAGAGCAACAAAGATTAAAACGGGTTCTTGTTGTGGCGACTGGGGCCTTGTTAAATCCTTTAATTGTGCAACAAAAGGAAACAATTCCATGTATCGCTCATGCTGTTGCACTCTGTTCGGCGGATTAATAAATAAGTGTGTTGTTTAAAATATAAAAGGAAAGAAGCGATTGTCGAGATGATATTCTTAAAAGCATTTGTGGTTGGTGGATTGATTTGTGCCCTCGGACAATTTATCTTAGATTTTTTTAAGTTAACGCCAGCGCATATTACATGTGGCTTTGTCGTGACAGGAGCGGCACTAGATGTATTTGGACTTTATGATCGATTAATTGAATTTGCCGGTGCCGGAGCTCAACTTCCTATCATGAGTTTTGGACATTCAGTGATTCATGGAGCTATGGAAAAATCCGAACAGTTAGGGTTTATTGGAATTGGAATGGGGATGTTTGATTTAACCGCTGTTGGAATTACGGCAGCCATTTTATTTGCCTTTATTATCGCTCTCGTATTTAAACCGAAAGGCTGATTGGTAATGGATGAATGACTATGAGGAAAGGTGGGATACTATGGCCGAAGATAAAACGACGCAGGCTGATTTAGTCATAAAAAAGAATATTGATGAGACCCAAAAGGTATTAGAGGAAAAGCTTGGGATTGGTAAAAGTTTTGATGTCGGACAGCGTGAGATTGTTGTCATGGGACGTCGTCTTCAAATTTATTATGTAACGGGTCTGGTCGACTCCGAGTTATTAGTCGAGTTAATGACACAATTATTGTTACTCAACAGCTTACCGCACCCCGGCAATGATGTTTTACAAACGGTACATAATCGATTGGTTCACCAACAAGTCACACCCACGGATAAAATTGACGAAATTTGTACGAGTGTCTTGAGTGGGCTAGTGGCTATGATTGTTGATGGCGAAGCAGAGGGATTTGTTATTGATGTCCGTAGTTATCCTGGACGCGGCCCAGCTGAGCCTGATACGGAGAAAACCGTACGAGGATCTCGGGATGGGTATACTGAGAATATTGTGGTTAATACGGCGTTAACGCGTCGCCGAATCCGTACAGGTAAGTTAAGAAATGTTATTTTAAAGGTCGGCGATCAATCAAAAACGGATGTTGTTTTAATGTACATCGAGGGGCTTGCCGATCAACAAATGGTTGACGATGTGAAACATCGAATTGAACAAGTGAAGGTTGATGGATTAACAATGACGGATAAAGAACTAGAAGAGTTCATTACTGGACAGGTTTATAATCCTTATCCGTTAGTAAGGTATACAGAACGACCGGATGTTGTTGCGGCCCATCTTTATCAGGGGATGATAGCAATTATTGTCGATACATCACCAAGTGTGATGATAGGTCCTGTTACGTTATTTGATCACCTCACAAGTGTAGAGGAATATCGCCAAACCCCAGCGGTGGGAACATTTTTAAGATTTATTCGTTATGTAGGAATTATCGTTTCCATTTTCTTAATGCCAACATGGCTTTTACTCGTGTTACATCCGGAATATTTACCTGATTTTATGAGCTTTTTAATTCCTCAGGAGGAAGGAAGTATTCCAATTGTTATTCAGGTGTTAGCAGGTGAAATCGGTATGGAATTCTTACGATTAGCTTCCATTCATACCCCAACGGCGATTTCTTCTGCGCTTGGGATTGTTTCGGCCATTCTAATTGGTCAGGTTGCTGTTGATGTAGGTCTATTTGGTCCGGAAATTTTATTTTGCGTGGCAATCGGTGCAATCGGTGCATTTGTTACCCCAAGTTATGAATTAGGGCTTGCTAATAAGATGTTTAAACTCTTTATTATTATCGCGACCGCTCTTTTAGGACTATATGGATATATTGGAGCGATTGTAGTGGGATTTATTTTCTTAGCAACGATGAAAAGTTTTGGAAAACCTTATCTCTATCCACTTGTTCCATTTAACTTTAAGGCGCTAATGAAAGCCATTATTCGCTATCCGATTCCGTATAGATATAACAGTCGCCAACGACAATCCCAAAAAGATTCTCAACCTGAATAATTGTTGCCCCCTTATGAAATTCCGATAAATGGGATGATGAGGGGGTTTTTACGATGAAATATAAGGATTATTGATTTTTTTTTGAGAACGATTGAGAAAAATAAAAAAATTCGTTAAAATGAAGATGGGAGATTAGGCTTATTTTTGTACAACGGGGGTTAACTAGTACTTATAGAGAGACTTTTGTCGTTCAATGGTTTATAAGGGGGCTCTTTTTTCTTAACTATGAGAAAAGTGACTTGTTTTTATAGAGAAAGGGTATTTAGTAGGAAGTAGGTGGGTTATGGGTTACGAAGTGCGAATTGATGCATTCGAAGGGCCACTTGATTTATTATTGCATTTATTAAAAGAAGCAAAAGTGAGTATTTATGATATCAAAATATCTGAAATCACGCACCAGTACCTAGATTATATACATGCTATGGAAGAGTTGAAACTTGAAATTGCATCTGAATATTTGGTCATGGCTGCGACATTAATTGAGATTAAAAGTAAGAGTTTATTGCCAAAACAGGTTGTTGAAATAGAAGATGAGTATGAAGAGGATACGAGAGAGGCGTTGATTCAACGTTTAGTGGAGTATCAACAGTATAAAGAGGTAACAAAGGAGTTGCGAGAATTAGAGGAAGAGCGAGGACAATTTTTTACGAAGCCGCCTATTGATTTTTCTGATTATATTGATCATGTCGAGAAGTTGCCACAAAATCTTCAAGTTGAGCAATTAATCTCGGCATTTGAAAAGCTTTTACGTCGGCATAAGTTAACAAAGCCCCTAAAGACGAGAATTGTGCCACAAAATATTTCTGTTGAAGAGCGCATGAAGTCATTAAGTCAGCAATTGAAATATAAAAAAAGAGTGGCCTTTGCGAGTTTATTTGAGCGATTTGATAAAGAATATATTGTTGTTACTTTTTTAGCATTGCTTGAACTGGTTAAAAGTAATCAGATTAGTATTTCTCAACAAAGCTACTACGAGGACATTTATATTTCAAGTTTAGAAGGTGATGAGGTTGTTTAAGCAAGAACGTTTAGGTATTTTAGAAGGATTATTATTTGCGGTAGGGGATGAAGGAATTACACCTGCACAAGTGGAGTACGTATTAGAGGTTAATAAAGACGAGGTAAACTCTTTATTATTGGAATTAAAAGATCGCTATCAAAATATAAGTAGTGGTGTAACAATTATTGAGGTGGCAGGGGTTTATAAGATGACAACGAAAAAGGAACACGCCCCTTATTTAAAGCGACTGATTCAAAATCCACATCAACGTGGTCTTTCAAATGCTGCATTGGAAGTCTTAGCCATTGTGGCGTATCGCCAACCCATTACGCGCCATGAAATTGAAAATATCCGCGGAGCTAGTAGTGACAATGTTCTCAGAAAGTTATTAAACTTTTCATTAATTGAAGAAGGAGGACGTCTAGAAGGACCAGGTCGCCCTATTTTATTTAA
The DNA here is from genome assembly GCF_037014675.1 of Turicibacter sp. KK003. NCBI lineage: Bacteria > Bacillati > Bacillota > Erysipelotrichia > Erysipelotrichales > Turicibacteraceae > Turicibacter > Turicibacter sp. KK003. The sequence goes on from NZ_CP142738.1 coordinate 868,293, forward strand.
GACAACGGATGAATTTTTGGATTACTTTGGAATTAAAACGTTAGAGGAACTTCCTGAATTACCGTTTATTACTCCGGATTTTAACTTAGAAGAAGAATCCGATTTATTTAATTTTTCAGAAGATGAAGAAGAATAAATATTTTTTCCCCTTTTTGGCATAATAAAAAGGTATCCTAGTTTATAAGGAGGCGTAATGTGATGCCAAGAGACCCTAAAAGTAAAAAAGTCACAAATGCAAAAGCTGCGAAGAATACGATGTCTGCTGAAATCGCAGCTGAAGTAGTGGATGATTCAAAGCCACGTCTTAAAAAAGGGAAAAAACCTAAAAAAACTTATAACTAATCAAGGATTTTAATGCGAAAGCTATCAAACGCCCAAAGGGGATTTGATAGCTTTCTTTAGTTTACACGTGATGAACTCTATGGAGCGTGGATTGTATTTGCTAGCGAGAATGTTAAAATAGAAAAGAGGTTAAATCAATCGTGTAAAAGGGAAGACGACTTGCCCCTGCGGGAGGAAGTGTCCTTGTTTGCTCATTTAGCGGATAAACTAACTGGGGGGATAACAGCGGAATTCGTTTAAGAAGGAAAAGGAAGAGGTCATAGATTAAAGAAAGTCTTAACTTTTATATAGGAAGGAGTGGAAAGGATGCAAGTGGACAAAATAGGTGAGCTTCTTTATTTTTTAAGGAAGGAACGAGATTTAACCCAAAAACAAGTGGCTAACGCTTTAAATATAAGTGATAAAACAGTGAGTAAATGGGAATGTGGACTAGGCTGTCCAGATATTTCTGTTTTGCCGGAGTTAGCAGAATTTTTTAATGTAAGTGTCGATTACCTGTTATCAGGGGAATTAAACTTAAATGAACAAATAGGAGGAAATATGAAACAATCAAAATTTTATGTCTGCCCGCAATGCGGTAATGTTGCAACATCGATTTCTGAAGCTACGATTTCGTGCTGTCATCAATTATTACAACCCCTCACACCGCGTAAGGCGGAACAAGGGCATGAGTTAGTGGTCGAGGAAGTAGACGGTGAATTTTACTTGACAACATCGCATGAGATGACAAAAGAGCATTACATTATGTTTACGGCCGCAATTATTGAAGATACGCTCATCATGAAAAAACAATATCCGGAGTGGCAATTACAATTTAGGATGCCAAAGCGTAAATATGCTCGTGTTTATTTTTACTGTAAGGAACATGGACTGTTTTATCAATTGATTAAATAGGCGGGTACGAACAAAAAAGGATGAATTTGATGTGCACCCCAAATGTTAGACTAAAAAATCTAACGTTAGGGGTGTTTTTTCTATGGCTAAATATAGTCCAGAATTCAAATTAAGGATTGTTAATGAATATTTACAAGGGACTTTAGGTTATCGATCGCTTGCTAAGAAATATCAGATTCCAAGTCAATCACAAATTGAAACATGGGTTAGACAGTATAAACAAGAAGGAAAAAACGGATTACAACCAAAAGAAAAACAAGTATATACTGGAGAATTTAAATTAAATGTATTAAACTATATCAAGACAACAGGTGCTTCATATAGCCAAACTGCTATTCATTTTGGAATATCAGATATAGGAACGATTGCGAATTGGAATGCAACGTTTCTAAAAGGCGGTGTAGAGGCATTACTTAAACCGAAAGGAAGGTCTCAAAGCCCTATGCCAAAATTAAAAGCATCTAAACAACCGAAAACTTTAACACGTGAACAACAATTAGAAGAAGAAATTAAATTACTCAGAATTGAGAATGAATACTTAAAAAAGTGTCACGCCCATGGGATTACGCCATGGAACCAAAGAATCAAATCGAGACAAGAATCATCCAAGAATTAACGGCTAATTTTAAATTAAGTGATATTTTAAAGGTCACAAAATTTCCTAAATCAACCTATCATTATTGGGTTAAAAAGATGGCGCAAGAGAATCCAGATCAAGAACTTGAAAATCTTATTTTAAGCATTTTTAAAGAAAATGATGAGAATTATGGTTATCGTCGAATCACAGATGAGCTTCATCATCGAGGTCATCGGGTTAACCATAAGAAAGTCTATCGTCTGATGAAAAAGCGTGGAATTATTTGCGTTAAGTTTAGTCATAAATCACGTAAATATCGTTCGTATAAAGGAACTGTTGGAACAGTGGCTAAGAATCGAATTAACCGCCGATTTAATACCCCTTATCCGTATCAGAAATTGACAACAGATGTGACTGAGTTTAAAACGCAGGAAGGAAAGAAATTATATTTAAGCCCAATCATGGACATGGCAACCGGTGAAATTTTGTCCTATTCAATGAGCCATAAACCTGACTTGAATTTTGTCATGGAATCTCTGAATCAGGTCCTACCTATTCTCAAACAAGCAAAATATAGAATAACCCTTCATTCCGATCAAGGTTGGCAGTATCAACATCAAAAATGGGTTAAAGCATTAAAAACACATAAAATTTTTCAAAGTATGTCACGAAAAGGAAATTGTCTAGATAATTCACCGATGGAAAACTTCTTTGGAATCCTTAAACAAGAAATGTACTATGGAAAGACATTTAAAACCTATGAGGAGTTAAAAGAAGCCATTGAAAACTATATCTACTACTATAATCATAAACGAATTAAAAGAAAATTGGCTGGTATGAGTCCAGTCAAATACCGAATTCGTACCAGCCAATTAGCTGCATAATATTAAGTTCAACATTTGGGGTTCACTACAATTCTCATCCTTTTTTTATGATTTGAAAAAGAAGAAAAGAGATAAGTGTGAATCAAAAGGACGATTTGTTACGAGGGATGCCAAAGGGGTAAATCGTGATTATTATTAAAAATCTGTCATAACAGGTGTTTTTATTCAAGGATATTTTTTGTCTTCTACTCATAGAGTGTAATAGTTACAGGACTGAGGTGAGTAAAAAATGAAAAAAAACAAGATATTCGTAACGCTAATGATCTTTTTACTCCTATTAACAAGTCATTCAAATCGTGCCTCTGCGATGGGAATTAGTTCTCAGTGTGGAATCTTAATGGAGCAATCAACTGGGCGGGTTCTTTATGAAAAGTGTCCGAATGATCAGATGTATATTGCTAGTATTACGAAGATTTTAACAACGATTGTGGCGATTGAAAATGCGGATTTGGATGCATGGGTAGAAGTATCGGAGAACGTTACACAACAAGTAGGATCTGCGTTATATTTAACGCTTGGGGATCAAGTTAAGCTTATTGATTTATTGTATGGATTAATGCTTCGCTCAGGAAATGATGCGGCGATGGCGATTGCTGAATTTGTGGGTGAAGATGAAGAGGGATTCGTCAAGATGATGAATGAAAAGGCTCAAGAAATCGGAATGACGAATAGTGTATTTCAAAATCCTTCTGGATTAGATGAGACAACCTATAATTTATCGACGGCAAAAGATATGGCATTAGTCATGCAATATGCGATGAATAATCCTATTTTTAGAGAAATTACAGGGACAAAGACTCATAAGGCAACAACGAAAAATGGGACCACTTATGTTTGGAACAATAAACATAAGTTAGTGACGGGCTACTATGATTATGCCATTGGTGGGAAAACTGGTTTTACGAAGCAGGCCAGACGAACGCTTGTGACTTCAGCACGCAAAGATGAGATGGAGTTAATTGTTGTCACTTTAAAAGCGGGTGATGATTGGAATGATCATATGAGTTTATTTAATTATGGTTTTGATCATTATGAGGTTAAGACGTTAATGACGCCAGGGGAGATTCACGTAGAAAACCGCGAGCTTAAAGATAAGTTATATATTGAAAAACAAGTCGATGTTGTTATTGCAAAAGATGGAAGTGAGAAGGTGACGACGGACTTATCGCTTTATGAGAAAGCGAAGGGAAAAGAAGTGGGACAATTAAAGGTATTTATTGATGAGCAGCTGGTACAGGAAATTCCTGTTTATAAAGCAATCGAACCAAAAGTTGAAAAGCAATCATGGTTTGAAAAAGTGGTTAATTGGTTCACAGGGGCGGTGAGCTTCTAGTGATTCATAAAATTTGGATGGGACTGTTCGCAATTGGAATCGTTTATGGCTTTTTTAGTGGAACAACTTCAGCAGTCAATGATGCGATTTTGGCAGGTGCCCAGGAAGCGATCAATTTGCTTATTTATTTAGCAGGAATCATGGTGTTTTGGACAGGAATTTTACAGGTGGCAAATCATGCAAAAATGCTTGATTTGCTTTGCAAGGTTTTAACGCCAGTGACTCGGTTTTTATACCCCAAGCTTAAAGCGGGACATCCAGCTTTGAAATATTTAACGACCAATATGGTGAGTAACTTATTAGGGCTTGGAAGCGCAGCAACTCCAACGGGTCTTAAGGCCATGAAGGAGTTGCAGGCAACAAATCCTGATCCCGCACGTCCGAGCTTTGAGATGTATACGTTGCTCGTTATGAATACCGCGGGATTTACTTTAATTCCAACAACGATTATTGGGATTCGTCATATGTATCACTCAACAAATCCGAGTGAGGTTTTTTTACCCATTCTTTTTGCTTCCGGCATCACGACCATTGGGGGATTGTTGATTCATAATATTTATAGTCGAATGAAACGGATTCCTTCCTCTGGTGAGGGTGTTGTTAGAAAACGACAGGAAAGAGGGTGAGTAGATGGGGGCAATCAGTGTATACATTTTACCAATCTTTTTGCTTTCTGTTTTTGTCATGGCCTTTGTGAACAAAACGAATGCCTTTGATCACTTTGTAGAGGGGGCAAAAGAGGGGATGAGGACAACGGTGTCTTTAGTTCCTAATATTGTCGGGATGATTGTTGGAATTAAGGTTTTTTTGGCCTCAGGAATCGTTGACGCTATCGCAAATCTATTAGATCCTATTCTAACAGCTATTGGCGTGGATGCTCACGTGTTACCTCTGATGTTTTTAAGGCCCCTGTCAGGATCGGCGGCCCTTAGTGTGACATCAGACTTACTTTCTATTTATGGTCCTGATTCGGGTATTGGACGTCTAGCCTCAATCATGCAGGGAAGTACAGATACAACGATTTATATCATTACTGTTTATTTTGCCGCGGTAGGGTTGAGTGAGATGAAGCACGCGCTAAAATTAGGATTAACGGCTGACCTAATTGGGTTTATTGCTGCTATTGTGTCTGTTTCTATTTTCTTTGGATAAAAGATAAATAGCATGTGAAATTTCTCTTCCATAGGATTAAACATTGATTTTTACTTATAATAAAGGTAAAATGAGTGTTACATCTAGATTCTTGTCGAATTTAGCGTCATTTCTGATTGGAGGGTTTTACATGGAACGATTGCAAAAGGTTATTGCCCATGCAGGGATTGCTTCCCGACGTAAGGCGGAGCAATTAATTTTAGAAGGAAAAGTAACTGTTAATGATAAAGTAGTGCGCGAATTAGGCGTTAAGGTGACAGGAAAAGAAAAAATTGAAGTTGAGGGAATCCCGCTTCAACGAGAAAAAAAGGTTTATTACGTTTTACATAAACCACGTGGTTTTGTTAGTACTGTTTCTGATGAGAAAAATCGTCGAACTGTTTTAGATTTCTTTAAAGATAAAGTTTCGGAACGACTTTATCCTGTTGGACGCTTAGACTACGATACATCGGGTGTTTTATTGTTAACCAACGATGGAGACTTTGCGAACAAAATGATGCATCCGAGTGGGGAAATTGATAAAGTTTATTTAGCACGTGTAAAGGGAATTGTTACACAGGAAAGTTTAAAACCGTTAGCTAAAGGGATTGTCGTTGATGGTTATAAGACCAAGCCTGCGAGCGCCCGTTTAATTTCAGTGGATAAAAAGAATCAATCGTCACTTGTTCAATTGATCATTCATGAAGGGAAGTATCATCAGGTAAAAAAAATGTTTGATGCGATTGGTTTTCCTGTAAAAAAATTACGTCGTGAGCAGTTTGGTTGCATCGATGTGGTTGGTCTTGCGGCAGGGGAGTTCCGTCCGTTGACACCACATGAGGTAAAGACATTAGTCTCAATGGCGAATGATAAGAGAGAGAAGCCAAAAGTTAAGTTTACAAAAATGCGTCAATTTTAAAGATAAACATCAAAAAACGGGCGATAAAGTTCTCATGATTAGAAACTTTATCGCCCGTTTCATACCCTTTTATGAGGTGAGTAGGAAAGTAAAAGGATTAAATTCTTTTTGTTTCTCTCGCCTTTAATAAAAAAAGGCTTATTATTGTTAAAATAATAAGCTTTTTTTGTATAAGTTTTTAAAAATCCTACATAATAACGTAGTATTTGGCTTAATTAGTTAAAAGGTGTATCTTGAACTTCGATTGCCTCAGTTGGGCATCCTTCAGCTGCGTCGATAACATCGCTTTCTAAATCAGTGATTTCAACAACACCTTGGTTGTTATCTCCTTCAAGGATGTTTTCAGCGTATCCTTCATCATCATATCCGAATACGTCTGGTGCTACGGCACCACAAGCACCACATGCGATACATTCATCTTTGTTAACTTTTGTGAATTTAGCCATTAATTTATCCCCCTTACAAGAATTGTGATTAAGAATATATAATTCATTTGAATTACATGTATATTATAAACTAAAAAGACAAAAAAATTCAAATTTAATGCGCTAAATAAAATAAATTTATGATATAATGACTAAGTCCTCAGTGAATATTTTACAAAATATAAAATAAAGTGATAAGAAGCTTCGACAATTCGTCGATTCCTATATATCAATGACTATTTGTCCTTTAGGCGAGCGAGATGGTCATGAAAATTTTATTTTTGAAGGTAACGATCCGTTAGATAAACGGTATTTTGAATAAAAAGGAGTGTGAGTGAGATGGAACAGAAAGCAGATTATTCTGAATTAAGAAAGGTTTATTTTAATGCATGTGAAGAGGACGTACCGTCTCATTCGGTAGCCTCTAATTTAGAATTAAAATCAGAGGCCTTACAAGAGTCCATCTCCTCACGATTATCAGAAATTATGTCATCAGCTTTAGAGGCCAATGAAAGTTTACAAATGAGACGGGCTCCGGGAAGAAAAGAGTTAGCGACACGATCTCAGGAAATGATGAGACTGTTACAAGAAAAGTACGGGGTGACGACTTATTCGAAAATTACTCAAATGATTAAAAATGAGGATTTTAGTGAGTGGGAACAATTAGAACAGGAACTATTATCGGTTCCAATCGAGCCACTTGAAGATGAGTTGCCAACTAAAGAGAGGGTATCATTGATAATGTCAGACAACGAAGTTGAAGAATATACAGATTTAGAAGAGATAATAGATACAGATTTAGATTATTTGGATGCACTTGTTCAACATGATTATGGTCGTTTAAAAAGGTTACAGACAGAGGGCGAATGTATTAGCTCTATTTTTAGCGATATTATCGAGAATGAACAAACGTCGAATTCTAATTATCAAGACGATATTTTTAATAAGAATATTGAGTTGATTTTTAATTCCGAAGTGGATTTAGATGATTGTGCATGGTCTGAGTTACAGCAATCTACGATTGCTGATGAAAAAAATGAGGAAGAGCAAGTGGATAAATCGGTATCAACGACATTAGAAGCTCTTTACTTAAACGATCAAGATGCTGTTGTAGATGCACTAAATGAGGAGCGTAAGTTAAGCTTGCCTAAACGTTCGGATCGCGTCAATTATTTGTTCATTTATTTTTTATCAGCAGGAATGATTTTACTTTTAATCATCGCATGTTTGATGTTATTTTAAATGGATTTAGAGTTGAAAACAACTTTTATTTTAAACGGCATCGCTTTACTCCTAGTTTGGATGGAAAACTTAAGATTGTGTTTTACCTCTTGGTCGAAAAGGCCCTTGCCTAGACGATAACGGAGGGCTAGTTAAATGTAAACTAAACAAAAACGGAAGGTTGTTCTTTTTTTGTTTAGTTTATTTTTATAAGGGGGAGGTTCAATTGTGAGAAGTCCCCATTTTGTGGTTGTTTACAAGTAAAATAATGTGATAAAATAAGGACAAGTCGAGGTGATAATATGGTTCGTTCTAAAGTAATTGCAATTGATGGACCAGCAGCAGCAGGAAAAAGTACAATTGCTCAAAAAGTAGCTCAAATGTTAGGATACATTTATATCGATACAGGAGCGATGTATCGTGCAGTAACGCTAAAGGCGTTAAATGAAAAAGTGGATGTAACAGACGAAGAAACAATTGCGAAGATGCTTAAAAATACAACGATTCGTTTAACGAATGATAAAAAAGTATTTTTAGATGAGGTAGATGTAACAGATGCGATTCGACAACCTATTGTTTCACAAAATGTATCAGCTGTTTCAGCTATTCGATTTGTTCGAGATGAATTAAAAAATCGTCAAATTGAATATGCTAAAACGGATAATGTGGTAATGGATGGGCGCGATATCGGAACGAATGTTTTACCAAATGCCGATTATAAAATTTTTATGACAGCATCGGTGGATGTTCGTGCAAAACGTCGTTATGATGAAAACTTACGCCGATCAATTGCGTGTGATTTTGAAACGTTAAAAGAAGAAATCGAATTACGCGATAAGTTAGATTCAACACGTGAACATTCTCCTTTAACGAAAGCAGAGGATGCAATTGTCGTCGATACGTCTGATTTAACAATTGATGAGGCGGTTGATGCAATTATAAATATTGTAAAAAAAGGTGGGGAAGTTTAATGAAACAAAATCCAGAAGAAATGACGATGAGTGAAGTTCTATCAATGGCTAATTTTGACTTACCAGCAGTGAATGATGTCATTGAAGGTGAAGTTGTTCGTGTAACAAATCAAGAGGTTACGGTTGATATTCATGGAGCAACAGAAGGAACGATTTATTTAAATGAATTAACATTAGATAAAGTGGATTCTGCCAAAGATGTAGTTAAAATCGGTGATAAAATAAAAGCGATGATTAAGAAAGTTGATGACGAGCAAATTTTATTATCGCGCCGTGCTTTACTTGAATACGAACGTTTCCAAGAATTAAAAACGGCTTTTGAAAAAGGTGAAACATTAGTCGCGAAAGTAGAACGTGTTGTTAAGGGCGGTTTAATTGTAAATATTGGATTAGAGGCGTTCTTACCAGCTAATATGATTGATGTTAAATACGTTTCTGACTTAAATCAATACGTTTCACAAGAGATTCCTGTGAGAATTGTTGAATTTAACGCTCGCAACCGTAAAATTAAAGTATCACGTAAAATGGTGATTGCAGAACAATTAAAAGCGGCACGCGATGAACAATTTTCAACATTAGCACTTGGAGAAATCGTTGAAGGTGAAGTTGTTCGTATCGAAAAATATGGGGCATTCGTTCGCTTTGGTTCGTTAGAAGGATTAGTTCATATTTCTGAAATTTCTCATTTACCGGTGGCAAATGTTGAGGATGCCTTAACAGTCGGGCAAAAGGTATCTGCGAAAGTCATTAAAATTGATGGAACAAAATTACAATTATCAATTAAGGCAACTTTAATGACGCCATTTGAACAGTTTGCTTCAACACACCAAGTTGGAGATGTATTAGATGGGCAAGTGGTCCGTTTAATGGATTTTGGAGCCTTTGTAGAAGTTGCAGCAGGTGTTGAAGGGTTAGTTCATTTATCTGAATTATCATGGGATCATAAGGCAAAATTAGATGAGGTAGTGTCAGAAGGTCAAACTGTTCGCGTTCGTATCCTATCGATGGATAATAAAAATCATCGCCTTGCCTTGTCAATTAAACAAGTAGAGCAAGACCCATGGGTGGCGTTTGGTCATCAGGTTGGGGATGTAATTAAGGGACAAGTAACGAATGTGACAGATTTAGGAGCATTTATTAAAGTGGCTCCATACATTGAAGGATTATGTCATTACACAGAGGCATCATGGAATCCTCAGATGAAATTGGCATCGATGGTAGCTCCAATGGATGAAGTGGAAGTTAAAATTATTTCATTAGATGCGAAAAAACATCGCTTAGGATTATCGTTACGTCAAGTGAAATCAAATCCTTGGGAATCGGTAACGTTTAAAACATTAGATGTTGTGAAAGGAACGGTTGTGGCGACTAATGACCGCGGAGCATTCGTTGCAGTCGAAGAAGATGTAGTTGGTTTTCTACCAATGAATCAAATCACGGAAAAACGTATTTCTCGTGTGGAAGACGTATTAACAGTTGGGCAAGAAGTCGAGGTTAAAGTCACTCGTTTTGAACCTAAACAATTTAAATTAGAATTAAGCATTCGCCGTATTGTTGAAGATGCAGAACGTGAAGAATTTAATAACTATATGCAAAAACAAGAGGCGATGGAAAACGAAACATTAGGGGACTTATTCGGGGATGCATTAAAAAATTTATTATAATATCTTTTTGATTGTTAACTTGAAAGATTGAGCCAACTACAAGAGGGCATCAGAACATGAAATACGCTTCAACGTAAGATTTTTATGACATCTCACTGTTGAGCTTAGATTTTTTAAGAAAAGACAAGCTTCCTAATGGATTAACGTTTACTAAGATAGCGATAGGAAAAAGGGGGATTTCCCCCTTTTTATTTTTATTCTTGAAAATTTGACTAATGGAGTCAAAAACTACTATAATATTAACGATGTATTTTTTTTGGAAAGGTGAAAGAAGGTGACAACATGGTATTACCTGTAGTAGCAATTGTCGGAAGACCAAATGTTGGAAAGTCAACGATTTTTAATCGAATTGTAGGATCACGTGTGTCGATTGTAGAAGATGAACCTGGAATTACTCGTGATCGTATTTACAGTAGCGGGGAATGGTTAACACGTAAGTTTAACGTGATTGATACAGGTGGAATTGAAATTGGTGATGAACCATTTGTTCGACAAATTAAACATCAAGCGGAAATCGCAATGGATGAGGCGGATGTCATCGTATTTGTAACGAATGCTCGCGACGGAATCACTCAGGCCGATCAAGAAGTTGCAAATATGCTATATAAAACTAACAAACCAGTTATTCTTGTTGTAAATAAGGTGGATGATGTTAATTTCAGAGATCAAATCTATGAATTTTATTCACTTGGATTAGGTGATCCGATTGCAACATCTGCTGTTCATGGTATTGGATTTGGGGATATGCTCGATCAAATCGTTTTACAAATGCCGGATAAAAAAGGACGAGATTACGAAGAAGATGTGATTAAATTTTCACTCATCGGAAGACCGAATGTTGGAAAATCATCATTAACAAATGCCATTTTAGGGGAAGAACGTGTTATTGTAAGTGATATCGCTGGGACGACTCGTGATGCCATTGATACGGAATTTACGAAAGATGGACAAAAATATGTTGTAATTGATACAGCCGGAATGCGTAAGCGAGGGAAAGTGTATGAGACCACTGAAAAATATAGTGTTCTTCGTGCGCTTAGCGCCATTGATCGCAGTGATGTGTGTTTAATCGTCATTGATGCTTCGAAGGGATTAATCGAGCAGGATAAACGTGTAGCGGGGTATGCACACGAGGCTGGTAAAGCAGTTGTCATCGTTGTTAATAAGTGGGATGCGATTGAAAAAACAGATAAAACAATGAAAGAGTGGGAAGATTTAATTCGTACCGAAATGGCGTTTTTAGATTATGCTCCGATTGTTTTCTTATCAGCATTAACGAAACGACGTTTACACACGTTATTTGAACCACTAAATATGGCGGCAGAAAATCATAAAAAACGTGTGGTTACTCATGTTTTAAATGATGTAATTATGGATGCAGTTGCGATGAATCCAACACCGACGCATAATGGACAACGTCTACGCATTTACTATGCAACTCAAGTGTCTACTCAACCGCCAACATTCGTTGTTTTCGTTAATGATCCTGAGTTATTACACTTTTCATATAAGCGTTATTTAGAAAACTGTATGCGTCAGGCGTTTGGATTTGAAGGAACACCTATTCATATTATCGCAAGAAATAGGGATTAACAGGTATATAATGAGGAGGATTTATAATGGTTAAAAATATAACAGTAGTGGGAGCTGGAAGTTGGGGAACAGCCTTAGCGCAAGTTTTATGTGATAATAAAAATCAGGTGATGTTATATGATTTAAATGCAGACATCGTCAAAGATGTGAATGAAAATCATCGTAATGCTCGATTTTTTGAAGAGGTAGAATTGCCATCTTCTTTACGAGCGACAACTGATTTGAAAGAGGCCTTAAAAGAAGCAGAGTTTATTTTGTTATCTGTTCCAACGAAAGTGATTCGTGACGTTTTAAAAACGATTAATACGCAATTAACACATAAGGTTGTTATTATTAATGCGAGTAAAGGGATTGAGCCAGGGACACATAAGCGTGTGTCTGAGATTGTTATGGAAGAGATTAATGCCGATTATTTAGAGGCGTTTGTTGCTTTAACAGGACCATCACATGCTGAGGAAGTTATTCAACGTTCTTTGACGACGGTTACTTGTGCGGCGACAGTCGTAGACCGTGCGAATGAGGTTCAAAAAATGTTTACGAATGATTATTTCCGCGTTTATCGTGTGGATGATTTAATCGGAGTAGAGATTGGTGGATCGATTAAGAATGTGATTGCTTTAGCGGCAGGAATTTTAGCTGGACTTGGTTATGGTGATAATCCAAAGGCGGCATTAATTACACGAGGACTTGTAGAAATTAAACGTCTTGGGGTTGCTGTAGGTGCGAACGAAGAAACATTTAGTGGTCTTAGTGGACTTGGAGACTTAATTGTAACTTGTACGTCGGTACATAGTCGCAATTGGCAAGCTGGATATAAAATTGGAAATGGATCGAATCTTCAAGAGGCTCTTGATAGTATGACGATGGTCGTTGAAGGAGTTAGAACTTGTCAGGCAACTTATGAGATGGCGCAGGCATTAAATATTGAAATGCCAATTGTAGAAACGGTTTATGAAGTGATTTTTAATAAATTAGATCCTCGTGAAGCCATTAATCAATTAATGAGTCGCGAGATGAAACCAGAATTTTATTAATGAGATGCTTTTTTTTGAAGGAAAGTTAAATTAATAGGTCATTAGTCACAAATTACCTCCTGATGTCATATGTTATATTGAACATGAGACATGAGGAGGTTTTATTTATGTTTAATAATCTTTTTGGACGTTGTGGGAAAGATGTAAATATTAATCAAGATGAAATTTTTAATATTGCAGATCAAGCCTCAGGAATGGATTTGAAAAATGAAGAGCAAGTACGTGCATTAATTCAAAGTGTTGGTTCAATTGTTGGTCGTAAAGTGGATAAATCAGTAGAAGATCAGTTAACAAAAATGATTCTTAATGGTGAAGTTCCAACAGATATGGATCAATTATTGAAAATGATGATGTAAGTGGGAGTTTGTTTTAAAAAGATAAAAAAGAGGGTGCGTTTCAAAAAACGCACCCTCTTTTTTATTCCCCACGATGTAGCAAATGATAAATTTGGAAAAAAGTTATCATATCTTTAAGCTAATGGTGCATATAATTCGAAGGAAACGCAACCTGATTCATTGTTGAGTTAGGTGAGAAAAGATCCTTAGACTTATTCAAACGTCGGATCAAAAAATAAAAGTTTTATTTAAATTCTCTCATAAAGTAGAGGATAAGCATCATACATTGTTAGTGACAAATATAATTGAAAATGGAGGTTTACACTATGGAAACTAATGAACTGATGAGAGACGTTGTTGCCCGTACAAATGGAGAGTTTTATTTAGGTGTCGTAGGAGCGGTTCGTACAGGAAAATCTACGTTTATCAAAAAATTTATGGAATCACTTGTTATTCCATTAGTTGAAGATGAAAATGTAAAAAAACGTATGGTTGATGAATTACCACAAAGTGCAAACGGAAAAACGATTATGACGACTGAGCCAAAGTTTATTCCAGCACAAGCTGTTAATGTAACAGTTGAAGGTGAAGTTTCTGCAAGTATTCGTTTAATCGACTGTGTGGGTTATGTTATCCCAAGTGCAGTTGGTTATGAAACTGAGGAAGGTCCACGAATGGTAAACACTCCATGGTATGAAGAACCAATCCCATTTGTTGAGGCTGCAGCCATTGGAACACAAAAGGTTATTGAAGATCATTCACACATTGGAATCGTTATGACAACTGATGGTTCAATTGGAAACTTCGAACGTGAAGATTATTTAGAGGCTGAACAGTTAGTTATTGAGCAATTAAAAGCGATTAACAAGCCATTTATCGTTGTATTAAATACAACACATCCAAAAACAGAAGATGTAGCGGCTTTACGTAATGATTTACAAGAAGAATATGGAGTGCCAGTTATTCCATTAAGTGTTGAAAACATGACGAAAAAAGATATCTATAGTGTCTTAACTGAGGCGTTATATGAATTCCCAGTATCAGAATTAGATATCAAATTACCAAGCTGGGTAGATGCATTAAGTGATGACAATTGGTTAAAAGCACGCTTCTTAAAATTAATTAACCAAAGTACAAACGAATTCTATAAACTTCGTGATATTAACTATTTAGCTGAAGAGTTAAAAGCAGAAGATGTCATTGAAGATTGCTATATTAGCGCGTTAGATGCAGGGGTTGGATTAGCCGAATTAGAAATTAAAGTTCCAAATGAGTTATATGATCAAATCTTAACTGAATTAGTAGGTCCAATCAAAGATAAAGCAGATTTAATGTATTTATTACAAGATTACGCAAACATTAAAAAAGAGTATGAGCCTATCGCGAGTGCTTTACAAATGGTGAAACAAGTAGGATATGGTATTGCGACACCATCAATTGAGGATATGACATTAAGTCAACCGACAGTTGTAAAACAAGGATCACGTTATGGAGTTCGCTTAAAAGCTATTGCCCCATCAATTCATATGATCCGTGTAGATGTTGAATCTGTTTTTGAACCAATCATCGGAACAGAGCAACAAAGTAAAGATTTAATTGATTTCATCTTAAAAGATGTAGATGAAAATCCATTATCAATTTGGTCAACTGAAATCTTTGGTCGTTGTTTAAGCGAAATTGTCCGCGATGGAATTTCTGCTAAATTATACTCAATGCCAGAAAATGCACGCATGAAATTACAAGAGACATTAATCAAGATTGTTAACCAAGGTAATGGTGGATTAATTGCGATTATGCTATAATTTATCCAAAAAATTCTCTCATCGTCTTCTTGATGAGAGAATTTTTAATATAATTTAATAAAATAGTGACTAGGAATCATTAATTTATTACATAATAGGATAAAATAGTATGTCAGAGGAAAATAGGCAAATAAATGTTTGCAACCTCACTAGAGGGTATGGTAAACTTTTATTTGCAATGAAACATCTTAGGAGGTATTTAAAATTTATGAATCGTTCTCAATTAGTAGATAAAATCGCTGAAAAGGCGGAGTTAACAAAGAAAGAAGCAGATAAATTTTTAAGTGCGTACATTGAAACAGTAACTGAAGCATTACAAGAGGATGATAAAGTTGCTTTAGTAGGGTTTGGAACTTTTGAGGTTCGTGAACGTGCTGCTCGTCAAGGACGCAATTTACATACTGGAGAAACAATTGAAATTGAAGCGAGTAAATACCCAGCATTTAAAGCAGGTAAAGCTTTAAAAGATGCTTTAAAATAATGTATAAAAAAGACAACTCATTGGCAGTTGTCTTTTTTATACATCAGGAGGCGAGAAATAAGGTAGACCCTCCATCGGATGAGCCAATGCAACCTATTTCAAGTCGAACTTCATTCAACGATAGGAGACTTGAGGGCGTGTAAGGATGCCTAATTAGGGGAGACTTATAAAAGGTAACATGAACGTCGGGTTTAAATATAACGATAATGATTGGAGGAAATGAGGAGACATGTTTCCGCCCTCATCAAGGTGAATGAAGTCGTGTCATGAGGATGCCAAGACATGTGACTGAATGCCGCCTAAGAGGAAGTGAATGTCTGAATCGGTAAAAGAGGTGGCTGTTAATTAGGAAAATCCATAGATTTAATCGGCTAGTTGTTTGCAGAAGCCGTGTTTAACGGGAATTAGAATCAGCCATATTATAGGAAAAGAAATAAGAGGTGAGAGGATGAGTATTCGTTTTATTATAGGACGATCGGGTGTTGGAAAAACCCGTGTTATTTTAGATGAAATAAAACAGGCCTGCGATGAGTTACCTCAAGGTGACCCCATTTATGTGTTAATTCCTGACCAAATGTCATTTCATATGGAATATCAATTATTAAAACAAAGTCGATATCCGAGCCTGATGCGCGTACAGGGACTTAGTTTTAATCGTTTTGCATATCGTATTTTACAGGAAACAGGCGGGTTAAGCCGATATCATTTAGATGAGGTAGGGCTAGCGATTTTACTGCAAAAAGTCATGACGGAAAAGAAGGATGATCTTGCATTATTTCCGTATTATGCAAATAAACCGGGCTTTATTAATAAAATTAGTGAAATGATTTCAGAATTTAAGAGTTATTGTGTAAGCCCGTCTCAGCTATTTGCTTGTGCTAACGAGTTAAAGGAAGGGATTAATGGCTCACTTCAATCGTTAAAAAAAATTCATGACTTAGCGATTTTATATGAAAACTTTGAACATGTCTCATGGAATAAATATTTAATGAGCGAGGATTATTATACGCTTTTAAGCGAGCAAATTGCGAACAGCCAGACGGTTGCGACTAGCGATTTTTACGTGGACGGGTATCATATCTTTAATAAGCAGGAAGAACTCATTTTATTTCAACTGATGAAATATGCCAAGTCTGTCACGATTGTATTGACGCATGATCTAAATGATCAAAGCCTAGTGTTTGAGTTACCAAGACGTACGTTGCAACGTTTACAAGCAGGGGCGACTGAACGTGGACTTGATTATGAAATCGTTGAAATATCATCGAATGCCAAGTCTCGTTTTCATCAGTCGCCTGCACTTCAACATTTAGAACAGCATTTTTTACAAGCGCCTTTATCTCCTTCAAATGAAAAGGGGGTTTCCTTTTTTGCAGCAGCTAATCAACGTGTAGAGGTTGAAGAGGTTGCCAAAAGAATTTATCATCTCGTTCACAATGAAGGATATGCATATAGTGATCTTGCGATTTATACGGGGGACGCGGCTGCTTATGATGAATTAATCGCGGCTATTTTCCCCAAATTTGAAATTCCTATTTTCTTAGACTATAAAGAATCCATGCTTCATCATCCGTTGATGATGCTGATTTATCATATTTTTGATGTTATTTTATCACGTTGGCGTCATGATACGCTTTTTACGGTGATTAAAACGGGGCTCTTTATGAATGTTGAAGGATTTAAAAAGGGGCAGTCTTTTTATACCGCCTATCAAGCCTACCAACGCCAAGTGGATCAACTTGAAAACTATTGTTTAACAAGAAATTTAAAGAAGGCGGATTGGATCAGTGAAGAAGAATGGAATTATGATCGTTATCAGGGACTTGGGCGTGGTTACGTCAAAACGGACGACGATTTAGAGTTGGAACGACAAATCAACCAATTAAAGAATGAGATTAGTACGGCCATTTTATCACTTGAACACGCCTTTAAAGGAGCGAAAACGTATAAAGATTACGCGATCGCATTGTTCACCTTTTTAGAGGATTGCCACATTCCACAAAAATTAGCCCTATTTGAAGAGAGTGCGGAGGAACTTGGAGATTTGCAACTGTATAAGCGTCACGCCCAAGTTTGGAATAAACTTCTGTCTCTTTTTGAACAACTTGTGGAAATTGGGCAGGAGGAAACAGTAAGTTTAGATGATTTTGTGCCAATCTTTAAGGTCGGACTTGAAGAGATGGTTTATGCGACGGTACCTCCACGATTAGATCAAGTGGCAGTAGGTGAACTTCGTCGTTCTCGTTATCAATTGGTGGGGGATTTAAGCGACCCTTCCCAATACGGGATTAAACATGCATTTGTCCTTGGTGTGAACGAAGGGAAAATTCCTAAAACATTAACCGAAATTAGTCTATTGAGCGAGACTGAACGCGAGGCATTAAAATCGTTTGGAATTGAGCTTTCACCTAGTCTAATCCAGGCACAAGTAGATGAACAATTTATTTTATATACGGTTTTCACTTCCCCTAAACTTTCGTTAACGCTCTCTTATGCAACTAGTAATGATGAAGGAAAAGAATTTTTACCCTCATACATCTATACGCATTTAAAAAACATGTTTAAGGAGTCGGTTGAACAACACATCGGACGTGAATCGGAGGAAGATGTCTATGAACATCTAACGACCCACTCCCAAACAGTTGCACATTTAATTGCTGTATTAAAACAGGATGCCAGCCAGCGAGCGTATTATGAACCGTTATTGAATTATTATAAAGAGAAGCAACCGTTAATCTATCAGACGATTATGAATATTTTGAATTACCAAAATGATGTGGTTTCATTAGATGAGCAACTAACCAAACAATTGTATAGTGAGGAAATTGTAGCTAGTGTTTCACGACTAGAGTTATTTAATCAATGTGAGTTTGCCCATTATTTACGATATGGATTACGTTTAAAAGAGCGTCCGACGTATCAATTGGATTTACCTCATATTGGGGAACTTTATCATGAAGCATTAAAGCGAATATCTGAAATGATAAAAAGAGAAAATCGCTCATTTTCCGACTTAAGTGTTCAGGAATGTCAGACGTTAGCTCGCTTAGTAGCAGATGAATTAAGTGAACAATTACTCTATAGGGTTTTACGTCAAAGTAAACGAATGATGAAGTTAACGGAACGATTGACTCAAGTTGTGTCTAAAACCTTGCTAGGCTTAAAGTATCAAGGCCAACATAGTTTATTTAAACCGCTATTTTTTGAATTACCATTTGATGTTCATGGGACATCTGGGATTCATCTGAAGGCACGGGAGTTACCTCATGGGTTTAGATTATCATTAAAAGGGGTTATTGACCGCGTGGATGTTGCTAAAAATGAAGCGGGGGACCGTGCCTATTTAAGGATTATTGATTATAAATCAAGTGATAAAGAATTAGAATTGGATAAAGTGTACTATGGATTGAGCCTCCAGTTATTAACTTATTTAGATATCGTGGTTTCAAATGCCTTGCAATTGATTGATTTACCAGCTGAGGTCGGGGGACTGCTTTATTTTCACGTCCATCGGCCATTTATTAGTCATGATATAGATGATTTACTGCGTCAGGAAGCCTATGAACAAAAGGTAGAGCAATTACAGTATGAAAAATATAAAATGAATGGCTATTTACCTGAGGACTATGATGTTGTACATCTCAGTGATCAACGGTTAGGGGAGCAAAGTAAAAGTGATATTGTTCCGATTACGTTAAAGAAAGATGGGAGTTTTTCATCCCGAGGTAATGCTATTTTAGCGAATGATTCACTTCAGTTGTTACGCGAGTATACGAACCAAATGATTGAGGACTCAGCGATCAAGATTACAAAGGGCCATTTAAAAATTAATCCGACGAAACACGGATCAAAGACGGCGTGTGATTACTGTCAATATCGAGGGATTTGCCAATTTGATTTAGACTTTGTTGGAAATGAGTGGCGTGTATTACCTAAAATGAAGACCGAGGTTGCCCTAGAGGCAATGAAGTGTCGATTAGAGGATGGAGGACCGGGTGATGATGAGTAATTTACCAAAGAAGCCTCAAGATGCCATTTGGAATGATGAGCAATGGCAAGCGATTTATGAAAAGGGGCATGATTTATTAATTTCAGCAGGTGCTGGCTCAGGTAAAACAGCAGTATTAGTCGAGCGGATGATTCAGAAGATTTTAATTGATCAGATTAATATTGATGAACTATTAGTTCTAACCTTTACTGAAGCGGCCGCTGCTGAAATGAAGCAACGGATTCGTTCGCGGATTGAGCAGGAACTGGCACTCCATCCGCATGATGTGTTATTAGCAACTCAATTAAATAAGATTGCATCGGCTAATATTTCAACCTTTCATGCTTTTTGTAATAAGTTGATTCGAAAATATTATTATTTGTTACAACTGGATCCTGTTTTTAAGATTGCGGATGATATTGAAGTAGGAATCTTGCAAGATGATGTGATTGAGGCGCTATTTGATGAGTTAGCGGAACAAGACGATGAAGCGTATGTGCAATTAAGTGAGAGTTTTAATAGTGATCGAGATGATGAAGCATTAAAGACGATGGTTTTAAAAGTTTATGAACTCGCTCGATCAAATCCTCATATGGAGCAGTGGCTTAAGGAATTGCCTGACTTATATCAGTGGGAGGGCGATGACTTAAGCACGTGGGGGTATTATCAGCAATTAAATCACCTGATGTCACCTGTTATTGATGAGGCATTATTAGATTTGAAAAAGGCATATGCGTTTGCGCAAGATGCGGAAGTGATGGGCGTGGCACATAAATATCCAACCGATGTTTATCCGCAAGACCTTGAATACTTAAATCGTTTAAAAGAGGGAGCCCAGGCGACGTATGCTGAGTTACGCGAGGCGTTTAAGGGAACAAAGTTAGCTACTTTCCCAAGGTTTAATGCGAAGCAATATGATAAAGAGGCACATGAGCAAAGTAAAAAGGCCCGCGATGCCTTTAAAAAGAGAATTGGCAAACTCGAAGAAAAATATTTTGTATATACGAATGAAACACATCATCAACATTTTAAAGCGAGCCAAGCCCTTGTCATCGCCCTATCAAAACTCGTCTTTTTATTTCATGAACGTTTTATGAAAGCCAAACATGAGCGACAAATGTTAGATTTTTCTGATTTAGAATGGAACACTCTCCAATTATTAACGGATCGTGGGAAGCCAACAGAAGTTGCCAAAGAAGTGTATCGCCAATTTAAAGAAATTATGATTGATGAATATCAAGATACAAATTCGATGCAGGAATATATTATTCATTCAATTGCAAGTGTCGCTAAACCAAAGATTCCTATCTTTATGGTAGGGGATGTGAAGCAATCAATCTATCGCTTCCGTTTAGCCGAACCAGGTATTTTTCAAGAAAAATATCATCGATTTTCTACTCCTCAACCAGATGGAAATAAAATAGACTTGATGAAAAATTACCGTTCACATCAACAAGTGATAGACGCTACTAATTATGTTTTTACGCAGGTCATGGACGAAGAAGTGGGTGAAATTGCTTATGATGAAGCAGCTCAATTAAAGCTTGGGGTTTTAAATGAAGCGAATGATGCGTTTAATAAAAGTGAGATTCATTTAATTGATAAACCTCAATTTGATGAGGAAAGCGACGTGGATTTAAGTGCGGTGGAAGTGGAGGCTCATCATATTGCTCGATTAATTTTACAGTGGATGAGCCAAGGGCAAGAAATTTATGATCGCAAAAAGGGAAGTTATCGCCCTTTAAAATATCAGGATATCGTTATTTTAATGCGATCGTTAGGAAGTGTGACGATTTTTCAAGATGTGTTTAGGAGCTATCATATTCCATTATTTACGGAGCAAAACACAGATCTTTTTGAGTCTATAGAAATTATTAATTTAGTTTCCTGCTTAAAGGTAATTGATAATCCTTATCAAGATATTCCACTCGCTGGATTGATGCGTTCGCCACTCTTTTTCTTTAGTGAGCGGGAATTATCGATGATTCGGGTGTTTAGTAAGGCGACCTCTTTTTATGATCTTGTCCGTCACTATGCTAAAGAGGGAGAGGATTCCCTGTTAAAAGAAAAGGCGAATCATTTTGTTCAATGTGTGGAGCAATGGAGGTTTAAGTCGAAGACGATGCCCCTTTCGCAATTGATTACGCTTGTTTATGAGCAAACGTTGTATTATGAATTTGTCTTAGGGCTTCCTCACGGATATTTAAGAAGAGCCAATTTGGATGTCTTTGTAGATAAGGCACGAATGTATGAGACGACAACGAAAAAAGGTGTCTACGGCTTTGTTCGGTATATTGAACGGATGCAATCTTTAGGAAAACATTTCGCAAAGGCAAAAACCGTGACGGCTACGGAAGATGTGGTTCGTGTGATGTCGATTCATAAGTCCAAAGGATTAGAGTTTCCAGTTGTTTTTGTTTCTCAAATTCATAAAACGTTTAACCGCCAAGATGAACTCGGAAATTACTTAGTTCACAAAAACTACGGAGTCGCTGTGAAATATATCGATCCTCATCTTCGTCTTAAACAAAAGACGATGGCCCAAAATATTGTGGGAGCGATGATTCATAAAGAAATGTTAGCCGAGGAGATGCGACTGCTCTATGTTGCGATGACACGAGCCCAATCGAAGCTTATTTTTACAGGTGTTTTTGACGTAGAAAAAAAATTAGCTTCGATGAGTGAGATCGTGATGCAGTCAGGGGATCGACTGCCTATGACAGCTAGAATGCAGGCTAAAAGTTACGGAGATTGGTTGATTCCAGCGGTTCTTCGCCACCGGGATTCAAAGGAAATTAGTGCTATATATTGCGAACAACAACCGTTATGGATTGATGATTCTAGTGAATGGGAGATACGTGTCGTATCCGCATACGAGGAATTGAATGAGACGGATGTGAATGATCAACATCATGGAGTGACACCACCGGTCATTGATTTTGAAAAGGTGTTTCAACGCCAATATCCTTATCAATCTCTTGTAGAAATCCAAGCGAAGCAATCCGTTTCCCAAAGAAAGGAAGAGGAAACAACCCCATTGATAAAGGGCGTACCAGAAGTGAAACGTGCGGTAGCCTATGATCGGCCATCTTTTATGAAGGAAAAGCAAGTAAGTGGACCTGAGGCAGGGACGGCATTGCACCAGTTTATGCAACATTTACCGATTCGTCTTGATTATACGTTAGCGGATTTAATGGAGATGAAACAACGGGTGATTGAGAAGGAAATGATGACCCCACTAATGGCTGATAAAATTGACCTACACCACGTCTTGGACTTTACGAAGAGTGCGTTGTATCACCGGTTAGCCCAGGCGATCACCATTAAAAAAGAAGTTCCCTTTATGACTTTAATTCAATTGACGGAAGATAAAGGGTCACAAGTTTTATTACAAGGGGTTATTGATTTATTAGCAGAATTTGAGGATGAAGTTTTAATTATTGACTATAAGACAGATTACGTGCGTGATTTTAAGGAGCAATATGAAGAACTAAAAGAGCGTTACGCTGTTCAGATGAAATATTACTCAAAAGCCATTAAAGAAATTTATCCCACTAAAACAGTGTCGTGTTACGTTTATTTCCTTAAAGTTCAAGAAGCCATCGTTTATGCTTAGAACGAAAAAAAGGCTCATTTCCTCTATGAGAAATGAGCCTTTTTTTAATCATCAAATTTAACATTATCTTTAATATACGCTTTTGTTTTTAAATATAACGTTCGTTCATGGTAATCGACTTCATTATGTTTGATTTTGATGCCTTCAATATAGGACGCTAGAACAATTCCAAATAAAATCATGTAGGAAAGTGAAGAGCTTCCTCCATAACTAATAAAAGGAAGGGTAATTCCGGTAATCGGAAGAAGACCGATGGTCATCCCAATATTTTGGATTTGTTGGAAAAATAGCATCCCAAAGATTCCAATACAAACGTAACTATTGTAATGTCCGCGGTTAAGCGTTGCTGTATTTAAGATTTCGTAGTCAAATAGACCGCATAAAGTAATGGTAATAAGCGTTCCGATTAATCCGAAATCCATTCCAATGACGGCGAAAATGAAATCGGTGTGGGCTTCAGGGAAATAGACATGGGCACTTTGAAATCCATTTCCAATGAGGTTTCCAGACCCGATGGCGAGTAATCCCTTAGCCAGTTGCATCCCGTCTTTATCCATCGTTCCAAACGGATCAAACCAACCGAAGAAACGACTTAATTTATAGGCATCGATTCCGAGTGTTCCGGTTAAAAATTCAGGAAAGACCCCAACGAGTAAAATGAAGGTTGCAATGAGCACGATCACGATGCCTCCGACAGTTAAAATGTAACGCCATTGAATGCCAGAAGAAAATATCATGATGGCAATGAAGAAAAGGATAATCATGGTTACCCCTGAATCGGGTTGGATGAAAATTAAGATAGATGGGGGAAAAATAGCCGCCATAATTTTCATCAATAAATTTAAATCTGTTTTGAAGGTTCGCCTAATATGTGGGTACCGTTCATTGTGACGTTGGATAATATCTGCCACGACGAGAACAAGCCCGATTTTCATAAACTCCGAAGGTTGGATTGTCCCTAACCCTCCTGGAAGCTCGTACCAAGAAACGGCTCCATTTAAATCTTTAACGAAGGGAATCGGAAGGTGGAGCTTTTTATAGGCGAAAAGTCCAAGAAGCGGAATCATCCAAAAACCGTAGATCCACCACCGAAGGGCGCGAATTCGTTCAATACCAATGATGATAATAAATACCGCGATAACGGCCCCAATTCCAATAAAGAGTAATTGCTTAAACGCATTATTATCATGCGTAGCCGCATAATTAATTTTAAAAAGTGGGGAGGCCGATTGGATGGCAACCACCCCAATTCCGATAATTAAAATTAAGTAAACAATAATGGGATTATAAAATAAAACTTTAAACTTGTTTAAAATATTTCTCACGTTTATCACCTATTACGTCAAGATATCATGTCTATTTTATCAGATAATATGAGAAAAGATAAGCCATTGAGATGATTTTTTAGGGAGGCGCGCGTTTCCTCTTGATGATTAGAGGAGCAAACGATTGATGTAAGCGACTTAAGTTAAGGACGAAGTCGTCATCTTTCGAAGGTCATGGTGCTCTTTGTAGGAGGAGTTTGTTCGGGATTAAAAGAGTCGGCTCTTTTTTTGGAATCGTTTTAATCTCTTCAAACAACGGGAGAAGTCTTCAAAAGCTGCGCCTTCTTTTTTTGAGAAGATGGGAGTGACCGCTTCAAAATGTGCTGCATAGATTATAGTAGGTTAACGTAAGGGAGGTTTGTTTAATATGGCAAAATCAAATGAAAGGGGACCCTTATTATTTGTTGATACGACGTATAAAGGATGTAGGGTTACAGAGCAAAGCTTTTTTAAAACGCCCACTCAAAAACCAAAAGATATCGTGGCCGAAAATTATGTACATAGTTTTGATCGCTTAGAGGAGAGTCATTTTCAGGCGCTTGTTCCAAAGGAAGATGATATGCAGGAAAATACATATGAGGAATCTGTGGTCGAGTCGGATGATTGTCCCTATGAAACGGTCAATATTGTTGTTAATTATCATCAAGAACCTGCAAAAGTGTCAGAGGAAAGTGAATCAACTTCATGCCCTGTGCCAAAAGTAGAGGCGAGTGAACCTCAGATTGAGGTTGAAGGCGTGGCTGTAGATTCAACGGAAGAGATGGAGGAGCGAGTGGTAGAGATTGTTGATCAGGTGGTAGAGGAGAGTCCATCAGAGGTCACTTTAGAGGATGAAGGGGCTAATGACGTGCAAGATCCACAAGATGCCGTTGTTGAGTTAGATGAGAAGCAACAAGAACTTTTAACATTTATTCAAGAATTAACTAATCGTCCGTTATTGATGAAGGCACCTATCGTTCAGATTGTAAAAAAAGATGGGAGTTTAAAATCAGGGATGATTGAGCTAAAAGATGATCGACATATTACGATTGATAATCTCAAAGATGAAATCGAGGTCATTTCTGTGGCAGAGATTGAAGGTATTCGTATTCTACATCTTTAAGGGGAAAATTAATATGAAATTTCTTGAAGATGCCGTTAACTAATATCATAGTAGCATTATTGACAGGGAGATAATTGAATGTTATGAAGATGTTTTTTTTTCAACATGACGAATTGTTAATACAAATGCGATAGTTTCTCATGAAATAGCTCGATTCCCTACTAAATGTGGATGTCACTGCGTGGGTAGGTGACTCATGAAGTTTTCCAACCTAAACATTTTCGTGGTCGATGATTAATGAGGCAGAGTGCCTCATTAATTTCTTCATCACTGACTCTTGTTAAGATGAATAGGCATCTACGAAGTAAACAGGAACCTTTAAGTCAACTTCTACTTTGGAATAATAAGCAAACTCTTTTCCTCGATCAAACCGTATAGGTTTTAAAGGTGTCTTTAGGAAAGAGTTCATATAACTCACTAATCGCTCGATACATTTCTGAATCCGAGCGATTTTCTATTTTTATAGTCACATAAAAGCGTGTTTGACGTTCAGCAAAGGTGGCTAAACAATCTTTACTTTTACCATGACTTGAAACAACCATATCAAGTTCCCAGTGTCCCAATGTATGACGTTTGTTTACCTCTTTGGGACGCTGATGAATCGAGGTTCTAATGTTAAGTCGTCCACGTGTTTCTCGTGGTTTTCGACGCTTTCCTTTTTGCCCTAAACAACTTAAATCTCCTAATAAAATCGTTCCATCCTAAATCCAACGATAAATAGTTTTAAATGAAATAACAATCTTTAAAACCTTATTAGGAATTTGTTCGGGTGACCAAGTTAGCTCTAGATATTTTTGAATGGTTTCCATCAGTTGTTCTGATTTCAACTCTTTATTTAGATCTGAAAATTTAATGGATAAGCTAATCAAGTTTTAAATAAAAAGTAGCAAGTGATTTTTATCACTTGCTACTTTTTTTATATGTTTTATAAAAAATACTTGTTTTTTCTTACTGCACGCATTATAACGTATTTAGGAGGTGAGGAAATGCTAGATAAAATAAAAGAGTGTAGCGAAAATTTTTATAACTTCGCCACACCCATAAGTCCAATAATAGTTGCTTCCATCGCATATAAAGCAACTGTTAACAAACCCAAGCGAAATAAAAAACGCTAAGGTTTAAGAGGGTGATTAGGTCCACCCTCTTCCTATTATAACATCTAGCAGAATAATATGTTAAGAATTTGTTTAATTATATTAATGGCAATTTTATTAATGTTTAAGAAAACGTATTTTAGTGGAATTTTATTACTCTTTTTTATACTTTATTATTTTAGAAAGGATAATTCAAATGAAAATAACTAAACAAACTAAAGCTAATAAACGTTAGGAAGCTAAAAATAAGGAGTATTCAAATTATCTAAAACAACGGCCGGTGTCACGATCATTGATTAAAAATAAAGCGACACAAGAAGATATTGAAGAGTTCCAAATTCATTTAAGGGAACGCGAGCAAAAGATACGAGGTTTTTAGTATAAAAATAAATTTATATAAAATAAAGTGAAATAGATAACAGATGAGGTTTAAAAGGGGGTGAATCCAGTCTTGGATTTATCCCTTTTTTTAACTTTAAATGTTAGAGGGGAATTGAACAAGGGGATGATTATTCAAAAAGGGTCTTAACCTTTACGTTTAAGACCCTCTCTAACCATCTATTTTTTATAAACGCGCACAATCGCAAACTTCTAAATTAAGGAAGACATCGTCAAGACATTGAATGGCAATGAAATCATTCAAATTAACGATGAGACAAGTGCGTGTTGGAACTAATTCATCATGATGATGTTCGCAACAATCGTCAAATTCGAATCCTTCGCTCATACAACCAGGGTGTTTTCTTGCTAAAGCTCTTAATGTGGCGCAATTTCCGCAGACATCTTCAACTCGAAAGATAGGAAGTGGCGCTTGTGGGCTATCTGTTAAGAAGGCCGGTTTAAATGCCTCCCCATTTTTAAGATAGAGAATAAATGGACGGGTATTCGCCCGTGAAGTTTCTCCTAAAACAGGGTTATTGCAACGATTGCAACCAATTTCAGTAGGAACAACAGCTTGTTGTAATCGATTAATGAAGCGCACAGTGTCTGCGACACAATTTGCATATTTGGTATTTGAGTTCGTATTTGTGGATGAAGTACTGCATTCACAACTCATATAATCACCTCCAGGTACACTATTACTTTATGTGAGATAAAGGGCAACGTTTAGTTAAAAAACCCAAAATAGTTGATTAAATTCCTTCTTGTAATTGCTAAATTTAGGTTTATTTTTAAAAAGTTGGTACATACTAAGAAAGATTTGAAAAGGGGTGAATGTCAGATGCAAAAAGTATTAGTCCCAGTTGGGGTAGCCACTTTACTTGGTTGCGGTGTATTTTTTTACTCGTATATGATGAGTGATGAAATGGTGTTAAGAAGGCTTGGTTATGATCACTCACTAATTCAGGAGTTGAAGGAAAATCATCCTCAGTTAGTTCAAGATTTAATTGATGATCATCGAAGCAGCAAAGATTTAGAAAAGTATTTAGAAGTTTCAGGGTTTAATTACGACTGCTATGATTCTTATGTCGAGCTTTCTAAACATTATAAAGATCTTGAGACCAATGAGGTTGTTTATTTAGCAACCTTTTTAGACCATGTATTTTTTCCAACATTACTTCAACAGGGTTATGAAGAGGATGTTATTAAAGGTTGGTTTTCCGATCCGCAGTTTAAAACTTATGTGGAGTCAGTGGACGTATTGACCCTCAATCGATTATTAAATTATGCGCAGGAAACGAAAAAAGATATGATGACATTACTTGGCTATGTCGCCTATGAGAAGGAGAATGCGACACTTAAGCCAACCGAAGTTGTGGCGATGGTCGATGAATACCAAGATGTTGTCTTACCTGGATTGAAGGAAAAAGGGTATGCGGCTGAGGAAGTAGAGAAGTTATTTCAAAAGTTCGGATTAGTTAATTTGAAGGCGCTCATGGAAACTGAGATTAAACCTGAGCAGGCCCTTGAGTTAATGAAGTCAAGTAGCTTTGATCCCTCTCGTTTTTCTATTTATGATGAAATTTTAAGTTTAGAGAAAAATTATTCGGTGACCTATGCCCTACAATACGCTAAGTATCCTAATGTTAAATCAAATTTCTATCAGGATATTGTTCAAACGCCAAATGTTGATAGCCTACTTGTTTTGGTCAATCAAAACTATCAACTTGCCGCTAATTATACGCCTACTGATTTTGTTCCGGTAGAGGTCCCGTTAACTGAACACTCCTTAGTGAATACGAATTACTTACGTCGTGACGCTGCTGATGCAACCGAATTACTCTTTGCAAAGGCGAAAGAAGCGGGGTATGATTTAGTCTTACGAAACGGATATATTTCATATGAGGTCCAAAAAAACCTTTACGATCAAGATGTTTATGAAATGGGGCTTGAATACGCGGATTCCTTTAATAGTCGTGCTGGTCATAGCGAACATCAAACCGGATTGGCGATTGATATTACGACACCAACGATTAATAATGAACTTTCCCTTGAATTTGCGAATACCGACGAAGGAAAGTGGGTACTAGAACACGCGCATGAATATGGATTTATCCTTCGTTATCCGGAAAATCGGGAATCCGAGGTGGGTTATTTTTATGAACCTTATCATCTTCGCTATGTAGGTGTTGAAGTAGCGACTGAAATCCATGATAAAGATTGGACGCTTGAAGACTATATCTTAAATTATGGAATACTTGATCAATCAAATTCAAACGAAGAGGATGAAAATAACGACGACGCTGCCGTTGATCGTAAAGATAAACAGGACGATAAACAAGACCAAGATAAAGAAAATGTTCCAAATCAACAGGAGTCAGAAAATTCACCGGCGGACAAAGCAGACGATCAACAAGATTCCTCAGCTAAACCAAAAGAGGATGAATCCGAGTTAGGTGATAACGAAGATGTATCGGGTGAGTCGTCCCGTGAGGGTGATGATTCAGTAGATGAACGGAATCATCCGAAAGAGGAAACTCCCTCTGAGGAAACACCAGATAAAAGTCAAGCTATACAAGAAGATGACGATTTGAATAGTCAGGAAAAATACGAATTGTAGCCAACAAAAGGGAAAAAGAGTGCGCATTTGCACTCTTTTTTATTTCCCAAAAACAACACTGATTTTGTCGGGAAATAGATGTCGCATCACGGTAATTGAAAAACATGTCGGGAAATGTTGTGTCGATATTTATCGCCAATGAGTGGTGCTGGGAAATAACTAAAAATAGCGTGTCGAAAAGTTAGGAAATAAAAGGAGGGGGAGGAAATATCTCTTTTTAGAAAAAGAGGGGGAATCATGTTTTTTAGTCCATGAACGATGAAAGAAGACGGCCCTAAGATGCGTGTGAAAAAATAAAAAGGCTCCTATAAATGTAGGAACCTTTTTTATCATAAGATGATCACCAATTATTCGCCTCTTAAAATGGAGAGGAATTCATTTTCGGTTAAAAAAAGAATGTCTTGTCCGTGGTAAACAAGCGTGATTGCCTTTTTTAGTTTAGTAGTCATTTCCTCAGGGGATAATTCATATATTTTTTGTCCCCCAGTTATAAGAATATTTGTCTTTTTGGTAACGGAACTCCCCACCGTCCCTCCAAGGTGACTGATGATAGCAATTGCCTCCGCTCTCGTCATAGACTGGAGGGGACCAGTGATGACAACGGTTTGATGTTTGAAAAAATCAGTTTGGCTGTTGAAAAGAGAGGAAGTAACTGAATGGGGTGAGGCTTGAGAGGTTACCATCGATTTTCCCCTTTTAGGTGCTTGGTATCCTTTTTCAAATACAGATCCTGGGGTGATACCGACGTGTTGAAAGAGTGCCCTGATGGAAGGAGACCCTAACTCTTTGTTGACTGTTAATAAAAGGGTTGCACAGGCTAGGGCATCGGCTAGTGCGTGATGGTGATTAAAGGCAATGCCTAGGTGGTGACTGACCGTGTTTAGCTTTGCATTTTCAAGAAGGGGAAAGTAATTTCGACAGAATAGCATGCTACAACTATAGTCAAAATGAGGAAAGGGAATGTGGTAGAGATCAAGGGTAGCCCTTAAGACGCCCATATCAAATGAGGCGTTATGTGCCACAATAAACTGATGCTCAAATAAATCTTTAATCTCGGGCCAAAGCTCATTAAATTCCTTTTCATTTTTAACATCGGTTGCCCGTAGGCCGTGAATTCGAGTGTTCATAGGGGCGAAGCGTAATTCTTTCGGTTTGATTAAGTAATAGCGTTTGTCGACGATTTGGCTGTTTTTCACGACGACAAGTCCAAGGGAACAGGCACTGGCCCGTTTTTCATTGGCGGTTTCAAAGTCAATAGCGACAAAGTTCATAATATTCTCCTTTATATTTCCATCTTTGTATGAAAAGAGGGGATCGTTTAGAGATTAACATAAATGAAAGGAAAGTCATAGAAGAAATATCAGGGATTAAAGAGGGAGGGTTCCTGATGATGTTCATTGAATAATATAAAGGACCCCTTCATATATTGGATAACAATCAATGGGTGGAGGGATGTTCAGTGGAACGCGTGAGTGGACGAAGGGTTTATAGTTTAGGAAAGAAGGAAGTACAGTTATCACCTAATGAAAGAAAAATGGGATATTTTTATGAAATGGTGTCGCCTATTCAAAAACGTGCGACTTTACATACCATTTTATTAATCGATGGTTCTTCCTTAATGGCCGCGCACTTAGAGGACCTTAAGGACCTAGTGACGGAAACGGTTAAGTCAATTGGAAAAAAACACAAACTCTCCCTTCTGTTATTTGGTGGGGAAGGTGAACTGATTGGGTTAATTGAACAGGCCACCCTCGAAGAACCACAACAAATAATTGATCAGTTGCATCGACAGTTAGAGGAATGTTGTGGAGACGGGGAATGCGTTTTATCTGAGGCTCTAGCAGAAGTTTTTTTATGGGCAACCCAAAGAAGCAGTTTCGAAAAGATGCAGGTTATTATTGTCACGACAGGACATCTTTATTCGAAACGGTACCCGCTTTCGATAGAATGGTCGCGTTGTTATGGTTGGATGTTAGATTTGTTTTCTCATCATGTGATGACTTACGTTGTAGGAATGGGGAACTGTTATCTTCCCTTTTTAGTTCGCCTTGCTAAAACGGGGCAAACGGGGGATTTTTATCCTTACTGTGAGGCCATTCGCTATCGTCGCCGGTTAAAACGGTGGATTTCTTGTTTGAAAACGCAGGAAAATCGCCAGTGGGTCATTGAAAATCAAGATTATTTTTTAATGGGACAGACGAACCGGGTTCGCCATCCTAAACGGATTGAGCAGGTCTCACAACTTATTGTTACGTTTGATGGAGCGCTTAGTTTAGAGGGGGAGCTTATAAAAATAAATCCTTCAGTCATCTCCGAATCTATGGAGGAACAGTTTCGTTTAGCATATAGTTACTATCTACTCAAACACCGTTTTATTCATGAGGCGAGCCAGTTATTGCGCGAAACTTCCTTGTTCTCTGTTGTTTACGAAGGATATTCAGTGAATGAACTAAAGCAAAGCTTGGTATATCTTGATGAAGGAGCCAGTCGCCATCAAATCAGCGATTCGTTAAATTCAAGGTTTTCTGTATTTGATGTGTTAAAGCGGCTATTAGACGATCCGTTTACCCAACTTTATTATCGAGCTGAACGTCCTTTGGTCGTCTCTGACAGTCGAAATGATCTCTGTTTTACCGCCTCCTTTTTAGGAAAACCTGCCCGGGTTGTTACGGTTAAGGCGAGTCAAACAAAAATGAACGTGTATTTTACGGTTAAACTGTGCGGAGTCGTACAAAAAAATCATCGGGATGCAAAGCGGGAGGCTTATGTTTACCGGACGTATGATTTAATTAAGAATGGTGAACTTGTTCAGAAGACCTTGACCTGTCGGCTATCGCATAAATTGAGACAGGAATTAAAACAGAACGGCATCTTTCTAAAACCATGCCCATTCGATGCCTCCTTAGATGAGATTGATTTATCTTGCTTAAAGTTAACCCATTTTCAAATCATTCCACCAGATGCATCAGAGAAAATAGCGAAAGGACTTTATGAATTAGAGGTTTTATCGACTAAAGAAACTTTATTAAAATGTCTGCGCCAGCATCAACCAGAATACTCAGAAAAAAGAGCTGGTTATAAAGGGGGAGGAAGCCGGGAATATCGCGTGAATGGTGAGGGAGTGTTTATACCGGCTAGAGTTGAAGCGGCGACGTTGAAGATGAAGGGATATGAAGGCGATGTGATTTGCTGGGGAATTGAAAATTTTAATAGATATCAGGTGGCACAACGTTGTTATGAGGACATTTGTCAGACAATGCTTTTGACCTCAGAACCTATCCTGCATTTTTTGAATAGGGAAATTCAACGGGTAAGACAACGGCGATTAGGTTTGTCCAATGAAATTTATTTTTTTAGGATGCAAACGTTGTTGTGTGGGCAATCCATTTTTAATTTTGAAAAAAGAAATGAAAAAAAGAGACAACATCGGCGTTATGGGGCAATAAAACAATCATTCTCACAACAAAAAATAGGAGATCTTGTCGTTTTTGAGAATAAACAAGAGTTGTTTATAACATTCTAATAAGAGATGATGGTTAGAATAATTGAGGAGGTCAAACGATGTGGAAGTCGATAGCGTGGCGGATGATGTGTAGGGCAGTCCTGTTTCTTCATACGTTGTTTCTTTTATTAACGATAGGATTAGGATGTCTGATGACGGAAATCGTTGCCTTCGCTGAAGAGGGCGGGGCTATGCCACGTTTTTTTATTGATGGGCAAGAAATCACAAGTATCGATCATGAAGGAATTTTGTCAGTGATTGAAAATAAATTAGATCAACAATCAGAGCGAAAGTTAACTGTTTTAGCAGGAGATAAAACGTTTGAGACCAAGCTATCGACGTTTCATCCGCAACTAAAACGCCAGCGTGAGTTATTAGTTGATGATCTTCTTTTAAAGTTCAAAGAGTTAGAATCGATAGAATGGGCGACACAGCTTCGTGAACCGATACAATATGACCTTTCATTAGAATATAAGTATGATCAGCAATTAATTGAAGAATGGGTACGTCTCATTGAAAAAGAGGTGTATATTGAAAAAATTGAACCGACGTTTGACATGCAGGGGTATAATCAATTAGTTCTTAACGAGGGAAGAGATGGGCAATTAATTTTAGCAGAAGAGCTTCGTGATTCAATCATAGAAACATTAGAGAAGGCGACAGGTGATTCAATTGAAGTTAAAGCGAACCTTTTAACGGATCCTCGGGAACACGATGTATTAGAGTTGAGAAAGATTAATGCGAAAATTTCTTCTTACTCAACGACTTATTTACCAGGAATTCCGCGTGCTAAAAATGTAGAACTTGCGGCTTCGAAAGTTAGTCAGACCATTTTGATGCCAGGAGAACAGTTTTCTTATGCTAAGAAAGTCTCTCCGGTAAGTATTGAAAATGGCTATGTTAATTCCACCGTCTTTTTTAATGGTCGACCTGTTCCGGGGGTTGGAGGAGGGATTTGTCAAGTTTCGTCAACGTTATATAATGCGCACCTTTTGGCGGGTATTACGGCAACGGAACGTCGAAACCATAGTTTGCCGGTGAGTTATGTTCCATTAGGACAAGATGCGACCATGGTAGATTATTCGGTGGATTTAAAATTTATTAATACGCTCGATTATCCGATTTATATTTATGCGTACGCGGCTTATGGGAGCTTGACCGTTGAGCTTTGGTCGAATGCTGATGCATTACATGGGATTCGTTATGAGCCAAAGACGGTGGTTTATGATCATGGGCTTAAGGCCGATACGACGCTTTATGGCTATAATGCGGAAGGTGAGGTTGTCTATGAGAAATTTTTGCATACGAGTGTTTATAAAAAGAAATCCAAATAAAATAAAGGGAGGGGCTAATTAGCCCCTCCCTTTATGGTGATTATTTTAATTTTTTTAAGTTCATTACAAAGTGCTCATCTGGATCAATATAGATCGTTTTTTGGTTATCGTAAGTCACGAAGCCTAAATGTGCAGCAGGCACCTTTTTGACGTGACGCACGCGGGTATAATCAATTGGAACACTTGATGACAGTCGACCCTTTGAAAAGTAAGAGGCGAGTTGTGCAGCCGAGCGAATAGTTGCTTCGCTTAGCTCATCTGCGTCGCTACGAACAAGGACGTGCGATCCAGGCATATCCTTTGCGTGGAACCACCATTCATGACGACGTGCAAATTTATGAGTAAGATAATCATTTTGAAGATTGTTTTTTCCGACAAAAATTTCAACCCCATCAGTTGATAAGTATTTTTCAATACTTGGTTTTGAAGAGGTCTTGCGTTTTTTTGTTTGTTTTTTTCTTAAATAGCCTGTTTGTTCAAGTTCCTCTTTAATTTCATAGGCATCTTTTAAGGTTGCAGTTTCCATTTGTAACATTAGCGTCTCAAAGTAAGCCATTTCTTTTTCTGCATGATCCATTTGTTCAATAATATAGTTGACGGCATTTTTAGCCTTCGTATATTTTTGAAAATACTTTTGAGCATTTTCTGAGGCAGTTAACATAGGCTCTAACGCGATGGTCACTTCATCTAGTGTTTCTGAGTAAAAGTTTTGCACTCGAATAGACGTGCTTCCCTTTTGAATTTGGTAAATATTCGCCAAAATAAGATCCCCTAATTGTTTATACTCGTCCGCTTTTTCAGAATTTATTAATTCTTGATTTAACTTGTCACATTTTTTTGCATTTTTTTCATATTCTTGACGGATAAAACGTTCGATATCGTAAAATTGTTGACGGATTCGGTCACGTTCATCTTTGCCGAAGTAAAAGCGATCGAACATCTCCCAGAGGGTTTCACATAAAATGAGCTCGCTATGTGTGTGATAGAGAGGAATAAGATAAAAGTTTTCTTTAGCTCCTAGCATTAAATGGTAAGAGGGATCGTGTTTTATTTGTTCTATCGTGTCAGTAAACGCCTGATAAAGGTCTTTTAATGCGTTTGTTTCACTGCGATAAACAATTTCACGGGCAATAAGTGGGGATAATCCTTGAAATTGAGCGACAAGTTGTTTATCATAACGTTCTTGATCGGTGATGAGCTTAGAAAAAAGTTCAAAGCTAACAGGCGTAGGTGATTGTTTTTCTTGAAGGGGCGGGAGGATATAAGTCGCCCCTGGTTGAAGTGAGCGATAACGGTTCACCAGGGGTGAAATGTGTTTAATGGTATCAAGAATGCGATGGGAAGGGTCTGTTAAAATGAGGTTACTGTGTTTTCCCATGATTTCAATATATAAAAATTTTACCATTTGATCCCCTAGTTCATTGAGATGACGAATCGTAAATTTAATGATTCGATCGTGATTAATTTGCTCGATATGGTGAATGATTCCCCCTTCTAGATGTTTTCTTAAAAACATACAAAACATCGGTGGTTCGTCTGGATAATGATAGTCTAGGTGTGTAATTTGGACGCGGGCATAAGCGGGATGTGTGGAAAATAGGACTTTTTGATTTTTTCCACCAGCACGAATCTGCATGAGAATTTCGTGATTGGATAGCTGATAAATTTTGTTGATACGACCGGCGGTTAAAGTTTCTTTTAACGCCGTGGCAACGCTTGATGTCATAAGACCGTCAAAAGCCATTGAAAAATCACCTCTTTAACACTAATTTTATATTTAAAAGTATAGCATTTTTTAAAATGATTAGACATAAAAACACCGAAAAATATCATAATAATGCTAGATAGTGTATAGATATTAAAAAAATGTCTACAATGAATGAGATAATAATTCGTTAGAAATTCGAGATGGAACTATTTAATTTTATTTAAATTCATGCTATTATAGTGGAATGAAAGTTTAAGGAGAAGTGAATGCATGAGATTAGTAGAAAAAGGCGTACTAATAGTCATATCAGGTCCTAGTGGTGTAGGAAAAGGAACTGTGCGCGCATCAATATTCAAACAAGAAAACCATAATTTAGAGTATTCGATTTCAATGACAACAAGAAAGCCACGCGTTGGAGAAGTGGATGGCGTGGATTATTTCTTTGTTGAAAAAGAAGAATTTTTAGATAGAATTGATCAAGGTCAATTATTGGAGTGGGCTGAATTTGTTGGAAACTATTACGGAACTCCATTAGATTACGTGAAGAAAAAGTTGGATGAAGGAAAAGATGTTGTCCTTGAAATTGAAGTTCAAGGGGCGTTACAAGTAAAAAATGTGATGCCGGATGCATGTTTTATTTTTATCGCGCCTCCAAGTATGGAAGAACTTCGCAATCGTATTATGACGCGTGGAACAGAGGCGATGGAAGTTATTAATAAACGTATGCAAAAAGCGGAGTCTGAAATCGGACTTGCTCATGAATACGATTATATCGTCATTAATGATACGGTTGAAAATGCGCGTGATCGTATTATGGTCATTATTGAGGCTGAACACTCACGTTCAAATCGTGTATTAGAGTATTACAATAAAAACATCGTGGAGGTTGAATAAGAATGACAGGAATGCGTTACCCATCAATTGATAAATTATTAGATAAAGTCGATTCAAAATATAAAATTGCTTATATCGCGGCTAAACGTGCACGTCAAATTGTAAACGATGGACAATCTCAATTAGATTATGTTGATGGTTTACCGACAGCGAAATGTGCTAAACCGGTAGGGGTAGCATTAGAAGAAATCTTAAATGATGTTGTTGATTTTGAATTAAAAGAACAATAAGCTGAAAAAAACCTTAGCCAACGCTAAGGTTTTTATTTTTGAAATGATTATAAAGGATGAGATATTCTATAATAAGAGGAAGAGTGGTCGGAGGTGCTGTAAATGATTGCGGAGGTTGTTGTCGATATCAAAAATAAGGCTGTCAATAAGGTGTTTGACTATTTAGTACCCGAAGAGTTAAGGGATGTCATTCAATCAGGTGTTAGGGTGCTTGTTCCTTTTGGTCCACGAACAGTTATGGGCTTTGTTATTTCCTTAAAAGAGGGAACCGAATTAAAGAAACTTCGACCTATTCAAGAGTTAATTGATGTGGTTCCTGTTTTAAATGAGGAGTTAAAAGAACTAGGAATGAGTTTAAGTGTTGAAACGGGCAGTACGATGATTCAATGTTTTGAGGCGATGATTCCTAATGCAATGCGTGCTAAATATAAAAAGAAATTGCTGTGTTTAAGTCAACCGACTCACCCCTCGATACAATCATTATTTTCTCATACGGATTTAGTTGATTATGATCAGGTTCCTAAGGGGCTTTTGAAAGAGGTGAAAAAGGCACTTGAACAAAATGAAGTAGAACTTATTTATGAGGTTAAAGATAAGTTAGGCAAAAAGATGGTTAAATATGTGGCACTAACACAGCCGATAGTAGATTTTTCAATGTTTAATCGCGCGAATAAGCAGAAGTTGGTCGTGTCTTATTTAAGTGAACACGACCAGCCTGTTTTAAAGTCGCGTTTGATGTCTGAATTGCAAGTCACCCATGCGGTGTTAAAAACGTTGATTGATAAGGGAGTGGTGAAAGAAATTGAGGTAGAGGCCTATCGCGATCCGTATGCGGATCATGTTTATCCTCAATCCCAAGCGTTGCCTTTAAATCAAGAACAAGCAGTGGCTGTTAAAAGTGTTTTATCGGCTGTTGAATCCAAGTCGCATGATGTGTTTTTGCTTCACGGAATTACGGGAAGCGGAAAGACTGAGGTTTATTTACAGGTAATTGAATCTGTGATTAATCGGGGACAACAGGCGATTATGCTTGTTCCAGAAATTGCACTTACGCCTCAAATTGCGGGCCGTTTTAAGAGCCGATTTCAAAATCGGGTCGCTGTTTTACACAGTGCTTTATCGATGGGGGAAAAATATGATGAGTGGCGTAAAGTGTTAAAGCAGGAGGTTCAGATTGTTGTTGGTGCGCGTTCGGCGATCTTTGCTCCGTTTAAAGATATTGGTGTGATTATTATTGATGAGGAACATGAGGCAACGTATAAGCAGGAAGAGGCTCCGCGCTATCATGCCATCGAGGTGGCTAAGTGGCGGGCAACGGTTCATCGCTGTCCTGTTGTTCTTGGGAGTGCTACCCCGTCCCTAGAGTCTTTTGCTCGTGCACAAAAGGGGGTCTATCGTTTGCTGACCCTTTCGCAACGTGCGGTTTCTTTAGCAACTTTACCTACCGTAAAGCTTGTAGATATGAGACAAAGTGCAAAAGGGGATCAGTTAATTTTAAGTGAAGCGTTGCGTCAAGCGATTGCGACCCGTTTAGAAAGGAAGGAGCAGGTCGTGCTTCTTTTGAATCGCCGAGGCTATTCAAGCTTTTTGCAATGCCGTGAGTGTGGCGAGGTAGTCAATTGTCCAAATTGTGATGTTTCATTAACTTATCATAAATCAAATCAGAAACTCAAGTGCCATTATTGCGGATTTGAAACGTTTTTACTTAAACATTGTCCCGCTTGCCAGAGTGATGAATTGCGCTTTTTTGGGTTAGGAACGCAGAAGGTGGAAGAGTATTTACAAGAAGAGTTTCCTACGGCTAAGATGATGCGAATGGATGTGGATACCACGTCAAAGAAGGGATCCCATCAGGAGTTAATAGAGGCCTTTGAACGAAAGGAAGCAGATATTTTAATTGGAACACAGATGGTCGGGAAGGGATTAGATTTTAAGGATGTGACATTAGTTGGCGTATTGGCTGCGGATTTAATGCTGCATTTAGCAGATTTTCGAGCGGCAGAGCGGACGTTTCAGCTATTAACCCAAGTTGCAGGTCGGGCCGGAAGGCATGAACTTGAGGGTGAGGTTTTGATTCAAACGTATAGTCCTGATCACTATGTGATGCAATGTGTGGTCCAACAAAATTACCAAGCCTTTTATGTCGAGGAGATGAAAATGCGTCGTCGTTTTGGTTATCCTCCGTATTACTACTTGGCAAGTGTTATGTTAAATAGTGAAGATTACAATGAGTTAATTAAGGCCTGTGATCAGGTGAATCAATATTTAAGGAATCAACTGGGACATAGTTGTGTGATCATTGGCCCAACGATGCCTTATGTGGGTCGTATTAATCAGCGATTTAGAATGTATTTTATGATAAAATATAAGCAGGAGCCTAGATTAAGGGGCGTTTTAGTACAGTTATTGACTTACTTCCAAGAAGGAACGGTTAATTTATCACTTGACTTCTTTCCTTATCAATTTAGTTAAAAAAATGAGGATGGTAGTAGTAAAATGTCGATAGATGTGCTAATAATAATTAGAGTCGATGTCGATTGTAAAACATTTTATGAGGTTTTATCAAAGGCCTTTGTCTTCGTTTAAAAAGTGGATGAGCTTTTTAGTCAATTAGGTTTGTCGCTTTTTAATTGGAAGTAAAGGGTTGGTTTTAGCTAATAATCAAAATGTTTCTGCGGTAAGGACAGATGGTTACCCGAGATGGGGAGTCAATTTAGTATCTAAAGAGGAGGACTGGCATGACACGTGTTGTATTTATGGGAACACCAGATTTTTCGGTTCCTGTTTTAGAAACAATTATTAAGGATGGATATGAGGTTGTCGGGGTTGTGACACAACCTGATCGCCCAGTGGGAAGAAAGCGCCTCTTGACGCCAACGCCGGTGAAGCAAAAGGCACTGGAGCATGGCATTCCTGTTTTTCAACCGGAAAAAATTAGAGAGGATTATCAGACAGTTCTTGATTGGAATCCAGATTTAATTATTACGGCTGCTTTTGGACAAATTATTCCTAAGGTTTTATTAGATGCTCCGAAGTTTGGATGTATTAATGTTCATGCCTCGTTATTACCGAAATATCGTGGAGGGGCGCCTATTCATCAAGCCATTATTGACGGTGAAGCAGAGACGGGTGTTACCATCATGTATATGGATGTAAAGATGGATACAGGAGACATGATTAGTAAGGTTGTTGTTCCGATTGGAGAAAAGGACCATACGGGATCGATGTTTGAAAAGTTAAGTGAGGCTGGTGCTAAACTTTTATCACAGACCTTACCAGAGTTATTAGCGGGACGTTTAGTGGCAACGCCGCAAAATCATGAGGAGGCAACGTTCGCTTTTAATATTAAGCGAGAAAATGAGCGAATGGATTGGTCAAAACCGGCACGTGTATTATATAATCAAGTGCGTGGTTTACATCCATGGCCTGTTGCTTTTACGCAGTTAGACGATTTAACTGTTAAGGTATGGTGGGCTGAACCTGAGGAAGTAACATATGATGCAGCTCCGGGAACCATTGTGAAAGTTGCAAAAGATGGAGTTGTTGTTGCTTGTGGGGATCAACACGGATTAAAGTTAACGGATTTACAATTATCAGGTAAAAAGCGAATGGATGTTGCAAGCTTATTAAATGGTTCACATCCATTTGAAGTTGGGAAACAATTTAATTAAGTGCTAGAGGAGGCTTTTGTTATGGCAAAACAATACAATGGACAAACAGAATATTCAAAGGATACAAATCCAATTGCAACAATTGAAATGGAAAATGGAAGTCAAATTAAAATCGAATTATACCCAGAGGTTGCGCCGCAATCCGTACGTAACTTTATCTTATTAGCGAATAAAGGATTTTATAATGGGGTTATTTTTCATCGCGTGATTCGAGGATTTATGATTCAAGGAGGAGATCCTCAAGGATTAGGAATTGGTGGACCTGGATATAGTATTTATGGGGAATTTAATTCAAATGGATTTAATAACCCTGTGAAACATGAGCGCGGAGTGATTTCAATGGCTCGTACGAATGTACCTAACTCTGCCGGATCACAATTCTTTATCATGCATAAAGATTCACCACATTTAGATGGAAGCTATGCCGCTTTTGGAAAAGTCATTGAAGGAATTGATGTGGTTGATCAAATTGCAAGTGTGGAATGTAACCATTTAGACCAACCGGTGATTGGTCAAATGATGAAAACAGTAACGGTTGACACAAAGGGAATTGACTACGAAGAACCAAACAAATTATAAAGATTACAAGTGGAGTTAAGTTGTCG
The DNA here is from genome assembly GCF_037014675.1 of Turicibacter sp. KK003. NCBI lineage: Bacteria > Bacillati > Bacillota > Erysipelotrichia > Erysipelotrichales > Turicibacteraceae > Turicibacter > Turicibacter sp. KK003. Next base: position 909,969 of record NZ_CP142738.1, read on the forward strand.
GCTTAACTCCTTTTTTGTGATTTGATTTTGTCGCGTATTCCTAGTACAATAGGGGAGAAAAAGGAGGGGGTTAACGATGTTTAATCAGATTCATCATGTTGCAATTATTGCCTCAGATTATGAGCGTTCTAAGCATTTTTATGTCAATATTTTAGGAATGGAGGTCATTCGGGAAAATTACAGGGCGGAACGTCAATCGTATAAATTAGACTTAAAGGTAGGAACGAGTGAAATAGAGTTGTTTTCGTTTCCAAATAGCCCCGAGCGTCCCTCTTATCCAGAGGCTTGTGGGTTAAGACATCTGTGCTTTCGTGTAGAAGATATTGAACAGGTTGTCTCTTATTTGAATGAGTCAGGGGTTCAAACACAAGAGATTAGAGTTGACGAGTACACACAAAAGCGATACGTGTTTTTCAATGATCCTGATGGATTACCGCTTGAGTTGTATGAAAGCTAAGTTAAAAGATAATAACGTTTAAAATAAAAGGGGTATATAAGTAGGCAACAAAAGGATAGTATGTTAAAATTAGAAACGTAAAAGTCTATATCAATGATGACAGGTTTTATAAAGGAGATGTCAGTTAAATGGAGAGTTTGAAGCTAACTGAAAATGTTTACTGGTTAGGAGTACAAGACCATGAGCTTGAAGTATTTGACGTTGTAATGGAAACAAAGTATGGAACGTCTTATAATTCATACTTTGTTAGAGGTGAAGAGAAGGTTGCTTTATTTGATACGGTGAAAGCGCCTTATTTTGAGGATTACCTTCAAAAAATTGAAAAATTAGTATCGATTGAGGACATTGATTATATTATTGTTCATCACACGGAACCTGATCATGCCGGATCAATTGAAAAGCTAATTAAGCTTAATCCGAATATTACAGTCATTGCCTCAGCTGTAGCGATTCGTTACTTACGCAATATTGTCAATATAGATTTTAAATCTCAGGCTGTAAAAATGAATGATACGTTAGATTTAGGGGGGCGTACACTTCAATTTATTTCCGCGCCAAACTTACATTGGCCAGATACTATTTACAGTTATCTTGTAGAGGATGAAATCTTATTTACATGCGATTCGTTTGGAAGCCATTATGCCTTTGATGATGTATTGATGTCAAAGCTTCCAGAAACAAAAAATGAAGATTATATGGATGCTTTATTAAATTACTATAATCCGATTTTTGCACCGTTTAAAACATATGTTCTGAAAGCGATTGCATCTTTATCGCGTTTAAGTATTAAAATGATTTGTCCAGGACATGGACCTGTTCTTGATACGCGTATTGAAGAAATTATAGGAATCTATAAAAAATGGTCAACAGAAGATTATTCTACAGATAAGTTAGCAGTTATTCCATTTACGTCGGCCTATGGTTATACGAAGGCGATGGCACAAGCGGTTAAAGAGGGAATTTTAATGGTTAATCCTCAGGTTTCGGTTCGCCTATATGACTTAGATATAAAATCTTTCCCAGAAGTTAAGGATCAATTATTTAATGACCTTTACGCAGCAGATGCGATTGCGATTGGGGCGACAACGGTTAATAAAGATGCTGTACCTATTGTTTGGGATGTTTTAACAGGAATGAATCCTGTGACTCACGGTGGAAAATTTGGTGCTGCCTTTGGATCGTATGGTTGGAGTGGAGAAGCTGTCGACAATGTTCACACGCGTCTAACCCAATTAAAGTTAAAGATGCTTGAACCGGTGAAATTATGTTTTAAACCGGATGAGGAAAAATTAGTAGATGCAGTTGCACTTGGAAAATCAATTGGACGTAGCCTGCTTGAGGGACGTTTAGTGTGTGATTTAGATTAATCAAAAAGGGAGTTCGCAGAGGCGAATTCCCTTTTTTGGTTCAGATAAAGATGAAGGCATTGAAAGAAAACGCGGTGGCAAATACGTCTTCCTCATTTAGTAGGTTGGCTCCCATCATCCGATGCCGAGCAAAAATGTTATATAAAAAATAACCTTTAGCGGGAGGCCTTAATCGTGCATTTATGTTTTATAAGATAGCCTAAGTTTGCTAGGAAGGGGAAAGACAGGGATATTTAGGTATAGATGTTAGAAAGGCTGTGGTATAATTTAAGAAAAAAATAGAAAGGGTGGGCCTAAATGGACAGTTTAAAACAATCAGACACGTCTTTGGAGGACAGTTCATCATTGAACAGGGGATTAACGGTCTTTGAGCTAAAGATGATCGCTATCATCACCATGTTTATTGATCATGTGGGTGCGATTATCGTTCCCTATCTTCAGTCGTGTACGACGCAACCGGGGGTCATTGTTTTATTGGAGGGAATCATGACAGGGATGCGATTAATCGGCCGATTGTCATTTCCTATTTTTGCATTTTTAATTGTAAATGGTTTTTACCACACGCATAGCCGAAAAAAATATGTCTTAAGACTTGGCGTTTTCGCTTTTATTTCGGAACCCTTTTTTGATTTAGCAACCTCTTCTTCGTTATTGAATTGGGGTCATCAAAATGTGTTTTTTACGCTTTGTCTTGGTTTGATGACCATTTGGGGATACGATCGATTAACGAAGTGTCAAAAATCGCAACTTTTAGGAGGGGGACTTGTCTTATGCTTTGGGTTGGTGGCATTTTATTTAAGGGCTGATTATGATTCATATGGCGTCTTTATGATTTTTTTAATGTACCTTTTCTTTTATGACCGTAAAAAAATGAATGGGATGATTATTTTTTTGAATGTTTTACTTTATGGACCGCACTTATTTTCTTTTCCTTTTGATGCTAGTTTTATCGAGGTTTATTACGGTTTAACCTTAACAAGCGGATGGGTGTTGGTCTTGCAGGCGAGTCTATACTTGCAGTACATTGCTCAGCTTTTTTCTTTGCTGGCGTTATGGCCCATTTCGTTGTATACGGGAGAGAAGGGGTCCCCTCGATTTCATCGATATTTTTTCTATTGGTTTTACCCCGTTCATTTGCTTTTTTTAAGTGGTGTTGTCTACCTTTTCAAGGCGCTAGGTTAGTCAACAGGTGAGTCATACGCGTCATTTTTTTGTTTTCTATTAATAACGGGCATGGTTTTAACTGGAATCGGTGATACTATCTTTTAGAGGATCCATGAAAACGCCGAATAATTAGGAAGAAAAGTAAAAACCCACTTTTCACAAAAATTGGTGCATGTTATAATATATTGACTTTAAAAGGAAAGTAAGTGATTAGATGTTAGCAGGAAAATTTCATGAAATGAAAGTGGAGCGTCAGACGCCCCTTGGTTATACATTAGTTTTAGATGGTGAGGAATATTTCTTACATCAAGCAGAGGTGACACGCCCACTTGAGGTTGGGGAAAATGTGGAGGTTTTTCTTTACTATGATGCGAAAAAGCGTTTGACAGCAACCATGCACGAACCAACAATTACGACAGAAGAATTCGGTTGGGCTGAAGTGGTAGATGTTCGCAAAGATTTAGGGGTATTTGTCGATATCGGAATTAATAAAAATATTTTAATTGCGCCGTCTGATTTACCTATTTTTGAATCGTTATGGCCACAGATCGGAGATTATGTGTATTGCTATTTAAAAGAATCTCAATCGAATTATCTGTTTGCTATTTTAGCACGTCCGCAAGAATTTGGAGGAGTTAAGGAAGAAGCCCCTCAATCATTGCATGGAAAAAAAGTGAAGGCACGTGTTATTCGTACAGGGAAAATTGGAACGAATGTCATTACTGAGGAAGGATATATGGGGTTCATTCATGAAAGTGAGCGTCGTGAAGAGCCACGCCTTGGAGAAGTAGTGGAAGGGCGCGTTGTTCGTGTCAAGGAAAATGGCGAATTTAATATGTCACTCATTCCACAAAAAGAATTCGCTATTGGCGAAGATGCCGAGGTTATTTTTGATTATTTAATGGGACGCCGAGGTGCCATGCCGTTTTGTGATAAATCGGAACCAGATGATATCCGACGCGTTTTTAAAATGAGTAAGGCATCGTTTAAACGAGCACTTGGGCATTTAATGAAAGAAGGTAAAGTGTATCAAGAGGATGGATGGACATATCTAAAAGAAGAAAATGAGGACATTTAAGTTGAGTGACTGTTAAAAGGTTAGGAGGGATTTAAAGGATGAATCTATTAAAAAATGAAACGGTTGCCATCAAAGCTAAAAATGTCGTTATGATGTTTTTAGGAATCTTTCTTTATGGATTGGCGATGAATATGTTTATTACACCTGCTAATTTATATACAGGTGGGGTAACTGGGATCGCCCAATTAATTATTGCTTTCGTTTCTTCAACAGTTGGTGTGAGTTTGAGTCTCGGGATGCTTATTTTTATTATAAATATTCCGTTACTTTATTTAGCGTGGCATTCAATTGGGAAACGGTTTGCTTTTTTAAGTATTGTAGCTGTCTTCCTTCAGTCCGTTATTTTAGAGGTTATACCGATGGGACGTTTTTCCGATGATATTTTATTGAATGCTGTATTCGGTGGAGTTTTAATCGGGGTTGGAATTGGCTTGATTTTAAAAATTGGGGCTTCAACGGGTGGCGTTGATATTGTGTCTCAATATATTTCAATGAAGTGTGACGGTTCTTTTGGAAAGTATTCATTTATGATTAATGCGGTTATTATTTTATTAGCTGGATTAATCCAGGGATGGGAAACAGCCTTATACACGATTATTTCTATTTATATTACTTCTGTTGTGGTAGACCGTATTCATACGGTGCATCAAAATTTAACGTTGTACATTGTCACAACGAAAGAGGACGAGATGATTCAAACGATTCATCAGCATCTTTACCGGGGAATTACTGTTCTTGAAGGCCGAGGTGCGTATACGAAAAATGATAAAAGTGTTTTAATGATGGTTTTATCAAGCTATGAATTATATGAAGCATTGGAGTTAATCAAAATGGTCGATGAGCAAGCCTTTACCAATGTGGTTCGTAGTGAGATGATTCAAGGGCATTTTGTGAAGAAGGAAATTAAATAATTAACGGATCGTCAGCTTATTCAGTTTGGAGGGGGAGCTTAATGGCTATTTCGGTTAAATGTTTTGATGAAGAGCACGAATTAGATTTAGAGGAAAAGGTGAATGGATTTTTAATGACATTACCTGAAGAGTCTTTTATTGATATTAAATATGCGATTTCTCATTTTAAAGATGAGGAATCGCAAGTTTATAGTTATTCGGCGATGGTTATTTATCGTTAAATGAGGTGTCCTTTTGGACGCCTTTTTTTATTAAATGATGGGCTAAAAATAAAAGTAAAAATTATAGTAAAATATTTGCTTTTCCCCGTTTCTAATCTGCCTAAAACATGTTATAATTTCTCAAGAATTAGATTGAAATCCATACAAAAACGACTATCCAAAAGGAGCGGAAGTGGAGGAGTTTAAGGATGAGCTTTGCACAGGAAGAACGTTTTAAAAGAGAATGTAGAAGTTTAGGGATGATTACAGTGGGGATTATCCTGTTTGCAATCGGAATTAACTGGTTTATTAACCCATCGGGATTATACGTAGGTGGTGTAACGGGGATTTCACAGATTATTAGCCGATTACTGTATAGTACCTGGGGAATTAAAATTAATTTAGGGCTATTGATTTGGTCGATTAACATTCCATTATTACTTATTTCATATAAGTTTATAGGTAAAAGATTCACCTATCATACGCTTTATACCGTTACTCTCATGACAATCAGTTTAAATGTGATTCCTGAGATTTCTTTTTCTGATGATATTTTATTAAATATTGTTGTCGGGGGGATGATTTATGCGGTTGGTAGTGGAACCATTTTAAAATACGGAGGATCGACAGGAGGGCTTGATATTGTTTCTCAAATTTTATCGATGAGAACACATGGTTCTTTTGGTCAGTATTCATTTTCCGTAAATTGCGTGATTATTACCATTGCAGGATTTCTTGACGGATGGGAGATTGCTCTTTACACGATTTTATTAATGTTTGTGCAAATGCAAATTGTTGACCGTATTCATACCCCTCATCAAAGTTATACTGTCTTCATCGTGACCAATAAACAAGACGAGGTGATTACAACCTTGCAAAATCGTCTAGGACGTGGGATTACGATTATTAATGCAGAGGGAGCTTATACCCATCAAAATCGTAGTTTATTAATGATGGTCGTTTCAAGTTATGAATTATATATTGCTTTAAGGTTGTTATCTGAAGTTGATCCACGCGCGTTTACGAATGTTTTACAAAGCACGCAAATTCAGGGGAATTTCGATCGTAAGATTGTTGATAAGGCATAAAAGTGAAGAGGGTTCATCGATGTGTAAAGGATGAATCCTCTTTTTTTTATTAATCAATTGTTAAAATCGCGGGGAATTTAGGCAAGAATTGTGTGAAATGACAGATGAAAGTAGGTAGATTATGCTATAATATAAAATGACATCATTCTATAAACATCAAGAATGCAGGAGAACGGAGTGGTATTATGGCAAATGCTCGTGAGCTAGCCTTACAGACGTTAACGGATATTTTAGTTAACCAGGCCTATAGTAATCATGCCCTAAATGATAAAATTGAAAAAAATGACTTAACGGTGCAAGATAAAAATTTTATGGCAGAATTAGTTTATGGGACATTGCAAAATGAACAGTTATTGAATTTTTATGCAGCTCCTTTTTTTAAAGGGAAAGTGAAAGCATGGGTGCGTATTTTAATTCAAATGACGCTTTATCAAATGTTATTTTTAGACGGAGTCCCAGAGCATGCGGCGGTTTCTGAGGCGGTAGCTATTGCGAAGAAACGTGGTGGACAGTTTCATGGAAAATTAGTGAACGCAATCTTACGTGAAATGACGCGCTCTCCTTTGGCGAGCCTTGATACGATAGGGGACGAAACACAGAGACTAGCCATTGAAACGTCACATCCCCTTTGGCTCATTAAACTTTGGAGTAAACAATTCGGTCAAGAAAAAACACAACAGATGGCCCGCGCTAATAATGAGCGGGTGAAAATGGCGATTCGTGTCAATGCTGTTCGTGGAACACGCGAGGAGTTGAAGCAAAGGTTACAAGCTGAAGGCGTGGAATGCAAAGAGGGATATTTAAGTGAGGACGCTCTCATCGTTTTAAAAGGGAATCCGCTTAAGACTCAAACCTTTAAGCAAGGATGGTTTTATGTACAAGATGAAGCATCGATGCTCGTCGCTCGCGCGTTAAAACCTAAACACCATGCGAGAGTATTAGATACTTGTTCGGCCCCTGGTGGGAAGACAACACATATTGCTGAAATGATGCGGCAAACTGGTAAGGTCTATGCCCATGATATATATGAGCACAAACTTAAATTGATTGAAGAGAACGTCAAACGCTTAGGATTGACGAATGTTGTGACATCGCTTCAAGATGCAACAAAGTTGAATGAATGTTACGACAAAGAGAGTTTTGATGCCATTCTGGTTGACGCCCCATGTTCAGGACTTGGAATTTTAAGAAGACATCCAGAAATTAAATTAACGAAGAAACCCTCAGATTTAGATGAGATTGTTAAAATCCAAGAAAATATTTTAGAAGCGGTCGCTCCTTTAGTAAAGGTGCAGGGAACGCTGGTTTATAGTACGTGTACGGTTAATCGTAAGGAAAATGATAAACGTGTTGAATGGTTTTTAAATAAACATCCGGAGTTTGAACTCGATCAAACCTTAGTTTCTCGATTACCTGAAGTATTAGCCGCTCAAACAAAAAATGGAATGGTTCAACTGTTTCCTGGCGATTATCAAACCGATGGATTTTTTATCGCCTGTTTAAAAAGAAAGGCGTAAGGGGATAGAAGAATCATCGATTAAATGATATTTTTTGGTGAATAATAAGAAATAAGGGATGTTCCATTTAATTTAAGGGTGAACAATAGATGATGAATTTAGTAGAAATGGTGGTGATTGGATGGAGTTTAAGTCCATTTTTAGTTTAGATATTGAGGATTGGCAAACGTGGTTAGTCAATCAAAAGCAACCTAAATTTCGTGCCAAGCAAATTTTTGATTGGCTCTATAAAAAAAGAGTACAGTCCATTGATGAAATGAATAACTTACCGAAGGACTTAAGAGAGTTACTAAGTAAGACATTTGATTTTACAACTCTTTCAGAACGTAAAAAGCAGGTAGCAAGTGACGGAACAACAAAGTTTCTTTTTGAGTTGTCGGATGGAAACTTGATTGAGACGGTCTTAATGCGCCATCATTACGGCTATTCAGTGTGTGTGACTACGCAAGTAGGGTGTCGCATTGGATGTAAGTTTTGTGCATCAACGTTAAGCGGTTTAAAAAGAAATTTAGAAGCTGGTGAGATTGTTGCCCAAGTTTTACGTGTTCAACAGTACCTCGACCAATCAGAGGGACGTGTTAGCCATATCGTCGTGATGGGAATTGGTGAACCATTTGAAAATTATGAGAACTTGACGCGATTTATTGAAATTATAAACGCGGAGCAAGGATTAAATATTGGGGCGCGTCATATTACCGTTTCGACAAGCGGGATCGTTCCTAAAATTTATGATTTTGCTAAACACCATCCGCAGGTTTCATTTGCGATTTCGCTTCATGCCCCAACGGATGAGATGCGTTCTCAGCTCATGCCAATTAACCGTGCGTATCCGTTGGCAAAGTTAATGGAAGCGGCTAAATTTTATGTTAATGAAACCAATCGTCGAATTACCTTTGAGTATGGGTTAATAAAAAATGTAAATGATACGGTGGAGTGTGCGCAAAAGTTAGCCGATTTATTAAGAGGAATGAATTGTCATGTGAATTTAATTCCGGTCAATTATGTTCCAGAACGTGGATTTGACCGGACACCAGTTGAGCATATTGAACAATTTGAAAAGACATTGAAAAAGCGAGGAATTAATGCGACAGTACGCCGTGAATTAGGAAGTGATATCGACGCGGCGTGTGGCCAATTAAGAGCTAAAGAGGGGGCCTTGTAAAATGTTTGATCAGGTGTGTTATAAGACGGATGTCGGAAAAGTCCGACCACACAATGAAGATGCTGTTAAAGGATATAAAAACCAACATTGTTCGATGATGGTGATTGCTGATGGGATGGGGGGCCATGCTGCGGGCGAGGTAGCAAGTGGTATGGTCATTAATACGATTAGTAATCACTTTGACGAAGAATTAAAGTTTGAGGATCCTGAAGAATTAAGGAAATGGTTAAAGCAACTATTAAATCAAATTAATCAAGAAATTTTGACGTATATTGCCGATCACCAACTTTCACATGGGATGGGAACGACAGCAATTGTAACAGTGATGACGAAATCCTTTATTGCATTAGCGCATATTGGAGATAGTCGAGCGTATCTTTTATCACATCAACGACTAAGACAGATTACAAAAGATCATACGTTTGTCCGCAAATTAGTGGATGAAGGAAAACTATCGGAACAAGAAGCTAAAAATCATCCGCATCGTAATATTATTATGAATGCTTTAGGGGTAAATAAGGATGTCAAGTTTGATTATCTTGTTCTTGAACATTATAATTTAGACGCCATTTTACTTTGTACAGATGGCTTGACCTCAATGGTGGATGATGATGAGATTTTTGGGATTTTAAGTCAAGATAAATCAACAGAAGAAAAAGTTAATTTAATGATTGAAATGGCGAATTTAAAGGGCGGAAAAGATAATATATCGATTGCCTTATGTGAACGTCTTGAAGGGAGTGAAGCTTTATGATAATCGGAACAACGATTAATTCACGCTATGACATTAAAATGTTAATTGGCGATGGGGGGATGGCTAATGTTTATTTAGCGTACGATCGTACGTTAAAAAGACACGTAGCAATTAAAATGTTGCGTTATGAATTGTCAAAAGATGAGGGGTTTATTAAACGGTTTAAACGCGAATCGGCTCAGGTGATTAATTTAGATCATCCGAATATTGTTCATGTTTATACCGTGGGTGATTATAAACAACAACCGTTTATTGTCATGGAGTATGTTAATGGTAAAACATTAAAAGACTATTTGCGTGAGCATGGGGCACTGGATCCACAAACTGCGATTCATGTCATGACCCAGTTGGCGGAAGGGGTCCTATACGCTCACCAAAATAAGATTATTCATCGTGATTTAAAATCACAAAATATTATGATTACAGAGGATCAGGTTGTAAAAATTACTGACTTTGGAATTGCACTCTCAAGTAACGAGGCCGATATTACTCAAACGAATACCATTATGGGATCAGTGCATTATTTAGCACCAGAATTAGCCCGTGGTAATTTAGCTACAGAGCGCTCAGATATTTATGCGTTAGGGATCATTTTATATGAGTTACTGACGGGCGATGTTCCTTTTAAAGGAGAGGGAGCCGTTAATATCGCGTTACAGCATTTAGAAGCAGAGATGCCATCTATTAAATTAGTGAACGATCAATTGCCAAATAGTCTAGATAATATTATTAGCCGTTGTACATCAAAACAACCGAGTGAACGTTATCGTAGTGTAGATGAATTGCTTGTCAGTTTACGTTCAGCACTGCAAATGGATCGTGTTGATGAACCTCTACTCACTGATTTACAAGAGGAAGATCTTGAAAAAACGATGGTGATGACGGACCTTAAAAAGGAGGTATCGGAAAAAATGGCGAAGCAGCCAACAGAAAAAACTAAAAGGCGACGAAAAACCAATACCGGAAAGAAGTTTGGTTTCTTAAATTCAGCCATTTTAGTTTCATTTTCTATTTTCTTAGCCGGTGCAATGTTACTTTACTTTATTATTATTTACCATCCAGCGCATAGTAAAGTTGCAGAGGTTTATATCCCAGATGTTACCCAAAAGACGTTAAAAGAAGCAGAACAAGAATTGAAAAAACTGAATCTGAAATATGGAAAAGTGATTTATATTGAAGACGAGGAATATGAAGACGGGGATATTTTTAAAACTTCACCAGCCGTAGGAACACGTGTGAAGGTTAAATCGAATGTAACCCTTTATGTGGCAAAAGAGCCTGAAAAGGAAAAGAAGAAAACAAATAAGAAAGAATAGACAACAAAGAAAAATGATGAAATCGTTTCATCATTTAGAAGGTGATAGTTTGAAAAAAGGAATTATTTTAAAGGCATTAAGCGGGTTTTATTACGTTGAAGATTTACAGACGAAAGAACTGATTCAATGTCGAAGTCGTGGATTATTTCGAAAAAAGAAAATTACTCCGCTTGTTGGTGATTCTGTTCACTTTACTGTAGAGCCCGATGGGAATGGGTATGTCATGGAGATTTTAAACCGTAAAAATGAGTTGGTTCGTCCACCCATTGCAAATGTTGATTTGGCATTAGTCGTTTTTTCGGTAAAAGAACCTGACTTTAGTCCTAAACTCTTGGATCGCTTTTTAGCTGTTATTGAAGCGAATCAAATCGAACCTATTATCGTTTTGACCAAAATGGACTTGTTAACGTCTGAGGAGCAATCTTTAATTGCGCCAATCATTCAGTATTATCGAGAAATTGGTTATCAAGTCATTGAAACTTCCTCGAAACAACAGTTTGGGTTAGATGGGATTAAGGATCTGATTCGCAATCAGATTGTCGTCATCTGTGGTCAATCAGGAGTTGGGAAGTCATCGTTATTAAATTCAATGGATCAAACACTAAATATTCAGGTGAATGAAATTTCGAAAGCGTTAGGACGTGGAAAACATACGACAAGGCATGTCGAACTTCATAAATTAAGTGATGGATTAATTGCAGATACGCCGGGATTTAGTTCGTTAGACTTAGACCAATTAGAACCTAATGATTTATCGGAGTGTTTTGTTGAATTTTACCAACGATCACAAGATTGTAAGTTCAGAGGATGCTTACACGTCAATGAGCCGCGTTGCGCGGTAAAGGAAGCGGTTGAGGTAGGAGAGATATTGCCAACAAGATACGAAAATTATCTACAATTCTTGACAGAAATTAAAAGCCGTAAACCGAAGTATTAAGGAATAAAGGAGTCGAACCGATGTTAAAACTTGCACCTTCAATTTTAGCTGCTGATTTTTCAAAATTAGCGGAGGAAGTCCAATGTGTGGAACAGCTTGGAGCTGATTATATTCATATTGACGTAATGGATGGTCACTTTGTACCGAATATTACATTAGGACCGGGTCTAATTAAATGCTTACGTCCTCATACGTCATTACCTTTTGACGTTCATTTAATGATTGAAAATCCTGATTTATTTATTCAAGATTTCAAAGAAGCTGGGGCGGATATTATTACGGTACATGTGGAGGCATGTCGCCATTTACATCGTACTTTACAATTAATCAAACAAAATGGAATGGCATGCGGTGTCGTCTTAAACCCTCACACGCCACTTGAGATGATTAAACACGTCTTACATGAGGTGGATTGGGTGTTAATTATGTCTGTTAATCCAGGCTTTGGGGGGCAAACATTTATTCCTGAGGCATTAAATAAAATTGCGATTTTAAATGAATGGCGCAAAAAGTTAGAGTTATCTTTCTTAATTGAAGTTGATGGTGGGGTAAATGAACAGACAGCTCGCTTATGTGAGGAAGCTGGGGCCGATGTTGTTGTCGCGGGTTCAGCGGTATTTAATGCCCCAAATCGACGCGTTGCCATCGAACAGATTAAAGGTTAATGGCCCATGAAAGTCGCCGTTGTCTGTGGTTCTCATGAATTATATTTAGATGAAAAGGCATTAGCAGGCCAGTTTATTATAGGGGTGGATCGTGGAGCCTTTCATCTGCTTAAACGGGGTATTTCACCGGATTTAGCAATCGGAGATTTTGATTCCGTGACACCCGAAGAATATGATGCAGTTTCTCAAGCTACAAGGGAGCTTATTCATCTTCCTTGCGAAAAGGATGAAACAGACACTGAGGCTGCATTAAATCTAGCTTTGCAGCGAGGAGCGTCGGAAGTGACTCTTTATGGAGCGCTAGGAGGACGCATTGATCATACATTAGCCAATATTCGATTATTACTTCAGTTTGTCAAGAAGGGGCTTTACGTTCAACTTGTTGGTGAGAAAAATAGGTTGACGGTTCTTTCTAAGGGAGAGCATCACTTAGAGGCAACTGCTTTTAAATACCTTTCCTTTTTTGCATTAGAATCAACAGTGACTCATCTTACGTTAAAAAACGTTAAATACCCACTCGTAAACTATACATTAGCGCAGGATGATATTCGATGTATTAGTAATGAAACACTTGGAGCAGACTATCAAGTAAAATTTGAATCGGGTTATTTATTAATGATTTCGAGTTGTGATTAACTTTTAGTCATATCTCTATTTTTCCCCTCATATAGTGTACAGTAATTAACATCTTTGATTAGGGGAGCGGATAAAGATGAGATTCTATACAATCAAACTACCAAAATGGATCAGTGTTATTATTCAAAGTATTATGAATGTGTTCAAGAAACACTAAAAATAGTTGTCGAATTAATCGACAACTATTTTTTTATTTTACATAATTTTTAAATGTTTTTTTGAATACAATATAGGGAGATGAAGGGGAGAGAGGGGGATGAGCCTTGAACTATTTAGCGGTACTAGAAAAGATAGAATCCGGCCAATTAAATGTTCCACAAGCAATTAAGGAGATAGAACGAGGCACTAAATTAAAGAAGCAAAGCGCCTGTAAAATTAAATTGTTAGTGACTCATCGAGGGAAAAAAATTTTATTACCCGCTGTTTCTTTGAAATTTGTTACCCCTTTTTTAAAACTATGTGCCCCTTTTATTACTTTTGAACAAGGGGAATCAACAAATCCGTTAACAAAGGAGGAGAAGTCACAAATTCTAAGACACTTAAAAGAAATTGTTGAGTTAATGGCAGACTATCCGCCAATTGAAGTTTTTCGGTTACAATCGGAAGAAATCCAAGTCCGTATCATCACACAATAAGGGGGGCCTTATGAAGAGTGAGGAATTAATTAAAATTTTAAAAATGGTCGAGCGTCGGATCATTACGGCCGAGCAGGCCCAACAATTGATTAAAACAATTGAACAAAGTTATGAGAGCATAAATGGACAAACGTATCGATATTTAAATATTAATATCAATCAATTCGAGGAAACAGAAAGTTTGATGACCTTTCGAATTCCTGTTTCATTAGCGAGTTCGGTTTTAAAAATTGAGGTGGTTAAACAGGAGCTTTTAAAATATGCTGATATTGACTATGATCAATTACTTCTATTTATCGAAAAAAAAGCGCTGGGCGATTTTGTGAATATTTTAACCCAAACGGAAAAAACAAGAATTTGGATAGAATAAGATGGTTAATAACATAAAAAAGGCTATCTCATAAGAGATAACCTTTTTTATGTTATTAATAAACGCGTTCTACTTTTCCTGATTTTAATGCGCGAGCAGAAACGTATACTTTTTTAGGTTTACCGTTAACTAAGATTTTAACTTTTTGAACGTTAGACTTCCAAGTACGTTTTGAAGCGTTCATAGCGTGTGAACGAGCATTACCAGTTTTAGTACGACGTCCAGTTACTGTACAAACACGAGCCATTAGTAAAAACCTCCTTACTTCACATTCATATCTGAGACTCCTATAAATTTATCATACTTTTTGTTGATTAGCAAGTTTTTTTGAAATAATTGCGGATAATAGTCATGTTAAAGTGGTTTTACCTGGCTTTCAGGGCATTTTATATTTGTCAATGTGTATAATATATAGTAAAATTGAAGTTAAGAATAAAGCGCTGAGGGAGGTTTGTCGCAGATGACAGTCCAAATTAAAAATGAATATGGTCGAATTGATATTTCAAGAGAGGCTCTTTCAACAGTCATTGGGAATGCAACAACGGAATGTTATGGTGTTGTGGGGATGGCTTCAAAAAATTTAGTTAAAGATGGATTAGCCGTTGTTTTAGGAAAGGAAAACTATAGTAAAGGTGTTACACTTCGCGCAGATGAAAATAATAAATTAATTGTAGATTTATATGTTATTGTTGGAATCGGAATTAAAGTATCAGAAGTATGTTTTGAAATTCAGAAGAAGGTAGAATATGTGATCGAAAAAACTTTCGGTGAACACGTTAAAGAAGTTAATGTGTTTGTACAAGGAGTTAAAGGTTTAGATCGCTAGGAGGAGTATTGAACATGTCGTTACAACAGATTAATGGAATCGTATTTAAACAAATGGTAATTAACGGGGCTAATAACTTAGCGAATCATTCTAAATATGTTGACCAACTTAACGTGTTCCCTGTTCCAGATGGTGATACGGGAACGAATATGAGCATGACGATGACGGCAGGGGCTAAAGAATTACTTGCCTTAAATGAAGCCTCAGTCGGAAAGGTTGCTAAAGTATTATCTCGTGGATTATTAATGGGTGCACGTGGAAATTCAGGAGTTATTTTATCGCAGTTATTTAGAGGGTTTGCGACAGGACTTGAGGGGAAGGACGAAGCAAATATTGAAGAAGTTGCGATGGCATTAGAAAGTGGTGTGAAAACGGCATATAAGGCAGTTATGAAGCCTATTGAAGGAACAATCTTAACGGTTGCACGCGAATCTGCAGAGGCAGCAGTTGCTAATTATGAAACAGTTGAAACAATGGAGGCTCTTTATCAGATAGTGGTTGATGAAATGCAAGCGTCGTTAAATCGTACACCAGAATTACTTCCGGTTTTAAAGGAAGTTGGTGTTGTTGATAGTGGTGGGCAAGGATTACTTTATATTATTGAAGGTTTCTTAAAAGCATTAAAAGGAGAAACAATCGCATTAGAAGAACAGACAACCACACAAGAGGTTGCTCAAACGGCTTTATCAAGTGAGGAAGTCGAGTTTGGATATTGTACAGAATTCATCATTCGTTTAGAGGAAGGACGTCGACCATTTAAAGAAGATGTTTTCCGTGGACGATTAGAAAAGTTAGGGAATTCAATTGTCGTGGTGCAAGATGAAGATATCGTTAAAGTGCATGTCCATACCTTAACACCAGGGGATGCGTTGAATTTAGCACAAAAACACGGTGAATTCGTGAAATTAAAAATTGAAAATATGACGGAGCAACATAATGAGATCATTGGTCAAAACGCTCCGGTTGCAAAAGCAGAGAAAGCTGAGTATGGAATTATTTCAGTTGTTGCTGGTGAAGGTGTTAAACAGTTATTTGAAGAACAAGGGTGCCATTACGTGATTGAAGGTGGACAAACGATGAATCCTTCAACAGAAGATTTCTTAACGGCAATTAAAGAGTTGAATGCGAAGAACATTATCATTTTACCGAATAACAGTAATATCATTATGGCGGCAAATCAAGCTAAAGATGTAACAGAAGATGCAAATGTTGTTGTTGTGCCTTCAAAAACGATTCCTCAAGGATATACGGCATTAATGATGTTTAATGAAAATGCACCGATTGAAGATAATGAGGAAGAGATGACAGCGGCAATTAAAGAAGTTAAATCTGGACAAGTCACATACGCGGTTCGCGATACACAAATGAACGGTGTTGACATTAAACAAAATGACTTTATCGGAATTTTAGACAAAGATATTGTGATTTCTGTTCCAGAACGTTTTGAAAGTGCCTGCGCTTTAGCCGATAAAATGATTGATGAAGACAGCGAAATTGTTACAATTCTTTATGGTGAAGGTGTCGATGAAGATGAAGCTGATGAATTAGCAGAATACATTGAGAATAAATATGACGATGTGGAAGTAACAATCTTTAACGGACAACAACCTGTTTATTCATATATTATTTCAGTTGAATAATTAAAAAAGGTGAGAATGAATATTCTCATCTTTTTTTGTTTTTATAAGTAGTATGAAGAGTTATGATGGGAAGAATGGGGAATGTATGCATAAGTGAATGCTTCGCAGCTAAGGGAGAGTCTTTTTAGTTAGAGTTAAAGGAGGTTATTCTTATGATGGAGAGGCTAACGCTTCAATGGTGTCATCATTGAAAACAAGAAAAGCTATAAAAGAGATAAAATTTTGTCGGAGGTAGAGCGAATGAAGAAAATTGTGATAAAATAAGATTTAAAGAACGTTTGTTCAATAAATTTGTTCACCGAGGATAGAAAGGGTGTGATGAGATGTCACTAGCTACGGTTCCAGTTGGAAAAGTTAAAGGGGTAGGGCCGTCTCTTCTTGAAAAACTACAGCATTTAAAAATCGAAAGCGTCAAGGATTTATTAGAGTATTTTCCTTACCGCTATGATAGCTTTGAGTTGATCGATATTCACCGTGCCATGCATGAAGAGAAAATTACCGTTTTAGGTAAGGTTGTGACGGCGTGTCAGGTGCAGTATTACGGAAAGATGAAGTCGCGATTAAGCTTTAATGTGTTAGTCAACCAAGAAATCGTGAAGGTAGTCATCTTTAATCGAACGTTTTTAAAAAATCAACTAAAACTCGATACACTTGTCACAGTGACAGGGAAATGGGATCTCGGACGGAAAGTGATTACGGCGACGGATATAAAACTAGGAACCGTAGATGGTAAAAAAATTGAACCCATCTACTCCTTAAAAGAAATCCCCGTTAAAACATTTAAAAAAATTTTAAAAGAGGCGTATGATACCTATGGGGCGTCATTGAATGATGACTTACCTCATGAAATCCGAATGCGATATCGACTCATATCGGCGGAGGAGGCGGTTTTATTCTCTCACTTTCCTCAAAATAAAGAACAGGTTCGTCAGGCTAAACGTCGGATTAAATATGAGGAATTACTTAAATTTCAACTTAAATTACAATATTTACGTTATCAGACAAAAATCGAACGCCAAGGAGCTGAGAAAGTTTTTGATGAAACGCGGGTCGAAACCTTTATAAAAAACCTTCCGTTTACACTCACGGATGCTCAACAAAAGGTACTACAAGAAATTAAAGAGGACTTAAAGCTTGGGAGTCGAATGAATCGTCTACTGCAAGGGGACGTTGGATCCGGAAAGACAGTCGTTGCTGCAATTAGCCTACTAATGGTGATGCTCTCAGGATACCAAACGGCATTAATGGTTCCAACTGAAATTTTAGGCCAACAACACTTTAAATCCCTCGTTGACTTATTTAAACCTTATGAAGAATTCCAAATTGAATTTTTAAGCAGTTCCGTAAAAGGAAAACGTCGCCGTGAAATTTTAGCCAAGTTGGCCTCGGGAGACATCGACCTCATTGTCGGAACCCATGCGATTATCCAACAAGACGTTGTTTTTCATAATCTTGGGCTTGTCATTACGGATGAACAACACCGCTTTGGGGTGAATCAACGAAAGATGCTTCGTGAAAAAGGAGACGTTGTTGATGTTTTAATGATGACAGCAACCCCGATTCCAAGGACGTTGGCGATTTCAGCATTTGGAGACATGGATGTATCCATCATTAACCAGATGCCACAAGGCCGAAAACCCGTCGAGACCTTTCTCATCGATAGCGCTAAACTCGATCGCGCCTTAGACTTTATTCAAAAAACCATTTTAGACCACGGCCAACAAGCCTACGTCATTACCCCACTGATTGAAGAATCAGAAGCGCTTGATGTACAAAATGCGGTTGAGGTTCATCAGTTGTGGCAACACCATTTTGCTGGTAAGGCAAAAGTTGGATTAATGCATGGACGACTCTCACAAGCTGAAAAAGATGCGGTCATGGAAGACTTCGTCGCAAATCGTTCGCAAATTTTAGTTTCAACGACCGTTATTGAAGTCGGAGTAAATGTGCCAAATGCGAACTTGATGCTCATTTACGATGCGCATCGATTTGGACTTTCACAACTCCACCAATTAAGAGGTCGCGTCGGTCGTGGAAGTGAGCAGGCGTATTGTTTATTGATGAGTGATATTAAAAATGAACAGAGTTTAGAGCGTCTTAAAATTATGACGGCAACAACAGACGGATTTGAGATTGCAGAGGCTGATTTGAAACTCAGAGGACCGGGAGACTTTTTTGGTGAGAAACAATCAGGGGCACCGGTATTTAAAATGGCTGACTTAGTCGAAGACTATAACATACTAGAAGTAGCGATGCAGGATGCTTATGCATTAGTGAGCTCGGATGAATTTTTATATAATAACGAATTTTTGGGGTTACGTGATTATATTCAAGAGACCGTGGCCAATGAAATGCATCAATTTGACTAAAAAGGGATTCTTTTTAGGAAGAAATAGCTTATAATTATAAGGAAAAATAAAGAGATAGGTGGATAGGTACATGATAAAAATCGGATTAGATGCGATGGGTGGCGATTTTGCACCTGAGCAAACAGTGTTAGGCGCATATCAAGCCGTTAAAAAGTTTGATGATATTGAAGTCTATTTATATGGAATTGAATCGAAGTCTATTTATATGGAATTGAATCGGAAATTCTTAAATTTATGAAGGAGCCTCATGATCGAATTCAAATCGTTCATTGTGAAGAGGTGATTCCAATGGATATTAAAGACCCAGCAATGGCTATCCGCAAATTTAAAGACTCATCGATGGTGCGTGCATGTAAGGATGCAAAAACGGGGGCGATTGATGCAGTTGTTTCGGCTGGAGCAACTGGGGCTTTAATTGCAGCGGGAACCTTAGTGGTGAAGCGTTTAAAAGAAGTGGAGCGTCCGGCATTAGCACCGGTAATGCCAACGATTAAAAAGAACAAATATACGATTTTATGTGACGCTGGAGCAACGAGCGATGCGAAACCACAATACTTATATCAAAATGCTAAAATTGCCTCTATTTATGCACGTGAGGTGATGCATATTCAAAATCCAACGGTTGCCCTATTGAATATTGGAACAGAGGATGGAAAGGGAACAGATTTACAAAAAGAAGCATTTGCCCTTATTTCGGCGGACCCATCGATTAATTTTGTTGGAAACATGGAAGGGAAAACGATGATTGCAGGAGAGGTCGATATTATTGTGGCGGATGGTTATTCAGGAAATATCGCGCTAAAATCGGTTGAGGGAACTTCAAAATCGTTATTATCGTTAATTAAAGAAGAGTTTTTATCAACGACGCGTGGAAAAATTGGAGCGTTGTTATTAAAACCGGCAATTTCTCGTATTAAAAAACGCATGGATGCATCTGAAGTTGGAGGCGGAATTTTACTAGGGGTATCGGCTCCAGTGATTAAAGCACACGGATCATCGGATGCTACGGCGTTAATGAATGCCATTCGTCAGGCACGTGAAACGGTATCAAAAGACGTCGTGCGTAAAATTAGCGAGGCGTTAAAATCAAATTAATCAATTTCTTCGACGAAAATAGATTCTATTTTCGTCGAATTTTGTGATGTTGATTTGAATGGCTTGAGAAATAACAGGAAAAAGGTTATAATTACTTCACATTGAATGGAGGTGAGATTGTATGGCGTATTTAGATCAATTAACGGAGTTTTTAAATGAAAATAAGATACCTTTTAAACAACTTGATCGTTATTGTCAAGCCTTTACGCATTCATCATATGTGAACGAACATCGTCGTTATAAGATTGAAGATAATGAACGCTTAGAATATTTAGGTGATGCGGTCTTAGAACTAACGGTATCTAATTATTTATTTAATTTGAAACCTGCGTTATCTGAAGGGGAAATGACGAAGATCAGGGCCCAATTAGTCTGTGAGCCGTCTTTAGAATCTTACGCACGTAAACTTAATATTGGACAATTAATGTTACTCGGTCGTGGGGAAGAGAACTCAGGAGGTCGTGAACGTCCAACGGTGTTAGCCGATGCTTTTGAGGCCTTCTTAGGCGCTATCTACTTAGACCTAGGAATGGATGTTGTCTATCCATTTGTGCATGAGATTATTCATGAGGCGTATCAAAAAGGAACTGTGATGCATGTTTTTGATTATAAGAGTACATTGCAGGAACTTGTTCAAGCTGATTCTAAAAAAGCGATTGAGTATCGTATCGTATCAGAAAGCGGACCGGCGCATAACCGTTTATTTGAAGCGGCAGTTTTATTAGATGAAATTACGCTAGGTCGTGGAATGGGTAAAACCAAAAAAGAAGCAGAGCAACAGGCTGCTAAAGGTGCGATTGAAATTTTAGCAAAAACATGTGAAAAAAAATAATGGGAAGAGGCAGAACTTAGGAAAAAAGAGTTTTGCCTTTTTCTTTGGAGGAGTGAATGGTTGATGGCGTATTTTGTTGTGACGGGCGCTTCCTCAGGTATTGGGGAGGCAATGTGTGAAGTACTCGCCCGTGAAGGGCATTCATTAATATTAGTAGCCAGACGTCAATCTTTATTGGAAACGTTAAAAGAAAGACTGGAGAAATATGCAGGATGCCAGGTTGTGGTGATGCCAATGGATCTTTCGAACCCCGATGAGGTTTGTCGATTGTATGAGGCGTGTTTAGCCTACGACGTCATTGGTTTAGTCAATAATGCGGGGTATGGGTTATACGGAGAGTTTTTAGAATTAGATATTTCAGATGAATTTAATATGATTGATTTGAATATTAAGAGCGTTCATTATTTGAGCAAGCTGTTTTTAAGACGATTTGTCGCACAGGATCGCGGCTATTTGTTAAACGTGGCGTCAACCGCGGCTTTTCAGTCTGGCCCATTGATGGCGTCGTATTATGCGAGTAAGGGGTACGTGTTGCAGCTGACGGAGGCGATTACGAAGGAGTTAGAGGCGAAAGGGTCATCGGTTGTTGTAAGTGCCCTCTGCCCAGGCCCTGTTGACACAGGGTTTCAGCAGCGGGCAAAGATCAAGGTAGCAAAATCTGCAATGAAGGTGCCGACTGCACATGAGGTGGCGAAGTATGCCTATTACGAATGGATGAAGGGGAAGACTCTGATTATTCCTGGGTATTCAAATCGTGTGTTATTATTTTTGAATCGATTGATTCCAAGGAAGTTAGGGTGTCAGATCGTTTATCAAACGCAGCTGAAGAAAAAATAAGTGAAGATTCAAAGTCCCTCGATCAATTCGAGGGCTTTTAAAAAGGTAAACCCTCAACCGAAGATTTTAAAAAAATAGGGATTATGGGTTGACCAAAGGAAAAAAAAGCGATATAATCATAAATGTAAGGAAATTAGTAATGTAATTAGCGCTTGTAGCTCAATTGGATAGAGCATCTGACTTCGGATCAGAGGGTTGTGGGTTCGACTCCTGCCAGGCGCGCCACTTTGATTAAAATCCTAGTATAAGGAATAACATAAGAAGAAGTCTTTTAACATTAAGTTGAAAGACTTCTTTTGTTTTATAGGGGGAGAAGATGAGATGAGACACGAGGAGTTATGGAAGATTTACCGATCGTTGAATCAAGAGGTGAGCGATACTTATCAGGCATGGGCATTTGCGGTGAATCCGGATGAGTTGGCTAAGTTAGTGATGAATGGGACAAAATGCGCCACCACCTCTTTATTTGTTTGGTATGAGAGAGGGGAAGCAAAACTACCGCAAGTTGCTGATTATAACATTATTTTAAACGGACGAGATGAGGCTGTTTGTATCGTGGAGACGATGAAGGTAAGCATCGTTCCGTTTAATGAAGTCACTGAGGAGCATGCGTTTAAAGAGGGGGAAGGTGATCGACGCCTAGAGACGTGGCGAACGACTCACCGCGATTTTTTTTCTAAGGAACTTTTAGAGATGGGATTTCACTTTCATGATGAGATGCTTGTTGTCTGTGAAGAGTTTCAAGTTGTTTATAAACCATAAAAAAATTCACCTCGCCTTGAGGTGAATTTTTTATCAGTGAAAGATATTTTAGCGTGGGAATCAGGGAAGATTCCCATTGTAGATGTTAGATATCCCGTATCTACCTTTTCATTATGGAAGATTTGAAGAGAATTATTCAGGAATTAGCCTTTTTATGATGGAAACTTTTATAGGAGGCTATTACATAATAGGTAACAGTCGGCTAAAAGCTAAGTAAAGATTCGTTCTTGCTCTTTTGAATATTAGCTTTAGTATGAAGGATGTGAAAAAAATTTTTGTTTAAGAAAAGATGCGAATAGGAATGGCGAAAAAGTATAGTCTATAAAAAGAAGAATGGGTTTTATTTTGAAATAAGCGAGGTGTAAAAATGAAAAGATGGTTGTGTTGTTCAATGATGGTTGCGTTATTATTTTTTACGGCATGTAGTCGCTCGGATGAGAAAGAAGAAAAGAAGGAAGAGCCTGTTGTAACATCGGAAGAGTTTCAACAAATTTATACGAATACGAAGGACTATAAGGGACGCCGAGTTGAGTTTTATGGTAAGGTTTTTACAGAACCATCCCGTGATAAGAATGGGACTTACTTGCAAGTGTTTATTCTTGATGGGGGAAATGATGGAAATACGCTCGTAAGTATCGATGATCCAAACTTGGAGGTAAGTATTGACGATATTGTTCGAGTCACAGGTGTGATTGGCGATGAAGTTGAAGGAGAAAATCTTTTAGGAGTAACGATGACGATGCCGGGTGTAGCAGCAACACAGGTGGAGAAAGTCGATTATGCAACGGCCTTTGCTCCGTCTATGAAGACCGTCGAACTTAATCAAGAATTGAATCAGAATGGATATAAAATGACGCTTGAACGCGTAGAATTTGCGAAAAGTGAAACACGCGCATATTTAAAAATAGAAAATGAATCTTCAACGAATATTCAGTTCTATCCATACAATTCGATGGTGCAACAAGGAAATAAACAGTACGATTACGAAGAAAACTGGGAAGCTCAATATGAACAAATCAGTGATGATATCCTACCTGGAGTTGTTTCTGAAGGGGTTGTGACATTTCCGGCGATTGATTTAAATGGCGGTGACGTTCGATTTGTATTTGAAGGATTATCAGATGATTATAACGTGGAATTTGAAACCTTTATTTTTGAGTGTCCGCTTCAACCGTAAGATGAAAAACAGGCTACTTTTTAGAGTGAGCCTGTTTTTTTGAGGTTAAAAAGGTGCAGAGAACACTGGAATCTTAAATTTTTATTACTTTTGTGGTACACTAGTATAAGAATTATGGTAGGGCCTATTTAGGTGAAGGATAAATAGGAATTTAGAGTAAATTTTATTATTTTGTCGATATTAAATATAAAGTGACTGAAAAAAAGGTTAGTTAATGTAGAAAAGCTTAATTTCTCTTATGCCAATCTAGCGATGATGTGGGTGGTAAGGGAGACGATTAAAATAAGGGGGCTTGATGATGTCTTATCAAAGCGAAGCAGAATTAGAAAAACAATTGATTGCTCAATTGTGCGATTTGGGGTATGAAAAGGTCAGTATCGCGGACGAAGAGCAGTTAGTCGCAAATTTTAGAAAGCAGTTATCACTCCATAATGAGTCAAAATTGGGCGGTGTCCCTTTAACGGATAAAGAGTTTGAACGCGTCATGCGCCATGTAGAAGGGAAGAGTGTTTTCCAGAGTGCGAAAATTTTAAGGGATAAGTTTGTGCTTGAACGCGAGGATGGTTCTGAAATTTACTTAGAATTTTTTGATTGCTTGCATTGGTGTAAAAATCGATTTCAAGTGACGGCTCAAACGACGGTTGTTGGCAAATATACGAATCGTTACGATGTAACGGTATTAATTAACGGGTTACCCGTTGTTCAAATTGAGTTGAAACGACGCGGACTAGATATGAAGGAGGCGTTTAACCAAATTGATCGTTATCGCAAGCATTCCTATCAAGGTCTTTACCGCTATATCCAAATCTTTGTCATCAGTAATGGGGTTGACACGAAGTATTTTGCCAATACGGATAAGGAATTGATGTATAGTCAAACGTTCTTTTGGACGAATGTGAATAATGAGCGGATTAGTCAATTGGGCGATTTTGCGTTTACGTTCTTGGAAAAGTGTCAAATTTCGAAGATTATTGCGCGTTATATGGTGATTAATGAAACGGATCAATTATTAATGGTCATGCGGCCTTATCAAATTTATGCGGTAGAGGCGTTGGTGACACGTGCCCTTGAGACAAATAATAATGGTTTTATTTGGCATACGACAGGGAGTGGGAAGACGTTAACTTCATTTAAGGCCAGTCAGATTTTGGCGAATGAACCAGGGATTAAGAAAGTCTTCTTTTTAGTTGACCGTAAAGATTTAGATAGTCAAACGATTAAGGAGTTTAATAAATTTGAACCGGATTCTGTGGATACGACGGATAAAACGGATAAATTGGTTCAACAAATTAAAGATATTAACCGTCCGTTAATCGTGACGACGATTCAGAAAATGGCGAATGCGGTGAAGTCCCCGCGGTATGAAAAAATTATGGACCAGTATCGGAATGAGAAAGTGATTTTTATTATTGATGAGTGCCACCGTTCTCAGTTTGGAGATATGCATAAAGCCATTAATAAACATTTTCATCAGGCACAATATTTCGGGTTTACTGGAACGCCACGTTTTGAAGAGAATAAGAGTCAGGACGGGCGGGTAACAGCTGATCTTTTTGAAAAGTGTTTGCACCATTATTTAATTAAAGATGCGATTAATGATCAAAATGTCCTTGGTTTTTCGGTCGAGTATATTAATACGATTCGTGGAAATTACGATGAAATGGATGATACGAAGGTTCATGCGATTAATACGGATGAAGTTTTTATGAATGAGACGCGTATTGAAGAAATCGCGCGACACATTATCGCAAACCATGACGCTAAAACGCGTAATCGTGAATATACGGCGATTTTTACGGTGCAAAGTATTCCGATGTTAATTAAATATTATGATGCATTTAAAGCGATGGATCATCGTCTCAAAATTGCAGGGATCTTTACATTTGGAGCGAATGAAGACAGTGAAGGGCGTGATGAACATTCGCGCGATAGTTTAGAGCGGATGATTGCTGATTATAATCAACTTTTCCATACGAATTATTCGACCGACACGTTTTCAAATTATTTTTCCGATGTCTCGAAGCGGGTGAAAAATGCTCAAATTGATATTTTATTAGTCGTGAATATGTTCTTAACAGGGTTTGATGCGAAAACGTTAAATACGCTTTATGTTGATAAAAATTTAAAATATCACGATTTATTGCAGGCTTATTCCCGAACGAATCGCGTGCAAAAAACGACGAAGCCTTATGGAAATATTGTCTGCTATCGTAATTTAAAAGAAAATACGGATGATGCAATCCGCCTGTTCTCGGATACGAATAATACAGATACGGTGTTAATGCGAAGTTACAGTTATTATTTAGATTTGTTTGAGGCAGAGTTAAATCGCTTGTATGAGCTTGTTAAATCGCCACAAGAGGTGGATGGACTTCAAACCGAGGAGGAAAAACGTCAATTTATTTTAAGTTTCCGTGAACTTTCCAAGGCGTTAGTGAAACTTGAGACCTTTACGGAGTTTGAGTTTAATGAAGAGACGGTGGGGATTTCCGAGCAGACGTACCAAGATTTTAAAAGTAAGTATTTCTTAATTTATGATGAGGTGAAACGCGCCGAAGGAGAAAAGGTGTCTGTTTTAGCCGATCTTGATTTTTGTATTGAAATCATGCATACCGATAAAATTAATGTGAGCTATATCATGAACTTGATTCGTCAAATTGATTTAACAGATACAAAACAGCGTGACGAAGATATTAAAGAGATTATAGCAGAACTTGATCGAGCGGATAATGAGGAGTTACGTCTAAAAGTAGATTTATTAAAATCTTTCTTAAATAAAGTGATTCCAACGTTGTCGCCAGAAGATTCGATTGACGAAGCTTACTATGCGTTTGAAGAACAATCCCGACAAGAAGAAGTTAAATATTTTGCTGAGGAAGTGAACCTGAATGAGGAAACCATTCAAGAATTTGTGGCTGAGTATCAGTATGCGGGTATTTTGAATCATCAAGAAATTTCGGACGCTGTCGTCGATAAATTGTTAGCTAAAAAACGTAAGGTCAAAAAAGTGAAAGAATTTATTGTGGATCATACGAATAAATATAATTAAAAGTGCTTTTTTCAACAAAAGCACTTTTTCTTTTGACACTATTCGAGTGATATGTTATGCTTTTAGTATGAAAAGCAGGTGAAAAAGTATGAAGCTAGAAGAAGTGGGTAAACTCTCAATAGGAGCAACGCTCGCTCGTATTAAGGCAAAACCGAATGAAAAAGCTTATCCAAGGCGATTGTTTACCATTCAAGAGTTAAATAAGGTAACAGTAGACCCTAATTTACAGGTAGAAGGCCAAGAAGTTTTAGTGAGTGATCGATATATTCGAGAAGTTCCACTAGCAAAGGTCGGAATGGTTTTGATTGGGTTAACGGCCCCTCGGGCCTTTGTGGTGACAGATGCGTATGAAGGGTACGTGATTCCGATTAATTTTGTTTATTTGGAATGTCACGAAGGGGTTTGCCCCGAGTATGTGGCGTGGTATTTTAATGAGCATCCGGATATTCAACGACGATTAGCAGTTGAAAGACAAGGCTCAAGTCTTCAAGCCTTATCGATGCAAAAAATAAGGGAATTACCGATTGATCTCCCAGGCGTCACAACTCAGAAGAAAATAGCAACGGTTTACCGATTAGGTCATCAGCGAAAAAAACTATGGATTGAAAAACAAAGATTAGAAGAAAAGTTAATGAATGAATGGATGATTCGAACGTTGAAGGAGGAAAAATAGCATGACAGTGAGTGAGATTCAAAAACAACAGCAGGCGGATTTACATGCGCGTTTATGGTCGATTGCCAATACGTTACGCGGAACGATGGAGGCCTATGATTTTAAAAACTATATTTTAGGTTTGATTTTTTACCGTTATTTATCGGAGAATGTAGAGCAACGGGTGGCGAAGTTATTAGAAGAAGATGGGATTAGCTATGAAGAGGCGTGGCAAGATGAGGAGTATCGTGAGGCGCTGTCAGAGGAGTTAATTAGTGATATCGGATATTTCATTGAACCCACGTACTTATTTTCATCGTTACTTCGTTTAATTGAAGAGCGTACGTTTGATATTGAAGCGTTGCAAGGGGCGATTAATAATATTACGGAATCAACGATTGGGCATGAAAGTCAACAAGACTTTGACCATTTATTTGATGATATGGATTTAACGTCTTCAAAATTGGGGCGTGATGTAAAAAGTCGTTCGGCGTTAATCGCAAAGGTGATAGCGGATATTGCTGATATCCCATTTGCTTATGAAAATTCCGAAATTGATGTGTTAGGGGATGCGTATGAGTATTTAATCGGTCAGTTTGCGGCGAATGCCGGGAAAAAAGCCGGAGAGTTCTATACGCCGCAACAAGTGTCTAAAATTTTAGCTAAAATCGTGACGGCTGGTAAAAAAGACTTAAAGAATGTGTATGACCCCACGTGTGGTTCAGGTTCTTTATTATTACGGGTCGGACGTGAGGCGAATGTTCGTAAGTTTTACGGGCAAGAGTTAACAGCAACGACGTATAACTTAGCACGCATGAACATGTTATTACACGGCGTGAACTACATGAATTTTGACATTCGTAACGATGATACCATTGAGCATCCGCAACATTTAGACGAACGTTTTGAGGCGATCGTGGCGAATCCTCCTTATTCGGCGAAGTGGAGTGGGGATGCGAAGTTTTTAGATGATGAACGTTTTAGTGCGTACGGAAAACTCGCCCCTAAATCAAAAGCAGACTTTACGTTTATTCAGCATATGATTTATCAGTTAGACGATAAAGGAACGATGGCGGTTGTGCTCCCTCATGGGGTCTTATTCCGTGGGGCAGCTGAGGGGGTCATTCGTAAATATTTAATTGAAGAGCGTAACGTCCTCGATGCCGTGATTGGCTTACCGGCGAACATTTTCTATGGAACCAGTATTCCAACGGTGATTTTAGTCTTTAAAAAATGCCGTGAACATAATGAAGACATTTTATTTATTGATGCGTCCAATGAATTTGATAAAGGCAAAAATCAAAATGTTTTAACGGAAGAACATGTGAATAAAATCGTTCAAACGTATTTAAATCGTGAAACGATTGATAAATATTCTTATGTAGCAACACTCGATGAAGTCAAAGAAAATGACTACAACTTAAATATCCCTCGTTATGTCGATACATTTGAAGAGGAAGAGCCTGTCGATCTACAAGCTGTCAGCCAACGCATTGCAGAAATTGATCGAGAAATCGCCCAAATCGATGAAGAACTCGCATCCTACTTAAAAGAACTTGGATTATAAGAGGGGGTGAATACAATGAAAAATGTACCAAATCTTAGATTTAAAGAGTTTAGTGATGAGTGGAAACAGCATGCGTTAGGTGATATATTTGATTTTTATACAACTAATTCATTTTCTCGAGATTTTTTGGACAATGATAAGGGTAGAGTGAAGAATATTCATTATGGTGATATTCATATGAAGTTTCCAACTTTATTAGATGTTAAAAATACGCAGATACCTTATGTAAAAGAGGCGGTGGATTTAAGTAAAATTTCTATTGAATCTTATTGCAAAAATGGCGATGTAGTTATTGCAGATGCTTCGGAAGATTATAATGATATTGGTAAAGCAATTGAGCTAAAAAGTATTGGGGAAGAGAAAATTATTGCAGGATTACACACTATACTAGCACGTGACAATAAAGGAATAATGGTGAATGGGTTTAAAGGCTATCTAATGAATTCACCAAGTGTAAGAAAGCAAATTAAAGTATATGCTGCGGGTGCTAAGGTTTTAGGTATTTCTAAAGCTAATATCAGTAAAGTCAAATTATTGATTCCATCAGGCATGGAACAAGAAAAAATCGCCACTTTCTTTTCACTAATTGATAAAAAAATCGAACTACAAACAGAAAAAGTGGAAGAATTAAAGAACTATAAAAAAGGCCTCCTGCAAAAAATCTTCTCACAAGAACTAAGGTTTAAAGATGAGAATGGAAAGAAATACCCTGAGTGGGAAGAGAAAACTCTACAACAAATAGGGTTTACTTACGCTGGTCTAAGTGGTAAAACAAAAGAAGACTTTGGTTTTGGTAATGGGAGCTTTGTTACTTATATAAATGTATTTCGTAATACCTTAGCAAAACGGATGATTGAACAAGTTAATATTTCTGAACAAGAGAATCAGAATCCAGTGTTAAAAGGTGATTTATTATTTACGACATCTTCAGAGACACCCAATGAAGTAGGAATGGTTTCTTGTTGGGATTATGAGATTAAAAATTTATATTTAAATAGTTTTTGTTTTGGTTATCGTATATATAATCATAATAGTTATTCACCTATATTTCTTGCATATATGCTTCGAAGTGGGGAGTATAGAAAGAAAATATCCATTTTGGCCCAAGGTTCAACTAGGTATAATATTTCTAAAACTGAGTTAATGAAAATGAAAGTCCAATGTCCATGTATGGAGGAACAACAAAAAATTGTGGCTTTATTATTGAACTTAGAATTGAAGACGGAGGAGGAACAAAATAAGTTAAATGAGCTCCTTCAGTATAAAAAAGGACTATTACAGCAAATGTTTATTTAATTCGAATGATGTGAATGGGCTAGACGATAAAGTGTCTAGCTTTTTCTTTTGGTGTTAAAGGTTGTAGAGGGATAGGTGATAAGAACAAGTCAAAAGGATCTATTAAGAACATCTAAGTCTTAGTTGAAAAGGTGATAAGTGATGGATGTATTTATACCAGATGTTGTTGAACAAGAAATCGTATTAACTGATAACGGTGGATGTGTATTCAATTCTGTTGGGAGTTTCTACCACGATTTATTTGTGGGAAATCAGGAGGTGTCTCACGAAATATTAGTAGGGAGCAAGGAGGAAAGAAAGGATAAACTGATTTCTTATTTAATGAGTAAGGGGGTCACAGGGAGTCGTTTATTAATTATAGACCCCTATTTCTTTGGCACTTTTAATAAACCCTATAAAGATTTAATGATTGATGTATTGACGCGGTTAAATCCTAAGGAGATAACGGTAGTCATAAATGAGGAGAACTATAATAAAAACCTATACAACACAATTAGTCAAAAAGTAGGATGTGAAATAAAAGTCTATTCTTCTGAAAACTTGCATGATCGATTTTGGATTATCGATGAAGAGAGAGGGATTTCGTTAGGGACATCGCTCAATGGAATCCATCATAACATGATACGGATTGATGATTTGCGGGATGAAGAGGTGAAGACAATAGTAGAAGAAATCAATCGAACAAAGATTGAAATGAAAAAATAAAAAAGGAAATCGCCTTTAATTAGCGTATTTAAAAGAGAGAGGATTATTTGAAATCCTGAATATGCTATAATAGAGGAGGTTCGTTACATGCCCTATCAACGAAAAAGAACGTTACAAGAATTAAATTTATCGGATGACTTTTTGTTTTCTAAGGTCTTTTCCGATGCTGAAGTTTGCCGGCAAGTGCTAGAAAAGATTTTGAAGGTTAAAATTAAAAAAATTAAATTTGTGGAAAGCCAAAAGTCCATTGATTTAGTAATGGAGAGTAAAGCGATTCGGTTAGACATTTATGTTCAAGATGAAGAGGAAACCATTTATAATGTAGAGATGCAAAGAGGAAAACATAAAAACCTAGCGAAGAGGAGTCGATATTATCAAGGAAGCGTCGATTTGGACTTTATTCAAAAGGGCAGTGATTATTTAGAACTTTGTAAAAGTTTTGTCATCTTTATTTGCACGTTTGATCCTTTTGGCAAAGGGAGACATATTTACAGTTTTGAAAACTATTGTATAGAAGATCAATCGCTAAAATTAAATGATGAGACAACAAAAATCTTTTTAAATACACGTGGGGTTATGGATGACGTGGACGAGGAGATGAAGGAATTATTAAGCTATGTTGAGAATTCAACAGATACATATGTTGCTCAAACAAAGTCCGAACTCGTGCATCAGTTACATGATAGGGTCAATCGGATTAAGCAAGATAAAAGGTTGGAGGTGGAATATATGACATTATACGAAATTTTTAAAGAAGAATTTGAGGATGGAAAAATAGAGGGGAAAAGAGAGGAAAAAGTAGAAATCGCCAAGAATTTATTAGATGTTTTAGATGATGAAACAATTGCGTTAAAAACAGGACTGACGATTGAAGAAGTCCAACGATTACGAAACGAAAATAAGTAATTGATTTTTTTATAAAAATCCCCCTCAACAAAGTCTGAACTCGTGCATCAGTTACATGATAGGGTCAATCGGATTAAGCAGGATAAAAGGTTGGAGGTGGAATATATGACACTATTGGAGATTAAAGAACGAGAACTCCAAAAAGGCATTAAAATAGGGATTGAGCAAGGAATTGAACAAGGAAAGGAAGAGGAAAAAGTAGAAATCGCCCAGAATTTATTGGATGTTTTAGATGATGAAACAATTGCGTTAAAAACAGGACTGACGATTGAGGAAGTTCGGCGATTAAGAAACGAAAAAAATAATTAATCTTTTTCTAAAAATCTCCCTCACCAAAAAGTCCGAACTCGTGCATCAGCTACATGATAGGGTCAATCGGATTAAGCAGGATAAAAGGTTGGAGGTGGAATATATGACATTATTGGAGATTAAAGAACGAGAACTCCAAAAAGGCATTAAAATAGGGATTGAGCAAGGAATTGAACAAGGAAAGGAAGAGGAAAAAGTAGAAATCGCCCATAATTTATTGGATGTTTTAGATGACGAAACGATTGCGTTAAAAACAGGATTGACGATTGAGGAAGTTCGACGAATACGAGATGAAAACTAATGAATCTTCTCTAACAAAAGTATCGCTCAAATAACATCTGAGTCTATGCATCAGTGACATGATAGGGTTAACCGGATGAAGCAAGATAAAAGGTTGGAGGTGGAATATATGACATTAGATGAGCTCCTTAAAAGGGAGTTTGAAAAGGGAGTCAAGCAAGGGCTTGAACAAGTTAGGAAACAAATCGATAGAGAAATTGCCAAGAATTTATTAGATGTTTTAGATGATGAGCAGATTGCGAAAGCAACGGGAGTAGAAATTGAAGAAGTTCGTCAATTACGACATCTTACTGTGAATGATTGATCAAGAGGTTCTTTCTTTGAGAGAGGGCCTTTTTTATGTAATTATTAAATAGGTTGGGAGAATGGCAGATTGCTATCATTTCATCAGAGTGGGAGATGTTGAGAAAATAATCATGAGTTTTCTCTTTCATAAGCCAGGATATGTTATAATAAGGAAAAAACTTAGGGGTGGAATCATGGAGGAAAGGCCATGTGGACCTATTGTTTTATTTCACGCGTTTACTAGGGTGATAAGGTGGTAACTTGCAGTTATCAAATGAGAATCAAGCAGTTGATGGGGGAGAGCTCATGAAGGAAATAATCGTTAGACTCGCTAGAATGATTAGGTTACTACACGCCAAAGGACGTAGGGTGGCGTCGATAAAGCCATTTGGACGGGATATTTTTTTACTTGAGATTCAGGTGGCGGGGACGCACTATATTGAGAATATGAATGATATTGAACCATCCCTACACGTGGGGAGTCGGTTGGATTTTTTTCGTGAACCAACTAATCCGCATGATAGTTATGCCATTGTTATTCAATCGCCCGCAGGCGATAAGATTGGCTATATCTCTAGGCGAGATAATTTAGTATTCGCTCGTTTAATGGACGGAGGAAAATTTCTTTTTGGAGAATTAAAATCGAAGGAATGGAAAGGCCGCTGGCTAAAAATTAAAGTAGACGTCTATTTGCGGGACTAAAACAGCTTTAAAAAGTAAAATAAAAATGGAAAGTAACGCTTTTATCAAAGAAAATCATAAAAAGCAGCCGAGGGGCTGCTTTTTAAATAGTCATGACACCGCCAAATGTTTCAAGATAGGCTTGGTGTTGTTTGTAGTTAGGGTCATACATCCCCACTTTTCGCCAAAAAGAGCGGTCATGATTCATATGATAGATGTGACAAAGCTCGTGAATAATGACGTAATCAATCACCATCTCGGGTGCCATGGTGAGTTTGTAGTTGAACGTTAATTCCCGCTTAGAATTACACGTTCCCCATGTTCGAGGGGAGTCGAGCACGGTCACAGATTTTGCTTTGACGCCAATGAGGGTTTGAAAATGGGGAATTCGTTTTTTGATGTATTGTTTTGTCTTTTGAGTGTAAAATCGTTGCAGTGCTTGTTGAATTTGCTCTTTTTCCTCGGGAATTTCCTCAAGGAGGTGGGATAAGGGCAAAGCCCGACCGAGGTAAAGAAAGAGCTCTTCATCGGCATAAGATTTCTGGTTGGAAATCACTTTTTTATTTTTTTGTTTTTGACGTAAGTTCATTAAAAATTCGCTTTTGGATTCAAGAAAGGCCACGATGTCTTCCTCACTCGTGTGCCGCGGAACTTTAAGCGTGAGGTGCCCCTCAGGGGTCGCCTCCAACTTTATTTTTTTTCGTTTCGCGTATTGAACCTCCACGTGAAATGTTTCATTACAAATCGTTAGCTTCATAAAACCTCCTTAAAACAGTAGGGAAATAATCAGTAAAAGCGTGAATTTCCAGTGCAGACGGTTGGTATAAGGAATTCCGAGTTT
Organism: Turicibacter sp. KK003; assembly: GCF_037014675.1. Lineage (NCBI taxonomy): Bacteria > Bacillati > Bacillota > Erysipelotrichia > Erysipelotrichales > Turicibacteraceae > Turicibacter > Turicibacter sp. KK003. Next base: position 944,355 of record NZ_CP142738.1, read on the forward strand.
TTCAAAGTTTGTGACGGACTGGTTGGCGGTAAGGGCATCTTTTAGGGTTAAGAAGACGATGAGGGCGACGGGATGGTAAAGTCCTGTGATTACATAGATAGTGGTTAAAACATAGGCCCCAAATACTAGTGTTCGATAGAGGTAGGTGCTGTTTTTACTCCCGATGCGCACACTTAATGTTCCGATACTTAACCGTTGATCGCGTGTGAAATCACGCATTTCATTACTAATCATGAGAGCTGGAATGAAAAGCGAGGCAGGCAATGCCAGAAGGATGGGATACCAAGATAATTCCTTTGTAAAGGGAAAGCTTGCGCCTAATACCATTAATGGTCCCATGGCGATAAAGGAGATGATGACTCCAAGTCCTTTGCGTTTGAGGACAAAGGGTTCTCCTGTGTAGGCATAGGCGATGAAAAGCCCTGTCAGTCCGATGACTAGCATGTGAAGATTGGTGATGTAAATTAAAAAAAGACCAATGAGCCCGGCGATGGCGAAGCAAGCCATGGCCCATAAAAAGACGTAAACATCAAAATACGTGCGGACCACCCCTAAAAATTTGATTTGGCGCCCCCCCGGACGATAGTAACGAAACGACCCTTCGAAGTAATCATTGACTAAGTTGGCACCCGACTGGGCCAGTAATCCAGCAACCGTAATGAGAAAGATAAGAAGAAGGTCGAAAGGAGCGTTAAAGTGAATGGCCCCCATTTGATAAGCGGCTAGGATTCCTAGCGTGGTGGAACCGATGGCCAGTGTTAAAGAAAGTGGCCGGAGTGCGATCCATGAGTCTTGAATAAATTTCTTGATATAAGCTTTATTGAACATAATTCACCTCGTATAAGTTGATAAAACCCCTTTTTAAATGTGAGTGGTCATGATGTTAAAGTTCTATTTTTTGATAAATATCGTGTATTATTTTATCATGTCTTGTCAATGAACGGAATGAGTGGTTTTTTAAAAGGTGAGCGTGAGCTCACTTTTTTTCATATTTTAGGGAAGGTCGCATAAAGTTGAAAAAGAGGTCACTGCCAAAGTGGTGATATGATGGGGGGAATCGTCATGTGGAAAGATACAGTTAATGGTGCTGAAGGAACGTTTGAAACGAAACAAAAGGAAAAAGTCGTGGTAGAGATTAAGAAAAAAGAAGGCGTGGCCGTGATTGTGCGTCCAACGCATGAGCAAGCCATTGCCGGAATGCGCGATAATCATGTGAAGATTTGGAATGATTTATTGTTTGATCAAGTAACGTATAATCAAATTAAATCAAAAATGGAGGCTTTATTAATTAAGAAAGCGACAAAAGATAACAAATCGAAACGTCGTTAAGGGACGGGCGGTGTCAGAGAAGAGGGCCGTTTTCTTGGCGGCAGTAAAAAAAGATGAGAGGATTAACTCTCATCTTTTTGGTTTTAAAAAGTTATTGAATGAAGTCCATGATTTCTTCTTTGAGTTGGACGTAGATTCCCTCAATAATGTCGAAATTCATGGCCTGAATATAAATTTCTTCTAATTGATCGTGAAGGGCTTTAGCTTGTCCTAAAGCGACGGTTCCTAATTTAACAGTGGCTTTGTAGTCTGCTTCAATTTGTTTAAGTGCTTCGGCATTGGCTTCATCGGTTCCTGGTGTAATGAGTGCCTCATAAGTATCAATAATTTCGTCGGTCTCAACACTAGGGAAATATTCGTGTGGAGCTGTTGAGTCAAAGAAGCAGACATTTAGTTTAGGGATGAGGACCATGTCGAGTGATTCAGGGTCGAAAGAGCAGTGATAAATTTCGGTATCGTATCCGAGGGATTCACTTTTTTTAGCGAGTTCTTTTAAGAGGGTTGATTTTCCTGTTCCTGGTCGACCTTTAATGAAGTATCGTTTAAATCCGCGAGTTAGATCTTCGATGTAATCAGTGGATCCGTTAGGGGTAGAGGCACCGAAGAAGCGGTGTTTAACGATAGGGAGATGGTCTTCTTTTTTATAGTCGAGTAGGGCGTCGCAAAGGATCGCTCTAAATCGTGGGGCAAGGTCAAAGTCCATTTCATCAATATAGATTTTTTCCCATTGATCATGAATTTTGAGGGCTTCGGCGTATTTATAATAAAGTAAGTCATAGCAAGTACTAATTTGGTGTTTTAAATCAAGGATAGCCTCTTTGTAAGGGACAAGTTTTGCACGATCCCAGGCGATTCCTAAATTAACGTATTGTTCAACGGCTCCAGGTGCCGTTGGTTCGATAACATGGGGAGCAGTACCATCAACGATTCCGACTTTTAATTGGGGAATAAGGACTCCATCAAGTGAATGAGGATCAGACGAGCAATAAATAAATTCAACGTCATAGCCTAAGTCATAAAAGTCAGCACCGATTCGTTTCATTAATGTCGATTTTCCTGTTCCTGGTCCCCCTTTTAAAATGTATAAGTGATCAACGCCTTGAAGGTTTGAGTCAAAGAAATTATAAAATCCGCGTGAGCTATTTGCGCAGACAAAATAGCTTTTAATAGTTGCAGTCATTTAAATACCTCCCATAAAGTAATGATGGATGATTCACTAGTAGTTTATGGGAAAAGGGCCTAATGTGTGAATGAGAATTTTAATTTTATCACTCGTTGTAAGTGTTTTTAATTTCTCTTCTCTCGTTGAAGTTTAAGGGGCTTTATGCTAGAATTAGAATGGAAAAGGCTATTATTCATTTACAAATAATGGATGATTTCTCTTAGGAAAATGGATGAGATAGAATAGGTAAAGGTGAAAGATATGTTTATAATCAATTTAATTCGCGGTTTTTTTATGGCGCTTGCCGATAGTGTGCCTGGTGTTTCAGGAGGGACGATCGCTTTTATTTTAGGATTTTATGATGAGTTTATCGGTTCTTTAAACACGCTTGTTTCAAAGAGTAGCAGAGAAGATAAAGGACAGGCTCTTCAATTTTTATTAAAAATTGGAATCGGATGGGCGCTTGGAATGATTCTTTCGGTTCTCTTCTTAAGTTCGATTTTTGAAGAACATATTTATAGTATTAGTTCGGTGTTCATTGGGTTTATTTTATTTTCCATCCCATTAATTATCAAGGCGGAAAAAGAAACGATTAAAAATAAATATTTAAATATCGTTTGGACGGTCACAGGAATCTTGATTGTCGTGGCGATTACTGTGTTTAATCCGGTATCAGGCGGAGGTGGAATGGAGATTTCTCTTAGCCATTTAAATATTGGATTAATCCTTTATGTGTTTATTTCAGGAATGATTGCGATTTCAGCGATGGTATTACCAGGAATTTCGGGATCCACGTTATTATTGATTTTTGGGTTATATACAACAATTATTAGTTCAATTAAAGAAGTTTTAACGTTTAATTTTTCGGCCCTTCCTATTTTAATCGTATTCGGACTTGGAGTTATTATTGGGATTTTATCAACGATTAAATTAATTCGCCACTTCTTAGAGACAGCACGTCCACAAATGATTTACTTAATTTTAGGATTAATGATCGGGTCGATTTATGCGGTCATTATGGGACCAACAACGCTTGAAACAGCTCAAGCACCGATGTCTTTTTCAACGTTTAACCTTGTGTGGTTTATTATCGGTGGAGCAGTCATCATTGGTTTGGAACAATTCAGTAAGTTGATGGAGAAAAAACAGAAATAAAAAAAGAGCCAAGTGCTCTTTTTTTATTTGTCTAGGAGGTGTTTTACCGACTGACGAGGAATGAGTGTCGGTTGGCAAATATGATTGATCATCGTTTCTTGATCTTCAATCTGTTGAATTAGAGCTTCTGCGGCCAACTTTCCAATCGTTGGACGGCAGGGGTCAATACTTGTCAGTGGTGGGGTAGCGAGTTGGCTCAGTTTTGTGTTTCCTAGCGTCACTAACGAAAGGTCATTTGGAACGTTTAATGAGGTTTCGTTAGCGAGGTGTTGAATCAGTTTTAGGGCAACTTCCTCGCTATCGCAAAGAATGGCGGTAACACGATGTAAGGTATCGAGTAGGTTTGAAAGATTTCCCTGTGAAAATAAGTCTTCAGTCGTCTCGGTTCCGTACCAAATGAGATGTTTTTCATCGACCCCTAAATGGTGGTCGTACATTTCAGTTAAAAATCCTTTATAAAAAAAGTTACCTTTAAGGGTGTTGAATTGGAACAATCCTCCAATTTTTTGGTGCCCCTGTTGAATGAGGTGTCGGGTAGCGAGTTGGCCGCAGGCCGTATCATCGGTCATAATGAAATGGCAAGGAAGTCCGGGATAGTAATTATGAATAAAGAGTAAGGGGATATGGTGAGTTAAAAATTCCTGATAAAGGTCAAGATTGGGGTTAGGTAAAGCAGACTTTGTTCCCTCAACGATTAAACCGGCGATATCTGCGTTTAAGAGGGCTAATAAGTGTTCGCGCTCTCGTGTCACTTGATGGTGGGTGAGGCGTATTGTTAGCTGATAGCCCGCCGTTGAAAAGAGGTCCTCCATCTCGGTTAACATCGTAGGGGTTTGATCGTTTGACAGTTCGGGTAGGATGAGGGCGATGGTTTTGGTGTTGAGTCTGGCTTTGAGACTAATTGGGTTGATGTAAGTTCCGCTTCCTTGTTTTTTGATGACGAGTCCCTCTTCCTCTAAGACGGCGATTGCTTGCCGGGCGGTTTGACGGCTGATTTCAAATTTTTGACACAGTTTATTTTCACTGATTAGTTTTTCGCCTGCTTTAAAGGTGTTATTATAAATGTTTTCTTTCATCCATTCGGCAATGGCAAGATATTTTGGTAAGTTTGGGTTTAGCATAAAAACCTCCTATTTTTTACGTGTTAGGGGATGATTTCTTTAAGTTGTTTCTATTGTATAATTTTTTGTCTTTTTTTGCACGAATTATCTTTTTTATGGACGATAATAGGGGGACGTGTATTTCCTTGGAAATAATCCAAAAATCTTGTCGATGAGTTCGTTAGGGATTGGGTTGACGATTCTTGTAAAAAAGGCTTATAATGAGAACAAACATTCGCTTTTTAGGAGGATAAGACGTTGAGGTTATTACATTTAGGCGATTTGCATTTTGGTAAGGTAGTTAATTCGTTTTCCATGCTTGAGGATCAGCGCTATGTGCTTGAACAGGTTAAATCATATATTAAGACGTATCAACCGGATGCGCTTTTGTTAGCGGGCGATATCTATGATCGCAGTGTGCCCCCCGCTCGGGCGGTTGCTTTATATAGTGAATTTTTAAAGGAAGTGCTCGTTGAATTGAAAACGCCAGTTTTGGCGGTGGCGGGCAATCACGATGGGGCGGACCTCATTAATTTTGGTCATGAGTTATTTGAGGCGGCTCATTATTATGTCGCGGGAAGATATACGAAGGAGATCAAAAAAGTGGTCTTGCGAGATGAATTTGGACCGGTTAATTTTTATTTATTACCATTTGCCGATTATGCCGTTGTACGCGAGCTCCACGAGGATGAGACGGTTAAATCATTAGACGATGCGATGCGAGTGACTCTGGCTGCTAACCCGATTGATGCGACAGAGCGAAACGTTTTACTCACGCATGCTTTTGTTGTGGGTCAAAGTGAGGAGATTTTAATCTCCGATTCGGAAAAAAAGTTAGTGGTAGGAGGGAAAGAGTCAGTTTCTAGTGCCTACTTCGAGGCGTTTGATTATGTCGCTTTAGGTCATTTACATCGAACACAAAAAGTGGGAAGTGACAAGATCAGGTATAGTGGTTCCTTACTTAAATATTCTTTTTCAGAAGAACAGTATCACAAATCTGTGACGATGATTGATTTAGACGAAGCAGGGAAGCTTTCTTGTGAATTATTGCCGTTAACACCACTTCGGGACATGAAAACAATCAAAGGGACATTAGAGGAACTTCTAGCTTTACCAAGATGTGAAGATTATTTGCGTATTGTGTTATTAGATAAAGGTGAATTAATTGAGCCGATGGCCAAACTTCGTAAAAATTTTCCTTATGTGATGATGTTAGAGTTAGAACAAAATAATCAAGCGTTTAAGGGAAGTCAATTGACAAAACAGGCGCGTCAACAAAAAACGGCGGAACAATTATTTAGTGATTTTTATGAACACCATAAAGGAGAGGCGTTGTCAGAGGCCGCAAAAACATCGATTCAGACAATTATTAAAGAAGTGCGAAAGGAGTCTTGTGAATGAAACCATTGTTATTGAAAATGTCTGCCTTCGGACCTTATGCCAAGCCGCTGACTTTAAATTTTAAAGAAGATTTAGATCAACAAGATATTTTTGTCGTGACGGGACCAACAGGTGCGGGAAAGACGACAATTTTTGATGCGATTTGCTATGCGCTTTACGGAGAAACAAGTGGGGGAAGTCGTTCTGGAAAAGAGTTAAGAAGTGATTTTGTAAAGGAAAGCGAGATTAAAACGGAGGTTTCTTTTACGTTTAGTGTGAATGGGAAAACTTATTGTATCACGCGATCACCGCAACAACTTCAAAAGAAAAAAAGGGGAGAGGGATTTCGCGAAGTTCCGGCGACGGTCGAATTTTTAGAGGTGGCAAGCGATTATCCGCCCTTGACTAAAGAAAGTGAAGTTCGTGAACAAATTCAACAAATTATTGGGCTAAAAATTGAACAGTTTCGAAAAATTGTCATGATTCCGCAAGGAGATTTTAAAGAGTTTTTAGTGGCTAATACAACGAATAAGGAAGAAATTCTACGTAAAATATTCGGAACTGATTTTTATAAGGCTGTGCAGGAACAGTTAACTCAGCAAGCTAATCGATTAAAGGCCGAGGTGTTTGAAACTCAACAGGCGATGACGGCAGAACTTCAATTAGTAAGAACAGACGAAAATCAGGCGTTAGATTTAGAACGTCCTTTACACGAAGTGATGGAAGACATTGAGCATCAACAAAAGCGATTTGAAGCGGTAGAACATCAATTAGAGCAACAAAAGGAACAAATAGCTGAGCAATTAAGTAGTTGCCAACAAGAGTATGAGTTAAAAAAGAAAATCAATGAAAAAATTGAAGAGTATGCGACCGCAAAAGAACGGTTAGATCAACTCACTGAGCAACAAGACACCATTACCCGATACGAACATCAGGTGAGTCAGGCGAAGCAGGCACAAGGCCTGATTAATCTTGAAAATGAATGTTTAAAATATCAAGCTTTTAAGCAGGATACGTTAGAAAAGCAGGCTCATCTTAAGAAGCAGTTAACGGATTGTCAGACAGAGTATATCTTAGTCAAAAAATGTTACGACGCCATTGATGTCTTACGTCAAGAGATGACCGAGATGAATCGGGAAAAGGATGAGTTGTCACGCTATGTTGAAGGGGTCAAGCTATTAGATCAAAAACGGAAGCAACTGCAACAATTAGAGCAGACAGAGCGTGAGCTTACCGCGGAGGTTCAGTGTCGAAACATAGAATTAGCGGCTTTAAAGGATCAAGTGGAGCAGCTTGATCCATTAAATGTGGTAAAAGAGAAGCAACGTGAAGAACAACATCGATTAGAATTAAGGGAAGTGAAAGGACAGGAGGAGCTGCAGAACGTCACGTTACTTTGTGAAAAACTAGAGGCGTATGAGCAGACGGCTAAGAGCCTTGAAGATAAAGAAGCAAGCGCTACGACCCATTTAGAGGAGGCACGCCTTAAACGGGAGGATTATGAGCATCAAGCACAATTATTTATTAATGCAGCAGCTATTCGGTTAGCCAATGAACTGAAAGTTGGGCAACCTTGTCCCGTGTGTGGATCGTGTGATCATCCGAATCCTCGTCGTAGCCAGGAAAGTATTTTATCAAAGGCCGCGTTAGAGGCGTATCGTGTAGACGTTGAGAAACTCGAAGAAAGGGGGCGATCTGAGGAACAGGAATGTTCGATTTTACGCGTGACGCTTCAAAAGCTAGCAGAGGAGTTGAATCACTTGAAGACGAGCTTAATTCAACGTTGTCTGCTAGGTGAAGATGAGGAAGCGACGTTAGTGGCCATGAGACAGTTAAAATCAAAGCTTTTGAATCAGCAGTCTGAACTGACGCGCAAAAAGACTCAAGTATTGATTCAGGTGAAACAGCTTGAAGAACAGATGGCGCAATTGGTGAAAAAGAAGGAAATGATGGCCCCCCTTGAAGCAGAAATTGCACAGAAAGAACAGAAACGTCAGGATCAGCGCGATCTTTATCAGTCTGAGCGACGTTCGGTTAAGGATTTAGAGGAACAGATTCCGATGGATTATCGCTCAGTTGACGTTTTAATGTCACGCCTTGAGGAAATAAGTACCTGTTTAGTGACTCACGAACAACACATCAAAAAAAGTCAAGAAGATTATGAACGTGTTTGTTCACAATTGACGCGATTAACGACCGTGGGACAGGAGTTAACTAATCAATTAGAGGGGTATGAATCGCAACTTAAGACAGCCACCACTTCATTAGAGGAGCAGATTGTCCAAACATTTCTTAATCGGGAGACTTATGAGCAGGCCAAATCATGGATAGATGCAATGGATAAGTTGGAGCAATTTGTTATTCAATATTACCAAGAGCGCCATACAGCCGTGTCGATCGAACAAGCGTTACGTGATGAATTAGCAGGTGCAGTTCAAACAGATCTTACTCCGTTAAAGGAGAGAATGGAGGACCTTTCACATAAACGTTCGGAATTAGAAGGCGAGCGTGCGAGGGTTCAAGCCAATCGGGAACAGAATGAGCGCCTCCTTTCTTCGGTGACCAAAAAATATGCAGTGATTCAATCAAAAGAAAAAGAGTATGCCACACTCGGTGAACTGGATGCCTTGGCCAACGGAAGAAGTGGTAGAAGGATGTCTTTTGAAACTTACGTTTTATCGAGTTACTTTGATGAAGTATTGTTTGCGGCCAATTTACGATTACAGAAGATGACGGCTAGAAGGTACTATTTATTGCGTCGCGAAGAGGTTAAGGGGGGAGGGCGCAAAGGATTAGACCTGGACGTTTATGATAGTCATACGTGTAATCAAAGACCGGTTAATACGTTATCGGGTGGAGAAAGCTTTAAAGCTTCATTAGCACTGGCACTTGGTCTTTGCGATGTCGTTCAACAAAATTCCGGAGGGATTCAGTTAGATACGATGTTTATCGATGAAGGATTTGGAACGTTAGATTCGGAATCATTGGATCAAGCCATTGATATTTTAATGGATTTACAAGATCATGGCCGCTTAATCGGAATTATTTCACATGTTAATGAGTTAAAAGAACGAATTCCAGTAAAATTAGTCGTTGAGGCCGATGGGACTGGAAGTTGTGCCTATTTTAAAAAATAGGGTCTACAGGAAAAGGCTAAAAGGGAGGACCTTTTAGCCTTTTAAAATTGCCAAATAAATGAAAGGAAAGACAGCTTGAAAAGTATGGTATAATAGAAGATATGTATGATAGTGAAGGAGGGATTATGTGTTAAGCTTAATTGGTATTTTTATTATTATTATCGGTTTTATTTTGAAAATTGACACGCTTGCCATTGTTGTGATAGCGGGAATCGCTACAGGTTTTGTTGGTGGACTAGATTTTAATGAAATTTTAACAAAGCTCGGGGAGGCGTTTGTTGCCAACCGTTATATGACATTGTTTATCATTACCTTACCTGTTATTGGGTTAATGGAGCGTTATGGATTAAAGGAACGTGCTGCTTGGTTAATTGGGCAGTTGAAAAATGCGAAGGCGGACGGTGTTTTAAGTATTTATTTAGCGTTCCGTCTCGTGATGGCGGCCCTTAGTATCAGGATGTCAGGTCATGTTCAATTTGGGAGACCGCTTGTATTGCCGATGGCCGAAGGGGCGACGCGTTCTAAATATAAAGAGGTAACGGAGAACGATCTGGAGTCAATTAAAGGGTTAACAGCTGCCGCAGAGAACTATGGAAATTTCTTTGGTCAAAATTTATTCATTGGAGCTTCAGGTGTCATGCTTATTGTAGGGACATTGACGGAATTAGGGATTCCTGTTGATGAAAAGCAAGGACCGACAACTATTGCCCTTTATACGTTACCGATTGCTCTTTTGGCATTAATCATTGGGATTATTCAATTTAGACTAAATGAGAAAAGACGGAAACGTATGCATGAGGCGTTAGAGTCAAAAGGAGGGAAATAGGAGTGGCAGAGATCCTTTTATTTATTATCTATACCATTATTGGTTTAATTAGTATTTCATTAGGTGTTTTTTCCCTTGTGAATAAAGGGCAGGAAGCGCGCTGGGGAACCGCCCTCTTTTGGTTTATTCTAGGAATTATCTTTATTTTTGGAGATTATATTCCAGCTAACGTGGTGGGAGGACTCATCATTGTCATGGCCATTTTATCAGCGACGAAACAAGTTAAAATGGTTCATTTTGAAACAACGAGTGAAGCGTTTAAAAAGGAATCTGCCCAAAAGATTGGAAATAAATTATTTATTCCAGCTCTTGTGTTGGCCTTTTTAGCCTTTGTTATTGCTCAGTTTACAAACTTAGGGGCCTATAACGCCATTGGTTTAAGTGGAATTGGGGCGCTAATTATCATTATGATGATTTCAAAATCGTCAGTTAAAGAAGCGAATTTAGAGGCTAACCGTCTCTTAAGTCAAGTCGGACCGACTGCTATTTTACCTCAAATTTTAGCAGCACTTGGAACGTTATTTACGGTGGCAGGAGTTGGGGATGTGATTGCTAATGGTGTGAGTCAAATTATTCCTACTCATAATATTTGGTTAGGTGTGATTGCCTACTGCGTCGGAATGGTGTTATTTACAGCTGTCATGGGAAATGCCTTTGCTGCCTTTTCGGTCATTACTGCAGGAATTGGGGTTCCGTTTGTTTTTAATTTAGGCGCTGATCCAGTGATTGCAGGTTCGTTAGCCTTGACAGCTGGATTCTGTGGGACCTTATTAACGCCGATGGCGGCTAATTTTAATATCGTACCGGCGTCCATTTTGGATTTAAAAAATCAATACGGCGTGATAAAGGCTCAAGCGCCGGTTGCGATTATTATGTTAGTCATTCATATTATTTTAATGCGATATTTAGCTTTTTAATAAGATAGCGGTTAAAGGAGTGTTTTTATGAAAAAAGTATTAGTGACAGGATTTGACCCCTTTGGAGGAGAGTCGATTAATCCGGCGACAGAATCAGTTAAACAATTACCGGATGAACTTTTAGGGGTTCAAATTATTAAACGTGAAATTCCTACTGTTTTTGATTGTAGTCTTGATGTTTTATACACCTTACTTGATGAAGAACAACCTGATGCGGTGATCTGTGTGGGACAAGCGGGAGGACGGCCTAATATTACCGTAGAACGCGTGGCCATCAATCAAGATGATGCGCGTATTCCCGATAACGAAGGGGCACAACCGATTGATCGTACCATCTTCGAAGATGGGCCGGCTGCTTATTTTTCAACGTTACCGATTAAAGCGATGGTGCGTGATATGAAAGCAGCATTTGTTCCGGCGGCGGTTTCGAATACAGCAGGAACATTTGTATGTAATCACGTGATGTACGGTGCCTTACATTACGCCGCAACGAAGGCGCCAAAATTAAAGGCTGGTTTTGTTCACATTCCTTATTTACCGATGCAAACCGTTGACAAGCCAACGATGCCATCGATGTCACAAGATGAAATTGTGAAAGGATTGACCGCACTTATCAAAACAGTCATTAGCGTTGAGGAAGACGTTAAGGAAACAGGTGGAGCTGTTTGCTAAAAGGGGGCACGAACGCCCTCTTTTTTTATGAAAAAAAGTGAAGCGGTAATCTTCTGTCAGGTTAGGTGAGTCAGTGGTGGGTATAAAAGAATGATCGTCAGACCCTATGGAAGAGTCAACTGCTTAATTGAAAGTTATTTTCTCATGAGGGATGGGTTTTATTCGGTGTTTAAAAACAGGCTCTTTTTTAAGAACGACCCATGGGTTTAAGTGACCCTTTCTAAAATGACGTTCAACAAATAGGGGGAGGACATTTTTTAGGAATGACGGTTGAGAGAGGGTCATGAACAGGAAAAAAATCTATTGATGAAGATCGTTCATATAATTTGGGATAAAGAGGCTAGCCGTTGTTAATTGGGCTAGTTTTTTTAATCGTGTAATCGGTATCTCACGACTTTATTGTTGAAAAAAAGATGAAAATGTTATATTTTATAATATAATGGTAAAAGATTTGTGGATGATTGAATAATATTTGAATTAAAGGTAGGGATTTTTAATGAAAAAGGAACCGGATTGTTATTTTGTCTTTAAAGTGATAGATGAAATTTGTGATCTTGCGGTTGTTTCAATTTTATGGTTAATTGGTTGTTTACCTATTTTTACGATTGCAGCTTCAACGAAAGCATTATTTTTTGTTGGGAGAAAAAAGGCGTTAAAAGAAGAGTGCCAACTCGTTAATGATTTTTTAGAGTGTTATCAAGCAGATTTTTTGAGGTCCATTTGGTTGACTCTTTTTCTGGCCCTTTTATGGTTTTTAAGTTTAACTTATTTAATTGTTTCTCATCGAGGATTAACGGAGGATTCCATTCTTCAGTTTTTATTAATGGGGATTGTTTTCTTTGAGTGTACGCTCATTAGTACGTATTTAGTGTATATTTTTTCAAATTATCAAATCAGCCGCTTTAAAATGGTACGAGACTCTTTTTTGTTGACCCATACTCAATTTTTCAATTCGTTAAAACTATTAGGCATGATTGTTTCCTTTTTTATTTTGTTGTACTATATTCCTGGTCTGATTATTATTTTACCAGGTATGATTGCAATTGGGGCCAACCTGATGATTGATGAAGTAATTTCTAAATTTTGGTCTAATCAAGCCATTATTCAGGAAAGTGGGACTAAAGAATAAAGCGGTTGTGTTGAATAATGAGGAAGGCTAGTTAGCCTTTTTTATTTTGTCGTGCTTCCTTGGTTGTGGAGTGACACCAAATAAGAAGCGGCTCATATATTGAACGTGAGGTCGGTATCTCTGATAAAAAAGGGGAAGTTGGGACTTATATCCATTAATTTTCAAAAATTTAGCAATTCATGTTGAAAAAGTTAGCAAGAGGACCTATAATAGACGTGAATTAACTATTAGAAAGGGTTTACATTAATTGGGGGAGAGGTTATGAAAGATGAGAATTTAAAGATTATTTTACCGGACTATTTACAAGGGCGATCATTAACGACGAAGGTCATTCCCATTCTATGTGGATTAAAGAAGATGTTAGTCCATTTAGTTGACTTAAATGGCGATGCATCGATGTTAAAACAGGGAGAGAAACGTTGCTATAAGGCGTATTGCATTAATGAAATTCAAGACTTATTATTAGAGAGTTATCAGGAGGACTGGCCTGAGATTATAAAGGAACATCTTTTGCGAAAAGACCCAAGAGAACTGGGTGCCGGTGCGATTGATATTTATTTAGTTGCTTACATTACTGAAACATATGGGGTAGGGAAAGAGATTTTTGCGAAATGTGTGAAGGACATGGGGATTTCGTCTAAAGAAGGAACTGCGAATGCTATCTTCAAAGTGGGACGAAATGACGGTGTTTATTTAGGCGTCTTAAATTCCGATGGGAGTATTCGAGATATTAATTTTTTCCGTCAGTGGACGCATACCGATTTTGTTTATTAAAATGAGATAAAAACATAGACGGGGGCGACTTTTTGCCCCTAGCAAAACAAAAAAACATCGTAAAGATGTTTTTTTTTGTTTTTAATTTGCTTCTGCCGTATCAACAGGGTGAATGGTGACGGTTGTTCCGACTGTTTCTAAATCTCCAATAATGTCTCCCTCTTGATTTAAACCAATAAGAGAAAAGTTTTCTCCTGTAAAATCGGTTGAGTAGGCCATCCAGATATAAGTTCCTTCGATATTTGATTCGAATACTTTAGCACTGTGAGCAATTTGGAAGGTTGGCTCCGTGACTAATACTTCGAAAAGGTCAGGATTTGTTGTAACACCAGCGTAAATGGTATAAGGGATGGCATCAGATTTTTTTAGTGAAACATACGTTAACCCCGCTTGCTCCTCAAGTGAAGTTGTTTCATATTGGATCGCGCTGTCAATGTATTCGTATCCTAAAAGATTCCGATTTAAAAACGCGAGAGATAACTGCTCCTCACCAGGTGTCCGATAAAGTAAAATCGACCCATCGTTTGTTTTCTTTTCGTAAAGGACTTCAAGAGTATTTAACCCGGCAATGGTCATCGCTTCTTGTGTCGTTTGAGCTCCTAAACGATTGTATACGAAAAAGGCAACAAGTAGAATAGTGATACATCCAGATAAAATAGCAATAAATTTTTTCACGTTGGTCAATCCTCTCTTCTTATAATTGAACGCAAGATATACATGGATATATCTAAAGTATATCCGCCGCCATCTCTTTTAGGACAAAGATGACACAACTAGACAAAAGAAGTGAGGAGCAAAGGAACCGTTTGATTTACTCAAAAAAAGTCAGCGTCTTGCATTCATCCTGCTCTTGTTTTAAGTCAATGATTTGAGTCTTTAGATGATGATACCATTTCAGGTAATAGCGCAAGTGTTTAAGGTCCATACAAGCTGTATAACGCGTCTCAAATTCTTCTCCTTGTGTTTGCTTTAAAATCCCAGGAAGGAGGGCGACATTTCCTAGAATGTGAAAGCAATGAGTTACCGTCGATAGCGGCTGTTGAGTCCATTGAAGGTGTCGTTTTAAATACCCCGCCCGTATAAAGCGTGAGGGAGAGGAATCATCTCCTGGGAGGGGAGGAGCCGTTTGGCTATCTTTGAGATAGGGGGAAATGTTGATTAATTGTTGATCGAAGGTCGGACCATTAGTTAAAACTCCAATAGGGTTATCATAAATACATAGGCCTGATTCCGTTTGTTCGACGACGATTGACTCACCAGTTTTATCGCAAAACATCCAGTGAATTTGAGTGGTTTTAGCAAAGGGATGATCCTCGGGGGCCACAATATTGAGTCGATGAATGGCCGCCTTTAATTCGGTGACAGAAGAAAACTGCGATAAACAATAGAAGGAGACATCGGTAGGTAAGAGATTGATGCCATCGGAAATGGGGGCTTTATTCCACACGCAGGCGTCAGGTAAATTTAAAATGGCACCTGATAGCCCCTTTTCATTCATGCCATCTACTAGGACATGGGTTCCTTCATGCCATAGCATCATGCCAATGATCGAATATCGGGTTTTAAAGGTGTTGAGTGTTGGTTCAAGCGGGTAGCTATAATTTCTTGGAATTTTAGCTAACTTTAATAGACTGGTCGAATCATAGTCAAAATTTCTTGCTAAAAATGCGTGGTCTGTTTGATGCTTGATTGAGATTGCTGTACACATCGTATAAGGTTGTCATCATCGAATAAAAGGCACAACATTTGATTCAGGTCAGTTGACTTCTTTTTACATGAAGCGTGATGGGACAAGCTGCCCCCGAACCCGCCATCTCTTAGAGAGGTAGCCATTTTATCACATGAACAACCGGATTCACCATCCTTTCTCTGTTTTATTATGGTTGGGTTCTATTTCTTTAATGAGTGATTGGAAATAGAACCTATTTTTAAATAGATAACC
Organism: Turicibacter sp. KK003; assembly: GCF_037014675.1. NCBI lineage: Bacteria > Bacillati > Bacillota > Erysipelotrichia > Erysipelotrichales > Turicibacteraceae > Turicibacter > Turicibacter sp. KK003. Next base: position 959,878 of record NZ_CP142738.1, read on the forward strand.
TTTAGTATACCGTCATGTTACTGCGTTTTCAATTGAATTTTAGTGCCCCCTTCTTTTGTGAGAGCGGCGGGGTGTTGAAGCGTTACAGTGTTTTTGTACAGATTCGCATGCTATGAAAAAAGTGGAAAGAGAAGAGTGGAATGTCTTTTTGTATAAATGAATATCTTTAGGTGGGGGTTTTAATCGTCTTAAGCGAGATAGATAAGGGAGGCTAAAGTGAAGGGTGAAAAAAATAATGTCTAAAAAACCACTTTGGCCCATACAATGACAATGTAGTAAAAAAGACGACTACAATCGAATATCTTTGATAAAAGGGGAAATGGATTCATGAGATTAAATCATCAATTCTGCACAACGCTTCAGGGGTTAAATTTAGAAGAGTTGTTAGGAAAATACGCTTGTCGCGAGTATGTCTATCATCAATTAGAAGAGTATGGGGCATCTAATTATAGTCTTTTAGTGCCTAATCATCTAAAAGTGGACCATTATCGTGACGGGTATGATTTTATTGCTTATGAGGGAAGCCAATGTCAGGATTATATGCTTGCTCCATTGGTGGTAACGATTCGTAATCGACGATTAGATTTGGCCTCTTTTCATACGAAATCGGATCAACGAAAATTTTTAAAACAGTTGGTAAAACGTGAATTAAACCAGGTGGGAATTGATGAGTTAGAGGAGACGGTGATTGATGGTCATCCAGCACTTGTTATTCGGGAGTCGGTAAAGCAGTTGGGGGTTATGACGCGTGCGTTCTTGATTTCACATCAACGATTATTGCAGATTACCGTATCGTTTACAGGAAATTTTACAAACACGCTTGAGGTAACAGAGGCCATTATTAAATCCTTTAAGGTGCATTCAACACCGAGTCCACAAAATGCAACCTTGACGACTATGGAATCAACGTATGGAAAATTTGAATTAGAGGTCTCAAGGCCATTTCATGCAGATGTTCAGTATGTGATAACTTTATCACCTACTGGACATTTTTTTATGCACTAAAACGTAGAAACAGAGGGGGGCTTCCGAAGCTAGGGTCCTGTTTGGAATGGGCATCGTAGGCGATGCGGGCGTGGGTTTATTAATCGATGGTGTGTAACCATTGAAGGGGTGAATAAATCGGTCAACTTTTAACTTTTATTTCTTCTAAAGGTCTATCTAGGGATTAAAGGACATATATATGTGAATGGGAATGTCTAAATAATTAATCACATCACTACGAAAGGCTATAACAGATCCCAGTTATAGCCTTTTACATTGTCAACTTTTTTAGGCTTGTGGAATAAACTATAATAGATATCAATCATTAATTTGTCGCATGATGGAAGAGAGGGTTGCGTTGCAACAGGTTTAATCATCAAATCTATCAACTAGAAAGGGTCTTTATATTTTAACCAGTGCTTCCTTCTGATGGTGGGGTAATGGTAAGAAAGTTGCCGGTGTCGCCATCCATGTTTTAAGAATCGTAAAAATTTATCTGCACAGGCATAAGGTTTTATCTAGCAAGGTAAATTTAAAAATCTGCTCGATGGATGAAGATGATTTTAACTCACTCTAACTCAAAGGGTTTGAGAGCGTGTTGAATCCGCATTTATAAACAAAATCATCTTTATGAGAACAGATTAAAGGAGCGAATTTTTAATGAAACAGGTGTTAGGTATGGTTTGGTTTTCATTGGCGATGTTATGTGTAGTTATTTTATTGAGCTTTGGAAACAGTAAGGCAGTATCTGTTGAAACCGAAGAGGAATGGGTTATTCCTCTTTCTGATGTACAGGTGGGTGAGTTAAATGAGTATTTTAGCGCATTAACGGTGACACACTTTTTAGATTATGAAGCGGATGAGGAACACACGCTTCAACTTTTGAACTTTTCCTCTTATATGCTTGAACTTGAGTATCCAGCAATGGTTGAACAGATGTTTAAAAATGAAGAGGTGTATGTGGCTTTCGATAAAAAGATGATGAAGTCATTAATTGATCATTATTTTAATGAAGACCTTGTCATTGATAATATCTATATTGATTTAGGGGATTATGTTGCACGTCCAGAAATTCCTGTTCATAAAGATGCGATTTATCCTGAGGTTTATCAGTGTCAGCAAAATGAGGATGGGACTTATACGATTGATTTAGATTTATATGAATTAGAGGATAGGATGTTAGGAGATCAACTGATTTTAGATAAAGGGTGGTCCATGACTGTTGATTGCCACAAGGTAGGAGCAGCTACCGTCGTTTTTGAACCTAATGGTGACAGTGGTTATATTGCTTCTTACCATCCGATTTACTTGAAATAAAAAAGCATCATAGGATGCTTTTTTTATGGTGAAGAGAGAGGACTAGTGGAGATCCTCAAGAATATGGTTGAGCTGTTGGAGTTGGAGCGTTAAAGTATGAAATTCAGTTTGTTGTTTTTTATAATCTATTCTCGCCTTCCAAAGTAACTCGTACAATGGTTCAACGTCTGTTTCTAAAAAATTAGGGTTACGTTCAATCACTTGAATTTGTGTATCGAGTTCTTCCATTCGTTGTTTTAATGTATCTAAATTCTTTTGGACTTCCGAAGATTTGAAAAATAAATCATCATATGTTTCTTTTAGGCTCACAAGAATCCCTCCTATAGTTACTGTTAGTTTAACCTATTTTTAAAAGAATATAATTGAAAGAATTTAGTTTGTGATGAACGAACGGTATGCTAGGAGGAGATCCCTCATAAAATAGGAGAGATAAACCGTGAGTGATTAGGCATCGATTGAATCGTTAAACATATTGGGATGAGCGTCATGCAGGCATTGATTAGAAGACACACAGGGATGGGGGTACAAATGGAACCATTTATTCAAGAGAGTTTAAGGATTATTAAAAGGGCGTCAGAAGATAACAAGTTAGTGGTTGTTGTTGGGGCGGGGGTGTCGATGCTCTCTCATTTTCCTTCGTGGAAGGAGGTTATTGACCAATTTGCCGGTCCCTTTTCTGAACAAAAAGAGAAATACTCGCAAAATGAATATTTACGAATTCCACAAAAATATTATAATTTGCGCGGGCATAAAGAATATTATGATTTATTACGGGATATTTTTGATTTGGATTTACAAAGTAATTTGATTCATGATGAGATTTTAAAACTAAATCCGGTCCATTTAATCACTACTAATTATGATGATTTACTAGAACAGGCTATTTATGCTAGAGGCTTATTTTATGATGTGATTGCAAAGGATGAGGAAGTTTCCCAGACGAGAACAAAGAAATTTTTAATTAAGATGCATGGAGATGTTCGGCATCAGAATGTTGTTTTAAAAGAAAACGACTATCTGTCTTATAGCCGCCAGTTTCGTCTCATTGAAACGATGGTCAAATCAATTATTGCATCGAATACGACGCTCTTTGTTGGATATTCATTAAATGACCGTAATATGAAATTGATTTTAAATTGGGTGAAGGAATTACAAGGAAGTAGTTTTCAACCCGTTTATCTCCTTTATTTAGAACAGATGCTTGATCATAATAGTTTTGATTATTATAAATCTCAAGGTATTCATGTGATTGATGTGAATTATCTTCTAAAAGAGGCACAGAAGTATCCGTATCTAGAACGTTATCGCTCATTTTTTCAGGCACTCTCTTCGTTAAATTTAGAAAATATGTATCAACATGTGTTAAAGGAGGAAAAATTAGCTTATCAATTGCGTCCACTGATTGAGCTGAAACGGGCACGATTAAAGGATTTAAGATTATTGATTGAGGACGAAGTTTCAGAATTAGGAGAGTTAACGTTGTTAGAAACAAGTCAGCTCAAAGCTGAAACTTTTGAGTTATTAAAAAAAGCAGGAATTTGCCGCGTGTCTTCTAGGGATGGAGAGGTGTATGAGCTCAGTAACAATAAAAAAAATTATTTAATGCCACCATATACGAGTATATTGTCGGAATGTTGTGTTAACGAGGGGGGGAGTTGGCAGCACTATGATCGAGCTTACTATCAGTTTAGGCATGGTAATTGGTCTTACGCTTACGATTTATATAAGAAGACAGCTGTTGAGGCGTTTAAGAGCCGACAGTATTTACTTTATTTTTTAGCTCAGTTTAATCGGTATTTCGTGGGGAAATTAATTGTTTCGCGCTTAGCGCCGGAGGAGGGTCTAGGGGTGGCTGATGAGATTTCTCAGCTGAATTTGGAATTACTCTACTATCATTTGCCGGCTAGTTTTAAGAGAAAGTATGTTTTTTTAGCTGATTTGAGTAATTTTTCTTTTATAAATCAGTATTTAAGTGAGGTGCTCGTTTTAGCGGATGATTTGACCAAGGGATCTTCTCAATTAGAGCAGGTGCAATTTAAAATTCAAGAATTATTTGAATTTATTGATGAAAATAAGTTGGTCATTAATCATTGTCAGGAGGTGACTTACTTATATAAAAAATATATAGAGATGCGTTTGATGCAAGGTGCTCAAGAACTTGATTCGTTTACCTTGTATTTAATGATTCATTATATGAGCCGTAAAGAGCTTCAAAGTTTGATTGCTCGAATGGGAATCACGCGTTTACAGACAAAGCATGTGGATGAATTAATTGGGTATGGTCAACACGTTTTTTCTTTATTAACGAATCAGGCACTTTCAAAAGAGGTCGAGCAGGGGATTGGTAGAATGCGGCAAACACTTTTAGAGGTGTATGGGTTACTATCTATGGGTGATGAACAACTGATTCGAATGGTTCGTTTTTTATTTAGTCAAGTGATGGTTTCTACTACGATTGGGGAGTGCCTTGAATTTTTAATGTCACGAACTCAACTGTGTCCGGTGATTGAGGGGATGATTGTGCAACAGTTAATACGGCACTTTGTAGGGAGACATGTCCTTCATGAATTTTTGGACGTGGAATATGTGAAGTTAGCCTCCTTTTTAACGGGACCAAATGGTGAGTTATCTTCACTTGTAAGGATGTATCTCAATCAATTAACGGATGATGAGCTCATTATGTTATTTAATATCACCTTATCGGATGTACGTGAGCAGATCGTATTGGAATTAGAGAGAAGGTGGCAGTCTTGCTTTAATTTTAGATCGATTCAACAGGCAATCGAGGCTCAAATTGAGATGGATTACCAACCGTTTGCTAACGGTATTTATCATCATTTACAACGTGCTCCAAAAGATTTAATAACGGTAGCGCAGTGGATTTTATGTCAGTATTTAAGAGAGGACGGATTCGAGGAGTTAATGGAACAAGATAAGAAGGCTCATTTTTTAATTCATTACCACGAAGGAGCCTTATTAATGATTGAAGATGAATGGTTATTTGAACTCCCTGTTGCTATTCACCGGCAATTGGCACAGAGCCCTTATAGGAAAGACATAACTGGACGGTTAATTCAAAACATTAGGGATGGGAAGGCACCCTCGCATTGGATTAAACTTTTCTTTGATGTTTATGAACACCTTCATCACTAAAATGGAAACAGGGACTGTTTCCATTTTTTATGTTGTTTTTATTGTACAGGGGAGAGTGGACATTCAATTAATGAGGCCTAAAAATATTTCTATTTTATAGGACAAATGGTTCATTTTCTTGATTGAATGCATATAATGAAGTATGAAGAAAAGGCGCCATAGCCAAGAGGTAAGGCATGGGACTGCAACTCCCCGAGCATCGGTTCGACTCCGATTGGCGCCTCCATTAAAAGAAAATAGAAAAGGCGCCATAGCCAAGAGGTAAGGCGTGGGACTGCAACTCCCTGAGCATCGGTTCGACTCCGATTGGCGCCTCCATTAAAAGAAAATAGAAACAGGCGCCATAGCCAAGAGGTAAGGCGTGGGACTGCAACTCCCTGAGCATCGGTTCGACTCCGATTGGCGCCTCCATTAAAAGAAAATAGAAATAGGCGTCATAGCCAAGAGGTAAGGCAGGGAATATTATTTCCAATGCATCGGTTCGACTCCGATTGATGCCTCCATTTTCTTGACGTTAGAGTAAAAAGGAATCCGTAGAAAGAAATTTTTACGGATTCTTTTTTTATACTATTAATGTGCAAAACTACTTCCAATTAATTTCCAGCTATAAAATACCAGTAAAAAAAGAAAAAACATTAACTTAAATCCCTGTATAATTAAGTCTCCTACAACCAATTAACGAGGGGGAATTAAGTTAATGTTCATGGATAGTATTATATCAGATTCAAATTCAATTTTCAAATTTTTAAAACAACTTGATTTAGATTTATTCTTATCTAAACCTCAGTTTAATCATGTTAACCAGTTTCTAAACTTGATGATTCAGGAAAATTATCAGGGGAAAATCTCTGCCGTTAAACACTGTCATCGGACAAGTTTTGGACGATTTTTAACGGATAGTCCTTGGGATGAGGAGGCGATCAGTCACCAGATTCAAACCTATGTTTTATCCTGTATCTATCAGCGTTCTTATCAAACTCAACAACCTATTTACGTGATGGTTGATGATACGACTTGTGTTAAAACTAAACCTTCGTCACGGGCAACACATCCTATTCAAGGATGTAGCTGGCACTTTTCTCATCTTCATCATCAACACGTTTATGGTCATCAATTTGTCGCCTTGATGCTTCAATGTGAGGATTTAATTCTTCCTTATCAAATCATTCCCTATGAAAAAGAGAAACAGAGTAAAATCGAACTCGTTCGAAGAGCTCTGATGGAATTACCCAAACCTCCCTATAAAGGCTATGTCTTAGCGGATAGTTGGTATACGTGTGAAGCTCTCCTTCAAACGGCTAAGCAAGTCGGGTTTCATTATTTAGGAGCGATTAAAACGAATCGAATCATTCTTCCTAAAGGTTACCGTCCCAACGGAATTCAACTGAAACAATTTGCGAAAACATTATCCCTTCATGATCTCGACTTAGTGACCGTCGGATCTGAGCGTTATTATACATATCTATATAAGGGACGAATAAGAGGGGGACATGTCGTCCAAATCATTTTAAGTTGGCCCCAAACGGCTCCTTTGGAAGAAAAAGCTTTACGTTGTTTTATGAGTCATGATTTGAAAATGTCTGCCAAACAACTACTTAAACACTATACTAAACGTTGGCCTATTGAAATTTTCTTCCGAGAAGTGAAGCAAAATTTCGGAATGGGGAACTATCAAATTCGAACTTTACAAGGGATTAAACGATTGATGTTAATGATTCAATTCGTTTACCTTTATTTAAAACGAATAACGTTAAATAATCGTTGTTTGGGTGACAGTTTACGCCAGTGTCAACGAAAGCAAAAACAAGAATTAGTGAAATTAATTTATCATAAAGCTCAAAAAGGTGTGGAATTAAAAACCATTTTTGAAGAGTTGAAAATTGCATAGGGTAAGTGTATTTTCATTCCTTGGAAAATTTTTCTTAAAAATTGCACATTAATAGTTTATAGAAAAATGAGAGATAACGGAGTGTTATTACCAAAATTTAGTGTATTTTCACCGCGAGATTCGTATATTTTAGAGGGGATTCGCGTATGCTATTAGTAGGACAAAGGGGGAGAGATAGAATGGCTCATAAACTAAAGGGGATTTTAGAAAATGACGATGTTTTTTACCAAACGGAGGGAGATAATAAGCTGACGTTTAGAAAAAATCAGCAGCTGTGTCAGAATAAATCTCATATGGAGTTTTTAAGTTATTTAAAATCGACTTGTTGTCATCACAAAGAACAGGGGGATGTTCGAAAAGTAGCATGTAAAGCGATGCCTTTAGTTGAATCGCCGATGCATCATCAATTAATATTGACGATGCGTACTCAATATGATGCTCGTCCAAATAGTTAAAGGTGATTAGATTTAATCTTATGGCGTGAAGTTTGATAAGATCTATAAAAGAAGTGGATTCTAGTATGTATGCTTTGATTCGCTTCTTTTTTTTTAATAATGACGATTCTTAAGGAAGGGGTTGTCGATTTCAAGTCAGACGGTTTTAAAAATATCTTTTTTCAACGGAGGATGACGGGCGAGAGTCGAATAGTTGTCAAATGCCAGGATTAGGTCCCCTTTGTGTAGGCATTTCTTTCGAGCTCTCATTGGGTCAGGAAAAGGGGATAGGTATTAAAAAATAAACCATATAGATCTTCTATTTTTCAGAGAGGTAAAGAATAGTATGAATTTAAAGTTTAAGCGACAAAATTCTCCTTTTTAGTAGATTAATTAGGTAAGCACACATATTATATGTAGTGTAGAGGATTGAAGTAGATGGTATGAGAATTCTTTTAGGAATCTATATTTTTATTTATTCTTAATCCCATCTCACCTGAACAACCTACTCAAACTTTATTTTCATTTTTAATCCCTACTCGTGATGATTAGGGATTAAAATAAGTAGTATTTTGTCGAGTTTTGTTATATTATTTTTGATAGATGCTCTTTCCTCCTGCTGATACGGATAATTATTAGGAAATGGGAGGGGGATGCACATTAACAACACAAAGAATTTATGTCTTAATCTATGGGTCGAATAGTTTTAAGGGGTAACTTTTTTTAGCTTTGAGGTTATGGTTTGAAATTAGAAGGAGGCGGGTTTTTATGGAGTTTATGCAAGTTCCTATTTTTGCTCCTTTACATGAGTATGATGCGGCGGGGATGTTTACTCTTCCTCATTTAGTAGCCTTATTTATCTGTGTTTTCGCGTTGGTCATCGGATTACGCGTGTCCTTTCGCTATTTATCTGAAAATCATTTAATAAGAGTTACACGCGTGATTGCTTGGGTTGTTACTTTGTTAGAATTAGTTAAAATAGGGTACAAGTTTTATTATGGATATACTGAAATCGATTCATGGCTTCCTCTTTCCTTTTGTTCATTATTTATTTATGCGTCTTTTATGAGTGGCTACGGGAAAGGGGTTATTAAAAGGTTAGGGGAGTCGTTTATTATAATAGGGGGGATTGTTGGGGGTGTTAGTTTTTTATTGATGCCCACAACGTCTTTGATGAATTATCCCATCTGGCATTTTTTAAGTCTTCATAGTTTAATATTTCATGTTCTCATGATTTACTTAAATGTTTTATACCTTCGCTATGTGCCAGAGTTAATTTGTTTGAAAAGCTACGGTTACTTTAGTGCCTATTTTTTGGGGGCAACGATGATTTGCCTTATTTTAAATAAATATTATGAAGCTAATTTGATGATTATCCAGAAACCATTACGGATTCCAATTGCGTTTGTTCAGGACATTTACCGGTATCAACCGTCTTTATATACCCTATTGGCAATTACGAGTTATTTGTTAGCACCTGCCCTATTTATGATGGGGATAAAGTTCTTTTTCACACATAGGGTGGTCACTAAACGACAAGAGGAGACAACCTCTAAATGAAATCCCTGTGAAAGTAATAGGCGCGCAAGATTATTTGTCATTGATCACTCGAGAAGAAAAGCGATAAAAAGGGACCCTTTTGATTTGATACTGGAGAGATTAGCTTTTTTAAGTTAAAAATTATGGCTGAGGATTAGGTTAGGTTCATTTGGTTTCGCGTTCTCCTTCCTTAGGGAAAGATTTAATAAAAAAGGCAATAGATGTTTAATAAACTTTCATTTATGTTATAATAATCATATAAAATTGAAAATAAAGGGGATGTTTGGATGAAAAAATCAGCACCAATTATAATGGGTATTTTATTTATCATTGTGGTTATAGCAGGTTTTTTTATTTCAAGTTATAACGGGATTGTCTCTGCTGAGGAAAATGTAGATGGACAGTTTGCTGCGGTAGAAACTCAATTACAACGTCGATTTGATTTAATTCCCAATTTAGTTAATGCAACAAAAGGTTATATGGAGCATGAGAAAGAAGTTTTTACATCAATCGCAGATTCTCGTGCAAAACTAGCTGGTGCAAAGACAATCAACGATAAGGTTGAAGCATCTAATGAATTAGAAGGTGCACTTTCAAGGTTATTGATGATTACTGAAAACTATCCGGCCTTAAAGGCTGATGCTCAATTCCAAACATTAATGGATGAATTAGCAGGAACGGAAAATCGAATTAGTGTAGAGCGTAATCGTTACAATGAATCGGTTAAAATGTTTAACTCAAAAATTCGTAAGTTCCCAACAAGTGTCGTTGCACGTTTAATGGGTGTAGAAAAACGAGATTATTTTGAGGCACAATCTGGTGCGGAACAGGCTCCAAATGTAGAGTTTTAAGAAGGAAGGGTTGCATGGAGAGCAACCTTTTTTCGGGTAGTTAAGGGGATGTTATGAATGCAAATTATAAATAATAAACATGTAGTAGTATGTCGGAATTTCAAAAGGTTCATTCGCTTTTTCGTTCTCGTGTGCTTTATAAGCAGTTGTGCTGCTTTTTGGCCACTTAAAGGACAAGCCGCTATTCAACCATCCGAAAATTTTTATGTGACGGATCAGGCGCACGTATTGAGTGAACAGGCAAAGGAACATATTTTAACGATTAATCGTGCATTTGAAAAAACGAAGGAGCAACCACAATTAGCGGTTGTAACCCTTAATAGTTTAGAGGGGAAAGACATCGAAAGTTATGCTGTGAATCAGTTTGAGATGATGAAACTCGGAAATAGGCAATATGATAATGGCGTGCTCGTTTTATTAGCAGTAAAAGATAGAGAGATACGCGTGGAAGTAGGTTATGGATTAGAAGGGATTTTGCCTGATGGAAAAGTTGGGCGAATCATTGATGCCTCCATGAATGATCTATCATTAGGGGACTATTCGGAAGCAATCACTAATATTTTTAATCAATTGGTCCTCGCCGTTCAAGAGGAGTATGGATATGAAGATATTTTTGAGGGGCATCTTACATCGATTGATGAGGGGGCCTCAATTCATCCCGTTTTTATGATGGTGGGCTTTGTGGTGACGTTTGTTATCTATCTCTTTATCTGCCGAATCCTTGGACTGGATGCTATAGATACGTTATTTGTGATATTAAGTATTTTTTCTAATGTCTCCTCTTCTTCAACATCTGATTCTTCATCCTCACGGGGGGGAGGCGGCCGATCGGGTGGCGGGGGTGCCTCAAGAAAGTTTTAGTTGATGACATTAAAGTGGCAGTATGATGGAAGAACCTTTTATAAGGTGCGTAAGGTGAGCACTCTCTTTGTTAATTGTAGGAAATTTATTTCTAACGGTATTCGTTTGATAGTGAGTAGGTTAGATGGCTTTAAAAAGGAGCTTAAACTAGGTTTAAGCTCCTTTTTAATATTCGGTTAGTTTAATAGAGATGATTTTTTCATTTTGATTCATGTCAGAAAATAGGGTTGTTGAGTCGAGTGATTTGTTTAATCGTTTAGTGGAAAGATGAAAAGATATTTCACGAATATCCCCCATCACGGAGATAAGTTCAAGATCAAGTATTTTAGCGTGATATTTAAGGGAGATTTCATTTAAAAACTGAAGAGTTTCGGTTAATTCTTTGCATTTAATATGGATAGAGAAGCGTCGGTATTTTCCAAAGGGAATAAATGATGAGGCATGTTCGAAGACGGTTAACGTGATTAAAACGGAAAGGGATCCGACGATGGCGAGAATATATGCTCCGGCTCCGATGGTTAACCCTAAGCAGGCAACAACCCAAAGGCTAGCTGCAGTCGTTAATCCCTTAATTGTTGTCCCTTCTTTAATGATTGTCCCAGCACCTAAAAAACCAATTCCAGATATCACCTGTGCTCCAAGCCGTGACGGATCGATGTTAAACTGGGCAGCGATATGCGTGGAATTATAGGCGCCTAATTGCATGACGACGCAAGCACCGACGGATACGAGCATATGTGTTCTCAACCCTGCAGGACGATGGGTGTTTTCACGTTCCCATCCGATGAGTCCTCCGATAAACATTGAAAGTAGTGTCCTAAGTATGGTGTCGGTAAATAATTGATAATCCATAAGTGTTCCTCCCCATTAAAGTCCTCTTAAAATTGTATGCTTCATCAGGCCTAAAAAGAAAAAAATAAGAATATTTATTAAGGGGAAGGCCATTCTAAAGAAGAGATTTTTGGTTAATTGAGCATGATGGAGGTCATTTGAAAATGGAAAGTAAAGTACAATTTATTGATTTAGGCCAATTATCATCAAGAAAAGAATTATTAACAACGAATGACAAATATAAGTGTGTACAATTTAATTTTGAGACAGGAGAAGGCTTATCAAAGCATCGTCATAATGGTTATGCAACCGTTATTGTATTAAAAGGAAGCGTGAAAATGTCATTTGAAATGGAGAATATTCCATTAGCCGACGATGGTGTATTTGAATTAACTGAAAAAACGATGTTATCATTTGACGCCCGTGTGGTGCATGAGTTGGTTGCACTAACCCCTGCGCAGATTCTTGTGATACTCTCAGCACCATTAAGTTAAAGGGTGAAAAGGAGACCTACAGTGTAGGTCCCCCTTTTTAATTATTTATAGTCATGTAATTAATAACAAAGCTATAAACTAATTCATCTTCACTTGCAAATGAAGTTTTATAGTAAGTATGGTAATTAAAAGATTGAATGTAAATATTAGGATGTTCTTCTAACCATTTATTAATTGTTGATACCAAAATTTCTTCACCTGCTGTACTTGAAAAAATTTTAATCATTTATAGACCTCCTTTATCATGAGGAAATGATAATCTATCAAAATTCGGCTATCTAATTGCTAGGCGATAGATTATGGGTCCTCTCGTGATGGTTGATAGAATGAGATGTGTCTATTAGATAGAAATAGATGGATCTGTTGTATGTTTTGTGTGAGGTAAATTGTTAAAGGGATTGTGTGTCATATCTGATCTGTCTATTAAATGATATGTCTGATAAATTAAGAAAATGTCTTATTTTTAAAGAATGTCGTTTTAGGGAAAGAATTTTAGAAGAAAAATGGAAAGATTTTTACCTTTTGAGGGAAGAAGCGTTGTTTTAATGGAGGATGTTTTTTAAAATGAATAAAGAGTCCTATTGTTAAAGGTATTAAAGGAGTGTGAGGAATGAAAAAAAGATTAGTCATTTTATGTAGCATGGTAATTATTTTACTCGTGGGAATCGTTGTCTATTTTCAATTACCCCAATGGTTAGTTAGAGGGGGACTTTATTATTTGAAGGAGACGGAATATACGGCTATTTTAGATTCTAATAAATTAGATTTAGATGAGGATCAGAGGGTGATTGCGCAAGAAGTCTTGAACACGTTAGAATACACGGTAGGTCAAACTCATTTTGTAGAAAATGAGGCTTGGGTAGAGGCAGAGTTTGAAGTGATTGATATTCCCCAATTAATCATCGATGAGCGCAATGATATTTTGAAAAATACGTTATCTGATTGGCGACGCGTTATTGATGATCTTGTGAATGATCGGGTGCAGGGAACGATGACACGGCAGTTGGCAATGATTTTAACCCAAACAAAAGATAAGGATCGTCCGACTAAACGGTTGAGCGTAGAAATTCCTTTTGTACGTTCTTATTTAGGTTGGAAGCTTGATATCGATGATCAATGGGTGAAAAAAGTACTGACTGATTATCTCAATTAGGTATAGTGATGTAAGGCAAAGCATATGTTTCCTTAGGGAGCGTGATGCTTATGAAATTAAGTCGCATCGATATGTTTTGGGGGTGCCTACTCATTGCTGTAGGAATCGGATTTTTTGGTGACTCCTTACATCTTTGGAATTTTGAATTTTTCTTTTGCGGGTGGTGGACATTGTTTATTATTGTCCCTTCATTATGCAACATCCTAGAAGAAGGGGTGAAGCGTTTGAATGTTATAGGGTTATCCGTAGGAGGACTCCTGTTATTATCTAGTTGGAATTTATTATCTGCGGAACTTGTTGTTCCGGTCTTATTAATTATCGTTGGCGCTACTTTAATTTTTATCCGTTCTAACGAAGGGGGAGGGGAGTAACCTCTCTTTTTTCATGGATTTTTTAAAATGAGAAAATATTTAAATGTAACCTTGCGTTTTTATAGCGAGGGGGGTACAATAGGTATATATTAATAAACACCGGTTGAAACTTTATAGAAGAGCTTCCCTTAGTGGAACACCGAAGGAGTCATACTCTCAGGTACTTAGTTGTAAGTGTGGACTGTAAAGTGGACGGAACTCTGGAGAGACCTATTGATTTAGGCGCCGAAGGGGCAAGGCAAACTGCTCAATCTCTCAGGCAAAAGGACAGGGATCGGATCGATTTTTGAGACGTTTTTTAAAGCGTGCTCAATTTTATCCTACGCCACTCCAGGGTCATCTTATTGATGACTCTTTTTTTGTGGTTAGGAGACGTGAGAGCTTTAAAAAAAACATCCCTCTTTAGGCAACCCGCCGGGTGTGAAAAAGGAGACGATAAGATGATTAATTTTTTAGACCAGTTAGATAGTTTTATTTGGGGACCACCATTACTCGTATTATTAGTTGGAACCGGAATACTGTTGACCATTCGACTGAAACTCATTCAGTTGATTAAATTACCACATGCTTTAACGTTAATTTTTAAATCTGAAAACTCTGGAGAGGGGGACATTTCCTCGTTTAGTGCTTTATGCACAGCATTAGCAGCTACTGTAGGAACAGGGAACATTATAGGAGTTGCGACAGCATTGGCTGCAGGTGGACCCGGTTCATTATTTTGGATGTGGTTAGCAGCATTTTTTGGGATGGCAACGAAGTATGCCGAAGGTGTTCTAGCTATTAAGTACCGCCAATTAGATGAAAATCAAGAGGTTGCGGGTGGACCTATGTATTATATTACGAATGGAATGGGTAAAAAATATAAACCATTAGCGGTGTTTTTTGCTTTTAGTGGAATTTTAGTAGCTTTACTTGGAATCGGAACGTTTACCCAGGTAAACGCGATTACATCTAGTATTGAAAGTACCCTCCATATTAAAGCAGAGATTGTGGGTCTTATTTTAGCGGGTATTGTTTTAATTGTTACATTCGGTGGGATTAAGTCCATTTCTAAGGTAGCAGAAAAAGTGGTCCCGGTTATGGCAACAAGCTATTTGATCATTTGTGTGTTTATTTTGATTATTAATTATCAGTCTATTATACCTGCGTTTGAAATGATTTTTAAAGGGGCTTTTAATATGACAGCTGCAACAGGTGGTTTTGCGGGGGCAACTGTGGCGATGGCAATTCGTAATGGTGTGGCGCGAGGTGTCTTTTCAAATGAGTCAGGACTTGGAAGTGCACCTATTGCAGCTGCTGCAGCAAAAACGGAGTGGGCGGCAGAACAGGGCCTTATCTCGATGACCGGGACGTTTATTGACAGTTTGATTATTTGTACATTAACAGGTTTAACATTGATGGTTACCGGTGTTTGGCAGATGGAGGGGGTAGTTGCAAGTTCTTTAACGGAGAGGGCATTTAATACTGTTTTACCAACTATTTGGGGAGTCCCATTAGGTTCTATTCTATTAATGATTTGTTTAAGTTTATTTGCTTTTACAACCATTTTAGGGTGGAACTATTACGGGGAACGTTGTTGTCAGTTTTTATTCGGTGTCAAAAGTATAACGCCTTATCGTATTATTTTTGTTGTGATGATTGGAAGTGGCGCCTTTTTACAGTTAGAGGCCGTTTGGTTAATTGCCGATATTGTTAATGGTCTCATGGCGCTTCCTAATTTAGTAGCGATTATTGCCTTAAGTGGGGTTGTTGTTTCAGAAACACAATTATACTTGAATCACATTAAACAGCCTAACAATAACTTGGAATCAATAGAATTATAAGTAGTGAGTGGATCACTACTTTTTTTGTGCTGATGAAATAAAAAAAGTAATTAGTTTGATATAAAATGACAGATTTGACCCATAATAGGAGAAAAGAAATAGGAAAGGATGTCATTAAATGGATTTAAAAAAATACGACTCATTGCGTTCGTGCTCAGTAGCCGAACTTTATGAACATTTAAGACAGGCCAAGGAGAATGTCACCATTTATGTTGAAAAAATTGACCCTCATGTTTACTCCACACTGGATATCAATCTATTGAAAAATACTCAAATCATTTTATCTAAAAAGGCGTTAATGCTTGCTCCAGAACAATTTACAAGTTTCTTCCATGATGTTTTATTTGAATCTTTACAGATAGAGATAGATGTAAAAAGGGAATTAAAGTTTAAATATCAAAAATTTATTTGTCTCATCATGATCATTGCGTTCTCTTTATTATTTCTTCAACCCATGCATTCTTTTTTCTTAAAAGTCACTTTATTTACAGGGGTTATTTTGCTGTGCTTTTGGATGTATATTTTATTAAATCATCGGGCACTTATTAAGGTTTCGAATATAAAGAAACATTGTGATTTCAAGGTGATGAAAGATGGTTTTTTAGATTTATTGCCAAGCTTGTATCTCATCGATAATAAAATGTTCATTGGAACGAATTTGTTTACTTCAAATGGCTATCAAGACTTTTATGAGGTTCAGTCGGATGAGGTAGAAAATCAGATTAGGCTTATTTATGAAGAGTATGTTAATTCTCATTCATCAATCCGGGACGAATTTTTAATCGCACAATACATTGATAATATGCATCCTAATGATTTTATTTCTTTTTTAAGACAAGATTAGGTTGAAAAATTGACTGTGGGGAGAAAACACGTAAAATACTTGTAAAAAACTATTATTTTAAGTAAAATATTAGTATTTGATAGAATGAGGAGGATTTCATCGTTTATGCAAAGCGCATTTTTTAAAGATTTCTTATATTTAACGGATATAAGGACGATTATTTTTATTGGGGTACTCGTTATCTTATTTGGTGTCATGAAACACATGGAGAAGAAAAAGGTAAAGTTTTCAACACGTATGCTGTCAGCTACTGGATTGGGGCTTATTTTAGGAATCTTAATTCAAATCGTTGGGGCATATCCAACGAATCCATTGGAAGTGCCGTTTATTGCGGAAATTAATAAATGGTATGGTTTAATTGCAAATGGATTTATGAATTTATTAAAAATGTTAGTTGTTCCACTAATTTTTGTTTCTATCATTCGAGTGATTTTAAATATGAAGCAGGGAGAAAATTTAGGGAAGTTAACGATGTATACGTTATTAACCCTTGTTTCGACAACGATTGTTGCTGCGATTATTGGATTGATTGTTGGAAATGTATTTAAACTGGGTGTTGGATATGAGTTAGTGACAGGTGATGCCGCTATTCGAGAAGTACAACCGCTTGTTGATACCTTACAAGGCTTGATTCCATCTAATCCAGTATCGGCAATGGCTGAGGGGAATATTGTAGCAGTTGTTATTTTTGCGACATTTTTAGGATTAGCGACTAAGCGTCAGATGAAAAAATATGAAACGATTGTTAAACCATTTATTGACTTAGTTGAAGCCTTTTATAAAATCATATTAAGCGTTGCCATGACTATTATTAAATGGATGCCGTATGCGGTTATTGCTCTATTGGCCAATACAATTGCGGGACGCGGAATCTCTGCAATTAATGATGCTATTGGGTTTATTTTGGCTACCTATGTTGGAGTCGCGCTCATGATGGTAGTTCATTTCATTTTAATTGCGTGTAAAGGGTTAAATCCAATTCGTTATGTACATAATGTAATTGATGCATTAGTTTTAGCCTTTACATCTCGATCGTCATTAGGAACTTTACCAGTGAGTATTGAAAAATTAACCGAGAATGTCGGATTAGATAATGGG
The DNA here is from genome assembly GCF_037014675.1 of Turicibacter sp. KK003. Lineage (NCBI taxonomy): Bacteria > Bacillati > Bacillota > Erysipelotrichia > Erysipelotrichales > Turicibacteraceae > Turicibacter > Turicibacter sp. KK003. The sequence goes on from NZ_CP142738.1 coordinate 977,519, forward strand.
ACTGCAACGTTCGTTGGAAGCTTAGGGTCTAATGCAGGAATGAATGGGTGTGCCGGAATTTATCCAGCATTAGTAGCGGTGATGGTTGCTAATATGACGGGAACACCGATTGACATAACATTTATTATGATGTTAATTATTGTTATCGCGTTAGCTTCATTTGGAATTGCAGGATTACCAGGTTCGGCGACGATGGCAATATCTGTTGTCTTATCGGGAATGGGATTAGGGGAGTATTTTCCTTTGATTGCTGGTGTAATTGCGATTGATCCAATTCTTGATATGGGACGTACAATGTTAAATGTGAACGGAACATTAACAACAGCCGTTTTAGTTGGAAAAGCATTTAATCAGATTGATGAAGAGGTTTACTACGGTCGAAAAACCGTTCAAATGGACTAAAAAAAGAGCGTTTCTTACTGAAACGCTCTTTTTTTTATGCCTTGATTTCTGATATCCCCATATCAAGTAGTTGTAGTTTGATTGACCCTATTTTTGAATCTTTGGCAACTTCGTACTTTGTTTTGTCAATGCACTGAAGATCACCAATTTTATCTATTATTTTTCCTTCCTTTGTTACGTGAGGTAAAGTGACCTGTTTATAACAAACCACAATTTCATTTTCTTGAGAGTGAGCAATTTTTGTATACTCTGTGTAGCTATTGGCCGTTTCTTCATTCCAGCAATGAAAAAATTCAATCGAAAAATTTAAGGCTTTTAAGTGTTCCCTAAATAAGTCAATTCGTTCAATTAGATAAGCTTCTTTTAAGTCATCTAACTCAATCGACATGAGGTCATGAAGGAATGTTATATTTTCTTGGGTAGTAGCTAGACGAGTGAATTGTTCATTCTCAAGGATAAGTTGTTGTTGGTAGCAACCATACACCGTATGATTTAATTGAATTTTCCATTCTGGTTTCATTTTATTTCTCCTAATCTTTGTAGTATTCCCTTGTATTTTACTATATTTTGTATCATTGAGATAAGATGCATGGGTGAAGTTTTTTTAAAAAGGGGATGAAAAGATAGAAAGCTTAATTTAAGGTGGGGGGAGAGTAGGTGCATGAGGTGGGTTTTCCTTTAATTGATCCATAAAAATGAAAAAAATATTTAAGCTTTGAAGGTGTTGCGTTTCAGCTATGCGTTTTTTAAGACCGTTAATAAAACTTTCTGTATACATGATAGGACAGGGGCGTGATTTACTATAGCGGTAACCTAAGTTTTGCATCATTGCTCTTAAATAGCGTTCATGATAGAGAGCTGACGTAGAGGCGAAGGCGAAATTTGGGTCCTTTTCCATTTGTTCAGGATCATCGATGCTAACATTGTAGTGGGCTAGAAAGGGGAGAAAGTTAGGAAGAGGGGTTGTGGGGAAAAGGTCCCGATTACCGAGTAACCAAGTTTCAAGACATTTATTTTGGACAAAGATTACATAAGGGCAACTGAGAGGGCGGTGATAACTTTCAATTTTTTGTTGAACGATTTGATGACGAAGACTGACGCCATCATCGTCCCCATCTAGAAATATTAAAAGGTAGTCGATAGTTTGATAGAGATTGATAGTATCAATCGTTTGCCCTAGAATGTTTTTTTCGGGAGAGGAACGATCGGTTCCAAGGAGACGAGGATAACCCATTCCACTATAGAGAACGTATTGATTATTTTGAATTTCTGCAATAGATTTTGCACGTGTTAGGGTCGGCAGTAGTAGGGGTATCCAGTGATCAATGATTTTATGTCCTGATTTTCCGTCTTCGACAAGAATATAGAGTTTCATGTTAGACGCCTCCTTCAAACGAAAGGACATTAATGAGTTCAAAAAAACTGTCATATTCTGTTTGCCCGATTCCAAGCTCTTCAGCGGTATGCGCCTCAATCGTGTCTTGTTGGCGTGTGATAATACGCCAAAAGTGACTGTGGACATTATTAATGACGTAAGGGTGGTGACTACTTAAAATGAGCTGAAGGTCATCACGTCCCATCATCTCTTCGAGTAATGGACCCATACAGTTTAATCCAAGTCCGTTTTCAAATTCATCGACCAGTAGGAGGGTACCCGGTTCGCTTAACACAAATTCTGTTAAATAATATAATGTTTTAAGCATTCCATCAGACATCTTGTGGATTTCAAGGTAGCTACCTCCTTTTTCTTTAAAGAAGAGTTCGAGAGTATTTTTCGGGCGATGGAGTAACTTTATGTCTTCAACGGAGTCGAAAATACTTTGAAAAATAGAGAGAATTTCAGAAGTTTGCTGTTTCGTTGCAAGGAGATACGATTTGGTGATGGTGTTGGTTTGACGAAATTGCGGAATAGAGGTTAACCATTTTACAGGCATTAAAAGGGGAATTAATTCTTCAAATGTTGGGGATGAGGAGTCGGCAGAGTTCCATAAGTGTTGAATGATGGGGTAATTATCATTGATGTAGACGAGGTAACGGTACTCTTTTTGATTGAGGATAAAACACATTTCGTATTCTCCGTTTGCTAGACCTTTTATGGAGTGTCCTGCTAAGAGCTGAAACAGGCTATAAATGTAAAACAAAATTTGACTTTTTCCTGAACCAGATAGACCGACGAGTAGCGTCAGGGGAACGGGGGTCGTGACGTTGACGCACAAGCCATTGGGGCTACTAACACGTAATGATTTAATCTTCACTAAGACCGCCTCCATTTTAGGGGAATTTACTATATCATATGATGAAATTAAGGCCATGGTGAGTGAAGACTAGGTCATCGTCTTTCAATTAAAGGGAATAATGATGAATTTAGGTTGCTTCTTAAACTCAAATAGTGATATAATTTAGAAAAAAATAGGAGGTATTGTAAAAATGAGGAAGAATAAGAAAAAGATAGTCTTGCTTTGTGTACTTTGCGTGTTAGGTATTTTAATTCCATGCACTTTTTTTGCAAGAAAGTCTCTAAAAAATAATGAAGAGGGGATTGTGTATGTTGAATCTGTCTCATCTATTAATCAATTAGGGAGTGGATCGGGACTTTTTCAACGATACAGCGGGATTGTTGAACCACAAGAGACAACAGAGGTAAAACGAAATATGGACCGTGTCATTAAAGACGTTTACGTAAAGGTTGGCGATTTAGTTGAAGAGGGGACACCACTATTTTCTTATGAGACGGGGGAACTCGAGCTACAGTTAAGTCATGCTGAATTAGAGTTAGAACGGCTAAGTGCATCTATAACAGATTTAAATGAGCAGGTAGGTTTACTCAATAATGCCTCAGTAGGAGCAAACGAATTAAGCCTTGAACATAAAGCACAAATTTTAACGACACAGAATGAACTAAAGCAGGCGGAGTATGATAGGAAAAGTAAACAGGTTGAAGTCGAACAATTAAAATCATCTGTTGAAAATTCGGTGGTTAAAAGTACAGTTACAGGTGTTGTTAAATCAATTGGGGGCGATGCCACTGCTTCAGAGGGAAATGGCGAAAGCTACATGACCTTGTTATCGATGACCAACTATCGCATTAAGGGAACAGTTAGTGAGCAAAGTGTTTCACAATTACAGGTAGAACAGCCTGTCATCGTTCGATCACGGGTAAATAAGGAACAAACATGGAAAGGAAAAATAACCATGATTGATTTAAATAATATGCTCACCCCGAATGATTTAAATATGGGCGGAAATTCAGAGGTGGCAACCAATTATCCTTTTTATGTTGAATTAGAATCGACAGAAAATTTAATTTTAGGCCAACACGTCTACGTGGAATTAGATGAGGGGCAGGATCAGTCATCCGAGGGGATATGGCTTTATGACTACTATTTGATGAATGAAGATGATAAAAGCTACGTATACGTAGAAAATGATCATAAATTAGAAAAACGCGAAGTGCAATTAGGAGCTTATGATGAGCAACAACAACGATATGAAATTTTAGATGGATTAACAGGGGATGATTATATTGCCTTTCCCGACGAGCAAGTTAAAGAAGGGATTGCATGCGAGAAAATGCAAAATGGCTCATTAACCGAGGTTGAGGAATAGGGGGTAAAAAATGCTATTAGAGGCGAAAAATATACAAAAAAATTATTTTCAGGATAAATTAAAAGTAGAAGTGTTAAAAAATATAAATTTTTCAGTTGAAATGGGTGATTATGTCGCCGTTATGGGACCTTCGGGTTCAGGAAAATCGACACTGATGAATATTTTAGGATGTCTTGATTTGCCAACATCGGGTGACTACTTTTTGAATGGAAAAGATGTTCTATCTTTATCTGAGGACGAACTTTCGGACTTGCGATTAAATGAAATCGGATTTGTTTTTCAAAATTTTCAACTTTTATCTTCGCAAAGTGCGCTTGAAAATGTTGAGTTACCCTTGACGTATGCCAAAATTCCTAAAAGTGAACGCCGTCGGCGCGCGATACAGGCACTTGAAAGGGTTGGACTCGGTGATCGGCTTCATTTTAAGCCTACGCAATTATCAGGTGGGCAGAAGCAACGCGTTGCGATTGCACGAGCAATTGTAAATCATCCATCTCTTTTGTTAGCAGATGAACCAACAGGAGCGTTAGATAGTAAATCAGGGGTACAAATTATGGACTTATTTAGACAATTAAATGATGAAGGCGTTACTATTGTTATGATTACTCACGACGCAAAGGTAGCGCAGGCAGCGAATCGACAGATTGCAATTTTAGACGGTGAGCTCATTCATTCGGCTGTTAAAGGGAGATGGGAATGGTGAAAAAGAAGAAATTACTTATGTTCGGTGGTATGCTTTTTATCCTTTTAATAGGAGGGATAGGTTGCTATCTAACATTTATGCGTTCAAATGAAATTGAAACGATTCCCGTCGCCCACTTAAGTACCTCATGGTGGGGGGATTTAGAAGAATCTTCAGGGTATATTGCCTCGAATATGACCCAAGAGGTCATGCTTGAGAATTTTAAAACAGTTAAAGAGGTTTTAGTTGCTGAGGGAGATCGGGTACAAGTAGGTGACCCCTTAATTGTTTATGACCGAAGTTTGAAAGAATTAGAATTACAGGTTCAACAATCTAAAGTTAAAGGGTTAGATGTTCAAATTCAGTTGGCAAAAAAAGAGTTGCAAAACTTACAATCGATGAGTTCTTTTGCGATAGGAAGCAACCAGGCGAAGACAGTTACAGCGTCTCAGGAAGAGGGGATGGATGCGAAAGAAGGGTTAAATTATAACTCCGAATTTTTCCCATTAGAGGATGGAACGTATCAAGTAGAAGCTCATCAAAAAGACCGGTTACATGTTTCATTTTTATATCGTTTAAAGGGATTAGATGAGGTAGGAAAAACCACCGTTTTTGCCCCAATGAAATTAAATTTAATCGTTCTTTCAGATGATGGAAACAAAGAATCGGTTTTAATTGATGGGGAAGGGTTGAAAATTCCAGAGGGGTTTGTTTCAATGAGCGTGGGAGAGTACTTATCCCTGATAAAGGATGAAACCCTAGAGCCAGATGGTGAGAAGGTTCCAGGTCAAGAGGAACCGCCAATTTCGGTAGAGCCTCCTGCTGCTCAACCCGATGACGAAGAACCTGTTCAAGATGGGACAGAAGGTGAAGATACTTATTCAAAAGAGGAGCTTCAACAATTGATTCAAGAGAAACGGTCAGCTGTTAGAGGGTTGGAGCTGGATTATAAAGAAGCGCTCTTAAAGGAGCAACAAATCAAAAAAGAAATCGAACAATTGACCGTTCGAAGTAGCGTCAACGGTGTTGTAAAAAAGGTAGAGGATTATCAGTCTAAAATAGACGATGGGACCCCGCTTCTTGTGGTCACAAGTGATGAGGGCTTTTACTTAAAGGGAACGCTCAATGAATATCAATTGGCTAAGGTAGATGTCGGTCAAGTAGTAGATATCCAGTCTTATGAAACGGGGATGAGCTATGAAGCACGAATTACAGAGATTTATCCCTACCCTGTTGAAGATAATCAAGATTGGGGTCCGAAAGTGTCACGTTATCCATTTGTTGCAACCATTGAAGGAAATCAACAATTAAGCCCAAATATGAATGTGTCAGTCACACTAAAATCGCCGCAAGAGGAAGGACAAACTCTTTACATCGACATGGCCTATGTCGGCGAGGATCACGGCCAAAAATTTGTTTATAAGGTGGATCAGAATAAACGTTTAGTCAAAGAACGTGTTCAGACAGGAAAGGTTATTTACGGTTCGTATATCGAAATTCTTTCGGGAGTAAACGAGGAAGATCATTTAGCCTTCCCGTATACTAAAAATATTAAGGACGGGTTAAAAGCTAAGGTGATGCTAGAAGGAGAGGAATAACTATGATCGAAAATATTGGGCTATCACTAAAAGGTATTTGGTCACATAAAATGCGCTCCTTCTTAACCATGTTAGGTATTATTATTGGGATTGCGTCGATTATTGCCATTGTTTCTACGATTAAAGGGACAAATGAGCAAATTAAACAGAATTTGATTGGGTCAGGGAATAATGTCGTACAGGTTAAGTTGAGTCAAGATGGATATGAAGTCGAGGGAGACCAGATTCCGTATGGGACGAAAGAAGTATCTCCCGCTACGTTGGAAGAGATCAAGGCGATAGAGCATGTAGAAGGTGCCTCTTTGTATCGGAGTAGAAGTTATGCAGATGGAATCTATTATAAGAGCACCTTATTAGAAGGGCCGAGCGTGAAAGGAATAGATGAGGATTATTTTAACGTTATGGGCTATGTGATCCGTCAGGGACGCCTCTTTATTGATTCGGATTACCAGGAATTTAGAAAAAATATGATTATCGATCAGGATGTTGCTTCAAGTCTTTTTCAAAGTGAAAGTCCAATTGGACAGACGTTGGAGATAAGAGGGGAACCGTTTATTATTATTGGGGTTGTTGAATTGGCTAATCAATCCAAACCTGTTATTCACTCGATTGATGATTACTATACCTACCATCAAAACCAAGGTGGTAACATTTTTCTTCCAGATGTTGTTTGGCCGGTTGTGTATGCATACGATGAACCCCAACATGTCGCGGTTAAGGCGAGTCATACCGATTATATGGGAACAGTAGGACGTGATTGTGCGAATATTTTAAATGCTGAGCTTTGGGATAGTACATTAAGTTATCAGGCCATTGACATTCTTGAACAGGCGAAGCAATTACAAGAATTAAGTGCTGCAACGAATCAGCAATTGTTGTGGATTGCGAGTATTTCACTCCTCGTCGGAGGCATTGGGGTTATGAATATTATGCTCGTTTCTGTGACTGAGCGTACAAATGAGATTGGTTTGAAGAAAGCTATTGGGGCAAGAAAACGAGTAATTTTAGCCCAATTTTTGACGGAAGCGGCCGTATTAACGAGCTTAGGTGGGATCTTGGGAATTTTAGCGGGAATTATACTCGCCAAAGTCATTTCCGTTGTTTCACAAACACCGGTAGCGATTAGTCTTCCGGCTACTGTCGGATCAGTTGTATTTTCGATTGCAATCGGGCTAATTTTTGGATTGCTTCCATCAATGAAGGCAGCAAACCTTAATCCAATTGATGCATTACGTCATGAATAAAGAAAAAAAGTGTGGTGATCGCCACACTTTTTTCTATAAGACAGATTGTAATATTAAGTGCGACAAATAAAAAAAGCTCATAAATAGAATTCTTTGTTATAGAATGAAGTTACCACACCAAATTCTTAACAAGGAGATCTATTTATGAGTTATAAACATCTTAACACATTTGAGCGTACACGTATAGAAGTTCTTTCAAAAATGGGTTATTCAACGAGACAAATTGCGGGGCAATTAAATCGTCATCATTCAACCATTGCTCGTGAACTAAAACGAAATACTCAAAAGACGTATCAAGCAGAGCTAGCAGATGAATTAGCCGAGCAACGTCGCTTAGTTTGTCATCGTCCAGAGACCAAATCTGAAGAAGTTATTCAAACCATCCAACATTATTTAAAGTTAACCTGGTCGCCTGAACAAATTTCTAATACGGTTTTAAAGGGTGTTATTTCATTCAAAACTATTTATCGTTGGATTTATGACGGAACGATTTTGTTAGGGGATTTAAGCTGTTTAAGGCAAAAGGGAAAACGCCGAAAACCACGAGAAACACGCGGACGATTTAACATTGGGACATCAATTCATCAACGTCCGAAAGAGGTAAAAAAACGTCAGGCATTTGGTCATTGGGAACTTGATACAGTTGTTTCAAGCCGTGGTAAAAGTAAAGGATGTTTAGCTACATTTATTGAACGTCAAACACGATTTTATGTCGCCGTTAAAATCGAAAATCGCTCAGCATCTGAAATGTACCGAGCGATTAGTGAGTTATATGAACATTTTCCTAAAGACACCTTTAAAACTTATACCGTTGATCGAGGAAAAGAGTTTGCTTGTTATTCCAAAGTAGAAGCAGATTTAAAGGTTCCTGTTTACTTCGCTGACGCCTATTCCTCTTGGCAAAGAGGAAGTAATGAAAATGCCAATGGTCTTCTTCGAGAATTCTTTCCGAAGAAGACGGACTTAGCACGAGTTAGTGAGAAAGAGATTGATGAAGCCCTCCTCCTCATTAATCATCGACCACGAAAATGCTTAGGTTGGAAAACTTCATTCGAGCTATTTCATGAGAAACTGTCGCATTTGTATTGACAATTCGTCATAAATAAAAGAACCATCAGTCACGATGGCTCTAAAAGGCAATTATTCAGTTAATGAAAGTTCTTCTTCATGAATACGATCGATCGGTTCGTGGTGTTGAACACTATTTTCTATTTCACGGTAGTGATCCATTTTCACCCGGAACAGTTCACCGTTAGTTGGCGGTGTATAAGTAATGGCGTTTGCCCCCGCAGCAATGGTTTCGAGGATGGATTGATCAGTAGGTCCTCCTGTTGCAATAATTGGGATAGTTGGATATTGTTCGCGAATTTTACGAACAATCGCTGCCGTTTTTGAACCACCACTTACGTTTAAGATATCGGCTCCTGCTTCAATGCGTGATTGAACGTCTGTATGTTCAGAGACGACGGTTACGACAACAGGGATGTCAATGGTTTCCTTAACATATTCAATGGTTTCTTGCGGTGTTGGGGCGTTTAACACGACCGCAATGGCTCCTTGGAATTCGGCGTGCAAGGCAATATTACCTGAGCGGGTACCATGGGTGAGCCCGCCCCCTACGCCACAAATAACCGGAATATCTGAAACTGACATAATGGCCTGTGTAATGGTCGGTTGTGGAGTGAAGGGGTAGACAGCAATAACTGCATCTGCATTTGTATTCTTTATAATTGCAACATCTGTTGTAAAAATAAATGATTTTAATCGTTTTCCAAAGATTCGGATTCCGCTCGCATTTCGAATGACATCGGGAACACGTACGAAATTTTTACGCAAGTTGCTTGTTACCTCAGGTACAATTTTTTCAGGGATAGATGGTTTATTCATGTTGCCGTCACGTCCTTTCTTTATCGTCATTTATCTTTATTATAGCGAAAATAATGACAAAAGTTAAGGAGAACTCTTTTTTATTTCATGATTTTAAGTTTTCTAATTGGCGGTGAAAAGAGAAAGAAAGGAGGGGGGGAGGTCTAATTATACGACAAAAGTGAAAAAGGTCGTTTCTTTAGTGGCTAATTTACTAGATTAGTAGTATACTAAATAAGGAAATTCATCCTGTTATATTTCTTTTGGAGGTACAAAGACTAGGAAGATGTCAGTTTTTGTTCTTTTATTATGTTGATAATTCTGAGGAGGTGACATCACGTGGAAGATTCCATTCCCATACGGACAATTAAACGAATCCTAAAGATGTCAGCTCATCTTGATCGACATCGGGAGAAATGATAAGAGGTGATTCGATGAGAAGTGAAGTGAATTTTATTAATTCATTAGCTAGCGGAGGATTTGAGTGGGTTAACTTGATTGATCCAACCCATCAAGAGGTTGAAGAATTGTGTAAAGTATATGATTTAGAATATGAGACAGTGATTACGGCACTCGATGAAGAGGAACGTTCACGTGTCCAAATTGAAGATAATTTTACGATGATTATCGTTGACGTTCCCGTCTCTTTTGAGTCGGATACGTATTATTCAACCGTTCCACTAGGAATTGTAAAGACTAATCATATGTTACTGACGTTATGCACGAGGGAATTAAATGTCTTTACCAAAAGGCTTAAAATGCCAACAACGAGTATTAATGCTCATATATATCAAATTTTATATACGATTTCGATCCAATATTTAGGATACCTAAGGGTTATTGAACGAAAAAGTAGTCAAGTTGAGCGCGCCCTACGGCACTCTCCGAAAAATGAAGATTTAATTGAGATGCTAGACTTACAAAAAAGTTTAGTTTACCTGTCTTCTTCTTTACGTTCTAATCAAATTGTACTAGAGCGTTTGGTTAAATTAGAGAAAAATGATACGCCAGAGTCCGAGATGTTAGAAGATGTGATCATCGAAAATAAACAGGCGATTGACATGTCAAAAATTTATGGAAATATTTTAAGTAGTAACTTAAACGTATTTGAAACAATTATTTCAAATAACCTAAATATGGTAATGAAGTTTTTAACGGTCGTTTCAGTAATTATCGCTGTTCCGACGGTTGTTTCAAGTTTTTGGGGAATGAATGTTCCTGTTCCTTTTCAAAATAATCCGTACGGTTTTTTAATCGTATTTATTATTTCGTTAATTATTACAGTGATGGCTGGATTTTATATTAACCGTAAGGAAAACCACCGTAAAAGGAAGTAGAAAAGAAACGTCTGCTATGCAGAGGTTTTTTTATTAAGAAGGGTGATTAAATGAACGTGAATGAACAACTAATTAAGCAAAAAAATTATTTATCGATGCACGGGCCCTTATCTTTTTCTGACCGAATAGAGGCTTTAAAACGCTTAAAAGAGGCGATTAAGAAGTATGAGCCTGAGTTAATGCGCGCATTAAAAGAAGACTTAGGGAAACCAGACTTTGAATCGTATACAGCAGAAATTGGTTTTTTGTATACTTCCATCGATTATACTTTAAAACGTCTAAAAAAGTGGATGCGTCCTCGTCGGGTTAGGAGCGAAAGTGCGCAACTTATTGGCTCCTCGACTGTTTATGCATCTGCGTATGGTGTCGTTTTAATTATGGCTCCGTTTAATTATCCTGTACAGTTATTGCTTGAGCCGTTAATCGGGGCAATTGCGGGAGGAAATGGGGCAATATTAAAGCCATCGGAGTTGACACCGACGGTTGAAAGGGTTCTTGTTCAATTAATTAGTTCAACATTTAATGCCAATTATATCTCCATTGTCACAGGGGGTGTTACTGTTAATCAACACTTACTTTCACTTCCATTTGATTATATCTTTTTTACAGGAAGTGTCCGTGTTGGTAAGTTAGTCATGCAAAAGGCGAGTGAACAACTTATTCCGTTCACGTTAGAATTAGGTGGAAAGTCTCCAGTGATTGTGGATGAAACTGCCCATTTAAAATTAGCGGCTCAACGAATTACATGGGGAAAGTTTATGAATAATGGACAAACTTGTGTAGCCCCTGATTACGTTTTGGTTCACGAAGAGGTTTATGATGATTTTTTAGATCAATTAAAGAGGGCCATTCAATGTTTTTATGGAGAAAACCCGTTAGAAAATGATGATTATGGACGAATTGTTAATTCATCGCACACGAAACGGTTGGCTTCACTCATCGAAGAGAATCGCTTAAAAATTTATTGTGGGGGAGAGGTTGATATCCGGGAATGTTATATTGCACCCACTGTTTTTAGTCAAGTCACATTGGAAGATTCACTAATGGATGAAGAAATCTTTGGACCGTTGTTACCGGTTATAAGCTATAGGGAGTTAACAGATATTGATGCTTGCCTTTTAAAACATCCGCACCCCTTAGCATTTTATATTTTTTCAGAACGTCATTCATTTGCTCAGTCGTTGATTCATCGCTATTCATTTGGTGGAGGGTGTATTAATGATGTGGTGACGCATGTGGCTTCTCATCGACTTCCCTTTGGGGGCGTCGGTACTTCTGGAGTAGGAAGATATCATGGAAAAGCAAGCTTTGATACTTTTACTTATAGTAAATCGGTGGTGAAGCGTTCAACAAAGATTCCGCTTCATTTGGTATTTCCCCCTTATCCGCTTCATTTGGTATTTCCCCCTTATGGAAGCCGGGTAAAGTGGGTTAAGAAAATAATGAAATAAACACGCGTACAGTTGCATAAAATGGAGAATGGGGGTGAGAAAATGTCGTGTCTTGGTAATTTGATTTGGTTTATTTGTGGCGGTTTTGTTAACGCCCTTATTTGGTGTTTTTTTGGTGTTCTTTGGAGTATTACGATTATTGGAATTCCAATTGGTCGCCAGTGCTTTAAACTCGCGTCGTTGCAATTAGCTCCTTTTGGTAAGGAGGTAGTTACGGTAAATGATTCTGGGGGAACTTTTCTTTTAAATATATTATGGGTAGTCTTCGGAGGATTAGAGTTAGCGATTGCCAACTTGATTAGTGCCGTTATTTTAACGGTGACCATCGTAGGAATCCCGTTTGCTTTACAAGCTTTTAAATTTGCCATCCTGTCGTTGATGCCTTTTGGAAAAGAAGTAAGAAGAACGTCTTAAAATAAGGCGTTTTTTTTATCTTTTTTGTTTAGAACGTTGGATGGATGTTTATAATACAGGGGGTGATGGACAAGATGGAAAAAAGAATAGTATATGTTTCATATGTAATTATTGCATTTGTTTTATTTAATTTCTTTTATGGCTTTACAGATTGGATAAAATCATGGCAGGTGCTTGATTGGTATCTTATTATCTTAATGGGAACCATTATGAGTTTACTTGTTATTAAGTATAAGCAAAATCAGCGAAAGTTAGCGGTTGAACAATATGCGAAGGAAAATGATCGACGACGAATTCAATTAAATCAGCTACTCATGTTTGAACAACTTTCTAAAATGAATGATGAGATGTTTTGTGAGTTGTTAAAGCGATGTTTTGAGTTACTAGGGTATTCTGATATTCAAGTTAGTCATCCCTCAGATCGGTTAGGTTATGACTTAACAGTTTGGCATCAAGGGAAAAAAATGATCGTTAAAATTTTCAAAAAGGTACCGATGATAGAAAATATATATACAAATCCAGAAGGATTGGAATTTGCCTTAGGCGAATTAGTCACTTTAAATGAGATTCGTGAATTTTATGGAAGTGTAAAGGATTATGAGGTTCAGGCGGATCTTTCACTCGTTATCAGTACAAGTGATTTCGAAGAAGAAGCCTTATTATTTGCCGGTCGAAATGGTGTAGAAACCATGAATGGTTATGAATTTTATCAACTCTTAGATGAATTAAAAGATGGGAAGTCTACCGCTTCATTTTCCACACTTTTTGCCTGATTCCTTTTTTAATCTTTAGGCATATATTAGGAAAGTAGGAAATAAATGCGATTGGAACAATCTCTCTAAGAGGAAGGGAGGTGGTGGCATGTTTTGGAGTGGTTTTATTGTAGGATCCGCCGTTGGAATTATAGGAATTACCTTATACAGTTGTCTTGTTGTGGCATCACGCGCCGATTGTGATCTTGAGGATGAATATGAATATGAGATATTAAAATCATCTTCAGATCATGAGCGAAAAGGAATGTGAGTGAAGGGGAAGGCTAGGAATTGGTGAATAAGGATTTTTATTTGAAATTTAATAAAAGACAGATTGCTTATTCATGAAGTAATCTGTTTTTTAATACATTTTAAGAGAGTCATCAATGCATAAAGGAGGGGAATTGTGAATGAATGATTTGGTTCAAGATAATTTTAAAGGGGTTATCTCCATTGAGGAACATGGAAAATGGATATTTAAGCAGGCTTATGGTGAGTCAGATTTGGCTAATCAGAGAATGAATCGATTAGATACCAAATTTTCCATGGCATCAGCAAGCAAGATTTTTATCGCCGTTGCGATTTTACAATTAATTGAAGGAAAATTTCTATCACTAAATCAGACATTGGGGGAAGTATTGCCAATGGACTGGCATCATATTGATAAAACAATTACCATCCGTCAACTTTTAACACATACTTCAGGATTACCCGATTATTTTGATGAGTCCTTAGGGAAGAATTATGCGACAATGTGGGAAAACTATCCGAATTATCGAATTAGGAGTGGAGAGGATTTACTCCCTTTATTTTTACATAAACGCATGGTTTATCCAAAAGGGCAAAAGTTTCATTACAATCATGCAGGTTATGTTGTCCTAAGTTTAATAATTGAGGCAGTGACGAAGCAACCATTTGAACACTACTTGGAAAAAATGATTTTTACTCCATGTAACATGGGGGATACAGGGTATTACGAATTGGACCGATTACCATTAAATTGTGCGACGGGGTATTGTTTAGAAGAGGAATCGCAAACCTATTATAGTAATATTTATAGTTTAGATGTGAAAGGAAACGGGGCAGGTGGAGCCTACACTACAGCGAAAGATATGGATCGTTTTTGGACTTGCCTTGTAAAGGGACGACTTCTGTCGCCATCAATGGTGAGTGAAATGCTATCTCCTCAAGTAGAAGGAGAGTGGTATGGATATGGGGTCTGGTTAAAGGCGTTAGGGGATCATCAATATCTTCCGTTTATTCAGGGAAGCCATCCAGGCGTGAGTTTTATTAGTTCCTATGATTGTCAAAGGTGTCGGACTATGACCTTGATGAGTAATTTTGAGCATGATGTGTGGGCGCTTCATGGGAAGTTTTATAATGCTTTGAATCGGTAAGGGTCACCTCACTAATAACCTGTTTATAAACTCCGTATCTTAACCCTCGTCTTGTCCCTTTATTTTACGACAAACATTCGGTATAATAATAAAGTTAATAATGTAGATAAAGGAAGAAACATATGTATTTAAAAAGAATAGAAACAATTGGTTTTAAATCCTTTGCAGATAAAACAGTCGTTGAATTTGAAAAGGGCGTGACGGCTGTAGTAGGTCCGAATGGGTCAGGGAAAAGTAATATTTCTGATGCGATACGCTGGGTTTTAGGTGAACAATCAGCTAAAAGTTTACGCGGTGCTAAAATGGAGGATATTATTTTTGCGGGAACCTCAACGAGAAAGCCTTTGAACTTTGCAGAGGTGACGCTCGTCCTTGATAATAGTTGCCATAGCTTACCTATTGATTATGAGGAAGTTAGTATTACCCGTCGGGTTTATCGAACAGGCGATGGGGAATATTTAATTAATAAGCAGAAAGTACGTTTGAAAGATGTGATTGACTTGATAATGGATACCGGAATCGGACATGATTCGTTATCTATTATTTCACAGGACAAAGTCAAGGCTATTGTTGAGGCACGCGTAGAAGAGCGCCGCACGATTATTGAGGAGGCGGCGGGTGTTTTAAAGTATAAGATGCGGAAAAAAGAGGCGACACGAAAGTTGGAGTCAACGAGTGATAATTTAAGTCGCGTGCAAGACATTATTTTTGAAATTGAAGATCAGGTGGAACCTTTACGAAAGCAAGCGGATCAGGCACAAAAGTATTTATTGCTTAAACAAGAATGTAGCGATTCTGAAATTAGTGTGCTAGCTTACGACATTAAAACTTTAAACGATCAATTAGCCCATGCGAAAAAAGAACGAAAAAATGTTGAATTTGAACATGTAAGTATTCAGACGAAAATCTTAACGGATGAACGCCGACGCGATGAGTTAAAACAACAAAAGCAGCACAAAGAGGGTCAACTTGAAGAATTACAAGCCCGGTTAGTTGAGACATCGGAAAGTATTCAACGACTCCAGGGACAACGGGATGTGCTAAGAGAACGACATAAAAACGCATCCTTTAATAAAGAAGAGTTGGCTATGCAACAGGCGCAGTTAAAGGAGCGTCTCGACCAATCTATTTCACACGTTTTCGAGGTTGAGACTCGGGTTTCAAAGACAAGGGACTCCCTTGAACATCACCAGTCTCAATTAACGAAGGTATCCGAGGAATATCAGCATTTAGAAGAAAACTTAAAGAGTCAGTTGGAGGCGACAAGAGAGTCTTATTTTAAAGATGTGAATCAACTATCA
Source organism: Turicibacter sp. KK003 (assembly GCF_037014675.1). Lineage (NCBI taxonomy): Bacteria > Bacillati > Bacillota > Erysipelotrichia > Erysipelotrichales > Turicibacteraceae > Turicibacter > Turicibacter sp. KK003. The sequence continues at coordinate 993,569 of NZ_CP142738.1, forward strand.
AGTGTTAAAAATCAATACCAGACGATTAGTCAGCAAATTACACGTAGTGAAAACATTATTACACGTCTTGCTGAAGATGAGGAAAAAATAAGAATAGAACGGGAAGCCTTACAAGAAGAGCAATCGGCATTTATAAAAAAATATGGTGATTTTGAAACGACGCTAAAGGAAAAGCGTGATCAATATCAGACGTTACATAAGGAATATCAACAAAAGTTGAAACAGTCGGAAATGGAGACAAACCGACATCGGCAATTGACGCATCAATTAGATAAATTAACGAATCGATTGCAGTGGCTAGAAGATGCGCAAAAGGATTTTTCTGGATTTAACGAAGGGGTAAAAAAGATTTTAAAGGCCCGTGAACAAAATCAGATTAAGGGGATTGAAGGGGCAGTTGCTGAGTTAGTAACGATTCCTAAATCATTAGAGTTAGCGATGGATGTTGTGTTAGGTCCGGTGATGCAGCAAATTGTCACAACGACGGATGATGATGCAAAGCGAGCGATTGAATTTTTAAAAAGAAATCATGCAGGGCGTGCTACATTTTTACCGTTAAATGTGATCAAACCACGCGTATTACCGAGTGATGTTAGAAATCGAATCCAGGGTCATCGCGATGTCATTGGCGTGGCTTCTGAGCTCGTTGAGTATGATGAGCGTTATCGTCACATTATTGAAAATATTTTAGGGGGTATTATTGTTACCCGTGATTTGAATACATCTAAAAATTTAGCTAAACAGTTAAATTATCGATATCGCATCGTGACATTAGAAGGAGATGTGATTAATGCGGGTGGTGCCATGACCGGAGGAGCCATCAAACGTCAAGGGTCATCCTTATTACGACAAAAGAATGAGATTGAGGAGTGTAAACAGCAAATAGCCACGCTTGAAGGAGAAGTGGAACAATCGCGCCAACTTCAAGAACAATGGAAAGAAACCGTCAAAGAGACGGAACGAGAGTTACAAAAAGTTCAGGCGGAGGGCGAACGATTAAAAGATAAATTAGCAGAAGTTAATCAACAAAAGTTAGCTTTTGAATACCGAGAAAAATCCCAACAAGAGCGTGAACAAATGCTTGAAGATGAGCGGGTAGAGTATGAGACGGAATTGAAACAAGCCGTACAAAAAAATAATGAATTAGCAGAGCAACGTCTACAATTAGAAAATCGTATTGAGGAAGAAAAGGCGACTCTAGAGGCGTTAGAGCATCAGATTGAGCAACAAGAGGAGTTAAAATCTCAATTATTACATCAGATGACGGAATTAAAGGTTGAAGTGGCTAAACTTGAGACGGCATTGCATAATGAAACATCAACTTTTGAACGATTGAGTGATGAACGTCAACAGGTAGAGCAGCAACTCCAAGAGTTACTGAACAAAATTGAGGAAAGCGAGCAAGCGATCAGTGGAAATGATGATGAGGTTATCCAATTAGAGGCCGATCTTGTTAAAAATCAGGAAAGTCGCGAAGAGATTTTAAGCCAAATTCAATCAGAAAGAATGAATTTAACTCAGGTTAGTCAAGAATTAGAACTGCTTGAACGCGAGGTAAGAGAAAGCCATAAGGTCCAACAACAAATGTCTGAATCGTTAAAACAATTAGACGTCACACTTGGAAAAATTGACGTCGAGATGGATATCTTGATTCATAAACTAGAAGAAGAATATCAAATGACTTTCGACCATGCGAATGAAAACTACCCATTAAAGGGGTCAATTGATGAAATGAAGGCTCGAATTCGTACCATTAAAAATCAGATGAACGCGCTTGGCGAAATTAACCTTGGGGCAATTCAAGAGTACGAGCGTGTAAGGGAACGATATGAATTTTTAACGACTCAACGTGATGATTTAATTGAAGCCAAGGCCACCTTAGAGGAAACGATTAATGAAATGGACCAGGAGATGACCGTTAAGTTTAAAGAAACGTTTGATGCGGTCCGTGAACATTATATTGAAATCTTTAAAAAATTATTTGGTGGTGGAACGGCTGATCTTGTTTTAACGGATCCTCACGATTTATTAAATACAGGGGTTGAAATTATTGCTCAGCCACCAGGTACAAAGTTAAAAACATCTAATTTATTATCGGGTGGGCAAAAAGCCTTAACATCAATTTCTTTATTATTTGCCATTTTACGTGTTCGCACGGTACCATTTTGCGTTTTGGATGAGGTAGAGGCGGCGCTTGATGAGGCAAACGTTGCGCGTTATGCTAATTACTTAAAGGCCTTTAGTAAAGAAACACAATTTATTGTGATTACACACCGTAAGGGGACAATGGAAAAGGCGGACGTTTTATACGGCGTGACGATGCAGGAGCGCGGGGTAACAAAACTTGTTTCAGTTCGAATGGAAAATGTCTCTGATTATATGGATGATGAAAAGTGATGGTCAGATGATAAAAAGTATGGTAGAGTAACAATAAGTAGTAATTTATATTAGGATAATACAATGATTGAGGTGAATTCCATGGGTTTATTTGATCGCTTAAAATCGATCGTTTTAGGAAATAAGGAAGTATCTGAAACAGAATTACGTGCACAAAAACACTATAAAGAAGGAATGAAAAAAACGCGTGGAAGTTTATTAAAACAATTACAGGCCGTTTTTTCTAACTACTCAGATGTGAATGATGAATTATTTGATGAATTAGAGGATATTTTTATTTTAGCCGATGTTGGGGTATCAACGGTGGTGGACTTTATCGATCAGTTAAAAGATACGGTTCGTGAGTATGGCGTAACAAAACCTGAAGAACTTGAACGAGTAATGGTAGATAAATTATTTGAAATTTATGTAAAGGGTGAAATTGTTAACTCTAATTTGAGAATGAATAAAGAGGGATTAACGGTTATCTTATTCGTTGGAGTAAACGGAGTTGGGAAAACGACGTCAATCGCTAAAATTGCTCATCAGTTAAAAGGAAAAGGAAAATCAGTTTTACTGGCTGCAGGAGACACATTCCGTGCGGGAGCAATTGAACAGTTACAAGTTTGGGGAGATCGCTTAGACGTTGACGTTGTTTCTCTTAAGGAAGGATCAGATCCATCTGCTGTTATGTTTGACGCGATTAAAGAAGCAAAATCTCGCCAAGTTGATGTCTTATTATGCGATACAGCGGGACGCTTACAAAATAAAGTTAATTTAATGAAAGAACTTGAAAAAATTAAACGTGTCATTGAAAGAGAGGTCCCAGGGGCCCCACACGAGACATTACTTGTCGTAGATGCTACAACAGGACAAAATGGAATGAGCCAAGCGAAAGCTTTCTTAGAGGCTACGGATGTTTCTGGAATTGTTTTAACTAAATTAGATGGGACAGCTAAAGGTGGGATTGTGCTGGCTATTCGTAACGAAATTGGAATTCCAATTAAATACGTTGGGCTTGGAGAAAAACCTGAGGACCTTGTACAATTTGATATTGAGCAGTATATTTATGGATTGTTTGCGGATTTATTTGATAAGCGAGAATCTCAATAAATTTATAAAAAGAAAATCCATTTATTAAGGTTGATTTTTTCTGTCTGATGCGACTTCATTTTGATCGGTCAACGGAACGTTTCGTTCCGTTGTATCATAGTATAAATAATACACGTGTTGAAGCGGGGCTAAGGACTTTTTAAATGACAGGGGAAAAAGACCTTCTGTTTGATGAGGTATTCGGTTTATTGTATTCGGTGAGGGTATGAAAAAGAGCCGGAATCACTTTGGATAGATAGACTGGGGGTGTAACTGTGCTAGAAAAGGTTAATCGGATGAATGAATTATACGATATCTATCAGGCATTGTTGACGGCGAAGCAAAAGTTATATTTTGAATTATATTATCAGGAAGATTTATCATTAAGTGAGATTGCGGAGCAATTTGAAGTGAGTCGCACAGCCGTCTTTGATAATATTAAACGTACGGAAAAATTACTTGACGGGTATGAGGAAAAATTACAATTACTAAGTAAGCGTGAGGCGCGTGAAAAAATTATAGGACAAATTTTAGTCGATTTAACCGATGAACGACTAAGACAATGGATGGATGAGTTACAGGCGCTCGATTAATTTGGTTAGAGGGCACGCTTGCTTTTAAGAAAAGAAATAAAATAAATTTTAAATGTTTCGGACGAAATAGAATGAGCGGTAGCTTAAATCATAGATGATTCATACAGTTGGATATAGGAGGTTTAGTTGATGGCATTTGAAACATTATCAGAACGTTTACAGTCTGCGTTAAAAAACGTGACACGTAAAGGGAAATTAACAGAAAAAGACGTTGATGTCATGATGCGAGAGGTGCGTTTAGCCTTACTTGAAGCGGATGTTAACATTAAAGTAGTACGTGAATTCATTAAAGAAGTGAAAGAAAAGGCTATAGGGGAGACAGTTTTAAAAAGCTTAACCCCAGGACAACAGGTTATTAAAATCGTTAATGAAGAGTTAACTAAATTAATGGGAGATGAAGCAGAGTATTTAAATTTCGGTACATCTAAGCCAGCAGTTTTTATGATGGTTGGTCTTCAAGGTGCCGGGAAAACAACACACACAGGTAAATTATCAACTTATTTGCGTAAAAAGGATAAGAAGAATCCATTATTAGTAGCTTGTGACGTCTATCGACCAGCCGCCGTCGATCAGTTAAAAACTATTGGGAAACAATTAAATATTCCTGTTTTCGAAAAAGGAACATCCATGAATCCAGTTGACATTGCAGCTGAAGCAATTGCTTATGCCAAAGAAAATGGTCACGATTTAGTGATTATTGATACGGCTGGACGCTTGCACATTGATGAATCATTAATGAATGAATTAAAAGAAATTAAGGCTTTAGTGAAGCCTCAGGAAATCCTCTTAGTTGTCGATGCGATGACCGGGCAAGATGCAGTTAATGTCGCTGAATCTTTCCATCAACAGTTAGATTTGACAGGGGTTATTTTAACGAAGTTAGATGGGGATACACGCGGTGGGGCAGCTCTATCAATTCGTAAAATGACGAATGTTCCGATTAAGTTTATGGGGATGGGGGAAAAACTAGATACATTAGAAGTATTCCACCCAGAACGGATGGCTTCTCGTATTTTGGGAATGGGAGATGTCATGACGTTAATTGAACGTGCTCAAGAAAACTTTGATGAAGAAGAGAGCATGAAGCTTGCAGATAAGATGATGAATGCAACGTATGATTTTAATGATTTCTTAAAACAAATGAAGCAAATGAAACGACTCGGTGCATTTGAAGATATTTTAAAAATGATTCCCGGAGTTGGAAATCAATTGAAAGATATTAATATTGATCCTAAACAAATGGCCCGTGTTGAAGCTATTATTTATTCGATGACAGAGCAGGAGCGAAAAAATCCAGATTTAATTAATGCCAGTCGAAAAAATCGTATTGCTAAAGGGTGTGGATGTGATCTTGCGGAAGTTAACCGATTAATTAAACAGTTCACGGATATGCGTAAAATGATGAAACGTTTTTCAAATATGGATCCACGCCAAATGGAACGTATGGCCGCAGCGATGCAACGTGGTGGGGCTAATCCGTTAGCAGGGCTTTCTGGAATGATGGGACCTGGTTCAGGGAAAAAAGGAAAAGGAAAGGGACGTGGAGGTTTCCGTTTCTAATATAAAAAAGATTGCCGACAGGCAATCTTTTTTTGAGCAATATAATAAAAATAAGCCGCCTAGGGGGAGTGGCGGCTTATTATTCATACTTTGACCATATGTGAAAGGGAGAGGAGAAGTATGATAGAAGAATAGGGGGGATTATTTTACAGTAGCCGATTGGCTACAATTATAATATTGACATTAACGAGAATTTTTATACAATTAAATTAGCAAAAATATTAGGAAGTGATAAGATGCGAGTGGTTGCTGGTACATTAAAAGGACGCAGTATCAAGGCTGTTAAAGGGACCAATACACGCCCGACGACAGATAAGGTTAAGGAAAGTATCTTTAATATTATAGGGCCGTATTTTGAAGGAGGGCTTGCTCTAGATCTTTTTGGAGGAAGTGGGAATCTTGGAATAGAGTCATTAAGTCGTGGGATTGAACGAGCTATTTTCGTTGATCGTGAAAATATAGCGATCCAGACGATTAAGCAAAATATTAAAGATTTAAAATTAGATGAGCGAGTTGAAATTTATCGAAATGATGCCTTTAAGGCGTTAAAAGCTATAGTCAAACGTGAATTAAAGTTTGATCTTATTTTATTAGATCCTCCATATAAAGGACAACGAATTAATGAGTTGATTGAATTTATTCATGAGCATGAATTATTAAGTCCGGGTGGAATTATTATGGCTGAGTGTCTGAAAGAGGATGAACTTCATGATTCGGTTGGAGATATTGTAGTTTGTAAACGAGAAGTCTACGGAATTACGGCGATTACTATTTACCGTCGTGAATCATAGCGAGAAAGTGGGGGAATGAGGTCGTGCATAAGGTGGGAATTTATTCCGGAACTTTCGATCCGGTAACTAATGGACATTTAGATGTGATTGAAAGGGGCTACGAGTTATTTGACTATTTATATGTCACCGTAGCAGAAAATATTAATAAAAAAACATTATTTACGCTTGAGGAGCGGGTGGCTCTGTTAAAGCAAGCAACGGCTCATTTACCACGTGTAGAGGTGAGGGTATGCTCGGATCAACTTATCGTCGATTTTGCCAAACAAGTAGGGGCAAAAACGATTTTAAGGGGGTTACGTGCCGTAACAGATTTTGAGTATGAGTTTCAGATTGCGACGACGAATAAGCGACTGGCACCAGATATTGAAACTGTCTTTTTGATGACAAAAGCGGAGAATATGTTCCTCTCTTCATCGACAACGAAAGAAGTTGCAAGATTTGGGGGGGATGTGTCAAGTTTTGTTCCCCCATTTGTACAAGTGGAATTGGAAAAAAAGTATCAACAATTAAAAAAGAAAGATTAAAAAAGCAGTCCTATCGGACTGCTTTTTTAATGGACGCCAGTTAGTTAGAAAAGGTAAAGAATGTTTGTTTTAGTAGACGTCCTACCTTTAAAATGATGAGTGTGGCTAGAAGAAAAAGTGTGATTGAAATGGTTGGATGAGGAAGTGGATAAGTGGATGGTTCTATTGGTGCGAAGACATGGATGTTTTCTAGTAAATAGGTTTTTGACAACAGAACCATGATGATAGAACTCGTAGTTCCATGGAGGATTCTCATCATAAGATATTTGAAATAAGGGATCTTTAAGTTTTTAGCAAACATAAAACTTTGAGTATGGACAGAGAGTCCTGTAAATCCTACAATGAAAGCAGTTAGAATGAGTTTAATTTGTAAGGAGGCAGAAGATTGGGAAACTTTTGTGACTCCTTGAGTAAACTCTAAAATTCCGGCAATCAGTGGATCGGCAGATGAAAGATTGATTGAGGTGAGTAAGGGGGAAGTAAGGGTGCTGATGAACGATGTAAAGTGGATGATTGTCAGCGCCTCTGATATAATATAAAAGAAAACAATAATTCCACCGATACGAATTAAAGTTTGTAAACTTCCCTCAATACAGTCAATTAAAATGGACGAGAAGGATTGGGTAGGCAGTTGGATTTTAACCTGACTTAGCGCATGTTTATTACGTAATAAAGGATAGCATGCTAGAAAGACGGTTAATGATCCAACGAGATGCGCGATAAGGAGAAGGTATCCGATGGTTGTTGATTGATAAAGCACCACGCCGACCGTTCCTAAAATAAATAGTGGACTTGAAAAATTACAAAAGTACATCAATCCTTCCATCTCACGGTCACTGATGAGGCGTTGGTCGTAATAATCCCGCGCCATTTTAGATCCGGATGGGTTCCCGCTAATCATACTCATTAACATAACAAAGAATGTAATTGGCGAGAGATGAAGAAGGTACTTGAAAAGGGGTGCTAATAGTTTTCCAATGAGTTGGGGAACCTGGTAGTACACCATGAGGCGTGTTAAAACAAAAAATGGGAAAAGCGATGGGATGACCTTATCAGCCCATGTTAAAAAACCAGTTTTAGTCGCCGCAATTATGGGCGCTGGTTGGAGTAAAAGAATTGCAAGAAATGCAAGAAGAATAACAGATTTCATGATATTTTTCATCTTTGATCACCTATAATGAATGTATTAATTAGCTACTAAAAGTATGTCTTGTTTTAGATGACAGATGGTGACACGAACATGGAGAAGGGAGATTGACTGTGAAAACAATCTCTAATTTTCGGGGCTTATCGGGTGTTATGTAAGACGAAAAAGGAGGAATGGCTATGACGTTAGCGACATTAAAAAAGGGAGACCGTGCTATTATTACATCATTTAACGAGTTATCTGAAAGTTTTAGCCGTCGTTTATATGATGTTGGGATTGCAATTGGCTCTGAGGTGACACTATTAAGTGTTTTAAATTTTGGACAACTGTTTTATATATCGATTGATGATGTTGATTTTTGTATCCGAAAACAGGATGCCACAAAAATTATGATTGAAAGGATATAATTGAGGAGGTTTTAAGATTGCGTTTTATGTTGATTGGAAATCCTAATGTTGGAAAAACAACATTATTTAATGCGCTAACAGGGGCGAATGCTCACGTTGGAAATTGGAGCGGGGTAACGGTTGATAAATTAGTCGGATCCATTAAAGGCAAGAAGGCCGAGCTCATTGATTTACCCGGAACCTATAGCGTGACACCGAGTAGTGAAGATGAAGGGGTAGTAACGTATGCTATTATAAATGAATCGTATAATGGGTTTATTAATATTATTGATACGACACACTTTAAGAGAAATTTACATTTGACGATTCAGTTGCTTGAAGCAAATGTGCCAATGATGATGACACTTAATATGATAGATGCTCTTAATAAAAAGGGATTAACGTTCGATACAAAAAAATTTAATGAATATGTTTCGAATGAACTTGTTTTAGTTTCTGCCAGAAAAGGTGAGGGAGTTTCTCAGGTCGTGGATCGATTAGATCACCTATCTGTCAAAAAGCCGTTTAGACTATATTATGGACTGACCATTGAAAAGGCGATTACCCAAATTATTGAATTAGTTCCCCAGACGGTTAATCAGTTGGATAAACGTTGGGTTGCCATTCAAGCATTAGAGGGCAATGATGGAATTTACTCCATTCTATCTGATGAAGAGAAGAAAAAGATTCAACAGGTTGTTTGCACAACAGAGAGCCAAATTGTTGAATCAGGTGATGCTCTTTCTTTAAAGGGGGCAATTTTTAATAAACGACGTGAATGGATTCATCAAGTCTATCAGGCTTGTATTAAACCAATTCCCGGGGCTAAGGTAGAGAATGAGGTAAAATTGACTCCTATCGACCGCTATTTAACACATCCTGTATTTGGTTTGTTTGTTTTTTTATTTCTCATGTTTGTAACTTATGTTTTAACGTTTGATTGGCTCGGAAATCCAATTTCTGATGGATTTACAGCTGTTTTAGAGAATTGGGTAACACCTACTATCTCGTCGATGCTTTTATCCCTAGGACTTCCCGAAGACGGCTTTATCTATGGGGCTTTAATTGACGGTGTTTTAGCCGGGGTAGGAGGAGTCATTGTCTTTCTTCCGCAAATTTTAATTTTATTTTTCTGTCTCTCACTTATGGAGGCGACGGGATACATGGCTCGGGTTGCTATCGTCATGGATTATATTTTTTCTGGATTCGGTTTAAATGGTAAAGCAATCGTTCCACTTATTACTGGTTTTGGATGTAATGTTCCCGCTATTATGGCAACTCGAACCATTCCTGATAAGTTTGAAAGAATCAAGACGATGATGGTCATTCCATTTATGTCATGTTCGGCTCGGTTACCGGTTTACGTTTTATTCGTGGGCCTATTTTTTAAAAAATCACAATCATTCATTATTATGGGGCTTTATTTATTGGGGATTATTGTTGCCTTGTTAAGTGCTAAGTTATTATCTGTATCGATTTTTAAGAAAACTCAAAGTCAGTTTATTTTAGAGGTTCCGCCTTACCGTGCGCCACAGTTTAAAAACTTAATGGGCCAAACATTAAGTCGTGGAAATGATTTTCTGCATACGGCGGGAAAATTTATTGTACTTGGTTCTGTGTTATTATGGTTGCTTCAAGAGATGGGACCCTCAGGGTTGCATGTAGCGGGTGATCAAAGTTATTTGGCCATACTAGGGGGCCTTTTAGCACCTCTATTTATCCCACTTGGATTTGGAACCTGGCAGGCAACGAGTAGTTTAGTGGTGGGATTTTTAGCCAAAGAATTAGTCGCCTCGTCTATGTTGATTATCTGCGGGGCCGAAATAGGAATTTTAAACTTATTTACACCACTACAGGCATTTAGTTTCCTCGTTTTTTCGTTACTTTATATTCCGTGTCTGTCGACCGTAGGGGTCATGTATCAAGAAACAAAGTCAATTAAGACAACCCTGTTAATGATTTCCTTCGGATTAATAGTTGCCTATGTTGTGAGTTTAATTGTTTATCAGCTTGGATTGTTTATCTATTAGATTTAATAAAATGGGCCCCTCAATTTGAGGGGCCCATTTTTGTGGTGGTATTTATGCTGTTAAAAGTGAAAGAAGAATAACCATAACGGTTGATAATGTATTTTGAATAGCGTGAACACCGATAGAATACCAAATGTTTTGATGACGATAATAGACATACCCAAGAGCGCATCCCATAGCCATGTATTGAATAATATAGATACAATCTGCAAAATCACCAATGAATAATGAACTAATGACGTGAATGAGTCCGAATAAGAAACTACTTAGTAAAATCGCAATCCAAGGATATTTAAGTAATCCTCTCATTACAGTTAATCGAAAAACTACCTCTTCAACAAGTGGGGCGCATAAAATGGTCATTCCCCCCATTAAAATTGGATGAAATGCCATTAAATCCGTGATGACTTGTTGATTGCTTGAAGAATCTGACGATTGAGTAAAGAAAATAATGAGGAAGCTCGCAATATAGGATGAAATAAATAAGAGTAGCCAGCCGATAAAAATATGTTTAATGAAGTGTTTAGCCGATACAATTTGTTTGAATTGTTTAGAGAGTTCTGATCCGAAGAATAAGAGTGAAACAACCACGAGGACAAGGTAAGAGATTAAATTGGCATACACCTGAATATCAATTTCGCTTGTACAAATCTTAGCAAGTAGTTGACAAGATAAATAAGGTAATAAAAACATCGCAAAAATATACGTGAAAATTAAGACAGTTGATTTTGTTAGACGTAAATTCATAAAATCCCTCCTATAAATTTGATAATTATGGATATTATAACATATCCAAATAGGAAATAAAATATGGCAAAAGAGACACTCTTTTTAAGAATTTTTCTATGGTTTTGTAAATTTTTGAAGACAAGCCCTCCTCATTCGCCTTAGCATGCGCTTATTTTAAGGTGATTGGGGATAGAATGTCCAACGGTAGGTGGGATTTGAATGTTTATGGAGGTTTTTGTATGAGTTTATCGACGATATGCTATAATAGAGATATAAAGGCTTACTTTGAAATAAGAGGCCCTGTTTATTATAGGAGGTTTAGGTTATGGATTTTTTACAGGTTGGCAAAATTGTTAATACACATGCCCTTCAAGGGGAAGTTAAAGTTATTTCAAATAGTGATTTTAAAGAAGATCGATTTAAGAAGGGAAGCCAATTAGTGATTGATTTTAATGGCGATCATATTGAGGTAACAGTGGCTACTCATCGTGTTCATAAAGGGGCCGATTTGTTAAAGTTTAAACATCTTAATTCCATCAACGATGTTGAAAAGTTTAAAGGGTGTGCATTATTAGTTTCGGCGGACGAGTTAGACGAACTCGATGAAAATGAATTTTATTACTTCGAGATTATCGGGTGTCAAGTAGTGACAACGGATGATGAAGTGATTGGAGAGATTAGTGAAATTCTTGAAACAGGAGCGAATGATGTTTGGGTTGTGAAACGTCCAGGTCAGAAAGATGCGCTGATTCCTTACATTGAAGATGTTGTAAAATCAGTAGACATCGAGTCAAAAAAAGTAACAATTAATGTGTTAGAAGGGTTATTATAATGAAAATAGATGTTTTAACTTTATTTCCAGAAATGTTTACAGGGGTTTTTAATGATTCCATTTTAAAAAGGGCACAAGCGAGTGGCGCTGTTGAATTAAACACCGTAAATTTTCGAGAATTTTCCGAAAATAAACATAAAAAGGTGGACGATTATCCTTATGGTGGTGGTGCTGGAATGCTATTGACAGCCCAGCCAATCTTTGATGCAGTTGAATCAGTGTGTCAGGCTGGAGAGACGAAGCCACGGATTATATTGATGTGTCCTCAAGGCGAGCGATTCACCCAATCGAAAGCAGAAGAGTTATCTAAAGAGGAACATCTCATTTTTATCTGTGGACATTATGAAGGATTCGATGAGCGAATTCGTGAATATTTAGTTACGGACGAATTATCTTTAGGTGATTACGTATTAACGGGTGGGGAGCTTGCTGCCATGGTGATGACGGATGCCGTTGTTCGTTTGTTACCTGATGTTTTAGGAAAGCAAGAATCTCATGAAGATGATTCATTTTCAACAGGATTACTTGAATTTCCCCAGTATACTCGTCCGGTTGACTTTCGGGGAATGGTAGTTCCAGAGGTGCTAATTTCAGGTAATCATAAAAGGATTGAACAGTGGCGTCATGAACAATCACTTTACCGTACTTATCAACGCCGTCCAGATTTACTAGAATCTCGGTCATTAACGGAGAAAGAAAAACAACTCATTGATCAATTTAAAGCGTTAAAAAATGATTAAATCTGTGATTTATCTGTGAATTTTATAAATGGAAAATTAAGATGTGTTACTAAATAAAAGGAAAAAAAGCTTTATTTTAAGAGCTAGAAATCAAAAAAAGAAGAATTTTGCGAATATTCACTCAAAATCCATTGAATTAGTAAAAATAATATGGTATGATTTCAAACGTGCCAAAGAGCACTACCCCAGGTTCCGCTGAATTAGATGATCTAATTGAATGAACTTGCGTAATGAAGGAGCGTGAGATTAATGAGTCAACAATTAATCAATGAATTAACACAATCATATTTAAAAACAGATTTACCAGAATTCCGCGCAGGAGATAACGTACGTGTACACGTTCGTATTAAAGAGGGTAACCGTGAGCGCGTTCAGGTATTCGAAGGTTTAGTATTAAAACGTCAAAATGGTAAAGGAATTAGCGGAACATTCACAGTTCGTAAAATCTCTTTCGGATGTGGTGTAGAACGTACATTCCCATTACACACACCAATTATTGAAAAAATCGAAGTTACTCGTCGTGGTAAAGTTCGTCGTGCAAAACTTAACTACATCCGTAGCTTATCAGCGAAAGCAGCTCGTATTAAAGAGCGTCGATAATTTTAGAATTTTAACACACTTACCTCAATTGCAACTAAGATGCCCAAAAAACTCCGGTTTGGGGCATCTTTTTTTTGTTATTAATTCATTTTTATGGTAAAATTAACAGTAAAATGTATAAGCACCGTTGGTTTGGACTATGATAGCATATGATAAATCTAGGTGAAAAATAGATTGGTGGAGTGAAGGGAATGAAAAAAATACTGCGAGAAGTTTTTGATTGGGTAAAAACATTTGTTATTATTTTTATTATAGTAACACTTGTTCATAAATATGTTTTTACACCGGTAAAGGTGGATGGGCCTTCTATGTATCCAACCCTGCACGATGAGGATTCTGTTATTTTGTGGAAATTAGGGTATCAACCTAAGCCATTTGACGTGGTAGTATTTGAATATTCTCCTAATGTCTATTATGTTAAGCGGGTCATTGGAATACCTGGACAAACGGTTTCTTATTATGACGATCAATTGTATGTAGATAACCAACCTGTTATGGAAAATTATCTACAAAGAGGGAAAAGTGTTGTAGCGTATAGCGGTTCTTTTACTGAGGATTTTACTTTAGAAGACATTTGCCAATTTGATGAGTGTTCTGTTATTCCAGAAGATTATTATTTGGTCCTTGGTGATAATCGCCCACATAGTCGGGATAGTCGGGATATTGGGTTGGTTCATAAGGATCAGCTTTTAGGAAAGGCGGTTTGGATTCAGTGGCCATTATCAAGTTTTGGGCCGATTGAATAATTGATTAAATTAGGATAGAATAGGGGGACTTACTAAGGGGGAAAGTAATATGAGAGTTAGGGTATTACGGTTTGGATTTTATTGGGGAAAAACATTTTTAATTGCATTAGTAATGGTCATATTGATTCAACATTTTATATTTACGCCAGTAAAGGTAGATGGTGCGTCAATGTTGCCAACCTTACAAGATGGTGATTCAGCAATTCTATGGAAGTTAGGCTATGAACCGAAGGCCTTTGATGTTATTGTTTTTGAGGTCAGTGAGGGACAGTACTATGTTAAACGAATAATTGGACTTCCTGGCCAAAGTATAGAAGTGGTAGAAGATCAACTATATGTGGATGGGATAGTTGTACCGGAGCCATATCTTGATAAAGATATCAAGTCAGGGGATACCTTTACTTGGGATTTTACACTACAAGAAGTATGTCAATTTCAATCTTGTGAAAAAATTCCACCGGGGTACTATCTGGTCCTTGGTGATAATCGCCCGCTAAGCGTGGATAGTCGGCAAATTGGGCTTATCCATGAAAATCAAATATTAGGTCATGTAGTTGGGGCGCAATGGATGGATCATAGAGACAATTAAGTTATTAGGGTGGGAATGAAATGTTCATATCAGGATAATCTAATAGTAAAAACAACCTAGGGAGTGACACGATGACAGTACAATGGTTTCCAGGACATATGGCAAAGGCCCGTCGTCAAATACAAGAAAAATTAAAATTAGTAGATATTGTTTATGAATTATTAGATGCTCGTATTCCTTATTCATCGAGTAATCCAATGATGAATGAAATCATAAAGCATAAGCCTAAATTGATTATTTTAAATAAAGCTGATATTGCAGATGCAACCGTTACACAACAGTGGGTGAACTACTTTAAGCAGCAAAATCAACCAGTCATCACCGTTGATGCTCTTCACCAAAATGCGATTAAACAAATCGTTGAAGCTTCAAAGGAGATTTTAAAAGAAAAATTTGAGAAAGAAAAGGCTAAAGGGTTACGCCCACGTCCTATTCGAGCGATGATCTTGGGAATTCCTAACGTAGGTAAATCAACGTTAACAAATAATTTAGCTAAACGAAAAGCGGCCCAAACGGGAGATCGCCCAGGTGTGACGAAAGCGCAACAGTGGATCAAGGTTGAAAAGGAATTAGAATTGCTTGATACACCGGGTGTTTTATGGCCAAAATTTGAAGATCAACGAGTAGGTTATAATCTAGCAGTAACTGGGGCAATTAAAGATACAATTTTGCACCTAGATGATATTATTTTATATGCATTGGACTATTTAATAAATAATTATCCGGAGCGATTGATTGAACGCTATCATTTAAGTGGAGAATTTGATGATAAGGTTGCTGTTTTGGAGGAAATCGGTCGGAAACGCGGATTCTTACAATCGGGTGGCTATGTAGATTATGATAAAGTTTATGAAATTTTACTCCGTGAAATTCGAGGATTAAAGTTAGGGCGGTTATCTTTTGAGCGTCCGATAGATATTAAAAAAGAGGATTAGTAGAGAGGCCTTAATTTACTATTAGATAGTAATTAAGGCCTTTTTCGTAGGGGGTGATCCGAAACAATCGTTTACTTTTAGGGGGATTTTATAAAAACGAGGAAAATAGTCTAGAATCCTTTTAGGAATGATGTTAAAATAGGAGGGTGAATTTTAGCATCATTTAGTGAGCATCGGAAAGTTGATAATATAAATCCGATGGGTTAAAGATATGATTTCTAGTGATTTAGAAGGGTGAGCGACTAACGGATGGAAAATTATACAATAAGTGAGATAAAAAATCTCTTACAACAAGATATCGTTGAAGATTCTATTTTGGAGAAGTTAAAAGAGGATAACCGTATAGGGGTTCAGAGATTAGTTAGACAGTATGAAAAAAAGGTTCAACGAGAGTACGATGAATTTCAAAAATTTATTACAATGTCTATCTATGAGAATGAGCTTCGTTATAATGGTATTGATTTGATAGCTGGTGTTGATGAGGTAGGACGAGGGCCATTAGCAGGACCTGTTGTGGCGGCGGCCGTTATTTTACCAACTGATTGTTGGTTGTTCGGAATTGATGATTCAAAAAAATTATCAGAGGCAAAGCGTCAATATTTTTACGAGGAGATACAAAAACATGCGATTGGAATAGGGGTAGGAATCTGTACCAGTGAAGAAATAGATCGTCTGAATATTTATGAAGCAACGAAGCTAGCGATGGAACGGGCGATTAATCATTTGCAACAGCAACCACAACACCTGTTACTGGATGCCATTCAATTGCCTCGGGTGAACATTGCGCAAACCTCAATTATAAAGGGCGATGCAAAGAGTGTTTCAATTGCCGCGGCTAGTATCGTAGCAAAGGTAACGCGGGATGCCTATATGAAGGACTTAGGGGAAAAATATCCGAATTACGGGTTTGAACGCCATGTAGGATATGGAACGAAGGAACATTTACAAGCGATAGAGGATTATGGAATCGTAGCGGAGCACCGTAAATCGTTTGAACCTATACGCTCTAAACAAAAAAAGATTACGAAAATGTAATCTTTTTTTGTTTAGAAAAGGAAAGGGATTGCCTTCTTCGTATAGTATATTGGGTGATAAACATGAATATACGTGAAAAGTTAATTACACTTAGTATTTTAAAAAAAGGTAATTGGAAGGAAATGTATGATTTTTTGATACAAGATAAAATGTTAACGCAAATAACTGAAAATCAGGTGAAGGAGTGTTTAAAGCAGATAAAAAATATATCAGTTTTAACAATCTTAGATCCGGAATACCCAGAGTGTTATAAAGAGATGCCGGCTCCTCCATTTGTTCTTTATTACAAGGGGAATCCAAACTTGTTAGAGGGAAAAAGGGTTGCTTTAATTGGAAATCAAAGACCTTCTCAAACAGGGATAGGTGAGGCACGTAAACTAGGCTTTCAACTTCTAGATAAGGGAATTACTCTTGTAGGAAATTTACAACTCGGGATTGAAACAGTTGCGCATTCAATAGCTACTAAAGAGGGGAAAACGATTGCTATTTTGCCCTCTGGTTTTTGGGTTATTTACCCTCGAGAAAACTACGATTTATATTATCAATTAATAAAGGGGCACTTGGTATTAACAGAGTATCCCCCAGGTGTTTCCCCGTCTGCTCAACGATTTAATAGAGCGCATCACTTGTTACAAGCTTTAAGTGATGTTTTAATTGTTATAGAAATGACGAAAGGCGATTATCGATTAAATTCATTAAAAGGCCAAATTGATGTTGGAAAGGTTGTTTATGCGTTGCCCGCTTCGTACAATGTTCATTCATCAAGGGGATGTTTAGAGTTAATTCGCTATGGCGCACATTGTTTTTTAAATTGCAGTGAAATTTTTTCTTGGTTAAACCATATGTAGAAGTTGTACTTGGTGATTTAAAAGTGAGGGGTCATCGGCCTAAGTGCAAAAAATTGTAGAATGACTGTGCTAACAATATGATAATTCTGGAAATTATTAAACGCTGTGTTGAATAGAAAAGAAAAAAGAGTAAAAAAATGAAAAAGAATGGATTCTTTCTATGAAATTTCTAATGAAATGATTGACAAGAGGAGAGGAAAGCAGTAATATTTTTTGTGTTTTATTTTGACTGTTTATTGTTAATAACTAGTGAATAGTTTATAAATAGAGTCGAATAATAGATGAGAAAGCGCTCAGTTAAAGAATAGCTGGGTTAGTTATTGAGATAGAAAAGGTGATAGGTATGGGGAAAAATTTAGTAATAGTAGAGTCGCCTGCTAAAGCCAAAACGATTGAAAATTATTTAGGATCGGACTATACGGTTTTATCGAGCGTCGGACATATTCGTGATTTAGCAACGACTGGACCGGGTGGTTTAGGAGTGGATGTTGAGGATCATTTTAAGCCAAATTATAAAAATGTGACTGGAAAATCCAAAATTATAAAAGAATTAAAACAGGCTGCTAAAAATTCAGATGCCGTTTATCTAGCTACCGACCCCGACCGTGAAGGGGAGGCGATTAGTTGGCATTTGGCAGATGTTCTTGGACTGGATGTTGATTTAAAGCGACGTGTCGTCTTTAATGAGATTACAAAAGACGCTATTTTAGAGGCTTTTAAACATCCGAGAGCGATTGATATGGATTTAGTTCGTTCCCAAGAGAGCCGACGTATACTTGATCGTATTATTGGTTTTAAGTTAAGTAAATTGTTACAAAGTAAGATTAAGAGTAAAAGTGCAGGTCGTGTTCAATCGGTGGCTCTAAAACTTATTGTTGAACGTGAAAAAGAGATTCAAAAGTTTAAAAGTGAAGAGTATTGGTCGATTCATGCGATGTTTGAACGACAAAGTGCCAAAATTGAAGCTGAACTTATGAAAAAAGCAAATAAAAAGATTTCAATTGCGAACGAGGATGAAGTTAAGGCTATTTTGGCGGAGCTTTCAGACCCTTATGTTGTAGAAAAGGTGGAAAAAAAGAATAAATTAAAACAACCCAAACTTCCATTTATTACTTCAACGCTTCAACAGGAAGCGGCAAGTAAGCTTGGATATAACGCGAAGAAAACGATGACGATTGCTCAGAAGTTATATGAAGGGATTAATATAGGTTCAGAAACAGTCGGATTAATTACCTATATGCGAACGGATTCTACGAGATTAGCTGATAACTTCATCGATGCAACAAAATCATTTATTAAAAAAAATTATGGAACGAACTACGTTAAAACAACAGCAACGAGTACAAAAAAAGTGAAAAATGCACAGGAGGCCCATGAGGCAATCCGTCCTTCATCTGTTTCCCGAACACCTGAAGAGATGAAGCCGTATTTAAAACGCGATGAATTGCGTTTATATAAATTAATTTGGGAGCGTGCGGTTGCGAGTTTGATGAAAAGTGCTACCGTAGAAGCAACAACAATTGAGGTTCGCTCGAATGATTATTTATTTCGTGTTAATGGTCAGGTCTTAGTTTTTGATGGGTATTTACGTGTTTATAGTTATGAGGAAACGAAAAATGCAGCTTTACCGCGTCTAAATGTAGGGGATACATTAGCCCTCGTAGACATCGAACCACAGCAACATTTTACTCAACCGCCAGCACGTTATAGTGAGGCAAAATTGATTAAAGAAATGGAAGAGTTAGGAATTGGCCGTCCATCTACATATGCGCAAACGATGGAAACCTTGAAAAATCGTGGGTATGTCATGCTAGAGGATAAAAAATTTAAACCTACTGATCAAGGTATTTTAACAAGTGACAAGTTAGCCGAGTTTTTTTCAGAGTTTATCAACGTCGAGTATACGGCCGCAATGGAAAATAACCTCGATGAAATCTCTAAAGGTCAAAAAGTATGGTATGATGAGTTGAAAATGTTTTACGATCATTTTATGCCAATGCTTGAAGAGGCACAGAAAAATATGGAGAAAATTGCCCCTGTTGAAATAGGGGAAGAGTGTCCAGAATGCGGAAGCCCGCTCGTTATTCGTCGTGGGCGTTACGGTGAATTTGTCGCTTGTAGCGGATATCCGACGTGTAAATATATAAAAAAAGAAGCGAAAGAGGAAGCGGCCCCTGTTTCAACTGGAGTGAAGTGTCCTAAGTGTGAAACGGGAGAGATCGTTGAAAAGAAAACACGTCGTGGAAAAGTTTTTTATGGATGTGATAAATATCCAGCGTGCGATTATGCACTTTGGAATAAGCCGATTGATAAAAAATGTCCGAAGTGTGGGCAACTACTTGTGGTCAAAGGAAAGAAAAATGAGGTTCAGTGTTCAAATAAGGAATGTGATTATAAAGAGGATTAATCTCAACCCCACCTTTTAAAAGGTGGGGTTTTCAAGGGTATTTTATAAAGTATGAACCGATAGTCGGTGAAGGAGTCGGGCACCGAAAGGGGCTTAGCAGTTGATTGAATTTATGATATAATTTTCAGTTGTAATGAAATATTCAGTCGCAACTTGTAGGAGGCTAGTATAAATGAAATATGTAAATGTCATTGGAGCAGGTTTAGCAGGTTCGGAGGCAGCTTACCAGCTTGCTAAACGTGGAATTCAAGTTAAGCTATATGAAATGCGTCCAGTAAAAAATACGCCAGCTCATCATACGCAAAATTTTGCAGAATTAGTATGTTCAAATTCATTGCGTGCAGACGGTTTAGCTAATGCGGTCGGTGTTTTAAAGGAAGAGATGCGAATTTTAGATTCACTTATTATGAAGGCAGCAGATGCTAATGCTGTACCTGCAGGAGGAGCCCTTGCCGTCGATCGTGAAGGCTTTTCAGGACAAATTACAGATTATTTAAGTCAACACCCTAATGTGGAAGTTATTCGAGAAGAGTTAACGGAAATCCCCGATGGGCCGACGATTGTGGCGACAGGTCCGTTAACAAGTGATGCTTTAAGCGCATATATTCGTGAAATGACAGGACATCATTCGTTTTATTTCTATGATGCCGCAGCGCCTATTATTGAAAAGGATTCTATTAACTTTGATAAAGTTTATTTAAAGTCTCGTTATGATAAAGGTGAGGCTGCCTACTTAAATTGTCCGATGTCTGAAGAGGAGTTTAATGCTTGGCATGAGGCTTTAGTTAATGCAGAAGTGGTTCCGGTTAAGGAATTTGAAAAAGAAGTTTTCTTTGAAGGATGTATGCCAATTGAGGTAATGGCAAAACGTGGCCGACAAACAGTTTTATTTGGTCCAATGAAACCAGTAGGCCTTGAAGATCCAAAGACAGGACAAACACCGTATGCCGTCGTTCAATTAAGACAGGATAATGCGGCGGGAACGCTTTATAATTTAGTTGGATTCCAAACGCATTTAAAATGGGGGGAACAAAAACGTATTGTTCAAATGATCCCAGGACTTGAAAATGCTGAAATTGTCCGTTATGGAGTGATGCATCGAAATTCGTTTATTAATTCTCCGGTACTACTTCGTCCGACTTATCAATTTAAGACACGTGATGATTTGTTCTTTGCAGGTCAATTAACGGGAGTGGAAGGTTATGTTGAATCGGCTGCATCGGGAATGATTGCAGGGATCAATATGGCGAAGTATATGTTGGGTGAAGAGCTAATTGAATTCCCAAGGGAAACGGCGATGGGATCAATGGCTTACTACATTACGCATACTTCTTGTGATGGATTTCAACCGATGAATGCTAATTTTGGGCTGTTTTTAGATTTAGAGGGTCGTGTGAAGAAAAAAGAAAAGAAAGCAATGTATGCAGCACGTGCTATCGAAAAAATTAAGGAATGTAAAGAGTTACTATAGAAGGTGGTAAAGAAAACAGTACGGAAGGTACTGTTTTCTTTGGCATAAAGGAGGGTTAAAGTGGAGGAGCTGATTCATAAATATTTGGAATACCTGATGTATGAGAAGAGGTACTCGATGCATACAATTTCAAATTATCAAAAGGACTTAGTCGAATGGACGTTATTTTGCGAGAAGGAATCTATCCCCCCTTTTGATGTGGAATACGGTGATGTTAGGAGTTATCTTAATGAATGTTACTTACAAAAATTGAATCGTCATACGGTAAGTCGAAAGTTATCGTCTTTGCGTTCCTATTATTATTTTTTACTGAAGGAAGGGGTCGTCTCTTCCAATGCCTTTTCAATTATTAAGGCACCGAAGGGAGGACAGGTGTTGCCTAAATTTTTATATGAGGAAGAAATGGTAGCATTGTTCGAAGGAATCGATCGATCAACTGTACTAGGAAGCCGCAATTATGCATTGTTAGAGCTCTTATATGCAACCGGAATACGGGTTTCGGAATGCTGTAATCTCACTATAAGCCAGTTTGACTTTGAGACAGGGATGTTATTGGTGCACGGAAAGGGGAAAAAGGACCGGTATGTTCCACTTGGAGATTTTGCTGTGGAATCGATGCAATGCTATCTAAAAGTGGGACGAAACCAATTATTGAATAAGTCACATATTGAAACAGATGTTGTATTTTTAAATCACCTTGGGTTTCCATTAACTGACAGAGGCGTTCGTGATATTTTAAAGAGGTTAACTCGGAATACTGCCATGCATATTAAGGTTGCCCCACATATGATTCGGCACACATTTGCAACGCATTTACTGAATCATGGTGCAAATTTAAGAGCTGTGCAGGAATTACTTGGACATGAGCATTTATCAAGTACGCAAATTTATACTCACGTTTCGAAGGAGCACCTTAAACAGGCTTATGCGGTCGCACATCCTAGAGCAAGAAAAAGTGAAAAATAGTATTGAGGAAGAGTACTAAATGGACGGTTGATTAGCTATAATGGAAGAGTAGTGGTTAGAATGGAGTGAGGGGAAATGGCTAGTTTATTAAGTGTAGGTTTAACTATTCCTTTACCGTGGTTATGGTTTTTACTTGCTACTATTTTTGGTATTATTGAGGCAATGACGCTAGGGATAGTTTCTATCTGGTTTGCTATTGGAGCGTTGGCCGCTATGCTTACCTCTATTTTTATTGATTCGGTTATGATTCAAATTTTTATTTTTCTTGCAACCTCTTTAATCTTGATTGTAAAAACGAGAAAATTTGCGGTTGGTATGTTGAAGGTTGGAAAGGAAAAGACGAATCTTGATGACTTGATTGGTAAAGAAGCCGTTGTTACTAAAGAAATTCTTCCGTATGTAGCGGGTGAGGTGAAGCTGGAAGGGAAATTTTGGCGCTCTATGTCTGAAAGTAAACAGACTTACGCCGAAGGTGCTATTGTGACTGTTTTAAGAATTGAAGGGGTTACGATCATCGTTAAATAGAAGGAAGGAGATGAAAATTATGCTTTATTTTATATTGGCTATTATCATTGTGATGATTATTTTAGTTATGGCAAATATTAAAGTTGTACCTCAGGCAAATGCCTACGTTATTGAACGTTTTGGGGCTTATGCAGCAACATGGAACGTCGGTTTACACGTTAAGATTCCTATTATGGACCGTGTTGCAAATAAAGTATTATTAAAAGAACAGGTGATTGATTTTAAACCACAACCAGTCATTACTAAAGATAATGTTACGATGCAGATTGATACGGTTGTATTTTTTCAAATTACGGATCCTAAATTATTTACATACGGAGTTAGTAACCCATTTGCAGCTATTGAAAATCTTACGGCAACAACATTGCGTAATATTATTGGGGAATTGGAATTAGACGAGACATTGACCTCAAGGGATATTATTAATTCACGTATGCGTGCTGTATTGGATGAAGCAACGGATCCATGGGGAATCAAAATTAATCGGGTAGAAGTAAAAAATATTATTCCACCGGAAGATATTCAGGCTGCTATGGAGAAACAGATGCGTGCTGAGCGTGAGAGACGAGAGAAAATTTTACAGGCAGAAGGGGAAAAGACATCAGCCATTTTAAAAGCAGAAGGGCTCAAAGAATCGCAAATCCTTGAAGCAGAGGCACGTAAGCAGGCGATGATTTTAGCGGCAGAAGCAGAAAAAGAAGCTGCTATTCGTAAAGCAGAGGGGGAAGCGGAAGCTATTTTAAAAGTTCAAGAGGCAACGTCAGCAGGGTTAAAGATGCTTAATGAGGCACAACCAACTACGGAAGTATTAACGTTAAAATCATTTGAGGCATTGGCGCAGGTAGCTGAAGGACAGGCAACGAAGTTAATTATTCCATCTGAAATTCAAAATGTTAGTGGGTTGATTGCATCGTTAACGGAAACGTCAAAGACAATTAAAGAATAACCAATTTAAATCATAATAGGCATCTCATAGGTTAGATAGAAGGTTTAATCTATGGGATGCTTTTTTCATTAAAAAGTATAAAAAGGTCGGAAGTGGGGATATTATAATTAGTTATTGAGATATAAGGAGAGTACTACAAAAATAATGTCATAAAATAACGAAAAAAAGATATAAGTGGTTGATTTTGCTAGCAATATTCGATAAAATTTATTTAGAACGAAAGAGAGACATTAATTTACGGGGTGATATATTGTGCAAGCAATTTTACTAGTGAGTGGCATTATTATCATCTTTTTAATTGGATTAGGGATATTGATTTACTTATTAATACCAAACTCTGAACAGTCGCAAATTTGCGAAGATAGGGATGGACAGATAGTGTTGGGGGAAAAATTAGTAGATGAATGGGTCACTGTAATCGAAGTTCAATTTAAAGGATATAGTGGTTTTTATACATATGCGGTAATGCAAACGGATATAAATAGGGGGCAATATGTGCTTGTTTTAACGCAAGATGGTATTCGATGTGCGAAGGTTGTGGGTGAACCTCGTACAATAAAAACGAGTCAATTGAATTTTCCACCGTTTTTACTACAAACAATTATTTGTGTGGCTGATAACGCAGACTTAGAATATTATAAATAAAGAAATGGATGAACCGAAAACTTTCTGATAAGGAAAGTTTTTTTCTAATTATAGTAAATGAAGGTTTCTGTCTATTTAAAATTCGAAAAAGGGTAATCATATGGTGCAGGACGCTTTTAGGGGATATACTTTTGGTGCAGTTTATAAGGTTTTAGACGGATAGATGGTAGTAAAACGTGATAAATTATTTGATTCATATCTAAGAGGAAGCATCTAACCCCTGACGAATAGCTTTTATTGTAGTAGAAAAGGAAAGACTGTCATTAACTCGCTCAAGGTTTTTAATGATGAGGGATTTGCTTGAAATTTTATTTTAGAAATAAAAAAATTTGAAAGATAGTTGAAAAAAAAGACGAAGTATGATAAATTTATAAACGGCATAAAAATACACACACATCTGGAGCGAATTGTCTAGTGCTATTTATGATAGTGGCAATTTGTGTTGAAAGATGTGGCGGCCGAACAAATTCGAACTTAGGAGGAACTTACAATGGCTATTATCTCAATGAAGCAATTGTTAGAAGCAGGGGTACACTTCGGACACCAAACACGTCGTTGGAACCCAAAAATGAAAAAATACATCTACACTGATCGTAATGGAATTTACATCATCGACTTACAAAAAACAGCTAAAAAATTAGATGAAGCTTATTACGCTTTACAAGAAGTCGCAAAAGATGGTGGACGTGTTTTATTCGTAGGAACTAAAAAACAAGCTCAAGAAGCTGTTAAAGATGAAGCAATCCGTGGAGGACAATTCTGGGTTAACCAACGTTGGTTAGGTGGAACTTTAACAAACTTTAAAACTATCCAAGCTCGTATTGCTCGTTTAGAAGAATTAGAAACAATGGAGCAAGATGGTACATTTGATGTATTACCTAAAAAAGAAGTTATCACATTACGCAAAGAAATGGATCGTTTAAATAAATTCTTAGGCGGAATCCGTGATATGAAAGAATTACCAAGCGCAATCTTCGTAATTGATCCTCGTAAAGAGCGTATTGCAATTGCAGAAGCACGTAAATTAAACATTCCAGTATTCGGTATTGTTGATACAAACTGTGATCCTGAAGATGTTGATTATGTAATTCCAGCTAACGATGACGCTATCCGTGCGGTACGTTTAATTGTTGGTAAAATGGTTGATGCAATCATTGAAGTAAATCAAGGATCTGCTGAAGAAGTAGCTACTGAAGAAGTAGTTGAAGAAGCAGTAGTAGCTGAGTAATTTGATAATGAATACCTTTTTCTCATTAGAGTTAAAGGTATTTTTTTTGAAAATGTGTAATAAATAAGTTGTTTTATATTTAATGAATAAATATAAGATAAATCTTCTAGAATATAGATGAATGATTTAAGATGAATTCATTTTAAAAAGAAGATTGTAATAGCTTGCAATATTTGTGTTTTTTTGTTATTATCAAAAAGATACAACGATAAGTGGTGTTAAACTTTTATTAAAATCTTAGGAGGAATCATAATGGCAATTACAGCGGCTATGGTTAAAGAATTACGTGAAAAAACTAGTGCAGGAATGATGGACTGTAAAAAAGCATTAGTAGAAACAAATGGAGATATGTCAGCTGCAATCGATTGGTTACGTGAACGTGGAATCGCAAAAGCAGCTAAAAAATCAGATCGTGTAGCGGCTGAAGGATTATGCTCAGTAGCAATCGATGGTAATACAGCAGTTATTTTTGAGTTAAACTCAGAAACAGACTTCGTTGCTAAGAATGAACAATTCTTATCATTATTAGATAAATTAGGAAAAATCTTAGTAGCTAACAAACCAGCAAATGTTGAAGAAGCATTAGCAATTGAAGTTGATGGAACAACAGTAGATGCAATGTTAATCGAAGCAACATCAACAATCGGAGAAAAAATTACGTTACGTCGTTTAACAGTTGTTGAAAAAGCAGATAACGAATTCTTTGGTTCTTACTTACACATGGGAGGACGTATTGCAGCATTAACAGTTGTTGAAGGAAAAGAAGAAGTTGCTAAGGACGCAGCTATGCATGCAGCAGCTATTAACCCACAATATTTAACTGTTGATCAAGTTCCTGCTGAAGTTGTAGCTAAAGAACGTGAAATCTTAACTCAAGAAGCATTAAATGAAGGAAAACCAGCTAATATCGTTGAAAAAATGGTAGAAGGTCGTATCCGTAAATTCTTAGCAGATGTATGTATGTTAGAACAACCATTTGTTAAAGATGGAGATGTTACTGTTGCTAAATATGCTAAGAATAATGGATCAACAATCAAATTATTTATCCGATTAGAAGTTGGAGAAGGAATTGAGAAAGTTGTTGCAAACTTCGCTGAAGAAGTAATGAGCCAAGTTCGCGCATAATTACCATTTATATTTAGGGGGCACATTTCTGTGTCCCTTGTTTCGAATTTAAAAGGTTATGGAAAGTGGGTGTCCTGATGGCGGCTTACAAGCGCGTTGTTTTAAAGCTAAGCGGTGAAGCTTTAGCAGGAGGAAAAGGGTTTGGTATTGATGCTGAGACCGTGCAACAGATTGCACTACAAATTAAAAGTGCATATGAAATAGGTGTAGAAATTGCAATTATCGTCGGTGGAGGTAATATTTGGCGTGGGAAAACTGCCAGCGAAATGGGAATGGAACGATCTAGTGCTGACTATATGGGAATGTTAGCAACCGTAATGAATGCACTGGCGTTGCAAAACGCGTTAGAAGGATGTGGGATTCAAACACGTACGCAAACTTCTATTCATATGAATCAAATTGCAGAGCCTTATATTCGTCGTCGTGCTATCCGCCATTTAGAAAAGGGACGTATCGTTATTTTTGGTGGTGGAACTGGAAATCCATATTTTTCAACAGACACGACAGCTGCTTTACGCGCAGCAGAAATTAATGCAGATGCAATTTTAATGGCAAAGAATGGCGTAGATGGTGTATATAATGATGATCCACGTTATAATAAAGAAGCAACTAAATATGATGAGTTATCATATCTAGAAGTTTTAAATCAAGGGTTACAGGTAATGGATTCTACAGCGGCTTCTTTATGTATGGATAATGATATTGAATTATTAGTTTTTAATATGAATGAGTCTGGTAATATTAAAAAGGCTGTAGCCGGAGAAAAAATCGGAACAATCGTGAAAGGGAGATAATTATGCCTAAAAGTGTATTAACAAACGCAGATACTCGAATGAGTAAAGCAATTGATTCTTTAAAACGTGAGTTTTCAGTATTACGTACTGGACGCGCAAGTGCAGCATTATTAGATAATATTCAAGTAGATTATTATGGAATGCCAACACCAATTAATCAAATGGCACAAATTACAGTTCCGGAAGCACGTCAACTTGTAATTAAACCATATGATAAATCAATGTTATCAGCGATTGAACGTTCAATTAATGAAGCAAACATTGGATTAACACCAAATAATGATGGTGAAGTTATTCGCTTAAATGTTCCAGCTTTAACTGAAGAACGTCGTCGTGAGTTAGCGAAAAAAGTTAAAGGATTCGCAGAAGATGCAAAAGTTGCAATCCGAAATGTTCGTCGTGATGCCAATGATGAATTTAAAAAATTACAAAAAAATGGTGAAATTACTGAAGATGCTTTAAAAGGTTATACTGAAGATGTTCAAAAATTAACTGATAAAAAAATCAAAGAAGTTGACGCAGTCGCTGACGAAAAAGAAAAAGATATTATGTCTATCTAGCATAAAAAAGCGGTTCTTTGTCAAATAGTGTTGCTGATTAATTTGTAACCTGTTACAACGAAAATTCAAATCGAAATCCTAGTAGCTATGCTGCTAGGATTTTCGTTTTAGGCTTTGTTAGATTTTGAACCATGAGAATACGAGATTTAAAGTGATAGAAACTACGATATCCAAAGGCAATACGCTTAATGACCTTAATTTTATTATTAATTCCTTCGATGGGACCATTTGTGTAATGAGTTGAGAGTGTATTTTTAATATAGGATTGATAAGTTTTAAAGGTTTGGAAAGCCGTTTGAAACTCAGGAGAAACAAGCGGATGTTCCGTTTCGAGTAAATGATTAAATCGTTTTAAGTTTTTTGTCTGAAGAGCGAAAAGTAACTCTTGATATAAATCATAGGTTGCTTTTAATTCAGGAGATAAATCAAGTAGAAAGTTTAAGATATCAATTTCACGCATGGGTTGTTTAAAGCAGTAAACTGATCGATAAGTGGTGGTATTAAGTAAAGCGTGAGATTTTAAAAATAAGCGCCAATAACGTTTGAATTTACGACCATGCTTTTTGAACTTTTTCATGAATCGGATTCGAGTTTTGTTCAGTGCACGAGAGAGATGTTGAACGAGATGAAATTTATCAATGATAATTTGGGCATGAGGAAAAAGATCCTTAATGAGGCTGATGTAAGGAGCGTACATATCAATCACAATATTTTTTACTCGATGACGTGCTTCCTTTGTGTATCGTTTAAAATAAGCTTGAAGGGAGTTTAAACGACGATCTTCAACGATATCGATGATTTGTTTTGAGTCAGCATCGCAAAAAATAAAAGACATATGCCCCTCAGCAGACTTAACGGATTTAAATTCATCAAAACAGAGATTTTCAGGTAAATAATTAAGGTTTAAGGTTTGAGATTCATAAAAGCTATGGATGATTCGATTGACGGTTGAATGAGAGACCTGATGGCGACGTGCGATATCACATTCAGAAATTTTATTTTGGGCCTCTAAAGCAATGGCGTGTTTCGTATGATAAGAAATGTAACAGTTCTTTTCAACAATTGAAGTACTTAGTGTAAAAGTAGACTGGCAATGCCCACAATAATAACGCTGTTTTTTTAGGTCTAAGTAGGTATCGTGAAGAGAGACTTTTGGAATGACAATTCGAGAGGTTTTAAATCCATGCTTCTTAAATTTTGAATCAAATAGGGTTCCGCATTTTTGACAATGAGTCGGTTGATACGTAAGAATACCTTTAAAGATAAAGCTAGTAATTCCGTTCAACTTCACTTCCTCAAGATAATCTTCTGAAAATGTAATATTTTTATCTTTAATATTTAAAAGTTTTCTAGTAAAATATGAGTGAGACATTAAATCTTATCCTTTCAATATTGTTTTAGTCGATAACATTGTAACAGGATTGAGACTTGAAGTCTCTTTTTTTTATCCTATGAAAAAAGTGCTGCTTAATCAGCAACACTAAATATTATAGAACCAAAAAAGCTACCCAAGTTGGGTAGCTTTTTTTATCCCCAAAAAGATAATCTTTATTGTCTTTTTTTCATTTTTTTCTAATGAAAGACGTATGATTATAAAGAATAATGTAACAAGATTCAGGGGGGTGTTGGGATAATGATTAGATTCAAGGATGTGGGGTATTTAACAGACGGAGAAATTGATTTAATTATTGAAAGAAAGGTTCCTGCTCATTTAGAGAAGTTTAAGGCGCCAACGTACTATTTTCAAATTAAAAAACATTTAAGCCCTTATGAAATAGGGAAAATTGATATTCGTATTGGTTATAATGAGAATACATTTTATGGGGGAAACGTTGGATATGAAATATATCCTCCGTATCGTGGAAATCATTATGCACAAAAAGCGTGTGAGCTTATTAAACGTGTGGCTAAGGCACATGGGATGAATTACTTGTACATTAGTTGTTTACCGAGTAATATTCCATCGAATAGAACTTGTCAACGACTAAATGCACGATGGATGGGTACCTATTATATTCCTATTTATTTAGAAATGTATATGTTTGGTGTAAGAGAAATTAATATTTATGAATGGGATATTTCAAATTAAAATAAAAAAAAACACTCAACATCCAAGTATATTATTCGACAAAAAATGCAAAATAGTATTGTCATCACATGGTGTTATGAGGAGGCGGCAACATGACGGTTGAAGAAAAAAAATTTAAAAAGTCAGCTCGTAATGCATTAATCCCTGATGTTTCTAAAATGCAAACGGAATTTGGTGCTGAATTTGTTGGCGACGAAAAACGTGCGGCCCAAAGTGTAGAAACTCGGGTGAAAACAAACGCACAACGTTATGGATATTTCAAAAGAAGTAACTAATTATTTTGCAGGTAAATTCGAATGAAAGGAAAGGATAGTAAGTTTATTAAGTTATCTTTTAATAAACAGAAAGGAAATTCCACTCTCGAGATGGGGTGTGAGCTTCAACCCTTGACGAAGGAAGAAATTCGAAGAATAAAGAAAAAAATTCGGCAACATGCCCTTAAGCATTAGCCTGCAGTGAGTGATTTTTCTGGAATGTCATTAAATATATGTGGCACCATAAGATGGCTTTATATAAATTAAGCTACTAATTTTTTAGTAGCTTTTTTTTATGAAAAAATTTCAAGGCAGGTATTTATTTATGACAGAGTTAAAGTTTATTTGTATAATTACGGAATGTTGGTAGAAAAAAGAAAGTAAGTGTATTAAAATATATAAGATAGGTTATATATATGAAAGGCGGTTTCTTTAATGTTCTTTAAAAAGAAAAAAAAGGCACAGTTAGATAAAAATCGCATTTTAAATGCACCTTTGCCACAACATATTGCGATTATTTTAGATGGGAATGGAAGATGGGCTAAAAAGCGTGGTCTCCCGCGAACGGCAGGTCATCAAGAGGGTGCGATGAATGTACGTGAGATTACAAAAATATGTGCAAATATTGGGGTTAAGGCGTTAACTGTCTATGCCTTTTCAACGGAGAATTGGAAACGACCGGAAGAGGAAGTTAAATTTTTAATGAAATTACCCATTAAATTCTTTAATGATTTTGCGCCAGAATTAATAGAGAATGATATTAGATTAAAGGTTATTGGGAATGTAGAGGATTTGCCTAAAGATTTACAGAAAAAAGTGTTAGAAATTACGGAAATGACACAAAATAATAAGAAGATGACATTAACGATTGCACTAAATTATGGTTCAAGGGATGAGATTAAACAGGCAGTTCAGCAGATTGCGACAGATGTTCTAGATCATCAATTAAAAGTAGAAGAGATAAGTGAGGATCTTATTGATCGCTATCTCATGACCTATGATTTACCACCGCTTGATCTCATGATTAGAACGAGCGGGGAATTAAGAATTAGTAATTATTTACTATGGCAATTAGCTTATGCTGAGTTATATTTTACGTCAATTGCCTGGCCTGATTTTAAAGAGCAACAGTTATATGAGGCACTTTTTGATTATCAAAGTCGTCAACGACGCTTTGGTGGATTAAGTGAGAAAAAGTAAAGGAGAGATTTATTCATGAAACAACGAATTATTACAGCTATTATCATGGTTTTAATCGGTGTTCCTATTGTTGTTTATGGGAATTATCCTGTTCTTATTTTAGGGGGGGGATTATCGTTAGTAGCTGTACGTGAAATGATTTCAATGAAGGATATAACGACTAAGACGCCGATTGAAATTAAACTGTTCACTATAATTGCAACATTGGTTATTGTTTTTTATTCATTTGATTTTAATCAATTAAACTATCATGCAGTTACCTCTTTTGGGTTAGAGATTCCGGCTATCTTTTTATTTGTTCTATTACTTGTTTCAATGATTCGTAAAGATTTTAGTTTAAAAGATGCATCTTATTATCTCTTAACCATTTTTTACGTGGGCTTAACATTTCATGCACTTTTATTTATCCGCTTTTTAGGATTAAATCTTCTTTTATTTATGATTTTAATAGTAGCTATAACGGATTCAGGAGCCTATTTTTGTGGGAAAAAATTTGGAAAACATAAGTTGGCTCCTCGTGTGAGTCCCAATAAAACGATTGAAGGGTCATTTGGTGGAACGCTATTGGGGGTGATTGGTGGAACCCTATTTGGAAGTTTGACGGGGATTTCAACTCATATTGGCATTCTAATAATGATAAGCTTAGTTGTTGCCGTTGTGGGGCAATTAGGAGATTTAGTCGCATCATCGATGAAAAGAGAATTCGGTATTAAGGATTTTGGAAATCTCTTTCCAGGCCATGGAGGAGTATTGGATCGATTTGATAGCCATCTATATGCGTCATTGGCATTATATATTTTAATTAATGGATTGAACGTGGTGATGTAAAATGAAAAATATTTATTTATTAGGAGCAACAGGCTCAATTGGTACACAGACACTAGATGTGATTCGACAACATCCAGATAAGTTCCGTTTAGTTGCATTTTCCGCGGGGCGTAACATTGAGTTAACAAAAAAGATTATTAATGAATTCAGACCGGCCTATGTTTCTGTTATTAGTGAGCAATCCGCTAAGCAGTTGGCTGAACAATATAAAGAAGTGGAGTTTGGATTTGGGGATGAAGGTTTAATAAATGTCGCAACATACGATGCAGTTGCTGGTGATGAGCATTTTGTTTTATCAGCTGTTATGGGGGCGGTTGGGTTATTGCCAACATTAAAAGCAATTGAGATGCGTAGAACGATTGGAATTGCTAATAAGGAGACTCTTGTTACTGCGGGTCATTTAGTGATGGAGAAGGCTCGAAAATATGGAGTGAAGTTGTTACCCGTCGATAGTGAACATTCTGCAATTTATCAATGTTTACAGGGGGAGGATGCAAAGGCAATAAGAAAAATTATTATTACGGCAAGTGGTGGCTCATTCCGAGATTACACACGGGAAATGTTGAAGGAAGTAACCCGTGAACAGGCTCTAAATCATCCAAATTGGTCAATGGGTGCCAAAATTACGATTGATTCTGCAACCATGATGAATAAAGGATTAGAGGTCATTGAAGCACATTGGTTGTTTGATTTACCATATGATCAAATTGAAACGATTCTCCATAGACAAAGTATTATTCATTCCATGGTTGAGTTTGAGGATACAAGTATTATTGCTCATTTGGGAACCCCAGATATGCGTATTCCTATTCAATTTGCAATGAGTTACCCCGAGCGAATTGATTTAAAACAGTCTAAATCTTTAAAATTAGAAGAGGTAGGCATGTTAGAGTTTAAAAAAATGGATTTTGAACGTTTTCCTTGTTTGAAAATGGCCTATGAGGCTGGACATGAAGGAGGAAGTTGTCCGACGGTTTTAAATGCGGCAAACGAGGCAGCCGTTGATTTGTTTCTAAAAGATAAAATTTCCTTTCTAGATATTGAGAAAGTTGTATATGAATCTTTGGAACATCACCACAAGGTTGATCGTCCAGCTTTAGAGGACATTATAGAGATTGATAAAAACACACGTCGTATAATAACTGAAAAGTATGAATAATGGAGGATGGATAGATGATAGGAATTTTAAGCTTTATTTTAGCCTTAGGGGTTATTATCCTTGTTCATGAACTAGGACATTTTTTAGTTGCAAAACATTATGGAATTTTATGTCACGAGTTTTCAATAGGAATGGGACCGCTTGTATGGAGTAAAAAGCGCGGTGAAACGACTTATTCTATTCGCGCAATCCCATTCGGGTGATACGTTTCAATGGCAGGCGAAGAGGCCGAGAAAGAGATCGTTAAGGTTGATCAAGTCGTCGGGTTAGAGTTTGATCAAAATGGAAAAGTTAATAAGATATTTCTAGATCCTACGAATCAGAAAGTCGTTGGGACAATTAAGGAGTTAGATTTATACAAGGCATTAAGTATCACTTTGACATTAGAAGGTGGCGAAGTGCAAAGGTATGATGTTGATCATGATGCAAATTATATCCTTGAAAAAAGTGTACAGCAAATTGCCCCGTACGACCGCTGCCTAGAGTCAAAATCAAAATGGGCTCGATTTGCGACCATGGCCGCAGGAGCTACAATGAATTTTGTTTTAGCATTTGTTCTGTTTTTTATTGTGGGTCTTGCAGTAGGAATGCCAACTGGATCAAATAGGTTAGGAGGAGTTGTTGAAAATTCTCCTGCTCAGGTGGCCGGATTGGTAGCGGGTGATCAAATTATTTCTTATAACAATCACTCCGTAGCAAATTGGGAGGAATTAACCCAGGCTATTTCTTCTACCAAGGATTCAACAACGGTGACGTACATTAGAGATGGACAGACAAAGACGGTAGAGCTTACCCCTCAAATTAGTGAAAATGGGGGGCAAATAAGTACTTCAATTGGGGTTTCTACAGAATATGAAAAATCTCTCTTATCGGGTTTTAACTATGCGGTATTTAAAATGAAGGAAGCATTTGTATCAATTTTTCAAACATTTAAAATGTTATTTGTTACAAAAGAGGCCGGGATTGATGATTTATCAGGACCTGTTGGAATTTATACGATGACATCTACCATTGCAACCTTTGGATTAACTTCGCTAATAATATGGATTGGCTTTTTAAGTGTTAATATTGGAATTATGAATTTACTACCTTTACCGGCCTTAGATGGAGGAAGAATCGTTTTTGTTTTAATTGAGGCGCTTATTGGGCGTCCAATCGACCGTCGTGTTGAAGGGTATGTTCATATGGCGGGACTACTTTTATTCTTCGGATTATTCATTTATGTGACGTTTAATGATGTTATTCGCCTGATTAATGCATAAAAGGATTGAAAAGCGGTCGAAAAGATGCGATAATGAAAAAAATAAGAAGTTAAGGATGTAAAAATATCTTTAATTTTGTAGGAGGATAAAACATGAAACAATCAATGATGTTTATTCCAACATTGCGTGAAGTACCAAGTGATGCCGAGATTCGCTCACATCAATTTTTATTGCGTGCTGGATTTATTAAACAAGTTGCAGCTGGAGTCTATACTTATTTACCGCTTGCGAAGCGTTCACTTCATCATATTGAAACGATTATTCGCGAAGAATTAAATGCGATTGATGGAAACGAGTTATTAATGCCAGCGTTACAACCAAAAGAATTATGGGACGAGACGGGACGTTGGTCTGTTTATGGATCTGAATTGATGAGATTAACTGATCGTAATAGCCGTGAATTTGCGTTAGGACCTACACATGAAGAGGTTATTACAGATGTTGTACGTGATTATTTAAATTCATATAAAAAATTACCATTAACCGTTTATCAGATTCAAACAAAGTTCCGTGATGAAGCACGTCCACGTTTTGGATTAATGCGTGGTCGAGAGTTTATTATGAAGGATGCCTATTCGTTTCATGCAAATCAGGAATCTTTAGATAAAACGTATGATAAATTTGTACAGGCTTATACTAATATCTTTAATCGTTGTGGATTAAAATTTAGAATGGTAGAAGCGGATAGTGGACAAATCGGTGGATCACAATCAGCGGAGTTTATGGCTTTAGCTGAAGTTGGAGAAGACACAATTGTGTATTCAACAACAGGATCATTCGCGGCAAATATTGAAGTTGCAGATTTACCAGTTGGTGCTCCATCACCAGATGGTGTCGGTGTGGTAGATCATGCAAAAGGAATCGAAGTTGGACATGTCTTTAAATTAGGAACAAAATATTCTGAATCAATGAATGCTGTTTTTCTTGATGAGAATCAAAAGAAACAACCTATTATCATGGGATGCTATGGAATAGGTGTTAGCCGTGTGATGATGGCAGTGATTGAGCAAAATAATGATGAGAATGGAATGATTTGGCCGAAGTCGATTGCTCCATTTGATATTCATGTTATTCCAGTTGATGTTAAGAAAGCTGAGCAGTTAGACGCTGCTACAAAAATTTATGAAGACTTGAAAGCTGTTGGATTTGAAGTACTATTAGATGATCGTAAAGAACGTGCAGGTGTCAAATTCTCTGATGCAGATTTAATTGGTCTTCCGATTCGCGTGACAGTTGGTCGTGGAATTAGTGATGGATTAGTGGAAATCAAAATTCGACAGACTGGTGAAGTTTTTGAAGTAAAGGTTACAGAACTTGTATCATTTATTAAGGAAAAGTATCAGGAATTAGCTTAAAAAATTCTCTCCCTGAGAGAATTTTTTTTATCGGCTATTTTAATACAAGTAGCCTGATATGAGGAATTAATTAGGATATGGAAGTCAATTTGGTGTCTTTTTATGCACTTAAATTTTCCAACATACCATTCGAGTCTCTGAAGAGGCTAGAAGGCTATTTGTCGCTATTTTGTAATATAAAGCTGAAACTAAGGCTTGTATCGAAAAAACGGAAAGACTCAGTCAAAGGCAGTGTGCCTAAAAAGATATAAGGAACGAAAGAATATTTTCTTTTAAATGAAAGCTGATAGGCCCTATGATACATGTGTCGTATTTATACAATTAGGAATTTTTTGAATGATTTACTACTAGAAGAAATGTTATACATAAGTGATAGGAGAGCTTTTACTTAATGTGTATGGTCATGTGATCGTATGAATACGGTATAAAAAGTAAAAAATATTTATGGTAATGAAACATGAAAAAATCAGTTCTATTAGATGATGAAATAATTTGAAAACAGTGATAGAATGGATTAGTTATGATGGGTGGTTAGTTACCATCTGACGTCTCTTATCTGATGATAGGAGAAATATATAGTAGATATAGACTGTGTGTTTAGATAGAAAAGGGGGATCCCCGCATGCAAAAACAGATGCAAATTTTGTTAGAACAAATTCAATATCCAGAGCACCAACTTTTTTTATTCGATAATAAGCTCATTGAAAAAGTCGATGTTTTTAGAAAACGTCAGGAACTGCTCTTTCATTTAACTTTTGATACACCATTGGTTTCAGCCGCTTTTTATGAGTTTTATTCCCATTTTGAAAATACATTTGGTCGTATTTCAACCATTAATCATGCGAGCTTTACGATTCGTTATTTAAGCCGTCCGAGTGATGAACAGATTTTGGAGTATTGGCCATTAATGATTGAATATTTAAGTCGGCAAGATTTATTGATACGCTGTCTTGAAAGTTTTAAAGCAACCGTTGTAGGTGATCAGCTACAAATTGCAGTAAAGGAAGCTCGTGATTATCAAGAAATTAAAGAAAAGTACGCGATAAAAATTCAACGTGGATTTGAACAGTTTGGCTTTCCAATAAAAGAAGTGTGTCCTATCTATTCCGAGGATGCTCTTTCTGATGCAGAAATTTTGACAAGAAGGGAGACTTCCTTACCTCCAATCGTAGAGGTGAAAAAGAGTGTTGAGACTGAACCTAATCCGCAACGCCCAACCTTTAGAAATGAAGGAGGAGCTAGAGGAGGACGAGGAGGCTATTCGCGAAAAGAACCTGAAGTTACTGAGACATCGATTGGTGGACCTATTACAGGGAATCCGATGAACTGTAAAGATATTGATGATGAAATGAGTCGGTGTGTGTTAGAAGGTTATATCTTTGATGCAGAAACCCGCGATATTAGAAATGGTGAGATGCTGTTAATAACTGCTAAATTTACTGACTATACGGACTCTATTTATATTAAAATGTTTGCAAAATCGGATGAAACAAAGAAAATGGTCCCAAAGATTTTGAAAAAGGGAAACTGGGTTCGTGTCAGTGGGAGAATTCAATTTGATACTTTTTCAAAGGAATTGTGCATGATGGTCAATGCTGCGAATCTTATTGATGCTAAGGTTGAAGAAAGAAAAGATTTAGCACCTGAGGGTGAAAAGCGTGTGGAATTGCATGTCCATACGAAGATGAGTGCGATGGACGGAGTGACTGATATTTCGTCTTATATTAGCCAGGCAGCAAAATGGGGGCACCGAGCAATTGCTTTGACCGATCACGGAGTCGTTCAGGCCATTCCAGATGCCTATCATGCAGCCAAAAAGAACGATATTAAAATTATCTATGGAGTTGAGGGATACCTTGTTGAAGATCGCCCTAAAATCGCTTGGGCGGAACAAGATATTTCACTCAACTCAGCGACATATGTCGTATATGATGTGGAAACGACAGGGTTTTCGACTAATTATGATGTGATTATTGAAATTGCCGCAGTAAAAATTTATAATGGATCAATTATTGATGAGTTTTCTGACTTTGCTAATCCTCATCGAAAACTGTCACTAAAAACCATTGAGTTAACGCATATTATGCAAAGTGATGTTGATCAGGCCCCTGAGCTTGAGGATGTGATGAGAAGGTTTAAGGAATGGTCAGAAGGTTGTATTCTAGTTGCGCATAATGCCTCATTCGATATGGGGCACTTACAGGCAACATATGAGCGATTTAATTTAGGAGACTGTGAAAATCCTGTGATTGACACACTAGCAGCTGCCCGTGTCATGTATCATCA
Organism: Turicibacter sp. KK003; assembly: GCF_037014675.1. Taxonomy (NCBI): domain Bacteria; kingdom Bacillati; phylum Bacillota; class Erysipelotrichia; order Erysipelotrichales; family Turicibacteraceae; genus Turicibacter; species Turicibacter sp. KK003. The sequence goes on from NZ_CP142738.1 coordinate 1,032,222, forward strand.
TCAATATGGTGTTTATTGGAACTATGCGACAGATGCCCTTATTGATGAAAAGTTTAAGCGTAAAATGAAACGATTTAACTTAAAAGCTTTATCTAAATTTTTTAAAGTAGAGTTAACGCAACATCACCGGGCGATTTATGATGCGCGTGCGACAGGTCAAGCCTTTATTTTGCTATTAAAGGATATGATGAAACTAGGGATTAAGACGCATGATCAAATTAATCAATTAGTTGATGATGATAGTTCATTTAAATTGGATTATTCAACGCATGTGACTATCCTGGCTAAAAATGAGATAGGATTTAAAAATTTATTTAAAATTGTTTCTCAGTCCATGACAAACGATTTGTATGGGCAACCTCGTATTCGCCGTAGTTATTTACAGGCCCATCGAGAAGGGCTACTTATTGGGAGTAGCTGTGTCAATGGTGAGGTTTTTGAAACAGCCTTAAATAAATCTTATGAAGAGTTAAAGGAAAAGGCGAAATTCTATGATTATTTAGAAGTTCAACCACCGGAAGTATATTCCCATTTAATTGATTTGAACTCAAAGGAGATGGCAAATTATATTATAAAGACCATCGAGCGAATTATTAAAGTAGGGGAGGAGTTGAACATTCCAGTTTGTGCAACGGGAGATGTTCACCACTTAAATCGTGATGATAAAATTTATCGTCAAATATATACGCGAACACCAGCAATTGGGGGAGGGCGTCATCCACTTAATCATCCAGATATAAAATCGATCCCGAGTATGCATTTTAGAACAACGGATGAAATGTACCACGATTTTCACTTTTTAAGTGAAGAGAAACAGAAAGAAATTATTGTGATTAATCCAAATATGATCGCCGATCAGTGTGAAATGATTAAGGCAATTAAAGATGAATTATTTACACCGGCAGATGATTTCCTTAAAGATAAGGGGATTCCAAGTATTAAAGACCGTTTAAGTGAAATGTGTTATGAACGAGCTTATGAATGGTATGGTAAAGAATTGCCACAGTATGTTCTTGATCGGTTGATTAAAGAACTAAATAGTATTATCGGGAACGGATTTGCGGTTATTTACTATATTTCTCACATGCTTGTAAAAAAATCACTTGATGACGGCTACTTAGTTGGTTCTCGTGGATCGGTCGGGTCATCGTTTGTAGCCACTTTAATGGATATCACGGAGGTTAATCCGTTGTCTCCGCATTATCGATGCCCAAACTGTCTTTTTTCGGCCTTTAAAATGAACGAAGATGAAAAACATCGCTACGGAATTCGTCCGGAGGAAGAACAGTTTCAGGAGATTTTAGCTAATGCTGAGTCGGGGTTTGATTTGCCAGATGCACATTGTCCACATTGTGGCACGAAGATGAGAAAAGATGGACATGATATTCCGTTTGAGACATTCCTTGGATTTAAGGGAGACAAAGTTCCCGATATCGATTTAAATTTCTCAGGAGAATACCAACCGGTTGCCCATCTGTATTGTAGAGAGGTATTTGGTGATGACTTTGCCTTCCGTGCCGGAACGATTGGAACCGTCGCTGAAAAAACAGCATTTGGATATGTAAGAGGATTTTTAGAAGATACGCATCATCAAATGCGTACAGCTGAAATTGAACGTTTAGCAAAAGGATGCGAGGGTGTGCGAAGAACGTCGGGGCAACACCCGGGAGGGATTATTGTTGTTCCAAACTATATGGATATTTATGATGTGACACCAATTCAGTATCCTGCCGATGATCCAACGGCGGAATGGCGAACTACTCACTTCGACTTCCATTCTATTCATGACAATTTATTAAAACTTGATATACTTGGGCACGATGATCCGACGGTTATTCGTTATTTACAAGATATTTCAGGAATAGATCCGAAGGACATTCCAACCGACGACCCAGAAGTTTATAAATTATTTTATTCCACGGAATCATTAGGGGTGACACCAGAGCAAATTCGTTCAACGACGGGGTCATATGGCGTTCCGGAGTTTGGAACTCCTTTTGTGCGCAATATGCTTGAAGATACGAAGCCTAAAACGTTTGCGGAGTTAGTTAAGATTTCAGGTCTTTCTCATGGAACGGACGTATGGTTGAATAATGCAGCCGATTTAGTGTCTGGGAAATACGAGAAGTTTGGCAAGATTGAATTTAAAAATGTTATCGGATGTCGTGATGATATTATGGTCTATTTAATGTATGGTGGCTTAGAACCCGCTCTGGCGTTTAAGATTATGGAGTTTGTGCGTAAAGGGATGGCGAGTAAGGTGCCAGACGGATGGAAAGAGTTTGAAGAAGAGATGCGCAAGCATCATATTCCTGAATGGTATATTTGGTCTTGTGGGCAAATTAAATATATGTTCCCAAAAGCCCATGCTACTGCATATGTTTTAATGGCAATTCGAATTGCATGGTTTAAAGTTCATCATCCTATTTATTATTATTGTGCGTACTTTTCAAAACGTGCGGATGTCTTTGAAATTGAAACGATGATGAAGGGGCCAGATGCTATTAGAAAACGTTTAGACGAAATTGATGAAAAGGGATTTGAGGCCACACCTAAGGAAAAAAACTTAGTTACTATACTTGAAATTGCATTAGAGATGACAGAACGCGGTTTTTACTTTCAAAACTTTAATTTAGAAGAGTCACAGGCCGTTGATTTTAAAATTTCTGACGATAAAAAGTCATTAATCCCTCCATTTACAGCGTTGGATGGATTGGGGGAAAACGTGGCTAGACAAATTGTAGCTGCAAGAGAAGAGGAGCCCTTTAAAACGATTAAGGATGTTCAAACTCGAGGGAAAGTTTCTAAAACGCTGATTGAAAAAATGCAAATGATGAATGTCTTTGGTGATATGGAACTTGGAACGGATAAGCCAAACAAATCAGCTTCACGTCCACCAAGCAATCAAATGACATTATTTTAACAAAAAAGAGGTCTAATAAAAGACCTCTTTTTTTTATTTAAGATAGGAAGAAGACTCATAAATGGATTAAAGTGGCGCATACTAAATCTATATAAAATTACAGTTGTTTTCAAGGAATAAGACTTGTCTTTCTAGGTTAGAAAAGGAGAAGTGACGGTGCTCTTAAACAGAGGAATGATTGGCATAAGAAAGACATTTTATATTCGAAGAGGAGGCCAAATGTTGTTGCGCTTTTTAAGCCATTGCTATAATGACATGAGGTAAGGTGTGAAAGGGAAGCACACTTCTAAGAGGAAATAAGTTCTTCTCTTCCGTAAAATAACATCATTTTTTACTTTATCACCTAGAGTGATTGTAGGATTGGCATTTTTCGAAGAGGGTAATTTTCTTGTTAACATGGTATGGAAGATGAGAAAGGATTTGATGAGGATGTTTATAGATGCGGTGACTCCCCCACCAATTGAGATGGTTATCCAGGAAGAGCAAATATGTACGTTTGATCGCAAGATTGGAGATGTAACGGGAGATGGCATAGACGATTTTGTATATTTAACTGGACATAAAAAAAGCCCGGATGCCATTTATCAGGAGGGGATTACTATTTCGGTCGTCGATGGGGTTACAAATGAGGTGACTGAGCAAGTTTTAGACCTAAATGGGGGATATGGGAGTGCTTTGTTTTTAGGTGATTTTAATCAAGATGAGATTTCTGATATTTATGTCTCAATTAGTTCGGGTGGAAGTGGTAATATTAATTATTATTATATTTATAGTTTTAAAGATAAAACGCCTGTACAATTGCTTGATTATCAGTCTTTAAACCAATTATACGAATGGAGCGTTCGATTTTTAGATCATTATCAGGTAGAAGTCATAAATGATACGCTTAATCAAACGTATGAACTCAATTTATCTTTTAAAAATAAAGAATTTTTACAAAAATATTATGATAGCGAGGGAAAAACTAGAGAAGGGGTAGAAGGGGAAGTTCTTCCGCTAGGTGGATTATCTCCTATTATGACGCCACGAGGTAAAGGGGCCTATAGTCTTTTATCTTCGCAAGTCATTATTGGGACTGCAATGGTGGATCATCTTGGGGTAATTGAGATTTATTTAACTTATCAGGAAGGGAAGTTTATTCCTTATGATATGGTGATTGGTGAACAGGGAAATATAAAATGATGTCAATCTTGTTTTTGACTGGGCTTTATTAAAATCAATCATTTGATGTTAAAAGGTAAAAATGAAATTATTTCGAATTTTTAGGAGTTGGTTTCCTTATAGAATTATGGTACATTATAGGTATGTAAGACGAAGGAGGCCATTTTCTTGAAGGTTCAAATGGTAGATGGGTTTGATATAGAACTTTATGTTTACGAGCCACAATCAGAGGTTCGGACACGAGGAGTCATTCAATTAGTGCATGGTTCATGTGAACATGCCAAACGTTATGAGCAGTTCATTAGCTATTTACTCGAATTAGGGTATGTGGTGTACGCGAATGATCATCGAGGACATGGAGAATCTGTCCTCAATCCGGAGGATTATGGGTATTTTGGTGAAACCAATGGATGGTTTGATATGGTCGAAGATTTAAAAGTCATTAATGATTTGATTCATGCCCAACATCCAGACTTGCCAATCGTGATGCTTGGTCATAGTATGGGGTCTTTTTTAGCTAGACATTACGCGATTGATTATGGAGAAACGATTAATGGTTTAATTTTAACGGGAACGGCACATCAACCGTCCTATCAATTAAAACTAGGAAAATTTGCTGCAAAATTAATAAAGAAATTAAAGGGATCCCGACATCGTAGTATGTTAATTTATCAACTTTCTTACGGATCTTTTAATCGCCAACTTAAAGGGGCAAAGACGTCAAGTGATTGGATTTGTTATGATGATGAAGTAGTTAAAGCCTTTTGTGAAGATTCAAAATGTGGTTTTATTTTTACTGCCGCGGGGTTTGAAGATTTATTTACCGGATTGCTATACATGACGAATAGGGAAAATATTAAGCGAATGCCACATGATTTACCGGTTCTTATGTTGTCTGGAGAAGATGATCCTGTTGGTGGGTATGGAAGAATGGTTCTTAAATCCTATGAGGCGATGAAAGAAGCGGGACTTTTAGATATTCAATACACATTATATCCAAAGATGAGACATGAAATTTTAAATGAACGAGAAAAATTCCAGGTCTATTCTCAAATTACAACGTGGTTAAATGAAATTATATAGAAAACGGATAATTTAGTTTATCCGTTTTTTTATAGCCTTCATTTATGTAACCATCTATTGGAAGGTTAAGAAATTATTATTTAGCGGGAGGGTTCTAATTTTTATTGGAGATTAAAATGTTATTTTAAAAATTGAATTTTAAGGTGAAGATAGTGTAAAATAAAAGGAGTGAAATTTTAGAAGGAGGAATGAATAAATGACGACATTAGTTTTCGGACATAAAAATCCTGATACGGATTCAATTACGTCAACATTAGTCATGACGGATTTACAAACAAAATTAGGGATGGATGTAAAAGCCTGCCGTTTAGGTGAATTAAATAAAGAAACACAATACATTTTGAATTATTTTTCTGTTGAAGCACCAGAGTTAATTGATGGTGTAACGGAAGCAGATGAAGTGATTTTAGTTGACCATAATGAATTTAATCAAAGTGCAACTGGAATTGAGAAAGCAACAATTAAAATGGTAGTGGATCATCACCGTATTGCGAACTTCCAAACATCAGAACCTTTATTCTATCGTGCGGAGCCAGTTGGATGTACAGGAACGATTTTATATAAAATGTATAAAGAAAATAACGTTGAAATCGATGCTAAAATGGCAGGGTTAATGGCAAGTGCGATTATTTCAGATTCTTTATTATTTAAATCACCCACTTGCACGCCACAAAATGAAAAAGCTTGCCGTGAGCTTGCAGAAATTGCTGGACTTGAAGTGGAAACTTATGGGCTTGAAATGTTAAAAGCAGGAACAGATCTTTCAGATTTAACAGCAGGTCAATTATTAGGAATCGATGCAAAAGTATTCCCAATGGGAGCATCAACTGTTGAAATTGCACAAATTAACGTCGTAAGTATCGAGGATATGATGACACGTAAAGCAGAATTAGAAGCTGAGATGAAATCAATCATCGATGAAAAAGGATTAAATTTATTTGTTGCAGTGATCACAGATATTTTAAATAGTAATTCACAAATTATTGCTTTAGGTGAGCGTACAGATATTGTTGAGAAAGCTTTCAACGTTGAATTAACAGAAAATACAACGTTACTTGAAGGGGTTGTTTCTCGTAAAAAACAAATCGTTCCTGTAATGGATCGCATCGCTTAATTAGTGAGATAAAGTAAAAAACATCTTTTAGTCTCTAGGGATTGAAGGGTGTTTTTTATTTTTGTGAATAGAAAACTTTCCTTTTAGAGGATGAAATAAAAAAATTAAATCATAAAAGGTATAAAATGACAATTTATAAGGGTGTTTCTATGATAGATTTTAGTTATAGAGATGAATGAGGACGACTCTATAACTAAAAAATTTAAGATGGAGGTTAGGAAATGAGAAAAATCGGAAACTATGGATTAGCATTAATGACTGTTATAGCTTTAGGAAGTGGTGTGGGGTTGACGGCCCATGCAGGTTCAGTATCTAAAACGGTAACTAGCAATTTTACGAGTGCTTGGGAAAAAACGGCTACCGGAAGTAATGGAAGTAAATTGCAGTATGGATATAATACTGTTTTAATTAATGAGGATACGGCGTATGCCTATCATCCGTCAGCAAGCCATTATGCTAAAATTCAAAATGGAAAAGGGGCTCATACTTCTAGGTCTTCTTTTGGCGGTCAATGGTCAAAGCTTGAAGTGGTTCATTCTGGACAAACGGTGATTTATAGTTGTGAATGGTAAGATGAAAAAGTGCGAATGTTATATTCGCACTTTTAGTGTATAAGGAAGGGTGTGTGTCGGGTGAAGTGGGTGAAATACCTCATTGGGATTCTTTTGATTGCCATGAGTTTGATTTTTACTGGGGAGCTATTTATTTTCCATTTAGATCAATTTCAAGAAAGCTATTATCAAGCAACATTCGTCTTTGAGGAGACGACTTCCGAGGCATCAGAGATTATTTCAGATTTTTTAGAAGCGGCCGAACATTATGATGTAGATTTTTTCTTTGTAGATGGTGAGATAACATCGGATATAAAAAAGGAAATTAAGATTTATGGAACAGAAGGTGCATTAAAAAGCTTAGAGAATCGCCAAATTAAAACTCAAGAATATGATAGTTTATTTGTTGGAAAAACGGAGGTCATGTTACGACCGATTACTGAATTTTTTGATATTAAGAAGATGAAATCTTGTTATTTTATCGGAGAAGATGTTGAAACATTACGAGCCTTTAAAACCCAGTTGGTTGATAAATATTCGGGGGGGATGCCAAAACTTTACTCTTCTGATCAACAGACGGTAGCGAATTTAGTGCTTGTTTGGGGTGGAAGTTTTGCGATTATTTTACTCATGTCCTCTTATGAAATGTTAATTAGTAAAAAAGAACGAATGGTGCGTTACATGCTAGGTGAGGATATTCGTCAATTGGTTTGGCGAAATATTTTAGCAGATACATTTGTTTTTAGCGGGAGTTATGCCCTTGGAAGTCTTTTATTATCTAAGGTTTCAAATGTTACGTTTATGTCTACATTAAGTTTTTGGATGTTAGCCGTCTTTTTGATACTGAATGGTGTGTTATGGCTGTTTAGCTTGAGATATCAGCTAAAAAAAGATTTAGCAAAAGATGTAAATGGTCAAGGCTTACTTTTCGTGAGTTATGGCATAAAAGCTATGACGTTTGTTCTTACACTGTTATTAATCACGTTAAATTTAATTGTTTTTGTCGAAGGGTATGATTATTATCAGCAACGGGATTTTTTTAAAGCACACGAAGACTATGCTTATTATCAGATTAATTATCGGTTAGAAGATGATTTAACGGGGGAGCGAACGAGTGAGATTATTCAAAAATTTCATCAGACGTTTGAAAATCGGAGTTTGATGTATGCTGATTTATCAGATGAAGAGCACACGGTTCGTTTAATTAATGAGCAAACAAAACATGAGTTGCTTAAGCAAAATAGTCCGATTGCAGATGTTTTAAGTCAATGTACGGAGGAGAAGGTTTATATTCTCACCCCTTCATCGATTAAACAAGAGGCGAGTTTTAAAGCGTATCTTCAAATGGTGCTACGAATGTATTTAGGGGAGGCATTTACCGATTTGTCGTTGATTGAGTTTATTCCGTATGAGGAAGAGGTGCGCTTACTTGGAATTAGTGACCCGATGTATACGTATCGCAGTCATTATTCAAAAAATCCTGTTATCATTTTAAATCAAACAACGATTCAACATGACCCAACCGGAAATGCGATCTATTATGCTTATGATGTGATGTATGATATATCTGATGAGGAATTCTCCGAATTTATTAAGGATTATGGAATACAAAATCAAATTTTAAAGAAAACGAATGTGTATGAGTTGTATCAGTATAATTGGGCGATGGCTAAGCGTTGTATGAAATTAACAGCCTTATTGTCCATTTTTATGATTGCCCTTGAGTGTGTCATGATTTTATTTGTATTACGGCTAGAATATAGCTTTAAAGCGATGGAAATGGTTTTAAAAAAGACACTCGGGTATAGTTTGTTTGAAAGAGAAAAAGTTTTAGTGGGGTTAACACTACTTCTTTCATTAATAAGTTGTTTACTGGCAATGGTTATTGGTCAGTTCTTATTGATAGAAATAGACGTTTACTTTATAGGATTGAGTCTTTTTCTAACCGTGATTGAACTGATTTATATCGGATATAAGACAAAGCAATTAGAAAAATTAAAAATGGCATCCATTTTAAAGGGGGAGCGGATATGATTGAAGGGATTGAATTAAGTAAGCGATTTGAAGGTCGTGTTTTATTTGAAAACTTTAATTTTAAAATAGAATCTGGTGAATTTGTTTGCTTTTCGGGAGTAAGTGGTTGCGGCAAAACAACGTTATTAAATATGATTGGGATGATTGAGCCGTTTGATTCTGGAAAATTATTGATTGATGGGGAAGCGATTGTGACGCCTAAACAAAGGATGCAATATTTCCAAAAAAAACTTGGTTTTTTATTTCAAAATTTTGCGCTTGTTGAAAACAAGACCGTTGAACAAAATTTAAAGCTTATTCGTAAGCAAGATCGCACGAACTTAACGATGGAAGAAGCGTTAAAACGGGTGGGACTTTCTGGAGTTTTAAAGCAAAAAGTATATACATTATCTGGTGGGGAACAACAACGTGTGGCATTAGCACGCCTATTTTTTAAACAAAGTGAAATTATTTTAGCGGATGAGCCAACAGGATCTTTAGATGAGGCAAATGCTAATCGGATTATGCAGATTTTAAAGGAACTTCATCAAGAAGGGAAAACGATTATTTTAGTGACACATGATGAAAAAATAAAGAGAATGGCAGAGCGGGTGATTGAGTTATGAAGTTAAAAAAAGTCTATGCAGTTATTGGGATAATTGTTGTTAGTCTACTTATTTTTCATGGGGGATGGTATGTGAATCAAAAAGCGTATGAGCCTTATTGTGAAGGGTATGATTTATACTTTAGTGCCTATGGCAAAACAACGGATCAAGCACAGTATACGGTATCTTTACCTAAGTATCCTCAGTTCACAGGAAATTTAGCGATTGGAAATTTAGAGGATACGTTAGCGATTATTATGTGGCCTGGGTTATTAGCTAACGAAATAAAAGAATATGGAGTGACGCTTGTTGATCAAGGAATCGGGTATGAGGTCTACGTGGATGAGAAGATGAATTATTTAGAGACAAAGAAAAATCAATTTCTAGCTGATGAACGGGAAACTGTTGAACAATTATTAGAACAACATCATGAAGAGCTTGTTTACATGCGTGAGCTTGCAAAAGAGGAATGGGGGCTGTAGCCGTCAATCAATGGATGCTACGTGTTATAACTCCAATCCTTAGTCCCCTTTTTCGCTTCAAAAAATTCTTTATAAGAGGAGAGGTGTAGAACTTTTATCCATTGAATTGAAGGGAGTTAGTCTTGAGGGGCTAGACTCCTTTTATTTTTATTGAAAACTAGTTTTTGAATGATTAAAACCATCGTGGCAATCCCCCACCAATGGATAGGCAGGGCGATCATAAGTAAGTGGTTTTCTATGTCGAAAAAGGGATCTTAAGATAAAAAATGAAAATAATTAGCGTTTTCATTAAGTGTCTTTTTTTGTCATATTTACAGATTGAGGAATATCGCTTATAATGGTTTCGTTTCTTAATTATCTATTTACCTGTCAGGAGGTATTTTATTTGGAGAGTAAACGACTAATAAAAAAGCGGAGGGATCAACATAAACAAAGTGAAACGAAGGATTACATGTCACGGTGTGTGATCGGGGGGCTTGTTATTTCTACTTTATTAATATCACTTGTTTCACATGGGTTTAATGTCAGTGAGTTAGATCTTGGATGGATGAAATTAATCGGAGTGTTAATTGGAGGGATTGTTGGTTACTTATTTCAAAAGTAAGGATTTTATGTTCTAACTGATGAAAGTCTTAACGGGAAAGCCGTATAAAATAGAGGTTAAAAGACTATAAAATGAGTAGACAACGAAATAAATTTTTGCTTTGGAGGTTTAGAGATGAAGGATTATTTTGATTTATTCTGGACGTTTTGTCGTATTGGAGGTTTGACCTTTGGTGGCGGCTATGCCATGCTTCCAATGTTACAAAAGGAAGTAGTTGAAACAAAAAAATGGGTGACAGAAGAGGAAGTCATGGATTATTATGCCGTGGGACAATGTACCCCAGGGATTATTGCTGTGAATACCGCAACGTTTATTGGATATAAACATCATGGAATTTTAGGGGCGATTGTGGCTACTTCAGGTGTTGTTTTCCCTTCGCTTGTTATTATTATGGTTTTAGCTGCGTTTTTACAGTCTTTTGCAGAAATTGCGCTTGTTCAGCATGCATTTAATGGAATACGTGTTGCTGTTTGTGTGTTAGTTCTTACAGCGGTGATTAAGTTATGGAAGGGAGCGGTAGTAGACAAAGTTTGTCTGCTCATTGCCATTTTGACGATTTTAATTGGAATTTTAACGAATATTTCACCTGTCTTTATCGTGGTTGCTGCTGCCCTCATCGGATTATTTGTTAAAGGAAGAAAGGTGGAACATCGTTAATGACATATTTAGTATTGTTTTTAGAGTTTTTTAAGATTGGGTTATTTGCCGTAGGTGGGGGGCTAGCAACTTTACCTTTTTTATCAGAATTAGCGGGAAAATATACGTGGTTTGATGAGGCTATGCTAGGAAATATGATTGCCGTTTCTCAATCAACTCCGGGGCCTATTGGAATTAATATGGCGACATACGCAGGATTTAATGCCGCTGGTATTTTAGGTGGAATCATTGCAACCGTTGGACTGGTCACACCGTCTGTTATTGTCATTATTATTGTCGCTCATGTTTTAAATAAGTTTAAAAAAAGCCAAGTGGTGCAAGCAATCTTTTATGCTCTTCGTCCGGCGGTAGCTGGGCTTATTGCCGTGGCTGGATTTGGAGTTTTTAAAATAGCAGTCTTAACGCTCGATCAATTTGAAATTACCCATCAGGTCGTTGATTTGTTAAACTGGAAAGCAGCGTTATTGTTTATAGTGATGTATTTTATGACAACAAAAATCAATAAACATCCTATTTTCTTTATCGCATTAGGCGCCGTTGTTGGTATTTTAATGGGCTTATAGATCAAAGATTAATAAAAAGGCATCGTCAGGTTCTGATGATGCCTTTTTATTGCATATAAATAAAAGGAAAGATGTAATAAACGGAAGAGAGTAACTTTCTTTAGGGGATTGGAGTGAAACAGATGTTATCGTATAAGTTTTTATTCGATGTCGCTATTATCTTACTTAGTACAAAAATATTAGGCTTACTTACAAAGAAATTCTCAATGCCACAGGTGGTAGGGGCGTTATTAGCGGGGCTTTTTCTCGGACCTGCGGTGCTAAATGTTTTACATGAAACGGATTTTATTAAACAGGTTGCTGAAATTGGTGTGATTGTTTTGATGTTTACGGCGGGACTTGAAACAGACTTATCCGAGTTGAAAAAGACAGGAAAGGCATCGTTTATTATTGCCCTATTTGGGGTGCTTGTCCCACTTTTACTTGGATTTTTACTTGTTTCTTTTTATAATCACGAGAGTGGTCCCGAAGAGGCAAATGTCATTTTACAAAATATCTTTATGGGGGTCATTTTAACAGCAACTTCTGTGAGTATCACGGTGGAAACCTTAAAAGAATTAGGTTGTTTAAATACACGGGCCGGGAACGCTATTTTAGGGGCGGCTATTATTGATGATATTTTAGGAATTATTGCATTGACAATTGTAACGAGTTGTGCAGATGCCTCAGTCAACGTCAGTATGGTATTGGGGAAGATTGTTCTTTTTTTCGTGTTTGCAATTGGAGCGGGTATTATCTTTTACCGTGTGTATAGTCATTGGGTTAAAGGCTATCACAAGGATATGCGACGATTTGTGATTATTGCCTTTGTTTTTTGCTTGTTATTATCATTTTGCGCAGAGGAGTTTTTTGGGGTTGCCGATATAACGGGTGCTTTTATTGCAGGACTCATTTTATCGAATTCGCCCTGTGTTCCTTATATTACTTCACGGTTCGAAATTATTTCGTATATGTTATTATCCCCTATTTTTTTCGCAAGTATCGGTATTCAGGTAGATTTGACAGGAATGAATCATGAGTTTTTTTGGTTTACCATTTTGCTCGTTGTGATTGCGATTGTGTCTAAAATTATTGGTTGTGGTTTAGGTGCGAGAATGTGTCATTATTCGAAAAAAGAGTCCTTGCAAATCGGTGTTGGAATGGTTTCAAGAGGGGAGGTTGCCCTAATTGTTGCAAGTAAAGGGGCGGCAGTTGGACTAATGGGAACAGCATTTTTTGCTCCTGTGGTATTAATGGTTGTTGTAACGACCGTCATGACCCCTATTTTTCTAAATTGGGTTTTCAAACCTAAACATAGAAGGCATAAATAAGTTAGCGCCCCCGGGGCGTTTTTTTATAGGTTGGAAGGAGGAGAGGAAAAGAAGAGGTGGACGATCAAAATTTGATCATTAGAGGTAATTGATTTAAGTGATAAAAGATGTCGAAATATGTTATAATAAAATTATATTGTATATTAGAAAGGGGCAATCATGATGATTTACCTCGCTTTATGTGATGATGATGCTGTGTTTCGTTTAAAGTTTAAAGAAATGCTAACACGCGTCCTAGATAACGCTGGAATCTTTCATCATATTTACGAATTTGAATCGGGTGAAGACCTTTTAGAAAATTATCCTAAAAAATTAGATATTCTTTTTTTAGATATTCAAATGAAACAATTAAATGGAATTGAGACAGCGAAAGAGATTAGAATTTATGATACACAAGTTGATATTTTATTTTTAACCTCAATCATTGACTACGCCCCGGAGGGATATGAAGTTCGGGCTTACCGGTATATCCTAAAGTCAGTAAGTGAAACTAAATTATCAAGACATATACTAGCCTGTATAAGGGAACGACGCTTAAAGACAACCCAGGATTTAGTCTTACGTGAGAAAAATTCTATTTTTCGTATCGGGGTCCATTCTATTTTATATATTGAAACTAAACGTCCTAATTTGATTATTCATACGCTTAATGGGGCGCATTCGATTCGGATGAGCATTGCTGAAATGGAAACACGCTTAAATGAGTTAGATGGTACCGGATTTTATCGCTGTCATAATAGTTACATTATTAGTTTGAGACAAGTAGAATCTCTAGGGTCGCAATCACTTAAAATGCGGGGTGGGATAGAAATTCCCGTGAGCAAGTATCGTCTATCTGGCCTAAAAACTGCCTTGACGATTGCGTTAGGAGAGTTAATTTAGGGGGGAAAAGATAGATGGGGCTTTTAAAGGATTTGGTCTTTGTTATTTATGCGCCTCACTTTGTAGTTAGATGCCCAATGATTTCTAAAACAACTTGTAGTTTCTTAGTCAGGGGAGGCAGGCGGATAACTGAAGATGAGAATTCAAATGGGGAATACAGATACGTTCATCCAATGCAACAGGAATCAATAGTTATATAACTTTCAATTTGTTTTCCATTCGGGAAGGTTTCCCACTTTTGAATGATATTGTTTCTTCTATATAAGGAGCGATAAATTTTAGTGTCATGTTAAGGAGGCTATATGTTTCAATCATTGGCTAATATGCTCGTTCAACAATTAATTCGTTATGGAATGATTGAGTCGCAAGAAGCGGAGATTTATCGTTATGGATTTGAGATTTTGATTTATTTTATAGTAAATGTATTGATTGCGTTTGTATTGGGTGGAATTTTTGGAGAGTGGATTGGAACAGGGTTATTTTTAGGATGTTATTGCACGTTACGTCAATTTACTGGGGGTTATCATGCTAAAAATTATCTGCTTTGTACCTTAACATTTGCTACCATCTATACAGTAACGCTTATTTTAATTCATTATTTATCCTTTTTGGAGATTCGTTGGTTAATTGTAGTGGGATTAGGGTTAAGTTTTTACACCATCTATAGGTTGGCTCCGCTTGAACACCCTAATAAGCCGCTTCAGAGAGAGGAGAAAGTCTACTACAGGAAAATTTCTTTAATGATGGTCTTTTTTGTGATGGGGACTGTGATATGTCTTTTACCGATTAGAGCGCTTTTGACCTTCTTATTGTATCCTGTATTTGCAGTTTTTTGGATTGCATTATTGCTAATATTAGGGAAATTATTCAACAAGAAGTAGAGGAAATAAATTCCTTTGCTTCTTGTTTTTTTTGATATAAAACTTTAATTTTTGATCGATTTTGTCCAAACTGCTACAGTTATCGTCCAGTTTGCACAAAGGGGTATAAAAATAAAATTAAATATGATATATTCGACACGTGATAAAAAGAGTTCTGAAAGGGTAAGTGAGATGATAAGTAAAGTAGAATAATCGATTTAAAATAGAGGGTGAGTTAAAAGAATAAAACGATTAAAAATAGTAGGATTTAAAGGATGAAGAGCATACATGAGGGATGAAAAAATAAAAATGAATTTTATTTGGATTTTATTGATGATTATATTGTTATTTTTAGGGAGTCATCGGATTTCATCGATTAAGGGAGAATCGAGGAGAAATCAAGAGATATATTTAGTGGATTTAGAAGGTAGGAGAGTAGAGAATAAATCAGAATGAGATGACTGATTGTCTATATGGGAGTGTCTAGGTAGCGTTTAGTTGTGTAGCATAAAAAAAAGGAATGGGAGACCTTTAGTTCATAGGACATGACAAGAGATTGAATACCTTATCCTGGGTAAGGTAGCGGAAATGGTTTACCCTTTTTGGTAGCTTGAATAAAGAAGGATTGGGAACCTTCAAGGGAGAAAAGACGAAAACGAGTAGGGTCGTGAATTGTTTATAAAACTTTTATGAGAATGAATAGGTAGAAGTGGGAAGCTATCGGTTCATTCTTTTTTATTAAATTGCCAAGGAATGACTAAAATGTCGGTTTAACTTCTTTTTTGTTGCAAATCACAGTCAAAGTCCTTTATAATGAAACATATCGTATGTACCGTAAGATTAAATAGAAAAGGATGGCTTACAAGTGATGAAGACAGAAACGATGGATGGTTATTTATATATCATTAATTATGCAGAAGGCGAAGAGTCTTTATGTCGTTTAGAGATGAAGGTGCTATTTAATCAAGAGCTAACAGGTAAGTATCTATTTTCTAGCCTAGCGATTGACCCGTCCCGAAGTGTTTTTATTAAAGAGCGTTTAACCATTTTATACTCGCATCCAACGTATGAAGGATTGTATCAACAAGTAAAGGAGAATCCTCTAAATCTTGAAACATTTAAGTGTCTCTTTTTAAGGTTTAAAGGACAGGAGCTTTCATATCAAGAGCGTTTAAAACGATTAAAAGATATTGGTTTCTTAATTGGCGGGGAAGCGGATATGTATCAGCCAAAGCAGGTATTAGGATTAACCGTAATTGAAGGGCGTTGGTTATTTGGAATCCTTGAGGCAAATTCGAATGAGTGGGTAAGTCATGAAAATAAACCCCATTCCTATTCTTTTTCCTTAAGTGTACGCGTTTCACGCGCGGTGGCTAACATTGCGGTGGGACGTCATCCTCATCGACAAATTATTGATCCGTGCTGTGGAGCTGGGACGGTAATTCTCGAAGTTTTAACGGTAGGTGGAAAAATTGTTGGGAATGAATTAAATCCAAAGGTGGCACAAAAAGCAATTGAAAACTTAAAACACTATGGGTATGAGCCGGTTATTCAAATTGGTGATATTCAAGATATTAAGGAGCATTACGAGGTTGCTATTCTGGATTTACCTTATGGGCACTTTAATCCAATTGAGCCTGAAGTGCAGCGGATGATTATTAAAGAGGCCCGTCGTATTGCGGATGAACTCATTATTGTGACACAAGTCAATATGAACCAACAATTAAAAGAGGTAGGTTTCGAAGTTTTAGAACAGTGTACAGCTGTTAAAGGAAAATTTACACGGTACATTACGATGTGTCGTTAATTTTAGTTTAGTAGATATTGTAGGTGGTTATCTGTAAAGGTAGCTAGAGGAGGAAAAAGTATGAATCAAAAGTTATTTAAAGACGCACTTGTTATCGGATTTGCGTTATTCGCCATGTTTTTTGGTGCCGGGAATTTAATTTTCCCTGCTTTTTTAGGAAATATGATGGGCGATCAGTTTTTACCAGCATTAATTGGATTCTTATTGACAGGCGTTGGTCTACCCTTACTTGGAATTATGGCCTGCTCACGTGCTGAGGGTTCTTATGAATTAATGGCATCGCGCGTAAGTCCATTATTTGCTAAAATATCGGCCACAATCTTAATTTTAGCCATTGGTCCTATTATCGCCATTCCAAGAACGGCTTCGACTACATTTGAATTGGGGGTAGCTACACTTCTTCCTGGGGCTAATGCCTTAGTGACAACATTAATCTTTTTTGCTATATGTTTATTTTTCGTTTTAAAACCGACTTCGATTGTAGATTTAATTGGAAAATTTTTAACGCCAGGATTATTAACAGTATTAATCTTAATTATTATTAAAGGGATTGTATTTCCAATCGGAGAGGTTGCGTCACTCGGCGTTGAAGGAGCCTTTTCTTTATCATTTAAAGAAGGATATCAGACGATGGATGTCATTGCCGCTATGATTTTTGGTTCAATTATACTCTCTTCTGTAAGAGCCAAAGGATATCAGGATCACCGTAGTATGTCAAAAGTTATTTTACTTTCTGGATTGATTTCGGTTATCGGTCTTGCCATCGTTTATGGAGGCTTGATGTATTTAGGGGCACAAACCTCATCACTTGAAAGTCTAAGTTTTTCCCGTACACAATTAGTTATGTATATTACGAAAGAAGTATTTGGATCTTTTGGAGCAGTCTTTTTAAGTGTTTCAGCTATTTTAGCGTGTTTAACAACGTCCATTGCCTTGTTAACAGCAAGCGCAAGCTTTTTTACCCGTTTATTTAAAGAACGTATTCCTTATTCTGTGAATGCAGTGGTTCTAACGGTGATTAGTATTTTGATGGCGACAAATGATGTAGATTCAATTGTTGCTTTAGCAGGGCCGGCATTAGATATTATTTATCCAGTTGTAATTGTTTTAATTTTATTAACACTACTTGGACGAATGGTTAAATCTAATCGAGTGATTGCAAGTACTGTTTATGTTGTTCTTGGGCTAAGTACTATAACAACGTTGGCTAATATTTTTGATGTGACGAGCCTTAAAGATGTTTTAGATTATTTACCATTTAATGAGATGGGACTCGGTTGGTGTTTACCAGCAATTTTAGTTTTCTTACTAGCAACCATGCTTACCCCATCGAATAAGTAATATCTCCCCCCTTCTGAAATATTCAGAAGGGGGTTTTAATGTTTTTGGGGATAGTAGGTTTTTAAAAGGATAAGATAAATAGTAAAAATGATAGTTTTCTGTAGTAAAGGGGGCAATGAAGGTGAACAATCATCCGCTATTAAAAAAGATGTCTATCGAATCACTGGAAAAGCTAAATGTACAAATGGAAGAAGTACAACTTCAAAGAGGGCAATCACTATTTTTTCAGGCTGAGGTTGCCGATTATGTTTATTACGTTAATCACGGGATGGTCAAGGTTGTAAGGGTGTCGGAAACAGGACAAGAAAAAATTCTTTCGCTGTATACAACAGGACAATTTCTGGCATTAAGTACTTTATTTAATCCTCCGCATTTGTTTCCCGCGACTGCCGTTGCCATTAATCGGGCACGAGTGATGAAGTTACCACGGCAAGTGTTAGAGGAAGGGGTGTTATCAACAAAAGAGGCGACCTATGAATGGTTTCGATATCTGAATCGTCGATTAGAAGGGATCCAACAGCTAGCGACCGATCAAGTTTTTATGGGGGCGGAAGAGCGTCTAAAAAAATGGCTGTTTAATTTATTGAAGCAAGAAACGCAAGGATCTGATGGATGGATTGAAGTGATTGTTCCGATTTCTAGGCAAGAAATAGCTGATTTATTAGGGATTCGTCGTGAAACATTGAGTCGTTTATTGAAAGACTTGAGGCATTTAGGTTTTGTAGATGTTCAAGGAAGAACGTTTAAAGTTAGTCGTTTATGGTTAGCCAATGATTTAAAAAACTAGATTGGAAAAGAACGCCTTAAATTCGCTCAATCACAATGACGATTATTCTAGGTTCGAGTGTGTAGTTTAGAGGTATGAGTTGTTGGCTTTTGTTTATACTATGAGGGAAAGCGAGGTGATTCGCATGGCTAAAAAAGGAATGCGTCGTCCAGATCCTAGTGAACCTCATGGAACTGAAAGCAATAAGAAAAATAAACATCCTAAAAACGATATGCCACCTGTTCCAGAAATTCAGGGAAAAGCAAAACATGGGCATGTTAAAGCGGGACGTGTATAAAAGAAAGGTCTATCCGTGTAATGGATAGACCTTTTTAAGAGGACTTTAAAGTAAGATTTCCGTTTGATACCGTAATTTTTAAACTGATACGTTTTTCTTGTTTGGATGAATGAAATTGAATAGTAGCAATTTCTCCTTCACGGTCCGTAATAATTCCGTCACCAAATTGTTGATGAGAAATTAATGTTCCAACCGTATAATCATCTAAATTAACTAAAGACCCAGGTAAAATTTTCAAATCATTTATTTTCTTACCGTTTAATGTACGTTTAGTAGATTCATTGGATTGGAATTGTGGATTAGGATTCAGGATTTTATGGACTTCTTTGATAAAGATGGAGCGATCAAAAATCATGTTATGCTTACTAGAAATACTCAGAAGGTATAGCTGGTGACGCGCTCTCGTCATGGCTACATAAAAAAGTCGTCGTTCTTCCTCAAACTCTGCATCATCTTTTAAAAGGTGTTGAGTAAGCGCGTTTGAAGAGGGAGTTATTCCATCCATGCAGTCGATCAGAAACACGGTGTCAAATTCTAATCCTTTTGAAGCGTGGAAAGTGAGCAGGCGAACGGCATTTTGAGCAGATGTTATATTTTGATGGCTAAGGCGATAGAGATGAGATAATCGATTCAAAAATTTATGGACATCGCTCGTTTCCGTTGCGATACCTTTTAATGTTTCAATGATAGCAATTCCCTGGGTATAAGTACGCTCCTTTTCATCCTTTAAAAATCCCTTTTTTACCAAATAGGATTCATAATCAAGGGAATCCAAAATATAGTTAATGGCTCTTCTTGGTGGAAGAGTGATTATTTTTGGAAGAAGGAGTTTGAATTTTCTAATTTTCTTTTGCTGGAAGGTCGTTTTAAAGGTAACTTCCTGGGTTAGAAAGTCAAGGTATGAGTTTTTAGTCTGCGAAAGTGCCGCTGAGATCGTGGCGGCCGATAAATATAGCACCTTTGCAATGCGTTTAAAAGCTTCGGCATCTTGAGGATAAAGAGACAAGTGAAAAAAGGCGACGATATCTTTAACAATGGGATGTGAAAAAAAGGAGATACGTCCCTCTTGTAAACAGAAAGGTAATTGATTTCGTTCTAAATGTTCGATGAGTGAGATAGCAGAGACATTTTGCCGGTATAAAATTGCCACTTGATTAAGATTATTTATTTGCTTTAGTTGTTCGATGAGATAATCAAATTGTTCGCGTTCATTTTGAAAATGATGAAGAATGGGAAGGGGACCCTTTGGATTAGGGGTTTTAATCTCCTTAGGGTACCTCTCGGTATTAGAACTAATAAATCTAGACGAAAGGTCGACAATGTCTTTGCTAGAACGAAAATTATCGGTTAAATAGATAAAGGTTGCCTCTGGATATGTTTTTTTAAAATCTAATAGTTGTTTGGGGTAGGCACCGCGAAACGCATAAATACTCTGATCGTCGTCGCCCACTAAGAAAAGATTATTTAAAGGGGCCGCAAGTAGTTTAATGAACTCGTATTGAATTTTCGAGGTATCTTGAGCTTCATCAATTTGAATATGAGTATATTTTTGTTGATAAAAATTTCGTAAGGAATCATGGTTTTTTAAGATGTAAAAGGCGGTTGTTAACAAATCATCATAATCGAGAAAATGGTGGGCTTCTTTTTTTGCTTCATATGCCCGATAAATTTGGATAAATAATGCCTGTTCCTCTTCGACGTATTGCTTGATTTCATTTGTTTGACTCGGAGAAATCATTAGATTTTTTAGAAGACTAATTTGTCCAGTTAAGGTCTCATATTCATCATCGCTTAAATAACGTTCGGTTTGTTCAAGGTAGATGGCAGAAAGGAGTTGTTTTTTATTTATGTGAGATGGTGCGGTCGACTCAATAAATTGGTAATGCGATCCGGTTATTTTTTCGAAGTGTCGAATAACGTGAAAGGCAAAACTATGAATAGTGGAGAATTTCACGTGAGAGGCTAACGTTGGAAAAAGGGATTGGAAACGCTCATTCATATCTTTAGCTGAAGCCTTAGAAAAGGTTAAGGCTAAAATTTGATGAGGTGAAACGTTTCCCTTAACAATTAGATTGGCAAGCCGAATGACAGTGACTGTCGTTTTTCCACTTCCAGGACAGCTAATAACGCAGGTCGGTCCATCTAAGGCTTCAACCGCCTGTTTTTGTTCAGGGGTAAGTGTTATATTGTAATTATCAAGTAAATAAACGCTTAGTGCATCAGCCATTTATGAATCCTCCTTTTAAATGTAATGGTCTTTCTTTTATTATACAAGAAGTTTAAATTTTTGACTTCTTCTTATGTGAAATATCATAGGAAATATGGACCAAATAGTGATTCGCTTAATATGATAATGTAGGGAAGAAGGTGATGATGTGGCTTTTTGGGATGATCTACAAAAAACAGTATCTAAAACGGCCGAATCAGGTCTTAAACAAACAAATAAATGGTTAGAGATTGGGAAGCTAACAATGTCATTAAATGCCGCAAAGCTTGAGTTAAACGAACTATTTGAGCAATTGGGTGAATTTGTTTATACGAATAAAGTAACAGATCTCTCACATTCTGAACAAGTGCAGGAACTTTTTCATCAGATTTCATTACAAAAATCAAAAATTCGAAAAATACAAGTAGAGATTAACCAAGTGAAACAAATTCGGGCGTGTGAAAATTGTGGTTATGAATTGAGTGAAAATGATAAATATTGTCCGCAATGTCGGGCCCCTCAGTCGGATAAGATTGATTGGCATTTATAAAATAAGGTCCTTCCAAGGAGAAAACTTCTTGCGAAGGATTTTTATAGCATTTTTTGTAGTATTTTAGTATAATAAGGTTATTTATAGGATAATTGAGAAGGGAAGATGAGATATGATTATCGTTTTAATCACCTTATTGGTACTAATGATCGCTGGTTATTTAATTAAAAAGAAGGTTGAGATTAAGTGGGTAATGTTTTTCAGTGGGATTCTTTTAATGATTTGCGCCATTTTTTTACACATCCCGCTTTTAACGGAAGAAAAAAGTAGCGGTGTTCCATTTTTTGATTTATTTAAGTTGATTGGAGAAGTGTTTACTAAGCAATTAACAGGGGCTAGTTTTATTTTAATGTTATTATTCGGTTATACTGCCTTCATGAGGGAGATTGGGGCTAACCAAATGACTGTTTATTTATTTAGTCGTCCTTTATCAAGGCTTAAATACAAGGCGTTATTAATTCCATTTTTTTATTTGATTGGAAATGTTTTAGGGCTAATGATCCCAAGTGCTTCTAGCTTATCAGTTCTCCTGATGACAACAGCTTATCCAATTTTAGTTTCGGCAGGTGTTTCTCCACTCAGTGTTGGGGCTGTCATTGCAATGGCCGCTACGATTGCACCGACTCCATTAGGTGCAGATAATATTTTAGCGGCGGATGCACTTTCAATGGACGTAGGGACATACGTTTTTGATTATCATGCGAAAGTTTCATTACCCGTTATTTTAATTCTAGCGGTGATTCACTTTTTTTGGCAACGATTCTGTGATAAGAGGGAGCAAGCGTCAGGCTTTTCATTTAAATCCGAAATTATAGAGTCAGGTGTGGGGGCTACTTGTGTCCCACGATTTTATGCTATTTTACCAATGTTGCCGTTAATTATTCTCATTATTTTTAATGTCATTTTAAAGAAAGTTAATGTGGGAATGGTTGAGGTCACATTGTGTTCTTTTGTCCTTGCCATTTTATGTGAGGTTATTAGAAAACGTTCAATTCAACATGGCTTTGAATCTATTCAATGCTTTTTTGATGGGATGGGGGTTGGATTGACGACCGTTGTTATTCAAGTTATTGCGGCGATGACATTTGTTGAAGGATTAAAGGTAATAGGGGTGATTGATTTCCTGACTGGAGAAATTCATCAATTAGCAGGAGCTAGTTTTATTCTAATGTTATTTTTCTGTTTGCTTGCGTTAGGAATTGGTTTACTAAGTGGAAGTGGATTAGCTCTTTTTTATGCCTGTGTTGAGTTTATGCCAAGTTTTGCTCCATTTGTCAATCCGTTAATGTTGGCTATTCCTATGCAATTTGTGTCTCATTTAGTAAAAAGTATTTCTCCTGTTTCACCAACGGTTATCATTATTTCATCGATGTTGAAGGTTGCGCCGTATCGATTAGTGAAGCGGACCATTGTTCCGTCGATTATTGGAATGATTTTATCAATGCTTCTTTCTTATCTGTTGTTTTAATGAGTTAGGTAAAAAGATGGATTAATTGATAGGTTTAAGTTCCATATCCTTTATTTTTTCATATAATGCATTAAAGAGGGTTATTAACCCTGAAAGGATAGAGGGGGGATTATAATGCTTAGAGTTAATCGAACCTTTTTATTTGTGTATGACCTATTGATTGCCCTAGCATTTTTAATGCGCTACATTGTAGTAGGTCCTGTTTTATTTAATGAAGTTTGGTGTTACTATGTTGTCTTGGTGTTGACAATAATAGGTCTTATTGTGTTAAACTATATTAATTTTAGTCACCCGACACCACTTGAAATCGTAGCTTACCATGTGAATTTAATTATGAGACATCCATTGGGGCAAGAAACCAATAGAGAATATGATAAACAAAATAAACTATACTTAACGGAGCGTTTTATTGATAGCGAAAATTATCGATTTTTCTATTACGAGGATTGCTGTGCTAAAACGGACCAATATAGACGGATGAAAATTAAATTAGCACTTGGAAATCAGACGTATAATAAGGCTTCAATCATTATAAAAACAATGGATGAACAGTATATTCGCTTTAATATGATTAAACCAACAGAGTGTGCGCCACTAGCATTTCTTTATGAATGGGAACTCGATGAAATAGAGTATAGTGATCGAGCAACTTTTGAGGAAATGGTGCGAGGGGAAAATTAAAAAACGATGGGTAGATGTTTTCTACTCGTCGTTTTTTTATTATTAGAAATAGGGGCGACAAATGAAATAAGGTGCCTTTTGATTTATTTAGTTTCGTTAGGCGAACGTTTTGCATATAGTAAAGTAGATTGTAAAAGTGAGGCGATAAGATGGAATATGGAATTAGTGGGTATCAATCCGATTATCGGTACGTTAGAAGTGAAGTTGTTGAACTTGCCCATGAAAGTATATCACTTGCAGGGAATGGGAAAGTAGACCAAATTTATTTGCTTGGTATGAAGGAGGGGGATCAGTTAATTTATCATGATATAACGCTTGTTATTGAAAGTGGGGTAACTAGCGAAAGAGAATTTTACCCTATTCCGACGTCAAAGGGGATGGGGGGAGGAATTGACTTAGTTGATTTTTCCCATAACGGGCAATTAGATATCGGTGTCTACATCTTTAGTGGTGGAACGGGAAACCAAGTGGATTATTACATTTTCTTTAATCACGAGGCGAAAATGATGCTCGGATTTAGTAATAAGATGTTAGAGGAGAAGCTTAAATTTCAGGTATCGTATTTACCAAATTATCAGGTTGAAATTAAAAATTTAAATACACAGGAAGTAACGGTAGTAGATGTCTCTAAGCGAAGTCAAGATTACCTTGAAGCTATTTATAATGAAAAAGGTGAGCTGAAACAGACATTAAAAGGGGTCGTAGCGCCGGTTAGTCGTTCGAGTGCTATTAAAAGCCAGGATTCGCTACCTGGTCATGATCTTGTTTTAACGCAACGAATTCTAGGTCGCTCACATAATGATACATTAGGATATGTACACTCATATATTGGCTTTAAGAAGGGGAGTTATTTCGTTTATCGAACATCCATTTCACAGTAATAAAAAATCATAAAAAGATGGTGTAAAATATAAAAAAAAATAAATACTAAGGATATGACATTTTTGTAGGGGAGTGATTAATATGACGATAGAAGCTTTTATTTTTGGTGCCATTTTTGAAATGTGTATTACTTATTGGATTTTAAGTGAACTCTTTTTTTAACTTTTGAATTGAATACTTATAATAAGTAGGTGATTTTAGAAAAATAAAAATGATAACATCAAAGAATCGTATGTTTCTCCCCCTTATGTAAATTAACTTTACAGGAATTTATATTTCATGTTCTATTATAGGGCGCTGCTCATAGATTGACTGGCGTTCCTTTTTTTGTATGATTTGATAATAGTTGGATCGGTTAATGAGTGTTTAACGAGATAAACGCGATGGGGTGAGAAGGATAGAATAAGAAAAAGACCTCCCGATGACATCCCCTAGAAGGGGAGTCTCTGAATCAGGAGATCTTTTTTAAGTGACAGTATAGTGGTGTAAAAAATGTAATATGGTGTGGTAAATTTAATAGTTTATAAAAATAACTGTATAAAATGGATAGGAATACTTTTAAAAAGTAGAGAGAATGTAGGAGAATGATAAGTTATGGATAGGAAATTGTATTTGTAAATTAGAATGAATAATTAGAGTTATTCTACTGTCCTTAATCGACTGAGGATACCGAAAGTGATTAAGTAAATAGATCTTGTTAATAAAAGTGTAGGAAGGTTGGATGTTTGAATGAATAGGATGTTTTTAAGATGGATGTTTGAATTGGTATCCTCAATATAATCTATGAAGGCGGGGAGAAAATGTCTGTATAATCGCCCTAATGCAAAAAAAAACACCCTTAATTACTCAGGGTGTTAGTTAGCAATATTGGTACCAGTGGCCGGACTCGAACCGGCATGAAGTAAACTTCGGTGGATTTTGAGTCCACTGCGTCTACCAATTCCGCCACACTGGCATTTACAATTTAATTATAACATAATTAGATGATTAATCAAGCTAAAAAATCAAAAAAAAGAAATATAATACAACAGCGGATCCATTTGCATCCATCTCAGTTTATGAATTAGACTTAGCATTTAGTTTAATGAAGGGGAGGATGATTTTTAAGTGGAGTCGCCTCGAAAATCAAAAATAATTTAATTTATCTAAAGTATTCATCTTTTTAAGCTTAGTTACGTATGATTAGGTGTAAAGCGCTTTCTAAAGGGCAGGGAGGAGGAATATGAAGAAAGTGCGACTAAAACCATTTGGGGGGATTGACGATGAACGTCTATTGGAAACCTGTAGTAAATCAAATGATGATTGAGGATGGTTTTAATCAACAGTTACAGGAGGTGGAAGATAAGATTATAGCGTGGAGTAGGGGTGAACTTTCGTTGACAGGGGATTTACTTGAAACCTTTGTTAAGGATAAGGTGAGCGACTATAAGAACTCATTTGTTAAAATTGTAATGCCGTTTCAGACAGAAGAGGAGTGCCGACGCTATTTAAATGATTTCTATGAAAAATATGTTGATGTCATTCATATGTTTCCTTGTGATCCGTGGGCATGGATTTATAAATTAGAAAGTATGACGTATGGAGAATATGACATTCGTTGTATTCATGTTCCAACGTTAGAAGGGGCATATAAAGCTCATCATCTTGTTTAATTAAAGGGGGAATAATTCCCTCTTTTTAATTAATAACAAACATAATGGCTCTAATGTTTGAAGAAAAAAGAAAAAAATTGTTAAATAAGGCTTTACAAATGAAACTAAATGATTTAGAATAAGTTGTGTAATTGGAAAACATGTCTCGGTAGCTCAGCTGGATAGAGCAACGGCCTTCTAAGCCGTCGGTCGGGGGTTCGAATCCCTCCCGGGATGCCATTTCATTTAAATAACTATTAAGTCTCGGTAGCTCAGCTGGATAGAGCAACGGCCTTCTAAGCCGTCGGTCGGGGGTTCGAATCCCTCCCGGGATGCCATTTAACGATAATGATGGACTACACTAAGTAGTTCTTTTTTTGTATTTTAAGCTGCTTTCTCTGTAAGCAGTAAAGAGTGAGGGGTAAGAGTGGCCAAAATTTATGAATTACAGACTAATTATCGAGCGAAAATTGAACAATCGATTGAGTTGATTGAGAAGGGGTATATTGATCAGGCTATTTGCTTGTTAGAGGACTTCTTAGTATCCGTTACATGCGTTGATATTGGGACAGAAATAAAAAAACAATTAATGTCGGCCTATACACTAAAACGTGAATTTGATGCAGTCGATCGATTAATTGCTTCTATTTTTGAAAAGAAACGTTTAGATTTAACGATTGCTGCACATGATATATTGGTTGCTATTTTTCAAAACCAAAAGGAAATGCGACAACAAAAAGAAAATTTTTACTTTAATCAGTTATCATCATTTTCTATAAAAAATTTAAAGGAGCTAATGTACTCTTTAAAGGATTATTATGAGAATTATTGGTATGAACAGATAGTGAAAAAAATAGATACCCTTCAAACCGGGACTAATTTAAAATTGAAATTCTCTATTATTTCAGATTTATATGAGGTTGAAGAGGAGCGATTAATGCCATTCACCCATGTATTAGAAGATATAACCAATAGTTGTGAAATTCCTTTTGTTAAAACAGCGTTATTTGAATTGATGAGTCGTAAAAATTTACAAGGTGTCATTACCTTTAAAGCTAATGGAGTTACTAGGCGTGTTTTAGCAGAGCCAGCAGTTTTAAAAAAAATGGAGAGGTGTTATGCCTATGCAATTGAACGATTAGAGATGTTAAAGTTAGACGAGTGCATCCAGGAAGAGCTGAAGCAATTACTTGTGTATTTTTATCAATACTCATTTCCTTTTATAGATGATTTTTATGAGGACGACGTGATAAAGGAGTTGGCCCAGCAAGTTTTTGGGTTAGATTTAGAGGGGTTGAATAGCTGTGAAACGGCTCCAACAAATCCTGACATTACATACAAAATGAGTCAGTATATCCTAAGTTTATCATCATTAATGTAGAAATTAGAAAAAGGCTATGTTATAATTTAGAAGTTGTTACAAGGATGTAAACGAAACGTTTATTAATGGAGGTTAGAAGAAATGGCAGTTAAAGTTGAAACAATTGAAAAAAATAAAGTAAAATTAACAATTACTCTTTCAGCAGAATCATTTGATAAAGCATTAGACGCTGCATTTAAAAAGGTATCAAAAAATTTACAAGTTCCAGGATTCCGTAAAGGGAAAGTACCACGTCCAATGTTTGAACAAAAATTTGGGGTAGAAGCTTTATACGAGGACGCATTAGATGCAATCTTACCTCAAGCTTATGTAAATGCAATTGAAGAAACAAACATTGCTCCTGTTGCTGCTCCAACATGGGATATCAAAGAAATCGGAAAAGGTAAAGAGTTAGTAGCTGAAGCAACAGTTGTTGTAAAACCTGAAGTTGAATTAGGACAATACACAGGAATTGAAGTTGAAGAGTTATCGACAGAAGTAACAGAAAAAGACGTCGAAAATGAATTAGAAAAATTATTACAAAATCATGCTGAGATTGTTGTTAAAGAAGGAGCTGTTGAAAACGGAGATACAGCTGTTATCGATTATGAAGGATTTAAAGATGGTGTTGCCTTTGAAGGTGGAAAAGGTGAAAACCACCCATTAGTGATCGGTTCAAACTCATTCATTCCAGGATTTGAAGAGCAATTAATTGGAATGAAAACAGGAGAAACAAAAGAAATCAATGTGACATTCCCTAAAGAATATCACGCAGCAGATTTAGCAGGTGCTGATGCAACATTTAAAGTTACTTTACACGAAGTGAAGACTCGTGAATTACCAACTTTAGATGATGAGTTCGTAAAAGATTTAGATCGCGAAGGAATTGAAACAATTTCAGATTTAAAAGCGGACTTAGAAAAAACATTAAAAGATCAAAAAGAAACAGCAGCACGCAACCATGTTATTGATACAGTTGTTGAAAAAGTGACTGAAAACGCAAAATTTGAGATTCCATCTGAAATGATTGATTCAGAAGTTGCTCAAATGGTTCGTGAAGCCGATCAACGTTTCCAAATGCAAGGATTTAATTTAGATTTATACTTCCAATTTACTGGAATGGATATGGATAAATTTAAGGCACAATTACGTCCTGAGGCAGAAAAACGCTTAAGCTACAATTTAACATTAGAAGCAATTGTAAAAGCTGAAAATATCGATGTAACTGAAGAAGAAGTTAATGAAAAATTAGCAGAAATTGCTCAAGCTTATGGACGTGAATTAGAAGAGTTAAAGGCTCAATTACCAAGTTTAGCGATGTTAAAAGAAGATTTAAAAGTTCAAAAAGCTGTTGACTTTATTGTTGAAAAATCAGTTCGCAAATAATAAGCTTTTACACACACAAACACATTACTTTTAATGAGGCGCGGATATTCGTGCCTCATTTTGCACAATATACGCTATTGCAAAAAATGTCAAAAATAGATGTTAATAAATTAGTAAGGCACTGAATATATTGGTAGTGGTTACTCAATAATGAGATTTGTCACTGTATGGAGGTGTAAAGGATGAATAATATTGATATTACCTGCTCATTTTGTGGGAAAAGTCATGATGAAGTCAATAAAATAATTGCCGGACCGGGGGTTTACATTTGTGATGAATGTATTCAGATGTGCTCGGAAATTATTGAGAATGAACAGTCAGATGAATTAAGCGAAGAGTTTAAAACTTTACCGAAACCAAAAGAGATTTATGAATTATTAAATGAATATGTAATTGGTCAAGAAGCAGTGAAAAAGGTGCTAGCTGTAGCGGTTTATAATCACTATAAGCGCCTAACTTCAAATCATGAAGGTGACGATGGAGTTGTAATCTCAAAAAGTAATATCTTATTGCTTGGATCAACGGGAAGTGGAAAAACATTACTCGCACAAACACTAGCTAAAGTGTTGGATGTTCCGTTTGCTATTGCAGATGCAACGTCATTAACGGAGGCAGGGTACGTAGGAGAAGATGTTGAAAACATTTTACTTCGTTTATTACAAGCCGCTGATTTTAATGTTGAAAAAGCACAACGTGGAATTATCTATATTGATGAAATTGATAAAATTGCACGTCGTTCTGACAACCCTTCAATTACACGAGATGTTTCGGGTGAAGGGGTTCAACAAGCATTGTTAAAAATCTTAGAAGGTGTTGTAGCAAATGTACCACCACAAGGTGGGCGTAAGCATCCAAATCAAGAGTTTATCCAAATCGATACAACGAATATTTTATTCATGGCAGGTGGGGCTTTTGCCGGAATCGAAGAGGTTGTAAAACGTCGTATTGGTAAAAAAGTTATTGGATTTGGGGCAGACTCAGTCGCTAATAATATGAGTAAAAAAGAAATCTACAGTCATATTCAGCCGGATGATTTATTGAAATTTGGTTTGATTCCGGAGTTCATTGGTAGATTTCCAATTATCGGTGCGTTAAATCCATTAGAGGTGGAAGACTTAGTACGTATTTTAACAGAACCGAAAAATGCATTGACAAAACAGTATAAAAAAATCTTCCAAATGGATAATGTTTCTTTAGAGTTTGATGAAGGTGCGATTTCGGCCATTGCAGAGAAGGCGGTTGAGCGTAAAACGGGTGCACGTGGATTACGTTCAATTATCGAAGCTATTATGACGGATGTTATGTTTGAAATCCCTTCAACGGATAATATTGAAAAATGTATCATTACCCGTGAAGTAATTGAACATAATGAAAGACCAACATTAGTTTTTAAAAATGATGTAGCATAATGTGTATTTAGTCATATATTTGAATGGATTTGTGCTATAATAAAAGGTAGAGTAAGGAAGCTAATAGCTTCCTTTTCTATATTAGTTAAAATATTCGCTTAGGAAATACGGTCATCGTTTTAATAAACGGAGCTATTATGATAACAGAAAGTTTTAAGATTTTCGTTATTGACTAAAAGATGTAGTGTTAAAAGTACTAGTGAGGTGAGTGGAAATGAGAATAGATGTAAACAACGTTGAGGTGCATACACTCCCTGTGTTACCTGTTCGAGGTGTTGTTTCATTGCCTAATACGGAGGTTCGTTTAGAGATTGGTCGTTTACAATCAATTGAAGCTCTAGAGGTATGCGAAGCGAATGGGAATTATGTAGCGTTAGTTTCACAAATCGATCCAAATGTTGAAAGACCGCAAAGTGAAGATTTATGTCATTACGGGACTATTGCCAAGATTACAATGAAAATTAAACTTCCAAACGGACACTATAAAGTGAAGTTTAACTCTATTACTCGTATTGAGATAGAGGAGTATACGCAACTCGAACCATATTTTGAGGCACGAGTACAAACAATGCCTTCTTTATTAACGAATTCTGACAAAGAGGAAGCGATGCTTCGTTTGTTAAAAGAGGAGATTGCCGAGCATGGTAGTTTATTGTTTGCTCATCCAACCGATGTCGCTTCACTTATCGATGAGGCTGAAAATGCGATCGCTATCACGGATATAATTGCTTTTTATTTACGTATTTCAGAAGAAGATAAAATGAAATATCTTTCAATGCCTTCAGTTGAGGACAGATTATCTGCTCTTTTAAAAGAGGTTGAGAAAGAAAAACATATTGCTCGATTAGAACTGAAAATTAATCAGGAGGTTAAGCGAGCGTTAGATGAACATCAAAAAGAATTTTATCTAAGGGAAAAAATGAAGGCCATCCAAAAAGAGTTGGGTGACGAATACTCGAAAGAGGCAGTCAGTGAGGAGTTTAGAGAAAAAGTCCAATCACTTGGAATGCCGCATGCTGTAAAGGAAAAAGCGTTAGAGGAAATTAAACGTTTTGAAATGCTACCTGCTAATTCTAGTGAATCTGGTGTGGTGCGAACTTATTTAGAATGGTTAGTTGCCTTACCATGGAGTGTTCAAACTGAAGATAATAAAGATATTCTATTTGCGGAGGAAACGCTCAATAAGCAGCATTATGGACTAGAAAAGGTGAAGGAACGAATTTTAGAATATTTAGCGGTAAAAACGATGACGGGTAAAAATCCCTCAACTATCCTATGCTTAGTCGGTCCTCCAGGGGTTGGGAAAACTTCGTTAGCACGTTCTATTGCAGAGGCCTTGGGTAGAAAGTTTGTCAAGGTTTCTTTAGGGGGCGTTAAAGACGAATCTGAAATTCGAGGGCATCGCAGAACTTATCTTGGAGCATTGCCTGGACGTCTTATTCAAGCGATGAAAAAAGCGGGAACAATAAATCCTGTTTTCCTATTAGATGAAATTGATAAGATGGCCAGTGATCACAAGGGAGATCCCGCTTCTGCGATGCTAGAGGTTTTAGATCCTGAACAAAATAGTCATTTTAGTGACCATTATTTAGAAGAGGAGTATGATCTATCACAGGTTCTATTTGTGGCAACAGCCAATTATTTAGAGAATATTCCGGCTCCTCTTCGAGATCGTATGGATATCATTCACGTGGATAGTTATACTGAGCAAGAGAAGTTTCAAATTGCCATTCGTTATTTAATTCCACGACAATTAGAAATACACGGGTTAACTGCTCATCAATTAACGCTTACGGATGAGGTGGTGATGGAGCTTATCCAACACTATACGCGTGAAGCAGGGGTTCGTCAGCTTGAACGATTGATTGGTTCAATTTGTAGGAAAACGGCTAGAAAGCTTTTAGGTGAAGGAATTGACCGCATTCATGTCGATTCTATGATGTTGAAAACGTTATTAGGAAAACACAAGTTTACTCATGGATTACTTGAAGAACAGGATCAGATTGGGGTTGTCACTGGCTTAGCCTACACGCAATTCGGTGGCGATATTTTACCAGTAGAGGTAACCTATTATAAAGGGACAGGTAAAATGGTATTGACTGGTAAACTAGGTGATGTGATGAAAGAATCGGCACAGACAGCAATTAGTTATGTGCGAGCAAATGCGGAGCGATTAAACATTGATCCCCTTTTATTTAAGGATCATGATATCCATATCCATGTTCCCGAGGGAGCGACTCCGAAGGACGGACCATCTGCAGGGGTAACAATGACGACCGCTCTTGTATCTGCATTGTCGAAGAAACCTGTTAAGCGGGAAGTCGGAATGACAGGTGAGGTTACATTACGTGGTCGAGTTTTACCAATCGGTGGCTTAAAGGAAAAAACAATTTCAGCTCATCGTGCGGGATTAAAAGTTGTTATTATGCCAAAAGATAATGAAAAAGATTTAGAAGATATTCCAAAATGTGTTAAAGATGAAATGATATTTATTCCTGTTTCTACAGTAGATGAAGTTTTACAGCAGGCGTTACGATAAGGTGTGAATAATATGCAAATTAATAAAGCAGAATATGTAAAAAGTTGTGTTCGAGCTGATCACTATCCAACAGATGGATTACCGGAAATGATTTTTGCGGGGCGTTCAAACGTTGGAAAATCATCATTTATTAATTCTCTAACCAATAGAAAGCACTTAGCCCGTGTTTCGAGCCGTCCAGGGAAGACACAAACATTAAATTTCTACAATATAAATGATGAAATGTATTTAGTAGATGTTCCAGGGTATGGTTATGCTAAGGTTAATCGTTCACTAAAGGAATCATTTGGACGAATGATTGAAGAGTATTTGGTTGAACGTGAGGAACTCATTTTAGGAGTTTTACTTGTAGATTATCGTCATAAACCAACACCTGAGGATATTGCAATGTATGGATTATATAAGTATTATGAAATTCCAACATTGGTGATTGGTACAAAAAAAGATAAAGTTAATCGCAGTCAGTACAAAAAACAAGAAAAGCTTATTAAAGAGACCCTTGATTTTGATGAAGATGATGTTTTTGTTGCTTATTCATCTGAAACACACGAGGGGC
This sequence comes from Turicibacter sp. KK003, assembly GCF_037014675.1. Classification (NCBI taxonomy): domain Bacteria; kingdom Bacillati; phylum Bacillota; class Erysipelotrichia; order Erysipelotrichales; family Turicibacteraceae; genus Turicibacter; species Turicibacter sp. KK003. The sequence continues at coordinate 1,065,910 of NZ_CP142738.1, forward strand.
GTGAAGAAGTTTTAGAAATTTTTGAAGATTTAATCAAACAATACCACGAAATTATAGTTGAAATGGAGCAAGAATAAAATTAAAATAAAAAACGGTATGAGTTCAAGTGAAGGATGAGCTCATGCCGTTTTTTAGTCCCTTATAAAGTTGATGTAGGAGTCTTTCAGTGTTATAGGGGCTAGGGAGCGGTCAAGTTAGTGATTTTACTTTTCGATGGATTAAAACGGGTCGGCATGTTGAGCAATTTTAAGTTAAGTGATGGGAAGGAACATTATATGTTGAAAATGGGATTGATAGAACTTTTTTTTCTAAATACGGTAAATTTTATTTTAAATTTAGGTTATATACGGTATAATTAGTTCTGAAAAGTGGATATAAGAGCCTACTTAGTTAGGATTATAAATAATATTTGTATCAGTTTAAGAGATAAGTTGATTTATAGGAGGGTTCAACGATGTTCAATCACTACTCAGTCTTACTTCATGAATCAATTGAAAATTTGGCTATTAAAGAGGATGGTATTTATGTGGATTGTACCTTAGGTGGTGGCGGACACAGTAGCGAGATTTTAAAGCGTTTAAAAACAGGTCATCTTTACTCATTTGATCAAGACATGTTTGCTATTGAAAATGCGACAAAACGACTAAAGGAAATAGGGGATAATTTCACCATTATAAAAAGTAATTTTGTCCATTTAAAAGAAGAGTTAAATGCACGTGGGATAGAGAAAATTGACGGAATTATTTTTGATTTAGGTGTTTCATCTCCACAATTTGATACCCCTGAGCGTGGGTTTAGTTATAACCACGATGCAAAATTGGATATGCGCATGGATCAAGAGGCCAGTCTATCTGCCTATGAGATTGTCAATGAGTGGGAGTATAAAGATTTAGAATTTATTTTTCGCGTCTATAGTGATGAAAAGTTTTCAAAACAAATTGCTCGTGCAATTGAGCGATACCGTGAAAAACAACCCATTGAAACTACGTTTGAATTGGTTGAGATTATCAAGTCCGCTATTCCAGCTCCGGCGCGTCGTAAGGGTGGTCATCCGGCGAAACGAACGTTTCAGGCATTAAGGATTGCTGTTAATGATGAATTAAAAGTTTTTGAATATGCCTTAAAGGATGCGATGGATATGTTAAACGTTAATGGCCGTGTTGCCGTTATTACGTTTCATTCGTTAGAGGATCGAATTTGTAAGCATATGTTTAAAAAACGTAGTGAATCGAAGGATATTCCGCGGGGATTACCGATTATTCCGGAAGAGTTTCAACCAGAATTTAAAGTGATAACACGGAAACCTATCGTTGCTAATGAAGGGGAGTTGGCAGAGAATAATCGTTCACATTCAGCTAAGTTAAGGGTAGCTATGCGTTTGAAGTAGAATAAGGGGGAGAATTAGATGAGTCCATTACAAAGAAGGATTGAGCATCATGAAATACCAAAACAAAAGGTAGCGTCAACGTTAAAGAAACAAAAGGTAAAGAAAAAGGGGTTATATTCTTTACAGGGATTGATTGGGATTAGTTCAGTCTTAGTTTTTATGCTTTTGATTGGTCAATTATATTTAGATGCGCAAATTAATGAGATTCACTATCGTGTTGAAAAGAAAAAATTAGAAATAGACCAACAAACGGTAGTGAATGAAGAGTTATATTCTAAAATTTCAGAACTATCTACTTATTCAAGGGCAATGGAAGTTGCCAAGAATAATGGTTTATCAACCTATGAAAACACGATTACGATTGGAGAGTAGCCCTGGTTACTCTCTATCTTTGTAATCACGCTATAAAAATGTAGTTTATCAGCTGTAAAAATCTTTGGCTTTGATATAGGAGGGAATGCCTGAATTAAAGTAAGTGATAGAGCTATAGTGTGCTTTATTTGTTAATCCAAACTGGAGAAATAATGATTGATGGGGTTGGTGTAGGTGAAGAAAAAGAAACAAAGACAACAGTTGAATAATACGGGAAGAAAGTTAATTTTCGGAATGATGATTACCTCTGGAATCCTGTTTGTTTATGTAGCAGGGTGTTTTATAAAAATTGCAGTTACTGGTGAAACAAGAGGCATGGATTTATATGAGTATGCCTTAGAAAAGTACTTAGTTGAAGATGTTGTAACAGGACGGCGAGGAACATTATATGATCGTGATGGAAACGCTCTAGCTGAACAGTTAACATCCTATACTTTATATGCTAATTTATATAGAGAATATGGGGATGTGGTAGAAAATATCGAAGAGACGGCTGAAAAGTTGAGCACAGTTATTGATTTAACAAAGGAAGAAATTGTGGATGTGCTATCTAGGGAAGCTCGTCAGGTGGAATTTGGAAATGCCGGTCGTCAATTAACTTATTTGCAAAAAGAAAAAATTGAAAATTTAAAATTGAGCGGAATAAAGTTTCGACAAAACAATAAGCGTTTTTATCCTAACGGTGTCTTTGCATCACATACGCTCGGATATACTAAATTGGATGAAGAGACCGGGACGTTGACAGGTGAGATGGGATTAGAATTATCACTTAATGATTATTTGACAGGAACGGATGGCCTAGTCCAATATATTAAAGATAAAAAGGGGTATTTACAGCCGAATAAAACGGAATATGTTATTGAACAAGCTAAGGATGGATACGATTTTTATTTAACATTGGATGCCACCATCCAAACCTTTTTAGAAGAGGCCATGGATAAGGTTTGGGAACAAGCTAATCCGAGTAGTCTGGTGGCTGTTGTTGCCAATCCAAAAACAGGGGAAATTTTGGCGATGGGAAATCGATCGAGTTTTGACCCAAATATTCGAGATATAGAAGGCTATAACAATCCAGTAGTTTCCGAGCCTTTTGAACCAGGTTCAACTATGAAAATATATACATATGCGGCAGTGATTAACGAAGGAAAATATTCTGGGGGACAGTTATTTGAATCTGGTTCGAGACTCGTTAATGGCTCAACGATTCGAGATTATAATACGACATGGGGAACAATTTCTTATGATGAAGGGTTTTATCGATCATCCAATACGGCTATTATTGATATGTTGACTCACTGGATTACTCCGGATGAAAATATTGAGTATTTGAAAAAGTTCGGGTTTGGTAGTCAGGTAGGATTGCCATTGCCGTTAGAGAGTGCCGGAACATTACCAAGTCAACGAGATTCGATGCAAAAAATTACGGCGGGATTCGGGCAGGGGATGTTAACAACTCCAATTCAACATATTCAAGCGATTACCGCTATTTTGAATGAGGGGCAAATTGTTAAGCCTCAATTAATTTCTAAAGTTTATGATTTAAATACTGAAAAGGAACTTTATCAATTTACTCGGGAGTTAGGTGAAAAGCCAATTACTGCTGAGACAGCTGAACAGGTCAAGCAGTTGATGGTAGGAGTAACTGAGAAGGAAACAGGATCAGGTCGAATTGCCTATTCGTTAAATGGGTTTACGAGTGGTGGGAAGACAGGGACTGCTCAAATCGCCGATGGTGCAAACGGGTATTTAGCAAATGATTATGTTTATAGTTATATCGGTTTTGCTCCGGTAGATGATCCCAATCTTGTCATGTATGTAGCTATGAACCAACCAGAGACGGGAGGACATGATCAATTAGGAAGTCTTTATCGATTTGTTATGCAAAATTCGCTTATTTATTTAGGGGCTGAGAAAACCCCGATGGTTGATATTTCGGATTTCTATCAAAATTCGACGGTGCCACAATTAATGAATGAACCCGTAGAGACTGCGGTAGAAAAAATAGAACAGGCAAATTTAACGCCCGTTGTTATCGGAAGCGGGACACAGACGTTTGCTCAATCACCGAAAGCTGCATCTATCGTAAGTGCATCAAGTAAAGTTTTTATACAGACCTCAAAAGAGTATGAGTTACCTGATTTTATTGGATGGACAAAAGATGAAGTGGTTCAGTTTGCAATGTTAACAGGATTAGAGGTGGATTATGAAGGTGAGGGGTATATTATTGATCAATCTGTAGCAGCGGGAGAAATGGTTACAGATTCATTAAAAGTGACGCTTACATTGTCTAAAGACGCTAAGCCATCTATGGATTCATCTAATTCTTCTGAATAAGGATAAAAAAGGACGACTGTTTCTAAATCACAGTTGTCCTTTTTTATGTGCACCCTAATGCAGAGTAAGAAAAATCATAAAATGGGAATTTATTTAATAAAGTAGAATAAATAAGGTTTTAAGATAAGGATTATGTATTTACTTGAAGATGTAATCATATAGTTACTATGGACGTATAGGAAGTAATAAATGAATCTTAAGACTATTTAACAAGGGGGATAAGAGATGAAACAGTCTGGAGTTATCCAACGACGATTGGTCGTGTTACTCTCAATTATTTTAATTTACTTTATCGCGCTCATGATTCGGTTGGCTTATTTACAAATTTTTGATTCGCAAACCTTAGTTGATCGGGCGGAGTCGTTATGGTCAAGGAATTTACCAATTGAAGGGCAACGCGGAATTATCTATGATCGTAATCACGATGCTATTGTAGAAAATGTGGTTGCTCCCTCAGCAATTGTTATTCCACGTCAGGTGACAGATGTGGACCATACTTCGGAGGTACTAGCAGAGATTTTAAACGTGAGTGTAGAGGAAGCGAAGAAACACGTGACAAAAGGGGTTTCTATTGAACGGATTCAACCCGAAGGACGTAAATTGTCGTTAGAACAAGTTCAAGCGATTCAAGAAGCGAATTTAGACGGTGTTTATCTAGTAAATGATGTGAAACGTAGTTATCCTTATGGAAGTTTATTAGCGCATACACTAGGGTTTACAGGAATTGATAATCAGGGGATTACTGGACTAGAATATGTTTATAATGATTATCTAATGGGGGAGAATGGAGTGTGGAAATATTTCTCGGATGCAAAGGGGAATTTTTTACCACAGTTTTCTGATGATTACTCGTTAGCTTCCCGTGGTTTAGATATGGAATTAACGATTGATTTACACTTGCAGGAAATTCTTGAACGGGAATTTGATAATGCGGTGGCAAAGTATAGTCCTGATCAAATGATCGGTTTAATTATGAATCCAAAGACAGGCGAAATTTTAGCTATGTCATCACGCCCAACGTATGAGCCAGAAAATTATCAGGAGTATGATCAAGAAATTTACAACCGTAATCTTCCAATCTGGTCAACATATGAACCAGGATCAACCTTTAAAATTGTTACATTTTCTGCGGCGCTTGAAGAAGGCGTTATGAAGTTAGAAGATCGTTTCTTTGATCCGGGATATGCAATTGTTGATGGTGTTCGTATCCGTGACTGGAAAGCAGGGGGACACGGGGATCAATCGATGCTTGAGGTAATTATGAACTCATGTAACCCCGGATTTATTGAATTAGGTCAACGCCTTGGAAAGGAAAAATTATTTGAATATATTAGGGCTTATGGATTTAATGAAAAAACGGGCGTTGATATGTTAGGGGAATCGCAAGGTATTATTTTCAATCCAGATAATATTGGGAATGTTGAGTTAGCAACTTCTTCGTTTGGACAAGGAAACTCAGTGACCCCTATCCAATTAGTGACGGCGGTAAGTGCTGCTGTAAATGGTGGAAATTTAATGCAGCCATATATCGTTAAGCGAATGATTCATCCTTATACAAACGAAATTTTATATGAACGTGAGCCTTCAGTGAGACGCCGAGTGATTTCAGAAGAAACATCTGAAACGATGCGCTATGCATTAGAAATGGTAGGGGCACAGGGAAGTGGTAAAAGTGCTTATATAGATGGGTATCGTGTCGGTGGAAAAACCGGAACGGCACAAAAGGCTAAAGACGGCGCATATATTAGCGGGGAGTATATCTTATCTTTTGTTGGAATTGCCCCAATGAATGATCCTGAACTCGTTGTTTATGTTGCAATTGATAATCCGAAGAATACCATTCAATATGGTGGGGTTGTTGCAGCTCCAATAGCACGCTCTATTTTAGCAGAGGCACTTCCGTATATTGGAGTGAAACCGAGCGAAGAACAAATTGAAAAGAAATATTTATGGACAGATACAAAATATGTAGCCATTCCAGATTTTGTGGGTAAGGAACCAAAAGACATTGAACCATCTGCTCTTTATAAAATTGAATATTACGGGGAAGGGTCTAAAGTTATTTCCCAACAACCAGAGGCATATTCCCGAACAATCGAAGGTGGGACTGTCCGATTATATTTAGGAAATTAGGAAAGGATAGGAGGAAGTCGTATGAATTTAGTAGAGATGAGTGAGTTGTTAGGCATTCGATTTACGGGTGAGAATCAATTAATTTCAAATTTAGCCTATGACTCACGAGATGTGAAAGACGGAGGCGTTTTCTTTGCTATTCGAGGACAAGATCAGGATGGTCACGATTATATTGAAAAGGCGATAGAAAATGGCGCCATTGCAGTTGTAGGGGAGAAGGATTTAACGTTAAGTATTCCTTATTTTCAAGTTTTTAATACGAAAAAAGCCTTAGCCGTTATTTCTAATGAATATTATGAAACACCATCAAAAGACATTAATTTAGTAGGGGTTATTGGAACAAATGGAAAAACAACAATCACCTATTTGATTCAACATGTGTTTGAATGCTTGGGCATCAATAGTGGGTTAATTGGAACAAACGGATCGTGGGTTGGAAGTAAAAAGAAGGCTACGCACACGACCCCAATGAGTTTAGATTTGAATTATTTATTAAAGGATAGTGTTAAAAATAATTTACAATATCTTGTAATGGAAGTTTCCTCACACGGAATTAAGGAAAATCGGGTGGATCAAATTCATTTTGATCGCTTGATTTTTACGAATATTACACCGGAACATTTAGACTATCACAAAACATTTGAAGATTATTTATTCACTAAAATGAGACCTTTTGTACAAATGAATGATTACCAGGATCACCGAATGGCCATCATTAATTGCGATGATGAGCATTCAGATTATTTTATTGGAGTAACTAATGGACGTATTTTAACCTACGGTTGTCGCCCGCAGGCTGACTTTTATGCAGAGGATATTGTTTACGCCATTGACCATACTACCTTTTCGCTTTATGTGAAGGGAGAATTTGTGAAGCGTGTAAAAATCCCCTTATTTGGAAAGTATAATGTTTATAATGTTTTATCAGTTATTGGTTATTTTTATTCGTTAGGTTATCCAGTGTTGGAAATTATTCCTTTTATTGAAAATGTTTCATCTGTCGAGGGGCGCTTTGAATATGTGCAAACCAAAAACGGGGTGACGATTGTTATTGATTATGCTCATAACCCAGATGCGATTTTTCAAGTATTAACGAATCTGAATGTTATTTCTCAAGGTGAAATTATCACTGTTTTAGGAGCAGGGGGAAATCGTGATAAAGCTAAACGTAAAATCATGGGTAATCATGCTTCTACATTATCGGATTATGTCTTCTTTACAAGTGATAATCCACGTAATGAGGATCCATTAAGTATCATCTATGATCTTTTGTCAGGGACAACTCACCGTAACTATACGGTTATTGTGGATCGTAAGCAGGCGATAGAAGCGGCGATTGAGAAGGCTAAGCCTAATGATCTAGTCGTTATTTTAGGGAAAGGCCACGAAAAAACCCAAAATATTAATGGTAAAGTAGTTCCTTTTAATGATAAAATAGTCGTTGAAGAAGTGATTAGAAAAAGGGGTATATAATAATGTTAAAATCAATTTTATTTGTATTAATTTTTTCGTTTTTTATGGCGACGATTATTGGACCATTCTTCATACCTTTTTTACATCGGCTAAAGTTTGGTCAGGCGATTAGGGAAGAGGGTCCACAATCCCATCGTAAAAAATCTGGGACACCAACGATGGGAGGGATTATTTTTATTACCTCGATTGTCGTTATATTATTAGTGGCGGTACTCTTTACGAAGTATACGGGTATGACAAACGAACTAATGATGTTGCTTTTAACATTGGTTGGTTTTGGGCTCATTGGTTTTATTGATGACTTTATTATTGTTGTTCGTAAAAATAATGAAGGACTTAAACCGAAACAGAAGTTATTGGCACAACTTGTATTAGCAGCAGTCTTTTTCTACTTATTTTTAAAGAGTGGATATTCTACAGAGTTATCGTTCTTTAATCTATTTAGTGTAAATTTACATTGGCTTTATGGATTATTTATTTTATTCTGGATGGTCGGATTTTCAAATGCTGTTAATCTTACAGACGGTTTAGACGGATTATGCGGTGGCGTGAGCGTTATTACCTTTGGAGCATTCGGAATGATTGCCGTTGCGATGCAACAACCGAGTATTGCTTTATTTTGTTTTGCAGTTGTGGGGGCCCTATTTGGATTTTTAGTTTTTAATTTAAATCCAGCTAAAGTATTTATGGGTGACACGGGATCTTTAGCACTTGGAGCAGCTATTGCAGCCGTCTCTATCTTACTGAAACAAGAGTTGTTATTGGTGATTATCGGACTTGTCTATGTTATTGAAACATTATCAGTTATTATTCAGGTTGCATACTATAAACGGACGAAGAAGCGTCTATTTAAAATGGCACCTATTCACCATCACTTTGAGTTATGCGGTTGGAGTGAATGGAAGGTTGTTATTTTCTTGTGGTCTGTTACTTTAGTGTGTGCCGCAATCGGATTAGTTATCGCAATCTAAGGTAGGAGACCCTTAGATTGTGGAAAAGGATGATTGAAATGAAAAAAATAGTGAAATATAAAAATAAAAAAGTCTTAGTCATGGGATTAGCCAAAAGTGGAAAGGCTGCGGCGAGACTTTTAAGAAAATTAGGTGCCCATGTTGTGATTAATGATCGTCAACCATTGCCTGAAAATTCAGATGCTAAGGAAATGGTAGCAGAGGGATTTGAGGTAGTGGTAGGAGGGCATCCCCTAGAATTATTAGATCAAAATTTTGATTTTATTGTTAAAAATCCTGGGATTCCTTATTTAAAGGTTCCGTTATTAATGGAGGCACTCAAACGCCAGATTCCTGTCTTAACAGAAGTGCAATTGGCTTACGATGTGAGCGAAGCCCCTTTTATTGGGATTACAGCAACAAATGGGAAGACGACAACAACAACATTGATTTATGAAATGTTAAAAGAAGGTCAATTAAATCCATTGATTGCGGGGAATATCGGGGAAGTTGCCTCATTGGTAGCGGAAGGAGCAAGTCAAGATCAGGTATTGGTTACCGAACTATCTTCCTTTCAATTGATGGGAATTGACTCATTTAAACCACAAATCTCACTGCTATTAAATATTACGGAGGCGCATTTAGACTATCATTCGGATATTGAGGAGTATCGTCAGGCAAAGCTTAATCTCATTGCTAATCAAACATCTGATCAGTATTGTGTGTACAATGCGGATGATGAGGTGATTGTCAAGGGAATTACCCAAACGGCAGCAACATGCGTTCCTTTTTCTCTTTACAGGGAGGTAGAGGGAGCATATCTATCTAATGGATCGATTTATTTTAAAGGTGAAAAAATTATTGATGTTGATGCCATCTTATTAAAAGGGGAGCATAATTTACAGGATGTATTAGGTGCGGTCGCAGTTAGTAAATTGTACGGATGTGACACGGCTTCGATTCAACGTGTATTAATGCGTTTTTCTGGGGTTAGACATCGTTTACAATATGTGGCGACCATTGCTGGGGTTGATTATTATAATAACTCAAAGGCAACTAATGTCATTGCTACCCAAACAGCATTAAATGCCTTTGATGACTCTATCATTCTTTTAGCGGGTGGCTTGGATCGCCAACATGATTTGAGCGGTCTAATTCCATACTTCCCTAAAATAAAAATGCTTATTTCTTTCGGGCAGACGAAAGAACGTTTTAAACAATTGGCTGATGAATATTCACTTCCATGCGTAGCCGTTGATACGTTGGAGGAGGCAATGGATGCCGCCGTTAAGGTTGCCCGCGAGAAGGATCATGTTCTCTTATCTCCAGCGTGCGCAAGTTGGGATCAATATCCAAATTTTGAAACTCGCGGGGATCATTTTATTGACTTAGTAGAGAAACTTAAAAATAAAAACTTATAGAAAATTAAATGATTGAACTAGGAGCATTGGATACGATCCATCTCCTAGTTTTTTTATGGAATATATGACAACATGATTCAAGGAAAAAGGCTCATAAATAGGTATTTACTACGGATCTATCCTGTTTTTCTCGTTGACTATCTAGATTGATTTGAGGAGTGGCATTTCATGAGGGATAATTGATTATTAAATGAAAGACTTCTATTTTTTATTAGCTTATGGAAGGGAAGATAAAACGACAATTTCAAAACCCGCGGCAAATTAATAAATGATTAATAGTGCTTGGTATGGTGGGCGTATATATTTTTTTAACAATGTTTAGACTGAGGGGGATGTAAAAGGTACGGTCTGATTTGCAGTAAGCGTGTATCATTGTAAAAATGGTGGGCATGAAAAAAACCGTCTTCATTTAGATGAAGGCGGTTTTTTTAAGAAGGAGCATTTAAAGTCATTTTGAATAAACTATTAGTGGTTAGAACTACGATACTTACTAAATTTATTGTTTAAATTACTTAATATAACGACTGATATTTAAAATAATCCCAATTGATAATAAGGTGACTGTTAAAGATGATCCACCATAACTCATTAATGGTAAGGTAATTCCTGTTACGGGCAATAGGCCAATAACAACCCCAATATTAATCATAACTTGAATCATTAACATAGACATTATTCCAACGACAATATATTTTGCAAAAAGATCATCTGTTTTTAAAATAAGATAGGTACATCTAGCAAAGAAAAGGATGAATAGAATTAGGACTCCAACTGAACCAATAAACCCTAACTCTTCGGAAACAATAGCGAAAATAAAGTCGGTTTGGGGCTCAGGGAGGTAAAAATACTTTTGAACACTATTTCCTAATCCTGCACCGAATAACCCCCCTGGGGCAATGGCATATAATGATTGGATAATCTGAAATCCTGAACCAATTGGGTCACTCCAAGGATCAAGATAAGCGGTAATTCGCTCTAAACGATAAGGTGCGGATATAATTAAGGCCACAATTCCAGCGACCCCGGTGAGGATAAAGTACATAAAATAACGAATAGGGACACCACAAACAAATAGCATGACAAACCCTGTTCCAACGAGCACCATCCCACTACCAAAATCGGGTTGAAGCATAATCACACCGAAGACCAGTAGGATGCAAAAAAGTAAAGGAATAACTCCCTTTTTGAATGTTTTTGCATCTTCTACATAGGTGCTCATGTACTTGGCCAAAAAGATGATGAGACCAAATTTCATAAACTCTGAAGGTTGGATGGAAAAGGCACCGATTCCAATCCAACTTCGCGCCCCCCCACGAACCATTCCGATTCCTGGGACGAGAACAAGAATAAGTAAAATTAAACTTCCGAAGAAAAAAGTTGAGGCATATTTTTTATAGATGGGATAATCAATTCGCGAAACTGCAAGCATCCCGATAACTCCTATTCCAGCAAACAACAATTGTCGTTTGAAAAAGTAGAAAGCATCATCAAATTTATATTCTGCCCAAATATAAGAAGAGGAGAGGACAAAAATTAAACCGATGGTACTAATACTTAAAGCGAGGAGTAGGGTTAATAAATCAATTGAAGGTAATTTGTTTTTCATTAGAATTCCCCTTTGCTTCAAAATATATAATAATGTATATGACAGAAAGTGAAGGGAATTGAGATAAATATTAAAAAAATATAAATGAGGTGAAGTTTTGGAAATGAAAAAAAATTTTTTTTAACGAAAAAAATGAAATTAAATAATATTTCGATGAATTTTAAAATACGCTAACAGATTTTGTTTAAAATATGTTAGAATATAAAATGATAAAAAGACAATAAGGTCTAATAAGGAGTGAGAATATGCGCGTCCTTGTCACTGGTGGTGGAACGGGTGGTCATATTTATCCTGCGCTTGCTGTTATTCGAGCATTGCAAGAGGTGGATGACCAACTGGAAGTTTTATACATAGGAACTGAAAAAGGATTAGAAAATGAAATTGTGACCCGAGAGGGAATACCGTTTAAGTATATTGAGATAGCTGGATTTAAGCGTTCTTTATCTTTTGAGAATGTCAAAACAATTATGAAATTTTTTAAATCTGTCTCAGTATCAAAAAAATATATTAAAGAGTTTAAACCGGATGTTGTGATTGGAACTGGGGGATATGTTTGTGGCCCTGTTGTTTACAGTGCATCGAGATTAAAGGTACCAACTATTATTCATGAACAGAATAGTTTACCGGGGGTTACGAATAAATTTTTATCACGATATGTGAATAAAGTCGCGATTTGTTTTGAAGAGGCGCGCTCATATTTTCCGCAAGATAAGGTAGTGTTAACAGGGAATCCGCGAGCAACAGAGGTAGCGGCAACATTAAAGCTTGGAAAAAGTGCCCTTGGTTTAAATCCTCATAAGAAAACCGTAATGATTAGTGGTGGAAGCCGTGGAGCAGAGCCGATTAATGAGGCGGTCTTGTCTATGATTAAAAAATACGAGGAAGCGGATTATGAGGTCGTCTTTGTGACAGGAAACAAACATTATGAAACGATTAAAAATCAAATAGAAAATGTGGAACAGTTAAAAAATGTTCACGTGTTACCCTTTATTAATAACATGCCACAATATCTTGTGAATATGGATCTGTTTGTTGGGCGCTCAGGGGCAACATTTTTGGCTGAAGTGACGGCACTAGGTGTTCCGTGTATTTTGATTCCTTCACCGTATGTGACGGCTAACCATCAAGAATATAATGCACGAAGTTTAACTGACCATGGCGGGGGAGTTTTGTTGCTTGAAAAAGAGTTAACGGGAGAACGACTCTATCAGGAGATTGATCGTATAATGAAAGATTGCCAATTGCGTTTAAATATGCAAAACACCTCGAAACAACTAGGGATTCCAGATGCAGCGCATCGTTTAATTAATGTGATGAATGAAATTATTGAGAAAAAGTAGGTGTTTTTAATGTTTAAAAGTTTTATAGAGGAGTATAGAGGGAATGACCTTGGGGTACTAATTGAGAATGAGCCACTTGCTAAGCATACAACGTTTCGGGTAGGGGGGCCTGCCCGTATCTTTGTCGTGCCGAATGCAAAGGAGTCTTTAATCCAAACCATAAGTCTTGTTAAAAAGTATCATTTGAATTATAAGGTGATTGGACGTGGCTCAAATTTATTACCATCAGATCATTTATTTGATGGCGTAATCATTAAGTGTGATAAAGGACTTGATCATATTGAGATTAACGAGAATTACGTTACAGTAGGTGCCGGGGTTTCGACGATTCTTCTTGCAAACCGTGTCTCTAAACAAAATTTATCAGGATTAGAATTTATATCAGGTGTTCCAGGTTCAGTTGGTGGGGCAATATACATGAATGCTGGGGCTTATAATAAAGAGATTAAAGATGTTTTAGTGAAGGTTTTAATTCTAGACGATAAGGGTGAATTAAATTGGGTATCACCGGATGAGTTAAACTTTGGCTATCGAACATCGATTATGCAAATGAATCGTCATTGGACAATTGTTGAAGCCGTTTTAGAATTAGAGCAGGGAGTCTATGAAGAAATCGTTGAGTTAATGAAAATGCGTAAAATTCGCCGCATTGAATCACAACCTACTAATCTACCATCGGCTGGAAGTACTTTTAGAAATCCGTTACCTCATTATTCATGGCAACTAATTGAGGAGGCAGGATTACGAGGGGTACGAATAGGTGGAGCTGAAGTTTCAAAGAAACATTGTAATTTTGTTGTAAATGTAGGAGATGCCACTGCACAAGATATCTATGATTTAATCCAACACGTACAAAACGTCGTATTTGAAAAAAGTGGAATCGAGTTACATCCAGAGGTTGAAATGTTTAACTGGTAGGTGAAGGGGAGCATGAATGTAAAAAAAGTTGTTTTTATGGAGCAGTACCGTCAAAAAAATAAACAGAATAAACCGAAAAAAAGACTAAAAAAGAGGCTTAATACCTTCTTTTTTAGTCTCTTTGTTATGGGCGTTATTGGAGGGGTTTTTTATTTTACGTCTCCCCTGAGAAAATTATCTATGGTGTATTTTGAGGGGCTCAATTACGTATCACGTTCTGAGGTTTTGCAATTAGCAAATCTTAGTTATGATGATGACTATTTTAAACTTAAAACAAAGAAAATCGCGTCGCAAATTCAAAAACATCCACTCATTACAAAGGCGGTAGTTACAAGGGTAGGATTAAATGAATTAAGAATTTTAGTAGAGGAAAAGGATGTTATTGGGTGCGTTGATATGGGAGATGGATATCAGTATGTATTAAGTGATGGTCATTTGATTGAACAAAGTAATACGTTAGATGTTGTCTGTCCCGGAACAATTATTTACGGGTTAACCGAAAAAACATTAAAGGAACCAGTTTTGGGATTATTTATTGAGTCCATGATGAAGCTAGATCCGATTTTAATTAACTTAATAAAGGAAATCCACTATGAACCCTTATATGGGGATAACAACCGGTTTTCCTTATTTCTACAGGATGGTAATACGATTAAGGTAAATAGCTACAGTATGGTTGAAAAGTTAAAATATTATCAAACAATGGTTGATCAGGTGAGACAGTTGTCCGAAGGGCAATGTGGAACCTATTATTTAGACGTAGGGGATTATTTTGAACCTTATTCGGGTGCTAATTCGGTTTTATTCGACAATAAAGGAGAACAGGACGTGCAAGAGGAATAGACTGTGGATAAATAATGTGTATAATATGTGATTAATCGTCATTATATTTTGTAAATACTCTTTTCATCGTCTCAAAAATATAGTAAAATAAATTATGATATTATGGTAATAAAACCGTATGTTAGTGGAGTGGTTAGAGGTGAAAAATAATATTTATGCTTGCTTAGAAATAGGTTGTGCAGAAGTTAGATTGATGGTGTGTAATATTAGGCAGGAACGCCTGTATGTTTTATCACAACAATCTATTGTAACGGCTGGAATTGAAAATGGAACTGTCGTTAACGTAAATCAAATTGTTGAAAAATTAAAACGATTAAAAGCTAATGTTGAGGCGGATCTTAAGCAAGACATTCAAAATGTTGTGTTAGCTATTCCAAGTGTAGAATGCCGTATTGATAACGTTGTTAAATCATTGGAACTAGACTCTAATCAACCAATTAGTCACGCTAATATTAAACAGTTGTTCCGTGATATTATTACGCAACCGACATATCATGATCAAGTAGCCATTAATGTGATGCCGCGAGCTTTTGTGGTAGATGATAAAAATACAATTCAAAACCCTCTTGGGATTATTGGAAAAGAATTGGTCTTACATGCACAAAAAATAACGGCTTCTGCGTCTGTCGTGTATAATCTCATTAATATTGCTGAGTTAGCAGGATTCCGAATTGCGGATATTGTTTTAGGAAGTATCACAGAGATGATGTATGTGTTAACACCGGAACAATTGAAAAAAGGAGCATGCCATGTCAATATTGGGAAGGGGATGACCACGATTACGGTTGTCCACTCGGGGAAAATTGTTTCTTCGGTATCATTGTCAACGGGTGGTCAAGATGTAACGAAGCACATTAGTGAAAACCTCAAGATTGATGAACCCTTAGCAGAAATGTTAAAACTAAATTTCGGTAAAGTTTGTTCTGAATCTTCGTCGACTGAAATTATTTATGCAGATGAAGTAGAGGGACAATTTACATGCATTACGCGTCAAATGTTAAGCGATAGTCTCACTATTAAATACGAGAATATTTTGAAGTTAGTCAAACAGTATTTAATGGAAAATTGCTATAAGTATGATCAAATGGATTATATTTTTACGGGTGGTGCAAGCGAAATAGAAGGACTTAACACATTAGCGAAAAAGATTTTTCATCAAGAGGTGACAATTTGTACGCCAATGATGTTAGGAGCCCGAAGTGCTAAATATGTAAAATTAATTGGGATGGCAACATTTATTCATGAAATATCATTGTTGACTGGACAAAAAAGTAATATAATTGACTTTAGCAAATATGAAAATGTCCTAGTCCATGCTATTGATAGTCGAGAGGAACTTGAAGTGGTAGAAGAAACACCCAAGATAAAGGAACAACAAGAGAGGACGTTTATGGACCATAAGCTAGAAAATAGTGGTGTCTTAGTTCGGATTTTCGATATGATATTTGATGAAAAAGTAGAATAGAAGTAAAAGGAAAGAGGAGGTTTCAGGGATGGAAGGTTTCGGATTTGGAAATGAATTTACATATGCCCCAAGAATTATTGTTGTAGGTGTAGGTGGCGGTGGAAGTAATGCCGTGAATCGTATGATTGAAAATGATGTGCAAGGAGTAGAGTTTGTCGTTGTTAATACGGATGCACAAGCGTTAAATTTAGCAATTGCAGATCGTAAATTTCAAATCGGACGTGATTTAACACGCGGATTAGGCGCAGGAGGGAATCCAGAGGTTGGACAACATGCAGCTGAAGAAAATTTAAGTGAATTAAAAGAGTTAGTAAAGGGAGCCGACATGGTCTTCATTACTTGCGGAATGGGTGGAGGAACAGGAACTGGTGCAGCACCTGTTATTGCCAAAGCTGCAAAAGAAAGTGGAGCTTTAACGGTAGGAATTATTACACGCCCGTTTACATTTGAAGGAAAACGCCGAACAGATTTTGCTTTACGCGGTATTGCAGAACTAAAGGCGAATGTTGATACATTAATTTCTGTTCCTAATGATCGATTATTACAAATTGTAGATCGTACGACTCCAATGTTAGAAGCATTCCGCGAAGCGGATAATGTTTTACGTCAAGGTGTTCAAGGAATTTCAGAAATTATTGCCGTTCCAGGTTTAATTAACCTCGATTTCGCCGATGTAAAAACAGTTATGCATAATAAGGGATCAGCTATTATGGGAATTGGTTTAGGAACAGGTGAAAATCGTGCAACAGAGGCGGCGAAAAAAGCGATTGCGAGTCCATTATTAGAAAATGATATTGATGGGGCAACAGATGCTATTATTAATATTTCAGGTGGAATGGATATTGCCTTATTTGAAGTTGATGAAGCTTTACGAACAATTCGTGATGCCTCAACAACAGAAATTAATATTATTTATGGTGCTACAATTAATCCTGATTTAGGGGAAGATTTAATTGTAACGGTTATTGCGACTGGATTTGATGAAACAAATGCAACAGCAAAACCGGTAGAAATGTTAATTGGTGATAATAGAAATAAAAAGACAACTACACCACAAGCGGAGCAAGAAGCTCCAACAACACCGGAGCAACCAAAACCATCACAACCTAAACGTCAACCATTCGGTGGGGATAATGTTGAAATGATCCCTAACTGGTTAATGAATCGTTATAAATAAAAAGAGAGCTATGTCTCTCTTTTTTTTATGTAGACATAGTTCGTTTGAACTGCGTGATTATCTAAGAGACTTTAAATAAATATTTTTAGGTTCTTTGTCAAATAGTGTGGGTGAATAAAATCTATACATATAATCGGGAGGAATTAGGCTATTCTTTAGATGGTTTGATTCCTCTTCTTTTTTTGTTCAAAAGTGTATTTATGAATAATCAAAATTCTTGCTTTGAAATGGTAGAAACTACGGTATCCAAAAGCGATTCGCTTAATGACTTTGATATTGTTGTTAATTCCTTCGAGTACTCCATTGGTATAAGGAGTTTCAATTGTATTTTTGACATAGTCTTGATAATGAGTGAGTGTTTTTAAAGCTGTTTTCATTTCGTGTGAAAGCAGATCAGAGGGGTGTTGAATGGCATGATGAAATATTTCAAGGTTACGAAGTTTAATAGCCTGTTGGACAGTTTGGTAGAAATCATAAGTCTCCTTTAGTTCAGGGTCTAGGGCTAATAAAAAGTCAATAATTTCTTGTTGAGAGATCATCTTTTTGAAGCAGTTGGAATAGAAGTAATGAGTGGCATTAAGATCTTCTTGGGCTTTTAAGAGAAGTCGCCAATAATGTTTGAATTTATTATAAAACTCTTTATTTTGATTCATGAAACGAATGCGTGTTTTATTAAGAGCACGAGAGACTAGTTGAACGATATGAAATTTATCTAAAACAATCTTAGCCTTAGGGAATACCTCTTTAATGAGTGTCATATAAGGGGCGTACATGTCAATGACGACGTGGGTTACACCTTCACGAGCTGCTTTAGAAAATCGCATAAAATAAGTCCTTAGTGTACTTAAGCGACGGTCTTCAACGATATCAATTAGCTTTCCATTGGACGCATCACAAAAAATGAAGGACATTGCTCCCTCGGCCGATTTAACCGACTTAAACTCGTCAAAACAAAGAACTTTTGGGAGAGAATTAAAGGGAAGCGGCTGTTCTTCATAGGAAGAATGAATGACGCGGTTAACGGTTGAATGAGAAACGTTAAGCTCACGTGCAATATCTGTTTCGGATTTCTTATGACTAGCTTCTAAAAAGATGGCTTGTTTTACGGGAGTGGAAATAAAACAATTAGGGTTAACAAGAGATGTTTCTAGGGTAAATGTTCGGTCACAATGACGGCATTTATAACGTTGTTTTTTTAAGTCTAGATAAGCATCAAATCCGGAAATTTTGACTAGCTTAATACGTGAAGTTTTGAAGCCGTGTTTAATGATATTTGAGTCAAAAGAATGACCACAGTGGTAGCAATGAGTCGGTTGAAAAGAAAGAGTTCCCAAAATAAGTTTAGAACGAACATTCTTAATCTGAGTTTCTTGGATACAATTTTTTGAAAAAGTAATATTTTTATCTTTTAAATCAAGTAAAGTTGAGATACAATTAGTGTGAGACATAAAACCAATCCTTTCGTGTTGTTTTAGCCGATTACATTGTATAGGATTTTGGGGACTATGTCTCTTTTTTTGTCTCAATATTTATGGCAATCAAAAAGGTGTGAGTAATCCCACCCACACCAAATATTATAGAACCTATTTTTAATATTATTATAGAAAATCCCCTTTATTTTATACGTCGATTGTTAAAAAGAAGCAAAATTAGTGGTTATTTTTTCTAAATAAAGTCAGGATTGAACAAAGAATTGACAGATTTTACACATGGTTTTGGATAAAATGTAGAGGTAATCGAGGGGATAGAAAAGGGGGGAGATATAGATGTACCTAGATTTGTTCATCATTCAAAATTTAATTTACGACTATCTCATTTTAAATGGTGTAGCCATCTTAACTGAAGAAAGAATGAAGCTCTCCCGCTTAAGTTTGGGACTTTTGAGTAGTCTAGTACTGAGTGCTATGTTATTCATGATAGACTTTACCGCATTAGCAGGCGGTGTTCCAATTGTTGTTTTACTCATTGTCTTTTCAAAGGGGAATCTTAAAGGGTTTATTACCAAAACCTTATATTTTTATTGCTTGAGTTTTATTTTAAGTGGTTCTATTTATACGATTAGTCATTTTATTAAATTTGATTTAACAATTGTTCCATATATTTGTGTTTTAATGGTGCTTTCGTTTGTTGTGACATTAATATATATCTTAAAGGTTCGCTGGTTAAATAGTCAGCAGTTAATTGACCAGTTTATTTATGAGGTGCGTATTTTTTGTGGATCAACTGAGCTAAAGGGGAGTGGATTCGTTGATACCGGGAATCATTTAACAGATGAAAAAACAGCATTACCTATTATGATGGTTCCAAAAGAGATGCTTTGTTTAGGGGAGATTGAAGAATTCTTGAATAGGCAATCGATCTCATCATGGTCGACTGGTTACTCGGTCATAAATGATGATCAACAGAGATTGTTAGTTTTTAAACCGACACTGTTATTAATTAATGATAAGGTGATACAGAATGTGCTCATAGGGGTTGTAGAAAATCAATTTTATGAATACGATTTTTTACTTCAACCAAGTATAGTAAGAAGTATCTAGATGGATTGGGAGTCAAGGGGGAGATGACATGCAGGCTTTAATGATGTTCTTTATTAAATGGTTTGAAAAGATTAGTAAACGAAAGAAAAATTACGTAAACTATATTAGAGGAAATGAAACACTACCAGAGCCTTTATCTAAGGAGGAAGAATTCAGGGTTTTAACTAACTTTCAAGAAGGGGACGAGCTGGCGAGACAAACATTAATCGAACATAATTTAAGATTAGTGGTATATATTGCGAAGAAATTTGAAAGTTCAGGTGTTAATCTAGAGGATTTGATCAGTATTGGGACATTAGGCCTGATTAAGGGAGTGCAGACGTTTAAGATGGATAAAAATATTAAGTTAGCCACTTACGCGTCTAGATGTATAGAAAATGAGATTTTAATGCATTTACGAAAGACGAACAGAATTCGACATGAAGTTTCTTTAGACGAACCATTAAATGTAGATTGGGATGGAAATGAATTACTCTTATCTGATATTTTAGGAACTGAGGAAAATGAGGTCTATAAAGATATTGAAGAAGATGTTGAAAGACAACTCGTATTTGATGCTATTAATCGCCTAAAAAGACGCGAGCGTGAGATCATGTATATGCGATTTGGATTATGTGGAGAAGAGCCTTTAACACAAAAAGAAGTTGCACAAAAGTTAGATATTTCACAGTCGTACATTTCGCGATTAGAAAAGAAAATTATTGATAAGATCCGTAAAGAGGTTTTAAAAATAAAATAATGTGTCGAAAGAAAATGACAATAAAATGATAATTTATGAATGATTTGACATGATGTTGCTCATACTTCTGTGTAGGAACAATGTAGTGCAACAGGAGGGACCATCATGTCCAAACATAAAGTTGATATTGTCGGAGTCGATACATCAAAGTTAGAAGTACTAACAAATGCAGAAATGATTGAATTATTTAAAAAGTTTCAAAGTGGTGATATGGATGCTCGTGAAGCCCTCATTAAGGGGAATTTACGACTCGTATTAAGTATTATAAAAAAATTTAATCATAGGGGAGAAAATTTAGACGATTTATTTCAAGTTGGTTGTCTAGGTTTAATGAAAGCTATTGATCACTTTGATTTATCTCATGAAGTTAAATTTTCTACTTATGCTGTGCCTATGATTATTGGTGAGATTCGACGTTATTTACGTGATAATAATTCTTTACGCGTCTCTCGTTCATTACGTGATACTGCATATAAAGTGTTACAGATGAAAGATCAATTGTCGATTGAATTGCAACGTGACCCAACGAATGAGGAAATCGCTAAGGCAATCGGTGTGGAACCCATTGACGTTGTGTTATCAGTAGAGGCTATTTCAGATCCGGTTTCTATTTTCTCCCCTATTTATAATGACGGAGGAGATACCATCCATTTAATTGATCAAATTAAAGATGATAGTATTACGGATGAAAAATGGAGTGCTAAGTTAATGTTAGAAGAGGGATTTAAGCGATTAGGTCGTCGTGAGAAACGGATTATTCATGATCGATACTTTATGGGAAAAACACAAATGGAAATTGCCGCCGAAATTGGAATTTCTCAGGCCCAGGTGTCAAGATTAGAAAAGAATGCGTTACATACCATGGAAGAAATGATGAAAAGTTAATTTAACTTTTGTTGTTGCTTCATTCAAAAAAAGTGTGTAAAGGGAATAGCCCTTAGCACACTTTTTTTGATGAAAATCACGTGGTTATTATTTATAGGCTTTCATCAGAGTAGATAAATAGGGATAGCTTACATATTTCTGAAAAGAAGGACATAAAATGAATTACATGGATATAAAGGTGGGGGAAATGATGAAAGATTCAATTATGACTTTAAGTGATATTGAAGAGAAGGATGTCATTAATGTGGTGACAGGTGAGCGAATTGGTTTTGTATCTAGCTTAAGAATTGATACGAACTCTGGACAAATTATCGCAATTACAGTTCAACCGTCAATGAAATTTGTTAGTTTTTTTTCTAAAGATGAGGCATCAGTTGTCGTTCCGTGGAATCAAATTTTAAAAATTGGAGAGGATGTTATTATCGTTAATGTGGCTCAACAATTGAACGAATTTTAGTGAAAAGTAAATCTGCAACACAATAAAAAAGGAAAGGGCCGTGTTGTCCTTTCCTTTTTAAGTTTACAGAAGGGTGTCGAAGTGGGGAATCAAATAATATCCGCAAAGGAGAATAAAAAAATTTTCCATTCCCTATGAATTATGGTATAATTTATAGTATCATGCAGTAATATTATGAATTGATAGGTGGATAGTATGAATATTTCTAAAAATGTCGACAAGGTGCGACGAAATATTGAATTGGTTGCTGCTGATGGACGAAATGTAAATATTGTTGCAGCAACAAAGTATGTGGGTGTGCAACAAATTAAGGACCTTTTTGCTTGTGGAATTACAATGATGGGGGAAAATCGTGTAGATGCGCTGCTTGAGAAAAAATCACAGATATCTTTACCAATAGAGTGGCATTTTATTGGAACCCTACAATCACGTAAAGTAAAAGAGGTTATTAACGAAATTTCTTGTCTCCATTCGCTCGACCGTTTATCGTTGGCAAAGGAAATACAAAAATACCGTCGGGAACCATTACCTTGCTTTATTCAAGTCAACGTTAGTAAAGAGGAGAGTAAGCATGGAATTGATGTGGATGAGGTAATTTCATTTTTAGAGGCGTTAAAATCGTACCCAATGATAAAAGTTGTTGGATTAATGACCATGGCGCCGAATACCGATGATCCAACTGTGATACGTCGCTGCTTTAAAGGTTTGAAGCAATTACAGGAAAAGATTGCAACGTTAAACCAAGGGGGAGTAACTTGCGATCGCTTATCGATGGGAATGAGTCAAGATTATATGATTGCCATTGAGGAAGGGGCAACGCATATAAGACTCGGATCCATTTTATTTCAAGACTAGTATATTTCAGACACAAACACAAATAATTATAGGAGGAGAAGAAGATGAGTTTTAAAGATAAGCTTAAAACAATGATGGGAATAGACGAAGAGGAATATGAAATGGATGATTTTGAAGAGGAGTTTGAAGAGCCAGAAGTTATTAAGCCGGCACCGCTGCCTAAACCTGATTTAACGGTTGTTTCAAACGCCACTCATACATCAACGAGTAAAGGAAAGAGTGTTGTGACGCCAATGAATAATGAATTAAATCGATTAAAATTTGATAGTAATTTAAATAAAGTAATTATTCGCGAACCAAATGAGTATTCTGATGCTCAGGATATTGCGGATTGTTTAAAAGAAAACTATCCAGTTTTTATTAACCTTCAACGTTTAGAAAAATCTCAAGCGAAGCGTGTGGTTGATTTCTTAAGTGGAACAATTTATGCGATTGATGGGGATATCAAACGTGTGGGAACAAATTTATTTTTATGTACACCAAAGAGTGTAGAAACTGAGGGTCAAGTAACAATGAACGAGCCTCATCAAGAAATAGAGGAGTAATAGATATGACATACATCATATTACTATTTAGATCAGTTTTAGGGATTTATCAATTTTTAATGTTGATCTATATTTTTATGAGTTGGATTCCAGAAACTCGCTCGACACAGATTGGACGTGCAATAGGTGCAGTTGTCGAACCGTATTTATCAATTTTTAGAAAAATTATTCCACCGCTGGGAATGTTTGATTTTTCACCGATTGTCGCATTTATCGTATTGGAGTTTGCGATGCAAGGTCTAATAAATATTTTACTATGAATTTAGCTCATTTTAAAAAAGAGGAGCACGGTTTTATAGTAAGGATGGAAGATTTAATCCACCAAGTCTATGAAGGCTATCAACTAAAGACAACGAAATTTTTAACGCCTCGAGAACAGGAAATTGTTCAGATGCTAGTAAATGAGTTTTCTGATGTTGAGGTTCAATGGATTGGTGGATTTAAAAATGCAGAAAGAAAGCGGGCTATATTGATTCCAACTTATCTAAACGACCAAGATTTTAGTTATACAGTCATAGGGTATGAAGTGAGATACGCCCATAAAATGGTGGATCTGAGACACCCTCAAGTATTGGGGACAATCATGTCCTTAGGAATTGAAAGACAGATTATCGGTGATATTTTAATATTAGCAGATAAGAGAATCTTCCTAGCCGTATGTGAGGAGATGGCACCTTTTATTGAGCAAGCCTTAGTCAAGGTTGGAAGACACTCGATTAGTCTGGTGAAGAAAAAAATAAATGAATTAGAGCGTATTGAAACCTATGAAAGACGTGAAATAATCGTTTCATCAATGAGGTTAGACGTTATTGTCTGTGCGTTAACGAAGGAGTCACGTTCGTTTACGTCCGAATCAATCAAGCAAGGCAATATTCAACATAACTTTAAGGTCGAGCAAAATCATTCTAAGGAATGTCACATTGGAGATATGATTTCAATTAAACGTTATGGACGCTATAAACTATTGGAAATTAAATCGCAAACTAAAAGTGGACGAAAAATTGTTATCGTAGGAAAAGTAGTGTAGTTAGGGGGAAAGACATGACACCGGCAGAAATGTTAAAAGTTCAGATGAAAAAATCGTGGGAGAAGTTCTCAGATGAAGAACTTTATCGTGTCTTTTGTTTATTAATTGAACAAATTGAATCGCTAGAGAATCAAAATAAATCTTTAAAAAAAGAAGTTCAACTCATGCAACAGGCTTCTCAATCGCACTTAAAAAATGAATTAGAACAAATTGAAACATTAAAGAACCACGCGAAGCGAGATGCACTTAAAATTATTCAAGAAACAGAAAAAATCTCTAAGGTAATGATTGAACAGGCGATGGAAGATGTAGAAAGAATAATTGATGAAACAGCAATTTTTGAACAACAACAATTGCAAATTAAAGATGAACTGATTGATTTTTTAAATACAAAAGTGGATGACATTCGAAATTGTTTTAGAAAAAACTAAAAATATGTTGATTTTTATATCGTTTTTATTTAAAATGATATACAAATATAGTAAATATGAGCGATGAGTGGGCCATGCTATAATATCAACTTTTTTTCAGCGAGTCGATGACGGTGAAAGATCGGCAAAAAGGATAATATAGAATCATCCAGGAGCTTTCATGTGAATAAAAAGCATGACGTTATCCATGCGATAAATGGTAAGAGGCAGTAAAACTTTTATTTTTTTACTGTGAATTAAGGTGGTACCACGAAACTTTTCGTCCTTAGGTGATGAAAAGTTTTTTTTATTCTCATGAAACTATATAAAAAGATAAAAAGGGGTAATTGTACGATGGAATTAAAAGAAACGTTATTAATGCCTAAAACAGATTTCCCAATGCGTGGGAATCTTCCTAAACGAGAACCACAAATTGAACAAAAGTGGTATGATGAAAAGATTTATCAACGTGTATTAGATAAAAATAAAGATAAAACACCGTTTGTTTTACACGATGGGCCTCCATATGCAAATGGAAATATTCACATGGGTCATGCGATGAATAAAATATTAAAAGATTTTATTATTCGTTATAAAAATATGAATGGTTTTTATTCTCCTTATATTCCGGGTTGGGATACACATGGATTACCTATTGAGCAGGCGTTAACAAATAATAAAAAAATTAATCGTAAAGAAAAAACAGTAGCAGAATTCCGTGAATTATGCCAACAATATGCCTTAGAACAAGTAGAAGGACAAAAAACACAATTTAAACGTCTAGGTGTATTAGGTGACTGGGACAATCCTTATATTACATTACAAAAAGAGTTTGAAGCTGAGCAAATTAAAGTGTTTGGTAAAATGGTGAAAGATGGTTTGATTTATAAGGGATTAAAGCCTATCTATTGGTCACCGTCATCGGAAACAGCACTAGCAGAGGCAGAAATTGAATACCATGATAAGAAATCACCATCTATTTATGTTGCCTTTAAGGTGGTGGATGGAAAAGATATTCTGTCAGGTGATGAAGAGTTTGTCATTTGGACAACAACACCTTGGACGATTCCAGGAAATCTAGCGATCTGTGTCAATGCAGATTTAGAGTATGCGACAGTAGCTGTTTCAGGACGTAAGTTTATTGTTGCTAAAGAGCTTGTTAAATCTTTAGCTGAAGAATTTAATTGGGATAATTATGAGATTGTTGCAACACATAAAGGGTCAGACTTTGAATATATGACCGCAAAACACCCAATTTTTGATCGTGAATCATTGTTAATCTTAGGGGATCATGTCACACTAGAAGCTGGGACAGGTCTTGTTCATACGGCTCCAGGACACGGGGAAGACGATTTTAACGTAGGACGTAAATATAATTTAGAAGTTTTATGTCCAGTTGATCATCGCGGCTATATGACAAAAGAAGCATTGGAATTCGAAGGATTATACTATGAAGATGCGAATAAAGCTGTAGGACAAAAGCTAGAGGAAAATGGTGCGTTACTTGGATTAAAGTTTATTACTCACTCTTACCCACATGATTGGCGTACAAAAAAACCTATTATCTTCCGTGCAACGGAACAATGGTTTGCTTCAATCGAAGCATTAAAGCCTCAAATGATGGAACAAATTAAGGAAGTAAAATGGTTACCATCATGGGGAGAAGTGCGATTAGGAAATATGATTAAGGATCGTGCAGATTGGTGTATTTCACGACAACGTGTTTGGGGAGTTCCAATTCCTGTTTTTTATGCGGAAAATGGTGAGGCTATTTTAGATGAGGCTGTGATTAACCACGTGGCTAACTTATTCCGTGAAAAAGGTTCAAATATCTGGTTTGAGTTAGAGGCTGAAGCTTTATTACCGGAAGGATTTACTCACCCTGGAAGCCCAAATGGAAAATTCAGAAAAGAAATGGATATCATGGATGTGTGGTTTGACTCAGGATCATCTCACCACGGCGTTTTAGTAGAGCGTGGCTTACCATATCCAGCTGATTTATATTTAGAAGGTTCAGATCAGTATCGAGGATGGTTTAACTCTTCTCTTTCAACGGGAGTTGCAATGACAGGAAAAGCACCGTATAAAACTGTTGTGAGTCATGGATTCGTACTTGATGGACAAGGACGCAAAATGTCTAAATCGATTGGAAACACAGTGGATCCATTAAAATTAATTAACACGTATGGAGCAGATATTGTAAGATTGTGGGTAGCCTCAGTTGATTATCAGGCAGATGTACGTATTTCTGAAGATTTAATAAAACAAGTTTCTGAAAGCTATCGTAAAATGCGTAATACATTTAGATTCTTATTAGGGAACTTAAATGATTTTAATCCTGAAACAGATTTATTAGATTATGACTCTTTAAACGAAGTGGATCAATTTATGATGATTCGTTTAAATGAATTAACAGCTGAATTAAAGGCAGCATACGAGGAATATCGTTTTGATGATGTCTTTAAATCAATTAACAACTATATTTCAAATGATTTAAGCGCCTTTTATTTAGATTTTACAAAGGATATTTTATACATTGATGCAAAAGATAGCCACGCACGACGTTCAATTCAGTCGGTATTATACCATCATGTTTGCGATTTAGTACGATTACTTGCACCAGTTATTCCTCATACGGCGGATGAAGTTTATTCATATATTCCAGGAAGCACTGAGGTATCTGTGTACTTAACAGATATGCCGGAGGTTAAATTGTATGAAAATGCGGATGAGGTATCGGCAAAATGGAACCAATTATTAGCCTTACGCCATGACGTGTTAAAAGCATTAGAAATTGCGCGTAATGAAAAGGTTATTGGTAAATCATTAAATGCATCATTGCATTTATATCCAGACGCATCGAAGAAAGCATTATTAGAATCATTAAACGCTGATTTAAAACAAATTTTCATTGTGTCTGACTTAGTCATCGAAGAAGGTCAGGCGCCAGATCAAGCGTTACAATTTGATGGATTATCGGTTATCGTCGAAGCAGCAGAAGGGCATACATGTGCACGTTGTTGGTTAATTGTAGATGATATCGATGAAGCGGGAATTTGTAACCGTTGTTCAGAAGTCGTTAATGGATAATTCAGATGGACAATAGCCTTTAGGTTATTGTCCTTTCTATTAATGAATGATAAAGAGGAAAATTTTTGATTATTTTTGCATAAAATGAAGAGAAACTTTAAATAATTTGTGTTATCACGGAGGGGCCATTTTAGCGTCAAGTTCCTTATGTTGTATTTTAGGGGGGATTTATATGGGGAGAAAGATTAAAGGGTTTTCTATTATTTTAATGAGTGTAATTATTGCCGGAATAATAACGGGAATTTTAACTCGAGTAATTGATTTACCGATGAAAGTTGATCATATTTTATCTAGATTTTTAGATCCTCGATTTGGGGGAACAACAAATTTATCGTATGAAATAGGGTCAAATGGGGAATCTATTCATGAAAGCTACTTTACATTGCCGGTAGATACACCTTTTGACGTAAGTGTTGAATTAATTCAAGCGGATGTTATGATTGAAAAATCGAAAAATGGAGAACTAGGAGTTAAAATCAGTACGGATCGTCCAGAGCATTATCGGATGGATAGAACTGACAGGGAACTCGTGATCAAAGAAAAAAAACAACCTTTCATTTGGCCATTTGGTGACATGAAAGAGAAAAAAGCGAAGATTACTATACAGGTTCCTGGTGATACCGTCGATTTTGATTTAGAAACGGTGAATGGAAATGTTTGCTTAGAAGCAGATGGACGAGATTTAAATGTTGAGGTAGTGAATGGACAGATTAGTGTGACTCGTTCTACCTTTAAAGAAGGTGAGTTGGAGCTAGTAAATGGACATATCTTTGTAAACAAGAGTGAATTTTTAACATCTCTTGATTTAGAAGCTGTGAATGGAGCCTTAAAAGTTAATCAAGTTGACTCAGATGAGTTTTCATTTGAAACAGTGAATGGTGAATTTCAATTATCTGACTTAGATGGAGGAAGGTTATCCGCTGAAACGGTAAACGGTGATTTCACTGGAGAAAATCTTTACTTGAAACACTTAGAGGTGGAACAATTAACTGGAAAGTTTACGTTAATTAACGAAAATTTAGATTACCAAATACAATCATTAACACGTTCTAAGACTAGTTCTCAAGATAAAATAGAAGCTAATATTTTAAATATTTATTCAGAATAAGCCTATGATTCATGGTGGAAAAGAAATATCTGAGAAGATGTTGTTCGTTAGGCGCTTCCTAAGGTAAAAAGACTGACAGGATCGATAGTAGCAATTTTTCTCTGATCAACAAAAGGTGGTCATAGAGTAGATAGTAAAAACAGAAGAGTTGGAGGTGCCTTAATAAATGCGGGAAACTTATTTAAGTTGGGACGAATATTTTATGGGGATTGCACTCTTATCGGCGATGAGAAGCAAGGACCCTCAAACCCAAGTTGGAGCATGCATTGTTAATAAAAAAAATCGTATTGTAGGAATTGGTTATAATGGATTTCCAAGAGGGTGTTCAGATCAAGAATTTCCATGGGAACGTGAAGGGGATTTTCTAAAAACAAAATATCCGTATGTTGTCCATGCTGAGCAAAACGCAATTTTAAATAGCACTGGAAATTTAAGTGGATGTCGATTATATGTTTCGTTATTTCCTTGTCATGAGTGTGCAAAATATATTATCCAGTCTGGAATTGATGAAATTATCTTTATGAGTGACAAATATGCGAATACGGATAGTACGTTGGCTTCTAAACGAATGTTAGATGCGGCAGGTGTCACCTATCGTCAAATGGGAACAATAGCAGTTTCTATTCAACTCGAATTAAAGGAATAAGATGGACTGAATGTCGAGATATCTTGGTAAGGATTGGGGAATGTATACAAAAAATAAATTGTTTGTTATAATGGTGAAATGTCAAGGTAAAATGAAGAATAAAGGAGTAGTGAAATAAATGTGGCTTTCTTTTTTTATCGTTGTTTCCTCACTAATTATTGACCAATTATCTAAATTTTTAGTGATGAAATATATGACAATTGGTCAATCTATCCCATTAATTGATCATTTTTTATATTTGACGTCGCACCGTAACCAGGGGGCTGCTTGGGGAATATTACAAGGTAAAATGATTTTCTTCTATGTCGTTACAGTTTTAGTCGTCACAATGGTTGTTCTATGGATTAAAAAGTTAGATGTTAAAAAAGAAAAATTGCTTTTAATTGCGTTATCGTTAATTTTAGGGGGAGCCCTAGGAAATTTAATTGATCGTGTGCTTTATCAGCAAGTCACCGATTTTATTAATGTTTATATTTTTGGGTATGATTTTCCTATCTTTAATATTGCCGATAGTGCCTTGTGTATAGGTGTTTTATTAATGGGAATTGATGCTGTTTTAGATGTTAAAAAACGCGGATAACATTAAAAATGATATGAAAAGATAAACGGGGAGGTTATAAAGGGTAGTTTTGCTTTATGGAAAGGACGTGCAATTTATGGACCAAGAATTAGTAATCGTACCAGAGGAGTTAGTAGGTGTTCGACTAGATAAAGTATTAAGTGAATTATTTAGCGATTTATCCCGCTCGTATATTCAACAATTAATTAAGGATAAAAAAGTCCTGATCAATGAAAAAGTGGAAAAAGCAAACTATAAATGCCGTTTGAATGATCAAATCCATCTAACTATTCCCGAACCAGAAGCGTTGGATGTTGTTCCAGAAGACATGGATTTAGATATTGTCTATGAAGACGACTATGTAATGGTAGTGAACAAACCATCAGGTATGGTTGTTCATCCTGCTCCAGGAAGTATGAGTGGAACACTTGTAAATGGATTAATGGCTCAAGCAAAAAATTTATCAGGAATAAATGGGGTTTTACGTCCAGGAATTGTGCATCGTATTGATAAAGATACATCAGGTTTACTCATGGTGGCAAAAAATGACCTTGCGCATGAATCGCTTGTTAATCAGTTAGTGGAAAAAACAGTAACTCGTCGGTATATTGCCCTTGTTCATGGCGAAATTCCTCATGATAATGGGACGGTTGATGCCCCGATTGGCCGAGATCCAAAGGATCGAAAAAAAATGACGGTAATCGAAGGTGGAAAGCATGCAGTTACTCACTTTAAAGTGTTACGTCGCTTCAAAAATTTTACCTTAATTGAATGCCGTTTAGAGACTGGACGCACGCATCAAATCCGTGTTCATATGAAATATATCGGTTATCCTTTAGCTGGAGATCCACAATACGGACCACGTAAAACAATTAGTAGTGAATGGGGTCAATTTTTACACGCAGCAGTTTTAGGTTTTGATCATCCTAAAACCGGAAAGTACTTAGAGTTTTCGGCTGAACTGCCTTCCTATTTTGAAGAAGCTCTTGAGAGCCTTGAAAAATTAGGATAGGTACGGGTGATGATGAGATGACAAATCGAGGTGTGATGAAAGAAATTCGGATAGAAATTCAAAGTGAATTAGCGATGAACATCGTCCATTATTTAATGTCAGAGGAAGGTTATGTGTATGTTGGAAATGAGCGAGATGTTTGGTTAGAAAATTTATCGCATCCAACGGTACAACTCATTTATCTTAATCAGCGGAGTATGTTTAATGAAGAACAAACAACACAACTTTTTAAACAGGTGCATGTGATACGTGCTCGCCTTCGTCGTCGTTATTTAATGGGACGATTAAATGTTCTTATTCTTAATATTAATCCTACACGCCCCCATTTATTAAATGATGATCGCCATTATTTAAAGGTAATTGATATTAATGAAGCGAGTGACTTTAAAAAAAATGTCGAGTTGCAGCAACTTTTTTCTCATTTGCAATCTGCTGAGCTTGAGCAACCCATGGCACAGGTTATGGCTCAGATGCATGAGTCGACAAAAGAGAAGGCACTTCATGTCAAGAACATGTTAATGTTTCAATCACGGGCAATCGTCACGTATACATTTTTAATCGTTTTAACAGCGGTCTTCCTTTTTTTACATCTTCAACCGATAAAGGAATGGCTCGTTCCAATTGCTATTAATTATGGGGCAAAATATAATCCGCTCATATTATCGGGGGATTATTATCGGTTATTAACGCCATCCTTTTTACATTTTGATTTAATGCATCTTCTATTTAACGTGGTATTTATTTATCAATTTGGACGGATGGTAGAGCACGTTTTTGGGTGGTGGCGAATGATTATATTAATGATTGGCTCCGCTATTTTTGGTAATTTGTGTAGTTATGCCTTTGTAGAAGGGTTATCTATTGGTGCCTCTACCGTTGCCTATGGGTTATTAGGAGCGATTTTATTTTTAGGGCTAGAACAGCGAAAAATATTTATGCACTTTGTTCGCACATTAGTGTTTCCTATTTTAATCTTTTCAATTTTTTGGATCATAATTGAGCCGGGTATTGATGTTTATGGACACTTAGGAGGTTTTTTAGGAGGCTTTTTAATCGCAAGTATTTTAGGTGTGCCCAAACAGTCGTATTATATCTCACGTACATTTTTAGCTGGAGCAACCTTACTTATTTTAATCACGGGGCTTTTTAACCGTGGGGCCTATTTAACAAGTCAAACAGATTATAGTACTTATAACCGTAGTGTTATGGCCTATTATTATCAAACCCACCAAATAGAAAAGTTAGAAGTGTTTAAACAGCGTTTAAAACTTGATCCAAATGAATGGGTTCAATAAAAAAAGTTCGCATCGCGAACTTTTTTTATTTTATAATTTTTTTTGTGTTAGCAAAGTGCCATTTTGTTAGGTCCTTAAACTGTTGCGTATTGAGTTGTTGGATAAGTCGACGTCCTGCTACATCAACTGGATCTCCAGCACCTTTAGGTAACTCAAAGTTTAATTTTTTACTCATAATGGACATATATTTGACAAATGAGGCGCGTGCTAAAATAGATGCTGCTGCTACGGCTATATGAACAGATTCACCTTTTTGTATAAAATACAGGTGATCTTTAATGATAGGAGATTGTTTAGGCAGTTGGGTTAAGTATTCAAAATACTTTCTTTCATTAACAAATTCATCCATAATTAAATACTCTGGGTAGGGGTTAAGCGAAGCGGTAAGTTTCAGTAAAGCTTGATTGTGTAAAAAAGCTTTAATTGAATTTGCATTCATTCCCCGGTCTATCATCTCGTTATATTTTTGATTAGGTAGAATAAGAACCTGGTGTTTAATATAGGGTTCGATTTGTTTGGCAAGGTGCAAAATTTCGCTATCTTTTAATGCTTTAGAATCTTTAACTCCCATGTCTTGAAGTTTTTTTATTTGATCCTGCGGGACGTAGGCACAACAAACGACTAATGGTCCAAAATAATCGCCTGTGCCAACTTCATCGCATCCGACGGCACTCATTGTTGCGATTTGTTCGGGAAGTTGTGAGTGTGATATCGTTGTTTTAGGAGTTGATTGAGCAGAAGATCCCCATTGTTTAGCTTCTACTTCAGGTGATTTTCCTTGAAAAACTACTTTTTTACTTAGATAGGCTGTAATTGTACAGTTTGCCGTTTTTGCTTGGAATAGTGTATGGTTAGGAATTTTAACGATATGTTTGCTATAATGCAGGTACATTTTTTCTAATTTTTCTTGAGAAACAGTTAATGTAATAGTGGCCATAGTCTTTCCTGCCTTTCTTCAGTGTCTAGTATGATTTTAACAGAAAAAGGAGATGTTTCCTATGAAAATATAATCTTTTTCCGTAAGGGACGCAGGGCCGGGAATAAAAATTTCAATGAAGTGAAATAATAAAAGAGATTATATATTTTTAATGAGTGGATGTCATCAATAGACATGGCTAGGTTTTTAGGTAAATTTGTGATAAAATAACATCGATAATATATTTGCATTTTTTAGGCAGTTGGAGTGAGATGAATGAAACAAGCCATTCAAATATTAGAATTTCATAAAATTAAACAGACAGTTGAATCATTATGTGCGTCATCACTAGGATTAAAGCGGGTAGCTTTATTAATGCCCTCTACAGATGAGAAGCAGGTAGAGTATACGTTAAATCAATCAGATGAAGCATTAAAGATTATTTTAGCATTGGGTGAGGCTCCGCTCGGGGGTGTAAGTGATATTACGGAACCGATTAAACGAGCTAAAATTTCGGCGTTACTGAGTGCAAACGAACTTTTAAGTATTAGCCGACTATTATATGCCGTTTCTCAACTTAAGGCGTTTTCGGATCGGTTAACAGATATAAAAGTTGAGGCCCCAATTTTTATGTCACAGGTAGACAGTCTAGTCTCACTAAATCGTTTGCAATCAGCCATTAATGATTGTATTGATGAAACGGGATCCGTTTTAGATAGCGCCTCACCTGAGCTGCGTACCATCCGACGAGCGATTCAAGCAACGGAAAGTCGAATTAAAGAGAAGTTAAATCAGGTTGTGGCTGAACGTCGAAATAAATTAACCGATGGAATTGTAACGATTCGAAATGAGCGATACGTTGTTCCCGTGCGTGCGGAAGCTAAAAATACATTTGGTGGAACCGTACATGATCAGTCGTCTTCGGGAAATACGTATTTTATTGAACCAAAAGAAGTGGTGGATTTAAATAATAAGTTACAAGAATACCATGTGGAAGAACGTCGCGAAATTGAGCGTATTTTAAGGGCATTAACAGAAGAGGTTAAAAAGTTTGTGGACGAATTATCTGTTAATGTCGACGTTTTAAGTGAAATTGACTTTATGTTTGCTAAGGGGAAATATGCCCGCCTTATTCACGGAATACGTCCAAAGATGAACCAAAAGGGGATTATACGTCTTGTCGGGGCAAGACACCCGTTGATTGATGCGCGTACAGTGGTCGCAAATGACATTGAAATTGGTGATGAATACACAACAATTGTGATTACCGGTCCTAATACCGGAGGAAAAACGGTCACATTAAAAACGGTAGGTTTACTGACGTTGATGGCGCAGTCTGGACTTTTGATTCCTGCGCATGCTTCTTCACAGTTAGCTATTTTTGACCATGTTTTTGCTGATATTGGTGATGAACAAAGTATCGAACAGAGTTTATCAACCTTTTCTTCTCATATGACTAATATTGTTCGTATTATGGAGCGCTTGACGGTGAATAGCTTAATTCTTTTTGACGAATTAGGAGCGGGAACAGATCCGAAAGAGGGGGCCTCGCTAGCCATTTCTATTTTAGACTATGTAAAGGTCAGAGGAGCAAGGACTATTGCAACGTCCCATTATCCTGAGTTGAAGGCTTATGCTTATGAATGTGATGATGTAATTAATGCTTCTGTTGAATTTGATATTGAAACTTTATCACCTACCTATCGTCTGTTAGTTGGCGTTCCGGGACGTTCAAATGCCTTTGAGATTTCCAAACGTCTTGGCTTAAAAGAGGCAATTTTAGAGGCAGCTCGTACGCGAGTTGAAACAACTAAGACAGAGTTAACGGATTTAATTACTAAGTTAGAGGATCGAGGATTAGAACTTGATCGAGAAATTCAAGGTCTTCAACAGCAAAATCAGGAAGTTGAACAAATGCGCTTAGACTATGAGCGAAAAATTGCTAAATTTGAGGCGGAGCGAGAAAAATTATTAGAGCAAATAAAAAAAGAGGCATTTGAAAATATTCGCCAGGCTAAGGAAGAGGCAGAACAAATTGTCGCTGATTTACGCCAAGCCAAAAAGGCGGCAGACTTGACGATAAAGGATCATGAATTAACAGAGAAGTTAACTGCTTTAAAGGCCTCAGAGGCAAAGCAAGCCGAGCAGTTTAAACGTAAGGCCCGTAACAAGGCTCCATTGAAGCCGGGAGATGAAGTTATGGTACTTTCACTCAATCGTCAAGGGGAATTAATTGAACAAACTAAAAATGGAGAATGGATGGTTCAGCTTGGCATGATGAAGGTAAATATTAAGGCGGATGACCTAGAGTATTTACGTAAATCTGTAAAGAAAAAGGATACGGCTAAAGGTAAAATGATTCATAAGCGTCGAACAGACATAGGGATTCAACTTGACTTACGAGGTGAACGTTATGAAGACGCCATGTTACGTTTAGATAAATATATGGATGAAGTATTGTTAGCGGGATATCAAACGGTGACAATTATCCATGGGCACGGAACAGGGGCTCTCCGTCAAGGTGTTCATAAATATTTAAAACAAAATAAACATGTGGCCTCATTCAGATTTGGTGGTGCTGGTGAAGGTGGAACTGGTGCGACGGTTGTCGAGTTAAAGTAAAAATGAAAAGCTGACTTCAACCCATTGTTGAAGTCAGCTTTTTGAATAAGATCGAGAGAAAATCGGGATTAGAGTTGCTTAGAGAGAAGTAACAACTTTTTATCTTCCTCATATTTATTTTTGTGATAAAAGAGTTCAGCAGTACTGTTTCTAGCTGTACATAAGTAAAGTTCTTTAACATCATTTTGAATCAGTTTTTCCTCAAAGGTTTTTAAAATAAGTGTTCCAATTCCTTTCCCCTGTAAAGAGTTTTTAATGCAAAATTCTCGTAGATAAAAATTAATATGATGATCGTACTGTTCCATACAACCTAAAATTAAGCCGCATAGCTCCCCATCAAAAAAAGCTTTCAAACCGTAAAAGGATTCCACATGAATCATTTGAGATAATCTTTTTTCGGCGGTCTCCGTCGTCCATTGCTCATTCCATGGACTACTATTAAATGTCTCAATAAAGAGTTGGGCTAATTCCTTAATATCTTGGGGTGTTATTTCGGTAAATGTCAACATACGTATTCCTCCTTTTACTTATTAAAATTATTATAAAAACCGCTGAGGAATCTTGTCAAGTATAGAAGAAAATGATAAGTATTTGAGGGTGAGGAACCATTGCCTGTATCTTAAATTAAAGAATTAAAGAGAAGGCGAAGCAATATCAATCTAAAGCTGTAGGATTTACATTTCATCTAATGAATGAGGATAGATTTAAAATATTGTGAGATAATAGGAAAGAAAGTGCAAGGTATTTGTAATTTCATGGGAATATGTTATACTTAATTTTAGAAAGAAAGATAAGAGGAGGAATATAGATGTCAGTTATTCATGCGACAGAAGAGTCATTTGCAAATGAAATTGCAGATGGATTAGTATTAGTTGATTTTTATGCCGATTGGTGTGGGCCTTGTAAAATGATCGCTCCTGTTTTAGACGAATTAGCACAGGAAGTTGAAAAAACAGCGAAGGTTGTAAAAGTTAACGTTGATCATTGTAAAGAAGTGGCAGCAGAATATCAAGTCATGTCAATTCCAACATTAATTTTGTTTAAAGATGGTCAAGCTATTCAACAAACGGTAGGTTTCCAACCAAAAGCTTCATTATTATCATTAATTGAAACAAATAAATAATAAAAAAGAAAAAAGAGGATATACTGAAGAAGTAGCCTCTTTTTTTATGTTTAAACAGAGGGGATAGGGTAAAAGAATAAAATGAAATAGAAAATAAAAAAATTAGCACTTAATTGTTGACAGTGCTAATAGGAAGATATATAATTGTATTAGCACTTGATGATGAGGAGTGCTAAAAGAGGTGTTTACATTGCTAACAGAACGGCAGATATTAGTTTTAAAGGCAATTGTAGAAGAGTTCATACAGACTGCACAACCTGTTGGTTCTAGGGTCCTTTCTAAAAAGGAGGATTTGAATTTCTCCGCGGCTACTATCCGTAATGATATGGCTGATTTAGAGGATTTAGGATTTATTGAAAAAACTCATACATCAAGTGGACGTGTTCCTAGTCAAAAGGGTTATCGTTATTATGTAGATTTTATCATCAATCAAGAACCAATAGAAACGACACCAGAGGTAGGAATATTTAAACAATTGTTAGAACAAAAACAATTTGAGCGCGAAACCACAATTAAAGAAGCGGTGCGTCTCCTATCAAGCTTAACAAATTATACGTCTATTTTACTTGGTCCCTCTAGGGATTACAGTCGGGTGAAAAAAATTCAGTTTGTTCCAATTTCTGCACGCCAAGCGGTATTTGTTTTAATTACGGATCAAGGGCATGTTGAAAGCCGAACAGTTACATTACCTGAAGATATGGACATTGCACGAATGGAGACTATTATTAAGGCGCTCGATGAATTATTAGTCGGTGAATACATCGGTCGGGTTCAAGAAAAATTGACTGAGAGTTTTGAAAATCAACTGCATGATTTCATTTCTTATAAGGAAGAGATTATGTATGCCATGTTACAACTTTTGACTCAGTCATTAAATCAACATAACTATATTTTAAGTGGAAAATCAAATATACTGAAGCAACCCGAATTTAACGATTTAGATAAAGCTTATCATTTATTTAATATGATAGAAGCCGACGAAATTGTTAAAGTGATAGAGGCCGATGAAGATAGCCACCAATTAACGGTCAAAATTGGACAGGAAAATGAGATTAAGGCGATGGAGGATTGTACACTCATTACAGTTCCTTATCAAATTAATGATTATGAATTTGGTAAGATTGCCGTTTTGGGACCCACTCGAATGGAATATCGCAAGATTATTCCTCTGTTAGAACAGGTCGCTCGCATTATGTCTGATTTATATAAATAGGAGGTGGGACGATTGAATAAGGAAGCCCAATCAGTTGAGGAATTAGACGAAACAACTATCGAAGAAAATGAATCAACGTGTTGTCAAGAAAATGAAGAGACAACAGAAGTTGTTGAAGAAGTTTCGGAAACAGAAAGTTTAAAGCAACAAATTGAAGATTTAAAAGATCAATTATTAAGAAATGCTGCTGAGCTTGAAAACTTTAAACGTCGAATGAATGAAGAACGTACACGTGAAATGAAGTATCGTTCCCAATCAATCGTAACAAGCATTATTCCAGCGATTGATAACTTTGAGCGCGCTTTAGCGACAACCGTTGAAGATGAAAGTACAAAAACATTTTTAACAGGCTTTAAGATGATTCACGCTCAACTTGTAGAGGCGTTAAAACAAGAAGGCGTTGAAGTCATCGAAGCAGAAGGTGTGGCTTTCGATCCAACTGTTCACCAAGCGGTGATGCAGGAGTCTGTTGAAGGTGTAGCTTCAGGTATTGTTTTACAAGAGTTACAAAAAGGATATAAGTTAAAAGATCGCGTGATTCGCCCGTCGATGGTGAAAGTAAGCGAATAAAAATAGATTAGGAGGATGAATCTCTATGGGTAAAATTATTGGTATCGATTTAGGAACAACAAATTCATGTGTCTCTGTAATGGAAGGTGGAGAAGCTAAGGTTATTGCGAATCCAGAAGGTTCTCGTACAACACCATCTGTTGTTTCATTTAAAGGTGACGAACGTCAAGTAGGTGACGTAGCAAAACGTCAAGCAATTACAAATCCAAATACAATCATGTCTATCAAACGTCATATGGGTACAAATCATAAAGTGACAATTGAAGGTAAAGAATATACACCACAAGAAATCTCAGCGATTATTTTACAAAACTTAAAAGCAACGGCTGAGGCATATTTAGGAGAGCCAGTAACGGAAGCGGTTATTACTGTACCAGCTTATTTTAACGATGCTGAACGTCAAGCGACAAAAGATGCTGGACGTATTGCTGGTTTAGATGTAAAACGTATTATTAATGAACCAACAGCTGCTGCGTTAGCTTATGGATTAGATAAAACAGATAAAGAGCAAATTATCTTAGTTTACGATTTAGGTGGAGGAACATTTGACGTTTCTATCTTAGACTTAGCAGATGGAACATTCGAAGTTTTAGCAACGGCTGGTGATAATCGTTTAGGTGGAGATGATTTCGACCAAGTAATCATTGATTGGTTAGTTAAAGAATTTAAATCTGAAACAGGTGTTGATTTATCAGCGGATAAAATGGCGATGCAACGTTTAAAAGATGCGGCTGAAAAAGCTAAAAAAGACTTATCAGGTGTAACATCTGTTCAAATTTCATTACCTTTCATTTCTATGAATGCGACAGGACCATTACACTTAGAAAAAACATTATCTCGTGCGCAATTTGATGCAATGACTGCTCCATTAGTTGAACGTACAATGGGACCAGTTCGCCAAGCATTAAAAGATGCAAAAATGACAGCAAATGATTTAGATCAAGTATTATTAGTAGGTGGATCAACTCGTATTCCTGCAGTTCAAGCGGCAATTAAAAATGAATTAGGAAAAGAACCAAATAAAGGGGTAAATCCTGATGAAGTTGTTGCAATGGGAGCTGCAATCCAAGGTGGAGTCTTACAAGGGGACGTTAAAGACATCTTATTATTAGACGTAACTCCATTATCTTTAGGTATTGAAACAATGGGACAAGTTATGACTGTCTTAATTCCACGTAACACAACAATTCCAACTTCAAAATCACAAGTTTTCTCAACGGCTGCTGATAACCAACCAGCTGTAGATATTCACGTTTTACAAGGTGAACGTCCAATGGCAAGCGATAATAAAACATTAGGACGCTTCCAATTAGGTGATATCCCTGCGGCACCTCGCGGAATTCCTCAAATTGAAGTAACATTTGATATTGATGCAAATGGTATCGTTAATGTTAAAGCGAAAGATTTAGGAACACAAAAAGAACAACGTATTACTATTACTTCGGGATCAGGATTAACAGACGAGGAAATCGATCGTATGGTTCGTGAAGCAGAAGAAAATGCGGATGCGGATGCAAAACGTAAAGAGCAAGCTGAAATTCGTAATGAAGCTGAGCAATTAATTTTTGCTGCACAAAAATCAGTTAGCGAATTAGGTGACGAAGTAACGGCTGAAGAAAAAGCTAATGTTGAATCAGGTGTTGAAGCATTACAAAAAGCATTAAGCGAAGGTAATGTGGATGAAATTAAAACGAAAAAAGAAGAACTTGAAAAAGTTGCTCAAGAATTAGCAGTTCGCGTGTATTCTAAAGCAGCAGAAGCTGCAGGGGCTGCACAAGGTGAAGGAAATTCAGGCGATGATTCAGTTGTAGACGCTGAATACAAAGAAGTATAATAAAAAAGTGAAAAGTCAAAGTCTACTATGACTTTGACTTTTTTTATGATATAGTTAGGAAAGTAGAAGAAGAGGAGGGTAAAGACGTGGCAAAACGTGATTATTATGAAATCCTTGGGGTTTCAAAAACGGCAAGTGATATCGAAATTAAACGTGCATATCGTAAATTGGCAAAACAATACCATCCGGACGTTTCGAAAGAGGAAAATGCGGAAGAAAAATTTAAAGAAGTACAGGAAGCCTATGATGTTTTAAGTGACGAACAAAAACGTGCGGCTTATGATCAATTTGGACACGCTGGAGCTGAAGGATTCGGTGGAGCCGGTGGCTTCGGAGGATTTGGCGGATTCGGTGGAGCCGGAGGCTTCGAGGATATCGGGGATATTTTTGAAAGTATGTTTGGAGGAGGCTTCGGAGGATTTGGTGGCGGAGCCGGCCGCCGAAATCCGAATGCTCCACAACGAGGAAATGATTTACAACAATCGATTACTATTTCTTTTGAAGAGGCAGCCTTTGGTGCAACAAAAGAAATTTCAGTGACACGTGAAGAAGAGTGTACAAAATGTGGTGGAAGTGGTGCTCGCTCAAAAGATGATATTGAAACATGTACAAGATGTAACGGTAGCGGACGTGTAACAGAAGTCCAAAATACTATTTTAGGACGAGTTCAAACACAAAGTGTTTGTCCGGATTGTCACGGAGATGGTAAGAAAATTAAACACCGTTGTGATGCTTGTCACGGACGTGGAACAGTCAATAAAACAAAAACAATTGAGGTTAAGGTTCCTGCGGGAATTGATGATGGACAACAAATTCGCCTAAGTGGTCAAGGAGAGGCAGGTAGAAATGGTGGTCCAAGCGGAGATTTATATGTTGCATTCCGTGTTTTACCACATGACTTCTTTGTCAGAGATGGCTATGACCTTCGATGTGAAATTCCAATTTCATTCTCTCAAGCAGCCCTAGGTGCCGAGGTTGAAGTACCAACCTTAAACGGTAAGGTCGCGTTGAAAATTCCAGAAGGAACACAACCAGGAACAGAATTTAGGGTACGTAATAAGGGAATTAAATACATTAACCGTGAGATGACAGGTGATCTTTACGTTAAAGTAAAACTTGTTGTTCCAAAGAAATTAAATCATCGTCAAAGAGAACTATTGAATGAATTTGATCAGTTAGAGGATAAAACAGGGTCAATTTGGGATCGATTAAAAAAAGCTTTTAAATAAGTGAAGGGGTTGTGAGATAATGATCTTGCAACCTCTTTTTTAAGCGATGAATGACAAAATTTTATGTTTAGATTATTTTATGATATAATAAAAAAATATAAAAAGTGGCTAGAATGTTATAAAATGATTGTAAGTGATACTAGCTCAATAATTTGAAATAGAGGTGAAGTAATGAACTGGTTGGAATTAAGTTTTCATACGAGTCATGAATCTTACGATTTAGTCAGCAATATTTTTATTGAAGCTGGTTCAAAAGGGGTTCTAGTTGAGGACTCTCATACATTAACAGAGGCGCATGAAGATCAATTTGGTGAGATTTATCGTCTTAATCCCGATGATTATCCGAAAGAAGGGGTTGTTATAAAGGGATATCTTGCCGTAACTCCTGATATCGAGCATCAATTAGAATATGTAAGGACGCAATTATTAAATTTAAATGAATCGCAACAACTCCTTCAAATTCGTCAGTTAGATGAGGAGGACTGGGCCAATAGTTGGAAAAAACATTATCAACCTATCGAAATTACGGAGCGTTTAGTGATTAAACCGTCATGGTTAGAACCAACAACTGATCCTAATGTAGTTGAAATTATGTTAGATCCAGGTATGGCTTTTGGTTCTGGAACCCACGAAACTACACAGCTTTGTTTAGAGTTAATTGAAGAGTATGTTGATCAAAATCAAGTGGTCGTAGATGTTGGAACCGGATCAGGAATTTTGGCGATTGCAGCTTCTAAATTAGGTGCAAAATCAGTGTATGCGGTGGATTTGGATGCGATGGCTGTTATTCGAGCGAAAGAAAATGTTGCATTAAATCACTGTCAAAATATATGTGTTGAAAAAAATAATTTAATTGATGGTGTAAATGCACTAGATGAAAAACCGACGCTTATGGTGGCTAATATCTTAGCGCCAATTATCATTGGAATGTTAGCTGATGTCAAAAAAGTTTTACCATCTAATCGTCCTTTTATTTGTTCGGGAATCGTTGAACATGAGAAGGAATTGGTGGTTGAAGCATTAAATCATCATCAATTTAAGATTTGTCAAATTAAAGAAAAAAATGGTTGGATAGCGATTGTGGCTATGCCTCAATCAGCCTAAAATTATAAAAAATTAGCTGTTGGAGGATGTAAGATGCAACGTTATTTTTTGAAAAATCATCAATTTCATGATCAAATGGCGGTTATTACAGGCGATGATGCGCACCACATTTCTAGAGTTATGAGAATGGGGTTATCAGATCAAGTTATTATTTGTAATGAGGACAAAGTCTGTTATTTATCGACAATAGAGCAAATGGATGGACAAGAAATTAAAGTTAAATTAGACTCAAAGGTAGCATCGGAAACAGAATTACCCATTGATGTTACTATTGCTCAGGGGTTGCCAAAAGGTGATAAGTTTGAATGGGTTATCCAAAAGGCTACCGAGTGTGGTGCTTTTGCGTTTATTCCTCTGATCATGGATCGCTCAGTGGTGAAATTGGATGAGAAAAAGTCACTGAAGAGACTAGAGCGTTGGAATAAAATTGCGAAAGAAGCGGCCGAACAATCGCACCGACAGATGGTGCCTGAAGTATTTCCTCTTCATTCATTAAAACAATTAATTGCGAAAGCCTCGGAGTATGATGTTTGTCTGTTTGCCTATGAAGAAATTGCTAAACAGGGACGTTTATCGCAATTAAAACAGTCATTAACCGAAATTTCACCAGGTGAAAAAATGTTAGTCATTATAGGGCCAGAAGGTGGAATTAGTGAAAGCGAAGAGCGATTGCTCATTGAGTCCGGATTTAAACCTTGTGCATTAGGAGCACGTATCTTAAGGACTGAAACAGCTCCTATCTATGTGATGAGTGCTATCTCTTATGCATTAGAACTTTAATTAACAACAAGAGAAGAGAAAGGATTGATGTGGATGCCAACTGTAGCATTTCATACGTTAGGATGTAAAGTAAACCATTATGAAACAGAAGCTGTTTGGGAATTATTTAAAAACGAGGGATATGAGAAGGTAGATTTTAAAGAAGTAGCAGATGTTTATATTATTAATACATGTACGGTTACTAATACTGGGGATAAAAAGAGTCGTCAAGTGATCCGACGCGCTATCCGCCGCAACCCTGAAGCTGTTATGTGCGTTATGGGGTGCTATGCGCAGACCAAACCTAAAGAAATTATGGATATTGATGGTGTAGATATCGTCATTGGTACTCATGGCCGTGATCAAATCCCAGCCCTTGTACAAAAATACCGTGAGGAACGTCAGCCAATTTCACATATTCAAAATGTGTTTAAAGTCGATGGTTTTGAAACATTAAATGTTACACAGTTCTCAGATCGTACA
Organism: Turicibacter sp. KK003; assembly: GCF_037014675.1. NCBI lineage: Bacteria > Bacillati > Bacillota > Erysipelotrichia > Erysipelotrichales > Turicibacteraceae > Turicibacter > Turicibacter sp. KK003. Next base: position 1,110,350 of record NZ_CP142738.1, read on the forward strand.
CGTGCGACCTTAAAGATTCAAGATGGATGTAATAACTTTTGTACATATTGTATTATCCCGTGGGCGCGTGGAACGGTTCGTTCACAAAAACCGGAAGTGGTTATTGATCAAGTGAAACAACTTGTTGATCATGGACACTGCGAGGTTGTGTTAACGGGAATTCATACCGCAGCGTACGGGGAAGACTTAGAAGATTATAGTTTTGGTCAACTATTAATGGATCTCGTAGAAATTGAAGGACTTAAACGTATTCGTATTTCTTCGATTGAGGCTTCAGAAGTAACCGATGATGTCATTGAAGCGATGAAAAAATCGGATAAAATTGTTAACCATCTTCACATGCCAATTCAAGCGGGCTCAAATGAAATTTTAAAAGGGATGAAACGCCCGTATACATTAGCTGAGTTTGAAGAAAAAGTGGCGGAATTAAGAGAGTTATTTGATAATTTAGCTATTACGACGGATGTTATCGTTGGTTTCCCAGGTGAAACAGAAGAATTATTTAATGAAACATTAGAAACAATTAAACGTATTGGTTTCTCAGAGCTACACGTCTTTCCTTATTCTGTGCGTAATGGAACACCTGCTGCACGTATGGAAAATCAGGTGCCTGAGTTAGTTAAATCAATGCGTGTTAATCAATTATTAGCTTTAAGTGAACAATTAGCTAAAGAGTATGCTAGTTCGTGTGAAGGAGAAGTATTACAAGTCATTCCAGAAGAAAAGTCGCATACAAAAGAGGGATATTTGGTTGGACATGCAAGTAATTATGTAAAAGTAGAGTTTAAGGGAGAAACTCATTTAATTGGGGAGGTTGTCCCTGTTAAAGTTGTGAAAGCGGATTATCCGATCTGTCAGGGTGAAATAGTTGTTAATGAGGGGTGAACATATGAATATTAAATTATTATTTGATGTAGACTATGATTTAGAGATAATGGGAATCGAGACTGATAATCGACGAGTTAAGGCAGGCGATTTATTCGTATGTATTAAAGGGTATACAGTCGATGGTCATCAATTTGCTAAGGCGGCAGAAGATGCTGGAGCAGTGGCGATTGTAGGTGAACATTTAGTAGAAGGGGTAACGATTCCCCAAATTATTGTGAAAGATACAAAAGTAGAATTACCACGTTTGGCTCACTTAATGTTTGGAAAGCCTACAGAGAAACTCGAATTATTTGGTTTAACCGGAACAAACGGGAAAACAACATCAGCCTATATTTTAGAGCATTTATTAACTGGATTTGAAGGGCATGTTGGCTATATCGGAACAAATGGAATCCGTTATGCAGATACCTTTTTAGAACCGAAGAATACGACACCAGAACCATTAAGTTTACAGCGAACATTTTATGACATGGTAGAGGCAGGGGTAAGAAATGTTGCGATTGAAGTTTCGTCGCATGCATTGGAGCTCCATCGCGTTGACTATTGTCAATTTAAAGTCGCTCTGTTCACTAATTTAACGCCGGAACACTTAGATTTTCACCCGACAATGGATGAGTACTTTGAAGCAAAATATAAATTATTTACGATGTTAAAACGGGATGGATATGGGATTATTAATATAGATGATGTTTACGGGAAAAAAATAGTGGAACGTCTTGAAAAGGATGGAATCTCTTACTATACATTTGCGATTAATACGGAGGCAGATTTCAGGGCATTAGATGTTAAGATGACAACTTCAGGTACGACGTTTACCTTAGCTACTCCTGAGGGAACGTACCCGGTGAAGACACCATTACTTGGTATATTTAACGTGCATAATGTGTTAGGGGCCATGGCATCTGCATATTCAGCGGGAATGCCACTACAGCAGGTGGTTGATTTAATAGCAACGTTAACTCCAGTCGATGGACGAATGGAATTGATTAATGAGGGTCAGGATTTTACAGTTATCGTTGATTATGCACATACGCCTGATGGAGTTGAGAAGGTATTAGAATTTGTGAATGATATTAAGAAAAATTCAGTGAAAGTCGTCATTGGTTGTCCAGGAGATCGTGATCGAACAAAGCGCCCTGTTATCGCTAAGTTATCAGTAGATTATGCAGATGATGTTATTTTTACGACCGATGATCCTCATTCGGAAAATCCTGTCGATATTTTAAATGAGATGACTGAGGGAATAGATCAACAAACCTATGAGGTTATTGTTGATCGAATAAAAGCAATTGAGGCTGCAATTAATAAAGCGAAGAAAAATGATATTGTTTTAATTGCGGGTCGTGGACATGAAAAGTTACAGTACTGGAAAAACGGGAATATTGAACTTGATGATCGAGAAGTAGCTAAAACAATTTTACGCAAACGATTAAATATCGGATAGAAAAAAAGGGTTCTTTGTCAAATAGTGTTGCTGATTAATTTGTAACCTGTTACAACGAAAATTCAAATCGAAATCCTAGTAGCTATGCTGCTAGGATTTTCGTTTTAGGCTTTGTTAGATTTTGAACCATGAGAATACGAGATTTAAAGTGATAGAAACTACGATATCCAAAGGCAATACGCTTAATGACCTTAATTTTATTATTAATTCCTTCGATGGGACCATTTGTGTAATGAGTTGAGAGTGTATTTTTAATATAGGATTGATAAGTTTTAAAGGTTTGGAAAGCCGTTTGAAACTCAGGAGAAACAAGCGGATGTTCCGTTTCGAGTAAATGATTAAATCGTTTTAAGTTTTTTGTCTGAAGAGCGAAAAGTAACTCTTGATATAAATCATAGGTTGCTTTTAATTCAGGAGATAAATCAAGTAGAAAGTTTAAGATATCAATTTCACGCATGGGTTGTTTAAAGCAGTAAACTGATCGATAAGTGGTGGTATTAAGTAAAGCGTGAGATTTTAAAAATAAGCGCCAATAACGTTTGAATTTACGACCATGCTTTTTGAACTTTTTCATGAATCGGATTCGAGTTTTGTTCAGTGCACGAGAGAGATGTTGAACGAGATGAAATTTATCAATGATAATTTGGGCATGAGGAAAAAGATCCTTAATGAGGCTGATGTAAGGAGCGTACATATCAATCACAATATTTTTTACTCGATGACGTGCTTCCTTTGTGTATCGTTTAAAATAAGCTTGAAGGGAGTTTAAACGACGATCTTCAACGATATCGATGATTTGTTTTGAGTCAGCATCGCAAAAAATAAAAGACATATGCCCCTCAGCAGACTTAACGGATTTAAATTCATCAAAACAGAGATTTTCAGGTAAATAATTAAGGTTTAAGGTTTGAGATTCATAAAAGCTATGGATGATTCGATTGACGGTTGAATGAGAGACCTGATGGCGACGTGCGATATCACATTCAGAAATTTTATTTTGGGCCTCTAAAGCAATGGCGTGTTTCGTATGATAAGAAATGTAACAGTTCTTTTCAACAATTGAAGTACTTAGTGTAAAAGTAGACTGGCAATGCCCACAATAATAACGCTGTTTTTTTAGGTCTAAGTAGGTATCGTGAAGAGAGACTTTTGGAATGACAATTCGAGAGGTTTTAAATCCATGCTTCTTAAATTTTGAATCAAATAGGGTTCCGCATTTTTGACAATGAGTCGGTTGATACGTAAGAATACCTTTAAAGATAAAGCTAGTAATTCCGTTCAACTTCACTTCCTCAAGATAATCTTCTGAAAATGTAATATTTTTATCTTTAATATTTAAAAGTTTTCTAGTAAAATATGAGTGAGACATTAAATCTTATCCTTTCAATATTGTTTTAGTCGATAACATTGTAACAGGATTGAGACTTGAAGTCTCTTTTTTTTTATCCTATGAAAAAAGTGCTGCTTAATCAGCAACACTAAATATTATAGAACCAAAAAAAGACCTACACGTTAGTAGGTCTTTTTTAGAATTAATGTTTTTTATTACGTAATTTTTTCTTGAATTTTTTGAATTCTGGAAGGAGTTTAGTCCAAATCCAATACCCTAATGGTGAAATAACGTAGTCAAACTCGCCGATGAATTCGGTAAACTCCCCACCAAATCCCTTTTTAAATCGGTAAAGTCCATATAAGGGATCAGACTCATCTGTCTTACCACTAATACCAAAAAAGTCATAAATTTCATATCCAGCCTCTTTAGCTTCGGTGAAAGCAACCCATTGAATATCGTAGTTTGGCATAAACTCGCGATAAACATTATCACTTGCGCCGTATAAGTACCATGATTTATTACCAAAATAGGTTGTAATAATTCCCGACATGGTGATACCTTCTGGATGTTGATCGTATAATTTCTTTAATTCTTCCTGTTGTTGAATGAGGTTTTTTTGTTTATTTAATTCAGGTTCAAGTTTATTTTGAAGTTTAATTCGCTTCTTTTCTGTTAATTCTTCGTTATCTAATTGAACCTGCAAATTTTGAATCGATTTCTCTGTGAGATTTAACTCTTGTTTAATACTCGTTAGAGCTTGTTCAGTATTTAGTTTAGCTAAATAAAGTTTACACATTCCGCTTGGGGCAAGCGTATCGTACATATCTTCAAAGTAAGTAAGAGGACGTGTTAAGAATCCGTCTCGTTCACCTGTAACGCGCATGATGGATTCAAATGTTTTTAAATCTTCGCGTGTCCCCTCAATAATTTCAATTCCTTTTTTCTGGGCCACTTTGATATTATAACGTGTTTTTGATTGACACCCTTTTAGAAGATCTTTTGTTGAGGGTGTTAAGTCTAATCGAAAGGTGTATCTAGGTTGTATACTTGAATCAAAGTCTTGTGTAAATCCAAGATGATGGTATCCTAAATCAATGAGATGTTGAACAAGTTGCTGATTATCGAGTCCACCTTGGATCTTTTCACCATCAACCGTACGGTCAATATATTTAATATCAGGATCAATTTTAATGAAAATAGCTTTTTTCTGTTGAGCATACTGTTTCATGGATTTGGTAAAAGTTTCTACAAGTTGTTTTTGACTGAAGTCGATTAAGTATCCTCGGGGAATGTAGATAAATGGACGCTTAATGAGAGGAAGTTGTCGAAGTAAAACAAGGGCCCCAGCAACTAGTTGACCATTCTCGTCTTCTAGTCCAACGGTATCGAAAGACCAATCGGGTGACTTTGATTTAAAAACTCCCCATTCGTAACTTTGTAAAAAATGATTTTTTTGATGTTTAGCAGCAAATGCATTGAAACGATCAGCCGGTATATTCGTTATAAATTTCATAAAACTCCACCTTTAATAGTTTAATTGTTTACTAGTAATTAGTTTACTATAATTGTCAGTAATTATTATAACATAAAATAGATAAAATCATTTTAATGAATTTATTTTGTTTTGTTTACAGACGACGATATATGTAGTATAATATTACTGTTAATCGTAGCGAAGCGGAAGGAGGGTTAGTGGTGGCTAAAACTGTAGTTCGAAAAAACGAATCATTAGATGATGCATTACGTCGTTTTAAGAGAGAAGTATCTAAAGTAGGTACCCTTACTGAAGCTCGTAAACGTGAATATTACGTTAAACCGAGTATCAAACGTAAACAAAAATCTGAAGCAGCTCGTAAAACAGCTAATAAGCGTAACAAATACTAATATTTAAATAGGTGATTTCAGTGGCATTACTCGATCAATTAAATGCTGATATGAAAGAGGCTATGAAGGCGAAACAAAAGGATCGCTTATCAGTCATTCGTATGTTAAAGGCATCTTTACAAAACGAAGCTATTCACCTAGGGGTAGCTGGATTGAATGAAGAACAAGAGTTAACTGTTCTATCACGTGAAGTGAAGCAACGTCGAGATTCTTTAAAAGAATTTAAGGCGGCTGATCGTGAAGATTTAGCAGAGAAAATCGAGCAAGAGTTAGTGTACTTAAACGCTTATTTACCAGCGCAACTTACTGAGGAAGAAATCAAACAAATTATATCTGAAACAGCTAAAAAGATTAACGCAATCAATCCATCTGACATGGGTAAGTTGATGGGTGCAATCGTTCCTCAAACAAAAGGACGTGCAGATGGTGCCCTAGTAAGTACATTAGTGAAAGCTTACTTAAACCAAAAATAAAACACACATCTTTGTGTGTTTTTTTATATTAAAGGAGAATAACGATGAAAAAACGAATTTTAATATTAGTGATGTTTTTCGCTTTATTTACTGGTTGCTCTCGTTTACCTAGAGAGTTTTCATGGGCTGATTATAAAGGGACTTATGTTGGAAACAATTCAGCAGTCGGTACCATCCTTAATAAATTGCCTGCTAATGAGTATTTAACGGGGTTTTCTTTAAAGACAAATCAGCCTCCATATGAAATAACAATTGCGTATAAAGATTTTCAGTACACAGATGTTAAAATCGGTAAGAAAGAGGAAAAACAAGTTTCACAAGAGACCGTTTTAAAAGGAAATGCAGTTGTGTTATTTTCGCTTATTGAAAATGTGGATGCTATACACTTTGATCTTGAGGATCATAATGTTATTTCGTTTAGTCGTCATGAATTGGTTGGAGAGTTTGAAGACTTTGATCAATTCATACAAAATGATTCATCGATGCAAAAGTTGTATAAGGCAACAAATTGAGTTTTGATTACCTCTTATAAGGGAGTAGATGATTTTTAAATTATAATTATTGATGATGTTTTATGCTCGTTAGATTAATTGTTATGGATCAATCAACTTTTGTTCATATAATAGGGACTACTCTCAATTCTGTTCTTTTTGGTTCATAGACGTTTGCCTTCGAATCTGTCGACTTCCTTTGAGGTAAAAACCTCGGGGGAACGACAGATAAAATGAAGCAATCGAAGCGAAGATAAGCTTATTATTGTTATTATGTTCATAAAACGAACGAATAAAATAGGTTGATGAGGTATAAAATAACAATATTAGTCCCGTTTAACGGGTTTATCGTTTAACTATAGTAGAATCTAAATGCTTTTAGAATGTCGTTGCTTTTAGAAGTTTGTGGCGTTTATCGTTTAACTATAGTAGAATCTAAATTTTACAGTAATGCACGACCGAGATATTGAGTTCATGGTTTATCATTTAACTAGAGTAGGAGTTAAATTTTTGTTTAGATGGCCATCTCGCTTGGCTTCAGTGGGGGCATTACTTGAGCGTGTGGGGGATTAATCAAAATGATCGGTTACAATGGAAAATAAAAAAAGATGCTTCAGAGGGAGCATCTTTTTGATGTTTAAAAGGAGATTTTATTTTTTTGTGGTCTTTTTTAAAGGTCCTGTCCAATTTGTTAATCCGCCTTGAAGTTGATAAATGTTTTCATATCCTTTACCATAAAGGACAAGAGCGGCACGTTTACAAACTTTTCCTTTTTCACAGTATAAGTAAATAGGTAAATCGCGACGTAATTTTCCAGGGTTACGTGTTAAATTAACGAATGGAATATTACGGGCCCCATTGATATGTCCAGCATCAAATTCCTCTTTTTTGCGTAAATCAACGAGTTGTCCTTTACGCATATTTTCTACAAACTCTTTTTCTGATAGAAGGGTTACGGCTTTTTTTGATTCGCGGCGTAACATAATCCATAATCCTAAAGCAATACCTAAAAGAATCGCAACAATAATTAAACTCCAATTCATGATCCAAACCTCCTTATCTTTTAATCTATAATAATATTTTACAGAATTTTTTATTAAAAATAAAGCTCTTTTTTACCCAGTTATTTTGAGAAGCGATTTGCGCGTGTTATCGTTAAAAAAGACGCCGACAACGTCTTCTAAATGGGTGGAATTTGATCTTAAAATGATCATGATATGAAGAAAGTCTCTTATTTGTTGAGAAGAGTAGGAATCTTTTAAAAAAAGAAGGGTAATTAGGGGGAAAAAGGGGAGCATAGCATAGACAATTTTTTGATAAATGTTATAATTAAAAAGGAAATGTCAATTCTAAAAGTAGATGTAATTTGTATCGTGTGCAAGGAGGATTTTTATGATTTCAACAAACGATTTTAAAACAGGAATGACGATTGATTATGAAGGAAACTTATTCCAAGTTATCGAGTTCCAACACGTTAAACCTGGTAAAGGACAAGCATTCGTACGTTCAAAATTACGTAACTTACGTACAGGGGCTGTCATTGATAATACATTTAATGCCGGTGAAAAAGTAAAACGTGCGCATATCGAAAAAGCAACTATGCAATTCTTATACTCAATGGGTGACGAGTATGTTTTCATGAATAATGAAACATATGAGCAATTAGAAATTCCAGTTGCACAATTAGAAAAAGAGAAAAACTTCTTAGTTGAAGGAATGGAAGTTAAAATCAATACATTCAATAATGAAATTTTAGGGGTAGATGTACCTGAAAAAGTCACTTTAGAAGTTGTTGAATGTGAACCAGGTGTTAAAGGAAACACAGCTTCTAATGCAACAAAAAGTGCAACAGTTTCAACAGGATACTCATTACAAGTTCCATTATTCGTTGAAGTTGGGGATAAATTAATCATCAATACAAACGATGGACGTTACGTTTCTCGTGGGTAATTAATGCTTTTTTCTCTGTCAGTCGTCTCGTATACGCTGGTAAGGGATGAAACCATTGAAATTACAACATTTAAAGACTTTAAGGATCTAAGCCCTTAAAGTCTTTTTTTTATGCATATTTGCACTTTTACCCCGCATGTATCCCAATCAAATTATTTTATTAGCCATAATTTTAAGGGGTGAATTTTTTCAATTGCTGAATCGATTATTTTTGTAGTTAATACGGTAAACGATAAGGGAGAATCATTCCCGCTTTTAGATGGCCGTTAACCTAGCGACAGAATGAGTGGACGACGTTTAGCGGGAAGGGTCCTGTAAGGAGATAAAAGTATAGTTAAAGCAGTGTTATTTATTAGCAAGGAATCATCTGATTTAATAGTGCCCTTTCATTACTAAGCGTTAGTCTTTCAGGTCATTTTAAATCATTCAGAAAATGGTCGTATCATGTCCACAACACATTTAGTTTTTTTATGGGCCGAGTTATTTGAAAATGAAGGGGTGGGACCCGCTTTCATAAATGGATTTACTTTCCGTTCACATCTAGTGTTGATGAAGGTTTCAAAATCTTATCGATATAAAGAGACAAAAAAGAATTTCAACAAGAAAGGTAAAATAACTGATTTACGGACATAAAACAGGAGTTATTTCTTATTGAAATCCTAAACGATATTAATTATAGCGTGTTTAATAAGTGACACCGGCTACTTTTACGAAACAAAGGGAGCTATTTTTTATTGATGGTTAGGCTAGATGGATGCGACGTTGAGTTTTTTTATGTTAGGTTATAAAATTTGTTCGTGGTCCGCTAAAAGCTGTTTAAATTCTTCGATATCTTCTTGAGGTGCTTTATTTTAATAAATAATCGTGTGGCCGATCGTTGCTTTAAATCATTTGAATACTCTTTATCTTTGAGTTCCTAGCGTTTGTGTTTATTGTATTCTAATAATTAACAGGAATGCAATTGAAAAGTTAACACCCCTTTTGTAAAATTATCCATATCAATTGGTGATATGGAGGAAAGTGAAGTGTTAACCTTGGAAAAAAAAGATTTATTAATTCGCCTATATTTGAAAGGTCTTTCCTACACCGCTATTGCGAAAGAAATAGGAATGACAAGACAAACTGTTAGTAAATATGTTAAAGCGTACGAACTTAACCAACAAGCTTTAGAACGTGCCACATCAACGGCTGAAAAGGAACAGATCATTATTCAGTCTTCTGCTAAACCAAAATATGATGCTAGTAGACGTCAACGCATTAAGTTAACACCTGAGGTTGAGTCCATGATTGATTCCTGTCTTGATGAAAATAAAAAGAAAATCCAACAAGGGAAACGTAAATTAATCATGAAAAATACAGATATTTATGAATGGTTAATTTCTAAACAAGTAGATATTAGCTATCGATCGGTCTGCGTTTACGTTGCGAAACAAATGAACCATTCAAAAGAAGCTTTTATCCGACAAGCCTACGATCCTGGTCAGGTGGCAGAGTTTGATTGGGGAGATGTGACCCTATTTATTGAAGAACTTGGGGCGGAACGGCGATTTAAAATAGGCGTCTTCGACTTGAAATATAGCGATAAACGTTTTGCCTATCTCTATTCGCATGAAAATACGGAAGCTTTTCTTGATATTCATGCACGTTTCTTTGAGGAGATTAAGGGTGTTCCCCACGAAATTGTTTATGATAATGCTCGAGTTCAGGTCAAACATTTAGCCGGTAAAGAAAAACAACCGACAGCGGTTGTTGAAAAATTAACGAACTATTATGGTTATCACGTCCGGTTTACTAATCCGTATAGTGGAAATGAAAAAGGACACGTTGAACGTTCCGTAGAGCTGATTCGACGTAAAGCTTTTAGTTCATCTCACCACTTTAACACCGTGGCAGATGCCGTTACTGCACTTTTAGAGGCGACCGCACGTGAAAATAAGAAAATGAAGCAGCGAACACAAACTTCAGCCGATGCACAATTTCTCACTGAGCAATCGCACTTATTGCCTTATCGGGTTCCCTTAGACACCTATTTAACGGCGGTATATAAAGTGAATAAATATAGCTTTATTCATGTCGATACAAACTTCTATTCCGTTCCAGATTATCTGGTTGGAAAAGACGTGACTGTTCGTAAAAACATTAACCACCTTAAAGTGTACTACGATGGCCGCTTTTTATTTAAAGCCAAACGTCTCATCGGACGTCACCAGTATCACTTAGATATCCATCACTATCTAGCGACATTAAAAAAGAAGCCCGGTGCAGTTGCACATAGCCTGGCTCTCAAACAGGCTACTCCGTGGCTCCAAAAAATATTCCAAAATCATTATAACACAAATCCTAGAGATTTCATTTATTTATTAACCTTAATCAGGGAATATTCACTCGAACGTATTCAATTAGCGATTGAATCCCTTCGGCAACAGAATCTTCCGATTCAAAATGATCAAATCATTCACTTTTTATTAACACGAGAAGCACCACAAAGTTCTTTAACCGCCCCCGAAGATAAACAAGTTGAGGAGGCCTGTTACAACCAATTATCAGAAATTAGCTCAATCTATCAACAAGGAGAATTGTCATGGATCAACTAATAAAAAAACACGCGAAAAATTTACGATTACCCTATATCGCCCAAAATCTTCATCTTCATTTGGAACAATCACGTCTTGAAAACCAAACCTATGAAGAATTTCTCCTCACCTTATTTCAATATGAAGTGGAACTTCGACAACAAAATGGAGTGAATAGCCGAATTAAATCTGCTAAATTTCCTTATCTCAAACACTTAGAAGAGTTAGAGGTAACGGCGCTTCCTGTAGAGGCACAAAAACATTTTAAAACGCTTGAGAGCTTAGAATTTATTAAAAAAAATCAAAATATTATTCTAGCCGGGAATCCGGGAACCGGCAAGAGTCACACCGCTATTGGTCTTGGCATTAAGGCCTGTCAGATGGGGTATCATGTTTATTTCGCCCATGTCCCAACACTCATCATTGAATTAAAGGAAGCCAAAAATGAACGTGTCCTCCAACGTCTAAAAAGAAAATTTGATAAATACCAACTGATTATTTTAGATGAATTAGGATATATCTCCTTCGACAAAGAAGGGGCTGAACTCCTCTTTAATTTTATTTCAACCCGGTGTGAAAAGGCATCAACCTTATTTACCACTAACTTACCTTTTTCACGATGGGATGAAATCTTCCATGACCCTGTTATTACAGCGGCTATCGTCGATCGTATTACCCATCAATCCTATGTCATTAATATGAATGGAACAAGTTATCGACTCCAGCAATCAAAAAAATTCCTTGAAATCGAACAATAGTTACTGTTAAAAATTAAATTGCACAAATGTTAACTTTTCACTTGCAATATACAGTTTGTTAGCTCCTTTTTGTTTTTTGAAAATAGGTGATTTAATGAAGTAGCGATGTAAAATGCCGAAGGGATTTGTTTTTATTTTAAGCTCTGTTAGACTTTAATGTTGAAATTTGCATAGCTTCTTAGAAATGTGGTAAACTAATACAAACAAACGTTTGAGGTGAATGTTTATGCCAACCATTGATAGCGTTATGGCTGATGTAATGTTTTTAACAGATTACCAAAAAGAGATATTAGCAAATCGCATATTTGAAATGTTGTCATTAAGTCCTGTCACAATAAAAGAGTGTCGCGAGGCTCGTTTTGCTATGGGGCAAAAGTGTCCGCATTGTGAAAGTAACGCTATTTCTAAATTTGGTAAAGCTAACTCTAAACAACGCTATAAGTGTAAGTCATGCACTAAAACATTCACTGACTTGACTAAATCAGCTCTATCGAGTTCTAAAATTCCTTTATCAAAATGGTTAGAATATACTAAATTAATGATTTTAGGTGCAAGTATTCGTAAGTGTGCTGAGCATATCGATGTATGCATTAAAACCTCTTTTTATATGCGCCACCGCATCTTAGACGCTATTCGTATGGCTATTGGGATGGGGCATTTGGAAGGGGTTATCGAAATGGATGAAACTTTCTTTGCAGAATCCTTTAAGGGCAATCATGAGAAAAGTGGATTTCAAATGCCACGTCCAGCTCGCAAGCGTGGGAAAGAAGTTAAGAAGCGTGGTATTAGTTCTGAACAAGTGTGTGTACTAACAGGATTAGACCGCTATGGCAATATTTATATGGAATTAATCTGCAAGGGACGCTTTAAGAGTTCAGATTTAAATAGGGTCTTAGAAGGTCGTATTGACCAAGATTCAACGCTATGCACAGATAGTCACAAAGGGTATATTCAATTTGCAAAAGAATTTAACTTGGAGCACAAACCAATTAAATCGGGTCGCTATTTAACAGAAGATTTTTACTCTATACAAAGATTGAACTCCTTTCATAGTCGCTTGAAAAATTGGATGAAGAATTTTAATGGAGTTTCAACAAAGTACCTTGTCAACTATTTATATTGGTTTAAGTGGCTTGAGTATATTAAAGATGATAAAGAAGTGATAAAAGGAAAACACACCCTTATTCAAGCTGTTTCAAGTCAATTAGAGATTAAGATTGAAGATTATAAAACACGTCAGGCTTTATTCCGCTAAAATTATTTGTAAAATTTTATCTAATAACTTATAATGAAGATATTAATAACATTATAGGGGTGATTGAATTTGAAAAAGATAGCCTTATTTGTGGGAATTATCGTCCTTATCTTAGGATGTTATTTTATTTCCATTTATTCATTCAGTTTAAATGAAAAGGTAGTTGGAAGTATTCAAGTACGTGAAAATGGATTAGAGGGTATTGAACTATCCAAAGAGGAAATCACTTATTTAGTTAGCGAACTAAATAACTTAAACTTCAAGATTTCTAATAAAGACCTTGAGACCACAACAAATGCCAAAGGTTATGAATTTGCTCAAGAAAAGTTTAGTATCTTTGTGCGCGATAAAAAAGGAAAAGAATTAGCAGATATTCGCATCTATGATGAGATAAACATCTCGTGTGTTAAAGGTTATGGTGCTGGGACTTTCAACATAGGCTACCATGCAACAAATGGAGTGTTAGATTTAGAAAAGTTAAGCTCATTAAGTGAATAAAAAAGTGAAGATGCTCATCTTCACTTTTTTTCTGTCTTATCAACATTTTTATCTAACAGAGCCTTATTTTAATGACTGGCGTCGCTCGTGGATGACTTCCTCTAACATCTCTAAATCTTCTAGTGTTGCCTTATTCTTAATGAAGCTTTTAGCTGCAGATTTACCTCGGGTGTAATTCGCCTTCTCGCGGTTGGCCTCATTCCATTTTTTTATCGCTTTTAATTGTGACTCACTCGTTTTTTTCTCCAAAACGGAACACCTCCTTAATTTGTAATGACGAAATAGAGTAGCAGTAATGAAAGCATAAATACTAAAAGCCACCAAATCAGTCGAATAAATGCATATAAACAACTTAGCGGGTTGGGGGAGTCGGCTTGGTCGCGGTTGGCCTCATCCCCTTTTTTTATCGCTTTTAATGGTGATCACTCGTTTTTTTCTCCAAAACGGAACACCTCCTTAATTTGTAATGACGAAATAGTGCAGCAGTAATGAAAGTATAAATACAGAAAGCCGCCAATCAGTCGAATAAATAGAAATACATATTTTAACCTCTTGGGTGTGAAGGAAATTTATAATTTCTAATGTTAGATCGAACCAAATGAGTGGATTAGTAAAACTTTTCTCTTGAGAGATAAGATATTGACTCATAACGTTTGCTATTGTTTCATTCCTCTTAAACAAACGCCTCTTACACTAGTAGTATTGCTAGTCGCGTTTAATTTATGTACGTTCAGTTTAGCGAGGCTAATCAAAATAAAAATCTTATGAGTGGATAGGATCGCTTTTTTTACAGGGAGAGACTTTTATGATGATCTGGGGAGACGATTTTGAAGTACGGGAATAATTAAGTTGTTGAATTAAAGAAGAAGGGGCCGGATTATTTGTTAACTACCGCTTGAGGTGGGACCGAGCGGTAGTCGTATTTTCTCGACATTACATGGGAAGTAGGTAAGTTTTCTTGTCTTTTTCTGACTTGGTGGATAAATATTGAAGAGAAGTAGGAAAAGAAAATGTGTTTTATCGGTAGAAAGTTTCATTTTTTAAGGGGATGCTGCATAAAGTTAACTAGCAAATTCTCACGAAAGGATAGGTGTAATGAACATGCCAATGGTTGATGTTACAGGATTACTAAGGTTTGCAGGAGTGGCTTTTCTGCTTGGATTTGTTGCGTTATTTTTCAAAAAATTTGATGTGGGGAAAGAGATTAGCGATTTGGTAATGTTGGCCGGATACGTGTATATGCTCGTTTTTATCGTCCAATTAATTGAAGTTTTAATGACGAGCTTACGAACAATCTTTATGTTGTAAAGGAGGGGGCCGTCATTGACATTGTTAAAGTACTCACACTTGTTATTGGATGCGCCATTATGTATTTATTGTTAAATGAAGTTAGTTCTAAATACGCCAAGTGTTTTAGTTTAGTTCTATTGACGTATTTTTTTATGATGGCCTTGCAACTTTTATCAAGTATTATTGGTCAAATTACAAATGTCTTTCTTGACTTTAATATAGGGCAGCAATACGTTACGATTATTATTCGGTTAATCGGAATTGTTTATTATGCGGAGTTTGTAAGTTTTTTGCTTGCAGAAACGAGCCTTGGAAATGTCGGAAAAATGTTTGAGTATATCGTGAAACTTTATTTAATAGGATACAGTTTACCGATGATTATTAAGTTATTTGAGCTTATTTTATCGGTTGTCTAGTAAAATAGATGGACTAGGAGGGGGAGTAATGGATGCAGCAGAATTTGATCTATCGACATTTGAAAATATATGGTCTGAAATCTATCAACAGTATGATTGGTTGATGGATGCCGATTATTTAGATAAAACAAATTTATTAAAAGTTGAAAATTTTAATTTGGTTGGTTTTTTTCAATCGTTAGGTGACTACGCGTTGCATGAATTAACAACCGGATTTACCCAGTTTAAAAGTATTTTAATTTTTTTAATCATCATCGCCCTTTTTCAAAATATTCAATCTACTTTTTCAACAAAGTATGAGAAAGTAACGAATATTGTTTTAAAACTGATCTTAATGGTTCAATTATTTCAACTCTTCATTTTTTATCATGATTACGTCTTAGATATTTTAACGAGATATATGAACATTGTGGTCGCTATTTTCCCGATGCTGCTCTCATTGATTACCATTACGGGGGCGCTTTGGAATCAGACGTTATTTAAACCTGCGGTGGTATTTTTAATCAATGCATCGTACTTTTTTATTAATGCCATTAGTCTTCCACTCACAGTTATTGGAACGATCTTTGGGTTTATTAATCAGATTAATGTAGAGGATTTATACGGTCGATTAATAAGTTTTGTTAATAAAGTAGCTTTGTGGACATTAGGTGGGTATTTCGCCTTTTTCTTGGCGCTGATGTCTATTCAGAATATGACACTAAGTTTTGCAGACGGATTGTTCTTTAGAACCACGCAAAATTTAATGAATCATATTCCAGTCATTGGAACACGCTTTACAGATACAATCGTTTCAGTTGTATCAACGCTATCTATCTTAAGAAATAGCGTGGGGCTTTTGGGTGTTATTACACTAGTGGTCGTTGTTAGTTTTCCGATCATTAAAGTAGGAGTCAGTCTGATTCTTTTTCGATTGCTAACTGGAGTCATTCAACCGATTGTAAGTAAAGACTATATTAAAATTTTAGATGTCTTTAATACGGGTCTTATGAACTTGTTAGTCATTATGATCATTATCGGGGTCATGTTTATTTTCACGTTCTTCATTATTTTATACAGCTCAAATATGATGCTATTAACGAACTAATTCTATGCGACAAGTTTTGAGGAGATGGGAAAAGATATGCTATATGAATATGCAAAACAGATTATCGCCATGTTTTTCTTGATAGCTATTGTCAATTTATTGGTGATTCCGGCTTCGTACAAAAAAATAATTACGTTTTATCTTCACTTTTTTATCATTGTTATCATTTTAAAGCCGGTGATTAGTATAATGAATAATGAGGTGACGTCACTCATCGATTCAGTTTCCTTTCTTGATGAAGGGAAGTTTGATGAATCCATTCAGTATTATCAAGGATTGATTGAAACTGATTTATCTCAAATGACATTGAGTGAGATGGAGGCGCGGGTTGAATCCTCAGGTGAAAAGTGTGGAATTCAAATCTTAGGGTTTGAATTTGGTGATGTACTCACACTAGAGATGGCCAAGACTGATTCAGAGTCTAAAACGTGTATGCTCAATCAGCTTGGTCTGAAGCAAGAGGATGTTATCTTTAAAGGAGGGGATTGATGGAAAAGAAGCGACAATATGAGGGAAGGAGTTCCGAAGATAGGAGGTAAAAGAAGTGGAAGGGAAGCCATCAACTAAACCGGGCCGCATAAGCTCGGGGTTAAAAAAAATCATGGCTGACGTTGGACCACTGGGAATCATCATGTTTCTTGGCGCCGCATTTGTGGTGACGTCTTTACTCAAAGATGATATGGGATCATTGGGTTCTCTGGCTAACAATCAAGAATCTTCGGCACAAACATCCGTCGAAGTAAAACACAAAGAACAGATCACAGCTTTATTTGAATCAATAGAAGGAGTAACGGTAGATAGTATTAATATCTCATATAAATCAGTCGCAGACACTTCTTCAGCTCTCTTTTCAAGTAGTCAAGAGACGGTTTCAAATGGCGTGGTGATCGTCTATCAAGGAACGATAAAGGCACCATATGATGTAACACATGCCATCAGCTTATTGCTTGACGTTCCAATTCATCAAATTACATTATTAAAAGCATCTGAACTATAGGGGGAAATTAAAATGAACAAAAATTCATATGTAACAGCAGCATTATTCGTGGTTTTCGTATTATTAACAGTTTTCTACGTAAGCATTGGGGATGGAACAGAAAATGATGCAAAAGTAGGATCAACATCAGCTGTTCCGCAAGCAAATTTAGAAATGAAAGAAACAGACGCTCAATCAGCAGAAGAGTTAACAGCAAAAGAAGATGGAAAAGAAGTAAAAGAAACAAAAGAAGCAAAAGGAACAAAAGAAGAGAAAAAGGATGAAAAAACAAGCTCAATTCAAATTCAACGCTCAGAAGTTAAAAAGGCAGAGAGTGAATTAGTTGCACAATTAAAATCAATCATTGCAAGCAAAGACTCTGATGCAACAGAAAAAAGCGAAGCTAAAGATGATTTAGACAAAATTACAAAAGATACGCAACATCAAACGGTACTTGAATCTTTAATTAAAGCTAAAGGATATGATGATGTTTTAGTTCGTACAAATGAAGAAACAGTTCAAGTTTTCTTAGAGGGGACAGAGGAGCCAACATTAGAGCAAACAAATGAAATCATCATGATGGCAAAAACTGAATTTGCAACAAACCCAGATGTACACGTACAGTTCAAATCAATTAAATAGGTATCGTTAATGGTAGGTGATTTGAAAACCTTAACCGTTAAAAATAACTAAGGACTCTTAGATATGCTAAAAAGAACCTTCACTTGTTTTCAAAACAGTAAAGGTTCTTTTTTTGGTGGTAAAGACATAAAAAAAAGACCCAATTTGGCCAGAGAACAAATAAGGTCTTTTTTTACCATGTTTAAGTGATAATGAATCGGTTTTTCAACCGATTAACAATTATCCTAAAGCGTTGATTTTTTTGCTTAAACGTGATTTTTGACGAGCTGCGAAGTTTTTGTGGCAAATTCCTTTTGCAACAGCTTTGTCTAATTTTTTGTTAGCTGTATTGTAAGCTTCTTTTGCAGCCTCAACGTTTTTAGTTTCGATAGCAACCTCAACGTTTTTGATTGCAGTACGCATAGATGCTTTGTAAGAAGCATTGAATTGACGACGTTTTTCGTTTGTTTTCACACGTTTAATTTGTGATTTAATATTTGGCATTCTAGTTCACCTCCATTGAAAATACAACAAAATCATTCTATCAGACCAAAGTCTAAAATGCAAGAATAAATTACAAAATTTCAGTAAATGGTAAGAAAAATGTTAGAATCTTGATTGAAAAGCGAATAATTTTTCTAAAATTCTATTGTTATCTAGAATATTTTTCTAATAGATTCGTTTTTAACGTCCATAGCTCACTTGAAAGATCGACATAATAAGTATGAGGTTTTTCAAAACGTAAGACTTCTTCCCAAAGTGTATTTATTTGTTCTTTAGAATAAGTGACAATCTCTTCAAGAGTAGGGGATTGATAAACAAGGTTACCCTTAATGAAAATCGGTGTAAGAAGAGGACGGGCAATAAAATTAGTAATTTCTTTACGCTTCCACGTATGTTCAGGATCGAAAATCGTATAGGGTTGCGTTTCGTCAATTTTTTCATGAGCGAGGGTAATCACATCAGCAATGGCCTTTTTCGTTTCACGATCGTATAAACGGTAGACTTGTTTAGCCCCAGGGTTAGTAATTTTTTCAATATTATTGCTAATTTTAATTTTAGGAATCATTTTTCCTTCCTTTTCAACCGCTACAATTTTATAAACGCCTCCAAAAACCGGTTCTGTTTTTGAGGTAATTAGACGTTCACCGACGCCAAAAGAATCAATCGGTGCCTTTTGGATGAGTAAATCTTTGATAATATATTCATCCAAAGAATTTGAAATCACAATTTTTGTGTCGAAGAGTCCGGCCTCATCAAGTAACTTGCGAGCTTTTTTAGCTAAATATGCAGCGTCCCCACTATCAATACGAATAGCTCCAGGGGCGTATCCTTTCGGAATAAGGACTTCTTTAAAGACTTTAATAGCATTTGGAATTCCTGACTTTAACGTATTGTAAGTATCGACGAGGAGGGTACAGTTTTGCGGATAAAGTTCAGCATATTTTTTGAATGCTTCATATTCTGTGTCGAAGGTTTGTACCCAACTATGTGCCATTGTTCCAAGCGCTGGTACATTAAAGTCACGATCTGATATCGTGCATGCCGTTCCCACGCATCCTCCAATATAAGCAGCGCGTGCCCCTAAAATAGCTCCATCAGCTCCTTGGGCACGGCGTGCTCCTAATTCAAGAACGGGACGCCCATTAGCGGCGCGGACAATACGGTTAGATTTCGTTGCGATTAATGATTGATGATTGATACTAAGTAAGATCATCGTCTCAATAAATTGCGCTTGAATAATAGGCCCACGAACGGTTAGGATAGGTTCATTTGGGAAGATAGGGGTACCTTCCGCAATCGCATAAATATCGCACGAAAACTTGAAGTTTTTAAGATAGGTTAAAAAAGCTTCTGAAAAAATATTTTTACTTCGTAAGTAATCAATATCATCGTCTGTAAACTTTAGGTTTTTTAAGTATTCAATAAGTTGTTCTAGACCTGCCATAATAGCAAATCCGCCCTCATCGGGAACACGACGGAAAAACATATCAAAATAAGCGATTTGATCTTCCATACCGTTTTCAAAATAACCATGTGCCATTGTTAACTCGTAAAAATCAACGAGCATTGTTAAATTGACTGATTTTAAGTTCATGTTAAAAGCCTCTTTCTAGTCATTAATTTCTTGAACGAGCTCAATTCCGTTCATTTGCATTTTATAAAGCGCCAACAGGTGCATCAGATCTCCATGATGCGCACCAAGGTCGTAAGTTTCTGTCGCATTAACCGGAACGATAATTCGGCTTTGGCGGTTAATCGTATTAAAGTAAGTTTTTAAGGTGATGGCAAATTGTTCGACACAAATATCCGTACAGTCACCCACGAGGATAAAGTTTTCAACCATTTGATGCTCTTGAAGCCAGGCATGAAACTCAGCTTCTAAAAAGCCGTTTGTTGAAGCTTTATGGATTAATTGATAGCCCCCAATTTCTTTTAGTTCATCGACGATTTCGCTCTCAGCTGTTCCGCATAAACAGTGTGGCGGATAAGATAAAAATTCAACCGATGATTCTTCATGTGAATCAGCAAAAGCAACCAACTGAAAAGCCCCTTCTTTTGCGGCCTTCATTAAGTGAGCAATAGGTGGAATAATGGTTTGAATTCTTGGGGAAGACATGGGTCCCTCTTTCACAAATCCATTGACCATATCGATCACAACGATTGCTGTTTGGTTTGGATTGAATGATTTAAGCGAAAGACTAGGTGACTCTTCTATTAGGCGTAGTATTTCTTTTAAGGTTACTTCGCTTGCTTGAAGTAGCTTAGAAATTTCATAAGACATATAAGACAACCTCCAATTTTTCTCTTTTTTTCTATCTATCGGCAAGATATTTCTATTATATAGTATATTCAAGGATTATCACCAACATTTTCGTTAGGATTCTATAAAATATCTTGAAATAAGTTGTCAGTCGTTTCCAAACTACGCTATAATAACGGTAATTACGTTAAGAAAGGGTGATTAAAATGTCGAATAAACGGTTATATAAAGTCCGTGAAGGCGCAATGATTGCGGGAGTTTGCCAAGGAATTGCGAATTATTTAAACATGGATGCAACGGTTGTTCGTTTACTTTGGGCGATGATTACAATTTTTTCTTTCGGAACAGGTTTTATTTTATACATTGCATGTATTTTTATTATTCCGGATCAATTAACGGTTAAACGTCAGCAAAAAGAGGAACAACAAAAAAAGACAGTCTTTGATTCGACGGAATATAAAGTGAAAGATTCGGATAAATAAGGCTGACGTAATGATAGGAAAGACCAGATAGTCATAAAAGTCATTGCAAGAAATGATTGGTACTGTCAGTTGTTTCAACACAAAAATATGGTAGAATAAAGAAAAAAGGAGGTCATCATGATGGCAGAAATATTAGGAAATTTAAACCCCAAACAGGTTTTTCATTACTTTGAAGAAATGACAAAGATCCCGCACGAATCAGGAAACGAGGCAGCAATTAGTGATTATTTAGTGAATTTTGCTAAAACTCATCAATTAGAATATATCCAAGAACCTTGTAAAAACGTTATTATTAAAAAGCCAGCAACAAAAGGGTACGAATCGGCGCCACGAGTGATTTTACAAGGACACATGGACATGGTATGTGTGAAAGAAGACGAGTTGGATTTTAACTTCGAAACAGATGCTTTACCAATTTATGTTGATGGTGATTGGTTACGTGCAAAGGGAACGACACTTGGTGCGGACAATGGGATTGCGGTAGCAATGTCACTTGCTATTTTAGCAGACGATACGCTTGAGCACCCAGCGTTAACTGTTTTAGTGACAACAGAAGAAGAAACAGGAATGGATGGAGTCATGGCACTTGATCCAGCAAACGTACCAGGAGATATTTTAATTAACATTGATTCAGAAGAAGAAGGATTTGCCTTGACTTCATGTGCCGGAGGGGTGCGTAATTCATTAAAATTACCAATTGAATGGACGTCTGTTGAAGGAGATGGAATGGTAACTTATGACCTTGTGATTAGCGGGTTAAAAGGTGGACACTCTGGAATTGAAATCAATAAAGGGCGTGCAAATGCAAATAAATTAATGGGACGTTTACTAACAGAACTTCACGGATTAGGGGGATATATTTCACAACTATTCGGTGGAGAAAAGATGAATGCTATTTCAAAACGTGCACAATTAACCTATACACTCCCTGCTAATCAGGTTAATCAGTTAAAAGAAAAAGTTCAAGCATTCGAAGAAATGGTCCGTATTGAATTTTCTGTGACGGATCCAGGGGTTGTTGTGACGATGAGTGAAAGGGAACTAGTAACGAAAGTCTTCACTGAAAAAATGGCGACAAATTTAGAATACATTTTAAAATTAATTCCTTATGGTCCGCAAACAATGAGTGCAGCTATTGAAGGATTAGTAGAAAGTTCAACGAATCCAGGGGTTGTTGAAATGTTAGAGAACGAAATTGCCATCGATAGTGCTATTCGTAGTTCGGTTAGTTCTTTAAAAGCAGAAATTACTCAACGAATCCAAGCGATCGCTCAGTTAACGGGTGCATCGGTAGAATTAATTGCGGATTACCCAGAATGGCAGTTTGCTCCGGAATCAAAAGTACGTGAAGTGATGAAAGAGGTTTATCAACAAATGTATGGGAAAGAATTGCAAATTTCAGCCATTCATGCAGGATTAGAGTGTGGATTCTTATCTCAAAAATTAGGAAATGTTGATATGATTTCAATTGGTCCTGATATTACAGGGGCACATACGCCGAAAGAATCGTTATCAATCTCATCAACAGAACGCGTTTATCAATTCTTATGTGAAGTTTTAAAAAGCATCAAATAATAAACTATAACAGCCTATCTTCAGTTAAAGATGGGCTTTTTTTATAGGTAATAAATGAAGCAGGTAGAGGGATAGAGGCGGTATACAAAATATTTTCAAATAATTTTTCATGAAATGATGAAAACTGGTTCACACTAATTTTGAGGTGATTAGAATGAATGAACAGGAAATGAATAAGTGGCAGTGTCGATCAGATTTGGCTTTAGAGGCTGTTGAACAAATGGTTGGTGAGGTGGATGAACCGAATGAGGAAGGTGTCGTTTATGAGGAAGACCGAATTCGCGGATTGAAGGTAACGTGTATTGATGTAGCTAAAGAGGCAGTTGAGCGTGTTGGGAAAAAAGCGGGGCGATATATGACATTAGATACTTCTTCCGTAATAACTCATGATCACGACCAATTAACAGTAGCAATGGAGGTTTTTGCCGACCAATTTTCAAAATTATTAGCTCATCGTGGAATTAAGGAAACAGATACGTGTTTAGTGATTGGGCTAGGAAATGATCATATTACACCGGATGCCTTAGGACCGATGGTAGTTGACGAAGTTATTGTGACAAGACACTTATATGAGTTACGCCCCGATGAAGTGGACCGCAGTTATCGGGAAGTTTGTGCGCTTGCTCCAGGGGTTATGGGGATGACCGGAATAGAAACCTACGATATCATCGAGTCATTGGTTCAAAAAGTGAAACCTCAATTTTTGGTTGTCGTTGATGCCCTCGCTTCACGATCAATTGAACGGGTGAATAAGATGATTCAAATGACGGATACAGGAATTGCTCCAGGAAGTGGCGTTGGTAATAAAAGAAAGGCGATTGATGAGGAATCGTTAGGGATCCCGGTATTTGCAATTGGGGTTCCGACAGTAGTTGACGCAGTTTCAATTACAAGTGATACGATTGACTTGCTATTGAAACATATAGGTAAATCATTAAAAGAGGAAAAACGTTCATATAAAAAACTGGTTCCGTTTTCGACGGTGCGTCAAACTTATACGGATGATGATTTACCTTCAACCGAACTTCGCCAGCAATTTATGGGGCAGGTAGGTGTGCTTGAGGAAGAGGAAAAGCGCCAGTTAATCTCTGAAGTATTGACCCCCAATGGATATAATTTGATTGTGACCCCTAAGGAAATTGATACGGATATGGAAGAATTAGCGACATTAATTTCCAATGGAATTAATCGGGCTCTTCATACAAACGTACAATTTAGCTAAATCGTATCCATAAAACAACAAGAATTAACACTCCCGCTTCTGTATAATGGACTATATATTTTTATAAAGGGATGAGCAAAAAGAGAGTCTTTTTGAAAATAGAGTTTTAGGGGGCGGGAGGACTTGAATCGAAAACAACGTTTACGAAGAAAAAGATTAAAAAAGAAGCTGAATAAATTAACGCCATACCTTGTTGGAGTTGGATTTGTTCTTACGCTATTTTTCACCCAGTTTTTTCAGTTATTT
This sequence comes from Turicibacter sp. KK003, assembly GCF_037014675.1. Lineage (NCBI taxonomy): Bacteria > Bacillati > Bacillota > Erysipelotrichia > Erysipelotrichales > Turicibacteraceae > Turicibacter > Turicibacter sp. KK003. The sequence continues at coordinate 1,134,576 of NZ_CP142738.1, forward strand.
TATCTGAATCAACGGAATGCTAATGATGAGCATCGTCAACAGGAGCCGATTTTATCAAGTATTTTTGATTTTTCAACAGCAGGCGATATTATTGATGTTGTGTTCAACTTACAAGAATATTTTAAGGCCGTGATGACGTCACTTGACTTAAATCAATTATATTCTTTCATTAATGACGGATTTGCTTTTATCAACATGAAATCACCCTCTCAAAATGCAACGGCGGCCATTCCGTCGGCAGAGGGCTATCGCTACACCTATAAAAGTAAAGCCGCTGAGGCAGTGCCAGATCAGGCCTCAGAGACGGGCGCCACGACCTATACGGAAAATCCACTGGTCTATATTTTTAACTCACATGACGGGGAATTATATGAGGATGGAGCTGTTAATGATTCGCTTGGTCGCCCGTTAAGTGTCGTCGATCTTTCGTATATGGTGGCACAGGCCCTCCAAGGAAAAAATATAAATGCGTTAGTCGAATCGCGATCAGTTGCAGAGTATGTGAGTAAGAATAGTTGGAATTATGCGTCTTCATATAAAGCCTCACGTGTGTATTTAGAGGATACGGCAAGTCAACATGAGACATTGAAATATTTTATTGATTTCCATCGCGATTCGGTAAGTTATGCTAACTCTGCGATTACGATTGACGGAAAACCGTACGCCAAAATTATGTTTGTTCTTGGGACTGATAACGACCGACATGAGGAAAATCATCAAATTATTAAAGAGTTAGATGCTAAACTTAACGAAAAATACCCGGGTCTTTCTCGAGGAATTCGACCGAATGGGGGCGCGGGATATAATGGTGTTTACAATCAAGACTTTGCAACGACGATGTTACTGATTGAAGTCGGCGGAGAGTATAATACGTATGAAGAGGTATACAACTCAGCCCAAGCTGTTGCAGATGTTTTAGCAGATTACGTCACAGGAAATTAGTGAGAGGGGGAGCTATGAAAAGAGGGGGAACAGTAACATTAGGCGTGATATGTTTTATGATTGGGCTCCTGTATAGTTTAAGGGGACAGACGATCAAGATTCAATCGGCGCCTATCCCTGATTCAACTTTTCTAGAGGACCAAATCGAACAATATGAGGAGAGCTTAGACGATGAGGACCATACATTTGTTCCGTATAGTCAGGTGGTACAGGAAGGAAAGAGTGTACAACAAAACTCCTCAACTCTTGAAAAGCAGGGAAATTTAACCGATCATTCAAATCAAATGAGGGGAATTGGCCATAATAATATTTCAAAGGCTGGACAGGATATTGGAAATCTATTAAAAACGGTCGTTCGTGAGGTGTTAAGAACGACAGTTCGTTTTTTTGATCGTGTGATTAGTGAATCGTAGGAAAAAACCTTCTTCTATTTGGTGAAGAAGGTTTTTTTCCTACGCAGAGGGCTGAATTTTTTGGAATCTTGATAAAAACAAACGATTCAACAAATTTTTCTTGTGAGACAGGCCATTTTAAAGTAAAATAAAATGGATATTAAACTGGAATGGAGTGAGCTTTGTGAGTGCGATTAATAGTGAACAAATTAAAGAGCGACAAAAACGAATTCGCAACTTTTCAATTATAGCCCACATCGATCATGGAAAAACAACGCTTTCGGATCGTATTTTAGAGCGAACGAACGCATTGGAAAAACGTGAGATGAAAAATCAGCTATTAGATTCAATGGAACTTGAGCGTGAGCGCGGAATTACAATTAAGTTAAATGCCGTGCAGTTAACATATAAAGCGAAAGATGGAAATGAGTATATCTTACATTTAATTGATACGCCAGGACACGTCGATTTTACATATGAGGTGTCACGTTCATTAGCTGCATGTGAGGGAGCGGTATTGGTTGTTGACGCTGCTCAAGGAATTGAGGCGCAAACGCTTGCGAACGTTTATTTAGCATTAGATAATGATTTAGAGATTTTACCATTAGTAAATAAAATTGATTTACCGAGTGCGGATCCGGAGCGTGTCAAACAAGAGGTTGAGGATATCATTGGTCTTCCTGCGGATGACGCGGTATTAGCTTCGGCAAAAGCTGGAATCGGAATTGAAGAGATTTTAGAACAGGTTGTTGAGAAGGTTCCTGCTCCGACAGGTGATCCGGATGCCCCATTACAAGCGTTAATTTTCGACTCTGTTTATGACCAATATCGAGGAATCATCGCGTCTATTCGTGTCGTTAATGGAACTATTAAAAAAGGGCAAATGATTCGAATGATGGCAACTGGAGCCGAATATGAGGTAGTCGAAGTTGGTGTGCATACCCCTCATGAAAAAGTCGTTGATTATTTAAGTGTTGGAGATGTAGGCTTTGTTACCGCATCGATTAAAGATGTGAAGACGGTACGCGTAGGGGATACGATTACATCGGTTGCAAAGCCAGCTGAAGAACCTTTACCAGGTTATCGTAAATTAAATCCAATGGTATTCTGTGGGTTATACCCAATCGATGCCGCTCGCTATAATGATTTACGTGATGCATTAGAAAAATTAGTATTAAACGATTCTTCTTTACAATTTGAACCGGAAACTTCACAAGCTCTTGGATTTGGATTCCGTACAGGGTTTTTAGGATTACTTCATATGGATGTTATTCAAGAACGTATTGAACGTGAGTTTAATATTGATTTAATTGCAACAGCGCCGTCTGTTATCTATCATGTTTATTTAACGGATGGAACAAAGTTGGTTGTTGACAACCCTTCTCAGATGCCAGAGCCACAAACCATTAAATCGATTGAAGAACCTTACGTTAAAGCGTCAATCATGACACCGAATGATTATGTAGGACCGATTATGGAATTATGTCAGAAAAAACGTGGTGTATTTATTGATATGCAATATTTAGATGAGACACGCGTTCATGTGAATTATGAAATTCCGTTAGGTGAAATTGTCTATGATTTCTTTGATCAATTAAAATCTTCGACTAAAGGATATGCTTCATTTGATTACGAGTTAATTGGATACAAGCCATCTAAACTAGTGAAAATGGACATTTTATTAAATGGAGAGATTGTTGATGCACTAAGCTTAATTGTTCATAAAGATTTTGCGTATTCACGAGGGAAAGTTATTACGGAAAAATTAAAAGAAATTATTCCAAGACAACAATTTGAGGTTCCTATTCAGGCAGCCATCGGTGGTAAAATTATTGCTCGTTCAACGATTAAAGCATTACGCAAAAACGTTCTTGCGAAGTGTTACGGTGGAGATATTTCACGTAAACGTAAGTTACTTGAAAAACAAAAAGAAGGTAAGAAACGTATGAAGTCTGTTGGATCGGTTGAAGTTCCACAAGAGGCATTTATGGCGGTCTTATCAATGGACGAAGATTAAGAGAGGAGGCGCCCTCTCTTTTTCTATAGATAAAAAAAACAGCTAATGAATGATGTTTTTTAAAATATAAGGTAAACTATAGATAAGGCCAGATAAGTTTTTCGTAAAATAAATGTTTAAAGTTGAGCAATAAGGGAGGGTTCCTAATGGCGGTTCATTCATTTGCTGCGTCATTGCAGTATGCTAATTTTTGATAGGAAAGATGAAAAAGGTAGTCCTAATCATTAGAGGTGGCAATAAGTGACCTATTCCTGAAAATAATTTAACGTCTCTATTAGGGGGAGTATTTCTCTCTTAGATGAAATAGCAAATTGGCGCCTGTTTAGCTAACTTTATGAAGATGAAAATAGGATTGGATGTATAGGTAATAATAGGATAAAAAAAGCTTCTATTTTATGAAGTGAATGTGATAGGATGAAAGCTTGTCCCTTTGGCTTTATAAGCGGGAGGAATAAGAAAGAAAAACATTAAAAGAGGTGGAACGATGAAGTTAACAAATTATCATACACATCATGACCGTTGCAAACATGCTAAGGGTGGTGTCGAGGCTTACGTACGTGAGGCTGTTTTACATCATTATGACGAAATTGGAATGAGTTGTCATACGCCGCATCGCAACTTTAAACAACTAGGAACGCGTCGAATGAGTTATGATGAACTATCAGATTATTTTAATGATATTGAACAAGCTCAAGAAAAGTATCCCCAGATCCGCGTTTTAAAAGCACTTGAGTGTGAATATTTTCCTATTCTTTTTGAAGATATTAAGGCATTAAGTAAGCAAACGGATTATTTAATTTTAGCGCAACATTATATTCAGATTGATGGAAAATTTAAAGATGCGTTTCATTTCACAGAACCTCGTCAGTTAGAGCTTTATGCGGCGGGTATTGAAGAGGGAATGGCAACAGGATTTTTTAAAATTTTGGCTCATCCAGATGTTTTCATGACGACTTATCCTAAATGGGATGAAGCCTGTGAAAAAGTAACTCGACAAATTGCAAGAGCTGCACTTAAGTACGATGTGATTTTAGAAGTGAATGCAAATGGATTACGTCGAGGAGAACAAAAATATGAAGATGGTGTTCGCTATCCTTATCCATCGGAGAAGTTTTGGAAAATTATCGCCACGGAGTTTAAAGAAGTTAAGGTGATGGTGAATTCTGATTGTCATGATCCTGCTTATTTAAATGATGAATATATGCAAATGGCGCGTGACTTTGCGAAACGGCTAAAGTTAAATGTCATTACGCATTTATAGGAGGTTTTTATGCCTAAAGGGTTATATATTCATATTCCTTTTTGTGACCATATTTGTACCTATTGTGATTTTCCTAAGTTATTAACGAAGGGTCAGCGTCACGAGGCCTATGTGGAGTCTTTAATTCGTGAACTTCGATATTACGAGCAGCAAGTAGGGTTTGATGAGGTTCAGACGGTTTACATAGGGGGCGGAACACCAACGGCCCTAAGTATTGAGCAAATCCGTCCTTTATTTGATTACCTAGCGCAAGCCCTTCCCCTTGATCAGTTAGTTGAATTTAGTTTAGAGGCTAATCCTGAAAACTTAACTGAAGAAAAAGTGAACTATTTTATCGCGAATCATGTTTCCCGATTTAGTTTAGGTGTTCAAACGTTTGATGAGCAGTTGTTAAAAATAATTGGACGAAAGCATCGACGTCAAGAAGTGCATCGGGCGGTTTCGCTGCTTCAATCAAAAGGTATCACGAATATAAATATTGATTTAATTTACTCCATTCCAACGCAGACGCTCGAGCAAGTTCAGCGGGATGTAGAGGAGGCTATTTCACTTGGTGTTGAACACATATCCGCCTATTCATTGATTGTAGAGGAGCATACGCCACTCTATCTAGCTTATATGAAAGACCAGGTGACCTTGACGGATAACGAACTAGAAGCCCATATGTATGAGTTAGTAATTAATACGTTAGAAAAGAACGGGTATCATCACTATGAAATCAGCAATTTTTCAACATCTCGGCCGAGTATTCATAATCAATGGTATTGGAAAAATAAGACATATTTTGGCGTAGGACTCGGGGCGCATGGTTATATTGAGGGTGTTCGTTATCAAAATACACGCTCGATTAATGCCTATATCGAAAAGTTGAACAAAGGAGAGCTACCAATTATTGAGTCGCGCACTTTAACAGTAGAAGAACATTTAGAAGAGGAGATGTTTTTAGGTTTGCGTTTACAAGAGGGGGTCGATTTATCGGAAATCTCAGCTCACTATGAACGAGATGTTGAGTCTTTATATCGAACAGCCCTTCAACAATTAATAAAAGAGGGATATTTAATTCGTCAAAATAATCGAATTAAGTTAACACGGCGAGGTCTTTTGATGGCCAATGATGTATTTGAACAATTTTTATTATCTATTTAAGGAAAGGGTGACGGTAACGAATGGATGGAGTCTTATTATTAGATAAGCCAGCAGGGATGACGTCCCATGATTGTGTAAATATTGCGCGAAAAGTATTGAAAACGAAGAAAGTGGGACATACAGGGACACTTGATCCTAATGTAACGGGCGTCCTGCCGTTGTGCATAGGTCGGGCAACGAAAATTTCTCAGTTCTTAACGGCGAATGAAAAAGAGTATTTAGGGGAAGTGACCCTAGGTTTTTCGACAACGACTGAAGACGCTGACGGAGAGATGGTCGACCGTCAATTCGTTGAAGGGGAAATCACAGAGGAGGATGTAAAATCTGTTTTTAACGAGATGATGGGGCCAAGTATTCAAGTTCCGCCGATGTACTCGGCTGTCAAAGTTAATGGGAAAAAGTTATATGAGTATGCACGAGCGGGAATTGAGGTCGAACGCCCTAAGCGCGAGGTGACGATCGAAAATCTTGAATTAACAAGTCAGATTACGAAAACAGATGACGGGCTTGTGAAATTCAGTTTTCGTGTTCGAGGAAGTAAGGGGTTGTTTGTCCGAACCGTTGCAGTGACTATTGGTGAAAAATTAGGTTATCCCGCGCATATGTCTTATTTGAGAAGGGTTGCATCGGGTCCTTTTAAAATTGAAAGTTGTTTAACAATGGAAGAGTTTAAACAACGAGCTGAACAAGGAACGTTAACATTGATGTCCATCGAAGAGGCCATGTCTGCCTTCCCATCGGTTACGGTAGATGCTTGGGTTGAAAAGCTGGTTCGTAATGGTGTTCAACTTCATCATGATCAAGTGAAACAAACAGCGTCTTCACCAGTCGCCTTGTTTAGCCGTGATGGGAAGTGTTTAGCTGTTTATGAAAAACATCCGACACGCGAGGTTTATCGTTCGGTACGTGGATTCTTTTAGGAAGGAATAACGATGAAAGTGATTGAATTAAATTTAACGAAAAAGATGGATCAACCGCTAGCTGTGGCTCTCGGTTATTTTGATGGTCTGCATTTAGGACACCAAGCAGTCATTAAAGAAGTCGTGGATTATGCGAAAAAGCATCAGATTAGAAGTGCAGTGATGACCTTTTCACCGAATCCCAATCAATTTTTAAATAAATTAAACAGCCCTCATCTTTTAACACCGCATCAAGAAAAAATTCGAGTGTTAAAAGAGTTAGGAGTCGACGAACTTATTATTTTACCGTTTAATGAGGAGCTTGCGAAGATGCGAGCGACCGACTTTATCCAACGTTATTTAATTGAACCGTCCATTGCTCATGTATCAACAGGGTTTGATTTTCGATTTGGATATAGAGGGGAAGGAGAAGTAACATTGCTAGCCAACTATTCAAAGCATTTTAGTCTCAATGTAACGCCTAAATGTGAGTTGAACGAAGAAAAAATTGGAGCGACTGAAATTAAATCCTATTTAGCTGAAGGTAATTTAGAAAAGGTTACACAGATGCTCGGACGCCCTTATCGATTACGTGGAGTCGTTGTTAGCGGAAAACAACGAGGACGACAAATTGGATTTCCGACAGCAAACTTGAAGTTAAGTGAAGATTATGTCATTCCGAAGTGTGGGGTTTATGCGGTAAAGGTTGAAGTGCGTGGACGCCACTACGTTGGAATGTGTAACATTGGGCATAACCCGACCTTTAATTTTAATCATCAAATTTGTATTGAAACGTATATTTTAGATTTTGATGCTGACATTTATGGGGAAGAGCTAATTTTAGACTTTTGTGCCTATTTAAGGGACGAACAACGATTTTCATCGATTGAAAAGTTAATGGAACAGTTAGCCTTTGATCGACAATTAGTGCGAAGTTATTTTAAATTAGACTTGCAATAATGAAAAAGTATGATAGAATTAGAAATGTCCTTATTCTATGCTTTTAGCTCCTCCAGCGAATAGCTTGGATTGAGGCGTATTTAAAAGAAATGTAGGAGGTAATAGTTATGGCTATTTCAAAAGTAGAAAAACAAGAAATTATTAAAGCTTACGCAGTACACGAAGGAGATACAGGTTCTCCAGAAGTTCAAATCGCTGTTTTAACAGCTGAAATCAATCGCTTAAACGACCACTTAAAACAACACAAACACGATCATCATTCACGTCGTGGATTATTACGCATGGTTGGTAAACGTCGTAACTTATTAGCTTACTTACGTAACAAAGATATCAACCGTTACGCTACTTTAATCGAGCGTTTAGGATTACGTCGATAATTTTAAAAGAGCCTTCTAAGAAGGCTCTTTTTTAACGTGTATAAAGAATCTGTCCTATTTTCATACTAAATGGGCAGGCCTTTAACTAATGAGTTTAGATAATAAAGCGTCTTTGACATAGAAAAGGGAGGAACGTATCATGATAACTGGTGAATTGAAAAGTAAAGTCGATAAAATATGGGAGACCTTTTGGACGGGGGGAATTACGAACCCGTTAGAGGTCATTGAGCAGTTTACTTATTTGTTATTTATTAAAAATTTAGATGAAATTGAGACACGTAAAGAAAGTGAAGCGTTGTTGCTCGGGTTCCCATATACCGGAATGTTTCCGGCCGATCGTCAAGCATTACGATGGAGCCGTTTTAAAAATGAAGAAGCGACGCAAATGTATCAGACAGTAGCGACTGAAGTTTTTCCATTTATTAAATCGTTGCATGCCAACCAAGACTCAGCATATACCAAATATATGGGGGATGCGATTTTTAAAATTCCAACCCCTCAAATGTTAACGAAGTTAGTCGATATGATTGATGTCTTGCCTTTAACACCGGATACTAAAGGGGATTTATATGAGTATTTACTCTCTAAAGTGGCAACAGCGGGAACGAATGGTCAATTTAGAACGCCACGTCATATCATTGATATGATGGTGAAATTAATGAAACCGACACCTTCAGATGTGATCGTTGACCCGGCAGCGGGATCCGCAGGTTTTTTAGTGTCAGCCCAGCAATATTTAAGAGACAATCATGCCGATTTATTCCATAATCAAGGATTAAAAGAGCATTTCAATAATGACATGTTTTATGGGTTCGATATGGACCGTACGATGTTACGGATTGGGGCGATGAACATGATGTTACACGGCGTTGATAATCCGAACATTGAATATAAAGATTCTTTATCTGAACAAAATAAAGACGAGGATACATATACCTTAATTTTAGCGAATCCTCCGTTTAAAGGGTCACTTGATTATGAAGCGGTATCTGCTGACTTATTAAAAGTGACTAAAACGAAGAAAACGGAGCTTTTATTCTTATCGTTATTTTTACGGATTTTAAAAACAGGTGGACGTTGTGCCTCAATTGTTCCAGATGGAGTCTTATTCGGTAGCTCAAAGGCTCATAAAGATATTCGAAAGGAAATCGTTGAAAATCATAAGTTAGAGGCGGTCATCTCTCTTCCAAGTGGAGTCTTCAAACCGTATGCGGGAGTTTCAACAGCGATTTTAATCTTTACGAAAACAACTGTCGGTGGAACCGATCACGTTTGGTTTTATGATATGAAAGCAGATGGGTATTCACTTGATGATAAACGTCAACCGATTCAGGATAATGATATCCCTGACATCATTGAGCGTTTTAGTCATTTAGAAAATGAAGTAGAATGCCAGAAAACAGAACAATCCTTCTTCGTATCAGTGGATGAAATTCGCGAAACAGGATACGATTTATCCATCAATAAATATAAAGAAATCGAATACGAAGAAGTCCAGTACGAAGCCCCATCCATCATTGTAAAGAAAATTCAAACACTCGAAGAAGAAATTCAACAGGGGCTAAAAGAATTAGAAAAAATGATTGGAGAATAAAGGATGATAAAAAAAGTAAAATTAGGTGATATTTGCGAAGTAAGAGGGGGCTACGCTTTTAAAAGTATAGATTTCCAAAAGCAGGGTATTCCGGTGATAAGAATTAGTAACATAAGTGACAATTCAGTTCTTTTAGATGATAAAACAGTCTTTGTCGATAGTGTTAGTCAAGATATGCTTCAAAAATATAGTATACATAAGGGAGATATATTGGTTGCTTTATCGGGGGCAACTACTGGAAAATTTGGTATCTATGAAGAGGATACAGAGGCATTATTAAATCAACGGGTAGCAAAACTTATCCCGTCTAATTTGATTAATAATTTATATTTATATTACTATTTAAATACATTAAGGAGCATTATTCTACAGAGAGCTATGGGGGTGGCACAACCCAATATTAGTCCTAAAGAGATTGAGGATATGATTATATTTTTACCACTTTTAGAAACACAAATTAAAATTGCTCAAATACTAGATCAAGCGCGGAGGTTAATCGATAAACGAAAAGAACAAATCGCTTTACTTGATGACTTAATTCAAAGTGTGTTTTATGACATGTTTGGAGACCCAGGGTTAAATAGTAAGGAATGGGAATGTGGAAGAATTTCAGATATTATAGTTAAAACTCAATATGGAACGAGTACTAAAGCTAATGAAAATGAAGGTGAATACGCAGTATTGAGAATGAATAATATTACTTATCGTGGTAATTGGGATTTGAGAGCCCTAAAGTATATTGACTTAGATGAAAAGGATAGAAAAAAATATTTAGTTTATAAAGGGGAAGTTTTATTTAATCGAACTAATAGCAAAGAATTAGTTGGAAAAACGGCTGTCTATAAAAGGGAGGAGCCAATGGCATACGCAGGATATTTAGTTAAAGCTATTCCTAACAATAGAGCCAATGGCCAATTTATTGCATCGTATATGAATACCAAATATATAAAATCTCTTCTATTTAATATGGCTAAGAATATTGTTGGAATGGCCAATATAAATGCGGAGGAATTTAAAAGTATTAAGGTTTATATCCCTCCTATCGAACTTCAAAATCATTTTGCTGAAATGGTTGAGAATATTGAAAAGCAAAAAGAATTATTAAACAAGAGTTTGGCTGAATTAGAAACAAACTTTCATTCGTTAATGCAACGCGCGTTTCGTGGAGAATTAGTCGTTGAGTAATGGAGGGCGTTCCCGTTTTTGGGGGCGTCTTTTTTTAGTGAAAGAAGGCATCGGTCTTCCAATTTCTTCGGGTGGAAATGTTTTGCGAAAATACGGTATAATAGAGTAAAGATTAAAAAATACCTGAAGGTGGACTTGACTGTAAAAAGGGAAGATGAAGGGAGTGAGGGTTTGATGTGTGGTAATTTTAAGTTTTTAGAGGGAAAGACAGAGTTTGAAAGTTTTGCTGCTGCCTGTTTGGAGGCGGAAAAGGGGATTATCGTGAGTCCCGCTAACTGTGCGATTTTAAGCCGTCGGGCATTGGAACTTGCTGTCAAGTGGGTGTATAGCTTCGATGAAGCTTTACGCGTTCCCTATCAAGATAATCTATCGAGTTTAATTCATGAACATTCGTTTCGGGACATTATGGATGAAGAGTTGTTCCCGTTAATTAAATATATTATTAAACTTGGAAACGTGGCGGTGCATACCAATAGCGGCATCAAACGAGAAGAGGCCGTTCTTTCACTTCATAACTTACATCAATTTATTTCTTGGATTGATTATTGCTATGCAAAAGAGTATACAGCCACGCCGTTTGATGAGTCGATTTTGTATGAGGGAAAAGAGAAGCGAACACGTCCGGAAGAATTACAAACCCTTTATGAGACGCTAAGTTCTAAAGATAAACGGTTACAAGAAATGATTAAAGAGAACGAGGCGTTACGTCAACAATTAACGGAGCGTCGAGTAGAGCATGTTAAATCGTATTCATTTGAGGTCGATCCTTTATCAGAAGAACAAACACGCAAACGTTATATTGATTTAGAGGTTAAATTAGCAGGTTTTGAACTAGGGGTCGATGCCTTAGAAGAAGTTCAAGTGAGTGGGATGCCAACAACGAGTCAGATGGGGTTTGTTGACTACGTCCTTTATGGAAATAATGGAAAACCTGTGGCCGTTATTGAAGCGAAGAAATCAACGGTCGATCCAAAAGTAGGACAACAACAAGCTAAACTTTATGCGGATTGTTTAGAACGTCAATATGGGCAACGTCCGATTATTTTCTTTACGAACGGATACGAGATTTATTTATGGGATGATGTGAACTATCCCGAACGAAAAGTGGCAGGAATTTTTACAAAAGAAAAATTGCAATTAATGATTGAGCGTCGGCAAACGATCACGCCTGTCTTAAGTTCAGACATTCAAGATCACATCACGAATCGTCCGTATCAAAAAGAGGCGGTTTTACGTGTCTGTGAGGCGATTGATAAAAAACAACGAAAAATGTTACTTGTGATGGCAACAGGAACGGGAAAAACGCGAACGGCGATTTCGATGGTCGATGTGCTAATGAAACATCATTATGTGAAAAATGTTTTATTTTTAGCCGATCGAACGGCACTCGTTAGACAAGCGAAAACGAATTTTAGTCAACTTCTCCCTCATTTAACCTTATGCAATCTCCTCGATCGAAAAGAAAATCCAGAGCAAGCTCGAATGATTTTTTCGACGTATCCGACGATGATGAATGCGATTGATGAGGCCAAACGAAAGGACGGGAAAAAGTTATTTACACCCGGACATTTTGATTTGATTATTGTAGACGAATCCCATCGAAGTATTTATAAAAAGTATCAAGCGATTTTTGATTATTTCGATGCGCTTTTAATTGGATTAACGGCAACGCCAAAAGATGAAATTGATAAAAATACGTATTCGATTTTTGATCTTGAAAATGGGGTACCAACGTTTGCCTACGAGCTTGAAGAGGCGGTTGAAAGTGGTTATTTAGTAAGTTATCGCGTCTATGAAATGAAATCAGCCGTCATGGAAGAAGGGATCACGTATGATCAACTATCGGAAGAAGAAAAGGAACAGTTTGATGAACTATTTGAAGCGGATGAAACGATTGAAGACACCATTGATAGTTCGGCTGTCAATCAGTGGATTTTTAATACCGATACCATTGATCTAGTGTTAACGGAATTGATGGAAAAAGGATTGCGTGTTGAAGGGGGAGACAAGCTTGGAAAAAGTATTATTTTTGCCAAAAGCTCCCGGCATGCGAAGGAAATCGTGAATCGCTTTAATCAGCTCTATCCTGAATATGGTGGTGATTTTGCCCGAGTCATTGATTACAGTACGAAGTATGTTGAGACGCTGATTGATGATTTTAGCGAGGCGAAAAAGTATCCGCAAATTGCTGTTTCCGTTGATATGTTAGACACGGGAATTGATATTCCAGAAGTCTTAAACCTTGTCTTCTTTAAAAAGGTGCGTTCTAAATCGAAGTTTCATCAAATGATTGGACGAGGAACGCGCCTGTGCAAAGATTTACTAGGCGTAAATCAAGATAAGGAGGAGTTTTTAATTTTTGATTTTTGTCGTAATTTTGAATTTTTCCGTTTGAATCCTCAAGGAATGGAGACAAAGATTACGGCGTCTTTAACGGAAAAAACATTTAATTTAAAAATGGAGATCATGAAAGAACTTCAAGATTTAGCATATCAAGAAGCTCCCTATATGAACTATCGTCAAGCGTTACTTGCAGATGTTTTAGAAGATATTTCATCATTAAATGAAGACAGTTTTCGAGTGAAAATGAAGTTAACTTTTGTGGATAAATATAAACAAGAAGCGTCGTGGCAACATCTTGGGGCGGTGGCTGTCAATGAAATAAAATCGCATATTTCTCCGTTAATTATGCCGAAAAAAGAAGATGAACTTGCTAAACAGTTTGATTATACGATGTATTTAATTGAATTGGCGTACTTACAACATCAAAAACCAACACGAGCCGTGCAGGTCGTTGTCAAGACGGCGGAATCGTTAGCTAAACTTGGAACGATTGCACAAGTGGTGGCGCATAAGGATATGATTGAACGATTACAAACCGAACAATTTTGGGATGAGGCCTCGATCTTTGAGTTGGAGCATGTTCGACAAGCGCTAAGAGATTTAGTGAAGTTAATTGAGCGGCAAACACAAGTGATTTATACGACGTCTTTTTCTGATGAAATTATTGAGATGGAGGAAACAGGCCCGATTTACGGGGGAAATGATTTGAAAAATTATCGTAAAAAGGTGGAACATTATTTACATGAACACCGAGATGAACTTGCGATTTATAAGTTACGCCATAATAAATCTTTAACGGTTCAAGATATTCAAACGTTAGAGACACTTATGTGGACGCAACTTGGAACAAAGGAAGAGTACCAAAAAGAATTTGGTCAAACGCCTGTGACAAAGTTAGTTAGACAACTGGTGGGGATGGATAAAGAAGCAGCCCAGGAAATTTTTTCTGAATTTTTAAGTGATCAATCCCTCAATGTCAATCAACTCAAGTTTATTCAATTACTGATCGATTATATCGCCGCCAATGGTTTTGTTGAAAATAACCAAGTATTAACCGAAGATCCATTTAGGAGTGTGGGAAGTATCCTTGATTTATTCGATTTTAGTCAAGCTCAAAAAATTATTGCACATTTAAATGAAATCAAAGCGACCATTGATGTGGCTTAAAAAGCGCCTTAAAAGGCGCTTTTTTTTTCGGTCATCTGTCCATTTTTTTGAAATTAGCCTCTTCTTTTATGATAAATTTGATGCGACTTTTTTAGAGTATTAATTCTACAAACAATTAACTTAAAAATTTAAAAATTAGTTATTTCTCTAATAATTTGTTTTGATGGTGAAAAATTCAGGAATGAATTTAAAAATAAAAGGTTAAACTATAGGGGAAGAGAAGTTAGATTTGAATACTCAATGAAGTAGGTGATAGATAAAAAGTCTATTTTCTTTTTTAGGTGGTGAAGAATTTGAAGGGAAGTCAGCGGATAAATGAAATTTTTATAAATGATAGAAGATTTTCTTCTCTCTTTGGCAAATAAGGGAGGAATATGAAAAAAATTAGTGCTTTAAATTATTTGCTTATGGTATGATAGAAAAGAATAAATACAAATGAAGAAAATGAAGGAGTAATATATATGTCAGAAAAGCACGTTTATTCGTTTGAGTTAGCGGGACGTCCATTGACATTTGAAATGGGTGAGTTAGCAAAACAGGCGAATGCTTCGGTTTTAGTTCGTTATGGAGATACGGTTGTCTTAACGGCAGCAGTGGCATCAAAAGAACCAAAAGATATTGATTTTTTTCCATTAACAATTGGATATGAGGAACGTCTTTATGCAGTTGGGAAAGTTCCTGGCGGATTTATTAAGCGTGAAGGACGTCCAAGTGAACATGCAATTTTAGCGGGACGTTTAATTGACCGTCCAATTCGTCCATTATTCCCAGACGGATTTAGAAATGATGTACAAGTCATTAACTATGTAATGAGTGTTGATCACGATAACTCACCAGAGATTGCAGCGATGATCGGATCATCATTGGCCTTATCTATTTCAGATATTCCATTTGAAGGTCCTATCGCTGGAGTGGTTGTTGGACGTATTAATGGAGAGTTCGTATTAAATCCAACGGTTGAACAATTAGAACAATCGGATATTGATTTAACGGTAGCGGGAACAAAAGATGCGGTGAACATGGTGGAAGCAGGAGCAAAAGAGGTTCCTGAAGAAGTGATGTTAGAAGCAATCATGTTTGGGCATGACGCGATTAAGGAAATCATTCGTTTCCAAGAGCAAATTGTTGCGGAAATTGGAAAAGAAAAGATGGAATTAAATTTATATGAAATTGATCCGGCAATTAATACACGCGTTCGTGAAATGGCTGAAGCTGATATGTTAAAGGCGATTCAAGTGGTTGAAAAACATGCTCGTCAAGAAGCAATTGATGCCGTAAACGCGCGTGTCATTGATGTATTTGAACAAGAAGAGGTAACCGAAAAGGAACTTAAACAAGTTAAAGAGGTTTTAAATAAAATTGTGAAGGAAGAAGTACGTCGTTTAATTACGGATGAAAAAGTACGACCTGATGGACGCCAAATTGACGAAATTCGTCCACTTTCATCACGCGTTGATTTATTACCAAGAACACATGGATCGGCTTTATTCACACGTGGGCAAACACAGGCGTTATCAATCTGTACGCTTGGGGCATTAAATGAACACCAGATGTTAGATGGGCTAGAAGTCGAAGAAACTAAACGCTTTATGCACCATTATAATTTCCCACCATTCTCTGTTGGAGAGACAGGGCGTTATGGGGCACCGGGACGTCGCGAAGTTGGACATGGGGCCCTTGGTGAGCGTGCGCTTAAACAAGTGATGCCATCTGCAAAAGATTTCCCATATACTGTTCGTTTAGTTTCTGAGGTTTTAGAATCAAACGGATCAACATCACAAGCATCGATTTGTGCATCGACCATGGCATTAATGGCAGCTGGAGTTCCAATTAAGGCGCCTGTTGCTGGAATTGCAATGGGACTTGTTAAAAAAGGCGATAACTATACGGTTTTAACAGATATTCAAGGGATGGAAGATCATTTAGGAGATATGGACTTCAAAGTAGCCGGAACAGCTCAGGGGGTTACGGCTTTACAAATGGATATTAAGATTGAAGGGTTAAGTCGTGAGATTTTAGAAGAGGCTCTACAACAGGCCAAAGTAGGACGCATGCAAATTTTAAATCATATGTTAAGTACGATTTCAAGCACACGTGAGGACTTATCAGCTTATGCGCCAAAAATTAAGGTAATGACAATTAAGGTTGAGAAAATTCGCGATGTCATTGGACCTGGTGGAAAACAAATTAACGAGATTATCGATAAAACAGGAGTTAAGATTGATATTGAGCAAGATGGAACAGTTTATATCTTGCACGATAAAACGGAAAACATTAATCAGGCGATGGCAATGATTGAAGATATTGTCCGCGAAGTTGAAATTGGAAAAATCTATTTAGGTAAAGTTGTTCGTATTGAAAAGTTCGGAGCATTTGTTGAAATATTCCCTGGTCAAGATGGACTGGTTCATATTTCTCAATTAGCAGAAGAACGTGTAGCGAAAACAGAAGATGTTGTTAATATTGGGGACCAAATTTACGTAAAAGTGACTGAGGTAGATGATCGTGGTCGTGTAAATTTATCACGTAAGGAAGCAATGAAAGAACAACAAGCAAAATAATAAAAGGACTCGCATATTTGCGAGTTTTTTTATTTTCTGGAAAGCAACTTTGTAAAATACGAATATATGGTAGAAATTATTAAAAAAATGTATAAATCATACATGAGTGTGGCAAACTGATAAGGATTAAATCGTATGAGTAGAGGTGACCGCTGTGAAGCAAAAAGTAGGAGCTGTGTTTGGGATTATTGCTTATATCACGCTTTTAATTGGGATGAACTTCTATCCCAAGTCATACCCAGTTTCAAATATGAATGATGACATTCACCAACAGTTAGTTCATTATATGGAAACTCATCGCGTCGAACCGAGTGAACCACGTATTGATAGTGTGTGGGGATTTGTACCCGGTCTACAAGGATCAGAAATTGATTATGAGTTATCTTATAATAATATGCTATTAAATGGAAGTTTCGATCCGTCGTTATTAGTTTGTCGTGCCATCAATTATGAAAAAAGCCCTGAAGAGTTTCGAGAGACCCCAATTTATAAGGGGAATGAGAATGGAGATTATGTCTCTCTTTTGATAAATGTGGCTTGGGGGGAGGAAGAGTTAGATAAAATGTTAAACATCTTAGATCGTTTAGGTGTTCGGGCAACCTTTTTCTTTGAGGGACGATACGCTGAAAATCATAAAAATCAGGTTCAAAAAATACACGAAGATGGGCATGTTATCGGTAACCATTCCTACTCACATCCATCACGTTGGGGTAGTTTTACTTATGAGCAATATGTAGATGAAATAAAAAAAACAAATGATGTATTGAAGTCAATTATTAATGAACCCATTACTTATTTTGCCCCTCCAGCAGGAGAATTTAATGATCGAACATTAAAGGCGGCTTATGATCAGGGAATGTATTCGATTATGTGGACGGCAGATACCATAGATTGGAAAGGTGGAACAGCCGATGTTTTAATTAATCGGGTTATGAAAAAACTACAACCAGGTGCTCTTATTCTCATGCATCCTAAACCTGAAACGGTTATTGCTTTAGAACCGATGATTAATCAATTAAAAGAAAAAGGGTATGAATTTAAAACCATTGATGAAATAGTAGAGGGGACCCGTCCGGAATGTCGATAGAAAGTAAGATTCATGGTTTAAAACCTGATATATGATAGTAAATATTTTTTGAATATGGTGACTAAAAAGGCTAATGCAAGTAAGCATTAGCCTTTTTAGTCATGACAAAGTTAACTAAATAAACCGAAGTCCTAGGGCAAATTTATAGGGTGAAGTGATAAATACTTATTTTGTTTAGATAAGTTTTCCGTGCCGCTCTGATACGAAATTAAGATTATCTATTTTTGTGATGAATGAGTTCTTTATAGTGAGGGGGAGCCAAGTTGCAACTGTTAGTTTAAGAAGTTATGTGGTAGTTTTTCATGGTGTGCTAAATGCCGGATAGATAGGGAGGTATATCAGAACTGCTATTGTTTGCTAGTATTGAGTTGTTCTTTTGATCAGACATTAAAACTCGTAGAAAAAGTCAATCTCGACGCTTTTTCTACGAGTTTTATCTTGCTGAAAAATATGAACTCTCGTTAATTAAGTGTAGGAATGCGGGATAGAGATAAGTTCATTAAAGGTTTTCGTAGGAAAAAATTAGCTCGATCATCGGCTCCTGTTTACAGACTAAAGGAGAGTGGATGAGGGAGAAAAATCCACCTAACGCTACGTAATATAAGAGTTCTCAAATGTCAACGAGTTATTAAGACATTGTTGATAATATTGTCACGACTTGATTTCTCCCGTCATAAAATACTATGTAACTACAGAGAAGGTAGGTGATCATTATGATTTTAATCATAAATAATGATAAACGGATGAATTATTTATCTGAATATATTCGTGATAGCGGGATGGATTTGATTCAATATCATCTGGATTCTTCAAGCTTTGATTTTCATATTTTAAAAGAAACACATTATCTTATTTTACCGTTCGGTGGCATTGCAGAGGATGGTAGAATTGCGAATACCCATTTATATTTAACAGAGGATGTTTTACGGCATTTGCCTGAAGATTGTGTTATCTTAACCCCCATTCGCTATCCAAAATTATTGAAATTGCTAGAAGTTGTGCCAAGAAAATATGAAGTGATTTTCGACCATGATGAAGTCGCAATTTATAATTCGATTCCAACAGCGGAAGGTGTGATATATCATATTATAAAAAACACAGATATTACGATTCATCAGGCAGAGATTTTAGTTATTGGTTCAGGGCGAATAGCGATGACTATTGCACGGGACTTAAAGGCATTGGGTGCATATGTTAGCGTGACTTTTAGAAAGAAAAAAGACGAGGCACGATTATTTGAAATGGGATTAAATCCAATTCATATTGATTTGATGAGAAGTGATTTACATCATTATGATGTCATTGTAAATACAGTTCCTTTTATGATGCTAGATGAGCAGGATTTAACTCAAGTGAGACGCGACTGCTACGTTCTAGACGTGAGTAGTAAGCCGGGAGGTGTTAACTTTAAGAAAGCTGAAGAATTGGGAATCCAATCGGAATTAGCATTGTCTTTACCAAGTATTATTGCGCCTAAGACGGCAGCTTATTATTTATTCCGCTTTGTTAGAGATTACATTGCCTCAAGTGAAAAGAAAGGGGGATTGTGATGGACCAACGAGGATATCGTGTTGCAATTGTCGGGGCAAGCGGCGAGGTAGGACGCAACATGATAGAGACATTAGATCGTTATCCTATCCCAGTTTCTTCTTTGCGATTATTAGCGTCTAAACGTTCAGCAGGAAAAGTGTATTCCTTCAGAAATAGTAATGTTGTGATTGAGGAATTAACGGAAAATTCGTTTGATGATATTGACCTTGCCTTTTTTAGTGCCGGAGGAAGTGTATCGTTAAAATACGCTCCGATTGCTGTCTCAAAAGGTGCTGTTGTGATTGATAATACGAGTGCCTTTCGAATGGACCCAGAGATTCCTTTAGTTGTACCCGAAGTGAACGCTCATATTTTATCAAAGGAAACAAGATTAATTGCTAATCCCAATTGTTCGACGATTCAACTTGTGGTCGCATTAAAACCGTTAAGAGATAGATACGGAATTGAGTCAGTGAATGTTTCTACCTATCAGGCTATTTCGGGAGCGGGAGCGAAGGCATTGTATGAGTATGATGCAGAGTTAACAGACGAGAATCATCTACCACAAATTTTACCGACTCGCTCAGATGAGATTTATTATAAAATTGCGCATAATGTGATTCCGCAAATAGATGTGTTTATGGAATCAGGTTATACGAAAGAGGAAATCAAGATGATTAACGAAACACAAAAAATATTAAACGATGATGGGATAAAGGTAAATGCCACCTGTGTTCGCGTTCCAGTTCGCTATGGTCATAGTATTTCAACTACGGTTAAGTTGAAGTCACCTGTGAGTACGCGAATGGAAATTATTGATTTATTTGAACAGTGTGAAGATGTAGTTTTACGGGATGATATTTCACATCAAACCTACCCAATGCCTTTATATTTACAGCATCGTGATGAGGTATTTGTAGGGCGTATCCGAAAGGATTTGTTCGAGGAGCAGGTGATTCATTTTTGGATCGTTGCGGATAACATTCTTAAAGGAGCCGCCCTAAATAGTGTACAGATTGCGTATTATATGCATCAGAACGGATTGTTAGGTGATTAAAATGGATATTGTAGTGATGAAATTCGGTGGAACTTCGGTAAGAGATCAGGCAATGAGATACCAAGCATTTAGACATATTCGACGTGAAGTGAGTGCAGGGTATAAAGTCGTTGTTGTTGTATCAGCAATGGGAAGACATGGCGAACCCTATGCGACGGATTCATTGAAAGAATTAGTGACTTATCATGTGTCTAAACGGGAGTATGATCGACTTCTTTCATGCGGAGAAATTCTTTCAAGCATTGTCATGTCGGACTTTTTGCAACAGCAAGGATTAAAGGTGACTTCGCTGGCCCCAAGTGAGGTTGGAATTAAAACAGATACTAACTATACTAATGCAAACATCATTACGGTTGAGATAGATAAAATGATGGATTTGTTTAATGATTATGATGTGTTAGTGGCTCCCGGTTTTTTAGGTACGACAGATGATGGAAGTATTACAACACTAGGACGTGGAGGAAGTGATACATCGGCTGTTGCTTTAGGTGGGGCTTTAAAGGCAACTTACGTTGATATTTATTCTGACGTTGAGGGAGTCATGACAGCGGATCCTAAGTTAGTAAAAAATGCGAGAGTTTTGGAAAAAATAAGTTACGATAGCTTAATTGCTTTAGCTGCCCGGGGGGCAAAGGTTATTCATTTAAAAGCAATTGAATTAGCGAAAAAGAACCATGTAAACTTACGGCTACGTTCGACAAGTGCAGATCATATTGGGACATATGTTGTTGATGAGGAAGTAACAACACTAAGTTTAACTTATAAGGCTGGATATACAAGATATGAAATTTTTGGTGTTGTTCGTCCTATTGAGTGTCATGAACTAGTTAAACACGGAGAGTATTGGTATGCACAAACCTATGATGAGGAAGCCGTTGAAAAGTATTTAAAAGACGAAGGGCTTTCGTACGAAAAGCATGGAAATTATGTTCAGGTAAGTTGGATGAATCAGCAAAGAACACCTATGGAACTAACATTTTATGTTGACGCATTAAAACTTGAAGAGACATTGAATTTTTTACATTATAATTTAATTTAAAAAGAAGGATGTGAGAGTTATGAATAGTTTTGGGCCAGTTATGACTGCGATGGTAACCCCATTTAATGAAAATAATCAACTAAATATTAGTAGCTTAAGACGGTTAATTTTACATCTTCTAAAACACGGATCAACAAGCTTAGTCGTTACAGGAACAACAGGAGAGGCCCCAACACTAACAGCGATTGAACGGTTACGGGTTTGGGAAACAGCCATTGATTTTGCGGGAGGAACCATCCCTATTATCGTGGGTGTGGGAACGAATAATACAAAAACAACCATTCATAATGTTAAGTTAGCCGAGGAAGTGGGGGCTGATGCTGTATTAGTTGTGACTCCCTATTATAATAAGCCAAATCAGCTAGGTCTTTTAACGCATTTTAAGGCAATTGCCGAATCAACAGATTTACCTATTTTCTTATACAATATTCCCTCTCGAACAGGAGTTAGTCTATCGCTAGAAACAATTTTGGAGTTAGCGGAAATAAAAAATATTGTAGGAATTAAAGATTCGAGTGGTGATTTGGAACTACTAAAAGCATTAAAGGAAAAGGCACCAGAAGATTTTCTATTATATAGCGGGGATGATTCGAACTATTTAAATGCCTTGAAGTTGGGGTGCGATGGTGTTATTTCAGTTGCCTCTCATGTTGCAGGATTACAAATGAATAAAATTTATCAGTTATATAACAATGGTCAAAAAGAGGAGGCGGAAGCGTTGAATGAAAAACTTGATCCCCTTTATCGGGGGTTATTTACGACCACCAATCCAATTCCGGTTAAAGCCATGTTAAATCAACTTGGTATGGAAGTAGGTGGGCTTCGACTTCCACTAGTTGAGATGAATCAGTTTGAAAGCCAGGCACTGTTTGAGCAACTAAGTCCACTGTTCGACGAATAGACATTAAGAAAAAACATCTGAGTAAAGCAGATGTTTTTTTGCTTTTAATTTAGCTGCCGTTTTTCGGTAAAAAAATATTCTAACACTTGTCGTCTTTCAATGGATGTACTATAATAAAGGTAGAAGATAAACATTTTCGGTTTGATATAAATGAGGGACAGGGTCTTTATTTTAAGATTAAAAATTGTTATAGTGTATCTTTTTTTTATGTCGTTAATAAATTAAATGAATTCTTAATTTAAACTTTTAATTTTACAAATTCGTAACGGTTGATGAAATAATCGTCATTATTTTTTAAAAAATGGAGCAAGTTAAAAGAGACGGTATGATCTTAATTACTAAATAAAGATAGACAGAATAAAACTAGTCGTTCTTGCCAATAACTTTAAGAGTAGAGTTGTTGGTTTTAAGGTCTGAAAAATTCAAAACTAATAGATATGAAAATGTTTAATTAAAGATGAGGTTTATGCGACGTAGTGAGAGAAAACTTCCCTTTTATTACATGGATATGAAAATGATAGAATTGTTTACAATGATTAAATAAAAGAGGTTACAGTAGATGTTTTTAGTTGAATTTTAAATTAAAGGAGGTGGGTCGTTGTCAACTGAGGTAACCTATGAAATAGTAAGTTGTTTCATATCATTGACAGCGATGAGAATGTGGCATCAATAGTAGAACAAAAAATTAAAATTTTTGCATTAGGTGGGCTTGATGAAAACGGAAAAAACTTATACGTTGTAGAAGTAAATGATAAAATTTTCATTTTAGATGCAGGCTTAAAATACCCAACAGAGGACTTATTAGGAGTAGATGCAGTTATTCCTGATTTTACCTATTTAAAAGAGAATGTATCTCGCGTTCAAGGGGTCTTTTTATCACATGGTCATGAAGATCACATAGGAGCTATTCCACAACTTTTAAGCGTGATTAACGTTCCTGTTTACGGAACTCGATTAACGATGTCATTAGTAGAAGATGCATTAACGGAAAATGGATTAGACTATAAACAATATAAGCTTTATAAAATTCGTGAGAATAATGAGCTGTTCTTTGGGGAAATTAAAGTTACTTTCTTTAAAACGACTCATAGCATTCCTGATTCGGTCGCTATTTGTATTCATACAACGGATGGGGTCATTGTTTATACCTCCGATTTTACTTTTGATCAAAATGCAAAAGGACGTTATCAAACAAATTATGCTAAAATTTCTGAAATTTCAAAAGAAGGCGTTTTATGTTTACTTTCGGAGAGTATTAATGCGGATAAATCAGGTTATACTGGAGCGGGATCGGCGCTTCAATATGAGTTGGATGAGGCATTTTCACGTGCTAATGGACGTATTATTTGTTCGTTATATTCGTCTGACCTTTATCGCATTCAGTTAGTCATTGATTTAGCTGTTCAATATAAACGTAAAATTGCTATTATTGGGCGTAAAATGCAGCGTATCGTCGATATTGCAGTGAAATTAGGATATTTACGTATTCCAAAATCAATGTTAATGAACCTGTTATATATTGATGAAAAAAACGATAATAATCTTTCAAACTTAGTAGTGTTAACAACAGGAAATCGTCATGAGCCATTCAATTCATTAACGAGAATGGCCAAACACCAAGATCGATTAATTCATATTGAAAAAACGGATATGGTGATTGTGGCTACACCTCCAATTCCGGGGAATGAAGTAAAGGCTGCCCGAACAATTGATATGCTTTATCGCACAGGGGCACAGGTGTTTGTTGTTAATAAGAATTTGTTACCTTCGTCTCATGCAAGTAGTGAAGATTTGAAGTTAATGATGAATTTATTAAAACCGCAATATGTGATGCCTGTTATTGGTGAGTATCGCAATTTAGTTGCTCATGCTAAGGTAGCAGAACAAATGGGGTATCGTCCTGAAAATATTATTTTATTAGATAATGGTGATGTTGTTGAATTTCAACAACGTGAATTGGTCAATCATACCGAGCATATTCAAATCGATCAGGTGTTGGTAGACGGCTTGGGTGTTGGTGACATTGGAAGTGTTGTCTTACGCGATCGTCAATTGATGGCGAATGATGGAATTATCGTTGTTATTGCGAATTTAAATAAAAATACGAAGGCTATTGTAGCGGGACCTCAGATTGTGAGCAAAGGATTTGTTTATGAAAAAGGGAACGAGGAACTTTATAAATTACTCGACGAATTAGTTCGTCAGATTATTGGGCAGTTTGTGACAGAACAGTATGTAAATTGGCAGGGGTTAAGACAGGAGCTACGAGATAAAGTAGGAAAGTTACTTTTCAATAAAACGAAACGTAAACCGATTATTATTCCAATTGTGGAAGAGTTTAATCTATAGAGAAAACTACCTTTCGATAAGAAAGGTAGTTTTTTTGTTATAGTTATGGAATGAGCATGAAAAAAGTTAAATTTTATGAGATAATAGAAGCAGTTTTTAAAGATGAAATGATTGAGGTAAGAGTATGGCAAGGAAAGAACGTAAAAAGAAAGTTAAATTAACAGGAATAGGGTATGAATTAGTTGGTATATTACTCGTCTTACTATCCATTTTAATGATTGGCCAACTAGGTATTATTGGGACTTTTTTGAAAAAATTAGGATTATTTTTAGTTGGAGAGTTTTTTTGGGTACTTACAATTGCGATGATAATTTATGGGTGGCGTTTTATTGTAAAACGACAAAGCCCTGGTCCGTTTAACTCGAAGCAAATAGGATGGGGATTAGTTTTCGTTTCGTTAATCGTTTTTAGTCATCTGCCGGTATACCGTGAATTTAAGGCGCATAATATTCCCATTCTTGAAGGGATGTTAAAATACTATTTTTCAAATGATATTTTAAATAATTCTTTTACGGCAGGAGGAGGATTGGCGGGTGCGATTATTTACGGATTACTTGTTCCTTTAGTCACAACAAATGGTCTGTATATTGTATCGTTATTTGTTCTTTGCTATGGAACATTACTGATTTTTGATTTAACAGTGAAAGATTTTTATGAAAAGGCTCGCGATTATCAGATGAAGCAACGTCAAAGTGTTCGACATAAAAAGCGTGTGCCAACAACAAGTAGAGAGCGTGTGAGGAAAACAGATGCAACGACTCACGAACCTGTAGTGACACTGCTAAATGAAAGTGTGGATGAAGAGGAACTGTTAGAAGTTGAGGAAACAGACGAAGAGGAACATATTGAGGAAGAAGAGTTTAAAATTAAAGAGTTTGATAAACACCAACCTTTAGTTGAACAAGAACCTATTCTTGAGACTGAAATACAAGTGTTAAAAGATGAGAATTATGTTCTTCCTCCTTTGGATCTACTTGTTGATTACCAACAGACTAATCATTCACAAAGATTGTTGGTGAGTGCTAAATCACAGGCGAGAAAACTAGAGGATACTTTTAAAAATTTTGACGTAAAGGCTAAGGTGCAGGAAGTTCATATTGGTCCTTCGGTTACACGATTTGAAATTCTACCTAATGTTGGCGTTAAAGTTAGTAAAATTTTAAATTTGACGGATGATATTGCACTTGCATTAGCCGCAAAAGGTATTCGAATTGAAGCGCCGATACCGGGAAAATCAGCGATTGGAATTGAAGTTCCTAATCCTAAACAAACGTTGGTAACATTCAAAGAAATTGTTAAAGAGGTTCCGCATAAACAGCAAAAGGAAAAATTATTGATGGTCCTTGGGAGAGATATTTCTGGAAAGACTGTTTATTCTCCATTAAATAAAATGCCTCACTTACTGGTTGCGGGAGCAACGGGATCTGGAAAATCAGTCTGCATCAATACTATTATTTGTAGTATCCTGATGCGCTCTACACCTAACGAGGTAAAGATGTTAATGATTGATCCTAAGAAAGTTGAGTTAAATGGCTATAATGGGATTCCCCATTTATTAGCCCCTGTTGTTACGGACCCACGCTTAGCCTCACTTGCACTTAAAAAGGTTGTTTCAGAGATGGAGTATCGTTACGAACTATTTAGCGAGAGCGGAACACGTAATATTGAAAGTTATAACGAATATGTGAGAGGTTATAATGAAGGAGAAGGCGGCCATAAAGCTCCTCTACCATTTATTGTTGTTATTATTGATGAGTTAGCTGATTTGATGATGGTGGCTTCAAAAGAGGTTGAGGAATGTATCATGCGTTTAACACAGATGGCACGTGCAGCTGGGATTCATTTAATTATTGCAACACAACGCCCATCAGTGGATGTTATTACCGGGGTTATCAAGGCTAATATTCCTTCGCGAATTGCTTTTGGGGTATCTTCGGCAGTTGACTCACGTACGATTATCGATATGCCAGGCGCTGAAAAATTACTTGGAAAAGGGGATATGCTATTTCTACCGATGGGAGCCTCTAATCCGACTCGTGTTCAAGGAGCATTTATTTCGGATGAAGAGGTTATTCGAATCGTCGAATTTATTAAGTCGCAAGTTGCCGTAGACGAGGTGAAGCAAGACTTTTTAGAAAACATTGAACAAATTCAAAATGAGGCCCAAACCCTTGAGGATCCACTGATGCGAGAGGTTTTAGCATATATTATTGAAACGAAGAAGGTATCAGCCTCACTTCTTCAACGGCGATTTAGAATTGGTTATAATCGGGCGGCACGAATTGTTGAAGATTTAGAGATGAATGGTTTAATTGGTCCGAGTGAGGGAAGCAAGCCACGAGAGGTTCTCATGACCGAAACCCAATATCACGAAATGATTACAAATCTATAATATGTGATTAAAAGAAGAGAGAGTTAGTAGAGCTTAAATATGGAAATAATTTTTTGAAATTGATTTAAATTTCTTATAAAAATTGATAAAATTTCTAATAATATTAATTGTCAATAAGAGTAATGAAAAATAAAAAAGTAAATATTCGATAAATATTTACAAAACATCCTCTTTTTGATAGACTTATTCAAGGAATTTTAGAACTAGGAGGATTATTATGAGAAAATTTACATCAATGTTCGTGATAATAATGGTTGCTGTGGTAATGTTAACAGCCTGCCAAAAGGATAAGGGTGGTTCAGATTCAACATCGGAAACGACTCAAGAGAAGTTTAAAGTGGGAATGATGATTGATTCAGGAACGATTGACGATAAGTCATTTAACCAAGGAACGTGGGAAGGAATTAAAGCATATATGAAAGACCACAAAGGAGTTAAAGGACAACACGTACAACCTAGTGGTGAAACGACAGCAGATTATTTAAGTGCAGCAGATAATTTGATGATGGCTGGAAATAATGTCATTGTTGCACCTGGATTTAAATTTGAGGAGGCAATTACAGAGCTTCAAACTGCTAATCCAGATATTTCTTTTGTTATTTTAGAAGGGGAACCTAAACCTCTTGGGGAAAATACATTATCTATTTTCTTTGCAGAGCAAGAAGCAGGATTTTTATCAGGAGTAGCGGCAGCGTTACAATCACAAACAGGTAAAGTAGGGTTTATCGGTGGGATGCAAATTCCAGCTGTTGAACGTTTTGGTTGGGGATATGTAGCGGGTGTTGCTTACGCAAATGCAACATTTGGAACAAATGTTGAAATAGCTGACTATCAATATCAAGGAACTTTCCACGACGTTCAAGGTGGACAAATGATGGCTGGTGGAATGTATGATAAAGGAATTGATATCATCTTCTCAGCAGCAGCGGCAGTTGGAAATGGTGTTATTAATGAGGCGAAGGCCCGTACAGAAAATGGTGAAAATGTTTATGTTATTGGTGTAGACGTTGATCAATATGATGAAGGATTAATGAGTGACGGACACTCTGTTGTGTTAACTTCGGCAATTAAACAGGTCGGAACTGCTGTATATGATGCTTTAAAAGCATATGGTGAAGGAAAATTCCCTGGTGGACAAATCATCACAATGGATGCCAAAACAGATGGAATTGGATTACCAGAAAAAAATCCTAATTTAAGTACAGAAACACAAGAAAAAGTAGACCAAGTTTTAGCGCAAATTAAAACGGAAGAAATTATTGTTCCAGCGACTGCAGATGCTTTAGAATCTTACTTATCTGAAGTTGGATATGATGCAAGTACAATTAATTATAAATAATTAAAACCTTTAAAAAAGTGATACCTAAAATGTATGGGGTATCGCTTTTTTTTGGCTGGATATTGTCGAAAATGAATAAAATAGAGAAAATTGTCTTTTTCTATAAAAAAATAACGTTAGATATTTACAATAAAAATAGAATTTGTTACACTAATAGTGTATTTTTTATGAGGAGGCCATACAAAAATGAAAAAGAAATTTTCTATGTTAACACTTGCACTTGTAGCGACAGTGGGATTAACTGCTTGCGGTAAAGGAGCAGACAACAATGGATCACAAGGAGCATCAGCTGATGTAAAACTTAAGGTCGGGATGATGACAGATTTAGGAAATATCGATGATAAGTCATTTAACCAAGGAACGTGGGAAGGAATTGAGCGTTACCGAGAAGAAAATGGAACAATTTCAACAAAATACCTTAAACCAACAGGTGAAGCAACGCAAGACTTCTTAGATGCAGCCGATAATTTATTTGCAAGTGGTTATGAAATGATTATTGCGCCTGGATTTAAGTTTGAAGAAGCAATTGCTAAATTACAAGTTGAAAATCCAGATAAAAAATTTGTTATTATTGATGGACAACCGCGTGTCAAAGTAGACGAGAAAGTAGATGAAACGGTAACGGATAATACATTAGCTATTTATTTTGCTGAGCAAGAAGCAGGGTTTTTA
The DNA here is from genome assembly GCF_037014675.1 of Turicibacter sp. KK003. Taxonomy (NCBI): domain Bacteria; kingdom Bacillati; phylum Bacillota; class Erysipelotrichia; order Erysipelotrichales; family Turicibacteraceae; genus Turicibacter; species Turicibacter sp. KK003. The sequence goes on from NZ_CP142738.1 coordinate 1,163,786, forward strand.
GCAGGGGTTTCAGCAGCTTTAGAAACAAAAACAAATAAAGTTGGATTTATAGGTGGAATGGTAAGTTCAGCCGTTCAAAAGTTTGGATATGGATTTGTGATGGGTGTGGCGTATGCTAATGCTAACCTTGGGACGAGTGTAGAGGTAGCAGATTATTTATATAATGGAACTTTCACTGATGTAGCTGGAGGAAAAACTCAAGCGGGTGGAATGTACGATAAAGGAATCGATATTATTTTCACAGCTGCTGGAGCGGTTGGAAGCGGTGTTATTGCTGAAGGGAAAGAGCGCGCTGAGGCTGGAGAAAATGTTTATGTCATTGGTGTCGATGTTGATCAATATGAAGACGGTCTTTTATCAGATGGTCGTTCAGTGATTTTAACGTCAGCAATTAAACGTATTGATAATGCAGCATATGATGCTATTAATCAAGCGGTTAATGGAAACTTTGATGGTGGAAAAGTTGTGACATTAGACGCAAAAAGCGATGCCATCGGGTTACCTAAAGAAAATCCAAATTTATCAGAAACAACGAAATCAGAGACAGATAAAATTTATGGGATGATGAAAGATGGGTCTTTAGTTGTTCCGAGTGATTTAGCGGGTGTAGAAAAAACATTAACTGAATACGGATATAATTTTGAATCTCTTAACTTATCAGGAGAATAGTGATTTTTAATAAAAGTGGAAAGGTGGCCATCATTCTTTAAGCATGATGGCTACCTTTTTAGTAGTGAGAAGGGGAATCCCCAGTTAGACAATATCAGTTTTTATGTGAAGATGTTAATAAAAAGAAAGAAGCGATGAAATATTACAATATTCGATATTTTTTTATTGATTAGTCTAATTAAATTATTCTATAATAAATAGGAATGGATAATCATCCATAGTGTCATTTATCACCTCATGTTTAACAGACCAAGTTTGCTTAATGATGAAACATGTATCTTTTTAAAAAGAGAAGGTACGATTATTTTTATTGAAGCGATGACCAGGTGAGGGCAGGTTAGTAGCAGTAACTTGGATTGGAATACAGACAGGATGCTACAGAGGACAGAACAAAGTGTACAGAAAGGGGTAAAGCAATGGAATACGTAATTGAGATGCTCAATATCACAAAAGAGTTCCCGGGAATTAAAGCAAATGATAATATTACGTTACAAGTGGAACCGGGAGAAATTCATGCCCTTTTAGGGGAAAATGGTGCCGGTAAATCGACCTTAATGAGCGTTTTATTCGGAATGTATAAACCAGATGGTGGTTGTATTAAGGTACGAGGAAAAGAAGTGAAGATTACCAATCCAAACATTGCAACTGAGCTTGGAATTGGGATGGTTCATCAGCACTTTAAGTTAGTTCATAATTTTACGGTCACAGAAAATATTATTTTAGGGAGTGAACCGAAGTTACGCGGAGGATGTATAGATATTAAAAAAGCAGCGAAGCGTGTGGCTGAGTTATCAAAACATTATAATTTACATGTTGATCCTTATGCAAAAATTGAAGATATTTCTGTCGGAATGCAACAACGTGTTGAGATTTTAAAGATGCTTTATCGTAATGCAGATATTTTAATTTTTGATGAACCAACGGCTGTCTTGACCCCACAAGAAATTGATCATTTAATGAAAATTATGAAACAATTAACGGCAGAAGGAAAGTCGATTATTGTCATCACACATAAGTTGAAAGAAATTAAGACGATTGCTAAACATTGTACGATTATTCGTAAAGGAAAGGGAATTGGGACGGTTGTCGTTGATGAGGTCACAGAACAGGATTTAGCTGATTTAATGGTTGGGCGAAAAGTGACATTTAAACTAGATAAGAAAGAAGCTAAAATGGGTGCACCAGTTCTTGAAGTTAATGATTTATGTGTGAAAAATGCCCGTGGTGTAGATGCTTTAAAACAGCTATCTTTAACAGTATACGAAGGCGAGATTTTAGGAGTTGCGGGAATTGAAGGAAATGGTCAAACAGAACTCATCGAGGCGATTACGGGATTACGCCCAGCTGATCGAGGGACGGTGAAGTTAGGTGGAGAGGATATCAGTCGATTATCTGTACGTAAAAGAACAGAAGCTGGTATTGGACATATTCCTGAGGATCGCCATAAGCATGGACTTGTTTTAGAGTATTCACTAGAAGATAACTTTATTTTACAAACGTATTATCAACAACCTTTTAGTAAAGGTGGAATTTTAAATCGTCAAGCAATTAGAGAGCAATCGGAAATGTTGATTCAACGTTTTGATGTCCGCAGTGGACAGGGAAGCCAGACAATTACGCGCAGTATGTCGGGTGGAAATCAACAAAAAGCAATTATTGGACGTGAAGTTGTTCGTTCACCAAAATTATTGATTGCGGCACAACCAACACGTGGGCTTGATGTCGGTGCGATTGAGTATGTTCATCGTGAATTAATTGAAGAGCGTGATAAGGGACGTGGCGTCCTGTTAATTTCTCTGGAGTTAGACGAAATTTTAAATGTTTCTGATCGAATTGCCGTTATTTATGAAGGTGAGATTGTAGGAATTTTAGATGCGGCAAAAACGAATGAACAAGAAATTGGATTATTAATGGCGGGTGCCGGACGTGAAAGAGGTGAACAGTAATGAAGAACATGAAGTTTAATTTGTCGGATGATGCTGTTCAGAAGAAATTAGCACCGTTTGCTTCAGTTATTCTTGGATTTTTAGTTGGATTTATCGTTTTATTCTTGATTGGATATAATCCATTTGAAGGATTTACTTATTTATTTCAAGGTGGGTTTAAAGGAATTTTATCAGGTAATTTAAAACAGTTCGGAAATGGATTGTTACAGATGACCCCATTAGTTTTGACAGGATTATCAGTGGCCTTTGCGTTTAGAACGGGACTGTTTAACATTGGTGTTCCGGGTCAGATGTTAGTTGGTGGATTTATGGCTGTTTACTTAGGGGTAACGCTTGATTTACCACGAATGATTCATTTGATTGTTGTAATTTTAGGGGCTATGATTGCCGGTGGTATTTGGGCAATTGTTCCCGGAATTTTAAAAGCAAAATTTAAGATTCATGAAGTAGTAACCTCAATTATGATGAACTATATTGCGCTATGGAGCGTGCAATATGCGGTGAAAACATTAATTCCTGGAAAGTATTCTACAGAATCGGCAACGATTGCAGAAACAGCATCTTTAAAAATGGCTGCTATGACTGAATTCTTTAGTGGTTCTGCTGTAAATTTAGGATTAATCTTTGCGATTATTGCTTGCTTTATCATTTGGTTTATCCTTGAAAAAACAACTTTTGGTTATGAATTAAAGGCCGTTGGATATAATCATCATGCAGCAGAATATGCAGGGATGAAGGCTACACGAAACGTAATTCTTTCAATGATCATTGCAGGGATTTTAGCTGGACTTGCTGGAGCGACGTTTTATGTCGGGTATACGGATCATATCAAAGTTGGGGTGTTACCAACGCAAGGGTATGATGGAATTGCGGTAGCCTTACTTGGATTAAATACACCAATTGGGGTCTTTTTATCAGCAGCTTTATTTGGATTTATGAAAGTTGGGGGAGCATTTATGCAAGCCATGACTGAGATTCCGAGTGAATTGATTGATATTATTATTTCAACGATTATATACTTCTCAGCCATTTCATTATTACTCCAAAGCTTCTTTAAAAAAATAGCTTCTAAGAAAAAAGACGGAGGTGCGAAATAATGTGGGATTTTATTGTTTCAATGATGCCGTATGCCTTTGCCTTTACAGCGCCAATGTTAGTGACAGCTTTAGGTGGTCTATTTAGTGAGCGTAGTGGGGTTGTCAATATCGGCCTTGAAGGATTAATGATTGTTGGTGGATTTACGACAGCATTATTTATTAATCAATATTATGCAGGAAGCGATGCAACGATTTGGATTGGTATTTTACTCGGTGGATTGGCTGGTTGTGCCTTTTCATTGCTCCATGCTTATGCAAGTATTAATTTAAAAGCCGATCAAGTTATTTCCGGAACAGCTATTAACTTATTGGCTCCCGCGTTAACTATTTTCCTAGCGCGAACACTGACAGGAAGTCAGAATATAAGTATTGTTAAAGGTGTTTCACGTTTAGATGTTCCTATTTTATCTAAAATTCCGGTTATTGGTCCTCTATTCTTTAGTAAAATGTATGCGACAACCTTTATTGTTTTAGGATTAGTGGTGCTAGCGTGGTATATTATATTTAAAACTTCATTCGGCTTACGATTACGTGCATGTGGGGAGCATCCACAAGCGGCAGATTCGATGGGGATTAACGTCTATAAAATGCGTTATATCGGTGTGTTAGCCTCTGGTTTCTTAGCAGGACTTGGAGGTGCGATTATTATTGTAACGACATCGAATGAATACAATGGTTCAGTAGCTGGGCTTGGATTCTTGGCTCTTGCAGCTCTTATCTTTGGTAAATGGAATCCATGGGGAGTTTTATTTGCGTCGTTTTTCTTTGGATTTATGAAAACATTAGGTCAGTTAGCGATTATTAATGATACATTAAAGTCATTTGAAATTCCGATGGAATTTTATAACGCGTTACCTTACGTGATGACATTAGTTGCTCTAATGGTCTTTAGTCGTAATATAGTTGGACCAAAAGCAGCTGGAGAACCATACGATAAAGGGAAACGTTAATTTAATAATTAAGATAGCCCCTCGCTTATTATCGTGGGTGGATGGTAGGTAAGTAAACTAACCAGTTTAGTTTATTTACCTTTTATTTGGCTCTTTGTCAAATCGTGTGGGTGAATAAAATCTATACATGTAATCAAGAGGAATTAGGCCATTCTTTAGACGGCTTGGTTCCTCTTCTTTTTTTGTTCAAAAGTGTATTTATGAATAATCAAAATTCTTGCTTTGAAATGGTAGAAACTACGGTATCCGAAGGCAATACGTTTAATGACTTTAATGTTATTGTTAATTCCTTCGAGTACTCCATTTGTATAAGGAGTTTCGATAGTATTTTTGACATAATCTTGATAATGAGTGAGTGTTTTTAAAGCTGTTTTCATTTCGTGTGAAAGCAGGTCAGAGGGGTGTTGAATGGCATGATGAAATATTTCAAGGTTACGAAGTTTAATAGCCTGTTGGACAGTTTGGTAGAAATCATAAGTCTCCTTTAGTTCAGGGTCTAGGGCTAATAAAAAGTCAATAATTTCTTGTTGAGAGATCATCTTTTTGAAGCAGTTGGAATAGAAGTAATGAGTGGCATTAAGATCTTCTTGGGCTTTTAAGAGAAGTCGCCAATAATATTTGAATTTATTATAAAACTCTTTATTTTGATTCATGAAACGAATGCGTGTTTTATTAAGAGCACGAGAGACTAGTTGAACGATATGAAATTTATCTAAAACAATCTTAGCCTTAGGGAATACCTCTTTAATGAGTGTCATATAAGGGGCGTACATGTCAATGACGACGTGGGTTACACCTTCACGAGCTGCTTTAGAAAATCGCATAAAATAAGTCCTTAGTGTACTTAAGCGACGGTCTTCAACGATATCAATTAGCTTTCCATTGGACGCATCACAAAAAATGAAGGACATTGCTCCCTCGGCCGATTTAACCGACTTAAACTCGTCAAAACAAAGAACTTTTGGGAGAGAATTAAAGGGAAGCGGCTGTTCTTCATAGGAAGAATGAATGACGCGGTTAACGGTTGAATGAGAAACGTTAAGCTCACGTGCAATATCTGTTTCGGATTTCTTATGACTAGCTTCTAAAAAGATGGCTTGTTTTACGGGAGTGGAAATAAAACAATTAGGGTTAACAAGAGATGTTTCTAGGGTAAATGTTCGGTCGCAATGACGGCATTTATAACGTTGTTTTTTTAAGTCTAGATAAGCATCAAATCCGGAAATTTTGACTAGCTTAATACGTGAAGTTTTGAAGCCGTGTTTAATGATATTTGAGTCAAAAGAATGACCACAGTGGTAGCAACGAGTCGGTTGAAAAGAAAGAGTTCCCAAAATAAGTTTAGAACGAACATTCTTAATCTGAGTTTCTTGGATACAATTTTTTGAAAAAGTAATATTTTTATCTTTTAAATCAAGTAAAGTTGAGATACAATTAGTGTGAGACATAAACCCAATCCTTTCGTGTTTTTTTGGTCGATTACATTGTATAGAATTTGGGACGTTATGTCTCTTTTTTTGTACTTATTTTTTAATTCCAATAAAAGAGGTGTGGGCATCACCCACACCAAATATTATAGAACCTTTTATTTATAGTACTGAAGAAGGCGAAACTTATCAAATATTGCTTATCTTTAAGATTTTGCTTATAATAAAGAATAGAATAGGGGTCGAATGTTCGATAATAGAGTAAACGATCCCTATTAAATTAAAGGTTATGTGTCAAAAGATGATCTCAAATAATGCGTGTAAAATAATGAATATTTTTGTATCATCCGGTTTAATCCCTTCTCGTATCAAAAATTATGAGTTTTTTTATGAGTGGCGCTATAAATGTTTTAATGTTTTTATGTGAGGCTGTATCGTACTAGGTGGAGGAGCCTTTATAATAAAGATGGGATTCCCTATAGTTTGATGAATTAAACCGTAGTAAAGTATGAGAAAATTGGAGGTTTCAAAAATGAGTTTAAATAAAGGAAAAAAAGTTATCGTCGGAATGTCAGGTGGTGTTGACTCGTCAGTTGCTGCGTACTTATTAAAAGAGCAAGGTTATGATGTCGAAGGTGTTTTTATGAGAAATTGGGATAGTGCCGCAAATTCGGATGTATTAGGAAATCCTACCGTTAATGATGCGGTCTGTCCACAGGAAGTAGATTATATGGACGCTAAGGCAGTCGCCGATCAGTTAGGAATTAAACTTCATCGTGTGGATTTTGTTCAAGAGTATTGGGATCGCGTCTTTATGTATTTCTTAGACGAGTATAAGGCGGGCCGCACCCCGAATCCAGATATTATGTGTAATAAAGAAGTGAAGTTTAAAGCCTTTTTAGACTATGCGATGGGGCTTGGCTGCGATTATATTGCTATGGGACATTATGCGCGTGTTGAACATGGCGAAGAGGTGAGAATGTTACGTGGGGTTGATAACAACAAAGACCAGACGTACTTCTTAAGCCAATTAACACAAGCACAGCTTAGTAAAACGTTATTTCCAGTCGGGGAATTACAAAAGTCTGAGGTTCGTGAAATTGCCGAAAAGTTGGATTTAGCAACGGCTAAAAAGAAGGATTCAACAGGAGTTTGTTTTATTGGTGAACGTAATTTCACCCAATTTTTACAAAACTATTTACCCGCACAACCTGGGACTATGCAAACATTAGACGGGGAAGTTTTAGGTGAACATATCGGACTGATGTATTATACAATTGGGCAACGAAAAGGACTGGGTATTGGTGGTAAAGGTGATGCTTGGTTTGTTATTGGAAAAGATTTAGAAAAAAATATTTTATATGTGGGTCAAGGTTTTGAGAATGAATATGTTTATGCAGATGAAGCACACGTATCAAATGTCAACTGGATTCCAACAGAGAAGTTTAAAGGCGTTTTCAAATGCACGGCTAAATTCCGCTATCGTCAACCCGATGTTCCAGTTGAACTTGAATGGATGGAAGGGGAACTATTAAGGGTTCGACTTTTAGATCCGGTTCGTGCAGTAACCCCTGGACAGGCGGCTGTCTTTTATTTAGGGGATGTATGCCTAGGTGGTGGACGTATCGAGGCAGCCTTTAAAGACGGTGAGCGTCGAATGTATTAAGAGAGGGTGACGTTGATGGAAGAAGTCAACTCAATTCAGGGAATATTTTTAGATTCAATCTTTTATAACGAGGATAATGGTTTTTCAATAGGAACAATAGTAGTTACCGAACACCAATGTCCCGAGGAGCAAATTCAATTAGCGTACAAAGTTGTAGATGAAAAAGTATGTGAAGCGATTGGATTAACGGAAAATAAAACTTATTACAAGGTGACGGTATCGGGTTATTTTCCTAAGTTAACAGAAAACAAAACGTATCGATTTAAGGGGAATCTAATCAAACATCCGAAGTATGGGTGGCAGTTTCAGGTGAATGCCTACGAAAGTATCGCGGTTAGGGGGAAATCTTCTCTGGTGCATTACTTAAGTAGTGATATTTTTGAGGGGATCGGACAAAAGACGGCTGAAAAAATTGTTGAAACACTTGGGGACGACGCGATTAATGTGATTTTAAACAATCGCGAAGCGTTAGAGAAAGTACCTAAGCTATCAAAAAAATTGGCGGATAAGCTATATGCGACGTTGGTTGATCAGCAGGGGACTGAGCAAATTTTAGCTCCTCTTTATGGATACGATTTAAGTCCGAAACTTGTCATGAAAATTTTTAAACGCTATCAATACCAGGCGTTAGAAATAATTAAAGAGAACCCCTATCGGCTTATTGAGGATATTGAAGGAGTCGGATTTTTACGGGCAGACGAACTGGCAAAAAGATTAGGTATTTCATTGGATGATCCACGTCGAATTCGTGCCGCACTTCTATATGTACTAGATCAAATCGCTATTCAAAGAGGGCATACGTATGTCTATCATAAGCAACTCGTACAAAGTGCTCTTCAGTATTTAAATCAAAAGTCTGCTCAACTTCTTGATTTTTCTCAGATTGATCAACAAATTCAATCACTTATCCAGAAGAAAAAAATTTATATTGAAGGCGAATTCTTATTTATTCCGTTACTCGTAAATAGTGAAAAGGGAATCGTTGAATCGATTTTAAGGTTACAGACAAAAGATTCGATTAATGATAAGGAACTAGAGGAAGTAATGAAACGGTTGGTCAAGGAGATGTCAATCACGTATTCGAAGGAACAAGAAGAGGCTATTCAAATGGCTCTAAAATATCCGGTTAGTATTATTACGGGGGGACCTGGAACTGGAAAAACTACAGTGGTACAAGGAATTTTAAAGGCTTATTCCTTACTACATAAAATCACACTTGACCCTAGCCAATACGCAACCTCTGAAAAGAAATTTCCAATTGCGTTAGCTGCCCCGACGGGGCGCGCTGCTAAGCGGATGACGGAAACGACGACATTAAAGGCCTCAACTATTCATCGGTTACTTGGATATGGTGTTGACGGTGTTTTTCAACATGATGAGTTTTCTCAATTAGATTATGATTTAATTATTATTGATGAGAGTTCAATGTTAGATACACTGCTTGCCTTTCAGCTGTTTCAATGTATTGAAACGGGTGCTCAAGTCATTTTAGTAGGAGACGATAATCAATTGCCATCGGTAGGTCCAGGGCAAGTTTTAAAGGATTTAATTGAAAGTGGGGCCATTCCATTAACGCGTTTGACAACAGTACACCGACAGGCGCAAGATTCGTCGATTATTGCGTTAGCTCATGCCGTAAAGAATAATCGGCTACCAAACGACTTAAGAGAAAAAAAAACAGATCGTTTATATGTTGAATCACCACATCAACAAATACCGCTTTACTTGAAGAAGATTGTTGAAAATGCACTTTCAAAAGGGTATACGGCAAACGACGTTCAGGTGTTAGTTCCGATGTATCGTGGAGAATGTGGAATTGACGCGATTAATGAAATGTTGCAGGCAATCTTTAATCCCCCTGATGATTCAAATAAAAGGGAGATGGTATTCGGTCAACGAATTTTTCGGATTGGTGACAAAGTATTACAACTATCTAATCAACCTGAAACGGGGGTTATGAATGGCGACGTTGGTGAAGTTATCGGGATTTCTTATAAGAATGAAAATGAAGAGAAGGAAGACCGGCTTATCGCGTGTTTTGATTCAAAAGAGGTAAGTTATAAAAAAGGTGATTTGCAAAATTTAACCCATGCTTATTGTGTTTCTGTTCACAAATCTCAAGGTTCAGAGTATCCGATTGTCATCCTTCCAATGACTCATGCCTATCACGTGATGCTTCAAAAAAAATTAATTTATACTGCTATCACTCGGGCAAAAAAATCTCTCATTATTATTGGGGAGTATTTGGCATTGGATAAAGGGGTAAAAAATGAGGGAGATGAACGGCAAACAACGTTAAAATTACGCTTTGAAATGCAAAAGGAACACACAACGATTACAAATCCATTTGAGGAGTACTTTAAGGAACATGGAATTCCATTTGAATATTTGGATGAGGTGGAACTTGAAGGAGTCACGCCCTATGATTTTATGGACGAGTAGGATAAATTTTTTTTGAATATTAACATAAAAAAAATAAAATGAACCAAACTAAAACTATCATGTTGAAGTGAGGTGAATGGTGTGAAAAAAGCAGTTCTACTAGTATTATTTATTTTAGTGTTTATTGTGACAGTAGCTTATCAAGAAGACCCATGTCATTATAAAAAACAATTTCAACGTCAAATGAAAAAGTATCGAAAAAATATTGGATGTTGGCAAGATTACTTTCATGATATGATGCCATTTTAAAAGAACCTCCCTTAGGGGAGGCTCTTTTTAGATTAAATGAAAAACTTTTTGATCGATAGTTATACGAAATATAAAAAAAAGCTTGAAACTCTGACGTAAAATCGATAAAATAGAGTCGAATAACAAAATGTTGATAGAAGAAAGTAGAGATTTGTAATTCCACAGAGAGGGGTTTCTAGGCTGAGATAAACCCTAATGAAAAATACTCGAAAGCTACTTCTTGAGTGTAGGTAAAACCTATCGGTTAGCACCGTTATCGCCTTTAAGTGTTGTTTTTTTCATAAAAACAAAAATAAGGTGGTACCGCGTTCACATCGTCCTTAATTTATAAGGGCTTTTTTTATACTCATTTTAAGAGGTGATAAACGATGAAATATATGACAGGTTCAGAAATTCGCTCAATGTATTTAAATTTCTTTAAATCTAAAGGGCATATGATCGAGCCAGGGGCATCATTAGTTCCGGCAAATGATCCAACTTTATTATGGATTAATAGTGGGGTCGCAGCGTTAAAGAAGTACTTCGATGGGCGTGAAATTCCAAACAACCCACGAATTACAAATGCACAGAAATCAATTCGTACAAATGATATTGAAAATGTAGGGAAAACGGCGCGCCATCATACATTCTTTGAAATGTTGGGAAATTTTTCAATCGGTGATTATTTCCGTGAGGAGGCTGTTACTTGGGGATGGGAATTATTAACTTCTCCAGAATGGTTTGGTTTTGATAAGGATTTACTTTATGTAACGGTGTATCCAAGTGACAAAGAAACGTATGATTTATGGATTAAACTTGGAGTTAAACCAGAACATATCGTGAAATTAGAGTATAATTTCTGGGAAATTGGAGAAGGTCCATGTGGTCCTAATACAGAGATTTTCTTTGATCGTGGTCCAAAATATGATCCAGAAAATATTGGACTCCGTTTATTGGAGGAAGATATTGAAAATGATCGTTACATTGAAATTTGGAATATTGTTTTTTCACAATTTAATTCTAAAGAAGGATTAGATCGTAGTGAGTATCCGTTGCTTCCAAATCAAAATATAGATACCGGGATGGGGCTTGAACGTATGGCTTGCGTCTTACAAGGGGTAGAAACTAATTTCGATACCGATTTATTTATGCCAATTATCAAAAAAACAGAACAAATTTCAGGTGTGAAATACACGAATGAAACGGCTGTTGCTTTTAAAGTTATTGCCGATCATGTAAGAACCGTAACATTTGCGGTGGCTGATGGGGCGTTACTCTCAAACGAAGGAAGAGGTTACGTCTTACGTCGTTTACTTCGCCGCGCTGTTCGTTATGGTAAAAATTTAGGAATTGATCGTGCGTTTATGTATGAGTTAGTCCCTGTTGTAGCGGATATCATGAAAGATTATTATCCATACGTGTTAGATAAAATTGAACTCGTTCAAAAGGTGATTAAGTCTGAAGAGGATCGTTTCCGTCAAACACTTGCTGATGGAGAAAAAATCTTAAATGATTTAATGGCGAAAAGTAAGACAAAAATTATCTCAGGGAAAGATGCCTTTATGCTTTACGATACGTATGGATTCCCGTATGAATTAACATTAGAGTATGCGGAAGAGTCAGGTTTTAGTGTTGATAAAGATGGGTTTGATCAAGAGATGCAGGCTCAACGAGACCGTGCACGTAACGCTCGCGAAGATGTAGCAAGTATGCAATCTCAAAATGAGGCGCTTATGAATTTTAAAACACCATCGACGTTTGTTGGATATGATCAATATACATCAGAAGGTCAAGTGATTTTATTATTAAAAGATGGTGAAGTTGTAGAGTCATTATCGGGACAAGGTCAAGTGATTTTAGATAGCACGCCATTTTACGCAGAAAGTGGAGGGCAGGTAGCTGATAGAGGAACGATGGTATCTCAACAGGCAACGGTAGAAGTGCAAGATGTTATTAAGGCGCCAAATGGTCAACACTTACACACAATAAACGTTGAGGGAATCCTGTCTTTAAATGACCGTGTTAAGTCCTCAATTACAGTGAATGATCGCTTGGCTTTAACGAAAAACCATACAGCGACACATTTATTACATCAAGCATTAAAAGATGTAATTGGTGATCATGTGAATCAAGCGGGGTCATTAGTATCAGCTGGGCGTTTACGTTTTGATTTCACAAATATGCAAGGTCTAACGGCTGAAGAGTTACAACGTATCGAATCCATTGTGAATGAAAAAATTTGGGCTTCACTTCCAGTTCAAGTGTTTGAAAAATCGATTGATGAGGCAAAGGCGATGGGTGCAATGGCCTTATTTAGTGAAAAATATGGAGATGTTGTACGTGTCGTTAAAGCTGGGGAGTATAGCATCGAATTGTGCGGTGGATGTCACGTCACAAATACTTCAGAAATTGGGTTGTTTAAAATTATTTCTGAATCTGGAATTGGTGCCGGAACGCGTCGAATTGAAGCGGTAACCTCTCAAGCGGCGTATGAATATATGAATCACTTTATTACACGATTTACAAACGTATCAGAAACGCTTAAAACGAAACCGGCGCTACTTGAAGAACGAGTTGCGGGAGTTTTAGACGAAGTAAAAGAGCTTCATCGTGAGAATGAATCATTAAAATCTAAATTATCGCATTTAAAAATGAAAGAAATTGTTCATAATACACATGAGGTTAATGGATTAACGGTTTTAACAGCGCAATTAATGGACGTAGATATGAATCATCTTCGTCAAATGGTAGATGAGTTTAAACAACAATTAGACTCAGCTGTTATCGTTTTAGCAAGTGCCTCAGAAGGAAAAGTAGCTATTTCTTGTGGGGTAACGGCAGACTATGTTAAACAAGGTGTCCATGCCGGTAAAATTGTTAAGGAAGTAGCAAGCGTTTGCGGCGGTGGTGGTGGTGGCCGTCCAGATATGGCACAAGCTGGAGCTAAAGATATCACTAAAATTGCAGATGCCTTATTAAGCGTTGACGAATGGTTAAAAAATAACTTATAGTTCTTTTCATCCTCAATGCAATATTGTAAAATAGGATTAAGGACTATTTATGGGTGGTGAATATGATGATCTCAAATCATACGATGATGCTAAATGAGGCACTTGAGGATAAATTAAATCAAAATGAAACAGTTGAGTTAATTTTAGTCGATGTCTTTGAGGCATTAAAAACAAAGGGATATAACCCCATTAATCAAGTGGTTGGATACTTGATTTCAGGAGACCCTGCATATATTTCAAGTTATCAGGGAGCACGTAATAAAATCCAACAAATTGAACGTGATGAAATCTTAGAAGTTTTATTAGAAAAATTTGTTGAAACAAGAAAATGAAAACACTTGGATTAGATTTAGGAACACGTACGTTAGGTATCGCGATTAGTGATGCATTAGGTATGATGGCTCACGGGGTCGAAACGTTCCGTTTTGAAGAGAATCATTATAAAAAAGCAATTTTACACGTTCAACAATTAGTAAAAACACAACATGTTTCAAAAATCGTTTTAGGACTGCCTAAAAACATGAATGGTTCAATCGGAGAGCGCGGTCAGGCGACACAAGAGTTTGCTAAAAAACTTGAGGAGGCAACAAGCGTTCCAGTAATTTTATGGGATGAACGGCTAACGACGATGCAAGTTGAACGCGTATTAATCCAAGCGGATGTAAGTCGTGGGAAACGTAAAAAAGTTGTTGATAAAATGGCTGCAACCATCATTTTACAAAGCTATCTGGATTCAAGCCAGGCACGTTCATTCGTGTAATAATAAAATAAGAGGTGTTAACAATGTTAGATGAAAATCAATTAACAGTTATTGACGAAAACGGAAATGAATTATTATGTGAAATTTTATTTACATTTGATTCAGATGACTATAATAAATCATATGTCGTTTACTACCCAGTAGGGGCAGAGCACGAGGATGCTGATGGAAATGTTGATTTACATGTTTCAGCTTATATTCCAAGTAATAATAACGAAGGTGGAGAATTATTACCTGTAGAAACAGATGCAGAATGGGATATGATTGAAGAAGTAATTAATACATTTTTAGCTGACGAAGAGGCTGAAAGTGCAGAATAATTGATAAAAAGCAGTGTAGGAATGGAGGAGGCCTCCACTCTTACACTGCTTATTTTAGAGGTGAAAATGAATGGGAAAAGCTGTACGTGTTTTTACTTGGGGTGTATGTATCGTTTTAGTGGTTGTCGTTTTATATGGAGGTTACTTATACCAGGCAACCGTTAAACCGTTCAATTCCCAAGATAACACAGTGATTAATTATACAATTGAGCCTGGAACAACAACGAAGAAAGTTAATCGACAGTTAGCAGCGCTTGGGCTGATTAAACATCCGAAAATGGCCGATTTACTTGTACGTCTTCATGATTGGTCTCATATCCAAGCGGGAGAGTATGAATTAACACCATCGATGACGCTTGAGCAAATGTATCAAAAATTCGAAAAAGGGCTCGTCGTCGAACCCGATAGTGTTAAAGTGACAATCCCTGAGGGGTATGATTTAGAATACGTCGCAGCGAATGTATCACCACTGGTTTCCTTGACAGCGGAAGACTTATTAACCGAGTGGAAAAATTCAGAGTATATAAATCAATTGATTAATGATTATTGGTTTTTAACCGAGGATATTTTAAAAGACGGAATAAAATATCCACTTGAGGGGTATATTTATCCGATTACTTACTCATTTTCAAAAGGAGCATATACCGTGGATGAACTAACACGTCAGATGCTTGATGTGACCCAAAAGAAACTGGATCCTATCCGTGAATTATTTGAAACGAGCCCCTTAAGTGTACATGAGGTTATGTCTTTAGCATCCGTTGTTGAGGGGGAGACCCAAAACACAGAGGAAATGCCAATGGTAGCGGGTGTCTTTTTTAATCGGATCAATTCGGGAATGTACTTACAAAGCGATATGACGGTTTTATATGCATTAGATGAACATGCGGTACGAGTGACAGAGGCAATGACACGTGTGCAATCACCGTATAATACATATGTGACGCCAGGTGCACCTATTGGACCGGTGAGCAATCCATCGATTGATGCCGTTAAGGCTGTCTTACAACCGGTAAGTCATTCTTATTTATTCTTTATAGCGGATATGTTTGGTTGTGTGGACGGGAAAACCCATTTCTTTGAAACATATGAGGAACACATGAATTTTTATCGCGCATATCTACTCCCTTCATATGAGGCAGGGACAAATGTATGTCGACAGCAGTAAGGAGAAGAAGGTAATGAATGAACAATTATTACAACTTATGAGTCGTTTTAAGACCATTATTCATGATGATCTTTCAATTGAAATGAAAAAGTACGCTGAGGATCATCACGTACCAATCATTCAGGAACAAGGCCTTGAATTGATGCTTCAATTGTTAAGAATTAAAAATCCGTCAGCTATTTTAGAAATTGGAACGGCCATTGGGTACTCCTCACTTATGATGGCTAGACATTTACCACATACGAAAATTGTTAGTATTGAGCGAGATCCTGTTCGTTATCAAGAAGCAGTGTCTTATCATGAACGCGCGTCTATTGGAAACCAGGTAGTTTTAATCGAGGCAGATGCACTAGAAATTGAAAATAATCAACTTCCTATATTACAATATGATGTGATTTTTATTGATGCGGCTAAAGCGCAGTATCAAAAGTTTTTTGAAAAATATGAACCTTTATTGAAAGAAGATGGAATGATTATTAGCGATAATTTAATCTTCCACGGTCACATTTTTGATAATCAACAAAAGCAAAGTCGAAATTTGAAACAGTTGGTTCGTAAGATTAATAGATACAATGAGTGGTTAGCACAACATGAAGGGTATGATACCTTATTATTACCAATTGGAGATGGCGTTGCCATTAGCATGAAGAAAAACAAAGAAATTTTGAAAGAACACTGCTAGTTTGCGGTGTTTTTTAGTGAATAAGTCAGTATTCTAAACAAAATAAGCCAAAATAAGTGCAAAAAAAAAGTAAGTAGTTTATAATCATAGATATGCATCTCACATTTGTTTTAGAACAAATTTATGTTGAAAAGTAAGATGCGGGAGAAAATTGTGTTCCTAATGATGTGTGATTCATGATGTTAAAAGAAGGAAGGGGTAGAGGTTCTTTTGCCCTTATAATCATCATGAAAGATCTGATATGGAAAACAAAGATGAAGTTGAAAGTTAGTATAATAAAGTGAGTTGATAAGATGAAAAAACCAGAGTTAGTTGTGACGCCTCATCATTTTGATGAGATTGAACCCTTAATCGAAGCCGGTGCGGATGCGTTTATTATCGGTGATGAAAAGTTTGGGTTGCGTTTAGCAGGTTATTTTAATAAAGATGAATTATATGAAGCGGTTCAATTAATTAAACGTCATCATAAAAAGGTTTACGTAGCTATTAATGCGATCATGACCAATGCCCTATTGAAGGAATTGAGAATCTATCTTGAGGAGCTTAAAAAATGGGAGATTGATGCTTTACGCTTTTCGGATCCTGGGGCATATATGCTTGCTAGGGAAATTATGCCTCACATGACACTACACTGGAGTAGTGAAACGCTTGGAACAAACTATTTTACAGTTAATTACTGGTATGACCGTGGAGTAAACCGCACGATTTTAGCACCTGAAATTATGAAGCATTCGGTTATTGAAACTAAAGATCATGCGAAAGGTGAGATTGAAATTTTAGTACATGGTGCTATTTGTATGTTTCAATCGCGACGCCATTTAGTTGGAAATTACTTGAAGTTCCAAGGGCAAATCGTTGAAAAGGTTCAGTCACGTGAGCAAGGGTTGCAACTTTTTGATCCAGAGCGCCAACTATATTATCCGGTATTTGAGGATGGCCAAGGTACACATATTTTCAATGGAAGTGACGTGTGTATGATCGACGACTTGGCTGAGTTTATTGAAGCGGGTGTAGATGCTTTAAGAGTGGACGGAATTTTAAAATCTCGTGAATATTTATTGTCGGTGACACAAGCTTATCGTTTTGCAATCGATTTATTTTGTGAGGACCCAGCAAAATATAACCAAGTGGGACGCGCATTGTATAAAAAAATGGAAGAAATTCAACCGGTATCTCGATTACTTGATCGTGGCTTTTTCTATAAACCGTCAATTTATAAAAATAAATAGAGAGAGGAGTACGTAATTATGGCAAGACAGAAGGTATCAGCCATCGTGGATGGAAAACGTGTGATTGTAAAGAAACCGGAGTTACTCGCGCCAGCAGGTTCCCTTGAAAAGCTTAAGATTGCAGTTGTATATGGGGCCGATGCTGTTTTTATCGGTGGGCGAGAATTCGGACTACGTTCAAACGCTCAAAACTTTTCATTAGAAGAAATTCGTGAGGGCGTAGAATTTGCCAAGCCATATGGAGCTAAAATTTATATTACAACGAATATTATTGCTCATAATGAGAATATGGAGGGGCTAGAAGAGTATTTAACTGCACTTGGAGAAATTGGTGTGGCAGGTATTATTGTAGCGGACCCATTAATTATTGAAACATGTAAACGAGTGGCACCAAATGTTGAGGTTCATTTAAGTACGCAACAATCAACAATGAATGTTATGGCAGTTAAGTTCTGGGAACAGGAAGGACTTCA
Organism: Turicibacter sp. KK003; assembly: GCF_037014675.1. Lineage (NCBI taxonomy): Bacteria > Bacillati > Bacillota > Erysipelotrichia > Erysipelotrichales > Turicibacteraceae > Turicibacter > Turicibacter sp. KK003. Next base: position 1,181,854 of record NZ_CP142738.1, read on the forward strand.
TCGTGTTGTATTAGCTCGTGAAACGACAAAGGAAGAAATTAAAGAGATTGTGGATCAAACAGATGTTGAAATTGAGGCATTTGTTCATGGTGCCATGTGTATAGCTTATTCAGGGCGTTGCACACTATCTAATCATATGACTGCCCGTGATTCTAATCGTGGAGGTTGTTGTCAGTCTTGCCGTTGGGAATACGACCTTGTAAAAAATGAAGGTAATGAGATGACACATTTATTTAATGAGGACGAGATTAAGTTTGCCATGAGTCCAAAAGATTTAAATTTATTACGCTCAGTTCCCGAGATGATCGAGCTAGGGATTGATAGTTTAAAAATTGAAGGGCGTATGAAGTCGATCCATTACGTTGCTACCGTAGTAAGTACTTACCGTAAATTAATTGATTTATACTGTGAAGATCCGGATCATTTTGTGTTTGATGAAGACTTATTAGTGGAACTCTCAAAATGTGCAAATCGCGAAACTGCGCCGGCCTTTTTTGAAGGAATTCCGTCTCATGAGGAGCAAATGTTTAATAATAGAGATGAACATCCAACCCAAGAGTTTATTGGATTAGTCCTTGATTATAATGAACAAACACAAGAAGTTACACTTCAACAGCGAAATCACTTTAAAAAAGGTGAAGTCGTTGAATTTTTCGGTCCTAAAATTAAGACACAGGTTATGACGATTGAAGAATTATTTGATGAACGTGGTGAGGCGTTAGAAGTAGCTAGGCATCCAAAACAAGTGCTAAAATTCAAGGTGCCTTTTAAAGTTTATAAAAACGATATGATGAGAAAACACGTTAAATAATAAAAAAGCCATAGTTAAAAACTATGGCTTTTTGTCAAGATATTCCGAGGATTAAAGACAGAATTCGGTAAAAATATTGTTGAATTTTGAAAAAAGATAGTGTATACTACGTATTTGGAATTGAAAGATGTTGAATAGAAAATACTAAAAAAAAGATAGGATATTTGATTCTCTGATTAGAAAATCGGTCCAATCTTTTTTTAAAAATATTGTTATAAATGAGGTAGAGAAAGATGAATAAACCATTAATTATTGGCGTTGCTGGAGGAACAGCTTCAGGTAAAACAAGTGTTTCACGTATTTTATATGACGCTTTTTCAGATCGCACGATTACATTGTTACGACAAGATGATTATTATAATGATCAAAGTCATATGACCATGGAGGAAAGAATTAAGACAAACTATGATCATCCTCTTTCAATGGACAATGAATTACTTGTCACACATTTAAAAAAGTTAATGCTTGGTTATTCAATTGAGAAACCTGTTTATGATTATACTCAGCATACACGTAGCGACGTGACTGAAAAAATTGATCCAACAAAAATTATTATTGTGGAAGGATTATTTGTTTTAGAAGATGTGAAAATCCGTGAATTATTAGATATCAAAATCTTTGTAGAAAGTGATGATGATATCCGATTTATTCGACGTTTATTAAGAGATACAACAGAACGTGGACGTACGATTGACTCAGTGATTGCTCAATATATAGAATCGGTTAAACCAATGCACCAAGAATTTGTTGAACCTACGAAAAAATATGCGGATATTATTGTACCTGACGGTAAAACTAATGCAGTAGCTTTAGACTTACTAATTACAAAAATCAATAGTATTTTAAGCGCATAGAAAGAATGAAAAAATTATAAACTACTTTTTAAAATTGAAAAAAATAGTATGATTTATCCTTAAAATGGAATAATAAATAAGACATTAACTTAACAATTGTACACCTCAATTTGATTAATGGTATAATATTTACTAAATTATGAAGTTCATGTATAATATATAGTTGAAATAATCAATCTTACTGGTTTCAATTGATTCGGAGGAATTTTTAATGAAAGAAAAACAACAACATTTAACCCTTGAGGGGATTAAAAAGTTTCAAGATGAATTAGATCACCTAACGCAGGTGCGAATGGAAGAAATTAAAGTTAAGTTACAAGAAGCACGTGCTCAAGGGGACCTTTCGGAAAATGCTGAGTATGATGCTGCACGTGAAGAACAAGCAATGGTTTACGAGCGCATTCAAGAATTACAATATATTTTAAAGAATGCCGTTGTTATTGAATCGGATGAAGGAAGCGACGTTATTACGATTGGGTCAACGGTAACATACCGCGATGATGCAACAAAAGAAGAGGTAACATATAAAATCGTAGGTAGTGCAGAGGCCAATCCATTTGATTTAAAAATTTCAAATGAATCACCTATTGCACAAGCATTAATGGGAAAACGTCAAGGTGACACGGCAGTTGTTTCTACACCTAAAGGTGTCTTAACGATTGCAATCGTAAACGTCCGATAAAACCCGAGCTGCCTCAAAGCAGCTCTTTTTTATTAAATTTTAAAAGGTGGTTGAAAATCATGACAATTGCAATTATTGGTGCAATGGAAGAAGAAGTGGCATTATTACGTGATGCAATGGAAGTTGAAGAGGTTAGAACAATTGCTCATGTAGAATTTACAAAAGGAAAATTAAATCATCGTGAGGTTGTATTGTTAAAAAGTGGTATAGGGAAAGTCAATGTCGCCATTGCGACAACATTACTATTTGAACATTATAATATTGATTATGTTATTAATACAGGATCAGCGGGTGGTTTACATGAGGAAGCAAATATAGGAGATGTTGTGATTTCAACAGGCACATTATATCATGATGTAGATGTCACTGGATTTAATTATGCCTATGGGCAGGTCCCGGGAATGCCCGCAATTTATGAATCGAATGTTTCATTAGTGAAAAAAGTGGAATCTATTCTGGATAAAATCGGGAAAAATTATTGGTTAGGAACAATTGGAACAGGTGACTCTTTTATTAATCGTTTAGATCAAATGGAATTGATTAAAAAAAATTGCCCGTCCGTGATTGCAATTGAAATGGAGGCAGCAGCCGTTGCACAAGTTTGCCATCATTATGAAAAACCTTTTATAATTGTTCGTGCGTTATCAGATATTGCCGGAAAAGAATCACATATTTCTTTTAATGAGTTTCTAACAGTAGCTGCGAAAGAATCTTCAGAGATGGTATCTGAACTTGTATCAATGATTTAAATTAGGGGAAACAATCGCATTTAAATGGCGATTGTTTTCTTTTCGGTTCCTTGGATGAAAAATAATATTTGGTTCATAATAAAGTGAAGTGAAAAGAGGAGTGATAATTAATGATTGTTGTTTTTGGCGGATCCTTTAATCCTCCCACCATCGCACATTATGAAATAGCAATGCACATTTTAAAACAAAACTTCTGTAAAAAATTCTATTTTTTACCGGTGGGGGACGATTATCCTAAAAGAGGGTTAATTACGGCAAAGCATCGAGTTGCGATGTTAGAATTGTTGTGTGAAAAATTACCACAGGCTTCTGTATCTTTAATCGAAGTTCAGTCGGAAAAAGTGTTGACGACCTATGAAACATTAAGTCAACTACAAAAAAAATATCCAGAAGAGGAGATTGCCTTTATTATCGGTGCAGATAATTTAAAAGATTTACCGAACTGGTTTCAGTATGAACAACTTATGAAAACATTTAAATTAATTGTCTTTAAACGTGATGATATTGAGGTAAATCAACTGATTAGTAATCAATTCCCATCTTTTAAAGACCGTTTTATAGTTCTAGATGCTTTTCATCAACGTGATATCTCATCAACTATGTATCGAGAAAACCCTAATCGTACCGATTTAGTATTGGAATCAGTCGACGATTATATTAAAAGACATCAATTATATGGAAGAGGTGAATAATTCATGTTTTATCATGGATTTTTAAAAGTGGCGACTTCATCGCCGAAAGTTTCAGTAGGAGATCCGATGGCAAATGTAGATGTGATGTTAAGGGCGTTACAAGTAGCCCAAGATCACCAAGCAGGAATTTTAGTATTTCCGGAGCTATCTATTTGCGGATATACTTGCCAAGACTTATTATTTCAAGAATATTTATTGCAAGATGTTAAAACGGCCATTGAACACTTATTAATAAATAATCCGTTTGAAGGGGTGTGCGCTGTCGGGGCACCAATTTCAATTCATAGAAATTTATATAACTGTGCTATTGTCATCCAAAAGGATAAGATTTTAGGAGTTATTCCAAAGTTTTATCTTCCAAATGACATGGAATTTTATGAAGAGCGTTGGTTTACACGCGGGTATGAAATCGTTAAACATTATGATGAAATCGAGTTTTTAGGTCGTAAAGTTCCATTTGGATCACTTATTTTTGATCATCATCAATCAGGAATTTCATTTGGTGTAGAAATTTGTCAAGATTTATGGGTTCCCTCATCTCCAAGTCAACGTTTAGCGTTGAATGGAGCAGACGTTATTTTAAATTTATCAACGAGTAATGAGGTTTACTTAAAAAGTAAAACTCGTAAAGATTTAGTTCGTATTCAAAGTTTAAAACTTGCTGCAGGTTATATTTATTGTTCATCTGGGGTGTACGAGTCAACGACGGACGGGGTCTTTGGTGGCCATAGTTTAATTTCCCAGAATGGAACATTATTAGCTGAATCAGACATGTTTTCACGCGAGGATTTAAATGTTATGTTTGCTGATTTAGATATTTCTAATATTCAGTTTGATCGTCGTCGCTCGTCTTCTTTTAGACAAAGTGCAGAAGATAATATGGATTATATAAAGCACATTCCATTTAATCTTGTTGAAAATAAACACTATAAATTTGAACAAACCATTGATCCCACTCCATTTGTTCCAAAAAATGATTTAAAAGATGCATTTGAAGAGATGATGAATATTCAAATGGCAGGATTAGCTAAACGAATTGAGCACACTAAATTGGATAAAGTTTTAATTGGTGTATCTGGTGGGTTAGACTCAACTCTGGCTTTATTATTGGCGGCTAAAACATTTGACCTCCTTGAGATACCACGTAAAAATATTATGGCTTATACTATTAGAGGATTCGGAACATCTCAACGAACAAATCAAAATGCTAACCAATTAATGAAAGTGTTAGGAGTTACACATCATGATATTGATTTAAGGGAATCTGTCCTATCTCATTTTGAAACGATTGGTCATGATCCTAAAGAAATTGATATTACTTACGAAAATGCACAGGCTCGCGAACGGACTAATATTTTAATGAATTTAGCGAATAAAATGAATGGTTTAGTTTTAGGAACGGGAAATATGTCCGAATTAGCCTTAGGATGGTGTACTTATAATGGAGACCAAATGTCTATGTATGCAATTAATGCAGGGATTCCTAAAACACTAGTCAAGTTTATGGTTAAACAGTTTATGTGCCTTCAATCAGAGGAATTAACAATGAATGAAGAAGATGCAAAATTATTGCAAGAAACATTGGCCGATGTGTTAGATACTCCGATTTCACCGGAATTAATTGACACGCCACAACATACGGAAGAGATTATTGGTAAATATGAAATTCATGACTTTATTTTATATCATATGCTTAATAACGGGGATACAGAAGATCGTATTTATCTCTTAATGAAAGAAGCATTTAAAGACGAGTTCTCTGAAGAAAAATTATTAGAATATTTACAGATTTTCTATCGTCGTTTTTACTCTCAACAATTTAAACGTTCAGCTATGCCGGACGGACCTAAAGTATTAGATATTTCTCTTTCTCCACGGACGGATTGGCGTATGCCATCAGATGCAGACTATCGTCGTCGACTATAGGAAAAAGGGGATACTTATCCCCTTTTCCCGTCTTTAGTTTTTAATAAATTCACGGTACAGTTTTAAAAGTGCGCGCTTTTCAATTCGTGAAACATAACTTCGGGAAATTCCGTAGGAGTTAGCAATTTCCTGTTGTGTTTCTTCTTGATGATGGCCAAGGCCAAATCTTCGAACAATTATATCTCGTTCACGTTCGGTAAGTTGATCTAAGTTTTTTTCGATTTTTTCCAAATCCATTTGTTGAATGACAACGTCATTAATACTCATACCATTATCTTTGACAACGTCAATGAGACAAATTTCGTTTCCTTCTTTATCAAAACCAATCGGGTCATATAATGAAACATCGTTTCTTGATTTCTTGGATGAACGAAATAGCATTAGAATCTCATTATCAATGCAACGTGCAGCATAAGTGGCTAATTTTGTTCCTTTATCAGGTGAATAGGAGTCAATGGCTTTAATAAGACCAATGGTACCAATAGAAATAAGGTCTTCTTTATCATCGTTTTGATTTTGATACTTTTTAACAATGTGAGCTACTAGTCTTAAGTTATGTTCGATTAACTTCTCACGTGCCTCTTTGTCTCCGTTAGCCATTTGTTCAAGATAATATTTTTCCTCCTCAGCTGTTAATGGGCTAGGAAAGGCCTGGTTATTAATCGCACCAACTAATGGTACAAGGTTTGAGAAGAGTGAGGCGATAAATTGAAACAAAAACATAAGCAAGAACCTCCCTCGTGGATTGACTTAGTAGATTATATGCGTAACTTTCTGTCGATAGACTTAAAACTATTGTGAATTTATGATAAAATGAAATGAATACGTAGAAAAATGTCATTCGATTTTGTGGTCAATAGTATTGAAGTATGAAAGGGGAGTTTTTTTTTGATTCGTTATTTTGTAGCAGATGAATATGTAAAAAATATATTCCAAATAGATTTGATGAAATTAAAGGAAGATGGAAAGCGTGTTATCTTAACGGATCTTGATAATACATTAGTAGGAGCAACTGTCAAAGCCCCAACACCTGAAATTTTGAAATTTTTTGATGAGGCAAAACAATTAGGATTTGAGGTTATAATTGTATCGAATAATAACAAAGATCGTGTCGCATACTTTGCAAAAGATTTAAAAATTAAAGCTGCTCATCATAAGGCATTGAAACCATTAAAAGTTAAATTGAGCCGAATTTTAAAACAATACGATCGCTCACAAGTCGTAATGATTGGAGACCAATTGATGACGGATGTCTTAGTCGCTAAACGTCTTGGTTTATATATGATTTTAGTCGAACCCGTGCATCTACATTCGGATGAAAGTTCGACGAAGCTAAATCGTCAACTCGAAAAGCTTGTCGTGAAAAGGCTAAAGAAACGTCAATTACCAACTCCACCGTATTTAGACTAATATCGAGGAGGATTTTATGGAAGAATTAAAATGTATTGGTTGTGGAGCAACCATTCAAACAATAAATTCTAAGGAGATAGGCTATACACCTAAATCAAGTATTGAGAAAATGGATCGGCAATTCATTTACTGTCAACGCTGTTTTAAATTAAAACATTATAATGAAGTACAAGATGTTTCATTAACAAGCGACGACTTTTTGAAAATTTTACAAAAAGTCGGAGAATCAGATGCTCTTGTTATAAATATTGTTGATATTTTTGATTTTTCAGGAAGTATGGTTGCAGGAATATCACGTCATATTAATGGAAATGATATCTTATTAGTAGGAAATAAAGTTGATTTATTACCTAAATCAGTAAATAAAACAAAACTAAATCATTGGATGCGACGCTCATTAAAGGAAATTGGATTAAAGCCACTAGACGTTGCATTAGTAAGTGCTGCAAAAGGACTAGGAATTGATGAGTTAATGGAAATGATTGAAAAATATCGTAAGGGACGAGATGTTTATATTGTCGGGTGTACAAATGTTGGAAAGTCAACGCTTGTGAATCGCATTATTAAACGATTTACGGAAGAGCGAGACGATGTTATAACAACATCCCATTTTCCAGGGACAACATTAGATATTATTGAAATTCCTCTGGATGAAAAAACATCAATTATTGATACTCCGGGGATTATTAACGAACACCAATTAGCTCATTATGTCTCACCTAAAGTTTTGAAGGAAATTACTCCTAAAAAAGAAATCAAAGCAGGTGTTTACCAATTAAATCCAAAACAAACACTGTTTATTGGTGGCTTAGCCCGAATGGATTTTGTTAAAGGCGAGCGTACTTCTTTTATTACTCATTTTTCAAATGCTTTGCATATTCATCGTACAAAATTAGAAAAAGCAGATTCCCTATGGCAAACACAGGCAGGAAATGTCTTAAAACCTATTGTTGAAACATCCAACGGTGTTGCTGCGATGGAAAAACATGTGTACCATATCGGGAAAGAAAAAACGGACCTCGTTATTTCAGGACTAGGATGGATAACTTTAATGGGGGCAGGCCAGGAAATAACGGTCTATGCGCCAAAGGGTGTCGGTGTATTAGTTAGACCTTCACTGATTTAAAAAAAGTTCATCTAAAAGGCGCAATTGTCTTAAACGATGGTATAATGAACCCGTTAAGGGTGATTAATCAATTAGAAATAGTTTATTCATTATTGCCGAGTCTTCTTTTTATAAAGAATATCGGAGACTATGTAGATAAAATAGTAAGAAACTATGAAGAGGTGAACAGAATGTTGACAGGAAAACAAAAGAGTTACTTAAAGGGACTCGCTCATACCATGCAACCTATTATTCAAGTAGGAAAAAATGGGGTTAATGATCCACTAATTAAAACGGTATATGATGCGTTAGAGGCACGTGAATTAATTAAGGTTTCAATTTTACAAAACTGCTTTGAGGAACCAAAGGCAATTGCGGCGGAGATTGCATCGGATATTGATGCTGAAATCATTCAAGTGATTGGAAAAACAATTGTTTTTTATAAAGAATCAAGTAAAAAGAAACAAATTGTTTTACCTAAATAAGCGATGAAGTTAAAACAATTACAAGAAAAAGTTAAAAATCAACTGCCGCCGACACGCTATGAACATACATTAGGTGTTGTAAGAACAAGTGAAATATTAGCAGAAAAGTATCATGTTTTATTAGAATCCGCACAGGTAGCTGCCTTATTACATGATATTGCGAAATATTTACCAAATAATGAATTAAAAGAAAAGTTAATCGCCGCAAATGAAATGGAGTATTTAAACTATAGTCCGTTGGTATGGCATGCTCCAGTTGGGGCAATTGTTGCCCAAAAGTCTTACGGGATTATTGATCAGGATGTTTTAAACGCGATTAAGTACCATACGACTGGAAGGCCAGCGATGTCGACACTTGAAAAAATTATTTTTTTAGCAGATTATATTGAACCCGGTCGTATCCAACCTGGGGTAGATGAGATTCGTAATTTGTCTGGCCAGGATTTAAATAGGGCTGTTGCTAAAACATTAGCCAATACGATTGCGTATTTAAAACAAAAGTCATCAGCGGATATTCACCCGGATACAATGGCTGCCTATGAATATTATTATGATTATTTATAATGGAGTGGATTAATATGGAAATTTTAGCGAAATTCGTAAAAGCATTAGATGATAAGCATGCAGATGATATTGTTGTATTAGATATGAAAAATCATTCCCCAATTTATGATTATATGATTATTACAACAGCAAAAAATGATCGTTTAGCACAAGGTATTATTCGTGAGCTAAAAGACTTAGAAGGTATTAGTGAGTTAAGTTTAAAACATATCGAAGGGGCACACCATGCAGAATGGGTATTAGCCGATTTCGGAACAATTATTGTACATGTATTTACCCCAGAAACTCGTTTAGAATATAATTTAGAAAAGTTATGGGCAGATGTTCCTCGCGTTAATGTGGAAGGGATGTTAAACTAATGGCATATGAAGCTTTTTCATATTACTATGATATCCTGATGCAGGATGTTCCTTATCATAAGTGGATTTCAAAAACAAAGCAATATTTACCCCAAGGAAGTACGATTTTAGACGTTGGTTGTGGAACGGGTACCATCTCTATTCTTTTAGCAAAGGAAGGGTATCATGTAACAGGAATTGATTTATCTGAAGAAATGCTTTCCTTAGCGTATGAAAAAACGTTGACAGAAGGTCTTGGAATTCACTATGTTCAACAAGATATGTCACGTTTAGAAGGTTTTAGCGATTTTGACGGCGCGGTGATTTATGTTGACTCATTAAATTATTTGAAAAACGATAGAGAAGTTTTTCAGACATTTCGCCACCTTTATGAAAGCATAAAAGAAGGTGGAATATTAATCTTTGATGTTCATTCGCTGTTTAAGGTAACAGAAATATTTCAAGATTATCTTTTTGCGGATACCAACCCGGATTTGACGTATATTTGGCACGTTTGCGAAGGTAAATATCCATATAGTATTGAACATGAGCTAACATTCTTTAAACGTGAAGGCGATCGATACGAGCGTTTTGAAGAAACACATTATCAACGAACATTTGCTATTGAAGAATATGTTCAGTGGTTAGAAGATATCGGTTTTAAAATTTTAGAGATTTCTGCCGATTTTCTTGATGAGGCACCTACAGAGGAATCAGAGCGTATTATTGTTGTAGCGCAAAAGTAGTTGGTGTTATCAATAGTGGTGAAAATTATTGATAATCATTACTATAATACTTAATATATTAAACACATCCAATATCTTATCGAGGTAAATTGGTTCTTTGTCAAATAGTGTTGCTGATTAATTTGTAACCTGTTACAACGAAAATTCAAATCGAAATCCTAGTAGCTATGCTGCTAGGATTTTCGTTTTAGGCTTTGTTAGATTTTGAACCATGAGAATACGAGATTTAAAGTGATAGAAACTACGATATCCAAAGGCAATACGCTTAATGACCTTAATTTTATTATTAATTCCTTCGATGGGACCATTTGTGTAATGAGTTGAGAGTGTATTTTTAATATAGGATTGATAAGTTTTAAAGGTTTGGAAAGCCGTTTGAAACTCAGGAGAAACAAGCGGATGTTCCGTTTCGAGTAAATGATTAAATCGTTTTAAGTTTTTTGTCTGAAGAGCGAAAAGTAACTCTTGATATAAATCATAGGTTGCTTTTAATTCAGGAGATAAATCAAGTAGAAAGTTTAAGATATCAATTTCACGCATGGGTTGTTTAAAGCAGTAAACTGATCGATAAGTGGTGGTATTAAGTAAAGCGTGAGATTTTAAAAATAAGCGCCAATAACGTTTGAATTTACGACCATGCTTTTTGAACTTTTTCATGAATCGGATTCGAGTTTTGTTCAGTGCACGAGAGAGATGTTGAACGAGATGAAATTTATCAATGATAATTTGGGCATGAGGAAAAAGATCCTTAATGAGGCTGATGTAAGGAGCGTACATATCAATCACAATATTTTTTACTCGATGACGTGCTTCCTTTGTGTATCGTTTAAAATAAGCTTGAAGGGAGTTTAAACGTAAGCACGTAATATAAACATGTCTATTATGACCTTCAACTTTGAGCTATACTGTAGCTATCAAAGTAAAGGAGGTCTATTTTTTATGAAAGAAAATCCTATTATAGTTCCAGTCGCATTGAGTGACTCTAATTTAAAGTCTCATTCAGTATCTGAGACTAATAAAAATACACCTGTTTGTCACTTTAAAATTAAGGATGCTGAAGTCACGTTTTACAATGGTGTGAACAAATATATCTTACATACTGTTCTAGCGGAGATGTCTAAGTATGCTCGTTGATTTTACTACGGTTCAAAATATCTTTATCGTTTGTGGCCATACTGATATGCGTTGTGGGATTGACGGTTTAGCTAGTGTCGTCTCGGATAAATACAACTTAGATTTATTTAATGATGCTATCTTCTTGTTTTGTGGAAGAAAAAAGGATCGATATAAAGCTTTGTACTGGGATCGTGAGGGATTTATGTTATTGTACAAACGAATTGAAAATGGAAATTTACAATGGCCTAAAGATCAAGATGAAGTTAAGAAATTAACGGCCCAAGAACTCCGTTGGTTATTAGAGGGGTTATCCATTCAACAACCCAAAGCCATTAAACCTGCTAAAACAGGATGTTTATACTAATAGAAATAAGGGATTTTCGACAAAAATCTCTTATTTCTATTTTCATAAGTTGTAAGATTAGGTATACTAATCTTAACACGAAACCTTTTTGAAAGCAGGTGAATTTGATGACAGAACTTGAACAACAATTAATGGAACAAAATAAGGCACTTCTGGAACAAGTTCGCCAACTAACTGAACAAATTCAGTACCTAAATAAAAAGCTATTTGGATCTTCGAGTGAAAAGACTAAAGTAGCCGACGGCCAAATTTCATTATTTAATCCAGATAATTTTTTGAAGAGACAGAGACAACTGAAGACCAAACCGTCGAAGAAATAACCTATCGACGTAAAAAACAAAAGGGAAGGAAGGCAGAATTAATCAAGGACTTACCAATTGAGGAAATCCATTGTCAATTACATGGAGAAGACTGCTTATGTACAAATTGTGGAAACGAAATGAAACAGATAGGAAAAAAGATCATTCGTGACGAAGTTTGTTTCGTTCCAGCCCGATTATATAAAAAGCGATACATTAGCTACGCGTATGCATGTGATTGTCATGATGCATCGATCGAAGCTAAACCGATTCGTTGTGCCGAAACTCCAAAAGCTCCGATTCAAAGAAGCTTTGCCGGAGCGAGTATGTTAGCTGAAGTTTTTCATCAAAAATACGTCTTAAGTATTCCTTGTTATCGACAAGTATCAGAATGGGCACGCTATGGATTAAGTGTGAGTGATAAGACGCTCTCAAATTGGATAATCACTACCTCTTATGATTGGTTACTTCCGATTTATGAGCGATTGAGAGATGAACTAGTTCAACAGACCGTTTTACACGCAGATGAAACACCGTATCAAATTTTAAATCGAGCGGATGGAAAACCTGCCACCTCTCAATCAAGGATTTGGTTATTTAGAACCATCAAAAATGCCCAACATCCTGTAGCTTATTACCACGCTGATCTAACACGTGAACGCGCGGTGGCAACCACTATCTTAGAAGGATTTAAAGGTTATCTTCACTGTGATGGGTACTCCGGCTATAAAAATATTCCCAACGTGAAATTAGTTGGATGTTGGGCTCATGTCAGAAGAAAGTTTTTTGAGATACCTGGAAATAACGGTAAGGCAAAAAAGGCAGTCGAATACTGCGATCAAATCTTTCGTTTTGAAAAGACGATTAAAGATTTATCTCCTGAGCAACGTCAAAAACAGCGCCAACTGATCATCAAACCAGTCATCGAAGAATTTTTCAAGTGGCTCGAATCCTTCTATGTGATGAAAGGAAAACTTCAAACAGCGGTGATGTATGCCCTCAATCAAAAGGTAGAGCTTTTGCGCTTTTTAGATGATGGAAATCTTGAAGCCTCGAATAATCTAGCTGAACAAGCGATTCGCCCCATCGCGATTGGTCGTAAAAACTACCTTTTTTCAACCAGTATGAAGGGTGCGACTGCTAATGCGATGGCATACACAATCCTGGAGACAGCCAAGGCAAACAGTCTAAATCCATCCAAATATCTCACTTATCTTTTTCAAAAACTACCTAATACGGACTTCATACGAAATCCAGGCGTATTGGTGGACTTTTTGCCATGGGCGAAAACAGTCCAAGAGATTTGTCAGTAACAATATAAGATAAAAGCTACCAACTCTGTACTTTTAGTTTACAGGATTGGTAGCTATTTTTGTATCCGTGTTATTATTACGTGCTTACAGTACTCCATTTGTATAAGGAGTTTCGATAGTATTTTTGACATAATCTTGATAATGAGTGAGTGTTTTTAAAGCTGTTTTCATTTCGTGTGAAAGCAGGTCAGAGGGGTGTTGAATGGCATGATGAAATATTTCAAGGTTACGAAGTTTAATAGCCTGTTGGACAGTTTGGTAGAAATCATAAGTCTCCTTTAGTTCAGGAGATAAGTCTAGTAAAAAGTCGACAATTTCTTGTTGAGAAACCATCTTTTTAAAACAATTGGAATAGAAGAATTTTGTAGCGTTAAGATCTTCTTGCGCTTTAAGGAGAAGTCGCCAATAATGTTTGAATTTATTATAAAACTCTTTATTTTGATTCATGAAACGAATGCGGGTTTTATTAAGAGCACGAGAGACTAGTTGAACGATATGAAATTTATCTAAAACAATCTTAGCCTTAGGGAATACCTCTTTAATGAGTGTCATATAAGGGGCGTACATGTCAATGACGATGTGGGTTACACCTTCACGAGTTTCCTTAGAAAACCGCATAAAATAGTCCTTTAGAGTACTTAAGCGACGGTCTTCAACGATATCAATTAGCTTTCCATTGGACGCATCACAAAAAATGAAGGACATTGCTCCCTCGGCCGATTTAACCGACTTAAACTCGTCAAAACAAAGAACTTTTGGGAGAGAATTAAAGGGAAGCGGCTGTTCTTCATAGGAAGAATGAATGACGCGGTTAACGGTTGAATGAGAAACGTTAAGCTCACGTGCAATATCTGTTTCGGATTTCTTATGACTAGCTTCTAAAAAGATGGCTTGTTTTACGGGAGTGGAAATAAAACAATTAGGGTTAACAAGAGATGTTTCTAGGGTAAATGTTCGGTCACAATGACGGCATTTATAACGTTGTTTTTTTAAGTCTAGATAAGCATCAAATCCGGAAATTTTGACTAGCTTAATACGTGAAGTTTTGAAGCCGTGTTTAATGATATTTGAGTCAAAAGAATGACCACAGTGGTAGCAATGAGTCGGTTGAAAAGAAAGAGTTCCCAAAATAAGTTTAGAACGAACATTCTTAATCTGAGTTTCTTGGATACAATTTTTTGAAAAAGTAATATTTTTATCTTTTAAATCAAGTAAAGTTGAGATACAATTAGTGTGAGACATAAACCCAATCCTTTCGTGTTTTTTTGGTCGATTACATTGTATAGAATTTGGGACGTTATGTCTCTTTTTTTGTACTTATTTTTTAATTCCAATAAAAGAGGTGTGGGCATCACCCACACCAAATATTATAGAACCAATTTGATTTGATACGGTATAGCATTTTTAATAAGTTTTTCTTGTAAAATATGAGAGAGACTTTGAATTTTTTAATATTGTTGTAGTGGAAAATAGGGTTATGTGATTGGGACCTGGGTCTCTTTTTTGGGTTGTCAAGAAAAAAGTTTTTTAAGTAAGAAACAAAGTAGGGAGAAACTTCATTAGTTTTGAGATTTAATGTAATTAAGTGAGTAAATTTTCATATTTGTAGAAATAATTATTAATTTAAAGATGAAGGGTGTAGGCAGTGACAAATAAATGGTTTCTTTAATATATTAGAGAGGATAGATATTTTATCCACTTAATAAATTCGATCAGGAAGTGAAGAAAATGATAAAACACATACCAGATAGTAATTGCAATGATTATAGAAGTAACTGTAGCTGTGAATCGCAAGGCTGTTGTCCTGATCAATGTAATCATTGCGATAGTTGTTGTGAGGGACCAATGGGGCCAACGGGACCAAAAGGACAACGAGGGTTACGAGGGGCGACCGGGCCAACCGGACCTGAAGGGGAACGTGGGTTATCCGGAGCGACCGGGCCAACCGGACCCGAAGGGGAACGTGGATTAACTGGGGCGACCGGACCAACCGGACCCGAAGGGAAACGTGGATTAACTGGACCGACAGGACCTGAAGGGGAACGCGGATTAACTGGGGTGACCGGGCCAACCGGACCCGAAGGGAAACGTGGATTAACTGGACCGACAGGACCTGAAGGGGAACGCGGATTAACTGGAGCAACCGGACCAACTGGACCCGAAGGGAAACGTGGATTAACTGGACCGACAGGACCTGAAGGGGAACGCGGATTAACTGGGGTGACCGGGCCGACAGGACCCGAAGGGGAACGTGGGTTAAGGGGAGCAACGGGACCAACTGGACCTGAAGGGGAACGTGGATTAACTGGACCAACCGGGCCAACGGGGCCAGAAGGAGAACGTGGTTTAGCCGGACCAACCGGGCCAACAGGGCCAGAAGGGGAACGTGGATTAACCGGAGCAACGGGACCAACGGGACCCGAAGGGAAACGTGGATTAACCGGAGCGACAGGACCGACAGGACCTGAAGGGGAACGCGGATTAACTGGAGCAACCGGACCAACTGGACCCGAAGGGAAACGTGGATTAACTGGACCGACAGGACCTGAAGGGGAACGCGGATTAACTGGGGTGACCGGGCCGACAGGACCCGAAGGGGAACGTGGGTTAAGGGGAGCAACGGGACCAACTGGACCTGAAGGGGAACGTGGATTAACTGGACCAACCGGGCCAACGGGGCCAGAAGGAGAACGTGGTTTAGCCGGACCAACCGGGCCAACAGGGCCAGAAGGGGAACGTGGATTAACCGGAGCAACGGGACCAACGGGACCCGAAGGGAAACGTGGATTAACCGGAGCGACAGGACCAACGGGACCTGAAGGAGAGCGTGGATTAACTGGAGCGACAGGACCAATGGGACCTGAAGGAGAGCGTGGATTAACTGGACCAACCGGGCCAACGGGGCCAGAAGGAGAACGTGGTTTAGCCGGACCAACGGGACCCGAAGGGGAACGTGGATTAAGAGGAGCGACAGGGCCGACAGGACCCGAAGGGGAACGTGGATTAACCGGACCAACGGGACCTGAAGGAGAGCGTGGATTAACTGGAGCGACAGGACCAACGGGACCTGAAGGAGAGCGCGGATTAAGAGGAGCGACGGGACCAACAGGGCCAGAAGGACCGCGTGGGTTAACTGGACCAACGGGACCAACCGGACCCGAAGGGAAACGTGGATTAACCGGAGCAACGGGACCAACCGGACCCGAAGGAGAGCGTGGATTAACTGGACCTACAGGGCCAACGGGACCAAGGGGGCCTAAAGGTGAATCTGGTTTAAAAGGTGATCAAGGGCCTAAGGGTGAATGCGGAGAAAAAGGTGAACCGGGATTAAGAGGTGCAACAGGACCAACGGGACCCGAAGGACAACGCGGACTAAGAGGAGCGACGGGGCCAACGGGACCAATGGGACCAAAAGGTGATCCGGGATTAACTGGGGCGACAGGACCAACGGGACCTGAAGGAGAGCGCGGATTAAGAGGGGCGACAGGACCAACGGGACCCGAAGGACAACGCGGACTAAGAGGAGCGACAGGGCCAACCGGACCAATGGGACCAAAAGGTGATTTTGGTTTGAAAGGTGAACCGGGATTAAGAGGAGCGACAGGACCAACGGGACCCGAAGGAGAGCGTGGATTAACTGGAGCAACGGGACCAACCGGACCTGAAGGAGAGCGTGGATTAACTGGAGCAACAGGACCAACGGGACCCGAAGGACCACAAGGGTTAAGAGGATCGACGGGGCCAACAGGGCCAGAAGGAGAACGTGGGTTAACCGGAGCAACTGGGCCAACTGGGCCAACCGGACCACAAGGACCAGAGGGTCAACAAGGACCACAGGGAGCGGTGGGTCAACAGGGGCCACAGGGACAACCAGGTCAAATGGGTCAACAAGGACCTCGAGGATTAAGAGGACCAACCGGACCGACGGGACCTGAAGGACCACGCGGGTTAACCGGAGCGACGGGGCCAACGGGTCCAAGTGCGGTAGGTATTGCACAGTATGTTCTAGATCAACCGGATTTTGAATCTGGCGGAAAAGAAATTGCGAATGGAACACCGGTTGATGGATGGGGTCCTATTTGGAATGGTGTTTGGGAATTTCCTTGGATTCGATACAATGAGGATACAGGGACTTTCACTATAAGTCAGCCAGGGGTTTATCTACTAGCATCGACTATCCAACTTTACCCAAGTGGGCCGTTAAATCCAGGATATCCAATAGCAGCGGGTGTTTCAACTTATGGATTAGGACTTACCTTTACTCGTCCTGGCGGATATCCAAGTCCATTAGCCGCTCCGTTTAGCGATTACACTTGTCTAGATGGGACACATGCAACCCCTGTATTAAATGTTTTTTTCTGCTTTTACGTTGAAGATGAAGGAATTAACTTCATAATTAAAAATACGACTCAACGAGCAATTCGAGTAGTAAATAGTCAACAGGCTGGATCAGCTGGGTATCTCTCAATTGTTCGTTTATCAGGAACCCCTTTACTATAAACCATGTCTAACACTATCTTCCTTTTTGGGAGGATAGTGTTTTTTCTAATTTTTATAAAAGGAAATGAGATAAATTAAGCGTATTTTAAGATGAGGTGATTTAATGAAAAAACAATTAATGATTATCGGGGGTATCCTATTAGCCGTCATCCTATTTATTTTTATTAAGCAACCAGAAGAAACGCAGGAGCTTCCTTTGACGCCGTATGAGGACGTTGAGAAAGAGATAGAGAGTGATTCCTCTAGTTTAGAACCCTCTGTTTATACGGTTGACCTAAAGGGTGAAGTAAAGGCACCGGGAATTTATGAAATTGATTCCTCATGTCGTGTGCACGATGTCATTGAATTGGCAGGTGGTTTTTTAGAGACGGCTAATGTAAATGTCGTAAATTTGGCTGAAAAGGTAAAAGATGAAATGGTCATTTATATTCCGCATATTGATGAGGAGGAGGCGCCAATAGAAGTTGGAACTCAAAAGGAGCAAAAGGTTTCCTTAAATAGAGCAAGTTTAGCTGAATTCCAAACTCTGCCGGGAATTGGTCCCGCGAAGGCTAGTGCGATTATTGATTACCGTGAAGAGTTCGGAACATTTAAGTCCGTTGAGGAGTTAACAAATGTAAATGGAATAGGGGAAAAAACATTGGAAAAGTTGCGTGAGTATCTTGAACTTTAAAATACGCCAGCATCTGATATACTTTGTATTGATTATTATTGTCGCATTATTCGTAAAGGAGGGCGTTTTTTTACTCCTTCCGGTGGGTTTTGTCTATTTTAAACGATTTCCTAAGACATACTGGGTTTATTTCCTCCTAGGGATAATAGCCGTTATTTATATGGAAGTGGCAGAGATTCAGGATTTAGATGGGGCAACTGAGCCTCTTCATATTGAACATGCTAAGGTCATCGAGGTGAAAAAGCAAGATTCTAATAAGCAGACGGCAAAGATTTGGACGAAATCGGGGTATTTTTATTTAACCCTTCAGGCAGAACAACCTCGACTTTTACCTGGTGATTGGATTGAGGTGAATCAGGAGGCTTCAATGGCTGAGCCTCCCCGTGTCTTTCACGGGTTCGATTTTAAAAATTATTTATACACGAATGGGATGAGGGGAACGGTTTATTTAAATCAGACGCGCGTCATTGATCATGAATGGAGTGCAAGGCAGTACCAGCGCCAAGTAGCCAACTGGGTAGAGGAGCATTATCCTACCCGAACGGCCACCTATATACAAGCCTGGTTTTTAGGAGTAAGGGATGGCTTAGATGAGGCTATGAGTGAAGGATACTCTAATCTAGGAATTATACATTTATTTGCTGTAAGCGGTCTTCATGTGGGATTACTTATAGGGATTGTAGGATATATGTTTAAACGAGTGGGCATCGTGATGGAGCTGGCCGATAGTTTAATAATTATTCTATTAGTTGGATTTATGATATTAAGTGGAGCTAGTCCTTCCATTGTGCGTGCTGGTGGAATGGCCATTTTAGCACGTCTGAATCAACGAATGGGATGGGGATTTTCATCGTTAGATTTATTTTCTTTGATATTTCTTATTAATTTTATTTTATTTCCCCTTCAGGTTTATCAGACTGGGTTTATTTATTCTTATTGGCTCACGTTTTGTTTAATCGTCTCTCAATCAATGATGAAGCGAATCAGTGGAAAATTTATTTTTCTCTTCGTTCCCCTGATCGCCCAATTAGCGGTGTTACCGATTCAACTGTTTCTCAGTTACGAAATAAATTTAGCGGGGTACGTGGCTAACTTGTGCTTAGTCCCTATCGTTAGTAGCCTATTAATTCCATTGCTCCTTTTAACCTTATGGATTCCACCACTGGCTACAATTAGCGAGTATTTATTAACGTTGTTTGAGAAGATTATTCTAATAAGTGAACAATTTTTAAAATTTAACTGGATAATCGGGCAGCTTCATTTAACATCTGTTGTGTTCATTATTATCTTGTTGGTGTTAGTCGCGTGGCTGTTAGAAAAGCCAAGAGTGAAGCGGAAAAGTGTATGTTTGATTTTACTAGGTGTTGTTTTAATTTTAGAAGGGGAGCGGATCTTAAAGACAGATAGCCAAGTAACTTTTGTAGATGTAGGACAGGGCGATAGTATGGTGATGCAATCTCCTTTTCAAATGTGTACCACCGTCATCGATACAGGCGGAAAAGTATCATTTACGGGAGAAAAAATCGCTTTGTTTGAGCGAACACTAGAACCCTATTTACTTGGAGAAGGGGTTCGTCAAATTGATTATTTGATTTTGACACATGGTGATTTTGATCATGTCGGTGAGGCGATCTCCCTACTCGAGCGTTTTGAGGTAAAGTATCTTGTTATCCCCAAAAATACTACAAGTGATCATCTAAGAGAGATTACCCAAGTTGCAAAACGGCTAGGCGTTTTGCTTTTATCGCCAGAGCAAGGAGAAAAAGTGCGATGCGGGAACCAGGAAATCACCTTTTTACAACCGGATACCCCTAAAGACAATGAAAATGATAAGTCGCTTGTGATGAAAGTAACCCTCGATCAAGTTACCTTTTTATTTACAGGGGATGTAAGTGCACAGGTTGAAGCGGAAATTTTAAGGCAATACCCTAATTTAAGGGCTGATATTTATAAGGCGGCACATCATGGCTCTAAAACATCTAATTCGCACGCTTTTTTAACACGACTTCAACCGCAACTAACGATTATTTCTAGTGGGAAAAACAACCGGTATCGCCATCCAAGTTCGGAGGTATTAGAAACACATAAACAGTTAGAAATTCCGATGTTAAATACACAGGATCATGGAAGTATCCAAGTAAAAATTCGAAGCGGAAGGCCTAATTTACACACAGCTATTCGTGAATAATAAAATCAAATAATTAGAAAATACATTAATTATTTAGCTAGAATGAAAGGAATGAGCGAAGAGAGGAAACTATCAACATAAAAACTAATGATAAGCGAAAAACACATCATTAGTTTTTTTTATCGTCAAATTTATGAGCGCCCTAATGAGAAATAATATAAAAAATAAAAAATTAGACAATTCTCTAAAAATTTTATTTATAAAAAAACACCCCATATCGTTCACTGAATTTAAAATAAAACTATAAAAATAGGGAAATAAATCAAGGGTCTTTTCTTTTTTATGTTAAAATAAATTCGAGGTGACACTATGGCGATTTATACGATAATTGGCGAACAGGTTGTTTTATGTGAGAAAAAAATACACGAGTTATTGGATAAGCATCAAATTAATTCTTTCGATGCAATTTCTTACGATATGCGCGAAACAACGATTCAAAAGGCAATTTTTGATTTACAGACCGTTGCCTTTTTAAGTCCTAAAAAGGCAATTATTATTAAAAACCCCGTTTTCTTAACAACAAAAGAGGGAAAAGGGGAGCAACCCCATGATCTAAACGTGTTAATGGACGTGTTAGAACATCCTAAAACGGATAATATTTTAATTATATATGCTCCGTATGATAAGTTAGATGATCGTAAAAAATTAGTTAAATTACTTAAGAAAAAGTCAGAGGTCTTTACGTTTGAGACTTATTCGGAGGCCTCATTAAAAGAGTGGGCAAAGCAAAAGCTAGAAAAAGAAGGGGTTGAATGTGAACCAGGGGTTTTAGACTTATTAATTAGGCTTACGCATGCGAAGATTGATACGCTGTTGCAGGAAATTGAAAAGATTATCATTTATTTTATGGATGCTCCTTCTAAAGTGTTAACAGTAGAGGTCATTCATGTCCTTGTAGCGAGACAATTAGAGGATAATGTGTTCTTATTAACGGATGCATTGGCGAAGCGCAAGATTGAAGAGGCGTTTTTAATTTATGAGGATTTAATGACACAAAATGAAGAGCCATTAAAGCTATTAATCTTAATCGCGAATCAATTTCGTTTAATGTCACAAGTCATTGAGTTAAGTCAACAGGGATATCGTGAGGCTGATATTGCAAAGACGTTAAACGTTCATCCCTATCGTGTGAAGTTAATTCACAGTCAGTCCCATCATTTTAACCCTAAAGTTTTAAAAAAATATTTAATTCAATTAGCGGATATGGATTATAAAATAAAAACGGGGATCTTAGATAAGGAGCTAGCGTTAGAGTTATTTATTCTCAATCTGTGAAAATGAAAAGGCTTTGAAAATTTTTTCATATTTTTAAGTCAAAATTTGATACAGAATCGTATGTTTTGTTGTATAATATTTCAGGACAAATTAAAAAATACTCAGTCAGAGGTGACTATATGAATATTAAAAACATTGCGATTATTGCCCACGTCGATCACGGAAAAACGACGTTAGTGGACCAATTATTACGTCAGGCGGGGACGTTCCGTGAGAATGAGGCAGTTGCTGAACGCGTAATGGATTCAAATGATCTTGAGCGTGAGCGTGGAATTACAATTTTAGCTAAAAATACGGCCATTGATTATAAAGACTACCGAATTAACATTTTAGATACGCCAGGACATGCCGATTTTGCCGGTGAGGTTGAGCGTATTATGAACATGGTTGATGGTGTTTTACTTGTGGTTGATGCTTATGAGGGGACGATGCCACAAACTCGTTTCGTTTTAAAGAAAGCGTTAGAGCAAAAATTAACACCGATTGTTGTTGTCAATAAAATTGACCGTCCAGCAGCTCGTCCAGAAGAAGTTGTAGATGAAGTATTAGAATTATTTATTGAATTAGGTGCTGATGATGATCAATTAGAGTTCCCAGTCGTTTATTGTTCAGCGTTAAATGGGACAGCAAGTTTAAGCTCTAACCCTGCTGATCAAGAAGAAAACATGGAAGCTATTTTTGAATCTATTTTAGAAAATATTCCAGACCCAGGGATGGATCCAAATGGGACATTACAATTCCAACCAGCGTTGTTAGACTATAATGACTATGTAGGACGTATTGGAATCGGGCGTATCGTACGTGGAACAATGAATGTTAATCAAATGGTGTCAATCTGTCGCTTAGACGGAAGTGTGCAACAATTCCGTGTAACGAAATTATTTGGTTTTTTAGGATTAAAACGTGTTGAAATTGAATCGGCACAAGCTGGAGATATCGTAGCTATCGCAGGGTTACCTGATATCAACGTTGGGGAAACTGTATGTGAGATTGGAAAAGAAGAAGCTTTACCTATTTTACACATCGATGAACCAACATTAAAAATGACGTTCTCGACGAATTCATCACCATTCTCAGGACAAGAAGGAAAACATGTAACGGCTTCAAAAATTGATGAACGCTTGTATCGTGAAACACAACGAGATGTTTCGTTAGTAGTTGAGCGTGTCGGAACAAAAGAGGAATGGGTTGTTTCAGGACGTGGGGAACTTCATTTATCAATCTTACTTGAAAATATGCGTCGCGAAGGATTTGAATTAGAAGTTTCAAAACCTGAAGTTATTATTCGTGAAATTGATGGTGTTTTATGTGAACCCTATGAATACGTTCAAATTGAAACGCCAGAGGAACACGTAGGTAGCGTCATTGAGGCGATGGGATACCGTAAAGGTCAATTGCAAAACATGATTCATAATGAAAACGGACAAGTACGTTTAATTTATGATGTGCCATCTCGTGCATTAATCGGATTTATGACAGAATTCTTAACGTTGACTAAAGGATATGGAATTATTAACCATACCTTCTCAGACTACCGTCCGATGGAAAAAGGATCTGTTGGAGAGCGTAAAAATGGTGCGTTAGTCTCAATGGAAAATGGAAAATCGACGAATTATGGATTAATGGGACTTGAAGATCGTGGAATCATGTTCATTGAGCCAGGAGCAGCTGTTTATGAAGGTATGATCGTTGGAGAAAATAATAAAGATTTAGATTTAGCAGTAAATGTTACACGTGCAAAACAATTAACAAACTGCCGTTCAGCGGGGAAAGATAACACGGTTGTCTTGAAAAAACCACGTTTAATTACATTAGAGTATGCATTAGAATATATTAATGAAGATGAATTAGTAGAAATTACACCAACTTCTGTTCGTTTACGTAAGAAAATTTTAGATACAAACGAGCGTAAAAAATTCGATAAACGTAAGCGTAACGCTGAATAAGACAAAAAATCCTAGGACTTTATTCCTAGGATTTTTTTGTATAGAATGACGGGAAATCCAAAAAATAAAAAGGGGGATGGAAGATGTAACGGCAGATTCAAATATTTCTCTTTTTAAGGGGAAGAAAAAAATATATTTTTTAGATAGATATTGACAAAAAATTTATTCTCATTATAATTAAATGTGGTTTATTAAAAGTAAACAAATAGTTTAGAGAGGGATCGAGGTGTTAAGATGATTATAGGAGGGAAAATAAGACGTTTACGAATGGAACTTCAACTGACCCAAGAGGAATTAGCTGATCGTACAGAGCTGACAAAGGGTTATATTTCTCAAGTAGAACGCGACTTGGCTTCCCCATCCATTGCAACGCTGGTTGACATTTTAGAGGCTTTAGGAACAACACTTGGCGAATTTTTTGCCGACGAAAAAAAGGATGAAAAAATTGTATTTCAACAAGAGGACGTTTTTATAAAAGAAGAGCCGGATTACGATATGACCATTCGTTGGATTATTCCTAATGCTCAAAAAAATGAGATGGAACCTATTATTATTGATCTTCAACCAGGCGGAATGTCTTATGATGATGAGCCTCATCACGGTGAAGAGTTTGGGTATGTTTTAGAAGGTGAGGTTGAGTTGGTACTCGGCACAGAACGGTATAAGGTTCGACAAGGTGAAAGTTTTTATTATAAAGCTGATGTGGATCATAAATTAAAGAATAATTCAGATAAATGTGCATCTGTTCTTTGGGTGTCAACCCCACCAACATTTTAGTTTGATTTAAGGAGGAGTTTCGTGTGACAAAAACACCGTTAATTGAAATTAAAAATTTAACGAAAGAATATGATGGGGATATTATCTTAAAGGGGATTGATTTAACCATTCATGAAAATGAGTTTGTAACGTTATTAGGTCCGTCTGGGTGCGGTAAAACAACGTTACTTCGAATTATTGGTGGGTTTGATACACCGACTTCAGGGGAGGTTATCTTTAAAGGAAAAGACTTAATTCAAATACCGTCTTATAAGAGAGAAATAAATACCGTTTTTCAAAAGTATGCGTTATTTCCACATTTAAATGTGTTTGACAATATTGCGTTTGGTTTAAGAATGAAAAATGTTCCAGAAAAGGAAATTACAGAACGTGTAAACCGAATGTTAAAAATGATTAAACTTACAGATTTTGCGAATCGTCGGATCGACTCATTATCTGGAGGACAACAGCAACGTATTGCGATTGCTCGCGCACTTGTTAATCGTCCTAAAGTTTTATTACTTGATGAACCCCTTGGTGCGCTAGATTTAAAGTTACGTCAAGACATGCAATATGAATTAAAAGAGATTCAACGTGAGATGGGAATTACCTTTATCTTCGTTACACATGACCAGGAAGAGGCTTTAACGATGTCAGATACAATTGTCGTATTGAACGATGGGTTAATTCAACAAATTGGGACACCAGTGGATATCTACAATGAACCACGTAATCGCTTTGTGGCTAATTTCATTGGTGAAAGTAATATTGTCAATGCGACAATGATTGAGGACTATAAAGTAGAATTTGAAGGGCATATATTTGAATGTGTTGATCGTGGATATAATCCTAATGAAGCAGTTGAAGTTGTTATTCGTCCGGAAGATTTACAAATTGTTGATAAAGAGAAGGGAGCCTTTACTGGGGTGGTTGATAGTGTCATCTTTAAAGGGGTTCATTATGAAATTATCGTCATGGTAGAGGGTCGAGAATACATTGTCCATAGTACACAAAGTGCTGAAGTTGGATCAGTGGTTGGGATGATGGTTGCACCGGCTGATATTCATGTCATGGAGGTAGGAATTTAATTATGCATGAATCAACAAAACGGTTAAGTTATCCATACATTGTCTGGATTTCTATTATTATCATTATTCCAATGTTATTAATTTTCTTATACAGTGTCATTGATCCAAGCGATGGAAATCCAATGGCTTTTCGCTTTACGATTAATAATTATACGAAATTTTTTAGTCCAATCTATATTTCGACGCTTGTTCGTTCATTATGGATTGCTTTATGGTCAACCCTTGCGTGCTTGTTGTTTGGGTACCCTTTAGCTTGGGTGATTGCTCAATGTCATCCCAAAAGACAATCCTCATTATTATTACTTTTTATTATGCCAATGTGGATTAATATGTTACTCCGTACTTATGCTTGGATTTCAATTCTTGGGAAAAATGGAATCTTAAATAATATTTTGGAGTTCTTTCATTTAGCGCCTGTCGATATTATGTATACTGATTTTGCCATTATTTTAGGAATGGTCTATAACTTTTTACCATTTATGGTATTGCCGATTCATACAGCGATTACAAAAGTGGATAAAAATTTAATTGATGCGGCACGTGATTTAGGGGCGAATAATCGTCAAGTTTTCTCTAAGGTCGTGTTTCCACTAACGCTTCCTGGAATTATTACGGGAATCATTATGGTCTTTTTACCTGCTGTTAGTACGTTTGTGATTCCACAGCTATTAGGTGGAGGGCAATTTATGATGATTGGTAACTTGATTGAAAAGCAATTCTTATTAACAGGAAACTGGTATTTTGGTTCGGCGTTATCGATGATTTTAATGATTTTTATTTTATTGTCGATTTGGTTAATGAAACGATTTGATTCAGACGGTCAAGCAGGGGGGGCACTTCCATGGTAAATAAATGGTTATCACGCTTTTACTTAGCGATTATGTTTTTATTTTTATATGCACCGATTGCTGTTTTGATTGTGTTTTCATTTAATGAATCAAAGTCAAGTGGAAAATGGACGGGATTTTCATTGCAATGGTATGAGGAGTTGCTTCAAGACTCTCAAATGCAAACAGCCCTTTTCTATACTGTGATTGTTGCAGTGTTAGCGACGGCAATTTCAACAATTGTTGGGACCTTTACATCAATCGGAATTTTTAAGTTAACGAAGAAAACAAAAGCTTTTGTTTTAAATATTAACTATTTACCTGTTATTAGTCCGGATATTGTATTGGCCGTTGCGTTAATGATGTTATTTAAAACACTTAAAATGAAGTTTGGATTTACGACGATGTTACTTTCACACATTATGTTCTGTATTCCGTATGTGGTGTTATCTGTTCTCCCACGCCTTTACGCGATGAATCCTAATTTAGCAGAAGCAGCCATGGATTTAGGTGCGACACCGATGCAAGCGATTCGAAAGGTCGTTATTCCTGAAATTTTACCGGGAATTATGGCGGGTGCATTAATGGCATTTACGATGTCGATTGATGATTTTGTCATTAGTTATTTTACAGCAGGTAATGGTGTTACTAATTTATCAATTGAGGTTTATTCAATGGCGAAACGTGGAATTCGTCCGACGGTGAATGCGTTGGCAACTATTATGGTTAGCTTCATTCTTGTCTCGGTTTTAATTTCAAATAATTTATCGATTAAAAAGAAAAGGGAGGTTTAGTCATCTGATGAAAAAAGGATTGATGATGGTAGTCGCCTCACTTGTACTAGTGTTAAGTGCCTGTTCAAAGGATAACCGTGAGAAACTTTACGTGTATAATGTAGGGGAGTATATTGACCCTGAAGTATTAAAGATTTTTGAAGATGAATTTGACTGTAAGGTTGTTTATGAATTGTATGATTCAAATGAGACGATGTATCAAAAAATAAAAGCGGGTGGAACGAATTATGATGTTGCCTTTCCATCTGATTACATGATTGAAAAAATGATTCAAGAGGATTTATTAATTCCGTTAGATTATAACTTGATTCCTAATTTTAAATATATTGATGATAAGTATAAGTATCTTCCGTATGATCCAGATAATAAATACTCTGTTCCTTATTTTTGGGGAACAGTGGGGGTTCTCTATGATAAAACAATTGTTGACGGACCAGTCGATTCATGGTCTGTGTTATGGGATGACGCGTATAAAGGAAACCTTTTTATGTATGACAGTCAACGTGACTCGTTAATGGTTGCACTAAAGCTTCTTGGTTATTCGATGAATACGCAAAGTATTGGGGAGTTAGAAGAGGCGAAGCAACTTTTAATTGATCAACGACCGCTCGTGTATGCCTATGTGACCGATCAGGTTATTGATAATATGATTGCTGGAAATGCTGCACTTGCGGTTGTTTACTCGGGAGATGCGACGTATATCATGGATGAAAATGAAAATATGGAATATGTGATTCCAAAGGAAGGCTCAAATATTTGGGTAGATGCGATGGTTATTCCTAAAACGGCTCAAAATGTTGAACTAGCTCATGAGTTTATAAATTTCATGCAACGTCCAGAAATTGCGAAAATGAATACAGAATATGTAATGTATTCAACACCTAATACGGAAACATTAAAAATGGTGGAAGATCAAGAATGGACAAAAAATGAGGCTTATAGTCCCTCTGAAGAATTGTTGGATTCTTTACCAATGGAAACATTCCGCGATCCTGGCGAGTTCATTAAACAATACGATGATATTTGGACTCAGGTTTTGGCCGCTCCGAATCGAAGATAAATTGCTTCACTAAAAAGTAAATTGTTTTGAAAAATCCTAGTCTGTAGATGATACACGTGTCTACATCCTAGGATTTTTTATTTCTACTGTTACTTTTTATGTTTTTTTCACTCGGATTTGTTTATTTTATCTATAAAGGAAGCTTCCTTTCATCAGTTTAAACGTATTTTTCTATTCCATGGGGTATATTTATCGAGATGATTTCAAGTGAAAAATGTCAACGGATTGGGTACCTAGTATTATATAAGGGGAGGTGCTTTGAAGGGGCCCATAACGCCTTTCAAGTATATTTACCTAAAAATAGAAATTTTATGGCGTAGCATTAACGAATGTAGTGCCGAAATAAAGAATGATTAATATAATATCATGTGGCCGATTAGTTAGTCGGTCATATTAATCTAGATTAATTTTAATATTTATAAATGAGGTGAATATATGAATAGCAATTTTGGAAATAATCAAATAAATAGTTTGATTATGATTTCGAATGCCCGCGGAAGCCACCTTTTTGCTAAGTATGGACGTGATGAGTCCCCAATTTTTAAAATAAAAGCGGTTCAAACTGAATTTGCTAAGCCAAAATTACGTTTAACGGTCATGGAAGTCATTTATCCTAGAGACCTTTATCGTGAATTAGATTCACGTGCAGCTGTTTTAATGGCTATTAAGGACGGGATGGCTGTTGTTAAGGAAACGGACACGATGATTACGTTTATTCCCGAAATGGGACAACGATCTATCGTAGTTGAAATTCCTGAGGTAGACTGTGAGTGTTGTAAATTGATTGTTGAAAGTCCCGTTTATGTAAAAGGGGACTGTTCTCAACCAATTAGAGGTCGAGTTGATGTCGATGGTAACTGTCCAGCACGTAACCTTTTCTATGTCTGTCAAAAACCACGTCATGGGATATTAGATTTAGACTGTGAGACGGGGGAATGGGTTTACCAATCAAGATGTGAGGATCCTGAAAGAGATACGTTTGAAATTATTGTTTGGAATGTATCAGGTGGATGGGCAACCCAACGTACGATGATTGCCTGTGAGTCACAGCCTGAGGTCATCGATGTTAACATTCTAAATACCCCATTAACGATTGTTGCTGAATATCCAATTGATGTGAATGTGGCAACGCTTCCTCCAGTCGTTGTTCGAACAGAAGGAGAGGCGTTAGCCGTCGATGTTGTTGGAATGGCGAGTGTCACCATTGATGGAGCAGTAGAAGTAACAGGGTTAAATGTCGAGTTTCCAGACGTCATGACGGTGACGACAGCGGGTGATGATGCGTTAACTGTAAACGTAATAGGAGTTCCTAGTGTAACGATTGATGGACCGGTTCAAGTGTCTGGAATTGAAATTAGCGGATTAGAATTGACCTTCCCAGACGTCATGATGGTAACAACAGCGGGTGATGGTCCATTAGCAGTCAGTGTCACAGGAGTTCCAACAGTTACGTTAGATGGAGCAGTAGAAGTGACGGGAGTAGACATTAAGTTCCCAGACGTCATAATGGTAACAACAGCGGGTGATGGCCCATTAGCAGTCAGTGTCACAGGAGTTCCAACAGTTACGTTAGATGGAGCAGTAGAAGTGACGGGAGTAGACATTAAGTTCCCAGACGTCATGACGGTAACAACAGCGGGTGATGGTCCATTAGCAGTCAGTGTCACAGGAGTTCCAACAGTTACGTTAGATGGAGCAGTAGAAGTGACGGGAGTAGACATTAAGTTCCCAGACGTCATGACGGTAACAACAGCGGGTGATGGCCCATTAGCAGTCAGTGTCACAGGAGTTCCAACAGTTACGTTAGATGGAGCGGTTACAGTAACAGGTGTCGATATTGAGTTCCCAGACGTCATGACGGTAACAACAGCGGGTGATGGCCCATTAGCAGTCAGTGTCACAGGAGTTCCAACAGTTACGTTAGATGGAGCGGTTACAGTAACAGGTGTCGATATTGAGTTCCCAGACGTCATGACGGTAACAACAGCGGGTGATAGTCCATTAGCAGTCAGTGTCACAGGAGTTCCAACAGTTACGTTAGATGGAGCAGTAGAAGTGACGGGAGTAGACATTAAGTTCCCAGACGTCATGACGGTAACAACAGCGGGTGATGGTCCATTAGCAGTCAGTGTCACAGGAGTTCCAACAGTTACGTTAGATGGAGCAGTAGAAGTGACGGGAGTAGACATTAAGTTCCCAGAAATAATGACGGTAACAACAGTGAAAGATGAGTCATTAGCGGTAAGTGTAACTGGGACACCGAGTGTAACTATTGATGGGCCAGTTACACTTACTCCTTATGGTATTTATACCGCATCAACCGAGTTAGGCGATATTGCTGGTGGTGCAGATGCGCAAGCCTTATTTGATACATCTAAATCGATTGATCAAACAATTTTTGTTAAAATCCGCCCTGAAGGAGTCACAGCCTCTATCCAACCAATTGTTATTCCTGCAGGTGATACGGAAACTTATGCATTAGGGGATCCAATTCAAAAAGCTTCAAACTTTGCCTTTATTAATACAACACCGGCAAGTAAAGTTGGGGTTAAAGTTACTAATTTAGGAACTGGTGGAGCGGCTACTCCATTATCAAACCCAGTAGTAACAATTGAATCACATGAGCCTGTTGAAACAGAGTAACTCCATCATTAAGCAGTTGTGTTGAAGGTATTAAATAAGTTCAACGGCTATAAAACTCGTGGGAAATACACCCGTATTTTTGTGTAGATTCTACGAGTTTTAATTTTTATGGTAGATAGGTGTGAGGACTTTAGGATTTTTATAGTAAAAGAATGAGCATTTAAGCAGTGGTAGCATATGATAGAAGGAGGATACATGGCTAAAAAAATGGGGGACATTAAGTTGGGGGTGTTGGGATGGAAACGAAGCCTTCCGTGAGTTTATGTATGATTGTGAAAAATGAAGAGTCCTGTTTAGAGAAATGCTTGATGAGTATGCAAGGGTTGGTCAGTGAGGTTGTGATTGTGGATACGGGATCAAGCGATCGAACTGTTGAGATTGCTCAAAAATACCATGCTGTCGTTAAACACTATCAGTGGGAGAACGACTTCGCAAAGGCCCGCAATTACTCACTTTCTTTTGCGACGCAGGAGTGGGTTCTTGTGTTAGATGCTGACGAATATTTAAGAGAAAGTGATCGTGCTTTATTTCAGTCGGTACTATGTGAAAAAGATGTAGATAGTTACTACATCAAAACACTCAGTTTTACGGAGGATAATAGTCCTCAAAGTTGTGTGATTAATTTAAATCACCGACTCTTTCGGCGAAATAGAGGGTTTTATTATAAAGGTGCGATTCATGAACAACTGTTAACAAATCAGACTGTTAATTCCCAATTTTCGGAGATTGGGTTTTACCATACAGGATATTTGAAAGAGGTTGTTAATGCGAAAAAGAAACCGTTCCGAAATAAGCTTATTTTAGAAGAGGTATTGAAAGCAGAGCCTGATAATCCGTTCCATCAGTTTAATTATGCCAATGAGCTTGTTCAATTAAATCGTTACGAGGAGGCTATTTATTACTATAATAAGGCATATGAGGCAACTGATTACCAGAAAGGGTATATGCCAAAGTTAATGATTTTTAGAATTAATACTTTACTTGCTAATAAGCAAAGTCAGGAAGCTCTAGCGGCTGCAGATGAAGGTATTAAAATTTATCCTCATTTTACGTATTTAATGTTTATTAAGGGAACCATTGAAGAACAGCTGGGGTTCCCAACGCGAGCCATTCGAAGTTATGAGGCTTGTCTGACACTCGGTAAGCCAGGGGCACAATTCGAGTTTGCTAGCGGGGCGGAAGGGTTATGGCCACATTTGAAATTGGCGACTCTTTATGAGTATTATGGTGATTATGAGATGGCGATTGACCACTACAAAAAATATTTACTGCTAGATTCTAGCCAATATAAAATCGTATACTCGATTGCTGCTTGTTTAAGGAAAATGGGCGTGACGGATATGGAGTTAGCCCGGGAATTAGAAGTCTATTTACCTCAAACTCATGTGAGTTATCAGGTGCTTTTGATTGATGTGTTGATGAAGGAGAAATGTTACGAGCTGGCACAAAGCTATCTTGAGAAAAGTCGGCCACTTGAAAGAAGTTCACAGCTTATTTACCTGTATGGAAAAAATCAATTTTATCGTGGGAATTATGAAGAATGTCATAAATACTTCAAGCAGTACATCCCCTTTGACAGTTTTCAAACCGTGGAACGCTATTATTATTTAATGTATCTGATGACTAAACAGCAAGACTATGATTTTGTAAATTTACCTTACTCTTCGAACTACCGTGAAATAAATGATCATTTAGAGGGGGCGGATGCCGCCCCATTGACAAATGAAGGGTGGGGGACACTTCGCTTGTTACTTGAGGAATTATTAATGTTACCAAATGAGGAGTACTTAGATCAGGTAGAGGGTATCGTTAGTCCACTTTTAACCCTTCATCAGCGTGAGGAACTTCTTCAACTTTATTTAAAACACCAGGCCTGTAATTACGTGCAAAAACAATTGACGCTTTATCTGACCCAAGGAGGAATCTTAAATATCGCTATGATTCGATTGCTAAATCAACGGTGGCAAGATTAAACATTTAAAAGCCGTAAGGATTTGAAAGCGGACTAAAAAAAGGGTGAAAATCATGGCACTTCCCCTGCATGCTGGGGGCGATAAGCAATAGTAATGATTTTTTAGTGTCCGAGAGAAGGATCCGAATAGGTGCCCTTTAAACTCTAACACACCTGATTCATATGAGGCTTATCGATTATTAATTAGGGAGATAATAATTTATATTCCGCATTTTAAAATTCCCTTTTTGATAAGGGTTATGATAAAATAAGAGGGATAAGAGACTTTTTAGGGGGATAGTGTCATGACTGAACAACCAAAAGCATTAGAAATATTACCGTCGTATTTAATAGACCTAGTTTATTTTTTAGAGTTATTAGTCGGGCCGCCATCGGTATTGACAACTACTGAAGAAGAAAAGTGCCTCCATTACTTTGAGGACTGTTTAAGTGATTATGCAAAAGAAGAAATCAAACGTATTCAAAAGGTATTGCCGAAAAATAAAACAGTTTCCGAACTTGTCTTGCCACTTATTTTAGCAGATACTGATTTTGAAAACTTTCAAATGACCGAGTTATTAGAGGGAAATCGATATTTGATTTCGTTATATAAAAAATCGCCCGATTATGTCAAGGCGACGAAAGATTATAAAAAGTTCATCGCAAAGGATGCGCAAGAATTGATGGGTGCTTTAATGATGATTGTCGCCGAGTTAGAGCGAGTTCATTTCAAACGCTTCTGGCTAGAAAAGCGATTACCGCAAATTAATGATCAAATTCGAGCTTATGAGCAAGGAAAGGATGTATTGACCTTGATCGAAAAGGTCAATGAGGAGTTTGATTCACCGTTGTTGTCTTACCAACGTGTCTATTTGTTAAGTTTTAATGTAAACTCATCTGTCGTTAAGGTTGGAGATGTGGTGTTAGGTTCTCCCCGACTTAATCAATCAGAATTTATTCATTCCTTACTAGAATGTTGGTTGGCTCCAATCGCGTTGGAGCCATTCATTAAACCACTAGTGCGTCGTTTGAAAAAAAATAAAGAACTTATTAAACAATATAAATTAGTAAAGCCTTGGCATCGCACGCTAGAGGGATATTTGGCTTTTAGTTTGAAAATTGCTTTTAGTGCCTATCTTGCCGAAAAATTTGGCGCTTTGGAAGAGCCGCTTGTTTACTTAAAAGGGAAGAACCAACGGGCCTTACATTACTACGACTGGATGACCTTATATCCGAAAGAACGTGCGCAAAAGCTAGAGGACTACCTTGTATCTAGTCTGTTAGCGATTGAATTACCAGAGGAAAAGAGGGGATAAGGATGCCGTCACCGGTGATTCATTTAGATCTTTTAGTGAGGTGGTGTGCATTAACCCATCGCTCACTTACTTCTGAGCTCGTCCTTGGGGCCATTAGTCCAGACGCGATTCATATCCGGGCGAATCAGACCTGGTCGGACAAGGCGAAAACACACTTTTACGAAGAAACAGAGGTGAGTTACGTATATGCATTAAGTGTCGCCCGGCAACAGCTAAAAGAGGTATCCGCCGACTTTTTAATGGGATATTTGATTCACCTTTATACCGATTATGTGTGGCGTGATCAAGTGTATGCTCCCTACTTTCATGCCCATAAAGACCACATTCCGAGGCAGACATTATACGATTATTATTATCACGATACGGCTCAGCTCGACCAACTTGTTCTATCTCAAGCCAGCTGGTTAGCGGACATGCGCAGTTGTTTAACAAGCATTCATTCAACGGACATTGTCATGCCCTTGTTAACCCCCCAAGAGTTAATGGGGTGGAAAGACAAAGTTCTAATTCGGGATTTAGCGTCGCTAGGTGAGAGGGAAGAACTTGGTGTTCTTTCGTTAGCGAATATTAACGGGGTTTGTGAGGAGATTTTACGTCAGTTAGTCCACCTTTTTGAAAAAACCTAAGCAGGATGCTTAGGTTTTTTTCTTGCATAAAGAAGTGGGCTCGTGATAAACTAAATTCATCAAATTTTGTTGATAAAAAGTTGAATATCATTGGAGGATAGATGCTTGAAACAGTATGACATAATCGTAATAGGCGGTGGACCTGCCGGATTATTTACCGCTATTGGGTGTGCAAAAAAAGGTCAGCGGATTGCTCTTTTAGAAAAAAATAAGTCCTGTGGCCGAAAGTTATTGATGGCCGGTGCAGGAAAATGCAATATTACGCAAGCCGGGGATATGGATCATTTTTTAACGTGTTATGGTGAGAATGCTCGTTTTTTAAAACAAGCTCTGCTAGCTTTTTCAAACGAGGAGTTATTAGATTTTTTTAGAAAAAGAGGGTTAGAATTTATCACGACAGAAAAAGGAAAGGTCTTTCCAAAGTCATTGAAGTCACAAGATGTGCTTCGGGTGTTAGTCGATGAATGTGAGCGACGAGGGGTTGAGATTTATTATGAGCATGCGGTGCAATCGCTAATTAAAGAGCAGGACATGTTTGTGGCAACGACAAATAAAGGGAAGTTTATGAGTCGCGTCGTTGTCATGGCAACGGGTGGACTTAGCTATCCGCATACTGGCTCAACAGGAGATGGCTATGTCTTTGCAAAGCAATTTGGACATAAAATTGTGCCAACTAAACCGGCATTAACGCCACTCAAAATAAAAAATTACGCCTTGGCTGATTTATCGGGAACATCATTTGAGGAGCTGTCGTATACGCATTGGCGTGGGGGGAAGAAGATTGGCACGTATCAAGGGGACTTTTTATTGACGCATTCTGGGGTATCTGGACCAGGGATTATTAATTATTCACGATATATACAGTCGGGTGATGTCATTAAGTGTAATTTCGTGGGGGTGGATTCGATTGAGGATTTTCGAAGTCAGTTGACGAAGGCACTAAGTGAAGGAAAGAAGACACGAGTGAAAACAATTGTACGGAATCTTCCGCTAACGAAACGGTTCGCGGATAAGGTCCTTGAGTTGTGTGAGATTGATGAGGAGTTAAAGTGTGCCGAGTTAACGAAGGTCACGCGGCAGAATTTGTTGATGGCGCTCACTGAATATGAAATGGAGATTAAAGAGCTTGGGGGATATCATGTGGCGATGGTGACAACGGGTGGGGTTTCCATTAAAGAAATCAAGCCTAAAACAATGGAATCGAAAAAGGTGTCTAATCTCTATTTTGTCGGTGAAGTGTTAGATATTGATGGGGATACGGGTGGATATAATATTCAGGCAGCGATGTCAATGGCTTATTTGGCGGCCAAGGCGATTAGCGAGCAAAAAGGGTCTTAGTGTTCACTGTTGACAGAATAAATGAGGATGGCTATACTTAAGATAAGGAAATTTGTCGGTAAAAAGGAGTCTCCAACATGAAAAAAACTCATTCTATAAAAACAGTGGTAGCAATTGGGATTGGTGCGGCAATTTTTGTTGTGCTTTCACGATTTGCATCCATTCCTTCGGGAATTCCTAATACAAGTTTAGAAACAGCTTATGCTGTTTTGGCCTTAATTGCCGTTCTTTATGGCCCACTCGCGGGGTTTGCGACGGGATTGATTGGTCACTTTCTTAAAGATGTCCTTATTTTTGGATCCCCTTGGTTTAGTTGGATCATTGCTTCGGCGATGATTGGTCTTGTCCTGGGAATGTCTTCTAAAATGCTTAAAATTGAAGATGGTTATTTTGGAATGAAACAAATAATTTTATTTAATTTCACGCAGATTTTCGCTAATATTGTTGGGTGGTTTATCGTCGCTCCAACCCTTGATGTTCTTATTTATGCTGAACCTTTGGATAAAGTTTATTTACAAGGGATGGTGGCTGGATGTGCGAATATGGTGACCGTGGGGATTTTGGGATCGCTTTTAGTGAACGCTTATGCGAAAACGCGGATTAAAAAAGGAAGTCTCGTGATAGAAGATTAATTCATGAGCAATCAGTGATTACTTCTTCAAGGAAGGGTCACTTTTTTTTTCGAAATGAAAGATGGATGGATTAAAGAAAAGAATTTTTGTCAATGATGAAATGAACAAGAATATTTTTCACGGATGTTAAATACAAAATCGTGCGTTATTCGACAAAGGTGTGTTATAATATGAAGGTTGACGCTTATTTAACAAGTGTTCTTTTAGGTTAGAATGATAAGTTTATATTTTTATTCAAAAGAGGTTTAGCCCTTGTGAGTGAAAGGTTAAATTTTTATTTATTAGTTGAGAGAAAGGATGGGACGGATGAAAAAACCGATGATTGAATTTGAAAATTTTAGCTTTCAGTACCATGTCCAATCATGTCCAACCCTTAAAAATATTCAGTTAACTATTTATGAAGGTGAGAAAGTCTTGATTGTCGGGCCATCGGGATCGGGAAAAAGTACGCTTGCTCATTGTATTAATGGGTTAATCCCCCATATTTATCGAGGACAAACAACGGGAACTTTTAAAATTAAAGGTCAAAATGCTTTAACGCAATCGATTTTTGAACGATCGATGGTTGTAGGAACGGTCTTACAAAACCCAGATGATCAATTTATTGGGTTGACCGTTGTGGAAGATATTGCGTTTAAATTAGAAAATTTAAATGTCAAAAAAACAAAAATGGATCAAATGGTTCAACGTGTCGCTGAGCTTGTTGAAGTGGATTCGAAGTTGGCATCTTCACCCCATGAACTTTCAGGAGGACAAAAACAACGCGTGACTATGGCGGGAGTTATGGTTGATGAGATCGACATTTTGTTATTTGATGAACCACTTGCTAGTTTAGATCCCGCCACTGGGGTGAAGACGATGGCTCTTATCGAAGACATTCATCAACAGACAGATAAGACGATTGTGATTATTGAGCACCGTTTAGAAGAGGTTCTTTCTCAAAAGGTGGATCGAATTATTGTGATGAATCACGGAGAAATTGTGGGCGATTTAACGCCGAATCAATTATTAGCGTCCCCTTTGCTTCAAGAGGTGATGATTCGAGAGCCGCTTTATATTAGTGCGTTAAAGGAAGCCGGGTGCACTATTTGTGAGTCGATGAATCCTGAATGTTTAGATCAAATGGATTTAACGAGCTGTGTCGATCAGTTAAAAGATTGGTTTGAAACAACAAAAGCACCTATGGGTCGGGAACATGCGGATGTCATTTTATCGTTTGATCAGGTAAGTTTCGGCTATTCGCCTGATCACCACGTCCTAAAACACGTCTCATTTGAGATTCATCGAGGCGAGATGGTGAGTTTAGTTGGACGAAATGGGGCCGGAAAGTCAACCATTTCAAAATTAATTAGCGGATTTTACCAGCCTACGTCGGGGCATATTTCGTTTAAAGGGGAAGATTTAACCGGATCGACCATTAAAGAACGTGCAAGTAAAATCGGCCTTGTCATGCAACATCCGGGACAAATGATTTCTAAGACAATGGTATTTGATGAAGTGGCTTTTGGTCTTGTAGCAAGAGGCGTTCATCCAGAAGAAATCAAGCGTCGAGTGTATGAGACATTGAAAATTTGTGGATTGTATCCTTTCCGTAATTGGCCGATTTCGGCGTTAAGTTTCGGACAAAAGAAGCGGGTAAGTATTGCGGCGATTTTAGTGCTAAATCCTGAGGTGTTAATTTTAGATGAGCCAACGGCTGGACAAGATTTAAAGCATTATCGGGAAATTATGGAGTTTTTAAAAATGCTCAATGAGCGTGGGATGACGATTTTAATGATTACGCATGATATGCATCTCATGCTTGAATATACGACGTGTGCGCTCGTCATGGCTGATGGACGCTTAATTGGAGATGCCCCAACCTATCAAGTCATGAGTCATAAAGAATTAATTGAGGCCGCTCATTTAAAGCAAACCTCTCTTTATTCGCTAGCTCATCGCATCGGTGTGGATCCTGAGTCCTTTATTTATAAATTTATTGCACATGAGAAAGGGGGATCATAAGGTGAATCCGAAATTACTCGCCTATATTGACAAAGATTCGTGGATTCATCGATTGACGGGAAGTACGAAACTCCTTTGTTTTCTAATGTGGTCGATGACGGCGATGTTAAGTTACGATACACGTGTTCTTGTCGTTATGCTAGGTCTTAGTTTTGTGATGTATAAAGTGTCAAAAATTGTTTTTAAAGAGATTGCCTTTGTGTTTTATTTTATTCTCGTTTTTTTAGTGATTAATAATCTAGCCGTCTTTTTTTTCTCTCCGTATGAGGGGGTAGCAATCTATCACACTCGACATGATGTGATAAAACTTATCGGTCCCTATACATTGACTTGGGAGCAGTTATTTTATCAGCTAAATATGACGTTAAAATATTTGACGATTATTCCTATCGGGCTCATTTTTTTAGTAACGACTCATCCGAGTGAATTTGCGGCCTCGTTGAATAAGATCGGTGTGAGTTATAAGATTGCCTATTCGGTTGCGATTGCTATGCGTTATATTCCAGATATTCAGCGGGATTTTATTGAGATTTCGCAGGCTCAACAGGCACGAGGTATTGATTTGTCTCGTCGTGAAAAATTGCCGAAGCGTCTTAAAAATATGGGGGCGATTTTAATGCCTCTTGTGTTAACAAGCCTTGATCGAATAGAAACGATTAGTTACGCCATGGAGTTACGTTCATTTGGAAAGTATAAAAAACGGACGTTTTATAGTGAACGCCCGTTTCGAAAACAGGATGGATTTGCCCTTTTAGGAATGGGGGTACTGATGATTCTCTTTTTATGGATTACGTTTTCTAATGGTTCACGTTTTTATAATCCATTTCTTTAGGTTGATCTATTCAAGTCATGTTGTCCTCTGCTTAGAAGGGGAACTAATTTTTATAAAATACTAAAAAACCACTCATGCCGACGAGTGGTTTTTTAGTATTTTATAAAGGTATAACGAGTAGGTTAAATGAATGCGTTAAAACGGTTTCTTCTCCTACCTTGGAATTTCTTATACTTTTGGGAGGACGCCATTCTTCTTCCAATTATAGAAGACGCTGATTTGAAAAGTGGGGGCGTCTTTTACCTTCTCTAAAAATGTTGCCGCTTCTTCATCGGCCGTGTAAATGGCTTTGACGCTAGGATAAAGCTTAAGCACTTGATCGTAACGGTAAGTGTTGTCACATATCGTATGCGGTCCAGCGTGCCATCGAATGAGCATGATTTCTTCAATCGTGAGTCGAATGTATTGCTGGGCTATCATGACGCTTTTTTCACCGTGTCCAAGCGGGAGTTCGTCGATATACTCGTAAGTAAAGTAACATTCACGCTCTCCCTTTTGATTAGTTTTAAGCTTGAGCGTCGGATGAAAGACGTTAACCTTACATAGATCATGTAGATAGCCGGCTAAATAGATGGTTTCACGTGAAAGACCGAGATGAAACATCTCATTTTTTTGTAGTAATAATTCTACCACGTTATGACAGTGAATGGAAAGTCCATGGGGATAGTTACCGTGTCCTTTGACACTCGCCGGCGCCGTAAAATAATCACTTTCTTGGGTTAAAAAATGGATCAGTTCGTGTATTCCCTCTCGATTCACTTGATGAAGGCGACCTAAGATGGTTTGTTTAATGCTCATAAAATCGATACTCCTTTCTTCATATGTTTTTAAAATATGGGACAAACGCTTCGAAACTTAAGGTGCAAATGTTGACAAAAAATACGGTCATCAGTAAACTATATATAAACCGTATAAACAGAAGTGCTTTCTACATTTCATATGGCAACTGAAAGATTCGATATAGAGGACGTGCAAGACAAAGGATGGTCTAACTAAATCGTTTACAAGGTAAACATGTTTAGATTTCTTTTTTAAACGTCTCTCAATCTTAATTCATATTCCATTGTCTGATAAAGGAAGCGTAGATTGGTAGGAAAGGTTTAGAACCTTAGGAGGAGGAAAGTGATGAAATCAGATCAAAGGAAAGGAAATCCGTGGGCGTTATTGCCACTCGGTCTCTTTTTAATTTTATTCATTGGAAGCGGAATCATGACAGGAGATTTCTACTCGATGCCCGTTCTTGTGGCATTTTTATTCTCGTCAATTGCCGCATTCGTCATGAATCGTCAACAGTCATTTCATGAAAAGGTAGGTATATTTTGTAAGGGTGCTGGCCAAGAAAGTATTATGATGATGGTCATGATTTTTTTATTGGCGGGCGCATTTTCCGGTGTGGCCAAGGCGATGGGAGGCGTTGATGCGACGGTACAATTAAGTTTATCGTTACTTCCACCTCATTTAGTGGTGGTTGGACTATTCATTATTGCAGGATTTATCTCCGTCTCTATGGGAACATCAGTTGGAACGATCACGGCTTTAACACCTGTTGGACTTGGTGTTGCGCAGGCAACGGGAATTGATGTAGCACTTGTTGTTGGAGCCATCGTCGGTGGTGGAATGTTTGGAGATAATTTATCTATTATTTCAGATACGACAATTGCAGCGGTGAGAACGCAAGGGTGTGAATTAAGGGATAAGTTTAAAGTTAACTTTTTAATTGTTTTACCCGCTGCGATTTTAGCCCTGATTATTTTACTCGCGTTAACCTCACAGTATGAGGTTACGCTGGATGCGGTGTATCAAATTGAGTGGTTAAAGGTTGTTCCATATTTATGTATTTTAGTCGGGGCTTTAATGGGCATCAATGTCTTTATTTTACTTGGAAGCGGAGTGGCCCTCGCAGGGGTGATTGGATTTATGACACATGCCTTGACGTTACAGCAATTCATTGACGCTATTTCGCAGGGAATGGCGGGGATGCAGGAGTTAGCCTTACTTTGTTTAGTTGTAGGTGGTGTGTTAGAACTCATTAAACATCATGGTGGAATTGATTATTTATTGTATTTAATCAAATCGCGCGTTCGCTCTAAAAAAGGAGCAGAAATTGGTATTGCAACGCTCGTGAGTGTGATGGATTTAGCAACAGCGAATAATACGATTGCCATTGTCATGGCGGGACCATTGGCAAAGGAAATTGCTGAGGAGTATGAAATTGATCCGCGTCGTAGTGCAAGCTTACTTGATATTTTTTCATCGTGTTGGCAAGGGCTTATTCCGTATGGAGCGCAAATTTTAGGGGCGGCAGGTCTTGCAGCTATTTCCCCGATGGAAATTGTAAAATATGTCCATTATCCAATGCTAATGGGTGTATTCGGAATTTTGGCAATTATTTTCGGATTTCCAAAATTAAAAAAATAAAGCGTTTAAGGACAGTATCGCGTATACTGTCCTTTTTTGGTAACCGAGCCGTTGGAATAAGCGGAAAAATGCTCGTATTTAACGCATATTTATCTGATGAATACACATATACTGTTAAAAAGAAAGGGGGATAGAGAGGATGAGACGAACTCGATTGGTTGAAAATCGGGAAGTCTTTTTGGCCTATGTGTTAGCAAGATATAATTTTTCAACGATTGAAGGGTTATATCATCGATTTCCACTTGTTTGGCAACGCCGGGATAAGTATAAGTATTATCGTCATGTGTGTTTGGAAAGGCCATTGTTAAAGGAAGAATATAAAGTGAAGTTTGCTTATTGCTTGTTTGAAGCAGCAAACGACGATCAGACTATTTTCAATGCGTTATTTGATGAATTATATAAACAAAATCCGCGTTTTTATAAAGAGATAAAAAACAAGCTTGGAAAGCATCCTGTGCTAAAGGAAGTAGAGCTTAAAAAATTTATCTATCAAGAAAAACCTGATGAACAGGAGTTTTTAATTTATTTGTCTGTGCTTGATTTTTTTCTAGAAAAACAGGGGGTCAACTACGAGGTAAAAAACACGTTTAATACATTAAAAAAGAGTGTATTAGAAAAGGAACAAATCTTTTTTGAGTTCGAGGAAGAAAGTTATTTTTACTTGAAAAATCAATTGGTCAAATCCAACTCGCTCTTCTCAAAGCGAATTAAAAGCTTTTGTCGCGGATACTCTGACTATTTAGGGAAAAATGTGGTTGATTTTTTGAATGCCAAACTGGAGTCGTTTTTCCAATCAGCTGAATCTCATAAAGTGATTCAATGGTTAAAAGATTTAGGGTTATGGACACAGAAGATGGATTATCGCTTAACACAAGCAGACGTTTATCAGTTGATGGCATTGCTACTTTGCACGGATGAAGATGAGGAGTATGGAACGGATGAGGAGCAGACGGTACGGTTAGGTGAATTTGTATTACCGATGCCTATTTTCGTCGCTTTTGAACAATCGTTATATGAATTATTACCGTACTTTGTCCTAAGTAATATTATGCAAAAAAATCGGGAGTTTTTTTTACAGTCCTGCCATACGAAGGATCCATCTATTTCTAAACAATTAGAAAAAGAGGTGAACCGCCTTAAACACGAATTAACACGGGTAAAAGAGATGAATACCGATTTAAAATCTTTATTAGGTAAGCAAAAAGACGCTTTGGAAAAAGCTAATAAAACAAAAATGAAGGAATTAGAATCGACGCTCATAACAACCTTAAAAGAAAAGGAGCGTCTGGAACAGGAGTTAATAAGTTTACAGGGAGAATATGCAACACTCAAGCTATCCATAAAGGAAGGGTCTCCATCGGTGAATCACATGACGGAGATTGTTGTGGACGAGGCGCTCGACATTGAGAAAATAAATTGCCCTGAGGTGATGATTGTCGGGGGCGCAACTCCAACGGTTCAAAAATTAAAAAAGATTCTTCCAAATTGTAAGTATTTTGAGGTTGATAAACGATATAATGATCAATATTTTAATGGCGTAAAATTAGCCATTTTGTTAACAAATATTTTAAATCATGGAATGACGCGAAAGCTAGATAAACATTGTCCTCAGATCAAGAAAAAATCGTTGAGTATGACAAATGTTGATCTTATTGTCAAAGAGATTGCGAAACAATTAGAAGATATTTAATGACCTAAGAATAAAACAAAGCCTCTTAGCTATGAAACTAAGGGGCTTTTTTATATAAATGAAAGCGACATTTCTCATTGAAAAATGCGGTCGTTCCATGAAGGGTTAGGTGTTTTTTGAAAGAGTTTAATTCTCATGAGTCTGGATAACTCTTGTAGGGGAGAAGGAGAAATGGTCGCTAAATTCAGTTTATTATTGATAATGTTTGTTTATGAAAGGGTTCTAGTATTGATGCTTATTTGGAGGTAAAAAGTGATACTTTTTGGCGAACTTTCATATAATGTCATATATTGAAGGTTAGGAGGGGAGTGCGAAAAATGGAAACGAAAAATTTGGAAGCTGCCTTGGAAGTCATCCCATTTTTAGAACTACCTGAAGGAATTAGAATCCTTGAGGTGACTCATTCCTCGCCCTTATTCACTCCGGTGTTAGGGTGTGTAAATCTTTTAGATAATAAAAAGATTGATTTATGTGTTGTAAATAGTGGGGAGATGACATCCAATGTTTTAGGCTATTATGAAAAGATTTTTTTTCACTCGTTAGGGGGGACGCATGAAACGCACTGGAATCAAGCGTATGATGTGGTCCTTATTCCCGATGCGCTAAATACGCTTAGTAAACAGGAGGGGGAAGCATTATTACATTGGCTTATTCAACGTGGAGTTTCTTTAATTTATGCCCTAGTTAAAGACGATAATTTGGATCAAACGTGGACAATACCGGATTTTAAATCTTTTGATATTTCATTCTATCGATTACCTAAACTAAATCAGAAATTAATTAAAATTTATCCCGCTACTTCTAAAGCGGTGAAACCCTTACAACCCATGATGAAATCAAGGAATCCATTAACGATTC
This sequence comes from Turicibacter sp. KK003, assembly GCF_037014675.1. Classification (NCBI taxonomy): domain Bacteria; kingdom Bacillati; phylum Bacillota; class Erysipelotrichia; order Erysipelotrichales; family Turicibacteraceae; genus Turicibacter; species Turicibacter sp. KK003. The sequence goes on from NZ_CP142738.1 coordinate 1,226,723, forward strand.
TTTATGTTATTACTCACCGATCGTTAACCGGAGGACTTAAAATTTTATACGAACAAATGAAGTTTTTACAAAAACTAGGATACCGGATTAAACTGATGATCCGTGGAGATTATGATCGTATTGTACCAACATGGGTTGAGGATTTCGTTCCGGATGAGGAGATTATTCGTCGTCCTTACGAACCTTACTTAACTGATGATTTAGAAGCCGATATTATTTTTGCGACTTTTACCGGAGAGTTTGAAGAATTGGTCAGTGACCGCATCCCTGTATTTTATTGGGAGCAAGGGCATGAGGCGTTATATGGTGATGTTCAATCATTGCAATCTGAGGTGATCCTAAGAAATAGATTAAAAAAACAATTTTCACACGACATTTACTATGCGACGAATTCGTTATACGTGCATGATATTGTTCAAACTCGGTTTGGAAAAAATTCATATATCTTTCCTATCTATATCGATACGTCTTTCTATTATCCGGAAGTTAAAAAGGAAAAGGAAAAGTTAACTATCTTATTAGTAGGAAATCCGGTGCTAAAATTTAAAGGATTTGTCAAAGCCTTAACCGTATTAGTTAATGTTTGGAATCGCGGATTACGTTTTAAAGTAGTGTGGGCATGTCAAGTCAAACCAGAAGTTAGTCCGGTTCCTTTTGAGATTGATTATCAGGTAAATGTTTCTCAACTAGAATTGGCAAAAGTGTATCGAGAGGCGGATATTTTACTTAGTTGCTCTGATTATGAAGGAGCTGCTATGCCGCCACTAGAAGCGATGGCTTCAGGTGTATGTGTGGTGGCAACCAATTGTGGAGGGATTATGCAATACGCCCAACATGAAAAAAATGCCCTTATTTCACAAACGCATCAAGTCTCTGAATTGGCCGATGGGTTAACACGGTTACTTACGAATCCGGCGTTAAGAGAGAGACTCATTCAAAATGGATTAAAGACAGCGCAGTCTTTAAGTTTTGAGCGTGGGATCACCCAACTTGAAAATATTCTTCAAACAATTGTGGATGATTTTCAATGGAAGAAGCAAGTGAATTATTCTCCATATAAAGTGAGTGTTATTATTCCGGCTTATCAAGTAGAGAAATATATCTTAAGATCAGTGTCATCGGTTTTACGGCAAACATTCAAGGACGTAGAGATAATTATCGTTGATGATGGGTCGACTGATTTAACGGCTAAACTAAGTGATGATATTGCGAAGGCCTATCAAAATATCCAAGTTATTCATCAAAGTAATTTAGGATCGGCGAAAGCGCGTGAAGTCGGGGTTCAGATGGCGAAGGGGGAATATCTTTTATTTCTTGATGCAGATGATTGGCTCGATAAGGAGGCCTTAGAGAAATTGTATACGCAAGCGACGCTCGAAGAAGCGGATATTGTCCTTTTTCAAGCGGTACTTGTTATCGGAAATAAGGGGTATGAACTGAATATTTTTAGTGGATGTCCCGAAGAGATTGCAGCTACACCAGTCCTTCATTTCCTACAGGATAAAATTAAACCTTCGATGTGTGCAAAATTTATTAAACGAAGTTTTTTGAATGAACATCAGATTCATTTTCCCGACATATCGTATGCAGAAGATGTTGTTGTAACAAGTCGTTTACTACGCTATCATCCTAAGCTTAGCTTTTGTGATCAACGATTTTATTATTATGATCAACGAGAAGGGAGTCTAGTGCATTCGGTGAACGAAACACGTTTAGAGATATTCAAGGCCTTAGAAGAAGTGGCTAATGTTTTAAGAGGTTGTCAATTATATGATCGCTATGAAAAAGAATATATTAACTTTGCGTTCCAACACTTATCACCCGTAAAAAAAGTATGTCTAGAAAATCAGGAATTAAAGGCGGCATTTGATTCGCAGTATCAGCATTGGTATGAGAAATATTTGAATGGAAAGTTTATTATTGAGCAGAGGGAGGGAATAGATAGTGATTAAGGTGAGTGTTATTATCCCGGCTTATCAGGTAGAGGATTATCTGATTAGAAGTGTTTCATCAGTCTTAAAACAGACACTTCAGGAGATTGAAATTATTCTTGTTAATGATGGTTCGACCGATAAAACCGCTAATTTATGTGATGAGTTAGCACAAATGTATCCATCGATTAAAGTGATTCATCAAGAAAATCAAGGATCGTCTAAAGCACGTGAAGTCGGTCTTGCCCAATCTACGGGCGAGTATATTTTATTTTTAGATGCAGATGATTGGTTGGCTCCTAAAGCCTGTGAAACCCTTTATCAAAAGGCAGTAGAAACTGAGGCGGATATGGTCATTTATCAGGCCTTTTTAAAAGAGGGTGGACGCGATCATCCCCTACGAATATTTTTTACTTCTGAGGATGAGATAAACCGAGATCCAATTTTCTGTTTCCTAAACGCGCAACTTGCTCCTGCTGTTTGGGCGAAATTTATGAAACATACTTATTTAAAGGGAACGGGATTGAATTTTCCCCCACTATCTTATTCGGAGGATGTCATCATCACGTTGCGTTTACTATTAGCTAGACCAAAAATCACGTTGTTAGAGGAACCTCTCTATTATTATTATTATCAACGTCCAAATAGCATTGTCCATGTGATAAATGAGCATTGTCTTGAAATTTTTGAATCGTTAGCTTTAGTGAGATTGGATTTAAAAGCGAAGGGACTCTATGATCAATACCGTACACAATACCTTCATTTTTCAGAACTCCATCTGTCTCCTGTCCGTCAAAAGGTTAAACGCAACCCGCGATTAAAAGAAACGTTTAATCAATTATATGAAAATTGGAAGAGAGAGAATGTGGAGGCGTGAAGATGAATCAAACGTGTATTTTAGTATTAAGTTGTGATTGCTATGATGATTTATGGGATATCTTTTATCACTGTTTCAAAAAATATTGGCCCAACTGCACATTTCCAATTTATTTAGCGACGGAAACAAAAAGCTATGATAAAATACCAACACTTTGTGTAAATGAGCCTGTTTGGACAACGCGTATTAAGAAAACGCTCGAATTACTTGATACCAAGTATGTAATTATTTTATTAGATGACTTTTTTATTCGGAGTCAGGTGAATGAGGAACGCATTCAGTATTGCATCGATCATTTTGGAGAAAATACAGTGATGTTTAACTTTGAGTTAGAGTATAGTCCGAATATTAAAACCGATTTAACTGGATTTAATTTACGGCCACCAATGGCTCCATACTTACATAGTTGCCAACCGGGAATTTGGAAGCGAACAGAGCTCATTAATGAATTAAAAATTCCTCAAAATCCGTGGCAATGGGAGTTGATGCGTTTTTCGACAACAAAAAAATACTACATTAATGCAACGAGAAATCCGATTATAGATATTGGAAATTACCATCAAAATAAATTTAGCATTGTTCGTGGAAAGTGGGCGCGTGAGGTGATTCCTTTCCTTGAAAAGGAAGGGATCAACGTTGATTATTCTAAACGTGGTTTTTTTGAGGAATAGAAAAGAAAAGGTTGATCGAATGAGGGATGTGAGATCGATGTTTAAAGATAAAGTATTATTGATTACGGGAGGAACGGGGTCATTTGGAAATACGGTAGTTAAGGCGTTTCTTCATCAAGGATTAAAGGAAATTCGTATTTTTTCTCGCGATGAGAAAAAACAAGATGATATGCGGAAGAAGTATCACAATCCCAAATTGAAATTTTATTTAGGGGATGTTCGTGATTCAGATCGTGTCAAAGAGGTGATGCGTGGAGTTGACTATGTGTTCCATGCGGCTGCCCTAAAACAAGTACCATCCTGTGAGTTTTATCCCATTGAGGCAGTAAAAACGAATATTTTAGGAACCGAAAATGTATTAAATGCAGCAATTAGCTGTGGGGTCAAAAAAGTAATTTGTCTTTCAACTGATAAAGCTGTTTACCCCATCAATGCGATGGGGATGTCCAAATCGCTTATGGAAAAGACGTTTATTGCCAAGGCCCGATTGCTTGAAGCGGGACAGACCGTGATTTGTGGAACTAGATATGGGAACGTTATGGCTTCCCGTGGATCTGTAATTCCATTGTTTGTTGATCAAATTAAAGAGGGGCATCCTGTGACAGTGACGGACCCGCATATGACACGTTTTTTGATGAGTCTTGATGAGGCGGTTAAGCTTGTCATGTTTGCGTTTGAAAATGGGGAGCAAGGAGATATTTTTGTTCAAAAGTCCCCTGCGTGTACGGTCGAATGTTTAGCTAAGGCTATATGTGAGATTTTTGGTGTTGATCCTCTCATTGACATAATAGGAACGCGACACGGAGAAAAGTTATACGAGACCTTAGTTTCGTCGGAGGATATGCTTGTTGCCGTGGATTATGACTCCTATTATAAAATTCCATGCGATAAAAGGGATTTGAACTATCATACGTCGGTTAATACGACCAAATCGCTTGTGGAACAGCAAGCCTATACGTCGCATAATACGTATCGGTTAACTATAGAAGAGGTAAAGGAAAAATTGTTAAATCTTCCTTATATTCAGGAGGCATTAAAAACTAATCGAGGGGATGATTTTAAATGAACGTACTTGTAACGGGGGCGAACGGATTTATTGGAAAAAATCTTGTGGCAACTCTTAAATCTTATCAACAATATAACATCCTTGAGATTGATAAGGGGGGGACCCCTTCTGAATTAGATCAAGCGGTACTTCAGGCAGATTTTATCTTTCATTTGGCGGGGGTCAATCGCCCATTAAATGAGAGTGAGTTTTTTGAAGGAAATGAGGAATTAACGAAACGAATAACGAATGTTTTAATGGCACATGAGAAAAATACTCCCATTTTGTTTACTTCATCCATTAAGGCTGGTGATAAAACTGCCTATGGAAAAAGTAAGTTATCCGCGGAAGTGGCGTTACAACGCTATGCTGAGAGGAATTTAGCGAAAGTATATATTTATCGGTTACCTAATGTTTTTGGAAAATGGGCACAGCCCCACTATAATTCGGCTGTCGCCACCTTTTGTTATCAAATAGCAAGGGATGAGCCTATCTGGATTAAAGATCTAAATCTCCTATTAAATTTAGTGTATATTGATGATGTCTTATATCAGTTTCTAGAAATCTTGCATGAGGATTGTCGTAAAAAGAGTGGCCTGTTGACTGTCACACCAGTTTATTCTTTGACACTAGGGGAATTAGCAAACATCTTAACGGGGTTTAAAACTAGTCGTCAAACAAAAGAGGTGATTCAAACAGATAACTTATTGGTAAAAAAGTTATATAGCACCTACCTTAGTTACTTACCTGAAAATGAATTGAGTTATCCCTTAATTATGCATAAGGATACACGTGGGTCGTTCACTGAATTTATTAAAACATCTAATCGAGGGCAATTTTCGATTAACTGTTGTAAACCGGGTGTCACTAAAGGGAACCACTGGCATCAGACCAAAATTGAAAAATTTCTGGTCGTGAGTGGGTATGGATGTGTGCGATTACGTTCCATTTTTAGTCATGAAATTTTGGAGTATGAAGTCAATGGAGAGGACCTAAAGGTGATTGATATCCCTGCAGGATATACTCATCACATCGAAAATACTGGGGAAACGGATTTAATTGTTATTATTTGGTGTAACGAGTCTTATGATGAAACTCACCCAGATACCTATCCCTTGGAGGTTTAAAGCGACAAAGGGTTTAGAATTGTTCATTTTTATGAAGACTTCGGCAAGTAAGATTAATAATTTCCGTGTTGATAGTTGCTTTCCCCCATTTTATAAGGAAAGTGAATTTGATTTTTGCTCATTCATCCTTGGTGAGGTTATAAATAAGAAATGTTGTTACATACTAACAGTGTGTTTTCAAGTGGAAAATACACTGTTTTTTCATGCTCATTGAAAGGAGCGATAAGATGCAAAGTTATCTAGAGAAATTATTTCTTGTAGAAGGAATTGCCTTCGCGATTATTGGCGTCTTCTTTTTTATTTTCCCGCTTCAAAGTATTATTAGTCTGAGTGCGTTAATCGCGTTAATGTTTATGGTTATCGGTGTGATGACGATTGTACGAAGTAAGGGTCGTGAAGGACGTTTCTTTTATATTTTTAATGGATTAATTAATATTTTATTCGGATTAACGCTATGGCTTTATCCAATTTCAACGCTCGATGTCCTGGTGTTAGTTTATGGGATTTGGGTGTTAGTCCGAGGAATCTATTTAACGTTTTTATCGATTCGTAACGGTTACTTTGGACTCAATATTTATACGGCGGCCAATGTTATTTTTGTTATTTTTGGGGCGTTGGTCGTATTCCAACCATTTAAGGCGTTGATTTCTGCCCCATATTTTATTGGAACGGCACTTATCATTACAGCTTTAGGTGAAATTTATTTAGGAATTAAACTAAAAAATACATACCGTTAAAAAAGGGAACCCAATTTGGTTCCTTTTTTTGATCTCATTCTTTTATATTCGTCAAAATTATGCTATGATGAGAATATTTCAAGTAGAGATGGTGATGATGGTGGAATTAATATTAAGTCGAAATCGGGCGGTTGGGCCAGAGAAAAAAGTTCACTTTATTCGACATTTTTTGAATTTAAAAGCAAGCAATAGTCGGTATACGGCGATCTCGTATGAACGGGATATTTTAGATTTCTTTCAAGTCGAGACAATAGAACAGATTACACTTGAGCAAATTATTGCGGTTAATATGTTTGATGTGGAGCACTACTTGTTAGATTTGAGGGGAAAAGGATGTGCAACAGCGACAATTAATCGAAAGGTTTCTTCGTTAAGTTCACTTTATAAGTGGTTGTTAAAATATCAGGATAACAAGACGGGAACAGCGTTGCTTCGGTTTAATCCATTTGGTAATTTAAAAGAAGAAAAGCCTAAAGTGACATCGAAAGAGACCGAGTTCTTAACGGAACAAGAGTGCACGCAGTTGTTGGCGATTTTTGATACAACCAAATTGGTCGAGTTAAGAAACAAGGCCATTATCTATTTAGCCCTGACGACCGCCCTACGTAAATCGGAATTGATTCATATTCGATTGAAGGACCTTGCTACTTATGGGGAATACGAGGTCATTCATGTTGTACGAAAAGGAAATAAGCGGGACATGGTGAAGGTGCAGGCACCGGTGAAGGCGTTGATTGATGAGTATGTGGCACGAACAGGGCGTGATTATGACAAGGATGCATCCAGTTATTTGTTTGTGGGGCATTCACGAAATAAACGTAACAATGAAAAATTAGATCCGAGTTCGCTCAATTATATGATGAAGACGGCGTGTCAACGGGCGGGGATTTCAAAGCATTTGAAGGTGCATTCGACACGGCATACGGCGATTACTCTCGCGATTCGTGGAGGGGCAAGTATTGAGAAGGTGCGTGATTTTGCGGCCCATCAAAACATTGCGACAACGAATCGATACGTTCACTCCGTGGATAAGTTGAAAGAAAATGCGGGAGATTTAATTCAGTTTTAATGGTGAACTGAATGGTATGGCTGGTATGGATCCAGGAGTGATTGGAGACATGCGAGCCATTTTTAAATGGAAAAATTCACTGTGCCCCCATGAATCGAACAGTTATATTTAGTTAGGGGGACTCCCCTTTAAAGGTTATTCATAACTTTTGTTTTAGCTTAATCATGTGTACGAATTGCTTGGGGCCTACGGCGGGTGAAGTCCTTTTTTTGCCTAGGGAGGGAAGCTCATTTTCTATAAAATGTTAAACAAGAGGGATCACACCTCAGATGGCGGGAGCGTATAAATAAGATAGAAGACTCAATGAAAGGGAGAGAAACTATGGCAACATTTACTTTGGATAATTGGGATTATGATGACACAAGCCCAGATAAATATATACTGAATGGATGGACGGGAAGTACCACGGAAAAGGAAATCTATATTCCAGGGGGGGTATAACGGACGACAGATCAGTTTAAAAGACCTTAAAATTTTCCCATCTTCGATGACCCACCTACAACTAGAGGAAGTGAATGGTAAAAAAGTACAATTAGAGACAGTGGATTTATTGGACTCTTTTAAAGAAAATCGAACGGTTATTAATTTAGATTTAAGCGGTTTAGATACGAGTCGAGTAACGAATATGAGTGCAATGTTTTCCTGGTGTTCTTATCTAAAGAGCCTAAACGTAAATGGCTGGAATACAGAGAATGTGCAAAGTATGTTTGAGATTTTTAATTATTGCAGCAGCTTATCAAATTTGGATGTAAGTGGGTTTCAAACGGAAAATGTGACCAAAATGGGTTCGATGTTTTCAAGATGTATCCAATTAAAAATTATTGATTTCAGTCAGTGTCATTGGGTAAGCGTTCCAAACAACGTATTTAACTTTTCATCAACTGCCCCCCTTATTGTAATATCTCCGTCTCAAGGGATTAAAGGCTACAATTTTTCATCCATTCGTCCCTTATCTTGGGCAACATTTAAGGCGAACGATGGAGTTTTTTCGGATGGATCAAAGGAAAAATCAATGCAAGTTAATCAGTACGTCTATGAGAGTCGTGAGGCATTAGAGACTGTAGGCTCCTCGCAAAATCCGGCTTGTCCTACGCGGTGTTTCCTAGAATGGAGGTCAGATGTTTCGTTATCTGATCTTCCACTAGAGGAGTTGGTAGGGCAAAGCTACCATGCTGTGTGGTGGCCGTATAGTTCAAGGGGGCGGACCCAACATCACAGGTAAAAGTGAAGAATAATTCATTTCTAACATCAAGGAGGATTTCTTTTAATATGAAGAAGTCCTTTTTATTTAGGCTAAGGGTGGCACGCTCAAGATGGGGTGAGCGTATAAATGAGATAGAAGACTCAATGTAAAGGAGAGAAACTATGGCAACATTTACTTTGGATGATTGGGATTATGATGACACAAGCCCAGATAAATATATACTGAATGGATGGACGGGAAGTACCACGGAAACGGAAATCTATATTCCAGGGGAGTATAACGGACGTCAAATTAGTTTAAAAGACCTTAAAATTTTCCCATCTTCGATGACCCACTTAGAACTAGAGGAAGTGAATGGGAAAAAAGTACAATTAGAAACCACCAACTTATCGGAATCTTTTCGTTATAGAAGTAAGATTATTCATATTGATCTAAGCGGATTGGATACGGGAAATGTCACGAATATGAGTTGTATGTTTAATGAATGTAGTGGGTTAACAAGTGTGGATGTGAGTAGGTTTGATATGACAAATGTTACGGATATGAGTTACATGTTTAGTGATTGCGGGGGGGGGGGGAGGGGGGGTAACGGACCTAAGTTTGAGAGGATTTCAAATGGGAAATGTCCTGAATATGAGTGGGATGTTTTCGGGTTGTAGCGGGTTCACAGGTTTAGATGTGAGTGGGTTTGATACGAAAAGTGTCACGAATATGAATTCCATGTTTGCTAGTTGTAGTAGGTTAACGAATTTAGATGTAAGTGGGTTTGATACGACAAATGTCACGGATATGAGATCCATGTTTAATGAATGTAGTGGGTTAACGGGTTTAGATGTAAGTGGGTTTGATACGATAAATGTCACGAATATGAGTTGCATGTTTGAGGGATGTAGTGAGTTAACGAGTTTAGATTTAGGTAGATTTAATCTGGAAAACGTTCAGTTTAAATGGGATACGTTTAAAGGATGTACTCAATTAAAAATTATTGATTTAGGGCAATGTCAGTGGACAACTGCGGATAATTTATTTGGATTTCAATCTAATATTCCGCTTATTATAATCTCCCCGTCTACCGGTATTCAAAACTATGATTTTTCAAACATTCGCCCACGATCAGGTTTAAAATATAAGGCAGGTCAGGGAAGTTTTCTCGGAGGATTAAAAGAAAAAACGGAATATCCAGGTCAATATGTCTATGAGAGTCGGGAAGCATTGGCAAGAGCAATCCCGGATATAAATTTGTCTGAAAGACCAAACTATGCAACATATTTCTTCCTACGGTGGGACGCTAAACCCTTATCAGCGTCTAATTCTTTGGAGGAATTGTGGAACCGAGCGAATGGTAGCTATACGGCAGTTTGGTGGCCCGCCGATGTGAAACTTCGTTCACGTTTTTTCCGCTGACCAAGTTAAGGGTCGTTTGTATTTAATGCCAAGGAGGATTTCTTTTAACATGAAGAAATCCTTTTTATTTAGGCCAAGGCTTGCACGAGAAGGGGAGGTTGACCATATAAATACGATAGAAGATTCAAGAAAAAGGAGAGATATGATGGCAACATTTAATTTGGATAATTGGGATTATGATGACACAATCCCGGATAAATATATCTTAAATGGGTGGAAGGGAAGTAGCACGGAAACGGAAATCTATATTCCAGGTGAATATAGTGGGCGCCAAGTTAGCGTCAAAGATCTTAAAATTTTTCCAAGCTCTATGACACACCTACAACTGGAGGAAGTGAGTGGGAAAAAAGTACAATTAGAAACCACTGACCTATTAGAATCTTTTAAAAATAACCAGACGGTCCTTAACCTGAATTTAACTGGACTAGATACGAGTCAGGTCACGAATATGTCTCAAATGTTTTTCGACTGTCAAGAAATGACGGATTTAAGCTTAAGTGGTTTAGATACAAGTCAAGTTACTGATATGAGTGCGATGTTTTATAACTGCAGGGGATTAACAAGTTTAGATGTGAGTGGATTTAATACGGGGAAAGTAACGGATATGTCTAACATGTTTAATAGCAGTAGCATAAGGAACCTAGATGTAAGTCAATTTGATACGAGTCAGGTCACGAACATGAATTCCATGTTTTATGAGTGTGCTTTGGAATCCTTGGATGTAAGTCAATTTGATACGAGTCAGGTCACGAACATGAATTCCATGTTTTATGAGTGTGCGGGTTTAACAAGTTTGGACCTGACGAATTTTCAAACCGGGAATGTGACCGATATGAATTCCATGTTTTATGGGTGTTCGGGTTTAACAAGTTTGGACCTGACGAATTTTCAAACCGGGAATGTGACCGATATGAATTCCATGTTTTATGAGTGTGCGGGTTTAACAAGTTTGGACCTGACGAATTTTCAAACCGGGAATGTGACCGATATGAATTCCATGTTTTATGGGTGTTCGGGTTTAACAAGTTTGGACCTGACGAATTTTCAAACCGGGAATGTGACCGATATGAATTCCATGTTTTATGAGTGTGCGGGTTTAACAAGTTTGGACCTGACGAATTTTCAGACCAAGAATGTGACCGATATGAATTCCATGTTTGCCTATTGCGGTAACTTAACGAGTTTAGATTTGAGTCGATTTGACACAAGTCGGGTCACGGATATGACGGGGATGTTTTTAGACTGCTCTGGCTTAACGAGTTTAGATGTGAGCCAATTTGACACAGGTCAGGTCACGGATATGACGGGGATGTTCGATTACTGTAATAGCCTAACGAGTTTAAATGTGAGTCAATTCGATACAAGAAATGTCAAAGGTATGAATGGGATGTTTTCCGACTGTTCGAGTTTAACGGATTTAGATGTGAGCCATTTTGATACAGGGAATGCGACGAATATAGGTCAAATGTTTCAGAGGTGTAGTCGTCTGACTGCTTTAGACGTTAGCCATTTTGATACAGGGAAAGTGACGGATATGAGCTCTACGTTTCAGGGGTGTAGTCGTCTGACTGCTTTAGATGTGAGCCATTTTGATACAGGAAAAGTGACGGATATGAGTTCTATGTTTGCCCAATGTTCCGGGTTAACCGATTTGGACTTGAGTCATTTTCAACCCGAGAATATCACAAATATGAGTCAAATGTTTAGTGGGTGTAGTGGCGTAACAATCCTGGACTTAAGTGGATTCAAAACGGCTGTGGACCCAAGTGTGGATGAGATGTTTAGTGGGTGTACAGCGGTAAAAATTATTGATTTTGGTCAATATAAGGCAAATACGATTCCAGATACTATGTTTTCAAACTTCACATCGGATGTTCCATTTATCATAATCGCCCCTTCTCAAGGGATTCAAAATTACGATTTTTCAACGGTTCGTCCATTATCGATGATGGAACTAACGACGATTAAGGGGAGTTTTCCAAATCAATCGAAGGATGAAACAGCACGTCTTAATCATTATGTTTATGAAAGTCGGGAGGCATTGGCGGATGGCATTAGCAATGCACAGGACGAGCATCGCCCCTTCTATCCAACATATTATTTGTTGCGATGGGATCCTAACGGGTTAAGCTCAGATTATCCAGTGGAAGAACTATGGAACCGAGCGAATGGTAGCTATACGGCAGTTTGGTGGCCCGCCGATGTGAAACTTCGTTCACGTTTTTTCCGCTGATGATCTGGTATTCAAAAATATAGACCTCCCTTTTGTTTTATTTTCTTAAGTATATTATTTTTTTCCAGGGGGCTGAATAAGTTAAAGAGAAAGCTAATTTGTTTTTTCGGGGGGAAGTAAGATGACGCCTGCTAAGGAACTGCTAGGGAGAGCCATTGAAGAAATTAAGGAAAATTATTTAGATTATCAATTTATAACTCATCGCGATGTGACATGGGTGTTGCAAAAAACAATGAGAGAACTCATTAAGAAAGAGGGTTACCCCCTTGAGGTTTATCATAACTATCCACTTGGGCGTGAGCGTCAGAGCCTTAAGGACTATGAATTGGTCATCGTTGCCCAAGGGATTAATTATCGCCATGTGTTGTCTAAAGAAGCATCAGTTGAGCTCGTGGTCCGACTCCTCTTTGAACCATCACGTCATCGTGAGGACATTTGTGAGTACGCCTTACCCTATGTGTTATCGCCTATGCTTGTAGATGAAAGAAAGGAACTCCAATCATTAAAAGAAAATCGATTGACGAGGGAGACGCAGCTCCTTTTGATTGACGAAGGTTCCCGTCATGATTCGGCGTTTTTTGAACCAGGAACCATACGTAAGTGGGGAGACTACGGAGATCATGGATTAGATGTGTCAGTTATTGAACTCGACTGATACGCCTCTTAATTGAGGGGGAGGATCTAAAATATGTCCGGCCGCTCAATAAAAGGAGGACATCTGGCCTTAAAAGACAAGACACGGGTTTTAGACGGTTATCCGAAGGTTAATTATTCGGACGAATCACTAGAAATGGAGACTAAAAAATAGCGAAAGACTACGAGGCCTTCCCCTTTCTGGGAGGGCTCATTTTTTTAGATGCCGTTTCCGATACATCGTGATATGGGAAACGTATGGAATCGATGCACGCCTTGATTTCATATTATAGACCGGGATATGTTATAAGGGCCAATCTTGGGGCAGCTAAAACAACCCGGCTTACGAAAGGATAGGGCCCATTTTTTTGAATGATGAACAAATCGTTAGTTTAGGGGTAGGACATCTTATAAAATTTTTTAGTGTTTATCGCACGTTTGTGTCCTCTCAGAGATTGTCATTAATTTAGATTTAACAAGCTACCTGTTAACACAAAATCTCACTCTCGTTCGACTTTCAGTCATGGCCATTTGATGGGGAGTAAATTTCTCTATAAGTCAACGGTACGGTTTAGTGATGGAACAACCCGCGCAAACCGTCTAAAAACAAGGTAAGGCGGTGGGAGAGTCATTCATGAGGTATAGTTTAAATTGAACTTAGAGAAGCTCCACTCTCAAAGAAGTGTAAGTGAATCTGTGCAACGGATATCAAGTTCTTACCTGTGTATAACGGCTCAACGCTATTCGAACCGTTTATCCTTGGTTTCCAACGTCGCACTTATCCCAATTCCCTTTTTTACACGAAAATCTCAAATCGGCGAAGTTTTTTTCTGTATAGGGATAAAAAAACCTCTATTTCTCTTATTCCAATATTTAACTCATCTCTTCACTTTTTTCAACGTCTTTCTTCCCTTGTTTTTTCTAAAAACTACTCTTAATTATTGGAGAATAAATCCTCTTAATTATATTCAATATAATTAAAGTTATATTGAATATAAAACTTATTGGATTGAGTGTATACTTTTTGTTTACATAAGTATACTTGTTGTATATTGATACAAAAACAAATGTTTACGCATGTAAACATTTGTGGCGCGGATAAGTGGAGGGGTAGAAAAAAGAATAAGAATGAGGTATAATAGAGAAAAAAGAAATAAAAAAAGGTGAGAAAATGGCGGATACAGTATTAAGTGTACGAATTGATGAGGAATTAAAACAGCGATTTATTGAATTAGCACAGGAAACGGGAGTTAATAATAAAGATTTAATGCAATTATTAGTGGCGCAATTTGAATTGAATCAAATGGGAGGAGAATCCCAACAATTTCAACAAGAAGTTGAAGAATTACAACAAATTACAAAACGCATGACGGATATTTATATTCATCTGATGGAGCGCCAAAAGATTCGGGAGTTAGCTCTTAAAAATAAGGAGAATCAACAATTAATTAAACAAGAAGAAGAAATTGAAAAGCTAAAAGAAAGTCTCGAACAATTAAGCGAAAAAGAAAAGGTTATTCAACAATTAAAAGACGAGGTAAAAGGGTTAAAGCAGACCGTGACGACGTATAAAGAAGAAGAAAGGAACTTCAAGGATTTAAACGATTTGTTGCGTCAAAAAAATACAGAATTAGAGCGAGAAGCGGCGCAAACCAAAGTGATTCTTGACTCAGCAAAGGCCACACGAGAAGAAGTTGCTAAACTAAAGGCAGAAGTAGCAGATCAAATGGAGGAGATTAAGCGGTTAACGACTCAATTAGAGTTAAAAAGAAACGAAATCAAAGCGCAAGAAGAAAGACAACAAGCCTTACTCGTAAAAGAACGAGAGGCATTAAATCAACACCTCGAAATTGTAAAAAAAGAGCAAGCATTAAACTATCAAGAACTAAATCTCCAATTAAAAGCAGACTATTTAAAAGAAATAGAACAACTAAAAAAAGAAGAAGAGGCCAAAAGAGCATTGTTACAAGCGGAGTATCAAAAAAAACTTGAAAAAATGAGAAATCTAACTGAAGAAGAATCGTGAGATGAAAAAAGGTGATTCCGTCCTTGAGAGAATCACCTTTTTTCATCTCACGATTGGAAGTATTCGGATGATAGTGCTGGATTAAATAGCTAGAAGGGAGACAGTGCTGATACGAAGATTTATATTGTAGGGAAGTCTGAGAGAAAATAAAATAATTTAAAAATATCTTGAAGACAAGTTTCCTAGCTCACCGATGGCTCTTAAATTTGAAACGGTTAATTACTAAAAAGTAATGTTAGAAACAACGGATTTAAGGAGCTCTCTTATTAGCAGAACACCATTAAACATCATTGATTTAAGTGGTCTAGATACAAGTACTGTACAAGATAGGAGTTATATGTTTAATGGTTGTAGTGAATTGCAGGAGTTCAATCTTGCATCATTTAATACGACAAGGATGAGCAAAATGGATGATATGTTTACGGAGGAGTAACCTTAAAAACATTGATTTAATGTTTCGAATGGTTCACCTATACATTTGGCTTGAAATATAATACGAAACTTCTAGTCTTACCCCCTTCGACTGGAATAAAAGTCTATAAATTTTCATGGGTTCGTCCATGTTAAGTGTCACGTTTAGTGCAAACAGTGTTTTTTGGAAGATGGAATCACGATAAAAACAGCAGATTCGAATTATGTGTATGATGAGGGTGAGGCGTTAAAGGCGACTCACCTTTTCTATATTCCTTTCTTAAGAAAAAGATTGAGATTCATCCCTCAAGTATCATAGTTTGTGATAAGTTGGCATAGATTAATTAAGGGAACAGGGTTTAAGTTCAACAAGCGTCTAGATAATGTCTCTTTATTTAGACGGATTTAATCTGAGGTGATGAAAATGATTTATAAGTTTATTAATTATTTGAAATCAGTATCAGTTGAAGGAGAGTACGGGGTGGAACATTTACGACACAATCCGCCTTATTATGAAAACGATCATGTGTGTTTAGAAATTAAAGAAGTCGCTCATAATGAAATCTCAGTCCAAGTGAAACGATGTATGTTTCCAATCCATCACATCCATTTAGAATTTTTAAATCCGATGGAAAATATCAAAGCACAATTAGATTTGAACGGGGACATTCATCCATTTTGCGAAGAAGCAAAAAACAGTCCTTGTTATATTTGTTCTGATTTAGGAATTTACGCGTTGGGGATGGAAACTAGCGAATCAAATCAAGCATCCTTTTGGGTGAATGCCCGTGAGATTTCGGTGGATATCCCGCTACATGAGATGAATCACACAAGCGCACGATTAGTTTTTGAAAAATATTTATCGGTTCACCCTAATCAAGAGATTATTTCACGCTTTAACCAATTGCTCATGACTGGAGTGGCCCAATAAAGGCAACCGTGGGAGGAATTATGAAAAAAAGAGTCGGGTGTATTTGTTTAGTGGCAGTCCTGACCCTCTTTGGAGGATGCGCGACGACCACTCATTTAAACGAAGAAGCACGGGAGAAATCGTCCAAACAAGTAGAAGAACAAGAAAACACCACAACGGTAATGTCTGGTCATTATCAGACACTGGCTCAGTCCTTGGATGCTTATTTAAAGGAACGCGCTTTCAATGGAGTCGCCTTAGTGGCAAGCGAAGGTGAAATGGTTTTATTACAACCTTACGGAATGGCAAATGTCAAGAATCAAGAAGCGATGAGTGTCGATCATCAATTCCACATTGCCTCGGTTTCTAAATCATTTGTCGCTGTGAGTATTTTACAATTAGTCGAAGAGGGGAAACTCTCCCTCGATCAAACGATTGAGTCGTACTTTCCGGATATGCCTCACGCCGATCAAATTACGATTCATCAATTACTCACACATACCTCGGGACTTTATTCTGGCGATGATTTAACCGATTACTCACGAGAAGTCTCGGTGATGGACGTCATTGCACCGGCATTTAAGGCATCAAACCTTTATTACGAAGAACCCGGAACCCAGTCTATTTATTCGAATTTAGGGTACGACGTGTTAGGGGCGATTGTTGAACAAGTGAGTGGACAGACGTATTCAGATTATTTAGAAGAACACATCTTTCAACCGGCAGGGATGACGGATTCTGGACTGAATGTTTCAGGTGAAAAAATTGAGCATCTCGCCACCGCGTATAATGGAAACATTGCCAATGGGGACGAGGCTAAAGTCTTACACCCCTCGTTCGGTTATTCATCAGGAGGTCTCCATTCAACTGCGATGGACTTATACAAGTATGATCGTGCCTTACGGGAAAATACCCTCATTTCAGGCGAAAGTTATCGTCTCATGACCCAGGCGTATTCAACCATCGGAACCTCGGCTTATGGTTATGGATGGTTTGTCAATGCAGGGGTTGAAAATACCGTGTCACACACCGGAAATCTTATCGGTTGGCATTCAATGTTTTTGCGCCATCAAGAAGATAAAGTGACCGTTATTCTCTTAACGAATCATGATGAGAGTGATATGTATATGGCGTATAACTTTGCACGTTTAGTTTTAGCAGAGAAAGAAACTTCTTAAAATAAAAGAGCGCCGGTTGATGGAAGAATGTTAATCAACCGGCTTTTTCTGTCAAAAAATAAACACAATGACTTGTCATCATTCGCTAACTATGGTATAAATAGGAGGTTCATTTTAATAGACAGTTCATTCAGACCATCCTGTCTTAAAACAAAACTAGGCTCATATCGATAAAAACAACGGGTGCCTATAGGCGCCCTTTTTTATAATGATGACGTTCACTGAGCGTCTTTAGAATAAAAAAGTTCCCTTTTATCTGTCTAGTTCAGGATAAACGGGAACTTTTTTTAGGTAGGAGAGAGACAGATGTTTACATTAAAAAGTGAAATTCAATTTGATACTGCGCATTATTTAAGCGGATATCAAGGAAAGTGTAAAAATATTCATGGGCATCGTTATCGATTAGTCGTTAAAGTTTCAAGTCAAGATTTGCATGAAACGGGTCACTTACGAGGAATGGTCGATGATTTTTCATCGGTCAAAGAAGCCCTTAAAAAGATTCATGATCGCTTTGATCACAAGTTAGTCGTTGAGGCGAGCGAAGAGGGGAAAGAAGTCGCCAAAAAATTAGAAGAATCAGGACTTGCGTTTGAAATCGTCTTTGTTCCCTATCGACCAACAGCTGAGGAAATGTCACGCGACATTTATCGAAAATTAAAAGCAGACGGGGTGGCTGTCACTGAGGTAGAGTTATTTGAAACCCCAACGAATAGTTGTATTTACACGGAGGAATATTCATGTTCAAAGTAATTGAAACGTTCGTCTCGATTGATGGAGAAGGGCCGACATCAGGCGAGTTAGCCGCCTTCGTCCGCTTTTCTGATTGTAATTTAAGATGTGCTTGGTGCGATACTACCTACTCATGGGATGGAACGAGTTGTGTTACAAAAATGGGAGTAGAAGACATTTACCAGTGGATTCAAGAGGCGAATGTTAAAAACGTGACCTTAACCGGTGGGGAACCATTAATTCAACCCGGCATTGAGCACTTGTTGGATCGATTAGTCCAAGATAATCGTTTAGTGATTCATATTGAAACGAATGGATCCATCGATATCACCCCATTAAAACATCGATATAAGGAACAAAACGTCCATTTTATTATCGACTATAAAGGTTGGGAGAGCCGAATGAATCGTCACATGTGCCTAAATAATCTAAATGTTGTCGATCAAAAAGATGTTTATAAATTTGTTATTGCGAGTGAGACGGACTTACAGGACGCGCTTTCGGTAATAAAACAGTCGCAGTTATCGACACGTTGCCCGGTCTATTTTAGCCCAGTCACGGATTTGATTTCCCCGGCAGAAGTGGTGGCGTTTATGAAAGAGAAGCAGTTAAATGATGTTCGCTTGCAACTCCAATTACACAAATATATTTGGCCAAAAGAGATGAGGGGAGTTTAACATGAAACGTCAGATTGATACTGAAAAAATTGAAGCATGTATTCGAGAGATTTTAGTTGCACTCGGGGATGATCCGACGCGTGAAGGACTAAGAGAGACACCGAAACGGGTGGCCAAAATGTATGAAGAGGTTTTTGCCGGGATGACGGTGAGTAATGAGGAGATGGTTCACTTATTTGGGACCACTTTTGAAGAGGAAGAGGTCGCTAACTCCCCCCATCAAGTCGTCATCGTGCGAGATATTCCGATTTTTAGTTATTGTGAGCATCATTTAGCCTTGATGTATAACCTGACGGTGAGCGTTGCTTATTTGCCAAAAGACAAGGTCATCGGGTTAAGTAAGATAGCGCGTATTGCGGATATGGTTGGGCGACGATTACAACTTCAAGAACGCATCGGGGAAGAAATTGCTGAAATTATCGAAAAAATTACGGGAAGCGAAGCGATTATGATTAAAATTGAGGGAGAGCATAGTTGTATGACGGCCCGAGGAATAAAAAAACCAGGAACCTCGACGACCACCCTCACGTATCGAGGGAACAAAATCGAACAAGACGCAAGTTTAAGACAAGAGTGGCTTATGCTACTGAATTAAGGAGAGAGAATCATGAAACAAAAAGCAGTCGTTGTATTTAGTGGGGGACAAGATTCAACCACTTGTTTATTTTGGGCGTTAAAACAGTTTGATGAAGTCATCGCGGTTACATTTGATTACCAACAACGTCATATCGCTGAATTACAGTGTGCAAAAGAAATCTGTCACGAATTAGGAATTGAACATCATGTGCTTGATATGTCTTTATTGAATCAGTTAGCTCCAAATGCATTAACACGTTCAGAGATTGACATTACACCAGGGGCGGAAGGGGAACTTCCTTCAACGTTTGTCGAAGGGCGAAATCTATTATTTTTAAGTTTTGCCGGTGTGTTAGCTAAAGTTAAAGGCGCTAAACATCTCATTACAGGGGTCTGCGAAACCGATTTTTCCGGCTATCCCGATTGTCGAGATATCTTTATCAAATCGTTAAATGTCACACTCAATTTAAGTATGGATACGGATTTCGTCATTCACACGCCCCTCATGTGGTTAAATAAAGCCGAAACGTGGGAGCTTGCCGACCAACTCGGTCAATTTGACTATATTCGGACCAAAACATTAACATGTTATGAAGGCATCATCGGAAGTGGGTGTGGGACATGCCCGGCTTGCCAATTACGCCAACGAGGGCTTGACCACTATTTAATGAAAAAGAAAGCGGGGAACTAAGATGAGCGGTCGTCAAAAAGAAGAATTAAAAGAAATTACCTTACTAGGAAATCAAGGAACAGCCTATGTCTATCAATATGATCCAACGATTTTAGAAGTATTCGATAATAAACATCCGAATAACGATTATTTTGTGAAATTTAACTGTCCTGAATTTACGAGTCTTTGTCCGATTACGGGGCAGCCTGATTTTGCGACGATTTATATTTCCTATATTCCTGGGCAAAAAATGGTAGAGAGCAAATCGTTAAAACTTTATTTATTTAGTTTTCGTAACCACGGAGATTTCCATGAAGATTGCATGAACATCATTATGAAAGATTTAATTCGTCTTATGGATCCAAAGTATATTGAAGTTTGGGGAAAATTTACCCCTCGTGGTGGAATTAGTATTGACCCTTATTGTAACTATGGACGTCCAGGAACAAAATACGAAGAAATGGCTAACTATCGCTTGATGAATCACGATTTATATCCAGAAAAAGTAGATAATCGCTAGAAAAAAGCAAAAAGATGTCTTCCAATCAAGGAGACATCTTTTTTTGCGAGCTAAAACCCTTTTCACCTAAAAAAATGTCCTTTTTGTGTCTTGCGAACTTGTTGGGATATGTTACAATACCCGTAGTTGCCTTAAAACGGTAAATTTTATTGAGAAAAGAGAGAATTACTGTAAAAAGGGGACTAAATGATTGAAAAAGGGGGAATTTTGTATGGCACGTCAACAATGGAGTTCGAGACAAACCTTTATTATGGCGGCAATCGGATCGGCTGTCGGACTCGGAAATGCCTGGCGTTTTCCGGGAATTGCCTATCAAAATGGAGGAGGCGCATTCTTAATTCCATATTTTGTGGCTCTGTTAACTGCGGGAATCCCGTTATTAGCACTTGAGTTATCGATTGGGAAACGATTTCAATCTGGTGCACCGAGTGCCCTTGCCAAACTCAACAAAAAATTTGAATGGATCGGTTGGTGGGGAGTAGCAACGGCCTTTTGTATTTGTGCCTATTATTCGGTCGTGTTAGCGTGGGTCATTGATTATGTTGGCTTATCCTTCCAATCGCCTTGGATGGAAAAAGCAGCAGCCGATATTTTTACCGGGGATGTTTTACAAGTCTCAAGCGGGATGTTTGATTTAGGTGGATTTAGCCCGGTGGTCGTCATCGCCTTAATTGCCGGTTGGTTCTGTATGTGGTATTGCATTCGACATGGGGTGACATCAGTTGGGAAAATCGTGAAATATACCGTGATTTTACCTGTTATCTTATTGGTGATTTTAATTGCCCGTGCCGTGACGTTACCCGGAGCCATGGATGGACTCAGTTATTATTTAACACCGGATTGGTCGAAGTTGCTCGATGTTAATGTTTGGGCGGCTGCTTATGGACAAATATTTTTTAGTTTAAGTATCTTATTCTCAATCATGATCGCTTACGGAAGTTACTTAAGTAAGGATGCGGAAGTAACTAAAGATGCTATGATTATTGGGTTTGCTGATGCCGCAATCAGTTTTTTATCTGGATTTGCCGCTTTCGGGACTTTAGGTTATTTAGCACAAATTAGTGGTGTTGCAATTTCTGATATGAGTCATACAGGAATTATGTTAGCCTTTGTGACCTATCCAGAAGCGCTTGGGCAAATGCCTGGAGGAAGTCTTGGGGTCATTTTATTCTCATTAGTCTTTTTCCTTATGTTATTCACGCTTGCGATTGATTCAGCCTTCTCAATTATGGAGGCGATTATTACAGCAGTAGTTGATAAATTTGGGTGGAACAAAGAGAAAACAACACTTTGGTTATGCGTCATCGGATGTTTAGCTAGCTTAATTTTTGCAACACGTGCTGGACTTTATTGGTTAGATATTGTCGATCACTTCGTCAATGATTTTAATTTAATCGCCATTGGCTTCGTTGAATGTCTCGCCTTGGGATGGATGTTTGGTGCTAAAAAATTACGCGGGTATTTAAATGAAAATACAGATTTTAAATATGGCGTTTGGTGGGATATTGCCATTAAATATATTTGCCCTGTCATTTTCTTATTTATTAGCATCACTTACTTAATCACAAATCTTCAAACGCCTTATTCGGGATACCCACTTTCACACCTCGTTACCGGAGGATGGGGAGTCGTTGTTTTAACCATTGTTGTTGGAGTAGTAATGAGTTTTATCCCGGGTAAAGAAGATTCTTATTCAAATCAACACGTTCACAATGAAGCATCAAATTTAGTCGAAAGTGAATAGTAAACGAATAGAAAAAAATGGTCCACTTCATCAAGTGGATCATTTTTCTGTCAGGGGGTTAGAGGATGATTTTAATGAATCAGCTTATAAGTGCTTTATTACAAGTCGGTTTGCTAATGGCGATTCCATTTCTTTATTACGTGTGCTCTCGTCGAGCATTTAGCGGCTTCTTTTCTTGGATAGGACTTAAAATAGGTAAGGGATTGCCACTCAAATGGATGTTTATCTTGTTTACAGCTATCGGCCTTGGGGTCTTTATTCCGTATCTTTGGCTTTATCAGACAGGATGTTTAACCTATAGTGGATTTGTTGTGGATTCTTTTTTAGAAAGTGGGTGGAGCGTTCAAAACATTTTAATCCTTGTTTTGTGGGCTTGTATACAAACAGCTCTCTCGGAAGAGATCTTCTTTCGGGGATTTTTGTTAGAATTGTTTGGACAATGGATCAATTGGGGATGGGCAAATCTGTTACAGGCCACGATTTTTGGACTGATTCATTGTTTTTCAGTCTTAAATCAGAGCATTGGGCCTATTTTTTTAGTTGTGGGATTAACGGCCGGTATCGGGTGGACACTTGGCTGGTTAAAGAAAACGAAGTCAGACGGGAGCCTTTTTGCGGGTATTTTGATTCACGCGGGCGCAAATCTCCTTTCAACAGTTCTTGTCTTTTGTTTCTTACTGTAAAAGTTGAGCATTCGCCTGACTAATAACTTTAGTAGTTGAGGAGATGTAAGGAGATAGACTGTTGTATTAGGTATCCTCTTAGTGTCAAAAGAAGAGTTAAAACATCTAATAAAGCGTGTTTGTTCTATGAATAGCCGTACCGGATACGTGTACGGTGGGCTCAAGGCTTCAAAGATGAGGGAGATAAATATTTAAGTGGTGATGTAAAACGTCGTCGTTGGGCATCTAGTCGTGTTAATGAAAGGGGGAAGAAACGTAAAGTTTTTTAAACAACGGGCTCCTCTCCCTTTTTTTCTCTTTAGAAATGAGTCAACTGGGTCCGACTAGGTTATTTTTAAATCAAATTTGACAAAATAAGTGAAAAATGTTACAATGATATCGTTTACTTCTTTGGTTTTAAGTAAATGGGGAAGAATATAATTAAGGGAGTTTGTTATGAGAGAGATAAGAAGACAGTTGTTACAAGCCCAACGGGATTTACAATCGCGTTATGAGGCCCCGCAGGATCTCATTGACCGATTACGGTCTGAAGGGAAAAGTATGAGTGAAATTGAGGGGGCGCTCTTTGAGATGAATCGCTTAAAAGGGGTTTATGAATCCGTTGAAACCGCATTAAGGATTTTAGAATCATAAAAATAGGAGGCAGATGATAAATCATCTGCTTTTTTTGTTGCTTTTTGGTGTGTATATATAGATAATTATCTATATATACGGATTTAATCGATTAGCTTAGACTTTAAAAAATGGTTGGTTGATCAATGAATAAAAATAGCAATGAGCATTTGCTCCTGAGTTAAGGATTCAAGAAGGAGGGATAGAGTGAAGGAGGAAGAGGTAGCCCAGTGCTTTAAGGCGTTATCAGATACGAATCGGCTAAAGATTTTAAGCCTATTAGTACAACGGGAACGGTGTGCGTGTGAGTTATTAGAATTTTTTCAAATTTCACAGCCGACGTTATCTCATCACATGAAGATCCTGGTTGGGTGTGGGCTTGTTCAATCAAGAAAAGTGGGGACTTGGAATTATTATCGGATTAACGAGGCAGGTAAAAAGGAACTTTTAAGACAGTTAAGTCAACTGCTTTCAATAACAGAAGAAGGAAAGGAAGATTAACAGATGAAAATTATTGTAATTGGGGCCGTGGCAGCGGGAACGTCTGCGTTAGCAAAAGCAAGAAGAAATAACGAGCAGGCTGAGATTAGCGTTTATGAAAAAGGAGAGCTTATCTCCTATTCGAGTTGTGGTCTTCCTTATTATATAGGAGGAAATATTGATTCTTTTCAAACCTTAACACCACGGGATGTCACCTTTTTCAAGGAACGCTATGCTGTAGAAATTAAAACAGCTCATGAAGTTCTTGCAATTGACCCTGAAAAAAAAGAAATTCAGGTCAAAGACTTAAAAACAAATCGTCAGTTTACGGATCGTTATGACGCACTTATTTTAGCGACAGGAGCGACGCCGTCTTTTCCACTTATTAAAGGAATGGAGCAATCGCATGTCTATGCGTTAAAAAGCGCACAGGATGCTTTAACGATTAAACAACACTTAATGTCCTATCATCCTAAAACGGCTGTCATTGTAGGGAGTGGATTTATCGGGTTAGAAATGTTAGAAGGACTTATTTCAGCGGGGCTCTCTGTCACATTGGTTGAAAAAAATCAACAGTTGTCGATCGGACTTGATCCGGATATGGCGCATTATTTTGAACATTTACTTTTGGAAAAGGGCGTGAATCTTTTAAAACAAACAACGATTCAAGAAATTTTACAAGATCACGTGGTGTTGCAAGATGGTACCTCTTTATCAGCCGACCTTGTTCTTTTGGCCACGGGGGTTCGTCCGAATGTGACCTTAGCAAAAAAAGCAGGCATTGAACTGGGAACAACTGGGGCCATTAAAGTCGATTCAACGATGAAAACGAGTCAGGAAGCTATTTACGCCTGCGGTGATTGCATTGAAACGTTTTCGCGATTAACGCAACAACCGATGTACCATCCGCTCGGGTCAACAGCGAACAAGACGGGAAGAATCGCGGGAGATGTTGTGACTGGGGGAACGCTGAGTTATCAGGGAAGTCTTGGCACGAGCCTTGTGAGCGTGTTTGATTTAACAGTTGCACGAACGGGACTTTCAGAAGACGAGGCGAGACAGGCCGGGTTTGACCTTGAAATCTGCCATACCATTAAGCCGGATAAAGCTCTTTATTTTAAAGGAAAGGAGCTAATGATTAAAGCGATTGCCGATAAAAAAACGCAAAAATTGCTCGGTGTTCAGGCGATTGGATACGATGGGGTGGATAAACGTATTGATGTCTTTGCTACATTGATCACCTATGGAGCGACAGTCGACGAACTCTTCCACCTGGATTTAGCTTACGCTCCGCAAGTTGCAACAACAAAAGATCCTGTCCATTACGTTGGAATGGCACTAGACAATGCTCTAAATCACGGTCGTCCTCTGATGACTCCGACGGAACTTCATCAACGATTGCAACAGGGGGAAGAAATTCAGGTCATTGATACGCGAGTTCGAGCGCAATATGAAAAAAATCATCTTCCTCAGGCGCGCCACCTCGCTCAAAGTGAGCTTCGTGATCAGTTAAAGACACTGAATCCACAACAACCTGTCGTGACGTATTGTAATAAAGGTGTGACTGGAAATGCCGCCCAAAATATTTTAATTAATCATGGATTCAAATGCGTTTATAACCTGTCAGGGGGACAAAAATGTTACCAAAAAACGCAGGCTCCTCACCGAGCTAGTCAGCAAAAAAAGGAGGAGTAGCATGAAAAAAATAGACATGACACAAGGGAGGGTTTCTACCCTCCTATTGACGCTAGCTCTTCCCATTATCGGGAGCTCACTTCTACAGTTTACCTATCAATTAGTAGATATGCTATGGGTGGGGCGCCTTGGAAGTGAGGCCGTTGCAAGTGTAGGATCATCAACCTTTTTCATTGGTCTTGGCTATGCGATTCAATCCTTTGTCGTGATTGGAACGGGGATTAGCGTGGCTCATGCTATCGGAGAAAAGAATAAAATAAAAATTAAAAGTTATATAAACGCTGGAACGCTCATTAACTTAATAGTGGGGGCGCTTTATGCGCTTTTCCTTACACTCAGTGCCAAGCGACTGATTGGGTTTTTAGATTTAAACCATGCGGGCGTTTCGCAAGGGGCGACTCATTATCTCTTAATTAGTGCCCCGATGCTCTTTTTTAACTTCTTTAATTTATTATACGCCCGTCTACTCAATGCTCATGGAAATAATCAAGAAGTTTTGAAAATTAACTTAATTGGAATCTTATTAAATCTCACGTTAGATCCGATTTTAATTTACGGATGTGGGCAAGGGGTGAGCGGTGCCGCGTGGGCCTCGCTAATAGCTAATGGAGTCATGACGCTTCTTTTTTATAGCCGTTTCCGTCCGCTATTTCGCTTTCAACCCTCGATTGGGTTTGAGCGAAAAGCGGCATGGGACATCGTAAGACTTGGGTTTCCGATGGCATTACAGCGCATATTATTTACATTTGTTAATATTGTGCTTGCCAAATGCATCGCGATATTCGGACAAGAGGCGATTGCTGCGCAAAAAATTGGTCTCCAACTAGAATCCATTGTGTTTATGGTTATTGGAGGTATTAATGGTGCGATTGCAAGCTTTGTTGGACAAAATCACGGGGCAATACAAAACGACCGTATCCGAATTGGAGTTAACTATGCATTAGGGCTTGCCGTAGGGTATGCCGCTGTGGCATCGCTACTGTTTATCCTGATTCCGCGCCCCTTGACGTTACTTTTTATTCAAGAGGAACACCCCATTAGGATGACGTGTCACTATCTACAAGTCATTGCTTGTTCACAACTTTTCAGTGCCATTGAAATGGTATTAAACGGTTTCTTTACAGGAATTAAGCGTCCGAACATTCCTGCACTGATCAGCATTATATTTACCTGTCTTCGAATTCCACTTGCCCTGTTACTCATGAAACCCTTTGGAGTCACTGGCATTTGGTTATCAATTGCAATATCAAGTCTATTAAAGGGATGTATGTCCTATTATTTATACCGACGAATCGTAAGGAGGCGATTGTTAAGTGGAAAAGATACGACTTCAGATGATCAATCCGACCATCGACATGACACCGATCATTCAATTGACGCGAAAGGGATATGTTGTGAATGAAAACGGGGAACCTGTTGAGGCAACCTGCTCATTTCTTCACACCAAGCATCCTTATTTTAAAATAGATCCAAAGGATGGGGGAATCATCCTCCAAACACCTGCCCTTTTAGGGACACAGGCAAGCTACGCGTTTTTACTTAATTTGCATCATTTATTATTATTAGAGTTACCTCATCATAGATACTTCTGGCAGCCACTTACGTTGCAACAAGGAGAAGAGGGCATACTTTCGTATCATTATTCTTATGCGAAACCGTTACATCATTTGATGAAGGGGTCATTAGAGGAACACGGTTTTTATCAGCAGATGACTCAGCGCGCCAGGTATTATCGCTGGTTTTTGACGGCTCTCTTTCGTTCAACGATTGAAATCGCTCAAGGGGAAGGGCCATCTTTAACGATTAAGCAGTTACAAGCAAATCCTTTTGATCCGTGTGGGATTTCACAAGGGGATCTTCGTTTCCTTCATCTATTTATGATTTACCTTTTAACTCAGGAAATCGATGAATCATGGGGGGAAGAAGGAGAACAAAATCAAGAGCGGGTGTCTAAACGACTCGATTACAATACGCCATTAAAACGCCAAGGGCATACGATTAGTCAACGGGAGTGGGCGTTAGCCATCTTCAATGAAATGGAGCAGTTAAACAAAAAACTCTCACTCCAAGGGGAAAACGAATTCTTACTTATCAAACAACGCGCGTTAAGTTATCCCTTTACGTGGGCCTATTCCATGCGTAAACGCAAACAACAAATGGGCGGGGTCGAAGCACCACTTTCGTTAGCGCGGGAGTATAAGCAACAGGCGAACGATGGCCGATTTCGATTGTTAGGGTATGAAGATCTTGAGTTATCGACACAAATTTTAATGAAGGAAGCAATCAAGCAAGGAATTTGCGTGGATGTTTTAGATGCCTCTGAAAATTTTATTTCTCTTGGACAGGGAGAGCGAATGGAATATGTGAAACAGGCGACTAAGACATCAAAGGATAATTATGTCTCTGTCTTAATGATGGAAAATAAATTAGTCACAAAAAAAATTTTGGAACAAGGGGCGATTCGCGTTCCCAAAGGAAGTGAGTTTCATCACTTGCAAGATGCCTATCAATCGATTGGAACGTTTAGCGGGCATCCACTTGTGATTAAACCGAAATCGACGAACTTCGGACTTGGAATTAGCATTTTTCAAACGGGGGCTACAGAGGAAGCTCTTAAAAAGGCATTACAGTTAGCGTTTTCTCATGATCAGACGGTTCTGGTTGAAGAATTTATTCCTGGTAAAGAATATCGTTTTCTTGTGATTGATGATCAAGTGGTAGGTGTCCTACACCGTGTCCCAGCCAATGTTATCGGGGATGGAATTCATACCATTGCTGAATTGGTGGCGAAAAAGAATGAGAATCCTTTACGCGGACAAGGGTATAAAACGCCACTTGAAAAAATTAAATTAGATGAACAAGTTGAGCTTTTCCTAAGTCAAAGTCATCGAACGGTTCAGGATATTCCGGCAGAAGGTGAGACTGTTTATTTGCGGAAAAATTCTAACATTAGTACGGGTGGAGATAGTATCGATTTTACAGATGTCATGCCTCAACGATTTAAAGAAATTGCTGTTGCGGCCGCCCAAGTGGTCGGTGCGAAAATTTGTGGGGTCGATATGATGATTGAACGTGAGGGCGATGAGGAATCCCCTTATGCGATTATTGAACTGAACTTCAATCCGGCTATCCATATTCATTCCTATCCTTCGATTGGGGTGGAGCGGAATATCGCCCAACATATTTTGAAACTATTAGAATTTACGTCGTAAGGAATTAAACGAAAAAAGCAGCGGGAGTGATGTCCTCTGCTTTTTTTCATGGTGTTAAAATTTAAAGTGTTCGAGTGTTTTTAGTGTTGTTTTGTAATCATTTACAATTTCGGTCATTCCTTCAGTCACCTGAGTTGGAGGCGTTAATTCTTTTAACGCTTTTAATGACTTCTCACTATTTTTAATTCCCATATCGATCGCTTTAACGGCATGTTCAAGGATTTCTTTATCAGTATCTACAAAGACCTCTTTTAATTTTTCAAACATCAGGGCCATTTCACCTTCAATGCCTAACGAGTCGTGGACTTTTCCGCCCAATTCTAACACGGCGGCAGAAATTTTTTGATCGTGTGAATGAAAAATCGAAAGGATATGACTTAACTGGTGTTTTAGTTTTCCATCCTGAGCCTTTTCTTCATATTTTTTAAATGTCTCGGTCCCCATTTTAATTCCTTTTAAAAATTTATTTAACTCTTTAAGAATTGCCTTGTTATTTTCCATTTTTATCACCTATCCTGCTTAATTTTCATTAACTAGCATAACCGGCGGGCACAAAACTATACGGCATGGACGCTGTTTGTATAAAAATAAACAGTTTTTCTATATTAAATAGAGGTCAACTTTTCATTTTTATATCTTGAATGAATCGTTGCTTTAGTCCATCGAGTAGGGAGGTCTTTAATTATGTCATCAAGTCCATCTTATGTTCAGTATGTGTTAGAACAATTATCTGAGTTAGAAGACATTCGCTGTCGCGCGATGATGGGAGAGTATCTCATTTATTATCGTCAAAAGTTAGTCGGTGGTATTTATAATAATCAATTTTTAGTAAAACCCATCCTCTCAGCCATTAATTATGTTCAAACACCAGAATATACGATTCCTTATGCTGGAGCAAAACCGATGCTTCTCGTTCCTCATCTTGATTCTCGATCCTTTGTGGCGGGATTATTAGAGGTGATGTATCCGGATATTCCTCTGCCCAAACCTAAAAAGAAAAAAACTTAGAAAGGAAAGAGGCAACATGCAAAAAGAATTATCAGAAATGAGCTTAGAAGAGTTATGGCAACTCTTTCCCATTCAATTAAGTGAGCCACAACCTCATTGGATTAACTGGTATGAAGAAGAAGCTCATCATTTAAAAAAACTCCTTTCATTAAGCGAAGAGCTGAGGATAAGCCATATTGGGAGCACGGCCATTTCAGGCATTTGGGCTAAGCCTATTATTGATCTTTTAATAGAAGTGGCCGATGATGTGGCGCTCGTGCAGGTTGAAAAGACATTGATTGCTTCAGGATATCAGTGTATGTCAAAAATGCCGGGAAGGATTTCCTTTAACAAAGGGTACACGAGTGAAGGATTCGCAGAAAAGGTCTTTCATCTTCATTTGCGTCGATTGGGGGATCACGATGAACGATACTTTTGTGCGTATTTAAATCAACATCCCGAAATTGCTAGCGCTTATGAACAACTGAAATTGATTTTATGGAAGAAATATCCTAACGACCGGGATGCGTATACTGAAGCTAAATCCGAATTTGTAACTAAATACACGTTAATGGCGAAGGAAGAAGGGATTTTAATTCGTTAAAAAATGTCAATGAATTCATTGACATTTTTTAGTTGTTTTTAAGTCAAGGACGGCATTCAGTTGTTTTTGAGCCTGAAGTGGGTGATTCAAGAGAAGGAAAATTAAATAATCATCATGTTCATAAATAAGGGCATTTTGGGCTTTGTTAAAGTTAGCCTCATCTTGATTGAGAAGACTTTGATTCATCCGATATTGTTGATGAATCTTATATGCGTCAATGACAGCTTTTTTCTTCCCATGAATCGGTTTAATAATAAAAAGATCACTCATTTTTAAGTCATCGGTTCCATACGATAAATAGCACTCTTCAATGAATGAGGGGTTGAGAGAGATAAAATTTTGAATATCTTCTTTGCTTATCCAATGGATGGTATCATACTCCTGTTGTTCAATGATTTGAATGATCGTTTGTTGGATTTGAGTAGGCCGCGGCGTAGGATTAGTAGGGGATATTGAATCCTGGGTTAAGGGGTGACAGGCACAAAGTAATAGGAAGGTCATCGTTAAAAGTAAACCGTTGCGTTTCATGTTAGGTGCCTCCTCTTGAGCAACAATCATATGCTTACAGTATGCCTAAAAGAGTCCTAAGTCATACATCAGGAAGCGGAATTTAAATAAACGGTCTTTATTTTCTTCAAAAAAAAAGATGGACAACTCGTGCCCATCGTTTGTATGAAAAAATCAGTTATGCCGACTTTTCTACTATATGCAGGGTGTGATAGAGAAATGACATGTTAGCTGATAATTTTAAACGAATTAGTTCATAAATGGGGGGTGCCGTGAATAATTTATTGAGTAGGGAGGGTTAGTTATGGAAGAAATCGCAGTCATTGTTTTAGCACTATTCGGAATTTTAATTATTGTCAGATGTAATCTTGAAATGAATCAGGAGGCGCAATCTCGCGCGAGGATGACGGAAGAGAAGTTACGCTGGATGCATGATATTAAGGGCGCTGTTTCGAGGTATTGTTCGCTTATTGAGCAATATAAAAATAGTCGAATGTTAAGTTCTGATAAGAAAGCATCGAGGGGGCAACTTCATCAGATTAAAGAGGAAGTTGTGGAGTTGGATGCGTATTTAAAGTTGTATTTAAATTGGGCCCAGGATGGAAAGATTTTAACTCTTTTGAATGAACTGACGACGGCGGTTTTAACAGAAGCTGATTTATCAGACTTTGCTTATCGCAAGCTGCTTGATGAATACCAAAAAATGTTGAAGGTGGAGTGGGAAATCGTAAAAACAGAAGTGTCCAAAGGGCGCGAATTAAAAAAGGAAGAAAAAGGCCGCTTTATGAATTAGTGTATCATCGATTATTGGGATCTCAAATGGAGGTCCTTTTTGTATGCCACAAGTTTAAGAGGGAGTCTTTAAAGGGAATTCCCCACGACTTAATAAAAGGAGGGATTATTAAATAAAGGGAACCACATTCAAGGGAATAAAAAACGCAACAGGGTACGCGCGTTTTATCACAAAATTACCGAAGTAAGAGGCGTGATTCCAATGACTCCATCTAGTTTTAAAAAAGAGCAGAATCATTTTAAAATATTTGAGTTTTGACCCCAATTTGACCACGGTTTTTATAAAAAAAGGCGAATTTAACGGATTTAACGAACTCATAATCGTTGATATGACGCGATTTAAATTTAAACAGACATAACTACCGATAATATATATTATGTTAACTTACTAATAGTAAAACTATTAGTAAGTTAACATAATGAAGTTTATGAGAAGTTATGGATAGATGATCAAGAAATGGTTATTTATAAAGGGAAATCTTTTATGAACGCTCAGTTTATGTTTTTTTTGCAAAATAGTAACTGATCATACATAGTTTAACAGACTTGTTTCACACTATTAGATAAACATGTCCGTCTGATCCAGTTCTTTTGGGCATATCTCTATCTAAGTCTCAATTCGCTTTTCAGAGGTTGCCAGATGAATAGACAACGGAAATGATAGCCTGATTATCTTTTAGATAGGCTTATAAACGGTGAATGGCAGGTCTAGTTAGCTTAAGACGGATAATGATTAATAGTTAGGAGGTTTTACCGATGCATCAGTCTTTATGGTCTTTATCTCAGAAGACATCAACCTATCCCCCCCTTTCCCAACATACAAAAACTGACATCTGTATTGTCGGTGCCGGCATAACCGGGATCACGTTGGCTTATTTATTAAAAGACACCCCTCTCACGATTTGTTTAATAGATTCAGATCGTGTTTCAAGCGGAACGACAGCTTATACAACGGCCAAGGTGACAGCCCAACATGACTTAATTTATCATGAGTTGATCCACACATTCGGCCATTATGATGCAAAGTGTTATGCAAATGCTCAACTTGAAGCGTTAGACTTTATCTCCCAAACCATTAAACAGCATCGCATGGATTGTGAGTTTGAACGAAAGTTTTCGGCGATTTACACTCAAAACGCCCACGATATTCCGTTATTTGAAAAAGAATACGCAGCTTATCAGGAACTAGGATTAAAGGGACGATTAGTTAAGACATTGAATCTCCCCTTCCCCATTGAATGTGCATTGATATTAGAGAATCAGGCCCAGTTCAATCCGGTTAAATACACGACGGCTCTTTTAGAAGAAATCCAAACATACCCAAACATTCGGATCTATGAGCAGACTGCGGCAACCGATATTAAGAAAAAGGATGGGACCCTTACCGTGTGCACGTCGTTAGGTTATGAAATTGAGGCACAAAAGGTTGTTCAAACGTCGCACTACCCTTTTTATGATGACTTGTCTTTCCTTTTTGCTAAGATGGAGGCACAAACGTCTTACCTCATGGCGTGTGAAGGTGTAAAAAATATGCCTGAAGGCATGTATCTTTCTTACGGGCAACCTACCCGATCCATTCGAACGTATCAAAATTATTTATTAGTTGGCGGAGAAGATCATCGCACCGGAACAGAAAAAGAGACAAAGACTCGATATGAGGCGCTGACAAAGTTTGCAACGCAATACTTTGCCCCTTCAAATATTTCGTATCGTTGGTCAACAGAAGATTATGACACCGTTGACCGTCTTCCGTATATTGGTCAGATGAAACAAGGCGATCAGATTTTTGTTGCAACTGGATTTAAAAAATGGGGGATGACGACTTCGACGGTTGCTGCGCTTTTATTGAAAGATTTAATTTTAGGACAAGAGTCGCCGTATGCCTCTCTTTTTAACCCTAACCGTCAACACATCGCCCCTCAAATCAAAAACCTTATTCGTTATAATGCCCAAACGGCGTGGGAGCTCGTTAAAGGAAAGTTAAGAGCGGAAGAAGACTTATCCCAACTTACCCCGGGTGAAGCTATTGTTTTGAAACTGGATGAAGGAAAATATGGGGTTTATATGGATGAGCAAGGTGAAACATGGATGGTTGATCTTACGTGTCCTCATCTTGGATGTGAACTATCCTTTAATCGTGCCGAACGAACTTGGGATTGCCCTTGTCATGGTTCACGATTTGATGTAACCGGGGCGGTCGTATCGGGACCCGCCCACTCTGCGTTAAAGTCTACAACCAATCGAATTGACCCTAACCTCTTTTAAAAAATCTACAAAATCCCCTATTCTACCGAAGAGTAAGAATAAAATGTGTCCTTTTTGCGTCGAAAGCGAGTTGAAGTTGTAAGAAAAGGGAATCCTCTTTCAATTCCATTAGATTTGTTTAGTTTCAGTCACGAGATTTTATTGAAGCCTTATCCAATTGAACGTATAATAGATTTGAGCCAATTTTGTGCTCACACTCCTTATCTTTACCTACATTCCTAAAACACCATTGACCGGCAATGGTGTTTTTTTATTTTGACGAATTGTCAATACAAATGCGACAGTTTCTCATGAAATAGCTCGAATGAAGTTTTCCAACCTAAGCATTTTCGTGGTCGATGATTAATGAGGAGGAGGGCTTCATCAATCTCTTTCTCACTAACTCGTGCTAAGTCCGTCTTCTTCGGAAAGAATTCTCGAAGAAGACCATTGGCATTTTCATTACTTCCTCTTTGCCAAGAGGAATAGGCGTCAGCGAAGTAAACAGGAACCTTTAAATCTGCTTCTACTTTGGAATAACAAGCAAACTCTTTTCCTCGATCAACGGTATAAGTTTTAAAGGTGTCTTTAGGAAAATGTTCATATAACTCACTAATCGCTCGGTACATTTCAGATGCTGAGCGATTTTCGATTTTAACGGCGACATAAAATCGTGTTTGACGTTCAATAAATGTAGCTAAACATCCTTTACTTTTACCACGGCTTGAAACAACTGTATCAAGTTCCCAATGACCAAATGCCTGACGTTTTTTTACCTCTTTCGGACGTTGATGAATTGATGTCCCAATGTTAAATCGTCCGCGTGTTTCTCGTGGTTTTCGGCGTTTTCCCTTTTGCCTTAAACAGCTTAAATCCCCTAACAAAATCGTTCCGTCATAAATCCAACGATAAATAGTTTTGAATGAAATAACACCCTTTAAAACCGTATTAGAAATTTGTTCAGGCGACCAGGTTAACTTTAAATAATGTTGGATGGTTTGAATAACTTCTTCAGATTTGGTCTCTGGACGATGACAAACTAAGCGACGTTGCTCGGCTAATTCATCTGCTAGCTCTGCTTGATACGTCTTTTGAGTATTTCGTTTTAGTTCACGAGCAATGGTTGAATGATGACGATTTAATTGCCCCGCAATTTGTCTCGTTGAATAACCCATTTTTGAAAGAACTTCTATACGTGTACGCTCAAATGTGTTAAGATGTTTATAACTCATAAATAGATCTCCTTGTTAAGAATTTGGTGTGGTAACTTCATTCTATAACAAAGAATTCTATTTATGAGCTTTTTTTATTTGTCGCACTTAATATTACAATCTGTCTTTTAAAAAAATCGAAAAAACTTTGTGTTTTATTTAAAAAAGGTGTAATCTTAAAGAGATAGTTCTTTAAAATAAAATGATGAATGTTAGGTGACCCAATAATACTTAGTTGATGCTCTGATAAAGCTATAGGGTACCGCTATTGAGGTAGAATCCTTTTTGGCTCGCGGGTCGATTTCGGCGTCTATATATAGTTATTTAATATAAGGAGGATTTTACACGATGAAGTCATTTAGTAGTTTAGATGTTGCTAAAGCTGCTGTCCGAGTTTCAATGACGTCTAGTCGTCAGGAGGAGGAGCAGCTAATTAAAGATTTAAATAGACAAGGCATTCAAGTAACAGCTGTTGATATTGGTGGCAATTTGATTCAGTCTATCCCAAAAATCATTGAACGTGCGATTATTGCCGCACGGAAAACGCATGTGACAAAGGAGTCCTGTGTGTTAGATGGGGCTGTTGCAGGTGCTGCTCGTGATGCAATTATGCAAGTTTCAATGAAAGCGACAGGACTGAATGCTGGAGGAAAGATTTCCATTGCGCGATGCGGAGAACATTTAACGGTATGCGTCTTTTTAAGTATTGGATTACTTCATCTTGATGATGTGGTGATCGGTTTAGCTCACCGTTCGGTGCCTGCTACCCTTTAATGGTTATGCCCCCCCTTTTTTCTCCCGCTGCTTTTTCGTGAACGTCATGATGAATTTGTTCTTGGTTATCAAAAATAAGGGGTTAAGGAAATTGTTTTCTATTTTTTGACAAATAGTTGCAACACCTATGTATAATGAGTACAATATTATGTAGTACGATAAAAACTAATGAACGTGGAGGCTTTTTTTATGGCAAACAAAGTAGCAGTGATTTTTACAGGTGGAACCATTTCAATGAAAGTAGACCCACGTCTGAAGGCCGCGATTCCTTCGATGTCAAGTGAGGATATCATGTCAATGGTCACGAATATTGATCAAGTGGCTGAACTTGATATTGTCGAATTTGGTAAACTTCCGGGTCCGCATATGACGCCGGAAAAAATGATGGAATTAAAAGAGGTCGTTGAATCTAAATTGTCACAAGAAGACATTGTGGGGGTTGTTGTGACACACGGAACGGATAATTTAGAGGAAACAGCGTTTCTTTTAGATGTGTGCATTGACTCTGAAAAACCAGTTGTTGTCGTCGGTGCAATGCGTAATGGATCAGAACTCGGTTATGATGGACCAAGTAATTTAGCAGCCGCTATTTGTACAGCCGTTCATCCTAATTCGCGAAAAAAAGGAGTTTTAGTTGTCCTAAATAATGAGGTGAATAGTGCTCGATCGGTAACTAAGACCCATACGATGAGCCTGGATACATTTAAATCGTTAGAGTTTGGTCCAATTGGGATTGTTGATCAAGATGATGTCATCTATTATCAGAAACAATCTACTCCAACGAAACATGTGAATACACATGCCATTGAAACGAATGTTCATTTATTGAAGGCTGTTTCAGGAATGGACAGTACACTTTTAAATTTCTTGGTCGACCAGGGAGCAAAAGGAATTGTCATTGAGGCGATGGGGCGCGGAAATGTTCCCCCAATGATGATGGACGGAATCAATCGCGCCCTGGCTTGTGATATTCCAGTTGTGATTGTTTCACGTTGTCCAATGGGGCGTGTGTTAGGATCATATGGATATGAGGGTGGAGGTGCACAGTTAATCGAAGCTGGAGCTATTTTAGCAAGTAATTTAAATGGTCAAAAGGCTCGAATTCAACTGATGCTTATTCTGAGTGTGACTCAACAACATGATGAAATAAAATCATACTTTATGGATTAAAAAAAGCAAAAGCGAGAAATCGCTTTTGCTTTTTTTATGATAATTCTTCAAGTAAATTTTGCTTAAATTCTAAAAGGACAGTCTCTTCTTGAACGAGCCATTGATCATAGGTGGAAATTTGTGAGGTAATATCACGTAAAGTTTCCGCCATAATAGATGTGACCTTAGTTAAATTATGTTCATATATACACTCTACATCATCAATTAAAATAATGGTATCTGCTAAAGTCTCAATTAATGTATCCATAATAAGTGGTGCTTTATCCTCAAACTGCGAGGATAATGTCTTTTTCAACCGTGTAATGGCAGGCGATGTTTGATAAATTTGTTCTAAGAAAGATAAAAACTTTTCAAAGTCATCGACACTATCTTGTGGTTCGATTTCAAATAAGATTTTGAAAAATAAATTCCAGTGAAACTCTTTATTCATGACCTCTCGAAAATAAGGCCCTATCAGTTGTGAGAAAGTTGAATGATAAACCGGTTCTCGTGAAAACACAATTGGAACGTTAAATTCAACCTTATCATTTGAAATTTCTGATAGACGTTCAAGCGCCTTAATTAAAGAATCACTAACTGTTTGGATCTCAAACATTCCATTTGGGAAAAACGTATACTTCATAATGGTTTGGCACGCCTTTTTGATGTTTACATTCATCCCTAATTGCTCTTTCAGTTGAGCCGCAAAAATATCATTGCACATTTTAGCCATCGCCTCTTCGAGATTACGACGTTGGTAATCCCCATCGGTTTGGCGTTGTTCAACATTTCGATAGATTGAGAGCAACTGTTTATCGAGTAACGCGAGGTTAT
This sequence comes from Turicibacter sp. KK003, assembly GCF_037014675.1. Taxonomy (NCBI): domain Bacteria; kingdom Bacillati; phylum Bacillota; class Erysipelotrichia; order Erysipelotrichales; family Turicibacteraceae; genus Turicibacter; species Turicibacter sp. KK003. The sequence goes on from NZ_CP142738.1 coordinate 1,264,879, forward strand.
TTTTAATCGAATGCATCATTTCAACGAGTAAATCGTCAACTAATAACACATTATAGTTTTTATAAATAATTTTATGTTCAATTTCACTCCAAAACAAGTTAACGAGCGATTTAATTTGCAACTCAAATGGCAAATCGTGATCGGTATCCGTGATCACTCCGTCAATTCTAAAAATTTTAAACCCGTTCTTTTGACGTTGAGGTTGTCGTTCATCGAGATAAAGCTTAATATGGGGATTATTTTCGTTATAATATCCCCCCTCTTTATTTCGCACATCGAAATGTTTTTTAAGGACTTTAAAAATCTCGCGTTCATCTTGTTCAAATCGGCATTCAATGCGAACGCCAATCAAATCCGATAATTGATAGATTAAATGTTTTGGATCATCAAACTTTTTATAGTACCCCTGGCGAAGAATCTTTTCCTTTAAACTATCATGTCCTTTGACACGTGTCGTAATATTTAAAAAATCCTTCGAATACAATTTCATAATTTCATTAAATTCTATTTTCAATAATTTTGAAATAACTTCAAAATGATCCCGCTTCTTATCTAATGTTAATAAAGCAGTATCGATATACTTTAATTCTGCTAATGGCACTTTTAAACTCCCCTTCTTCCCATAAAAATTGCCCTCATCTATTTTAACTTAAAATGCATTCGGATGCTAATGAAAAAAACGTATGAATTTCACATAAAAAGTCAGAAATTACGACCAACCTCCTTCAGTTTCAAAACCATAGGACGCGATTTCAAAAAAATAAGGACTCTTCGCAATATCTTTTGGGGTCACAAAATACCCGCCGTTACTATCTACATCGATGCCAATCTGATTAAAAACTTTCCACACAATATCGGCGCAATGGGTCGCCGATAAATCGGCTTTTCGAGCAAAAAGATGATAATCAATGCCTAAAAAAGGAGTGAAGTTTTGAGACATTAACCGATCCCGTTGACTAGCATCCTTTAATCGAAGAACTTTAACTGTCGGATAATAGTTCCACTTTTCTAATGGTTCAAGCGTGGAGCTTTCTCCGTAGCCTAGCGCCTCTAAAACAAGTCCCTCTTTCGCATCAATCACAACCCCAGCGTGTCCGTGACGGTAAAATAGCGTGTGATTAGATTTAGTGATTAAAATATCTCCTTCTTGAATATCCGTTAATTGGTGACAGATCACCTGCTGGTTTTTTTCATCCACACATCGCTCCTCAAGCGTTAATAAACCGACGGAGTAATCAGCGACCTGAACCGTCGGAATGCCAAGGGTTGATGGCGTGTAGGCTCCTTGCTCCACCCATAGGCTTAACCCACTCATAAGGAGAGTAAAAAGGACGGGTAATAAATAAGGCTTCACGTACGAACGCCCCCTATCATTGTCAGCATGTTGTTTTCTTAGTTATTGCACGCCTTTTTATTATAACATATTACCGCTTCGTGTCTGTTGATTTTGTTTACGAACGTATGTTTGACATCATGGATATCTGTTATGCGAACATGTGTTTGTTAACGAGTTGAACCTTCTTCCTCTGTCACGAACGATCATTTGTTTTTTGGGTTCTGGGGAGGGAAAAGACCGGATTTTTTTGTGTTTAACGCTCACTGAGGGATAGTTTTTCACACACGAGGTGTGAACGAATGTTCGTTTAGCTGTTAGTGATGGTTCCCCCATTAATATGAATTGTTGTTCCCGACATATAAGATCCTTCAACTGAAGCGAGTAAAACATAAGCCCCCGCCAATTCAACAGGATGTCCCATACGCTTCATAGGAACGCTTGTTCCATGTTCGGCGACCTTTTTCGCATCGAAAGATGCAGGGATTAACGGGGTCCATATCGGCCCAGGTGCTACTGCATTGACGCGGATTCCTTGAGGTGCTAAATTCATCGCTAACGAGCGGGTGAATGCTGTTAATGCCCCTTTGGTGGATGAATAGTCTAATAGCATCTCATGGCCTTCATAGGCGGTAACAGAAGTCGTATTGATAATGCTATCTCCCGCTGTTAAATGGGGAATGACCTCACGTGTTAAATAAAAGGTTCCAAAATAATTCACATCGAATGTACGATGTAACTCTTCATCTTTTATTTGGGTAATATCAGCTTGGGGATATTGGACGGCAGCATTATTAACTAAAATATTAATTTTTCCAAACGTTGTTAATGTCTGATTAACAATGTCTTGCGCAAATGAGGCATTTGCCAAATCTCCTTGAATTAATAAGCATTGTCGGTTTAATTTTTCAATCTGTTCCTTCGTTTTTTTTGCATCCTCGGTTTCGTTATAATAAACAATGGCAAGGTCCGCCCCTTCTTTGGCAAAAGCAACAGCTACCGCGCGACCGATTCCTGAATCTCCACCAGTAATAATCGCTACTTTATCTTGTAGGCGGGCCTCCTTTTGATAGTCCGGATGCTCATAAATAGGTGCTGGATCCATGACAGACTCGATTCCTGGCTGTTGATGTTGAACTTGTGGCTTCGCCTTTTTAGGAAATGGTATCGACTGATTCATCACTAAAAACCCCTTTCGTAAAAACAATCAATGTTAGTGTGGCCGAATAAACAATTTTTATCAAAATTTTGTGATATTTTATTGATTCCTTGAAAAATCAGTAATATAGTAGTAAGTAGTCAGTTTTTAAAGGAGTCAAAGGAGCGAAAAAGATGAGAATTAGTTCATTTATTGGAATGCGAACATTTAAAACGGGAATTGCGGTTGTGATTACTGCCGCCCTTGGCCATACTTTTTTAGTAAGTAATGCTTTTTATGCAGTCATTGGGACGATTTTCGCATTGCAAAATACGATGAAAAGTTCGCTCGTTGCCGGAAAAAACCGTTTATTAGGAACGGTTCTAGGTGCAATCATTGGTTATTTATTTGCCCTTTTTCAGTTAAACTCTCCCCTCTTTGTTGGAATTGCGATGATTGTAACGATTGTTTGTTGTAATAGGAGTAAAATCAGTGCATCGATTATCATCGCCACCACGGTTTGCTTATCGATTATTATGGGAATTACCGCCGATCACGATCCGCTGGTGTACTCGTTATTAAGAACAACGGATACGTCGATTGGAATTATTGTTGGAATTGTGGTGAATTATGTCATTGCACAGCCTAACTACCTCGGGCGACTCACCTCAGAGATTGAAAAAATCGAATCTTTAACGCTTGAATTAGTAAAGAATATTTTAATTCATCAAGATTTAAATATGCAACCATTAAATTTAGAATTAAATCGCTTAAATGCAATTTATCATAATTATTGTGAAGATACAAAATTTCATAAGCATCCCGTTTCCCTTCAACAGTTAAAATGTTCGATTGATGCCTGTCACGATATTTATTTCCACGCGAAGTGTATTGCTAAACTCAATCATGAAGAAACAGAGATGACCTTTGAAAATAAGATGGAAATTATTGAGTTCTTTAATACGGGGTGCCAAAAATCTATCCAGTTAGAACAACCGATCGATCCTATTTTTGAGTATCATATTTATAAAATGTTAGCTCAGGTTGAACTATTAACTTTAACCATTCAAAATTTAAGCTTTCATTTAGGAACAGAAGAAAAAGAATAAGAAAAAAGCGACGCCTTTAAATAAAGAGCGATCGCTTTTTTATATGCCTGATAAACGAGGAAGCTTCTTTCTTAGGGAAAGTTGAGCGGGATTTGTCCGTAACGAGGGATCTCTCCCTTAATCTTCAACTTTTTCTTCAAGAATGGGAATCATGACCTCTGTTAAATACTCCTCTTCTCTCTCAATGACAAATTCATTTAATCCCCGCTCATAAGCGTATGCCCCTAACTGAAGATGATGTTCCTTTGCAAAGTGAAGCATCCGTTCATAAACAGCGGGAATCCCTTCCCACGTCCCCCGGTGATACCCACAAAGATAACGCCCCTTCGGTTTTCTTAATGAAGTAGAAGGGATCGTCTCTTCAAAGCATCTAAAAAAGAATCCTTCATGAGAATTAATCCCCTGTTGACGCACGCCATCTAATGAAATAACCGTTCCTATTCCTAATGGTAACTGCTCCATTGAAAAATGTTCCTTGATTTTTTTGAAAAATTCAGTGTCCTCCAATCCCTGACGCACCTCTAAAAGAACAATGGCGTCTTCTTGACAATCAACGATCTGAATCTTTTCCTCCACCGGGTGAAGACTTTTTTCTACTTGCTCTTTTTTTAACTGTAAGATCTCGCATTGACGCTGTAATTGCTTTATCTGTCTCGCCAACTCATCTAACTTTTCATCCGCCAACTTTAAAAAGTCTTGGGCATTGGGCTGCTGTAAATATGTGCGAATCTCATCTAAACTCAACCCTAATCCTTTGAGAAATTGAATATACTCGAAATGAACACTTTGGGTCGTGTCATAATAGCGGTACCCATTTTCACCTTTTTGTGTTGGGGAAAAAAGGCCGATGGTATCATAATAGTGCAAGGTCCGTTTATTCACCTGATGTAAATTTGAAAATTGTTGGACCGTTAGCAAATGGGATGGTTTCATTTTTTTATTTCCTCCTTGACCTTACAGTAACTGTAAACTTTATTATATAAAGTGTTCAAGATAAAAACAAGGAGGAAATCAGATGGACTTAAGCTTTAGACCGTATCAAGAAAGAGATTTTAAACCTTTAACGAGGATCATTCGACAAACTTGGCACTATGACCAGTTAACGGACTCAAAGACAGCCGGTAAAATGGCGGCCGTCTTTTTAAGAAGTTGTTTGGCTAATCAAACCTTTTCAATGGTTGCCTTATATAAAGGAACCCCGGTCGGAATCATTTTAGGTAAAAATTGTTTTACCCATCGGTGTTCTATTTATGAACGATTGCGACAGATTCAGGCCATTCTTCACCTTTATGCCTCACGAGAAGGACGCCAGGTAGCCCAATTATTTGGCAACGTAAGTACTGTTGATCAACAGTTACTAAAAGAATGTAAAAAAACGTATTCAGCTGAATTAGCGCTATTTGTGGTCGATTCGAGTTACCGAGGAATGGGACTTGGGCAACTGCTTTATCAAGCATTTTTAGATTACCTTCATCAAGAATACTTACACGACTTTTATTTATTTACGGATACAAGTTGCAATTTTGCCTTTTACGAACGGAAAGGGATGACGCGCCGTTGCGAGCTAAAAAAGAAGGTGACAATTAAAGAGGGCGTACACGACATGAATTTTTTCATTTATGATGCGACTCTTTCCAACTAACGTATAAGGACGCCAGTTTACCTTCTATCAAAAAAAGGGAACCGAAGTGAGATCCCCTTTTTTGATGCCTCATTATAAAATTGTATCTGTTAATTTAGTTAAAACATCGCGCAACTCACTTAAGACAGTAGGGTCGACTTCAACAATCCGCTCCCCTACTCGAATAAAGTATTCATCGTATAACTTACAGTGATAAACCTGTAACTCTACCCCATCTTTATCCGTATATTCAAATATGCTTTCCCCCATTTGAACACCTTCTCTCCTCAATGATTAAACAATCTTTAACTCAAATCGATTGATCACATAATCCTTTCCGCATCCATTCATCTGCATCGCAAAAAGGAGTGCCTCCTGCTTCGTTTTCCATGCTGAGTAGTGGCAAACCCTGATGTCCCGCTCGTTGACCACATAAAGACAGAGCCAATAATGGTTTGGAAGTTGAAGGACGCGTTCTAAATCATCGATATCAATCACCACATCCCCGTCTAAGTGTAACCTCACAATCGCCTGGGCTAATATATATTTATTGATGTCTATGTCCCCTTCATTCCATTTTTCCTCGATGCATTCAATAATGTCATTAATTTTTTTAATCAGTTCATGACCTTCTAACGTTAAATCAAGGACATAAGACGTAAATTCTGTCTCTAAATTGGAGTAAATATAAAATAACGCGTGGCGAACCTTCGTTAACTTGGCACATTCTCCTTCTAATTTATGATAAAGTTCCCCATTAATTAAAATAATTATATTATTGTTTTCAAGCAGTCCCTGACAATGCTCAATAATTTCATCGATTTCGGAGAGACACGTTCCAATATTTCTTTTAATACGCAACATTGTTTGACTAAGCATACACAAACACCCCCCTCTTCTATAATATATGACAAGCCCCCCTCGAATGAGAACCTAAAATGGCAACCGTTTCAGACGAAAAAAAGAAGATTCATTCTGTTTGGAATTGACATGCTTTGTTTTCTATGTTAAATTACTGTGTATTGAGGGAAACAAAATCACGATGAAACATCGGCCTTTCTCACTTTAGGGATCGGCGGTAAAGACCTAGTATGCGTCCGATGAAAATTGATTCTAAAGCGCCGCGTGGATAGGATACCGTAGATGTATAGTGACATGCCCCTGCTGACTTTTTTTAATTTGAATCGAAAGAGGTGGAAAGATGATTAACTTTTTTGACAAAGAAAATAAATTAACGGTCTATGTTGTGATGGACGCGTTGTCTTTACGTCAAAAAAGTAATCTTTCGATCTGATTCTTGCCATCAAGTGCCCCCTTTTGGGCATCACATGTGAAAAGGAATCCTAAGAATGAACTTTCTTGGGATTCCTTTTTTATTTTAAGGGAATCAGAACCTCAAGGGACAAGCGAACATCCTGTAAGAATCGTTATCTTTTAACCCAAAGGAGGAATTTTGATGTCCATGATTAAAATTGAAAATTTAACTTTTGCTTATCCAACGAGTGGCGATTATGTGTTTGAAAATCTTCATTTGCAAGTTGACACGGACTGGAAACTCGGTGTCATTGGGCGAAATGGTCGTGGAAAAACGACGTTGTTTCGGCTTTTACAAGGATTGGAGTCCTACACGGGAACCATTGTTCATTCTGTTTCTTTTGATTACTTTCCGATGAATGTGCCAGTTCCGCAACAATCGACGGAGGAGGTGTTACAACAGTTATGTCCGATGAGGGAAACATGGGAATTTATTTGTGAGTTTTCGCAACTGGATCTTTCAACTGATATTTTAGCGCGCCCGTTTCAGACGTTAAGTGGCGGGGAGCAAACAAAAGTTTTACTTGCCGCTCTTTTTTTAGGAGAAGGAAACTTTCTTTTAATTGATGAACCAACGAATCATTTAGATGCACATGGAAGATCGTGCGTCGCTGCCTATTTAAAACGTAAAAAAGGATTTATGCTTATTTCTCATGATCGGCATTTTCTAGATGCGTGTGTGGATCATATTCTTGCCCTAAATAAAGAAACCATTGAGTGTCAATCTGGAAACTTTTCATCGTGGTTTGTCAACTTTAATCACCAGCAAGAACAGGAACTTGAAAGGAATCAACAATTAAAAAAAGAGGTCCTGCGACTTCAACAGTCGATGCGCCAATCAGCCAATTGGTCCCATCAAAAAGAGGCGACGAAAATTGGACCGGTTGATAAAGGATTTGTCGGCCATAAGGCGGCTAAACTTATGAAGCGTTCCAAATCAATTGAGGCACGGCGTAAAAAGGCCATCGATGAAAAAGCGGCGCTTTTGAAAAATATAGAGAAACACGAACCTTTAAAGTTAGTTTCTTTACCCTATTCAGCTGGCCCTCTCCTATCACTATCCGATGTTAGTCTTTTCTATGATCACCGTCGTCTTTGTTTCCCCATTTCTTTTTCTCTTTCCGAGGGGGAGCGTCTATTCATTGAGGGGAAAAATGGTAGCGGTAAAAGTAGTTTGCTTCGTTGTATTCTTGACTCGTCGGTCTCTTACACCGGAACCATTAAACGATCTTCTCATCTTATCATTTCCTATGTGCCACAGACGACAGATCATTTAAATGGAACACTTCGCGCATTTATACAGGAGCACCAACTAGATGAAACACAATTTAAAACTATTTTGCGCAAGTTAGGCTTTGCTCGACAACAATTTGAAAAAAAGATAGAAAATTATTCTTCGGGTCAAAAGAAAAAGATATTAATTGCAAAAAGCCTCTGTGAAAAGGCCCATCTTTACATTTGGGATGAGCCTCTCAATTTTATTGATCTTTATGCACGAATACAAATTGAACAACTTATTCAAGAAGTTAAACCGACCATGATTGTCGTTGAACACGATCAGGCGTTTAAACAAACCCTTGCAACACGCGTGCTGACACTCGAAACAAACGCCTCGTTATTTAACACTGACCCTAGCTGCTAGGTGGCGTTCCTATTTGCAGTGTCTACGAAACATCGCAAACTAAGGATGTTGAACAAAATCAATACGCTTTTGGGAGAAAGAAGAAAGTATCCTTTTGAAAAGGTAATTTTCTCGTTTTACAGTAAGATATAAAAAAGTGGTCCTGAATTGGACCACTTTTTTTAGGCTACAATTTTTGCCCACAAAACGGACAATAGATAAAGGTTCCTTCTACAATTTCATGACAGGCCTGACAACGTCGCTTTCTTTTTTCAGGTGATTCAATGATTTCCTGATCCCAAAGCGTTAATTCAACCGCTTCTCCCGCTTCTAATAAACGACCTTTATCTAATGGGATATTTGCTACCATCTGACACGATGAACACCGGATAAAATAACGAATATTCCACTTAAAAATGGGTAAGAAAAAGAAATGAAATTGCTGATAACACTTCATTAACGTAAATCGTTCCGTTTGTCGGCAAGACTTACACATCATCGGAGGTAATTCTTTAATTTCACTCATCTTTTGATTGATTCCAAACACACCAATAAAAAACATGGTTTTCACTCCTCATCTTTCTAGCACTTATTGATCATTTTCAAATCTATCTTATTATCGTTGACCAAGACACGTTCATGATATCCATGAAAAATGGGGTAGGATTTTCCTACCCCATTTTATAGTCCAAAACAGATGTCGACTTTTTCTTTGGCTTATGTGCGAACTGATTGGGGTCAGATTCTGAGTCATTGAAGCCGCTTAAACCAATTGATTAATCCATTTTTTCGATTTCACTCGAACAATTCCTAAAAGGACTTTAACGACTTCCTCGAATTGAACAATCATTGCAACGACAATGAGTGGAGCATGGAAGTACTTGACAGCAATAAAGGTTCCAAGGACACCGACGCTCCATAGAATTCCCAGTTCAAGAAGCATGGCGTATTTTGTGTCACCACCTGCCCGAAAAATTCCGACGATGTTAATAATATTGATAAATCTAAAGGTTAAGCCTATCGCAAAGATAATTAATACATAGGCCATTGTTTCCAATGTCGAGAAATCAAAATCGCGATATAAGCGAAGCATCACAGGAATGCACATGACAAGTAAAATTCCTGATAAAACTCCGAGTACGACTCCAATTTTCAAAAAGAGGATCGCTTCTTTATACGTTTTTTCTTTTTCACCGGCACCTAGTTTTTTCCCAAGCATAACCGTTGAAGCATTTCCGACCCCTATTGCGGCGATGAAGAAAATATTAAAAATTGAGTTGACGATGTTCATAATTGAAATCGCCTCAACGTTAATCATTCCGTAAATCACCATATATGCGGTCGTTCCAAGCCCCCAGAAACACTCGTTAATCACAACAGGTAAGCTCGTTACCATCAATTTATTAATGAGCGATCGGTCAAACGAAAGTAAAACCGATAACTTAGGGTTCATGGTATCGGTCTTTAGATAAGCAAATCCAAGAACTAAAATAAACTCGACGACCCTTGAAACAAGCGTTGCAATGGCTGCTCCGACCACGCCAAGCGCAGGACAGCCAAAGAGTCCGAAAATTAAGACTATATTTAAAACTGTATTAAGGGTCAAGGCAATGACCGAGGCAATCATCGAAAATTTCGGTTTTTCTACGGCCCGCAACCCCATGCTATAACCGAATGATAAAATCATAAACGGATAACTTAACGCTGCAATCTTTAAGTATTTTGCCCCTAACACCATAACGGTCTGGTCATTAGTAAAAATACGAATAATTTGTTCCGGAATAAATAAAGCCATCCCTGTAAATAAAACAGCTAGACCCATTCCGAGCACGAGCGTAAACCCGAGTAGACGATGAATATTACGTAGGTCCTTTTTCCCCCAATACTGGGCGAAGTAAACCATTCCCCCGCTATATATTCCAAACATCACCATATTCAATAAAAAATAATATTGATTGGATACCCCAACAGCGGCAACCGCATCCACCCCAACACGACCTACCATTAAGGTATCTACCATGTTTAGACTTGAGGTTACTAACTGCTGTAAGGCAATTGGCAATGCAATGATCCATAAATCCCTATAAAAGGAGGCATGTTGCCTATAATGTTTCATTAACTTCATTTCATTACATCCTTTCCCTAACGACAAACATCAATAAAAAAAGAGGAAGAATCGACATTCTTCCTCTTTCAACTATATCAAATCAAAAAAACGGTGTCAATCCTTCCGCGTAAGTTTTATCTCCTCTCCAAGTACCTCTTGACGACGACTTAATTGCTTGAGAGAAAGACAGGAAAATTCCCTTGGCTCCATTTTAACAAGAAGTTTAGTCTCATTTACAAATTGAGTTTCTACCCGCTTCTGATCGATAAACAATTGAGAATCAATGTTAAAGCCGGTTCCCTCAACAACTAACCCCTCGTCAGTAAAGGAATAGCCACTGATATGCTGTTCATTTAACCCAAATACCATCGGTTGTTCAGGTGATAAATCAAAGGATGGAGTTAAATAACCCTTTCCTTCTAATAGGTCATATTGTGCGAGTCTTAATACCTCGCGATAAGCAGTGTCATGACAATAACTTTCATGCACCTGTTGAATGATAGATAAGGGACAGTTTAAACTATTCATTAACCATGTTCCAACATCATAACAATTTAAAGGTGGCAACGGATTTAAATCAAAACTTGGATGGAAATGAGCAGCAAAATAATCCACTTCAAAGGGATCCTTTGAATAGTATGTTTCATCCGTTAAAATCGGTAAATTAGGCAGATGATCAGAGAACATAAACAATACTGTTTCCCTCTTAGAGGCAGCTAAATCATCCATTAAACGGTTTAACTGAAGATCGAGTTGATAAAGACGCGTCACATAATTTTGTAAAGTTTGTCTAACTGGCTCTTCAAGATCTCCAAACACCTCTATAGGAGAAAGGTGGTCTGGAAGTTTTTCATCATACGGTTGATGGGTTCCTGCTGTAATTCCATAGATAAACGCTGGTTCATCGTGTTTCAACGTCTTGATAATATAATCCATGACCCATTGGTCATTCATTTGTGCTAAATCGTGTGGCGTAGCAACCCCACTCATGTATTCAATCGGGATATAGCGTGAAAACCCTAACTTCTCATAAGCTAAATGACGGTTATAAAAATTCCCCTCATAGTTATGAATTAAGGTTGAAACATATCCCTGACGTTTAAGCTGTGTGGCAAGTGATTCCACCGACTTTTTCCTAAGAACAGACAAATGTGGGATCTCCCCGGGCTTTAAAAGTTCGGCACTCATAGAAGTTAAAACGGAAAATTCAGTTTTAGCTGTTCCTCCCCCAAAGGTTTGAACTTGCATCTTTTGGCTTTGATTCGCTCGTTTCAATCGCCGAAACGTCGGAATTGGATCTTGACTAAATGAGACCCCTTCTAATAAGAGCGGATCAAAAAATGATTCTAACTGTAAAAAAATAATATCTGGTTTGATCGCGTGACTGTTCACCTTTGCTGTCTGATCCATTCCTTTTAAGATATGCTTCATCGTCGCTTCACTATATGCGGTTGGTTTTCGATTTAAATAAGGATATAACGAATTCATCATTGCATAAGCAAACCCCATTGCCGCATATTCCTCTGACGAAGGATGAGAAAGACGTTTTTTTTCCAAGCGATTAATCCCCCAGATTGAAAAAACCAAATAAAACAACGCAAAAAATGCACAACCACTATGAATAGACGTTTGAAACGTAAACACATAACCACCGGCAAACATTAAACCAATCATCGCAATCAGAATCGATCCAATTACGGGTGGAGTAAAGTAGTGGGAAGAAAGACTCAGCCCCTCTTTAATTAAAAAAATATCTGAAAACATCAAGGCATAACCACGAAGAAAGGTTACGATGGCATTAACAATCGATAAAAATAACCAAAAAAAGATGACACAACTTAAAAAGAAAAGTTTTCGTGACATGAAAAAAACAGGGACTAACGTCGCCGATACAATGAGCAAATTAATTAGCGCGTATCGAGGACTCCGCTTGACAAAACAAAAGGCTTTGCGTACGGATTGAAATCGAATGATTTCCATTATTAAAGTTAACAAAGTAGAGAGAATCAACCATTCGATTAAATCTTTCACCCTAACTACCTCCTACTTGACCATTTAACATAGATTTTAACGTTACCATATAATAGCTTATCTTTCAACACCTCTTACATATTTCCTACAATAAATCACAAAAAAAGCCGGTAATCTTCCCCTAAAGGAAGAGTGAACGGCTTTCATTCAGAAAACTTCCTTCCTTACTATCTATGCATCATTTCAATCATTTATCACACAGACTGTAAGTTGGAAGATCTATTTTCCATTATTTTAATGATTTTCCCCCTAACCTTTCCTTCCTCAACACGTACCTGATGGATTCTAAAGGCCACAGGCGATCCCTCCTTAATGAAGTTAACCATAGGAATGGGACAAATAGCATCTAAATTAGGCGCAATATTAACAAAACATGCCCATGGTTTAATACTTCGGACCGTTCCATAAACAACGGTATGTGGTTCAAAATCCTCAATCGTAATGGTTGACGTTTGAACATATTTATTAACAGCTTGAACATTAATTTTAAGGTTATTATTTGCTTTTAAGAAACAGACTTCAAGTTGATCGCCGACCTGATAAATGTCAGAAACCGTTGTGTAATCGGCTGCAAAATCACGATTTCTTAAAATAACGGAAATACCTTCAATTGTTAAATAAGCTCCAAAATACGTCAATTTAGTAATCGTTGCTAAATAAGGTTTTCCCGTTTCTAATTCTTTAATCAGCTGGCGCCTTTTTTGGCGCTTTACCTCAAGGCATGACCCATAGTAAATATTTCGTAAGGAATCGTAACCGATTATCACATACTCAAGCATCTGCCCCCTATAACGATTGAGATTTCCTTTTACCTCATACAGTTCTAAATGTGAACGTAAAATAATAACTCGTTGTTCCTCGTGTTCAATCTCAACAGAATCCTCTTCTAAATAATGATCATATCGAACATCCTTTACCTTTCCTGTTTGGACATTGTTTACATCTATTTCTACTGTGAAAACTTTCTTCATTTAATGAATCCCCCCACTTGGTCTAAGTTATCAAAGAAAGCGCTTTATACTTATATTTTATCAGGAAAATCAAAAAAAAGAAATAAAAAAAGATGCCTTTAGCATCTTTTTTCTTGTAGACTCACAGACTCTACTGTCTCATGAGACATTAATTTTTCAACAAAAATAGCCATGGCACCGTCCCCTACCACATTAGTTGCTGTTCCAAAACTATCTTGGGCCGCGTGAAGGGCAATCATAAGAGGCGTTTGTAGGGCACCAAACCCAAGCATGGACTGTAATAATCCAAGAGCAGCCATGACTCCACCTCCTGGAACACCAGGGGCAGCAATCATCATAATACCAAGCATCAAAATAAAGGGAACATAGTGCCCAAGTGTTGGCGTTTGGCCATTCATCAACATGAGCGCCATTGACGTTAATACAATCGTCATCGTATCGCCCGCAATATGAATCGTTGCAGATAGTGGAATCACAAATTCGCAAATATCTGGACGCACACCATTTGATTTCACACAATCAAGCGTAACTGGAATCGTCGCAGCTGACGATTGGGTTCCTGCTGCTGTAATGTAAGCAGGAATCATGTGTTTCAGTAAAGAGAAAGGATTTTTTCCTTTAATTCCCCCCGCTAAAGTATACAAAATAATTAAATAGCCCACCTGAAGTAAAAATAATACAAGATAAACGAGAAGAAAAGATTTTAAGGTGACAAAGATTTCACCACTATAGCTTAATTCTGAAAAAACTGACCCAATGTAGAGTGGGACAAGAGGAATGATGACGTTTTTGATGAGGGCCATCATTAATTCACTAAATTCGGTACATAGTTTCAGTAGTGAACTTTTAGGTTTTGAGGCTAATCCGATCCCTAAAATGAAAGATAATACTAAGGCGCTCATCACGCTCATCAATGCAGGAATATCTAAGGTGAATAGCGGGGTAACTCCCTCGCCCTCTGTCATCAATGTTTCAACATGTTGCGTAAGATGAGGGAGGACAGTACATCCCACAATAAATGCAATGATTCCCGCACTAATCGTTGATAAATAGGCCAATGTAGTTGTCAATAATAATCCCTTTTTAGATTGCTTTCCAAGAGAAGCAATTCCAGGGACGATGAGCCCGATAATAATGAGTGGAATCACAAAGCCTAAAAATGTACTAACTAATTGACGGAAAGTGGCGATGACAATAATCGGTCCTGCAAAATGGGTCGTGCGACAAATCACCCCTAAACTAATACCAATGAGTAACCAAATAATAATACGTGCAATTAACGGTAACTTTTTCACGTCATCCGCCTCCTTTTTAAATTAAATAAGTACTCTTATTATGGCAGAAAAACACAAAAATTCAAGGGGATTGCACGAAAAAAAAAGAGGGTTATCGATGAAAACCCTTTTTTGGAGGATGAGCAAAATCAGGGAGTTTGATTTCTGGGCACAGTAGATTAACAGATCACAGACCCCAACCGTTTGTTCTTAATGAAAAAAGAGACAGACTCGTCTCTTTCTTCCAATACTTATTTAAAAGAATAATCCTATTAACTCATTTCTTTTTTAAGTTGAAGGACCTCATCAAGGGATAATCCTGTTTTAATGGCAATGGTTTGGACATCTAGTACATCCATTAACTGTTTAGCAATTTCGACCTTGTTCTGTTGAATGCCTCGCTCGATTCCCTGTTCAATCCCCTGCTGAATGCCTTGTTGGATTCCTTTTTTCTCCGCATAATGCATTCGATTAAGTCGATCCATCCACTCTTTAAATCTTGCTTCATAATGAAGGCGGTATTTTCGGTCACAACTTAACGCCAATAATTCCTCTTTTGCCTCACGAATTGTTTCATGTTGATGTGCTAACTCATAACTCACACGACTTTCTGGATGCTTAAGAAATTCAATCCAGGCTTCAAGCTGAGTCTTCACTTCACTCACATCTTTGATATCTTTCATTTTCTTTAATTCAATATAATGAATTTCTAGTAAATCAGTTAACTCATCGTTTCGATCACGCTCTTTTAGTCGGTAAGAACTATGATAATCATCGGTATCCATAAGGTTAAAATCAAGGATATTGATACAAATAGTTCGTTCTAACTGATCATAAAAATGCCCGCTTTCTAGTTGCCCAGAAAACAGTCGACTCCAATAAAATAAACTTCGTTCAATCATGTCATTTTCATCTGCTAACTGAACTTCAACATTGACGAGTTCTCCTTTATCCGTTTGAGCCAAGAGGTCAAGAACCCCTACCTTATCTTTTCGATACCTTCTATCGAGTGTTCGATCTTTGAAAGTAATGGATGTAATTGGCTCTTCTGGTGTTAACACCGCATTTAAAAAGGAAATTAAAATCTCAGGTTTTTTTTCATTTCCAAATAATCCTTTAAAAACAAAATCCATGGTTGGAGGTAATAATACAGGTCCCAAATCTTCCTCAACTCCTATCGTGTGGGGGTTTTGACGTTTTATCTCAGTCATTTAAATCGCTCCTATCTGTTATTATAATAAATATTTGGGAATTTTAACATCCTCCCGTTTTAAAATACGCCAAAAATACCTCATTTCCTTTTTCATTTTTAAAATAAAAAAAGGAAGCCCTAGGTGGCTCCCTTGTATCATTAATGATCAATCATAAATTGCAACATTTCAAGTACCTACTCCAACCGTCGTGATACTTCATAACAATCGACCCATTTCCATCATTCAAACTCATCGGGAAGTGGGATGTCGTTTAACTAAACAACGCGCATAAAAAGGCTAAGCGCCCCCTTTGAATAATGATCCACGTTTACAGTTCTTTCAGATGCACGATCTGAATTATTTATAAATCAAAAAAAGAGCACCGACGGCCATTTCGATGCTCTACAAGTAAAAAGGATGTATGATGAGGACATACAAAGTTCTTACTTGTAGTCCACGAGATAACCGGTCGTGGGTAGAAACTAGTTAACCATATCTTAACAATTATACAAGTAAATGTTTCAACTATTTGGAGTAGGAAATGTTTTATCATTTCCGGAATTATATCATATCACAATTCATCATCTAGTGCAAGCCTTTTTTCAAAAGAAATGAATAATGCGTGACAAAGAGTCCTTCTTGACGAAAAATAAAAAAAGAGGTCGTAAGACCCCTTCAATGGGATTATTTAGTTAACGCTTTTTTAACTGACGCAACTAACTCATCCAAATCTGCTTGGTTCGGATGATGAGCTGCTTCAGCTAATACTTCTTTAATCTCCGCGTATAGCTCAGGAGCCCCCTCCTTAATGTGTGTCTGCATTTTATCAGTTACCTTTCCAAGGCACATATAGCTTCCAATTAGTTCATTTGATGCTGGAAGATGTGTTTGCGCACTTTCTAAAATCTTTTCATAAAATTCCTTTGTATCGCCAAAGCCAGCCGTTCCAAATAAAAAGACCTTTTTCCCTGACAATTGCTTCATGAAAGCTTGAATATCCGCCCCACAAGAATAACGAGTCGACCAAAATCCAATAAAAATCGTATCAGCCGCTAACGCCTCATCAGATGGTTTCCCACAATAAGTTGCCCCAACCGCCTGTTGAATCGCTTGTGCTAACTGTTCTGTATTTCCTGTCACACTACTATATACAATCGAATAAGTCATTTTAACGTCCTCCCGGATCCCTAATTTCTTTTACTATATCATAAAGAATCTAATTATTCAATAAAAATAGGAATTATTATTACATTTGGAACCTTGATCACTTGAAAGTCGCACCAATAACTGCAAGAAAACAGAACCTAGCTGTAATACATCATCATTTGTTTAGAGGTGAACGATTCCAACACGTTTGACGGTCTTCCTCCGTAATCGGACGGATAACTCGACAAGGATTCCCAACTGCCACTGAATGATCGGGAATATCTTTGACAACGACACTACCGCCCCCAATCACAACGTCGCTACCGATTGTTACACCTGGCATGACTTGAACCCCGGCTCCAATCCAAACATTGTCGCCTACTGTAATCGGATACGCATACTCTAGCCCTTGATTTCGACGTTCAAAATCGATCGGGTGACCCGCTGTATGAAATCCGCAGTTTGGGGCAATGAAGACGTTATCGCCAAACGTCACCTTTCCTCCATCTAAAATGACGGTGTTGTGATTGGCAAAGAAATTTTCTCCAACTTCAATATTATAGCCGTAGTCACACCAAAAAGGGGCCATAATGCAAAAGGAATCCTTCGTTTTTCCAAGCAACTTCTTCATCAATTGTTGCTGAGCATCGACATCTGAGGGTAACAACTGGTTATATTGAAAACAAAGATCTTTCGCTACGCTCCGTTCCTCTATTAACTTTTGATCATAATTGGCATCATATAATTGTTGCTGTAACATTTTTTCTTTCTCTGTCATTTCCTCTATCCTCTCTTTTTTATGATTTGTTTTCCTCTTTCTAGCTTAACAAAAATCTATCGTTTTCCCAAGATAGAAACCGATTACCGGCGATTAATAAAATCTCAAACAGGAGCACCCTCCTCGCTGTTTAGCCGGCCACTTTCTACAACTAGCTTTATCTTGCTACTCCCCCCCCCCTCCAGTTATATTTTCTCACTTAATAGAGTTCATGCAAAAAAGGCGTTAAACGAATAGGATAAAACGCCCCCAACGAATCCCCATTAACTGTTAGAGCACATTCCCCCGATCAGAATTCTATTTTTACGTTTTATCAATAACAGGTATAGCCGTGGGAGACTCCCTGCTCATTCAGTTGTTTTAAATAAAAAATATGTTCTTCTTTTATAAAACCTTCATTATCGGGTATCCTAAATCACATAGAAAGGAGAATGATCATGAAAAAATTACAGTTTTTTATAATCGGTTTCTTGTTATTGATGTGTGGTCTCACTGGGCAAGCCGCGACGACCGATCCGTATCTGATGGAAAAGGATGAACAACAGTTCATTAACGTCGAATTTGACGATTCCTTTTTTACGATTAAAATGAAAGTGGGAACGGGTGAAATCATCGGATTTAGTCACATTGCCCATCCAACGAAAAAAATGACGGATCAACAATTTGTCCAAATGTTGCTTGATGGGGTGGAACTCCTTTATGGAAAAGACAGTGAGGCTTACACCTTAAATAAAATAAAATTCATGACACTTCTTAATCATCAAACTTTTCATCGTGCTGATTTTGAGACCTATCAACTTAAAACCATTCAACCGAGATACGAACTTCATAAAGAGAAAGACCAGTTTATGAATGTAACCTTTAATCACTCTGCCTTTGCAATCGCTATTCGAGCCAATGATGGGGAAATTACAGGAACAGGGACCCTCCCCCAAGCTCAACCAGGAATGACCGATGAAAAATTAGCCCAAATGATAATTGACTGTGCAGAATTGATTTATGGAAAGGATACGCCCCGATACAACCTAAATAAGGAAAAGTACGTGACCCTACTTCAAGAAGGTGGCATGCATTACTATGACTAGCTCATTTATTTATTAATTTTAGGTGGGGCTCTTTTGTTGGTGATGAAAAAAATTCATCGCCTTCTATATATTTATCATTTCATTATTTAGAGTATTACCTAATTTTTATATTATAATATTAGTTTATAGACGCTATCTCTCTTTTTCTTGACAGGGGTTCACGTGCAATACGTTAAAAAAAATCCTTAGTTAGTTACGGCGCGGCCTCCTCTAACTAAGGATTACATCTTATTCTTTCTGATCGTGTCGGCTTATTCTTCTAGTAATAAAGTATTTTAATTCAAACGACAACATAAACAACGTCGCGACTAAAAATCCGACCATAAAAATATGATTATGAATCGCGAAATAACCGATATAAGCGACAATGGCCAACAAGTAAATTAAAATCACGACGTGCCACTTTTCTCGCATACCCGACGATAGTACGTGTTTTTTAACGGCTTCGTCCTCTTTTACAAGTTCATCGAGCGTTAATCCGAGTTCGTCACTTATGGTTATGAGATGTGATAGATGCGGAATGCATTTTCCTGACTCCCATTTGATGATTAGCTCCTGAGAAACAGCTAACTTTTCGCCTAATTGCTCTACCGATAAACCTAATTCTTCACGGCGCCCCTTAATTTTTTCCCCTAAACTCATACTTAATCCCCCTTTTTTGAGAATTTCAAGTATTAGATACTTCCTTACATTACATTTTATGAGTTAAACAGATAAAAAATGCTTTTTTCTCGGCTTTTTATATGCATTCAATTATTAGAGTATTATCTAATTTTTATATTATCGAGCGATAAAAATACAGCATCGGTTAAGCCAAAAAGTCCGACTCCTTATCGATATGGATGAAAAATTTCTGCGATTATTCATCATCTGATCGAAGTTTAATGCTTTCGCGCGACGCTTTTTTCCATCACCAAATGAGTAGAATAAGTTTATATCGCACCCGCTTTTTATATGCCGAATATCCCGTTAACTCCTTTTCAAGAACCTGCTCTTCATTTTGAATCCGTGTAACGAGAATAAAGGGATACATCAAAAAAATAACGAAAGAAATGAATGAACCTAATACGAGTGGAATCGACAAAAACAAAAGGAGCGTGGCACTATACATCGGATGGCGAACCATTCCATAAAGCCCATGATCAATGACCTCTTGTTCAGCCTGAACTTCTACAACCCGTGATACATAACGATTTTCTCTTAAAACTTCCGCATACATTCCATAGGCAAACAAAAACAAAACAGCCCCCATCCAAGAAACCCAATCCGGTAACATTTCCCCGTGCCAACGATAGGTTAACCCTGCGACAATAAATCCCATCGTAAACATCAGCCCACTCAGACGAACCAGCCATCGTTGCTTGACTTGCGTCTCCCGTGCGTTTAACCGATTTCTGAGCAAGTCAGGATTTTTTACCATCAATAAAAGTCCTATCCCTAGCATGGGAATAAATAAAATAGCCATGAGTAGCCAACCTTGCCAATAATGAAACGACCCTGCAGCAAGAAAGAGTAATCCCCCGACCATCAGTACCCCAAAGAAAAATTTCAACCCTGCTTGACAACACAAACTCTTTTTCATACGTCTGCCCCCCTCCAACAAATTCTCTTAAACCTACTACCAATATACGACAAGACTCAACTAAAAATGACCTAAAAACTTGATTCACCTCCTCAAGCTTTTAGGTCACCTGTTCAAATTTATTTAAAACCGATCATTCTTCTTATCCGCTCTTTTTAACGAATAATTCTTATCTTTATTATAATTCAATCACCGAGCTCTGTTTAATCCGTTGAATCGATAAATAAACAGTAATCATAACCGAAATAAAAACGAACAATCAAATAATCATCAATGGCACGATGGGAAGATACCAACTGACATAAAGAAAATGAGATTCTATTAAGATCGCATTCACCATCCGATGCCCCTCTTTCACCACTATTCACGAAATCCGACTCCTCTTGCAGAAAACTCATGATCACTTCACACCAAATCGAAACGAATTAAACTCTTTTTTGACACATCTCCTCCAAGTCATCCAGGCGATGACGGCAGCCCCCAATCCGCCAACACTTGGGACGAGGAAAAGTCCATAAACACCCATGAACTTTGTTAAAACAACCATCAAAAATAACGGAAGCAACACAGACTCCACTAACATGACAACAATCGATGCCGTCGCCTTCTCGATACCAGTTAAAAAACTCCCAACCGTCAAGCTATACCAATTAACTAAATAAGACGGCGCACTTAATAACAAAGCGATTTTCCCCATTTGGATCAGATCACCCTCCGATGTTGAAGAAAACAAACCGACTAAAAAATCTGGAAACATCACCATAATCAATAGCGTCACGATAGAAAGCACAAATCCCACTCGACACGTGAGGTGAAAAAATTGAGTAATCCGTCGGTAATCTTTAGCTCCATAACTATAACTAATGACCGGAAGGATGGAATCGACCATTCCTGATAAAATAGGAAGCATTAAGGCATCGATATACGTCACCACTGAAAATGCCGCAACGGCCACAGGCCCGCCATAATAAAGCAAAAATCCATTCGTAATAATGGCCATAATTGATCCTGAGATATTGCCTAAAAACACGGAACTCCCATTGTAAATCACATATAAAAACTCCTTTACATCGACCTTCGGTTTAGTAAATCTTAAAGCTACCTTCTTCATGATAAACGGATAAAGAAAAATGAGCGTTCCGATCAACATACTTAAGACACTCGCCCAAGCCGCGGTTTCTATTCCTAATTTAAAATAACCGATAAGAAGTGCATCTAATACAATATTAAGAAGAGACACTGCGATATTGACCCACATACTCAGCGTGGCTTTTCCGCATAACCTTAAATAATTATCCAAAGCAAAAAAGGGAGCGATAAAAGGGAATGCCAAAATAAAAACAGAAGCAAATTGATAGGCTAACGTCGCAAGTTCTTTATCCTTAATTAAAATAAAAATCAGGTCCTTCGCAAAAAACAAACTGGCAATCATAAACAGACCATCGATCACCAACATTAGTAACAGGGCCATCGAAAAAATACGACTCGCCTCATCCTCCTTTTTTTCACCGAGCTTCATCCCTATCTTGACGGATGCGCCCGCTGCAATCATATCTCCGACCGCAAACACAATCATGATAATAGGAAAAACAAGGTTAATCGCCGCTAACGCTTTCCTTCCTATCATCTTTCCGACAAACATCCCATCAGCCATCATATAAAGCGACGAAAACAACATACTAAATAATCCGGGAATCGCCAACTTCATAAATAACTTTTTCGGCGGTGTTGTTCCAAAAAATTCTTGATTCATCATTCGCCTCCTTTGACATAAGCGCCATAACACTCTATAATGACTATAAAGTATCTCCTTAGGGGAGAGTCAAGGTGATTCTATGAAAAATAACTTATTAACCATTGGAGAATTAGCAAAAAGAACAGGATGTAGCATAAAGGCACTTCGATACTACGATTCAATCGGACTGCTCCCTCCTACCTACATTGATCCAGATAGCCATTACCGCTACTACACCGTTGAACAAGCACGAATGGTCGAGCTCATCCAAATCTGTATTAACTTATCTATTCCCTTAAAAGAAGTCAAAGAATTAATCCTAACAAAAGATCAGACACTTAATTACAAACAATTAATCGAATATGGCAAACAAATGACAGAAGAAAAAATAGCCGCCCTCCAAGAAAACCTAAACGTGTTAAATAATTTACAACAAGAGATCGACCGCATTAATAGTTATCGTGACGATGAATCCAAAGTGTTCACCTTTAACGAAACCTACTATTATACACTCCCGTTAGAGGAAGAAGAAATGAATGATCACTTCTATAAACGCCTTGAGACCATGTTTAACGAATGCTTTCATCAAAACTTATCCATTAAACCCGACTACAGCGTCATTATCCAGCAAAACAACGAGCACGTGAAAAAATTTGTTGCCTGTGAAATCTATCAACACGATTCCACCCTTCCAAACCTTATCAAAGTGAACAAAGGCCCTTTCCTTTGTAAAAAAACAGATTGCTTCCAGTTCAAAGAGATTTGTAAACTGTTTTCAGAGATTGAGGCCGACACCAAGACGATTATAATTAGTCCAGGGTATAACTATAGCCTCTCAAGCCCCTATTTCGAAGTCAAATGTACCCTCTAACCCGCATTTTCGTCTTATCTTCCCCGTGTCGGGGAAAAGAAATCGACCAGATTGCCCCATATGAGTGACTTTACCAAATCCCGTGACCGCCTCGCAAACGATTGCACCTCAATCGAATCGATCCCGTGGCACCCCTGGAATGAAATGTTCCATCTTTAAGATCACACCTCACAGTGAATACAAGCCTCGAAAAGGTGACTTTCAGAAGAGAGATAGAACTTTTTAAAAAATAATCCTAATTTTTTGAATAAATATTATTCTTATAGTCCATAACAATACTGTAAGTGAGATGCTTACACTCTTCCTAAATTTCTCATATTAAAAAGGTTCTTTGTCAAATAGTGTTGCTGATTAATTTGTAACCTGTTACAACGAAAATTCAAATCGAAATCCTAGTAGCTATGCTGCTAGGATTTTCGTTTTAGGCTTTGTTAGATTTTGAACCATGAGAATACGAGATTTAAAGTGATAGAAACTACGATATCCAAAGGCAATACGCTTAATGACCTTAATTTTATTATTAATTCCTTCGATGGGACCATTTGTGTAATGAGTTGAGAGTGTATTTTTAATATAGGATTGATAAGTTTTAAAGGTTTGGAAAGCCGTTTGAAACTCAGGAGAAACAAGCGGATGTTCCGTTTCGAGTAAATGATTAAATCGTTTTAAGTTTTTTGTCTGAAGAGCGAAAAGTAACTCTTGATATAAATCATAGGTTGCTTTTAATTCAGGAGATAAATCAAGTAGAAAGTTTAAGATATCAATTTCACGCATGGGTTGTTTAAAGCAGTAAACTGATCGATAAGTGGTGGTATTAAGTAAAGCGTGAGATTTTAAAAATAAGCGCCAATAACGTTTGAATTTACGACCATGCTTTTTGAACTTTTTCATGAATCGGATTCGAGTTTTGTTCAGTGCACGAGAGAGATGTTGAACGAGATGAAATTTATCAATGATAATTTGGGCATGAGGAAAAAGATCCTTAATGAGGCTGATGTAAGGAGCGTACATATCAATCACAATATTTTTTACTCGATGACGTGCTTCCTTTGTGTATCGTTTAAAATAAGCTTGAAGGGAGTTTAAACGACGATCTTCAACGATATCGATGATTTGTTTTGAGTCAGCATCGCAAAAAATAAAAGACATATGCCCCTCAGCAGACTTAACGGATTTAAATTCATCAAAACAGAGATTTTCAGGTAAATAATTAAGGTTTAAGGTTTGAGATTCATAAAAGCTATGGATGATTCGATTGACGGTTGAATGAGAGACCTGATGGCGACGTGCGATATCACATTCAGAAATTTTATTTTGGGCCTCTAAAGCAATGGCGTGTTTCGTATGATAAGAAATGTAACAGTTCTTTTCAACAATTGAAGTACTTAGTGTAAAAGTAGACTGGCAATGCCCACAATAATAACGCTGTTTTTTTAGGTCTAAGTAGGTATCGTGAAGAGAGACTTTTGGAATGACAATTCGAGAGGTTTTAAATCCATGCTTCTTAAATTTTGAATCAAATAGGGTTCCGCATTTTTGACAATGAGTCGGTTGATACGTAAGAATACCTTTAAAGATAAAGCTAGTAATTCCGTTCAACTTCACTTCCTCAAGATAATCTTCTGAAAATGTAATATTTTTATCTTTAATATTTAAAAGTTTTCTAGTAAAATATGAGTGAGACATTAAATCTTATCCTTTCAATATTGTTTTAGTCGATAACATTGTAACAGGATTGAGACTTGAAGTCTCTTTTTTTTTATCCTATGAAAAAAGTGCTGCTTAATCAGCAACACTAAATATTATAGAACCATTAAAAAAGACGTTCACCCCCCATGAACGTCTTTTTATTATATATAAGTGCTAAACTTAACTTTTCCTAATGAAGTTAAAGGACCCATTAAATCTCCTATAAGAGCAGGAAGAATTCTCACAGAAAAACCTCTTATTCATTAAAGTGGTAACAACTTTTTATCATGGATCAGAAAATCAGTATACCTTATCCATGATAATGACGCGTATACCCTAATTTTCTGAACAAGTAAATTTGGAATCAATCTTTTTAAATTACATAAAAGAAGTACCTCCATCATAGACTCTAACGCCATTCCAACATAGTTGATATGGATAGCATCGCTTTCACTTTTATGTCTATTATGTAGGTACTATACCACCACACAGCCAGAACCGGTTGTTTTTTATCTTTTATTTAAGTATCTAAATTTTCTATTCAATTTATCGTAATCTTCTGTTGTTAAATATGCCCGAATTTCATCCAATAATTGATTCATTTCTGGAATCATTTGAAACTCATCCATTTGTTCTAAAATGGTATCTATACACTCTATAAAATAATAGTCAACATTCACCATTTCCTTTTTTAACACTATCATTACTAATTTCATTATATGCACTAACGTATCTTTTTCAAATCGTTTACGTAATACATAACTGTAGGAATAACTCTTAAGTTTCCACGTATGAATAGGCATCCCTTCCAACAATGATAATATTCTCTCTAATTTTTCAGTTTTAATTTTTAATAATCGGAGAAAAAGATTTTTTATTAAGGACTCCGAATATGTCTCATCATTAAATAGATAAATTATCCAGTCTTCACCATATTTAAATTTATAATCATTTTCTAAATAACCAGCTAACATTTTTAATGAGAGTTTATCAAAATATTCATGATTACGGATTAGTATCTCTTGAGGAGACGTTGTTTCAAATAAAATAATCATTGAATTAAATACTGTTATCCCATCATCAAAATCATCCTTCTCTAACACTTCTCTTATGATTGGTTTAAAGAATTCTAAATCATTTTTTCCTATTCTATATTTATAAGAATACCCTTGATAAGATTCTATAGTGAGTACAAATCCAGGAATTTTACTCCATAAAATTGGAAATTGACCAATAACATATTTTTTATATTTTTCAGGGGTTTCATGAAACTTCTGAAGTACTAAAACTTGAATATCTTCCTCATTGAATACTTTATCATCTAATACTCGCAGTGCTTCAAAATATCTTCCAACCTCCGTATTAATGTATATATTAATATCTATATATGGGCCCTCTTGTTTATTACGAAAAATATTTTTTATTGAAAGCTTATCCACTTTATACCCAAAGAAGCAATCCTTTACTCGTTGTTCTTCAATATAATCATTTTTAAATAAAAAACAATATAATTTACCCATTTCAATATTAAAATCATTGCTTATTTTAAATTTTTTTATAAACTCTATTAATAAATCAATATTCTCCTTCGTTCTATCTTTCGAGGAAACAAAAAATTCTACGATACTTCCACAATATCTTACACATAAAGTATCATTTACAATGAGTTCCTTCAAGAAGGCAATAATTTGTTCTTTATGATCTACTACGTAACCTTCTGTAAACAATTTCGATAATTCTTTTCGTTGTCCCTCAACAGACTGTTCCTTTAAATCATCAAGATCGATTGCCTTCTTATGTTCTAATAAAAGCTTTACAGTTTTCTCTAGAGGTTGATTTAAAATCATATTTATAGACAAATAAGGATATTGTTGAATCCATCCCCACTCTCCAAATTCTAAACCATTCATAAAATAATCTGAAGAAATTGATTTTGGAAATAATTCTTGGTGTTTCTTTACGAATTCATTCATTTCTTTCCCATAAAATTTAAATGAAACATCAATATTTGCTATAAGATTTGTTAATACACTCTCTTCTAATCCCTGTTCTAAATCAATATTAATCAACAACCGTTGGATTATTTTTAAACGGTAAAACTCTTCAGGAAAATTCAACGTTCCTTGATAAAGGATTTTATTTTCTTTTAAACATAAAAATAATAACTTCATTTCTTCATTTTCTAAAATAGATGCAAACGAAAAATACACCATTGTTTCGTCTATACTAGTTAAATATTTAATTAATTCTTTCCATAATGAGAAATTAAAATCAAATTGAATGGTTTTGAAATAATCCGGTTTTATATAAGAACTTTTCTTCGATGTAATTTTCTCTATCAACCATAAACATTTCAATTCATTATCTTCTATAAAATCATAAAGATTATTAGCTTTAATTAAAAAGCTTAAATATTCTCCTTTTTTTTCAATATCCGTGAATGCATTAATAATAATATTGTAGATAGGCTTAGCTGTTATTTCATTATATTGTTTTAAATTTTTAATCAATTGTAGAATATCTTCTTGTTCTTCTTTATCAAACTGATTATAGTAGTGAGCAATTTGTTTCCAAAAAAATGGATAATCGGCTGTATATGTGGCTGCTTGTTGTTTTACTAAATCAGACTTTAAAGCTTCTTTTAATAAATTTAATGCTTTCTCACTAGAAAGATTATCATAATTTTTAAACACACGGTCTAAGAATAAATAATTTTTATTTTTTATATGTTTATTGATAACCTCTATCACACTATTCCCCATTTAAAATCCTCCAATCGCTTTCAGGGTTAGATATATTGTCCTCCCTTTTTAAAGACACATCTGTAACCAGTCTTTCACAGAATTTTGGCAAATCACTAAACTCATCTCCGTACCAAACAACAGTTACACCTTTTACAGTTTGCATATAATCCTCAAAATGACTATGATGAGGTTCCTTTATTTGCGGGTTAAGGTGATTATCATATTTCAAAAGTGCATAATATTGCATTTCTTTTCTTTGGTCTTTTTCTACATCGTGAGCTAATCGTAGAATAGATAAAACTTCATCTTCCTCCATACTACAACCAATAAAAATAATTTTGGGGTCGCTTTTATCTTGAATAATTTGTTTAAAATTTCGTAAAACTTCCCTATTTTCATCATTAGGATAATACAAATTAGTATACGAACTAGCCGAACTGATAAAATAATCAGGATTTCCATCAGGGCTCCCATGTAAGTGAATCACGCTATTGGCCTTAAGATTAGAAGAAACCTCACTTAGATCTTTGAGAATCTCAATATCCTTTTTTGCATATTTTTGAAAATGATTTTCTATCTCTAAATCATAATTGGTTGTGATATAGGTTGCGTTTAAATTTAGCAAATGGAATAATATTTCATTTTTTTCAATACAAACTGGCAAGTCTTTAAAATAAAACCTTTCAAAATTCAATACATTTTCATTAAACCGTTTCGTAGATCCAACTTTATCTCCACTAATTTTGGTATATTTCCTAATCATATGGTGAACTAAATCTACTTTTCTTTTTTTATCCATCCTATTTTCTAATAATTGATCCAATACTAACATATCTTGCCTTTGGACCTCTTTTTCTGTTGTAATCTCCTCGTCAATTAAATCCTCAAGATGAAAGGTCCAATATTTAATTAATTTATCAACATACTCATTCCAATTAGGATATCCTTGAGAAATAGAGACCCCGGCTCCTATAAAAAATACTAGATTATTACTACTTTCGGCTTCTGATATAACCTCTATCATTTGGTTGTACTCTGTTTTTGAATACTTAATCTCATATTTTTTTTCTTCGTTTAAATGATTGTCCATATTCCCTCCTGAATAATAATCTATAATTTTTAACTTATTTCATTTATAAAAGAAAATCTCCTATAATGCAAGATGCATCTAAATTTCATCATTACTATCCCCATTTTTTGTATAGAATATTCAAAGATTAACATTATTATTCATAAATTACATTTAAAGATTTATCTAATTTTTATAATATAAAAAGAGCTATTAGGCCCTCTTTTTGATGTATTTAGTGTTCATCCTAATGTAACCCGCTCAAACATCTTGCAATATATTTTGAATTTTTCCAAACAAATAAGCGATAAATATTTTCAAACCTTTCTAATAACATAGAATTCACGCTACCCTCAACAGAATCCTTGTATCTTATATTTACATAACCGGGTAACTTACCCTATCCCTAAATTATATCTTTCCCAATAAGCCTTATCCCTTCAGTTTTTCAAGTCTTGTTTTGTAAAATTCTTGAGTTCTTAGGTCAATCGCGTCTTTTACATGAGCGATAAATAAAGGGTTATCTTGATAAGGTTTTAAGTCCGAATGAAGGTAGACCTGTTGATCGTCTTTGCTAAAGAAGTCAGATTCACTTTGGCATAAAAAGTGAACGGGATTTTTTCGGGCGAGTTTAACGTATTCCTTTTTGCCCCATTCTTTAAAATTGGCTGTTCCCTTATCTCTTAGCAAATCTACCCCATTTGATCCTTTTGAATAAAAGTCCAAAAAGGCTCGGTATAAATCATCGTCATCAATTTTTAATTGAAGGACCCCATTTTGGATAAACGCTAAAAAGGTCGGTAGCTTATATGTTTTTGAAAGGGATGTTTTTTCAATCATGGTTAAGAAAGCCCCGGCCGGGGTTGATAACCACACCTCTTCCTCTGGTGATAAATCGTGTTGTCGTTGTAAAAACGCCAGATAATTTTTAAATGGATTTAATTTTGCTTTACTTTTAACGAGATGGTAAATGCCCTCATTCATCAGTGTAAAAAACTCAACACGAGTTGGACGATGTCCGAGTTCATCCTTTACCCGTTCATATTCTTCTACCACTAAATCCTCAATTTTTTGAGTTGATTTCTCCATTTTTTCAAACAAATCAATTAATTGAAAATCGAAGTCGATAAAGCACCCTTCTGGTAACAGCGTCTCCTCACGAATAACTTCACTTGCCCGTTTAAACTCTTTTTTAGTCGTCCCAGTAATTAAATACGGAATGAGATTGGCTTTTTTATAATTTCCAATAAAATCGAGCACATTTAAATACTGTTTATCCTTCGACAAGCGGAGTCCACGACCGAGTTGTTGCATGAAAATCGTTGGCGATTCAGTAGGTCGTAGCATAAGTACCATATCCAGTGCGGCAATATCGAGTCCTTCGTTAAACATATCCACTGAGAAAATCACCTGAATCTCACCCTTTGAAAGTTTGGTAAGGGCCTCTTCTCGTGGAAGTGTCTGCGCCCCTCCATCACCACTATAAACGGCACAAGCTAAAATCCCCTGTTCATTAAAATACTCGCTCATAAAATCCGCATGCCGTTTACTCACACAGAATCCAAGTGCCCGAACCGAACGGTACTTTTTATAATGATTAAATACTAACTCTGCACGTTGGTGAATATTTAAAGCATCTTCGAGTTCCTCAGTTTGATAACGCCCATTACGATACGTTAATTGATCATAGTTAATCGTTTCATCATAAATCGCATAGTAGCGAAATGGCACTAACCACCCGTGATTAATGGCCTTTTTTAACGGAGCCTCATACACCACATTATAATCGCAAATAGCCAAGACGTCCTTACTGTCAAGCCGGTCAGGTGTAGCCGTAATCCCTAGTAAAAATCTCGGTTTAAAATATTGCAAAATCCGCTGATAATTAGACGCGACTGCATGATGAAACTCATCGATCACAATATAATCAAAGTAATGAGGATCAAATAAATGTAAATTTTCTTCCTTTCCTAAACTTTGAACCGAGGCAAAAATAATATCCTTGTGCGTTTCTTTCATGCCTCCCATAAAAAATCCACGTTCACTTAGCGGGCGAACATTTCCAAAACTGCGGTACGCTTGTCTTAAAATTTCCTCACGATGCGCAATAAATAAGATTCGTTGGTAGTCTCGCGAATCAAATGCAGCTAAATACGTTTTACCAATTCCCGTCGCCGCAACCACTACGCCTTTATCAAATCCTTCATCCCGTGTTTTCTTCAAATGATAAAGTGCCTCGATTTGGGCCCCTCGGGGTTGATACAAATCAACCACATAAGCTTCCTTTTCCTCCTCAATATCTTCCGTCAATTTTTGTTGCAAAAAGGTCGGAGTCTGATAAATCTTATTCTTTTTCCAATTCTTTGAATAAAAATCTAACTCCGCATCCGTCACCACAATCGAATAATTATAAAATAGATCTTCAAAAACCCGTGCATATTCGGCAAATTCCTGAGGGTGCGTGTCTTGGTCAAGTTTAAAATTCCATTCCACCCCTTCAGTGAGTGCCGATTTGGATAAATTAGATGACCCAATATACATATCGGCCCCTTCATCGTAGTAGAAGAAATAGGCCTTGGCATGAAAACTGCGCCGAGGTTCATTAAAAAAACGGATATCCGCAACATCACCAAAAATTTCTTTCAAGCGATACAAGGCAGAGGGTTGTGTAATATTTAAATAGTTTCCTGTTAAAATACGGATAGGAATTTGTTGATGACGAATCTCTAAAAATTGTTTTTCTAAAAGTTTAACACCTGATTCCATCAAAAAAGAAACAATAATATCAATCTTTTTTGCTTTTTTGAAGCTTTCTTTAAAATGGTCGTATAAATAATCATCATAGCCTGTAATACTGCGAAGTTGCCTCATCTTTTCACTCCCAAACCTTCTGTTTTCTTTATTTTATCACTTTTTGAGGTCTTTTGACAGATAGCCACTAATTAAACTATAATGAAAGTAATTGAAAATAAAGGAGCCGATAGCATGTTAACTTATGATAAATTAGTTCGCGATCTTATTCCAGACATTATTCAGGCCTCAGGAAAAACGGCGGAAATTGAAGTCGTTAGTGATGAAGTGGCATTTGACTATTTAGTTAAAAAATTAGACGAGGAAGTTGCCGAATTTAAGACGGATCAAAACCTTGAAGAATTGGCAGATGTTTTAGAAGTTTTATTTGCCCTTGCCCAAAAACTCGGTTATGGGGAACAAGACCTTTTAGCCAAACGTTTAGAGAAGAAAAACGCCCGAGGCGGCTTTGAAAAAAATATCGTCCTAAAATCAACCAAGTAACAAATTCATCTCAAAAAGGTCCCCTGATCTAGGGGACCTTTTTGACTAGATAGGTGACCATCTACCACCAAAAAACGATCGATATTAACACAGTAACGCAGACAAATAAGTAAAGCAGCGTATAAATAAAGCTCCGATCCAAAGTAGGTGATGGGTGAGCAACGTCTTCCTCTAATTTTC
Source organism: Turicibacter sp. KK003 (assembly GCF_037014675.1). Taxonomy (NCBI): domain Bacteria; kingdom Bacillati; phylum Bacillota; class Erysipelotrichia; order Erysipelotrichales; family Turicibacteraceae; genus Turicibacter; species Turicibacter sp. KK003. The sequence continues at coordinate 1,296,764 of NZ_CP142738.1, forward strand.
CTAAAATATCCATTAAATTTCTTAATTGTTCCTCGCTTGGACGCTCCTGATTGACCTCCCAGTTTACCACTTTCCAAGAGGGTACGCCTAATTGATGGGCGAGCTCTTCTAACGAGAGGCCCATCGCCTCACGTTTCACTCGAATTTCTTCCCCTAAATGCATCTTGTATCCCTACCTTCAACAAAATCTTTTTTATAATCTCTCACCACTCCCTTCTCTTTAAGATATGCCACCTCCGTTTTTTATCATGCATGCTAAACAAAACTAAAAGGCAATCCGACGATGTTTCATCAGGTTGCCTTTTTATATTGTTTAAAGGAGGACGCCTTTAACAGGACCAAAGATTTTTCCAAAGGAAATTCCCTATCGCAAGTGCTGTTTTCGGTTCATCCCCATAGGGGCTCCCGCTTCTTCGGTTAAACGATTGTTAAAGGAGGTTTGTTGCTAAAAGACACTCGATCATCCGTGTTTTATCGCTTTCATCCTTAAAAATCAAATCGATAAACCGGTCATCTTGCATCCGAACACAACGTTTTTTTTCTAACTGGATGAAATAGTAGTCATTCATCGGTTTGACTCCTTTGACGAGGTCATGTTGACACAAATGTAAAATGAGTTTTTTATTCTTTAGTTCACCCCATCGACACGTTAAATAATAATGCATGATGTCTTCTTCGTGTGGTCCCTTCTCCATGAAGGCATTCAACGTGCGATGGAGTCGTTCATTCTTTAGATACGGTTTAATCGAGCGAGGGCGCGGATTAATGCCATCACACGGATAAGTATTGATGACAAGCATTACCTCATCATCCATTGAAAAGACACATTCAAAAATACCGAGCGCGCGTTTATAAACGTCGAACAACTCCTGAGCATCCGTCATCGCTTCCTTGCCAAGTTCAACCGTTAAAACGTGGGCTTCATAACGTTCTAACGGGAGATAATAATAAAAATTAATCCATTGTCGCACGCCACTCCCCCTTCACACGTTTAAATCTATTCTAAATCAAACTCAACAATGACGTCCCCTATTTCAATTTCATAATGGGTCTGATCCCCGACAACCGCCAACGCATCTGATCCCGTTGTTGAGCGTCCGATTGAGACCTCTCCACCATAACGGGCTTCCATCGATGGGTAATTTTTTAACAAATGCCCGCTTCCATCATACACTTGATAATGAATGCCTTCAAATAACGAAAATCCATCCTCAACCGCTAAATTTTTATACTCATACTCAATAACCAGCACTTTATCCGCCTTCACGTCACAATACTCATTGCGATCATCCGTATAATAAGCATTTAAAAAGGTCACCTCAATTTGATCATTCCCTATGGTTTCCCCTAATTTAACCCGTTCAGCCTCTTTTGGTGCCTTTGGTTTTTCAGCTTCAGGTTTTTGCTCCTCAACGACCGGATCCTTAACCTCTGTCTTTTCCTGAACCACAGGCGTCTCTTTGACCTTTTTCACCTCATTCGTCTGATCAAAATACTCACACGCCACTAATAACACCGAACAAAAAAGAACACTTCCAGCGAATAACCACTTCTTCACATCCATCCCACCCTTCAACAAGTTACTATATCCTATGCCTTTACCTAAAAGGCGTGCCTCTTTTTATCAAATTTGATTTCAATCACATTCAACTTCCCTCTTCATCGATAAAATAACCTTAACAAATGAAAAAGAGGTGAAAGAATGACTATGTTTTGTAATCAATGTCAAGAAGCAGCAAAAGGAGTAGGCTGTACCGTGTTTGGGGTTTGCGGAAAATCACCCGAACTGACCGCCTTAATGGATACTTTTATTTACTCCCTTATTGGATTATCTTGTTTAGCGCTTGAGGTGAAAAAAGAGAAAGAACTCGTCCGCGAAGTCGATTTATTTGTCACAGAAGGATTGTTCGCTACCATCACGAATGCCAATTTTGATGAAGAAGAATTCGTCACACGTATTAAAGAAAGCATCCGCTTAAGAAACCAATTAAAAGAACGCTTAATCCACACTAATCTTCCTATTTTAACACACGATATCGTCAACTTTGAGGTCGACCATAAACAAAGTATGATCAAAAAAGCCTTATCGGTTGCGATTCATTCCACAACAGAAAATGAAGACATCCGTTCCCTACGCGAACTGATTTTATTCGGACTTAAAGGGCTGGCTGCCTATACGTCGCATGCCGAAAAATTAGGATTTACTGACGATGAACTATTTAATAACCTGCATCGTTTCATGGCTACCTTAATCCAGCCCGACCTAGATGTTAGCGCCTATACAACGCTTGCCCTTGAATTAGGAAACGTTGGGGTTTTGGCGATGTCTCTCCTTGATCAAGCCAATAACTCTTCGTTTGGGCACCCGGAATTAACAAAGGTGAATATCGGCGTTCAAAACCGCCCCGGAATCTTAATCACTGGACACGACCTTCACGACCTCAAACAACTCTTAGAACAGACGCAAGATACCGGGGTTGACGTCTATACACATAGCGAGATGCTACCTGCCCATTACTATCCTGAACTAAAAAAATATCCACATCTCGTTGGAAACTACGGAAACGCTTGGCACGAACAAACAAAAGAATTCGAAACCTTCAATGGGCCGATTGTCTTTACAACTAACTGTTTAGTTCCCCCACGTCAAGGATGCACCTATACTGAGCGCGTCTATACAACTGGAAATACGGGGCACCCTGACTTCAAGGTGATCAAAACACTCGCTGATGGGACAAAAGATTTCAGTTGCGTGATTGAACACGCCTTAACGTGCGCCGCTCCGACACCGCTTGAAACAGGAGAAATCATCGGAGGATTTGCCCACCATCAAGTGTTGAGTCTTGCCGATTCGGTCGTAGGTGCCATCAAAGAGGGGGCGATTAAGAACTTCGTCGTCATGGCCGGGTGTGATGGTCGCCATAAAGAGCGTACCTACTATACTGATTTCGCCAAAGAATTACCACAAGATTCCGTCATTCTAACAGCCGGATGCGCCAAATACAAATACAATAAATTAAATCTGGGCGACATTAACGGCATTCCACGCCTATTAGATGCCGGACAATGTAACGACTCTTATTCATTAGTCGTCATCGCCTTGAAATTAAAAGAAGCCTTAGGGATTGAAGACATTAATGATTTACCTATCGCCTATAACATTGCCTGGTATGAGCAAAAAGCGGTCATCGTTTTATTAGCCCTGCTAGCCCTCGGTGTGAAAAACATTCACCTAGGCCCAACCTTACCCGCCTTCTTATCCCCTAATGTCCTCCAAGTCTTAATTGAAAACTTTGCCATCGGTGGCATTTCAACCGTTGAAGAAGATTTAAACGAGTTCTTAAAAGCTTAACAAAAAAACCACTCTTTGAATTCAAGGAGTGGTTTTTTATTAGCACCTAGAGCAGATCCTTCAAATACGCGACGTCTAGGATTTCTATTTTCCTATGACCGATGATGTTGATGATTCCTTTTTCACTCAACTGGTGTAATTTTCGACTCACGGTTTCTCGTGTCAATCCGGTATAACTTGCCACTTCTTCACGTGTAAAGGGTAAATGAATCACCATTTTAGATCCAACTTGGACGCCCTCTTTCTTGGCTAACTCTAAGAGTAAATAGGCCAACTTACTCTCAGGGTCTTGGTTCGATAACATAAGTGTTAACTGCTCTAAATGAATCAACCGTTGGCTAAGGACTTCTAACACTTTTAAACTCATTTCTGGTTTTTTAAGCATTAACTGTTGAAAATGCTGTTTCGTTATTAAACAGAATCGGCAATCTTCAATCGCTTTGGCATAACAATTAAACGTCGTGTCTTGAAACAATTGGAGTTCGCCCCAAAAATCACCCTCACCCAACAGATGAAGAATTTGTTCTTTTCCATCTTTCGTATAATTAAAAATTTTGAGTTTCCCTTCGTTTACAATCCAAAGCGTATCGGCAGGTTCACCCTCACGAAATACCATCTCTCCTTTTTGATAGGTTTTGCGTTTAATCACCTGTAACAACGCCTTCGTTTCTTCACAATTAAATGCTTGAAAAATAGGCACCTTATACGTGCAAGATTGGCCCACGCCACATGTACAACTCATCTCATCCACTCCTTCTCCACTTTAACGGCTAGTTTTAAAAAAGGTACCCATCAAACGACCTTCCTTACTAGTATGACTGACCCTCTCCCTTAACATACCCAACGTGATGACCTTCATCCCCCAGTCAAATCAAATGAACGGTCGGGTCTTAGTCAAGCGAGCCTTCATGCACCGGATCGAGACATTCGATGGTGAAGATGTCCGTAATGGGAATAAAAGCACCCGATTTAAACACGAGCTGTTGGTGATACGCATCAATTTTTCGCACGCGTTCTTGAACGGTCACATAGGCGCCTCCTCCTTTTTTATCATCGGGCTTAAAATACGTCACCTTGACTAAAGGCGCGTTCTTTATTGTTAAAGCAACCGTATGAAGGGCGGCATGAAGCGCCCCTATCCGTGTTTCATCTAATTCAACTTTTGCATCGGTTAGTCGCGCAACTTCTTTTATGGCGGCCTCATGTCCTGTCAAGGCAGCAAAAGGCGCGAATTGAGCCGCCCGCTGCCTATTCGTCATCTGAGGGCGGCGGGTTGATTTGCGATAAGAAAGATGAATGATATCTTGATAATGATTCGTTGTCATTTAAGCGCGATGTCCTCCTATTTGATTATTGCGATCTCTTCCAGTAGCTCCTTCTTCGAGATTCATTCCTTTTAAAATGGCGTTCTTTCCAAACTTCTGACGGATCTGTAACATTGCCTCTTGTTGCCGACGTTCCTTTTGGCGGTCTGCCTCCTGTTCTTGCTCCTTTTGTTGCAACACCTGAACGTTTGTAAATAAATCGAGTTGTTGAACCACAGGAGCGTCGTTAATTTCTTGCGCGTTCCTCACTTCAGAAAAAACAAGAGATACTCGACGAACACGTTGTCTTTGATCCACGATATCATCAAATAAAGTGGTCACGGCCTGCTTCAGTAATCGGGGCGAAGACGTGTACGACGCCAATTTTTTAGTGCCTCGACTTGCGTTAGGAACACCGCGCGTGGAATCGTAACAAAGGGTTAATCCAACGGAAGGAGTCACGAGTCCCTTTTCGAGCAACTCAAACACGAGAGATTCGACCATTTCGCGGACGACTAATCGTGCTTTATTAATCGGATACCCTGTCGGTAGAATTTGACCCGAGCTGATGCTGTGATGTTTAGGTTCATAGGCTTTAATATCCGCCATGGTACACGACTCAACACCCCATGCGTGATCAATCAGGAGTTCGGCATTCACACCAAATAGGTGATACAGCAATTGTTCCCCGCGCTCAGTTAACGACATCCGAGCCACATCCCCCATCGTATACATCCCATGGGCCTCCAGTTTAGCGGCATAACCTTTTCCAACCCGCCAAAATGACGTGAGCGGACGATGATGCCACAATAAGGTTCGATAAGATGTTTCATCAAGCTCAGCAATCCGCACGCCAAAGGCATCGGGAGGCATCTTCTTCGCGACAATGTCCATCGCAACTTTACATAAGTACAAATTAGGGCCTATCCCGGCAGTTGCCGTAATGCCAGTTGTCTTTAAAACGTCGTGAATGATGGTCCTTGCTAACTCGTGCGCCGTCATTTGGTAAAGTGTTAAGTAGTCGGTGGCATCGATAAACACCTCGTCAATACTATACACATGAATGTCTTCCGGTGCGATATACTTCAAATACACCTCGTAAATTCGGGTACTATACTCCAAATAGTAAGCCATTCTTGGCGTGGCAACGATATAGGAAATCGCCAGTTCAGGCGATGCCCTCAATGCTCGGGCATCAGATGAGGCCTGCGTCAAACATGAACAACGGGCTCTTTGTTTACGGATGGCATTTGCCTCTTGAACTTTTTGCTCGACCTCAAACAAACGCGGACGCCCCGAAAGGCCTAATGATTTGAGCGAGGGAGTGACCGCTAGACAAATCGTTTTCTCACTCCGACCTTCATCGGCAACAACTAAATGGGTCGTCATCGGATTGAGACCGCGTTCACGACATTCCACCGAAGCATAAAAACTTTTCAGATCAATCGCCATATACACCCGCTGTTTCATCCAATTCCCTCCTTTTCTTCCTTTATTATAAACAAAATCGAACAAATGTTCAATCTCTTTTTATACTTATTCGCCACATTTCCCTATCAGGTAGCGGTTATAAAAAGTTCCCATCGCCTTGAATAAAGGCCTCTCGCTATAGTTTTATGGTTGTTTGAAACGTTTCCGACGTTCCCAGGTTAAAAAATAACGCCCGATTACATTGTCTCGTTTCATAGGAAGCATCCCGTGGGTCACAAGTTAGATTACCCTCAGTAAAAAATTCGTTCCTTCATAGTTTTTCTAAATAATAGTCGTGTTGACCGATGAGATAAATAAAAAAAGCTCACCGCCCTCCATCGGACGATGAACCTTTTGACGATGATTTTTAGTCTTTAACCACCGATTTAGCGCTCGTTGTTCGCGGCTGATTCTAACTGTTTTAAAAGACTCGAATATTTGACATTCGGCTTAAACTCTTTCGCCACCGCATAGCCGTCAGCCACCAATTTCGCATTTAACATGTTCGTGGCGATATCATCTGGATTGACATCATCGGTTAACCACACATAGGCTAGCACGCGATGATAACGATCCGTTTTTTGAACATCATACTCCAAATATAGCGTCTGTCCAACGGTTAACACTGACTTCGTATACTGGCTCGCCAACTCGCCCGCTTCCGTATTTTTTTCTTGATCCGGATGCACACTTTCAGGCGTATCCATTCCGATGAGGCGAACTCGAACCTCCTCCCGATTTGCATTCGTCACGACTAACGTATCCCCATCGACGACACGTTTTAAAATCACCGGCTCAAGTTCAATCCCATTCGTTTCAAACACTTGAAGCGACGCCACAGACCGTGAAGAAAGATAATCTTCAACATAACTAACGGCCAGGGTTGCCACGATAACAAAAATGACCCCGATTAAGCCATATCGCTTCTTAATTTTAGCTAGCTTTTTCACATTCAATTTCTGACGACTCATTCTTTACCTACTCTCCTAAACCGCCATTTTATGGCGTAACATCTTGTTGCACTCCTTCAATAAAGCACCAATATGTCTATTTTAATATGTTTTTCGCCAAATTCAATCATTTTTTTCTGCTGAAGATGAGAAGGCTTGTTCACCAGATGACTTTTCTTGTGAAATTCGATTCCCCCACTTATCCGCTCTCTTGTTTGAATCACGAATCATATCTTCCCCAAAAAATCCTCTCGAATCTAGCGATGAACCTTCTTCTTTGATTCAGGGAGGCTTCTCTCAACCTAGCGGTTAAAAAAGCGCATCAACAAGCCGGGTTGCCACTCAAAAAAAGAACCCGACAGTCCCCCCTACACCATCGTCAAACAACCTGCCGACACTCCCTATTCATCCCCCCGCACCAGCGTCATCCAAATAAACAGATTAATTGAACTCGCCTACCTACAATGGTACCCTAAATCGCCAAATTATGATAAAATGAAATGAACAAGCATTTAGAAAAGAGAGGTATCAGTCATTGTCTAACAAACGAATGGGGATGATGATCATCCTATTAAGTATTTTTTGTCTTATCCTACGGATTCCCAAATTGTTTACTACCCCATCCGCATGGGATATATTTTGGGGCGCCATAAGTTGTCTCAACCTCTTCATGGGTGTTCGGATCATGAGATACCCTTGTGTGATTGAATATGAAGACGACGATGAAGACGAATATGAACAGTAAAAAAAGGAGCCCGATGACACTCACGAAACGGTAGCAGAAGCATAAAATATATTGAATCGATCGCCAAGCGATTGATTCATCACCCTCTGTTAATCTTATTTTTATCAATCCCTTAACCGTTTTCAATCCCCATTCTTGTTACCGCCCAACAACAAGAATGGGGATTTTTCTATGTTTACCTCTAATAAAAATTAAGAAAACTAACCCACCTCATAACATCGCTTGAAGTGCGTATGTTTGTTATAATAGAGGGACATTTCAATAAAGGAGGATACCGTGATGGATTCATTAACAGAACAACAAATGAAGGACACCTTAAAAGTTATTGAATCATCGATTGTGAATTGTGAAAAAATACAGCCTAAATTAAAGGAGTGTTCTCCTTCATTTTCGCTCTCTAAAAACAGGATTAAGGCTTTATACATCGCCCAGGATCTTCTACTCAATAAAACATGTTCCTATTCAAAGGAGGATCTAGAGCAAGCGATTGCCCAAATTACCTCTATCAAAAATAAGAGTACGTCTGGTCTTAGTCGCGCGAAAGAAGGGAGTTCCACCTATACCCGCTTTTCTAATCTGATTCGCGCGATGAACATCATATTAGTCCATTTAAACGAGGCGATGAAAACAGCAAAAGAAAGTTGCTAGCTAACTTTTTAACTCTTCCTAAATTTCTTAGATTAAAAAAGACGTTTATTCCCCCATAAACGCCTTTTATTAAACAACGGATTCCCCTACAACCCGTTGTTTTTTTATACATCTGAAAAACGAGAACGGATGAATGCTTGATGCAAGTTCAAGTTTACCCCTTAAACTATCGGCGTCATTTCCTCTCATTTGATCTTCTCATTAGCGATAGTTAGTCCATCGTCCCTTATTCGTATTGACATTAAATCTATTCGAGGTAGGTGTTTACTAATTCATAACATCGTTCTTTTGTAAGGGTAGCTAATGTGCTATTGTAGACGACGGTCGTTAAGGATCCGCCCCCTGCTGCATTTGCTTCATTCTCGGCAGTCTTATCTCGATATTCGATCCAAGCTAGTTGTTTACTCTTTAATTCTTTCATCTCACTTTCTGTAAGTTGAGTTTTTAATAAGCTATATATTTCATTTAGCATGTCATCCCATCTTTTAAGGCGTGTTCCTTCTGCCTCAACGAAGTCGACTGTTGTTCCACTATCATAGAGGTAATCTAAATCACTCATGCCTTCTTCTATAAAGTCTAGTTTATCTAGGTAGTCCTTTTTATAGCTATAGGAGAATTCTTCGTTATTGCTCGATTCACTCTCTATCCCTTCGTCGCTCGGATAATACTTAGCTTGATAATCTTCAATAACATAATGGTTTAATTTATCTGAATAAACAAGCGTGGTCGTGATATTCCCGATTAATTCACTTTCCATTGAAGGACTCCATGTGGATTTGGGTTGCAAATACTGTTCATAAATATGAGTGTCCATAGATGATTCAAATCGATAAACCAGCCCTTCAACTAAAAAGCTATTATCCCCATTATCATATATACGATCAACTTGAGTGACCGTATTGAGCGGATATTCGCTTTCTAATAACGGATGATAATAATTATTATCTTGAAACAGCCATTCATCGTTGCCTTTTTTCTCTAATTCACAATCAAAATATTGACTTATTTTATGGCTAAACTCATCATAATTAAAAACGCTATAATAAACGCCATCTATTTCTTTAGATTCTACTTTCACCATATTCCCCAGATATAACCAAAGGCCGAACTCTAATAGTTGATCATGATTGAGATTTTCTTTATTATACGTTTCAAACCCACTATTACTTAAATGACTCAAATAAACATTTAACTGCTGTAAATCAGAATTCGTTAAAGTTTGTGTGATCTCTTTTCTTTCCTTAACCTCCTTAGTTGACTCTTTCAATTCACTTTGCTCCTGTTTGGGATGCCAAAACCTTTCTACGACCTCGTCCTTAAGCCTTTGACATCCCATCAAGGTTAGAAGTAAGCATGCAACTAAAACTTTTTTAATCATCTCTTCGCCTCCCTTTTACATTTCACCTATCGGCATATTCATCCGATAGGAAGAACTTCATCTTAAAGTAAATAGCGCTTGATTCCAGATTTAATGCAGTTCATTGCTTCAATGGGTACTTCTATTTCCTCCCACCCTATTTATCCATCCTGAGATCCCTCATTTAACTCACGGCTACTTTATTAAACTCATTTATAGTACGATCGTTTTCACGCCACATCCCCGTTGAAGCCAGATAAAGCTCCTCCTTGCTCGTCAAATTTTTAAATTTCTCGTTCGAATATGATCATCCTATCCCTACAGTGAGTCGAAACACATGATAATTTTATGTTTTTTGCACCCTCAATATGACTTATGATCATTTTTTCAAAAGAACCCCTTCAAACACGTAAAAAACAATGAATAGCAGTTGTTGAAAAATAAAGGCATGATGAGAAGTCTTCTGCTCGTTTTTAAAATCCTTATAATGGAAATAAAAAGGAGACGTTGAGCGTTCTGTGGACTATTCATCGTAGAATTTTTAGTTCTTCCCATCCCTATAATGGAAATAAAAAGGAGACGTTGAGCGTTCTGTGGACTATTCATCGTAGAATTTTTAGTTCTTCCCATCCCTTTTGGATTTTCATCCTCTCCGTTATTTAGAAAATTATCTAATTTTTATATTTTTAAAAAAACTTCTCACGCTTTAAAGAAGAAATTTCATGATAACGGAAGTCCTCCTACGCCTGCGACCACGTGATTGATAGCCGTTTGATGCTCTAAACAGCATAAAAAAAAGCGGAATCATTCCGCCTTAATTCTTGTATTGATTTTCATCTCGTGCTCCCATGCACAATGACTTCCCTAAGTTGTCAAATCTCGTCAATATTGAATCATCCTCTATCTCTTTTTCCGAAAAAAACGAATCCAATTCACTTAACAATAACTCGGCTTGTTCTAAATCAAAATCATCTTCATGGATGCCGACGATAGAGTCAACTGTTCTGTTAAATGCTTGTAAACTATCTAAAAGTGAAAGGAGTTCACCCTCACTCATCTTATCAAGGTCATCCCCTTCTAAAGTTTTAGATAAATCATCGGAAAGATTCGCTATCATGTTTAAATAATGATCGGTACTCACGCGTTCACCCCTCCTTATTATTTATTCAATAAGTCCCTATCTCTTAATCGGCGCCAGAGTGTGGTACGCGACACATTACAAATTCGAGCTATTTCACCAATAGGGAGTCCATCAACATTATTTACATACAGATCAATTGCCTTTTCTATATCTGCGCCTTCTTTTAATGCTCGACCAAATTTAGTGCCACTTTGTTTAGCTTTAGCAAGTCCCGCTCTCGTTTTATCCGACTTCAGTTCATTTTCAAAAACATTTATCCCTCGCATCACCGACAACAAAAAGTCTCTATTAACAGATGTCGTGTTAAACCACGCATCTTTCACTGACATTAAATCAATTCCTTTATTCGTAAATTCATCTACTAACACCGTTAGATTAACCGTTGACCAAGCCAACCGTGTTAAATCACTCACCACGACTACATCTTTTGGTTGTAATAAAGCATTCATATGATCGTATTGCCCTCTAGCCGTATCAGCACTCAATGTGGTTTCTTTGAATATAACACCACACCCGGTATTTTCTAACACCTCAACTTGTTCATCAATCCCGCGGTATTCAGATCGTCTAGCATATCCAATTAAAACACGTTTCGGCTTAAATCCAACCCTATTCTTATATTTAGCATTATATTCTTCAATCGATTGACGATAATCATTTAATTGTCCTTCAATCTCTGCTTTCTTTTCAGCTGCTTGCACGGTTTTATAATGAACTTTCATCCCTGTTTCCATCTAAATCCCTCTTTTCGCGTCGTATTTTGTTACAAATTAATGATATACTACAAAACATCATGAGTCCATCCACATCTATTTCCAATTTTCAAACCCACCTATGCGTAAATGAAAAGAAGCTGATTCTCCTTATCACTAAAAAAATTTTTTTATTTAATCGCCGTTTTTTCAAATCCCTATCACCCATCAATCCCCTCAACTTTTATAATTTCCAGCAAAGGATGAATAGATGGTCTAAAATAATCACTAAGTGACCCACCAATAGAAAGGGAATTTTTCTATCATTAAGTCTCGTTTATCTTAATAAAAATATAAGATCCTAAATTTTTTTGAGATATTCAATCATCGCGTTATAAAGGAAGGCATTCTTGGGAGAAAAACTAACTATAAACGACTTTAATAGATGGTTGATTGCAATCAATAACGAGGATGCCCCCCTTTCATTATGATGATAGTCTCTATGAGAGATAAAAATCTGCTTAAAAATCATCTTCATTTTAATCTGTACCCTTTGTCAAGGACAAAGAAAAAAACCTAAGCAACTTGAAGCTGATTTCTGTATCCTACAGGAGTCAGCTTTTTTAAATTCCATTGATATCTAAAGTTGTTATGATAATCTATATATTCTTCAATTTCAATGAGTAAATCATCAAATGTCAGTTGATTGGTTATATCTGCTTCATCTTTTAGATGCCCAAAAAATGATTCTTGTGGAGCGTTATCCCAACAATTCCCCTTCCTAGACATTGATTGTTGAATTCCTAATTCCTTTAATTGATTCGAAAATTGCGGACTCGTATAATGCACGCCCTGATCGGAGTGAATAATCGTTTCCTTCGTTAATTGGACAGTCGGATTTTCTTGAAGTTGGTTCAGTGTTTGGAGAACAAAATCTATCTTTAAATGCTCACTTAATTGAAAAGCTAAAACTTCATTTGTTGCACTATCTAAGATGGTCGAGAGATAGGCAGTCTGACCCTTTCCATATTTTAAATAAGTGATATCGGTTAATAGAACTTTATAAGGTTCTAATGGCCTAAATTGACGATTAACAAGATTTGGACAGACACGATGTGCTTGTGTCGCTTTAGCGAGTTTACGATAGGGATTGCTTCGACGAACTTGACTCAATAGTCCATACTTTTTCATGATTCGATGAATAGATTTTAGGTTAAAGATAATGTTGAATTCCCCTTTAAGAACCATCGCTACTTGGCGAATTCCCTTGTTTTTTCGTCCCTTAAAACAAATGGCCTTTTGAATAACTTCTAAACGATGTTGTTCCTCCTTTAATCGCTTTAAACGAGCTTCTTCAGCACATAACGAAAAATAACGATAATAACCTGATCTTGAAACACCAAGACTATCGCATAAATGAGAAATTAAAGATTTAAATTTAGTTGATGTCTGATTCACTACTTGATGAATCATTTGAAACTTTACTTCTTTAGAGACTATTCGAGCATTTTTCTCATGAGTCTCAACTTTTTTAATAATTCGTTCTCAATCTTTAAAACTTCTAATTTAGCCTGCGTGCGTAATAATTGTTCTTCTAGCGTTAACTCTCGTTTTAGGGACCTTCCAGAATTCTTAGTACGACTATCATCCAATCCTAATGGGCCCTGGGTTTTAAAGGCTTGTTTCCAACGTTTAGCTGCAGAATTCACACGCTGCATGCCAAGCACCGTAACATTAAATCCATAGTATTCGAATATCTCTCGCGGAAACTTTCCTTTCTCGCTCATCATAATAAAGTTCTCCTTAAATTCTTTCGTATAAGTAATCCCTTTTTCAGATACTGACTTAACATATTCGTTTTGTTTGAGTTGTTCAATCTCTTGTGGTGTAAATAACTTCTTGCTCATTTAAAATCCTCCTAAAATCTAATAGTTAATATTATAACAAAAAGGCCCTAGAAGGTAGACTTTTTTTATTTGTCTACTCTCTAGGGTACATTTTATTTCTTATCCTTTACTTTTTCACTGAACTCTAAACGGATAAATAACACTTTAATTCAGAGGGCTACAACTATAGGGATTGTCCCCTATTTTAGAAATTAAAAAAACGGCCCTCAGACTAGATTGACCTATGAACGACCGCTTTTAACTCATCTATTTTATTTTAGACTTCAACTGATTTAGGACCTCCCCCTCTCATGGCTTTTGCCACTTTAACCCTAGAAAGGTCAACCTTCCTAAACTTATACCTACACACATGCGTCAATTAAACTCATGACTCTTAGTCTCCTCACAGGTGGTGAGTGGTGCCACTTCCTACAACGGTGTTTCTATTTGAACACAAAACCTCCTAGTATGAACGCAACCTTTACTCTTCCTCCCCAAAAAAAGCTTCTTTACTCAGCCGTTAATAATAGTTACGCCAGTACAATGTCGTGTGGTGATCCTCGATATATTGTATTGAAAATTGCTCCATAGATTGAGAGGCCTCAGACATCTCACGATTTACGTCTGTAATGGTTTGACGGAGGACATCGTAGTCGTAGTGCAAATTATAAATATGATCGCTATTATTAATCGCTAACACCTCGACTGTATGCGTATAGCCGGGAAAATCTTTTCTTATCGCCCACTTATTTTTTTCATACTGTAACGTTGCAAGTTCTAAGGATAAGCGTGCGAGGCTATCCTTTTGTTCATCGGTCAGATTTTCCATCGAGTAACGTAAGGTCACATGATCAGTGATGGTTCTATTTTCATGATCAATCCAATAGCTAAAGGAATCACCTGTATCCTCAACAAAGTCATAAATAACATCAATTTCAGATCCTACTTCTTTTTCGTACCTTTGAATTAACTTTTCGTCCTCAGGCGCATCAGGATTATAGGCGTCAAGCGAAACAATGAAATATACCGACAGCAAAGACACGAGGCAAACAAACAAAGCGACAAAAACATACCAGTACTTTTTCATTCCCAATCCCCCTTCTTTTCGATACATTTTATGTTTTTATAAATAAAAATATTGCAATTTCTCTTTAGTTTTTTTCTGTTTTGACATATTATCGCAAACGAGTCGCAACCAGGGGGAGGAAGTATGTCTTTGTCTGGGTGACGTCGGGATTTTTTCATCCTCTCACCCGGGAACAATTATCTAATTTCTTAATAAATCTATAAAAAAGGGCTATGAGGGGCACTCTAGCTCTTTCATCCATTTAACAGGTATTATCACAACTCTGGATTTCTAACAGACTTGTGAGATTCCATGACGATAACACGATTCTCAAGAAGTTGATCTAGACATTCGTTAATAACAATGCCCCCTACATAACTAGTAGGCGTATCATTATGAAAGGCAAAATCCGAATTACCTCTCGTGGTTCCCCTAAGAAACAAGCACAATTAATACTAGGGCAACGCGATACCATTAACTGAGTTTGAATAGGTAAATCATTAGTGTTTTCAATATAGAGTGTTTGAGTATACGAGTGCGCTGTATCAAATAATACTGTCTACCATCCGCCGTTTGGCTCATGCATCGAGATATTTTTATATGCTGCCTAGAACATATTTGAATCATTAACTGTTATCACTACACGGCCATCGACGGTGATACCCAGTGCCTCTGCTCCACTTGCCGATTATAGTTCATGCGGAATTATCATAACCATCATCACTTTTGAAATTTCAATGTCTAGTACCATCATAACTACGCTGCCATTAATCGCTACACTAGCCATTCCATCACCATCATCAACGACTAATGCCTCTTCTTCTATTCGAGCAACAACTAGAGGAAACGTTGCCTCACTAACGACAATTGCGATTTAACAACCATTCCCCAACAGCTAACGCACGCATTCGACAAGATCTATCGGCATCTATCAATGAAAATAACCTTGATAAAAAACCTTCTTTTCAACTGTCACGCAAATAACAGTCGCTCATAAAATATATGGAATAGTTCATTAAACGAACTATTCATCCCCCTCTGTTAATCTTATTTTTATCAATCCCTTAACTGTTTCTAATCCCCTTGATCCTGCCGTTGTTGGCAGCGGTGAAGGGGATTTTGGGATGAAGTGCTTTGTTCCACTTCATGATAAAAAAACTAACCTCCTCTGTCTCTTTTTCAAAGAAAAATACAAAAATAGGTTAGTTTGAGTTTTACTGATTATAAAACAAACGTTGTTAGATAAAAATACGGAAATTTAATTTTTAGAGACCTTAATCGTTAAAAATTGGAAAAGTATTGATCCGACGTCCTTTATTATCAGGTCCCGTTTTAAAATAATCTTAATCTTACCTGGTAAATGTAAAAGAGTGGTGAAAATTTCACCACTCTTTCGTTCGTCAACGATTTAAATGATCCGTCCTTATCTTCATTTCATATTCCAAGCAAGTATCCCAAATAACCCACCTATCGTTAAACATAATACGAACTAAACCGAGTTATTAAAATCCATCCTTACTGTTTTATTTACCTCGAGAAACCTCTCAATAAATTAACGTTTTTCATCACTATCTTCATCGTCAAAAAACTTATCAGGCATAAAAGCTAATAAAAGAACGAGTAAAAATATAATGACACTCTTTAAAACAGTCGCTTTCCCAAAGCCTATAGAGAAGATGAGTAAGATCATAGTTACAGTCACGATTGATTGACCATATTTTTGGATAAAGTTATGAATACCTTTCAATAAAATTTCTCCCCTCATCGTGCTATAACTAGTTTTATTAGACATAATTAAATCAAAATGAAACTATTTTCAGTCGCATAAAATCCCGCGTCTTCTATCCTCTTAAATATGATTAATAAAAGCTAGCTGGTTTTATCGCTCACACGCCCAGCCATCTTTATCGCGATCATGCTTCGACTCATACGCCGGATGCCCTTTTGGAACGCCGTCGGGATGAACCTCTCTTAACTTCGTACAATTTTGATACGATTCCCGTTGCCCTGTTGGCTCTTGGTCATAAATTCCATTGGGATTATCATCTTTATATTGAGGGGGCTGCGAATTCGAGGGGTTCGTCTCTGGTGTTAAACGCCCTTGACCTGGCGTGTAAGATCCCGGGCTGAGCGCTGTTTCAAACCCATGTCCGGTCGATTGAAAAACGAGATGCCCTTGTTCATCTGTCCGATAAACCAAAATTCCTTTTGAGGCAAATAATTGTAATGTTTCTTCATGTGGATGACCATATTGATTGGGTTGCCCCGTCAAAATAACCGCATATTTCGGCCGAAGCTGATTAATAAAAGAAGAACTTGAACTCGTTTTAGATCCGTGATGGCCCACTTTTAACAATTCGACTGTGCCAACCTCTAACGTCTGCTCAATTTCAGCTTCTGCATCCCCGGTAAACAACGCCCGATCGTCGCCATGTTCGTATAAAACAACTAACGAATTATTATTTTCATTGCTGTGCCCCCCTGACGTATTATACAACGTCAGCGTGGCCTCCCCTAAATGAAAGGTTGCCCCTTCTAGCGGGACACTTGGCTTCAATCCCTTCATCGAAAGTGCCTCAATATACTCCCGATAAACGTTCGTATTCGCATCACCATTTGGAACAAGCGTCGTCTCAACCTCAAAATCCCTTAACACCGTATCAGCTCCCCCAATATGGTCCGCATGGTAATGCGTTAAAATTAAATAAGACAATCGCGTCACACCCTGCTGTCTCAAATAAGCACCCACCGTTGCATCATCATCTGTATCCCCCGTATCAATCATCGCAAATTCGCCGCCATTCTCAATTAAAATAGCATCTGAATTGCCCGTATTGATAAAATGGATTTTCCCCACCTCCGTTGATTGCGTTGGCACCTCCTCAACATCGTCCGGTTCTACTGAATCAGCAACGACCGTATTTTCCTCAAGTACAGGTTCCAAAGCCTCAACCTTCTCGTCAGGCACTGGATCAACCGCATTCTGACATCCGCTCAAAAAGACAAGGAGGCTCACCATAAGCCCACTTACTTTCCATAACTTCCATCGCATTCAAACTCCTCCTATCTCTTCCAATCTTAGCCCTTTACTACGACTCGCCTTCCCCCAATCCCATTGGGTTGAAAAAGACGACAAACATCCCCTAGCATTGGGTAACTTCGGGGACGTTCCCGATTGGAACGTTTCCCCTCTGTTATCTCCCTCCTAATTTACTCGCCTTTTTCATAATGACATTTAGCCACCGAATCTCTTCACGTCCAGGAATGACATCGATTGTAACCTCGAGTTCTTGAAGGGTTAAAGATGGGAAGTCATGTAAAACATCCCTCCATTTTTCTTCAGTAAAATCATTAAAGTAGCGTCCATCCCGCTCCCCTTCATAAGTTCCATATTTAAATGAAGCATAAAAATATCCACCCGGTTTTAAGGCACGTTCTACCCGATAAATCGCATCCTTTAAAACAGGGGTCGGTAAATGAAGTAATGAGGCACACGCCCATACTCCATCATAAATAGCTTCATCGTCTAGCTCTTCAAATCGTTGACAACGAACAGGGTGTCCTAATTGTTCACTCGCTATTTTACACAGTTCAATAGAACCGTCTATGGCAGTCACGCGATACCCTTGGGCTAAAAAGGCTCGACTATCCCGACCAGATCCACATCCCAAATCTAAAATATGAGCGCCCGGTTGAAGATACTTTAAGAAAAAGGCGCGTTTTTGGTCAAATTCTATCGAAAACGTCGTTTCATTATAAAGCGACGCTTGTTGGTTATAATAATCTAACGTTTTGTTCATGTGTTAACGTCTCCTCAATAAAAAAATACGCCCTTAACGTTTAGCTAAGTGACGTTTCGTTCTAAAAAATAAAAAAAGAAACACCGACGGCCATTTCGGTGTTTCACAAGTAAAAAGGATGTATGATGAGGACATACAAAAGTTTTACCTGTAGTCCACGAGATAACGGTCGTGGGTAGAAACTAGTTAACCATATCTTAACAATTATACAGATAAGTATTTTTAACTATTTGGAGTAGGAAATTTTTTATCATTTCCATGGCTTAATCATATCATCCTCATCCCCTAAATGCAAGCCTTTTTATAAAAAATTAAAGAAGATTTTTGTAAGGCGACAAATCTAGACCTTCTTCTACCCTTAATAAGAAGCGAGCGATCAATTCAATCGCTAATTCGACATCTTTTAAGGATCCAACTTCACTTCCAGAATGCATATAACGAATCGGAATTGAAACAAGCGCCAATGGAATTCCATCATTTCGAAGATGAATCGCATCCCCATCGGTCCCCGTTCGACCCGGGGCAGCCTCATACTGCAATGGGATGGACCACTGATCGGCTAATTGTTCTAACGTTTTATTTAATAAAGGATGAATAATCGAGCCATTGGCTAACACAGGGCCGCCCCCTACTCGAATATCTCCGACTTCCTCAGAAAAGGCATCCTCATAATCTGTTGCATACGTCACATCAACGACAATGGCCAGTGTGGGTTTGACATGTTTAGCCGCCCAAATCGCCCCTCGCAACGTCGTCTCCTCCCCGACCGTTGTTGCCGAATAAGTTCCAACCGTCGTGCCCAGTTCCTTCGCACGACGCAGTGCTTCAATCACAATAAAGGCCCCTAACCGATTATCAAGGGCTCGCCCACAAATACAGTCATTCAAGAGTTCACGATAATCCGTATCTACAACGAGGTAGCTTCCCGGTTTCACAAACTGACAAGCCTCCTCCTTCGTGGTCGCTCCGATATCGACAAAAAGGTCATCGGCTTGCAAATAACGATCATCGAGCAACGAAGGTGTCACACCAACCACTCCGTGAACAACCCCTGATTCCGTCAGGACACGCACCTTTTGTCCTAAATAAAGGGGAACGCGAATCCCTCCAACGTTAACTACCCGAAGTTTTCCACTTTCCGTTATTTTAGTTACCATTAACCCAATTTCATCCACATGGCCCGCAAGGAGTACCTTACACGGTGAGCTTGGATTTAATACACTAATCACATTTCCCGTGGCATCACTTAAAAACGTATCTACATGAGGTTTCATGTAGCGAATCACCTTTTTTTGTAATTCATATTCTGCTCCTGATGGAGAGGGTGTTTGAATCATTTCGTATAAAAATTCTCTGTTCATCACTAAGTTCCCCCCTAATCTCCGATTTCAAAGACAACCGTCACCTCATCACTCGCTTCGATCTCCTCAGGATAAAGCTCCATCTTTTCAGTGACATCTTGGACGGCTAAAAGCCGGCCGTGCTCCCCACCTAACCAGGCATTTCCCTGATAATCAATCGAATGAATAGATTGCAGTGAAACGTTTCCTGCTGTCGCGAGGACGCGAGCGGATTCGATCGCTTGCTCCATCGCCGCCTCTAGAAGTAATGAATGAAGACGCTTCCGATCCTTGAGGCGGTACGTTACGTCAAACTCTGGATGCGCCGAACAGTGTTTAAGTGCTAACACCACTTGACTCAGTCGCTCAAGGTCTAAATCAAAGGAAAGATGTTGAACGCACTGTGCGACGTAACCGATGATGACAAACTCATAATCTCCCGCTTCATTTTTCACCTGTTCGCGATCAAGCGAGACATCTAATCGTTGCGTTTTAATTTCCGTCTTTAGAAATCCAATGCTTTCTAAACAGGTCGCCACCCCCTGAATTTGATGCTCCATCTCCGCTAACGTTTGTTCATAAGTTGCGGCCCGTGTGGTTAGGCGAAGTTGAAGGTCAATCCAATCCGGTGGAAGTGAAACCGTCGCCACGCCCCTGACCGTCAATGTTTTTGGCTTCATTTCATCCCTCCTTTTCCTGAAGATGTCTTAAAAAGTCATCCACTGCCCGATTAAATGCCTCAGGCTTCTTCCTCGCAATAAAATGATTCCCACGAATGAACACGAGGGTTGAGCGTGGAATGGCCCGAGCTAATGCCTCTGTATGTGACCGTTTAATCATATCCCGCGTACCAGCAATCACTAAAACTGGAACCTCAATCGTTGCCAGTTGCCTAGGTGTTAAACGAGGCTCGTTCACCATCAGACCAAGCATTTCCATGTTTCGTTGGGCCTCCGATGAATAGCGTGAAAAAAAGCAACAGAGACGATAGCCAACTTCAATCGGAAATTGCACACTACGTTTGACCCCGGTCGCATCGTAATTCCCTCCATTTAAAATTAACGCTCGGACATGAGTGGGGTACCGAAATGCAAATTTCATCGCCACATTGGCACCATCAGAAAAGCCTAAAATAATCGCCGACTTGATTTTCCGATGCGCCATCCAATGCTTTAGATCTTCAACAAATTGATCCATCGTAAACGGACAACTTCCCCGTGAGGACTGACCGTGCCCCCGGGTATCAATCGCAAAGACGTGATACGAAGAAGAAAAATAGGCAAGTTGATGCTTAAAATAAGTCCCATCCTCCCCGTTTCCATGAAGTAACAACAAAGGTTCACCTGAACCGGCCTCTTGATCATGTAATAAAAGGTTCATCCCGCTCGCCACCTCCTTAAACAACCCGTTGCTACTATCGTATTCCACTCCTAATTGAGATATGCCCCTTATCCTTCAGTGTGACCCCTGCTTGCTTAAAAAAAGCTGATGCCTTGCATCAGCTAGACCTTAGTTATTGCTTTTTCCAAGGTCGTTTTTTCATATCCCACCCTTTTTCATGCCAATAAGCACAATCGGCCTCCGGCCAGCCCTGACGATGAATCTTGCAGACTAAATAAAAAAAGGCTTTTGTTTTTAATCCCGGTTGAACTTTTTTATCACGCCGTCTAATGGTTTGAGCAAGTTTTTTCATATCTCGTTCAAGGCGTGCTTTCATTTTTTCATCGACGTCTTTCCACGAAGTCGCCCGTACGGCCGCCCCATAACGATAAGTCTTCGCGATTCCCCAAAAATAAGCACTGTCTGCCAAATCTTGATTCGTGCGCTTCATTCCAGCTCCTGCCGCTGTTGAAAGGCAGACGAGTTGTTTTGAAAACATTTTTTCTTCTGGCCGATGAATCATCCAGCGATACGCATAATGATCTAGAAATGATTTCATCGCCCCCGTCACATGGTAGACGTAAACAGGACTTGCTAAGATGATGACATCGGCGGCATCGAGCGCCTCGGTGATTGGTTTAAGTTTTGGTGCATGTGGACATTTTTCCTCGGACGTTAAAAAGCACTGCCCACATCCGATGCACGTCGCATTGAAATCTTTCGGTAAAAAGAATTCCGTCACCTCGGCCTCTAAGTGATCGGCTAATAGGTGTGCGAGATGATACGTCGATCCTTTATGATTTTGTCCATGAATCATCGTCACTTTCATCTTCATTCCCCCTTATTCTCCTCATCGAGCGGTTCCCTTGGAATAATAATCATGCAAATAAGGTAGGCCAAAAATCCTCCGCCATAAAAGAAACAAAACGCCACCCAAAGCAGACGTATAATCGTCGGGTCTACCTCTAAATAGTTTGCGATTCCTCCGCACACCCCATCAACCATATTTCCTTTACGCGTTTTATAAAGTCGCTTCATGCGACCACCCCCCTTTTGATGCCTCCTGTCCCTGCATAGTGGCAGAGATAAAGGTTCGTAACACTGGATGGAGCTCTGTTGCCTTTTTCATGACAAAATCATGTCCCGCTCGTTTTAAAATGATCGTCTGACAATACGGATTTTTCGCCAGTAGGCGAAGGGATTCCTTCATCGCACGGATCTCTTGATCACCGCAGATGGCAAGCATCGGTAATGATAACGTGTCATACTCCAAAAGGTCGGCCAACACGACCGTATGCTGAAAAAACGAGCGATAGACCGCCGGCGTGATGTGTTGAGAATACTTACACATATAGGCGATTTGTTGCTGTGTTAAATGCCAATACGTTCCTTGAAGTCGGATGGCCCATTTTAAATGTAACAATTTTGCCCCTAACGGAGCGACACTCTCATACATCTTTACACGCCAGACGCTTGGATTCACCCAGGCGCTTAAAAAAATAGCGAACGCGAACCGTTCGGGACACGTCGTCACTAGTAACAACGCCAGTTGGGCACCGAGTGAATGCCCCATCACGCCGATTTTTTCTTTTGATAAATGATCCATTAACGCAATCAGTTCTGCTACCATTTGCTTCGGTTCATATGGAAGATGGGCCGATTCGCCAGCTCCAGATAAATGAGGCACGACTAAATGATAATCATTAAACGCCTCATATTGGGCAGAAAAAGTATCCAAAACGCCAGCGCCATGTAACAACAATAGCGTCGGATTCTCCCGGTTTCCGTATTCATCAAAGACTAACATTTCATCCTCTCCATTCACCACTTTGATTCCATCCGGTTTTGACCCCTCAGGTTTTTAAAAAATCTCTCTTGAAGACTCATTGTTTCTTTATATTCTATGCTAAAACTCTTCATTTTAGTTGAAAAGACATCGATTTGCTCCTATAAAATTAAAATTCTTACAAAAAAAGTGACCCCTCATCAAGTAAGACCACTTCTTCACAACCGTCTCACATTCCTCAAACGGTTCGTGATCTTTCCAACCTATCGTCTCATTTGACGTAAAAAGAAGAAGATGGCAAGCAGAGCCGCCCCCATCGCATAGGTGGATACTTACCCGAAGAAATCCCCGCCTCTAACCGAGACTCATATCACTGATTAGCCGTTTTAAGCACCGCTTCGAGGACTTCCTCCATGTTCTCAAAAAGGCCAAAAATAGGTTCACTGAACACCCTAGTCGCTCTGCTAATCCTCTTGCTGTCACCGAGCGAATCCCACCTTCTCGTGCGAGATCCAGTGCTGCCCAAATAATCTCATCCTTTGTATATTTAACTTTAGGTGGCACACCAAACACCTTCTTTCTTCATTCATATCATCCTAACGTACTCACCTCTTCATTTTTTAAGAAACAAATGTTACGCAACCCTTGTTACCTAATACTATTAGAGTATTCTCCCATCATTTGTAAACCCAAATAAAATAAAAAACCCTAACTCAGCCTTAGCCCCCCCTATTTTCTTCAAAACACCTTTATTGGAAATAAAAAACGACATCGACTTCACTAGCGACTCGCAACGAATCATGACTCTACGACCCGTGGATAGTCTTTTAAATGCGTCGATGGTATACTTTTCGAGGTTCATCAAACCGCTCATTTAGCAGTAAAAAGGAGGAAACTATTCATGAAAGTTACTGTATTTAACGGTAGCCCTGCAGGTAAGGCGAGCGCTACTCACCTCATCGCCGCGTCTTTTTTAAAAGGAGCAGCCATTGCAGGAGCCGAAATTGAACACGTTTATTTAAAAGATTACAAAATCCTTCAATGTCAAGGATGCTTTGCCTGTTGGTTTAAAACACCAGGACGTTGCGTACTTGCCGACGAAATGGAACATCTATTAAACCTATACCGGGAATCAGATATTATCTGTTTTGCAACCCCGATTTATACGTGGAATATGACCGCCCTTCTCAAAAACTTTATTGATCGACTCATTCCATTAAAAGTCCCACAAATGATGGAAACCAACGGTCACCTCGATATGAAAAATCAAGACTCAACCCCTAAAAAAATCGTCATCCTCTCTAATTCTGGATTTCCAGGAGAAAATAACTTTGATGTCTTACGCGCCTCTGTTGCGTGTGCCGAACCGATTCTTGAAATTTACCGAAACTGTGGGAAATTACTAAAAAGCAAAAATCCAGACGTCCTTCAAAAAGTCAATGTCTGGTTAGAAAGTGTTGAAGCCGCAGGCCAAGAACTCGTGTTACAAAATAACGTCTCTGAAGAAATAAAAACTAAGCTACAACAGCCCCTCATGACCATTCCTGAATACATGGACTACCTTGGAATGTAAAAAGATGATCCCCCCGAATCATCTTTTTCTTATCTTTATTTATTCTTACTCGTTTGTAAGGAGAATCCAAACGTTCCACCGACTAATAGTCCTAGGAATATTCCAAGGCATACATTAAAATGAAGCACACTCGCTAAAACAACACTAAGACACATTCCTAAGTACATCCCTTCGACAACAACACCTTCGTCAAGATCCCGTCTTTTTTTAATTGATGAAGATCAATCATGACACAACTTCCAGTCAGTAAGGCAACATACATCATCCACATTAGCCCACGCATTGTACCCCTTCCTTTCACCAAATAAAATAGAATGTTAGCGTTCTATTATTAGTCTATGCCATTTTTTAATCATTGATACGTGACGAGTCACACATTCAACGACGTTGCATCATCCAATTCTCAAAATTTTCATACTCTGTTTATGACAACAAAAGCGAGGCGGCATACCTCGCTTTTTTATCTCGGTGATTGGATGATGTATTTTTCACACCATACGACGCCGTTTTCTCCCTTTGGATTAGGACGAAGACATTGACCACACGGTTGAAGTCCGCATTTTTGCATCACACGTCCAGAAGCCGGATTTTTAACATCGTGATAAGCCTCTAGTTGGTCAAGACCTATCCGTTCAAACCCAAAAGAAATCATCGCCTTGAAGGCTTCTGTTACGATTCCCTGATTCCAATACGCACGTCCAATACAGTAGCCCGCTTCAGCGCTTGCCGTCTCGTTGTTAACGTTCATTAAACTCAAGCTTCCAATCACTTGTCCCGTTTTCTTTAATACGATGGCCCATTGATAATAGTCCCGATTAGAATAGGATGACACCCACGATTCAAGCACTTGTTTCGTTACTTGTACCGATTCGTGGGTAGGCCATGTTAAAAAGCGTGTCACTTCCTCATCGCTCGCCCAATTTTCAAACATCTGTTGTGCATCCTGTACCTGAAAGGGGCGTAAGACTAACCGCTCGGTCTCCATCTTTCGTGTTCCGACCTGTTGAAGGGTCATGACGCATTCCTCCCTTGATCTAAATTTTTATTATCGTATCATACTTGATTAGAAGATTCAATCAACAACCTGTTTAAACCTACCATCACCCACCGTTTTAAAAAGCACCTGCTCCCCCATGATGGAGTTGACTACTAAAAATAAAAAAAATAGGATTAAAAAACCGTCCTATTTTTTCCTATCTTCTATTTTAAACCTTTCTGACAGAGCGATTCAAAAATTTTCCCGTTGTTCTCCCTGAATAAAAACCCCAAGGTCTTCTTCAAAACGATGAAATATCGTACAAGTTTTTAAGGCAATCACCAATGAAATGGCTCCAGCCATCAGACAAACGATAAACTCAATGCCCTGGCATGCCTCAAAAAGGATTCCGTATAGGGCCATGCCAAGCGGTTGCGCGCACATTGAAAGGGTCATGATTAGGGCGACCACCTTTCCAACGAGGTGAGAAGGGGTTTCCTTTTGAACGAAACTCATCATTTGTACCGTACAAATCGTTGAAAACATCATGATAAAAAAGCAGCATCCCGTTAAAACGAAGTAGTTTACAAGCCCCGAGGAGCAAACAAGAAGAAACACACTGAGTGGAAACACGCAACAGACGCAACAAACGAGCATCGTTCCCGCCGTTTGAACGGGGAGTTTTTTGGCAAAAATTCCGGCACAAATCCCACCGACAAGTCCCCCAGCAGCTAGGGCCCCTTCAGCAAATCCATAAAGACTATTCACCGGTAAAGTTCCAAGATCCAATACTTCGGTGATTAAGTAAGGCAGGGCGACCATCACCATGGACGCTAAAAACAAATTAATCCCGCATGTCATGACTAGGACTTTCCCAATGATGGGCTTGTCCTTTTTGATAAAGTGAAAGCTTGTTAACAGATCCTCGCGAACCGTCTTCCACAACCCCATTCTAGAGTCCTGTCGTTCAAATGGAATGTTGATAAAAACTTCCATGATAGCGGATATCACAAAACAGGCCATGCACATCCATAAAATAAGTTTTAATCCGTAGACACTGTACAAAATCCCCCCAACGACAGGTCCGACTAACGATGAAAAAAAGCTAATCGTATTGATGATCGCATTGGCAACCATCACCTCATCTTCATGAACAAGCGCGGGGATACTCGCCTGTACGGATGGTTGGTAAGCCCCGGCGATTCCATATAATATCATCAACGTAAGAGCAATCAAAACGACAGGATTCCATACATCGACGATTCCTAAAAAAAGGACGAGAAGGAGCGCCGTCGCAAAATCTAACAAAACCATAATATTGCGCTTATTCACACGGTCCGCCACGATTCCACCAATAGGTGATAATAAAATAGCCGGAATAAACGCACAAGCTGTCACCGTCCCGTAAACTGCCGAAGAGCCCGTTAAGTTTAGTAAATACAATGGCAAAGCAAACCTTAACGCCGCATTCCCAAATAACGAAATGATTTGTCCGATGACCACTAACATAAAATCTTTCGAAACTAACGTTGATTTCATCACCCATTCCCCCCTGATGTACAAGATTAAGCGTCCATCCTTCATCAAAAAATTCGTTCGATAAAAAGTATTCTTAAAAAAAGCCGAATCACGACATTGAACGAACACAAAATCTTCCATAAAATACGCATTCTCTTTATACCTATGTCAGATTTTAGCAACCTATACCCATCTTTTTAAAAAAATGCCGTTTCAAAACAAAAAAAGAACCTTCCCGTAAGAAGGCTCTATCCACTCTATGATTTGTTAGCTAACTTTTTAACATCGTTTATAACTAACCCCGTCATTTCTGAAATAACCTCGATCGCCATTCCCTAGCAGTTGAGGATATGTACGGGCTATGCCTCGTACGCCAGGGGACCCATTCCCTACTAGTGGAGGATAGCTAAGAGTTCGTTTCTCTCACTCATTAGCGCAGGGGACCACTTCCTACCAGTGGGGGATAACTAAGAGTTCGTTTCTCTCACTCATTAGCGCAGGGGACCACTCCCTACTAGTGGAGGATAGCTAGGAGTTCGTTTCTCTCACTCCTTAGCGCAGGGGACCACTCCCTACCAGTGGGGGATAGCCACGATGCCAATCAAAGATTGTCCCACGTGGCGCAGGGGACCCAGGTAGCACATCATGAGGAGGTCTTCTTTTCTTTCTTGGAGGGGGATAAATCCGAGTTTTTGGTAGAGGTGGATGGCGACGGTATTTTCTTTTGAGACGGAAAGGGAGACGCCGGTATATCCCTTTTTCGCCAGTAGATCGAGCATGGCTTGTAGTAGTTGATGACCAATTCCTTGATGGCGATATGGCTTTAAAACGGACATGGCGAGGGAAGGCGTTTGGTTATCAATGTGGCCATAATCCTCCATTATTCGTACCCATATGGCGCCAACTACTTCGCCATTTAAGACATAACAGAGGGCCTCGTCGTCACTAGATTCACCAAATTTATCAACATAAAGTGACAGTTCTGGCTCATAAACAATGGCGCGATCTGGAGGGACATCTCCCTCTTTAATAAAAATGGCCTCATATAAAAAGTCGGTTAATAGCCCGTATTCATCTGTTTGCACTTTTCTTATCATTCACTGAACCTCCCTTATTATTATTTTAAAAATCTCATCCCGTGGACGATAAAAGGACACTCCCCAATAAGTGTCCTTTTTCATTTATGCTTCTTGTGCTTGCATATCTACGAGTTCATCAACAAGATCACGACATAACTTCAAAATATGTGCAAGTTCCTTTTTATTCATTCGAATCCCCTGTTCATTTAAGTTTTCAAAGATATACGATTGAATAAATGCTGACTTTTCTTCCATTGAAAGTCCTTGTGTTAACTGATAAAACTCATCCTCATTAAAGGTAGCCACTAATCGGTCAAGAAGACCATTTAATGATTCATGAATCGAGTCTCCTTCAACTAAAGAAAGTGTCATTGGTGTCTTGGATACTTTAATTTCTGATAATAACAAATGAATCCCCCCTCGTTTCATCCTGATGCAAATCATTGATGTTATTTTTTCATTTGCATCCCTTCTATATATATGTTCTTTTTTACGGTGACATACACATCTCTCATAAAATAACCGAATAAGTCATTCTCCGATGTTGTCAATCCTCTTTCCTCTCACGATATTCATCAAAATTAGTCAACGGGTTAAGAG
Source organism: Turicibacter sp. KK003 (assembly GCF_037014675.1). Taxonomy (NCBI): domain Bacteria; kingdom Bacillati; phylum Bacillota; class Erysipelotrichia; order Erysipelotrichales; family Turicibacteraceae; genus Turicibacter; species Turicibacter sp. KK003. Next base: position 1,325,427 of record NZ_CP142738.1, read on the forward strand.
GACGGTGGGGCTCATCCTTAACGCATCATGAGCCCTACCCCCATTCTAGTGAAATAATTGAATAAGCTTCTCCCAAAATGAAGTCTGTTTCTCTTCTTTCACAACGGCTTGTTCTTGCTTTTCTTTCAATAAGGATTCTCCCTTGATGACAAATTGAACAGATTCAACATGGGTATTTTTATCCGATACGAATGAGGCAATGTCTTCGCTCCCCCCCGTGATTTCTTCAAGCAGCGTATCAATCTGACGAGTGATTTCTTGATCCATTCCCGACGTTTCATTTTTTAAGGTTTCGGTTCCGGCTTTTAACGTGTGCGTTCCATTATTTAATTGACTAATTCCCACTAAAAGCTTGGCGACACCTTCATCTAATTCACCTGCACCATTTCGTAACGATCCAGTCCCTTCATACAGCGAGGTGATGCCATTTAATAATGCTTCAGTTCCCTGATAAAGTGTTTGACCTCCTGTTGCTAGGTCACTACTTCCTTGAACAAGTTGACCCGCTGCCTTCACAAGCTGGTCATAGTTGTCCAATAGTTGAGCAATCCCATCCGTATAAGCTAATATCCCTGAATTTAACGATTCGTAAGAAGAAACGAGTGTATCAATTGCCGTGGATAGTTCTGTCAACTGATAGGCCATGCCACCTAAAAGTTGAACAAGTTCGTTGATTTTTGTATCAAATGTCTGATAGCTTGTCTGTAAGGTTCTTGCCCCTTCAACCCATTGACTCACGGCGCCATTTAGTGTTAAAAAATAAGTTTTCGTTCCCTCAAAGGCCGCAGAATTTGCACGTAATAAACTCGCGACTTGAGTGAGCTGTCCAATTTGAGCTTCGAGAGCACTTGTATCCATTCCGGCTTCTTGTAACGTCCCCAGTTGGGCTGTTAACGCACCCACGAGTCCCTCTACCTGATTGGCAACTTCCATGTTATTTTGCCCAAGTGCTTGAATATCAAGACCATTTTGCCCCATCGCTTGAACGAAACTCTCATAACTAACCGATTGTGCTAACGTATTAGCCCCGGTAACTAGCGTATCAATTCCTGTTTGTATCTCTCCCGATGCGTTGCTTAATGCACTCAAATCATCCGTTGTCACAGAGACTTGGTCAAGTGCCTGTTGAATCTGGGCTAGGGCTGACTTTATTTCAGAAGATCCTTCAGTTAAAGATGATGACTGGTTATTTAATGTAGTTAAAGCTTCCGAAACAGAGAGAATCCCTTGATTTAAAGATTCAAGGCCCTCATTTAACGTTGTCGCTCCATTGCTCATCGTTTGGGCGCCCCCTTTTAATGACGTTCCCCCATCTTTTAGCGTGGCGGCCCCATTTTCTAAGGTATGGGCTCCTTCCTCAAGGGCCGAAACCCCTGATTCTAATCCACCCGTTGCCCCGCTTTTTAAATCACTGGATCCCTCAACTAATTGTGAAGCTCCATCATCAAGTTGCTCAATCGCTTCCGTTAACTGCGTCACCTTATTTAATAACTCCTCATCCTCCACTTCAATATTTAAATTTAAAGGGACACCATTAATTGCCATTGCCTCCATTTCAAAATCCTCGACCGATGCCGTTATCTTAAATTCGGCCCCTTTACCAGGCAGTAGCGTATAAGTTAACTGTTTATTATGACCAACATTCGCTATGGTTGCCCCTTCAGCCACCAGATTTTCACAGCGATTCGTATCTAATAAAAAGGTCGCCTGTAACGCGTATTGATCAAAGAAATTCGACGCCTGTGACTCATTTTCCTTAATAGAAACGTGAATCTCTAACTCCCCACTTTTTCCAATTACCTGATCCGCCTCGTACTCTTTTCCATTTAAAAAATAACGAACTTCAATCTTCCATGGAATTTCCTTTGTCTCAAGTTGCCCCTCATAATATAACCGTTCCTTAGAGGCGTTTATGGTCACCTCATCCGCTTTATAGTGAATCTTTTGAGTCCCTGTCATATTACGAACGGTTTTATACCGTCCATAATCATAAATTTTTCCGGTTTCCGACGGATTAAAAATATTCACCACATAAATATCGTCCACCGATCCATCCCCATTTAAATTCACATAAACAACCTCTTCTTTATTCGTATTTTCCTCGTAGGCTAACACTGGAGACAGCATAGGTACAGACACACAAGCTACCAGTGACATTCCCACTATTTTTTTTCGATGATTCATGCGAGCGCCTCCTCAACTTCTTCCCCTTCTTTTTCTGTTAAAAAGACAGGATTAGATTTAATAATAAAATGATCAAATAGATAAAGAATTCCCGGTAAAACAAAGAGCACAATAATGAGTGAAAAAATAGCCCCTCGTCCGATAAAAAGACCTAATTGGCCAAGGAGTTGATTACTTGAAATATATCCCATCAATAACCCGACCACTGTTAACGTACTACCTGATGTTAAAATCGAGACCGTTACATCCATTATCGTTTGAATGACGGCTTCTTTTTTAGACCCTTGCATCCGATTTTCTCGATACCGATCCGTCATTAAAATTGCATAATCAACGGTTGCGCCTAATTGAATAGAACTAATAATTAAATAAGCGATATAAAAAATCGGTGTGTCTGAAAAATAAGGAATTGCTAAATTCAACCAGATGGCAGTTTCGATACTAAGAACTAAGAAAATAGGAAGTAACACCGATTTTAATGAAAACACTAGAACAATGAACACGGCTAAAATTGCCACTAAATTCACCTTCGTCATATCTGTGCTAATTGTCTTCATTAAATCATAGGTGCTCACCCCTTCCCCGGCTAGATAATAATCATCAGGATAATACTGGTTGGCAATATGGCGAATCGTCTCCACAACCGAAAACGTTTCTTCACCTTCATAGGGCACATTGACAGAAAGTACCATGCGACTATAATGTTCAGACATCAATTTAGCTCGCGTCGTCTCATCTAAATAGCTCAATGGAATTTCTGCTCCCGCTAAATCAACATACGAGATGATACTTTTCACTTGAGGTAATTCATTCAATGCCTGAGACAGCTTTGTTTCAGTTGCTAAATCTCCTTGGGGCAGAAGCAACACGTAGGTATCATTTTGTCCAAACCTTTTTTCAATCGCTAAGGTATCCGCTCCTAACTGTGTCGTTTCATTAAAAATGTGTGACGCCCCGTAATAGTAGTCATTGGCATTTGAGGATAAATAAGAGGGAACGATCACTAAAGCAAAGAGGATAACAAGAGGCATCGATAGCCGACTCACCCATTTTCCAAGCGATTGGAGTTTTGGAACAAATGGACGATGTTTCGTACGATCGATTTGACGGTAAACAAGTAAAATAAGGGCCGGCATAAACGTAAACACGACGATTAAACTAATGGCTACCCCTTTCGCTAAAGCAAGACCAAGGTCCGGCCCCAACCTAAACTGCATGAGAACGAGTGCTAAAAACCCAATCACGGTCGTTAATCCACTCGATAAAATAGACAAGGTTGATTTCCCTAATGCCTCAACCATAGCCGACTTCACATCGCTATTTGTTTGACGACATTCCTCAAATCGGTGCAATAAAAAGACAGAGTAATCCAACGAAACTGCTAACTGCAAAATACTTCCGGCTGCATTGGTCACAAACGAAATTTCACCAAACATCAGATTTGTTCCTTTATTAATAGCAATCGCCACCCCGAGCCCAACTAAGACAATGATAGGCTCTACCCACGAGGTGGTCGTCAAAACAAGGACCACTAAGACAAATAACACGGCAAACACGGAAATTAATTGAACTTCAGACACTGTAGCTGTTGTAGAAATCGCCGTTGAGACAGCACTTCCGCTCATTGCCTGATCCTCTCCAATCAGCTCACGTAAATTTTGAACCGCCTCAATACGCATATCTTCTTTAATCGTTACAGTAAATAAGGCTGTGTTGTCTTGGTAATAAGTTTGAACCTGCTCCTGATCAAGGGTAGCTAACGGCTGTAAAATATTAACGGCGTCATCTAACCAGGTGACCGCTTCCACCCCTTCTACACGAGCTAACTTTTCCTTGTACTCCAACGCCTCAGCAATCGTTACATTTGAAATCATAACGCGCGCATTAGGAATTCCTCCTTCAAACTCTTCCTCCATCACCTCTAAGGCACGACTTGATGGACTATGAGATGGGAGATAATCCGCAATATCATAATTGACTGCCACACGTTGTCCGACCCACAAACAAAGGAGGGCACTGAAAGTAAACAAGACCACTAAACATTTTTTATACTGGACAATTTTTTCATAAAACCTTTTCATCTTCTCCCCTCTCTTTCTAAACTAAGGACGAAATTTCTTTAATCAGTTGCCACCGTCTAATCATAAACAGCGCTTCATGCCTTTATTCACCCTTTTTCAACTTGAAAGACATCTTTCTGTGAAATTCCCGTCATTTAGTCCAATCACGCCTTATGAAAACAAGACATTTTATCTTATTTCAAAGACCCTTCATAAATTCCCCACAAATTCGTTAGATTGACCATTGCCAAATGAAAGGAAGCCTTCTAAAATACCTGTAAGGAGGCCGCCAATGAACCAAGAAAAACATTCATTTATGACGAAAAGGGCGCTCGCAAATGCGCTAAAGGAAACGATGAAAGACAAACCTTTTAATAAAATTACTATCAGTGAACTCATTAAAATTTGTCACGTCAATCGAAAAACTTTTTACTATCATTTCAATGATATTTATCACCTTTTAAAGTGGCTTTTTGAACAAGAAGCCATCGATATCCTTCATCAGTTTGATTTAATTGCCGAATATGAAGAAGCGATCACTTTTATGATTCATTACATCGATGAAAATGAGGCGATGCTCATAGGGGCCTATGACTCTTTAGGTCATACTGCCTTAAAGAAAATCTTTTACGACGATTTTTATGCTGTTGTCACCTCTATTATTGAACATGGAGAAAACGTTACCCATCAGCGTTTAGAATTAGGCTACAAAGATTTTTTAACCCATTTTTATACAGATGCTATCGTTTCCACCTGGGTTGATTTAATCAAAAACAAGGAAAAGCGAAAAGAACATCAATTGACCTCTTATTTGGCAATGACCATCAAATATTCGCTAGTTGGTGTTTTAGCTGCCAGCAGTAACACACCTTTAACCCACCCCAACCTCAAAAAACCTAGTGAATAAATCACTAGGTTTTTCTTTCGTTAAGTTTCCATTTTTTACTTCCTGTACAAGCCACTCCAAAGGCCCATCGTTAAAAAAATCCTTATCCTTTCACCCATCAATTAACCTCATGAACTCCTAAGCCTCTCTCTTTAATCTCCGCATTTCTTCCCCTACTTTTTAATGTGCTTAACTTGTGAGACCTTATGGTTCAACATCTTTATTAACGAACGTTAGGATCCTTCGGCATAACCCACCGTGATGTTACGCCTACTCTTCAATAAATTTATGTCGATAAACCCGAACCACAATTCCGTAAAAGAGGAAATATAAGACGAGAAATAAGGCACTGTATTTCAAGGATAATGTTAAAATACTAATCGCTGTCTGCGACTCAATATAAAACACTCCAAGCCACATCATCGAAAGAGCGATTGAAAAAGGAGCCCACAAGAGCCAACGAACTTTTCGCCCGATTGTTTGGTACATCTCTTGTCTTGAAAACCCTAATTTATATAGGGCGTGATATTTTTGTTGCTCGCGATCTAACGAGGTATAAAGTCTAAAATAAATGAGGCTCACAGAGGCCACTAAAAAGATAATACTGATTGAGACCCCAACGAAAAGGCATAGTTTTTTCGTTAACAATTCTGATTCGTAATAACGCCCTAACGTACTAAAAGAATAGCTATAATCCCAATCTATTTCGTCCTGTGCTAGCTCTTTTTCTAATTCGTCTGCTACCTTTAAATGATTCAGCCACTGTTTGTCCTGGTAGGCTGTATACGATTCAATCGACAGATTGTCTGCCGCTTGATCTTTCAGTTGTTGCCAAAGGGGATCATCAATCACATAAATATAACGATAGGCACCTGTTTGACTCACCATTTGTTCTACTTTTTGAACCTCTAAATCGCCCGTTAAAAATTCGTTCAATTGTTCCTTTGCCTCCGGCAATAATGAAAGATTTTTTAACTTCATATTCTTATCCCCGGGTAATATAAGCACACGTTGCGACGCTAACTCCATTGGAGGGGTTCCTTTTGCGATAAGAATTTGATTAAAATCACTTGCTTTTAAAAATCCATAGCCATATTCCTTTCTTAAGATCTCATACGAAATTTTTTCCACTCCTTCCATTGATAATAATTGATCATCTAAACGTTTGATATCCGTTAAGGCATGTGTATTTTCCGGACGTTCAATATAGATATACGGAAATGGCATAATTGATGTTACCGATTTAAGCACATTACGTTCCATAGAACCGAGCGCGCAAATCGTTAAGAAGGCAACCGTTAATAGTAGCGTATTTAGCGAGAGCATCGTTGTATTTTCCTTCAACGAAGTAGAAACCTCAGATGTGGCGAATAGATTAATTCCCTTTAAATAATCCTTTGAACTTTTCTTTACGTTCACATAAATGGCTCCTAGTTGCGGAGTTAACAGAAAAATAAATCCCACACCACACGCTCCAAGAAGCGGAGTCCACATTTCCCCAAAACGACTTCCAATACTTGGGGTTAATAAACTAATTAAACCACCTAACACCAAACCAGATAAAATTATTTTTAGTAAAGACAACTGGATTCGTTGCGCGTAAGAGCGATCGCTTTTCAAAAAGTAAAGAATCTTTTGATGCGACACAAAGCGAGGCGTTAGCCATCCAATGATTAAAAACAATCCGAAAAATAACACGGTTGTTAAAAGAACTGGAACAATCGGAACGTAAAGTTGGAAATCCCCCATTCCAAATAAATTGCTAACTAGTTTAAAGAATAGACCCGAAAAAAGAATCCCCCCTATTAATCCAAGAGCAATAGCAACAAGTCCAATTAAAACATTTTCCCAAAATAGCATTTTTTTCATTTGTTTTGGGGACATTCCTAAAATGATATATGTCCCGAGTTGTTTTCCACGAGACATTAAAAATGCCCAGGAAGAGTAGCCAATAAATAAGAAGGAAAATCCATAAATAATAAAATTTCCGGCCCCCAATGCAATAGATAATGTTGATCCATTCTCAATAACCGTTAGATTAGGATGCATCGCTGCCGCGCTAAAAAGATAGAACAACAAAATGGTCACCGTACTGCTCAGCAAATAAGCCAAATAAGTCCTTTGACTGCGCTTAATATTTTTATAGGCGATTTGCATTAACGTCACCGTGATCACCTCCTAAAAAGGTTAACATATCAAGAATACGTTGGTAAAACTCAGATTCATGATCCCCTGCTACGATTTCCTGGTAAATCCGACCATCCTTAATAAATAAGACGCGATGACACATACTTGCCACATAGGCATCATGCGTAACCATTAAAATCGTGCTATCCATCTCTTTATTTAAAGTTTTCAACAGGTTCATGACATCCTTTGTCGCCTTAGAATCTAAGTTTCCTGTTGGTTCATCAGCTAAAATTAATGAGGGCTGATGCGCAACAGCACGTGCAATAGCAACACGCTGTGCCTGACCACCTGATATTTCAAAGGTCCGTTTAGGTAAGAGGGCTTCAATCCCTAAATATCTCGCCACCTCGCGTGTCCGTTTAGTTATTTCGTTAGCAGGAACGCCTTCAAGTGATAACGGTAACATGATGTTTTCCTCCACCGTTAACGTATGAATTAAGTTAAAATCCTGAAAAATAAAGCCGAGCTCACGTCTTCGAAATGAAGCTAACTCCTCTTTCACCATCTGATGTGGATTTTTCCCATCTATTAATACGCTTCCCCCTGTAGGCGAATCAATCGTTGAAATAACTTGCAATAATGTCGATTTTCCACTTCCACTCGGTCCCATAATGGCGACAAACTCGCCCTTTTTCAATTTAAAATTTATATCCTTTAACGCTTGATAGGGAACTTTTCCCTCATAAACCTTCTGTAACTGATTAACACTTAAAACGATAGTCATTAGTTATTTCTCCTTACGTCTAGCCCTATTTTACTAGCATTCCACTCCCTTAACCATTTATACACATGAAAAAAAGGTGACAACACTGTCACCTTTTTTATCGTCTCCACATCAATAACTACCCTCTAGATGAATGAGTTTTTCGTAAAATTCCTCTTCTCATTTAAATATTTTTTAAATTAAATAGAAAAGCTCATCTATCAAACCCTACTTCACTAGCTGCCACATATGCCCAAATCATTCAACGTTAAATCTAGACCACAGCATATGCTTTTAAACGCTTAAAATAATAAATCCTCTGTATCCTCAAGATGTTCTTCGATGTAAACCCGCGAAGGAATGAGCAAGTGTTGGCCGATTTCCCCTTTAATATGTTTACTTTTCATGTAGGAACAACCTTTTTTAAAGCTCGATGGAACTAAACTTAATGAATAAATATTTTCAAAACGACTATAAATGGAATCTCCACCAAGTCCGGATAAGCAAATCAATTGGGTATTATTTTTTTTTGCCAATTCGATAAGGGGCTTAAGCAAATGGGCAGCATTCGTTTGCGCAAAAGGATTATCCATTAGTAAGACTTTTCCCTCTTCACAACTTGAAAAAATATCGGTTTCATCCTTTCTCATAAAAGACAGTAAACTTGTTAAAATCACAAACGCGGATAGGAAGCCTTCCCCTCCGGAATTTTTAGCCACTTGTTCCCAAGTAATCGGATATTCCCGCTGCTCTTCAATTTTAAATAAGCGAATTCTAATATTAGCCGTTCCAACGATTGTATCGTATAAGAGGGTCGTTTTCAAATGCGTTCCAATAAACTCCTCAACCGGCGTGTTTTCTTCCATTAATGTTAGACAATGTTCCGTCACCGAATGAACGAACTCGTTCATCCGTCGATAATAAAGACGCTCATTTTCTTCCCATTTTGGAATTTCAATTTCTAACATTTTAACACGCTTACCGCGAATAGGAATACTTGAATTTCGATCGATGAGCTTTAATTGTTGGTTAACTTCTTCGACATAATCAAGTAATAATTGAATGACTGTCTCCTTCTCTTGCTCAATCATCTGAATATTAACCGCTAATTGACCCATTAGATTTTCAAGCACCTCATTTTTCAGTTCATACTGTTCCATAAACACGCGAGGATTATATTTATATTTATCAAAATGCGAAAGAATCTTTAAGAAAAATTCATCTTCAACTAAACTCAGACGATTTAATCGATGAAACTCATCACTAACCTGACGTTCAACCTTTCCACGACTTTCTTTTTCTGTCCGGTAATCACGGATGAGCAATTTTCGCTTTAATTCCCAATCCCTTTCTTCATATAGTCGGTAAGAGGTGTCCATTACTAACGCTTGACTCAACGGTTGCTGATAGTCAGATAAACTAGATTTTTCACGTTCGTAAATTTCCACTTTCTTCTCAAGATCCTTGACCTTTTGTTCCATCGACGCTACTTGTTTGTTATTGACAACTAATAACCGCTCAAAATCACGCACGATGACTTGTGATTTATCCAAAATCTCTGTCTCACCTAATTCACGTTTTAATCGACTGTACTCTCCCTCTTTTTTTGTTTCAATTTTTCCTTTAAGGATATCCAACGCATGAATAACTTGCTTTTGCTCTTCATACTGTTGCTTTAATCGGCTTAATTCATGTAAATTTTCTTCTTCTAACAAACAATCATAGGTTACAAAACGATAGTCTGCATCTAATAACTCATAGCGTTTAGTTAATGTATCTAACTCACTTTCAGCAGCTTTAAAGCGCGCATTCGCCCGAGATAACTCATCCTGAGTTTGCTTAAATGCGCCCTCCATTTGTTTTTCAATCGCATCGTATTCGGATAATAAATCTTCTACATCCTTTTGAATGAGGGTTCCTTCTTCATAGATAACAAATCGTGTAAAAGACTCGTTTGTTTTCTCTAAATCATAATGTGATTTTTGCTCGCTCGATTTTAACCGGTCAATCGATTGATGAAGATCTTGTTGAAGGTCCGCCAAAGCTTCTAATTCTTCAACTAATCGTTCTTGATTCTCCTTCGCCTCTAAATACAATCGATGATTTTTTAAATAGTCCGCATAGCTTTTTAAAAACAAACTAAAGTCTTTCTCTTTCATCTCTAACTTAGAAACTTTATCCTTTAGCCTCCTTAGATTTTTTTGAAGCGATTCAGATATTGCATTTAGTCGCTCTTTTTCCTGTTGTAACTCAATAATTTGTTGATGTAATCTTTCTTGAGACTCCACGGCCTCTTTCACTTGCCGTTTCGCCTTTTGATAACTGTCTTTCGATAACTGTTGGTAACTTAAAGTTGCTAATTGGTTGTCATAATGATTCAGGGTCTCGCGACTTCTGTCACACTTTTGCATGAGTTCTTCAATGGAATGATCTTTTACAAGCAGTAATTGTGCTAGGCGTTGCTCGTCTAATAATTCTTCATTAAACCAGACATAAAATGGAAAAGTATCTAACTGACAGTAACCTGATGCGTGAACAAAGACCGGTGTTGATTCTAATGATTCACGTAATAAAAGCGGAATAGGAAATGAAGTGCTCACTTCAAGGGATAATTCCTTTAATTGTTTCATCTGTGATTCATTTAAAATGAGACTATACGGTAAAAAAGGGTTTTTTCTAATCAACGCTTGATTGACTTCCATCGTATTTCCGTTTCGTTTTAACCACTCGATTCCTCGAATCGGTTGAATCCCAACGTCTTTTAATCGCTGTGATAATTCTTCTGGTAATTCTTCCACATCCCCTGCTTGTAATTGTCGTTTTTCTTGCTTTAAACGATCTATTTCACGTTCATAAGAACGTAATCCTTCTTCAATCACTTGACGCTTTTGGCGGAAGGCCTCAATCATTCCATCTTTATCAAATACGTTATCTTCAGGCCATTCAATATAGCGTCCTATGTTATGGCGAATTCTAAGTTCTTCCTCTAACCTCTGCATTTTTTCGTGGCTCGTTTGGACACTAGCTTTCACCAATCCTAACGATTCTTTTAAATCCTCTAAATCTCGACTAACCTGATGGTGTTGTTCCTTAAGTTTAAGCTCTTCCTCTAACAGTTTTTTGTTTTGCTTTTTCGCCTCGTCTAATTCCTTTGTAATCTGTTCAACCTTTGTCTCGAGCCAGCCGTTTAAATAAAATCCCTCTAGATTTCTTTCAAACGGTTCTAAGTAGCGAGTCGATAATCGCTTTTCTTCTTGTTCAAATTGAGAAAGCATCGCCTCTAATCGGCCGATTGTTTGCGAAAGGGTTTGCCGCTCCTCTTGTTTTAATTGGATCTCTCGCTGCGCACGTAATCGCTCCTGTTCTTTATCTTTTAAATCCCAGCCAATTTTTTCAACTTCTTTAGTTTTTCTCTCCAGTTCCTCCTCATACACGACACTTAAACTATAACCCAAATCCTGTAGGCGTGGAAGCAACTCTTGTTCACTTTTTTTCGCCACCTCTAACGCCGACTCTGCGCGCTGAACGTCCTCTGAAGCTCGAACATACGTCTGATAGCTTCGAGCAGCCTCATAAATATACGCCTGCTTTTGTATTTTTCCTTCTTGCGCTTTTAACTGCTCTAATTGTTGAATTTGTCGCTTTTGTTCCTTTCCTAATTCCACTAACTCATCCATCAACCCATGAATGGTTAATGACCTTTGTTCATATAGCAGTTGATGTGTTTGTAATTTAAACTCGGTTAACTGACTTTCTGCCTCCTCTTTGAATTGAAGCGCTTCTTTCCTTAATAGTTCTAAAATCGCATATAGCTTTGCTAACTCCTCCTGATACTTAAGCATCGTCGATTCATGACTTAACAGTTGCTCCTCAAGTGTCAGTACCGTCTCCATCTCTTGACGAAACAGTAAAATTCCTTCTTGGCGTTTAAAATTCTCTTCATTCTTTTTATACTGATTCACATACTTTGTCATTAACTCTTCAAAAGCCTTCACCCGATTTTGATGCTGATTCAATTTATTTTCAACTGCTTTTAAAAACCACGTTTCAATAAGCCCTTTCTCATCCTTCGCATCTTTAAATAACTCTGAAAGCCCAGACTCCTTTAAGTTAACCTTCTTAATAATGGTCTCCCATTCCTTCGAATAAATTTGATACTCTCGTAGCTTAGTAAAATACTCCCGGCTTCTCGCCGGTTGGTACATGTCATAGTAATAAAAGTTTAATTGTTTATTTTGTTTACACGACTCGAATAATTGGCGGCACACATAAAACCCTTTTAAAGACTTTTTATTTCCTTCTTGAATAAGAATGGGAATGTGTTTAATATCGTATTCATTTTCACTCTCATACTCGTAAATAAAGTTAATCATTTCAAGTTCAGGACTATTCTCCTCATCTTTTATCTCTTGATTTTTCCGTACCATCATTCCAGTCAAAACATAACCTGCCCCCTGATCAAGGCACCACTCGACCATAATAAACGTCGGTTGATTCGTCGTAAAATAACTTTCAAACTTCCGATCTCCCGCATGACGATATCCTTTACGAACAAAAAGGGCAGTTATCATTTGAATAAAAACGGACTTTCCTCCCCCATTTCGTAAAGAAAATAACGTATTTTCAGTCGCCAAATCAAAGCACTCATCATCAATCCGAAAGGCCTGATGATTATAATTTAAATTAACAATCCGAATTCGATTAATGCGACTCATCTGAAACCTCCTTTAAAATCTGTTGAAACCGCTTAAAATTATTTTGACTTAAAAGATAATAATCCATTAATTGATCTAATTTTTTAGTTGTCCAAATCATTTCATCTTCTTCAATATAATCAATGAGTTGCTGATCTTGTAAAAACTTTAAAATTCCAGACAAAAACCCCTCCTTTGTTGTTTTCTGTCGATTCGTTCGATCACTACTTCGAAGTGACTCAAAAGCTTCTAGCATATTTTGATAAGCAATTCCTAATTGTTGTTGCGCCTGTTCATCATAATAACTAGCCCCTTCTTTCAAACGTTCAGAAATAATATTTTGCAACTCACCGGCACGAATGAAATCGCGGCTTTTCGCACTTTGTCCTTGTCCGTCATAAAATTCAACGAGTAACGTTAAAATAACAAATTGTGATAAATAATAATCTTTATCCGTCGCCTGAGATTTACATAACAGCTTTTTCAATTCTACCTTAGAAAAACCTAAAAATTCATTTTCTTCCTCGGGAATTAAATAAATACTACTCCCATAACGTTGGATGAGACAACTGGCAATTTCACCTTGACCTTTAACCAGTTCAATGACCGCCTCATTTGCCGTATAAGCATAATAAAGTTCCTTCTCCTTCTGTTCATTTAACTCTCGATGTTTTAGTAAATAATAAAAAATCTGTTGGCTTAGCCGTATCTCTTCACGCGTATAATCCATCTAGCTCACCTCGAATCGAATATTAGAACATTGAATGCTCTTTTTCCGCCCGTTTTCGTCTACGACCTCTTCAAATCTAACGACTTCATTCTCTTTTGTTCGCATCACTTCTATTTTTTGAATCTGCTGATTAATAAAAGATTCTTCTAACACATCAAGTAAACACCGATTGAGTTGAAATTCCAACGTTTGTTCAAATGTCCGCTCAAGTTGTTCTCTTTTTAATTGTTCGATATCGATTTCTTTTGCTTGCAATAATTCAATCACAATTTCTTTAAAGATTTCAACCGTCGGAATTAACACCTGAATATCTTGTGGTGTTAACTGTTCTTTTAACTCATTCAACTCAAGGCTTCCTGATTTAATGACAAAACTTAAAATTAGACATAGACTCTTCTTATAACGAATCAATCGTTGTCTTTTTTGCTCATCCATAAATTCCTCGAACGACTCCTCTTCAAATGTTTCAAAGAACTCTTCTTCCTTTTTCCTTTTATAAAGGGGGCGCTGAGGGGCAAAACTTTTCGTTAAATCGTATGTTTTATGAAGGGGGCGCATCCAGAGTGGTCTTAAAAAATCGTCCATCGATTCTAAAACATCGGGATTTTTTAATAAAACGTCATAAACCTCTGTCCGCAAATTAAAGCGCCGAATCCCGCTCATTTGAATCAGCCCTTCTAATTCCTTTTCATACAGAATCTTTAAATCAAAATGAGAATTTAAAATTCGTTGATGTTCATCAAGCGATCGGTTTAAATACTGTTCAATTGTTTTTAAGTGTTGTAAGTTTTCACGCTCGTCATCCATCAATTTTTGAATGGCAATATCTTTTTCTTCAAGTTCTTCCACTCGGTGTTTAATATTTTCCCGGTAACCTAAAAATTTCGTTTTTGTTTCTTGAATCATCGTTAAATCTTGTTCAATCCGTTCTCGGTAATCTTTGGCAGAGTAAAGTAAGACATTTTGTCTAATTTTTCGCATATCCCCTTCAATTCTTTGACACTGCATGCGTAACAAATCAAAAATCCTTTTCACATCATCGACGGCTTTATCATACGTCGCTTTTTCTAAATGTAATTTGAAAACCATCTCCTGAATCGTTAACTGTAAATGACGATCCACCTCAAGCGTTGATAACATTAACTCATAGCCTGCATCCGTTAAAGAATATGATGTTCGCCGAACACCTTCCTCAAGGTAAACGACTTCATTTGCAATAAAACTAATATGGATCGGTTCATACCCCTTTTTCTCATAATTATAACTTTCAAAATACATCGGGCGTCCCTCGTTACAAAATACGACATCCACAATAAAAGTAGCCAATTCTTTAGCTTCTTCATACGATAACGCCTTTTGATAAACAGAGAGGTTTAACTGATCAATAAAATTAGCAATATCATCCATTGTGCAAGGCTCTTCTTTTAAAGAACTCTCCATAATGTAGAGCAACACGGAAAATAGTAAATTAACTTGTTCAAACGACTCCTCAAATCCGTACGTTTTCCATGTTGTTTTTGCTAAACTATTCTTAAAAAGGACAGCATAGGCTCCAACTTTTTTCATCCGTGTTTGAAACTGTCGTAAAAAATCATATTGCATTTGCTAGACCTCCTAAAAGTCACTCATTGTTACGATCTCTTGTGGAATATACAAACCAGCCTCTAAAATGGCCCGCATCTGCGACGTCTCCTCAAAATAACTAAAAAACACACCTTTCTCATTCCGATTTTGCCCCTCCTTGGTTTGGGGTAAAGAAAGATGGGTCGCTTTTTTGACCATCGCCTCATAAGCTGACACCAAGGGTTCACAATAAAACTCGGCACATAACTGTTCAAAAATTAAAATTCCCTCATAATCTAAATCTCCAAAATAATAAAATCGATTTAATTCATGAAGCAAAAATGGCTCAACACTTTCCTCAAAATGACAAAAGCCTTTCCAAACTTTTTTTCCACCCCCATAAATGAGCGTCTGAACCTCCTGACCAAAGATGGTTGTCTTTCCAGACATCAAATGCTTCCGTAAACTATAAAAGGTATCTTTATTTTCAATAATTAAAATGGTTTGTGGTGTCTTCTTAGATAGGCTAAAATAAGCTAACGGTTCCGCCGTTTCATATAAATTTAAATCTTCTAGCGAAAGACCTAAATTTTTTAATAGGCGCTTTCCTTCAGTTGCTAAAAACTTCTCTTGGGTAAAAATTTGAAAACTGCGTTCGTTTATCGACGTGGATTTTTGTAACAACTCTCGCTTATTTTTAAAAAAATTATTTATTTTTAAGATGGATTCTCGATCTAATTGATATTGCTTAAGATGAGTTAAATAATACTCCTGATTTAATAGGGGGTGAAACACATACGTCACCTCGTCCTGTAAAGATTTTTCGTTTTCAAGGGAAATCTTAAGGCGATAACTTTTATACAATGATGGTTTTTTCCCATTCCTCCCACTACTTTTAATTGGGGAAATAAGCTCTTGCTCAATGAGACTTAAAATAAAATCATATAACTCTCGATAATCCTTTAATAGATAATGCTGTTCAATTTCCTGTAACGTAATTTTTTTACGGGGATAGTCTTTTAAAAATTGCATGGTTAGTCCTCCTAGCACTGGCTACTTTTAATAAAAATTATACCTTAAAAATTAAGTAAAAAAATCCGTTTCTCTAAAAATTTATTCATTCCCCTCAATCGATTAATCAAACATTTCATTTCTAAATGCGTTTTCCCGTGCTATTAAATTAACTTTTCCTTACCTTATCCTCTTAAAATTGATAAACCTAAATCTATTATAGATTATTGCTCTTCTTTTAAACACCGCCATGATTGTTTACACCAAATTCCCCTTCACTTCTTTTAATTTATTTTATCAAAATTACACACAGATTAAGAAGTTAGACAATTAATTTAAGAACTAGTCAAAGAGAAACAAGTAGAGTCTCAGCTTCACTCTTCCAGTAATCAACAGAGTCAATTGCTTACCTACTATCAAAAATACAAACTCCGATTGATATGCATGCTTCTAACAAAATGAGAAGAATATTTTCAGTCAATAGTTTTCACCTTTATAAACGAGCACAAAAAAAGAGCCTCTCGCTCTATGACTTTTGAAGATAAGTCATTTTACGACAGCTCCTTCCTATGATCTCCTATTCCATATTTTCGTTCGTTTCTTTCTTTGCAACAATTAAGAATCGATGCCTTGTAACATCTAAATGTCCCTCTTCGTCCATCACCTTTTTCATTGTGACTAAACGATCAAAGTATTTTTCAACGGAAAAATCAGGAATTTGCTCGGTCATCGTCTTCAGGTAATAAACAATTGCCCCTATATCATAAAAACGAGTTTTAGAGATATCCTCTTTCACCTCAATAATCGTGAATCCAGACTCTTTCAATTGTTCTACTGCGACTTGAAGGCGCCAATTGGAATAACTCGTCGGTTCCACGTTTAACCAAACATTTAATTCACCATTACTTAATCCACCAATTTGCTGGGTAATAAAGTACCCATTTTCGCGCAAGACCCGAGAGACCTCATCCACCTGAAACCTTTGATTGCGATTAATCATCACATCAAAGGTTTCGTTCTCAAAAGGTAACAATGCTCCTTCATCACCAAAGACTACCTTAATCCCTAAATTATTTAAAGGTTGTCTCGTCTTTAATAAATGGTCTTCCTTCGTTTCTAGAGCAACTGTCCTCTTTGACAAAGAAGTGAAACTAGCCCAATCAGTTTCATCTAATCTATTCATCTGTACGAGGCATTCTCCATCCCGTAAATAAGGCTTAATCACCTGGGGGAATTTCCATATTAAAGGAAACTGAACCATCCGCTGCGTCTCTTTTAAATAACTATAATCCCACTTTGAGAAGGGGCGTTGTTCTTCCAATACTAATTCATTAAATAACTGCTGTTTCATCTCTTATCCCCAATCCCTTTCTATTTCATCTACAAATGCCATCCCGTTTAACGATAAGGTGTGTCCAAAAATAATGAATGAGGTCACCATTTTCCCTCATAAAATTTTATTTGCTTCTCCCCCATTGAGGCATTACTCCCCAGATGGATGAAGTTCCTTTATTAGACCTTCACCTGATTTCCAATGTGACGGTGAATATAAGAGGTGATAAGTTGTATAAAGATCTGTATCTTCAAATAATAGGTAGCCTTGAACACTTTCTGAAGGTTCGAGCGAACCACTTGTTAACTCTGACTGATTATCAATTAACAATAAGTTAGGTAAAATAAGGCGTCCTTGCTCATTTATTAATTTAAAATCAAAGGCAGTATAGTCCTGCTTTTCAGTCGATTGATTACTCAACTCAACCCCGACAATAACAAATTGCTGATGATCTTTAGCTTTTGTATATTTTGTCTCCTTAACGAATTCCACCTTTGTAACCTCTAAGTGATGGTCATTAAGAGCGTCGCTCGCTTGCCACTGCTCATTTAATTTAACTTCTGGCTGTAGCGGTGTTGCCTCCTCATTCGTTGAGGTTAAATCAATTTCAATGGATTGTGTTGAAAACAAAGAAGGTTCATCATAATGAAGACGTAATTGTTGAATCCCCTGTGGAATTTCAAAAATTAATGTCCCACTAACCATTCCTCCACCCACGAGCTCACTTATTCCAAGTGTTTTTACCTCACTCATATCAATGGTTGGTTTCACCCGCTGGGTTAACCCGTCGGCAGCAAGTGAAAAGTGAAAAGGATAATAATTAACCGTCATATCCGTTGAATTCTTAAGACTTAAGGAAATTAAAAGTGTCTCATATCCCTCTTTTTTTGAGGCCTCTCGTTTAACCTCGTGCACTTGAATCATCGCCTGCTTTGCTTTCACTATATCGCCAATTTGACTCACACTGACTTCCTCTTCTTCAGATGTCTCCTCCTCAGATGACGTTGGCAAATAAGAGAACATTAATTGCTCCTGTTTGGTCGGTTGCAAATAGACGAGTGAAACAGTCTTACTTTCCTGCGGTAATAACTCCAGTTTTTGTGTAGGTAAATGATCTTTCATCGGTAGAAGAAACTCTAATGTTTCAGTCTGTAATTGAAGATCTGCAAGATTTATCGTAGACGGTTCATCCATTTTATTTGTAATGTTTACGTCTAATTGAACGAACTCATAGCCCTCAGGAGCCTTCTCTACCGCACGATCCGATGCCATCTGCTGATTCACAATTTTAATCTCTAACTGATTATTTTGAACCGATGACGTTAATTTATAAATTTTTTGCTGCTCCTCCTCCGGACTAGAAAAAACAAAGGTCTCTACATTGACCCCTTGCCCTTGATGATTCGTCGCGCTATCCTCAACAGATGCAAACTCCGTAAGCTGTCTAATCCCAACAAGCAGTAATGTCATCATCCCAAACGTCCATAACACGCGTTTTCGAGTTTTAACCGAAGGAATCCCCCATCTAATAATCACTTCTGGACTAAAAATCCCCGTAATAAAGCATAAAAAGGAACACAGCAATAAGATCGATTTTATGTCTGGCATATAAACTCCCCATTTCATCTTATTCTTACCATTCATTATATCCTATCTTGAGCCTAACTAGTTTATATCCCTCTTTTTTCGCTAAAAAAAGTAATGGATTGTTTTATTTGTGCTGTATAACTTTGTTCATCTTTGTCATATTTTTAAAAAAATACTCAAAAAAAGAAAATTGAAGAGTCGAATCTTTCCCTATAAAAAAAGATTAACTCTTTGATAAAGAGTTAATCTTTTAAGCCCCCTTAACTAAGCGAGCAAACGCGTGCTTTTCCTGATGATTTTGAAATAACTTAAACCATGCACAAATTTCTAAGGTGAAATCTAAAAAAGCGATACTTTGTGCGGTAATGATATGACGGTCACGGACCAATCGTTTATCAATATAATTATCTCGAGGAAATGGATCCTGAATCCCATAGACATACTGATATTTTGTCGTCCATGCCGTTAATGGCGTCGTATACGTTGCTTCATCTAAAACCCCTGATTTTGCTAGCATAATGGTTCCCGCTGTACCAATAGCAGCTAATAATTTTCTTTCCTTATCACAACGTTTAATCAGCCTCATTAATGAAGGTTTAATATCTACCTCGCGCCCCCCGCATAAAATTAATCCTTCAACATCTAAATCAACGACTTCTGACAAGGTACAGTCAGGGTCTAAATTAAATCCTGCCTGTGATTTAATCACACGATCTTCGTAGGCAACCGTGATAATATCTTTCCCCGCGTCTGTGCGCAAAACATGACAAATAAATGAAATTTCATAATCCGTCATCCCATCAAATAAAAAAACCAAAATCTTCCCCATATTATGCCCCCATCTAACTTCGTAACTATTATCCTCATTGTAATTTAGGCCAGCTACTATTGTCAATACCTTCCACAGTAACCCTAAATAATAGCAATATTACGTCGTTTAATCAGTTGTTTCGACAACAAAAAGAATCCTATTCCCCCCTTTTATCTCCCACGCATCGCCCCTTATTCGCTAACCTTTTCAAATAAAGTTGTGCCTCGTCCCGCGATTTAAAGACGATAATTGTCTTTTCTAATTTGACAGCTGCTAATTGCTCATACAGATAAGGTAATCTTTTTTGAGGAAAGTCTAAAATGTGTTGTTTAAAATCGGCATCAAACTCCCGTTCAATCCAGGGTAAATCCTCCCGTTGATGGCCAATTCTTGAAGCTGCCCCCAGTAGACAAACCTCTACTGGGTAATCAAGTAAAAACACCGTATCACAAGCTGCTAAGCGCCGTTCGAGGGTCCGACTATAATTTCCATCAATAATCCATTGATCCTTTTGTAATAAGCGTTCTAATTGTTGATCAAATGCCTGTTCCAAAATGTGTGTCCCATCTGAACAATGCCAGATTTGATCTAAATAATAAAGCGGTAAGTCCGTGATTGTACGTAATCGTCTGGCAAATGTACTTTTTCCAGCACCAGGACTTCCAATAATTAATACCTTTTTCATCACCCACATGCACATCCTCTCTTATTTCTCGTTAAACAGTGCCGAGTTAAGTCAAATAATAAAAAAAGAGCACTTTAGTTCAAGTGCTGCTTTCCCTTCTTATTTTTTACGTCCTAATCCCATTTTATGTTCTACTTTTTTAACTTTTTTAAAAGCTAATTGATTAGCTCTTTTTGCCCCCGCATCAAGCACCTCATCAATCACATTCGATTTTAGCAACTCTTTCATGCGTTGTTGGATCGGTTCAAGCTCTGCAACAACAATCTCAGCTAAATCTGACTTAAATTGACCATATCCGCATCCTTCATAACGTACGACGAGTGATTCAATCGATTCAGAAGTGAAGGCTGAATAGATATCTAATAAATTTGAAATTCCCGGTTTATTTTGACGGTCATAAGCAATAACGCCATCTGAATCAGTCACGGCCGACTTTATTTTTTTACGAATCACATTTGGTTCATCCGTCATTAAAACAAAGTTACGTGGGTTATCATCTGACTTACTCATTTTTTTCGTTGGCTCTTGTAAAGACATGACGCGTGCCCCTCTTTTAGGGATCCACACCTCAGGGACTTTAAACGTTTCACCGAAACGGTTATTAAAGCGTTCTGCTAAATCACGCGTTAATTCCACGTGTTGTTTTTGGTCATCCCCAACAGGGACAAAGTCAACATCATATAATAAAATATCAGCTGCCATTAAAACAGGATACATAAATAATCCAGCACTAATTCCTTGTCCTTTAGCCGTTTGCTTTTGAACCTTATCTTTATATTGCGTCATGCGTTCAAGTTCACCCATTGAGGTATTACATGTTAACATCCAAGCCAATTGTGTGTGTCCTGGGACTTCTGATTGAATAAAGATGGTTGCTTTATTTGGGTCAAGTCCACACGCTAAATAAAGGGCTGTTAACTCTTTAATTCGTTTGCGTAGCTCTAGGCGATCTTGTGGGACTGTAATCGCATGTTGATCAACGATGAAAAATAAACAATCATGCTCATCCTGTAACTCAACGAAATTTTTTAACGCCCCTAAGTAATTTCCAATTGTCAATGTTCCTGACGGTTGAATAGCTGATAAAATTCTTGACATGCTATCGACTCCTTTTCAATATAACTTTCATGTTTTCATTCATTTTCCTGGCCATAAAAAAAAGCCCTCTATCTCACGATAGAGGACGATTAAAACCGCGGTACCACCTCATTTAAATAACGATTGTCGTTATTTCACTTCAAACTGTTAACGGTCGTTATCCGGGTTCCCTACTTTTTTTATTCAAGTTCCGCTCCTGAGCCCATTCATTCAAGTTATTTATCGATTCACACCAACCATCGACTCTCTTTAAAATAGGTCTTAAATTACTCTTTCTCAATCAACGCATTCATATTTAGTTTCATTTTATGCAATATTATATCGTTTGTCAATTAAAATGAATAATCATCCTCAAAAAGTTGAACCAATTCTTCGTTGCTTAATTGATTAATAAAGGTTTCACCTTCCTGAACGATTGCTTCTGTCAAATCACGTTTTCGTTTTTGTAATTGCTCAATCTTCTCTTCAATCGTATCTTTTACAAATAATTTAAACACTTGAACCTTTTTCTCTTGACCTAATCGGTGGGCACGGTCAGTGGCCTGATTTTGCGCACTCATATTCCACCATGGATCGTAATGAATCACCACATCCGCGCCTGTTAAATTTAATCCAGTTCCTCCCGCTTTTAAAGAAATAAGAAAGACGGGCGTGTGGTCGGTGTTAAATTGTTCAGTTAATGCTAACCGCTCACTTGTTTTTGTGGCACCCGTTAACATTAAGTGTTCGATTTCTTTTTGTTGAAGGGCCTTTGACAGAATATCAAGCATCGACGTAAACTGTGAAAAAATTAAAACCTTATGCCCCGTCGCGATACATTCTTCAACTAATTGTAAGCATAACTGCAACTTCGCACTTTCCCCTTTATAATTTTCTAAGTAAAGGGCAGGATCACAGCAAATTTGTCGCAATCTCATGAGTAAGGCTAAAATTTTAATGCGACTTCGCTCGATACCTTGCGTTTTAATTTCACTGTTCATTTCTTCTTTCATTTCATAAACCATCGCATAATATAAGTCTTTTTGCGTCTTATCCATCTCGCAATAGAGACTCGTTTCAATTTTTTCTGGTAATTCTTTCAGCACGTCCTTTTTCAGACGTCGTAAAATAAAGGGGGCAACCTGTTGATGAATACGACTCAATAAATTTAAATTTTGATTTTTCATCACCGGAGCCTCATATTTTTTCTTAAATTGCGTATATGTCCCAAAATACCCCGGTAAAATAAAATCAAAAATAGACCATAAGTCAGATAATGAATTCTCAATAGGTGTCCCTGTTAAGGCAAAACGTACCTCAGCCTTAATTTTTTTTACTGCTTTTGAGCTTAGCGTGCTATGGTTCTTAATATAATGGGCCTCATCTAAAATACAGTATCTAAATCTTTGATTTTCATAATGAGAAATATCGCGTCGGATTAAATCATATGACGTAATCACAACATCGACGTTAGCCCCTTGTTCAATCAGTTGCTCCCTAACTTTGGGCGTTCCTTGAACAATGATGGTTTTCAACGTCGGTGCAAATTTATGAATCTCACGTTCCCAGTTATAAACAAGGGAACTTGGGGCTACAATCAATGCCGGTTTTGATGTGCACCCCAAATGTTAGACTAAAAAATCTAACGTTAGGGGTGTTTTTTCTATGGCTAAATATAGTCCAGAATTCAAATTAAGGATTGTTAATGAATATTTACAAGGGACTTTAGGTTATCGATCGCTTGCTAAGAAATATCAGATTCCAAGTCAATCACAAATTGAAACATGGGTTAGACAGTATAAACAAGAAGGAAAAAACGGATTACAACCAAAAGAAAAACAAGTATATACTGGAGAATTTAAATTAAATGTATTAAACTATATCAAGACAACAGGTGCTTCATATAGCCAAACTGCTATTCATTTTGGAATATCAGATATAGGAACGATTGCGAATTGGAATGCAACGTTTCTAAAAGGCGGTGTAGAGGCATTACTTAAACCGAAAGGAAGGTCTCAAAGCCCTATGCCAAAATTAAAAGCATCTAAACAACCGAAAACTTTAACACGTGAACAACAATTAGAAGAAGAAATTAAATTACTCAGAATTGAGAATGAATACTTAAAAAAGTGTCACGCCCATGGGATTACGCCATGGAACCAAAGAATCAAATCGAGACAAGAATCATCCAAGAATTAACGGCTAATTTTAAATTAAGTGATATTTTAAAGGTCACAAAATTTCCTAAATCAACCTATCATTATTGGGTTAAAAAGATGGCGCAAGAGAATCCAGATCAAGAACTTGAAAATCTTATTTTAAGCATTTTTAAAGAAAATGATGAGAATTATGGTTATCGTCGAATCACAGATGAGCTTCATCATCGAGGTCATCGGGTTAACCATAAGAAAGTCTATCGTCTGATGAAAAAGCGTGGAATTATTTGCGTTAAGTTTAGTCATAAATCACGTAAATATCGTTCGTATAAAGGAACTGTTGGAACAGTGGCTAAGAATCGAATTAACCGCCGATTTAATACCCCTTATCCGTATCAGAAATTGACAACAGATGTGACTGAGTTTAAAACGCAGGAAGGAAAGAAATTATATTTAAGCCCAATCATGGACATGGCAACCGGTGAAATTTTGTCCTATTCAATGAGCCATAAACCTGACTTGAATTTTGTCATGGAATCTCTGAATCAGGTCCTACCTATTCTCAAACAAGCAAAATATAGAATAACCCTTCATTCCGATCAAGGTTGGCAGTATCAACATCAAAAATGGGTTAAAGCATTAAAAACACATAAAATTTTTCAAAGTATGTCACGAAAAGGAAATTGTCTAGATAATTCACCGATGGAAAACTTCTTTGGAATCCTTAAACAAGAAATGTACTATGGAAAGACATTTAAAACCTATGAGGAGTTAAAAGAAGCCATTGAAAACTATATCTACTACTATAATCATAAACGAATTAAAAGAAAATTGGCTGGTATGAGTCCAGTCAAATACCGAATTCGTACCAGCCAATTAGCTGCATAATATTAAGTTCAACATTTGGGGTTCACTACATTTTGTTCCTTTTTCTTGTTCGGATACAAGAACTGAAATGACCTGTAATGTTTTCCCAAGCCCCATATCATCTGCTAAAATTCCTCCCATTTGATACTTAGACAACGTTTTTAACCAACGATAACCTGTCTCTTGATAATGGCGCAGTGTTTTCGCAAGTGATGGCGGAATACAAAACTCTGCATCTTCAACGTGATGAAACTCTTCGACGAGTGCATCAAATGATGTATCGCGTTTAATAGAAAGCGTCGGACTGACCTTCATTAATTGATCTAAATATAGCGCCCGATATTTAGGGATCAAAATTTCTGTTTCATCGAGTTGCCTTTCATCAATGCTTAAATCATCCATAAAAGATGCTAATTTTTCAACATAGTCGTTTTTTAAATTAATAAATGATCCATCTTTTAGACGGAAATATTTTTTATTTTGGCGATAAGAAGCAAGGATTTTTTTATATTCAGCTGCCGAAAATTCTAAGTCATCAAAATTTAAACTGAGCCAATCGTTTTTAAGACGAATTCCTACGGAAAAACTCTTCGGTTCCTGAATCTTAATCGCTTTAAAACTTTCAGATGCATAAACACTCCCTATTTTTTTTAACTCATCAATCCCATCTTGTAAAAAAGAATAAATGAGTTCCTCATCTTCTAGTGCATAGGCATTCGAGGTTCCCTTCTTAAATTGATACTGTTCCACCATTGCTAAAGCCTGTGTTTCCTTTAACGCATCTCGCAAAATGGCCCCTGTTGACGCAGTAGTTTCATGAACCTTGATTATCGTTTCACCATAGCAAAAATGGACATCTAATCCAATCCCCCCGCGTTTTAACGAATCCAGATAAAATTTAACCTCTAGGGGATAAACTTTAAACGTTTCATACAGTAAATCTAACGATGTATCTTTAATATACTCTTTAATATTTGGAACAACGAGTGATAAAAAGCGCGACATGTGGGCCTCGTTCATCTGCAATTCATAATGAGAAGACTGCGTCAATGTCCTTAAAATAGGAAATATTTTCTTAACGAACGACTCATCGCAACGAAAACACTCATGTTCGCAAAAAATATAAGAATAGTTTAACCCCGCGCCTAATCGAAAGGGCCCCAAGTTATGCGATAAATAGTAATCTGTCCCTTCCTGCGTCAATCGAAATTCAATCGTAGGCTCATACGGATGTAAGGTCATCACCTGCGAGGCAAGACCACTTATATCACAGGCCAGTGTCTGCCCTTGATACAGTTGATAAAATTGGTCTAACCATCTTGGCGTTAAAGCTAGGCACTTGGTCGCCTTAACGGGGCCAAGCGTCGGTAGTTGTTTCGCATAAACATCGTATTCTTGGATAATTTCACAAATAAATCGAGCAAATGGTCGCGACTGCAAATCAAATTGAAGCATCGAATGCTTAAACTGAAGCTCTTTGCCATAACTCACGACATTCTCATTTAAAATATCCGTCGCGAGTTTATAAATATCGCGCACGACATAAGCGCGTTGCTTTTTTACTGATACCTCAAATCCTAATTCTTGATGCTCATCTCCCATCACAAGTTTGGGAACGAGGCTTACATCCTTTTCATTCCATTCCTGATAGATAACCGATGATAATTGCAACTCATATGACGTCAATAATTCATCGATGATGGCATCGGACCCATCGCCTGCCGAATGAATCACTAACTTATTTCTAATTTGATCCTCATAAACCTTTAATAAGACAGCGATCGCATGTTTACATGAGCCAAAATTAGATAAAAATGTTCCACAGTCACACTGGTCATGAAGAATCTTGCTCTGGTCATCTAAGTTAATTAAAATATGATAGGTTTGTCCATCGTCTTCGACTTCTGCAAAGATCTGATATAAATCAGTTGGATCATACGTCACATAGTATTGAATTTTTCCCCCACTGTTATAAAAGGCCTGAGCACGCGAAAAAACAGCAGGATTGGCTGCTCGATTTTTAATCCGCGTTTGATTTAAGTTCACGTTACTCACACTCCCATTCTACACTTATCTCTTTATTTTACCATAAATTGTACTTATAGGAAACGAGAGATGATGGATTTAATGGGATTAGTTTGCACCATTTCAATCCTTTTATGACCCTCCATCCCCCATAAGTTGTCTAATTAGTTCTTTTAAACGGAAAATTTGCCCTTCCTGGGGAAGTGGGCCTTGTCTTCGCTTTACCTCATCTAACAACGTATCGCCCCATTCAAGGAGTGCAGTTAGTTGGCTCCATTGTATCCTTTCCTCTCCTAATGTACGTCCTTCCTTTTCATTTAGCTGCTCATACATTTTCTTTAACTCCCTCTCTCGCCATAGGCAAGTTGACGGGGACCCGTTTTTTAAATGTCGCACCCAAACGAGGACATGCATATAAAAGTTGTGTGCTACTTTTGCAAATTCATCGGCTCTCTTTTCTTGTTCCATTCTATCTAATTTGAAGGATCGTTCCTGATAAACGATGGGATGATGATCGATAAGCACTCGCAAATCTTCATCTAACGGTGGTCTTTGAGCAATAAATTGAAACAGACACTCCCATCCTGACTGAAAAATAATTCGGCAATGAAACTGTTTCCCTCGACACCACTCCTTTTCCACGTGTAAAAATGGACCCATTGCCTGGACCCAATCGAGCTGTAAAAAAAAGAAAACAGGCTCGTGGCATAAAATTAAAAACAGGTCGTTCCCCTCCATCGTCTGTTTATAATAGAGCGCCTCGACCCCCGGTTGCTTAGCCGCCATTTGATACACAGCCCATAAATGATCCCCATACAACATTGTTCTCTCCCCTTTTGATGATAAAAGCCCTCTTCGTCCCTATTTTCCTATAACTCCTTTGATTAAAAAGACAGGGTTTCCCTTTTAGACTATGCCCCTACTTCTAAAATGCTCCTTTTTTTAAAGAATTCGCCCCTTTATTTGGATAAGATAAGATACCCTTAATAAATCAATTATTAGAGAATTGTCTAATTTTTAATTTTTTTAGTTATTGAGCAAAAAAAAGGATACCGTGGCTGTTACTTACGGTCACGATATCCTCTAATACGAGCAAAATAGGCTTTTCTTTTTTGTTCGTCAACACTTAATTTTAATTTAAATGTATGATGAGTTGTGGCAGAAATCACCCGTTTTGTTTGATTGGTTACTGTTGGTTGATGTTCCCTCATGATTTCACACGCCTTTACTTTTTTCTAATTTATCGTATGCAAAAGGCCCCTTTTTGGTCTCTTCGTCATTGCATAGAAATAAAAGAATGTCTCTTGATTCAAGTGACATTCCCCATTCTTTTTTATTTTTAACAAATAAAGTCATATCATTCATCTTTATACAGATAAAATCAATAATTTTATCAACTTTTAAATCGTTTGTTAAATAATGTTCCTCTTTAATTCGTTTTTTCTGTTTGTTTAGCTGGACAAGGTGCTTTAAAGCCAATAAATTGTTTTTCTTCTCGAATTTTTTCTGACATTTCTGCCATATGTTTTTGAATGGCCTCAACTTCTTCTTCAGTCATCAGTTCAAGCTCAACATATTTATCTAATAATTTTACTTTAGCAACGTTAACTTTATCATATAACTCATAAATTTCTTCTTTTTGATCGTCTGTTAATTGATTAAATTTTTCTTGCATTTCTTTATAATCGGCTTCAAATTGTTGCTTCACTTCCGCTTTTTGTTCCTCTGTTAATTGAGGATGATTAGGAACTTCTTTAACCTCATCTTTAGCATACGCTGTAAAACCAAGTGTTGCGGCTAATAAAGCCGTACTAAAAACCATGTTTAATTTCTTCATCTTCTTAATCTCCTTTCAAATTCTGTTACACCCTTAGTGTTCACCAGTTTTCCAAAACTTTGTATGCCAAGTTTATGAAAATAACGTATCTATTTCCAAATTTGTTGTTCCTCCTTTTATTAGGGCAATCAAGTGTTCCACGTAACCCTCCTTAGGACAATCCTAGATGTCTAACATAGTGACGACTGCTCGACCGATAGCCAATTAAACGAACGGGCGTCCGATGCCTATCTCCATTGCCTTCTAGTCTCCTAATAAAAGTTTATCTCTAAACCTTTATCTTTAATCCTCTGAGCTTTTTCCCCTCCTATGAAGTTCCCTACACGATAATTGGAGGCGACAAAAAGGCACCCTAACGTTAAACATAGCGTCTAACCGTTTGGGTGCCGAGGTTTGTTTGGATCAGCAACTAAGTCTACCACAACTAAATGGGGACGATTAAATAAGCGAAGCTTCCCTAATCCACGACTCACAATGAGTGTCATCCGATTCATGGAATAGATACCACAGCTATACGTAGGGAAAAACTTCCGTTCGGGGGAGAGCACACCACCTACAAAAGGAAGTCGCAAAATCCCTCCGTGAACATGCCCTGAATAGGTGTAATCAAATCCGTGCTTTTCATACAACGTTGCTAAAAATGGGGAATGTGCCAATAAAATATTGATTGACTCTAACCTAAGTGGTGAAAACACCTCAGATAAATCAGTAATCTCACGGTGGTTCGCTCGATCTTTTATCGCCTGAGGAACTGCCTTATAATGCGTTAAGGGGAGCGTTAATCCATAGATAAACAGTTCCTCCCCATTCACTTCTACTTGTTGGTAAGCATTGTCTAATCGGCAAATGCCCTTTTCTTTTAACTGCCTTAAAAAGTCATCATACCAACCACTTTCATTATTCATCTGGTCATATCTAGCTGTCGTTTCGTGATTTCCTTCAATATAAAAGATGGGATATTGACCTTTCAGCCCATCAATAAGATCTAAGAAAGCGCCACCGTTTGTATCTGTAGATGAGATCAAATCACCCGTTGCAAAAATTAAATCTGGATTTAGCCTTTTTATTTTGTTGATTAATCGTTTATTCTTCCGTCCAAACGTTTTAGAATGTAAATCCGATAACTGGACGATTCGTATCTGTCCCTGTGTAGAGTGAAATTTATGCGTTGTTAATCGATAAAAAGTCGTCGAGAAGGCATTTTGTTCCCTATAAAAAAACAAGATAACCGCAACAACCACCAACACGAGCATCTTTTTCTCCCCCTTCCACTATTACTTTGTTTAAAGAAGCATGGAGACCAGTCGATAGACCTTTTCTTCAAACCGAATCCAAGCTGATTTATTTTGTTCATAGGAATCATCCACTAACAAACAATTTTCTAAGTCCAGTTGAAACTGATGAACCGCTTGACGCGTCAATGTTTTATCATAAATAAAGGCATTAATTTCATAATTAATTTTAAAACTTCGTTGATCTATATTTGTTGACCCAATCGTACATAACTCTTCATCGATAATAATAATCTTTGAATGTAAAAATCCTTTATAAAAATAAACGTCAATGTTGGCTTCACGCAATTCTTTAATAAATGAGGTCGTGGTGCGATACACATAATGATGGTCCGCTATCGTTGGAATCATCACCTCAACTTTTACCCCTGAATAAGCTGCAATTTTGAGCGTCTCTAAAAACAACGAATCAGGAATAAAATACGGCGTTTGAATTTGAATTGTATGAACGGCACTTTGAATCATTTTAACAAATGTTAACTTAATATCATCTGTCGTCGTATCAGGGCCGTCTGAAACAATTTGCATTGGACACAGAGTCGTTGATAAAGGAGAGGCAAAATAGTGATTTAAGTGATCTTTAATATATCTTTCATCTTCTTGATGATCACACACCATGTAATAGTCCTTTAAAAAGCGATGTTGTAACTCCCAAACAGCATCGCCTACTAAACGTAAATGAGCATCTCGCCATGGTGAAAATTTAGGGTCCAAAGACATATATTCATTTCCAATATTCATCCCACCTAAATACCCAATTCGACCATCAATCACGACAATTTTACGATGATTACGATAATTATAATTCAATCCAATTAAGCGAAAGGTTGGAGGATGAAATTGATAGACCTGTCCCCCTGCCTCCATAAGGGAAGCAAAGTATTTAAGTCGGGTCCCAAAGCAACCAGCACTATCAAAAATCAGGCGAACTTCAACCCCTTGTGCCGCTTTTTCAGTCAATAACTGGACTAATTGACGACCGACCTCATCTTCTCGAATAATAAAATATTGAAGATGGATGGATTGCTTAGCTCCCTCGATATCTTTAAATAATTGTTGATATTTACTTTTTCCGTCTGCAAAATACATAAAATCTTGATAGAGGTAGAGGCGGCTACTGTTATAATTTTCATTAAAATGGACCAGCGATGTTATTTTATCATTGAGGGAAACCGATGCTTGGCGCCCCCTGCGCTCGTCTTTAATATCATTTAAAAAAAGTCCGGCTTTTCTCGGCAAGGGGGTCCGTTCAAACAATAAGTACATCACGCAACCAATTGGAGGAAGAAAGACTAAAAGAAGCAGCCAGGCCATTAAGAGCGCTGGCTCCTTTCTTTTATAAAAAATTAAGACAACCATTAAAAACAGGCTGATCACACGGGAAATAAACATTAAGATTGCCATGATAGGGGCGCCTCCTCTTACTTTAAACTCCCCCGGTTCCCCCTATTTTAAAAATAAATGACCGAATCCATAACCGGCATAAATAAAGACAAAATTCCAAATGATAATTCCGAACGTCGAATAAATCGTAAATTTCAAGACATTCATTCGAACAGTCCCAACCGTCAATGAGACTAATGTTCGTGCTACCGGAATGAGTCGTGCAATAAAGACTCCCTTATCCCCGTACTGATCCGTATACCGTATCGCCCGCTCAATCGCCGGGCGCATTTGCTCAAAGCGTTCATAAAACCATTCCAAAATGGGATGGCCTAGGAAATACCCAATCAAATATAGGACATAACTTCCAAGGAGTCCTGCCAATACAGATACTACCAAAGCCATCAAAAAGCTCATATCATTAGCCGCGACTAAAATACCGACCGCTGGCATAATAATTCCTGCAGGTAACCCTGGTAAATTAAGATATTCTAAAAAAACAATGACAAACAAAAAAAACAATCCATACTCGGATAAATAATCTAAAATAACCTGCACATTATCCACTGATACTCCCCCTTTATCTTTCTTAAAATTAGTATAACAAAAAAGGCAACATCCATTCGTGATTCCATAAAGTATCCTTTATTTTTTTACAAAAAAAGTCTAAAGCACCGCTCTAGACTCCTCCTCATTATTTTAAAGTCGATACCCAAACTCATAAAACCAACCAACAACATCGCCAATCACTGTTGTATTCAACGTATAAACAACAAATTGACCTCGCTTTTCACTCTGAATTAAATTGGCATTTTTCAAGATATTTAAATGATGGGTAATCGAGGGTTTACTCATATCAAAACACGCGGCAATTTGCCCCGCTGTCATCTCCCCCTTATTTAATTTTTTTAAAATCGTTCTCCTTGTTGGATCTGCTAATGCTTGAAATGCTTTATTCACAATACTTCCGCTGCTAACCCTATTAGCAAACGGACACCTCCTTTACCTTCTCTTAATATCCCGCCTTTTGGTAACCCTCTAGTTCAGGATCCTCCGGTTGTTTTAAATCTTGACGATAAACTTTTAATTGTTTTAGCATAAAACTAACAAATAAAATAGCGACAAATGTTACAATCCCTTCTACAACATAGACATTCGATACGCCAACTTGGGCCAAAGCTGCCGGAATATCGAGTAATGCGTGAATGACAATCGCTAAGATGTAAAAATATTTTTTTCGTTCCTTCACCGCTTTAAACACTAAGACGCTAAGACCGACTTGAATAATAAAGGTCATGAAGCGCTCATACCCCGCTAATCCAAAAATAAATGGGGGAAGTTGTGTTAATTGGGTTACAATCTGTTCCTCAACTTCTGCTCCTAATCCGAGCATCGAAAGTTGTCCTTGATTAATCAAAAATGAGACAATTAAATTATTCACGTACGTTGTTCCGACAATAAGCATGGCTTCTATTCCACCATGGCCGATTCCATAACTTAATGCATCTTGAATCCGAGTTTCTTTTTTCAAAAACCATTTAAAACTGACGTAGCGTCCGGTTTCCTCAAATACCCCTGCCATTAACCCACCATAAATCGCATAAATGAATGGTTGCATCAGCCATGCTGCTGTCGTTTGATTGATTTTTAATAAATAAAGATGAAGTAGTCCTTCTAGGATCTGAACCATCACAATAAACATGACCATTCCGACAAGAAAACTTTTCAGTGATGCCTGATACCGTCTTCTAATCCAGTAGAGTGTCCCAAGTGGTACTAAAAAACAAATGATGGCTGTTAGGCCCATCATGATCATTGCAAATGAGCTTACCATGTGCTCTCCCCCAATCCCCTATAATTAGAAAATTATTTAATGATATTCTTTATTATAATTTCCAATGTCTGGTCTGTCAATCTTTCTATTTAATCATTTTTTCATATGATTTCTCGGTTTCATTTTCTGAAATTTTTTTAAACCCACACGATTCAAAAAGGCGAAGGGACGCTTTATTATAATGGTAAATAGCTGGCACTGAGATTTTTGTCATTCCAAGTTCCTTCGCTCGCTTTAATAAGCAGTTGATCACTGCCTTTCCAATTCCTTGACCCCAATACGCTTCGACACCGATCGCAATCGGTAAGTTTTCTTCCCAAAGCGTCACGTCGCCAATCGCTAACCAGCGATTGTGCTCAAAGACCTCAATAAAATAAAGCTCGCCACGCGTACTTAAATATTCATACATATTATAAATTTGTGATAAGTTATAAGTTTTATTTTTAACTCCCTCAGAAAGGTACATCACTTTCTCATTTTGATACCATGGATGGGCAAGCCTCCACTCTTCCTTCTTAGGTGTTCTCAGTCTTAAACCTGGTTTAATCTCAATCAATTCTGGCTGTCTTTTCACAGTAATCTCCTTCTTTTTCCTCATTCGTATTCCGTCTGATCGTCTCCTCCTCATGAGACTTCGTCGGTGAGACTTCTCCCATTTTTACCACCCGTAAAATAGAGATAATTTCCTCAAATTCATCCGGACTCAACTCCTCAAAGTGAACTAAACGATCCACTAGGTCTAACACGTAGGCCGGTCTTTTCTTCTCCTGCCGACGATTTAAAAAATAGGTTGAAATGGTTCCGGTAAAAACCCCTAAAAATCCAATTCCACTAATCATAACAAGGGCTGCAATTATTCGCCCCATTCCCGTTTTAGGGACAATATCTCCATATCCTACCGTTGTCACCGTTACGACACACCACCAAAGAGCATCTTTAAACGGCAATCCCTCAACGAGCGACAGACTTCCTGAACCGAGTAAAATCACGATAAATGTCACACCCGTAATATAGTGAAAATTATTCGTTTTAAAAAATTCCCCCATTCGCTTAGAAAGCCGACTTAACATTGCGCTTGCCCGTAGCACCTTTGCAAAATGTAACAAGGAGAACACACGTGTCACTCTAACAATTCTCAATAAACGAAGAACAGAAAAATAGGGAATAATCGTTAATAAATCCACTTTATTTCCCTTTATAAATTGCTTTTTATTCGGACTTTTCACCAATCGATATCCGTAATCGAACAAAAAAAACAACCAAATCATTGTATCAATCCGATTAAACCATCGATTCCAGGTCTCACTCAGTGGTACAGTCAATTGAATAACCG
Source organism: Turicibacter sp. KK003 (assembly GCF_037014675.1). Taxonomy (NCBI): domain Bacteria; kingdom Bacillati; phylum Bacillota; class Erysipelotrichia; order Erysipelotrichales; family Turicibacteraceae; genus Turicibacter; species Turicibacter sp. KK003. The sequence goes on from NZ_CP142738.1 coordinate 1,359,668, forward strand.
TCATGATGACGGCAAGAAGCGAACAAATAATAATCGCCCAGGAATACAAATTAACTTTCTTCACTAAAATCACCCCATGTTCATTTAGCCTTAGTATACCTCAAAAGGTGTCGGCTTATTTAAACATTTCGTGATTCCTGTCATGACAGCTCCTGAAATTTTTCACTGTAACAAGTTAGAAATAACATCCCCAACCGTTTGTTCTTCATCGGAAGTCTCGTTAGTGTGTGCCCCTTTAATTTTTCCTTTCATCCAATCGTACATCTTCACCTCATCTTCTACCGAAAAGTAATGAGCTGAATGTTCAAGAACTAACAATTCTTTTTCACTTGACGACACTTGATTCATAAATTCCTCGACTAAAGAAACCGGACAAATATAGTCATCCGCTCCCGTTACAAAATAAAGCGGTATTTGAACCTGCTTGATTTCTTCAATCAAGTTAACCTCTTGCAATTGCTTCCAGTACTTTCCCTGATTCAACATCTTATCCGATGCTTGAAATAGTGTATCATAAGCCTCCCCAATAGATAAATCTGGACACGCAAAGACTTGATAAAACCACTGTAACACATTCACATTCGGAAGCCCCTCATTCCATTTCACATAAGCATTACTTTGTGTTAACAACTCCTGAAAGGCCTGTTGACTACTCTGCTTCTCATAAGGGGGAAGCCCAAGTTGCCGCAGTTGCGTAATAAAGTGATGGTGGCCCGTTGTTTCAAATTCTTCAAGCAACCACTCATAAAGCAATCGTTCAGAAGCCTTTGGATTAACAACTTGTGACAAACCAAAATAGCCTGCTAACTGATCCGGTAAAGCTTTCGCAAGTCGCAGACCCAATACACTTCCCCAAGAATAACCTACCAAATAAATTTTATCTTGTTCAAATTCCTCTCTTAAATAGGCAATTAATTCTTTTGCATCCGACTCCAATTGTTCATACGTAAAATCAGGGTCTCCTTTCTGATCACTGAACGTCTTCCCAGCCCCCCGTTGATCCCAATAAACAACATTACAGTGGGAACTGATCGTCTCAATTTGATGACGGCCACTTATGCCGTATGGAAGCGAGAGTCCGGGTCCCCCATGTAAAAAAAGGCAAACGGGATTATCCCGATTTTCTCCCTCAATCGCAATGTATTGAGAAATTCCACCTAAAGAGACTTCGCGCATTTCACTAATCCCACCTTGTTTGTTCAGTTGGTCAGCTTGTGCTAACGTGGATTGAAAGGAGAGTTGTCGCATAACAAAAAGGCCGCCTATAATAATTAAGAACATCAATGAAACAGAAGCTAATAAATGAAGCACCGTTTTAAACAAAATTTTTCGCAACAACATCCCCCCCATCTCAATCTCTTACAAACGTATGAAAGGACCGGTTTAAATATGCCAAAAGCTCTCACAAATCATCGGAGAGCTTTGAGCACTATTTTTTTAATTGAGTTAAAAAACGTTCAATTCGCACGAGTGCCTCTTTAATATCTTCGTATGAAGCCGCATAACACGCACGAATATAACCTTCACCGCATGCACCAAAGGCATTTCCTGGAACTGCTAATACCTTCTCACTCAGAAGTAATTGTTCACAAAATTCATCGCTTGATAATCCTGTTGACTTAATACATGGAAAAACATAAAAAGCCCCTAACGGTTCGAAACAATCAAGTCCTAACTTTCTAAACCCATCGACAAGAACACGTCGACGGCGATTATATTCCTTAACCATCATTTCGACACTTGCATCGCCATTTCGCATCGCCTCAATGGCAGCATATTGTGACGTAGTTGGCGAACACATAATCGCGTATTGATGAATCTTTTTCATGGCTTGAATTAATGTTTTAGGCCCACAGGCATACCCTAACCGCCACCCTGTCATCGCATATGCCTTTGAAAATCCGTTAATTAATAACGTTTGATCTTTAACTTCTTCAAAACTTGCGATGGAAACATGTTTCGTTTCGTACGTCAGTTCTGCATAGATTTCATCTGAAATAATAACAATATTCCGATCTTTAATCACGTCAACAATGTCTTGGAGCTCTTCTTTTGTCATAATGGCTCCTGTTGGGTTATTTGGAAACGGCATGATCAGCACCTTTGTTTTTGGCGTTATCGCTGCTAATAGCTCTTCCTTTGTCAATTTAAATTCATTCTCTGCTTTTAGTTCAATCACCTTCGGTGTCGCCCCTGTAAAAGTCGTGCATCCTTGGTAAGCAACAAAACTTGGTTCAGGAATAATAACTTCATCTCCTGGTCCAACTAGGGCGCGAAGCGCTAGATCAATCCCTTCACTTCCCCCAACGGTCACCAAAATCTCATCTTCTGGATGGTAGCTTAACTCAAAACGTCGATGTAAGTAACGTGAAATTTCATCACGCAACTCTAAAAAACCTGCATTTGATGAGTAATGGGTATGTCCTTTTTCAAGCGAATAAATCCCCGCTTCTCGAATGTTCCATGGCGTGACAAAGTCTGGCTCTCCAACACCTAAAGAAATAACCCCTTCCATTTCATGCACCATATCAAAATATTTACGAATCCCCGATGGGGGCATTTTTTTTACGCGTTCTAAAATCATGTCTTCCATCATCATAAGAAAATCACCTCGCGATCATCAAATTCTCGTTCTTTAAAAATGGTTCCGTGCTCTTTATATTTTTTAAGGACAAAATGTGTTGAACAACTAAGCACATATTCCTGCACCGCTAATTTCTCTGATACAAACATCGCGACGTCCTTCATTGTTTTACCCTCAACAATGACCGTTAAATCAAAACCGCCTGACATTAAATAACACGCACGTACTTGATCAAACTGATACAAACGCTCCGCAACTTTATCAAAGCCTTCACCACGTTGAGGAGTTACTTTCACCTCAATCAAGGCCGTTACTTTTTCCTTCCCTGTATTTTCCCAGTTAATCAACGTTGTATAGCCCGCAATGATGCTACGCTCCTCATAATCACGAATCGCCTCGCGAACTTCTTCCACCGTTTTTCCTGCCATAACGGCAATTTCTTCATCCGTATAACGACTATTTTGTTCTAAAATCTCTAAGATTTCTTCCATGACATGACCTCCTTTTTAAAATAAAAAAAGCCTTCATCCCAAAAGGGACGAAGGACAACTTCGCGGTACCACCCTCATAAGTCATCGTGCGATGACCCACTCGACACCCGTAACGTGGGCAACCGGCAACACCTACATTAAGAAAAATTCTTAGTTCTCAGTGCGCAATTCAAAGACTGCTTCCATTTAATGACTCTTACTGAATTTTCACCCTCATCAGCTCGCTAAAAAGATCGCTTAAATGTACTCCTTCTTATCATCATCTTTACTATTGTTAACTATTATAACGAGAAATCCCTCACTTGACAAGAGTCAATCCAAACTTTTTAATTTATCTTTCACTAGAAAGGGACGCTGAAGCAATCAAAGAATCTTTCCACACGCCAACCGTCCAAACACTTGCCCCCATGATTAAGCTATCACAATCATCCAAGCATACGAAATGAATGGGGCAAAAACAGCGGCTAAAAAAGAACCCAGTGGAATCATCCCCCAAGTTAAAGTCATCATCATTCCATTCATTTCCCCTCGAATCGTTGATGGAACCTTCAATTGCCACACCGTCGTTCGGCTGTACTCCCCACACTTCGTGCAAATAAAGAAAGAGATTGTCCCATCACCAAAAGAAACATCCAAGCCTTCCCTAAAGGAAGAGCTATCAATAAAACACCAATTCCACCTAAGAGGGGCATCAAAAACATCGTCCTGTTCAAACCGACAACTTGAATGAAACGACGAGATAAAACAGCTCCTAAGATCGCTCCTATCCCACTAATCGAGAGAACAAAACCGCTCAATGACTCTCCTAAATTCAACGACGTCATGAGATAAAGAAGAAGAATCGTTTGATAAAGTGACATGGCTAAATTAAGTGTTGCCGTTGTCAATAAAACAGCCCGGAGGGAAGGCTCCCTCAAAGCGAGCTTCACTCGACTGAAAAAATGAGTGCTAAACGGCTCAGTCCCCTCATTTATCTTCACTTCTTCACGCTCTACTGATTTAATCGTGCTTAACATCCCCATTCCTACTATTAATAACACCGAAAGAATCAGCAGTGACACGGGCACTTGAAAAGAAGAAACCATCATCCCACCTAAAAGCGGCCCCACTAAATTGGCGACAGATTTTGTTCCCTGAATACCCCCATTCACTTTCAACCACTCATTACGACTAAACAACTCAGGAATCCAAGCACCCATTGTTGTTTCCTTACTCACTACTGCCACACCCATCCCTAAAACAATCAAAAAATACTCCCACTTAAAAAAAGAGTCGACTCCGATGGACAGTGAGCATAAGATAAGTAAAAATGAGGCCACACCCAAGGCAATTAAAATCAATCGTTTCTTCCCAAACCGATCAGCAAGCCTTCCTAAAACATAGCTAAACAATAAATAGCCGAGACTAAATAACATGGTTGCAAAAGAAATTTCAGACGTCGTTAACTGCAATACTTTCAATCCAACAATCGGAATCAAAAACTAAAAATCTCACTCACGATACACCGTAGGGACTCCTCTAACAAAAGGAGAGATCCTATTTTATTAAAGAACATATAGATTCGCCTCCCTCAGGCTATCATCAATCAAATAAAATCTTTTATCCTATAACTAGCTAAACTAAAGACACTTCTATTGCATCAATGGACCTTTCATTACGTCTCTCAACACCCAACGCTTTAATATCGGGAACCATTCACGCATGGCTCTTCTTACGCCTTCCTCCGTCAGATTAGAAATTGCAGCGGCCGTATGAGGAACACAAATTCCAATCATTTCTTCCATTGTTCCATTAAACGTAAACCCTCCGTTTTCAAAACAATAAGAACCATGGTCTTCATTTTTACTACCATCTGCATTCACGTCCATTTACCTAACCTTCGTGTTTAAAATTGATGTTACTCTCACGTCACACCATTTTCCTTTCATAAAAAAAGCTTGTAAGGATGCGACGCTCCGCCTCATCTTTACAAGCATGATATGAAAATAGGATGTAGAATATACTACTAAGCCATATCTTTGACCATATTATTCATCCATTTATTTGATTTAAATCGGTGTCTTAAAATAAAGAAACGAAGGACCTCTTCTAACGTCGAAAGGAAAATCACCGAGGAAATCGACCATTTCAACCAATAAGCGGCGATAAATGCCAGCGGGATTCCGACTAACCACATCGATAACCCTTGGGCAATTGATCCATATTTCGCATCGCCTCCACCTCGTAAAATTCCGACAATTTGCACTCCGTTATAAACACGCGGTAACATAAAAATCGCATAAATAATTAAAATCTTAATCGCATCCGCTCGAACCGTGTCTGACACATTGTACATTAAGACAATGGCAGGTGATAAGGCCGCAAGCGTCACCGCCATCACTAAACCAACAACAACAGATAAACGAATAATCTTCTTCGCATATAAAAGCGCCTGTTCCTCACGATTGGCCCCAATTTCATTTCCAATAATTACAACCGACGCATGGGCCATCCCGAAAATAACAATCGTAAATAAATTTAGAATCGTCGACGTAATTTGTGTCGTTGCAATCGCATTGACCCCGATATGACCATAAATCATCGTATACGTCACATTCGCTAGTCCCCAACACGCCTCATTTAACACAACCGGTAACGCCGTTTGATATAACAATTTCACTAACGGAAGTTCAATGGTTTTAAAGTCTTGGAAACGAAGACGCAAAGGCTTTACTTTAATCGTGACGACGGTCAAAATAATCGCACACTCTACCATGCGTGCCACAAGGGTCGCCATCGCTGCCCCTTTCACGCCAAGCGCAGGCGCCCCTAATAAACCGAAGATTAAAATCGCATTTAAAACGCCATTGACAATTAAACCGACTAAACTTCCCCACATCGGCAACGCACTATTTCCGATACTTCGTAAAGCGCCTGCATACACAAAGGAAATGGCTGAAACAAAATAACTAAAAATTGAAATGCGTAAATACTCACTTCCTAAACGTACAACATCGGGATCCGTATTAAACAACCCAATAATTTTTTGTGCCATTAAAAAGCCCACAACCATGAAGACAACTGCAAAGGCAGTTGCCCCAAGTAATCCAAGCTTTAACACGGCATGAATCTTTTCTTCATCTCGTTTTCCCCATAACTGGGCAATCAAAATGGCGCAACCTGCACCTACACCCATCACTAACAAACTATATAAAAAATAAAATTGATTCGCCACCCCAACTGCCGCCAATTGGACTTCACCTAAACTCCCAATCATGACCGTGTCTAACATATTAAGCGATGTCGTAATTAAATTTTGAATGACAATCGGCAAGGTTAAAATAAATAATCGCTTATAAAATGATGTTTCTTTTTTCATCGTTCGCCTCTTTCCTCTCCATGTGTTTTTTTTAGTATTGACCATTTTACATAAAAAATCCCCCAGTTTGAAGTTTTTTCAAAGTGGGGGTTCAACACTTATAATGTAATTTTTACACTCTCATAGACAATTTATTATATCTAAAATTTATTAAATAATCAATCTTTTTTAACGAACCACTAGGATAAATCGACATTTTTCGGTAAAATAATAATAAACTAAACAAAGGAGACGTTCACTATGAGCCAAACCAAGCAAGCCATCAAGGCCCTACTCGAACAAAAAAAACAACAGACGGCAAATCAAAAAACGCAACTTATACCAAGCCGTGAAATGGTCAAAGGACAAAAAGGAAAAAGTTCACGCAAAAAAGCCGGTGTTTTAGGCTAATTTATTTAGGCAACCTTGATCAAGGTTGCCTTTTCTCATGCTCGCAGCATTAATTTTACTGGTTCTTTGTCAAATAGTGTTGCTGATTAATTTGTAACCTGTTACAACGAAAATTCAAATCGAAATCCTAGTAGCTATGCTGCTAGGATTTTCGTTTTAGGCTTTGTTAGATTTTGAACCATGAGAATACGAGATTTAAAGTGATAGAAACTACGATATCCAAAGGCAATACGCTTAATGACCTTAATTTTATTATTAATTCCTTCGATGGGACCATTTGTGTAATGAGTTGAGAGTGTATTTTTAATATAGGATTGATAAGTTTTAAAGGTTTGGAAAGCCGTTTGAAACTCAGGAGAAACAAGCGGATGTTCCGTTTCGAGTAAATGATTAAATCGTTTTAAGTTTTTTGTCTGAAGAGCGAAAAGTAACTCTTGATATAAATCATAGGTTGCTTTTAATTCAGGAGATAAATCAAGTAGAAAGTTTAAGATATCAATTTCACGCATGGGTTGTTTAAAGCAGTAAACTGATCGATAAGTGGTGGTATTAAGTAAAGCGTGAGATTTTAAAAATAAGCGCCAATAACGTTTGAATTTACGACCATGCTTTTTGAACTTTTTCATGAATCGGATTCGAGTTTTGTTCAGTGCACGAGAGAGATGTTGAACGAGATGAAATTTATCAATGATAATTTGGGCATGAGGAAAAAGATCCTTAATGAGGCTGATGTAAGGAGCGTACATATCAATCACAATATTTTTTACTCGATGACGTGCTTCCTTTGTGTATCGTTTAAAATAAGCTTGAAGGGAGTTTAAACGACGATCTTCAACGATATCGATGATTTGTTTTGAGTCAGCATCGCAAAAAATAAAAGACATATGCCCCTCAGCAGACTTAACGGATTTAAATTCATCAAAACAGAGATTTTCAGGTAAATAATTAAGGTTTAAGGTTTGAGATTCATAAAAGCTATGGATGATTCGATTGACGGTTGAATGAGAGACCTGATGGCGACGTGCGATATCACATTCAGAAATTTTATTTTGGGCCTCTAAAGCAATGGCGTGTTTCGTATGATAAGAAATGTAACAGTTCTTTTCAACAATTGAAGTACTTAGTGTAAAAGTAGACTGGCAATGCCCACAATAATAACGCTGTTTTTTTAGGTCTAAGTAGGTATCGTGAAGAGAGACTTTTGGAATGACAATTCGAGAGGTTTTAAATCCATGCTTCTTAAATTTTGAATCAAATAGGGTTCCGCATTTTTGACAATGAGTCGGTTGATACGTAAGAATACCTTTAAAGATAAAGCTAGTAATTCCGTTCAACTTCACTTCCTCAAGATAATCTTCTGAAAATGTAATATTTTTATCTTTAATATTTAAAAGTTTTCTAGTAAAATATGAGTGAGACATTAAATCTTATCCTTTCAATATTGTTTTAGTCGATAACATTGTAACAGGATTGAGACTTGAAGTCTCTTTTTTTTATCCTATGAAAAAAGTGCTGCTTAATCAGCAACACTAAATATTATAGAACCATTTTACTACCCCCAAACGAATGATTTCATTTTATGGGTTTCTCCTGTTCCATTTAAAAAATATCTTTAATGACTTCCTCCACACTCACATCATAGTTAGATTCTATAAAATTAATGACGTGATCTAAAACAGAATGCAACGTTGCTTCTGAATTAGATCCTGTTGTCACGCCTAAAACTATTTGTTGATGGACATCAAGCGCCCCAACCTCATGAACCGATACATTAAACTGATTTCTAATCTTCACGACCAAACTTCGAACAATCATCCGCTTCTCCTTTAAACTCGTGACAAATGGAACACCGAGCGTCACTTCTAAACAACCAATTTTCATTTCAAACCACACCTTTCATTTTTTTCATCAGACATTAATCGTTGCCTTTTCACGCACCGCCCGCCTAAGCCTACCCTTTTATTCTTACCACTGACACCCCTCATCCAAAAATACTTGTCGGTTTTTGTATAGATAAAACGTTGTAAATGGTATAAAATAAAAAGAGGTCATCCAAAAGAATATCATTAGTTTATATGGAGGAAAATGAATTATGACAACAAATATGGAGTTAATGAAAAAAATCATTGAAGAAAAACGACAAAGAACGAAACAACAAGATAAATTAAAGCGACCAGATAAACAAATTGGTGAAGCACGCAAACGCATTAAACGACACAAAGGTGGCGGACTATTCGATAAATAATCTTGTCGCACCCAACTTTAATTAAAGGAGAACAACTATGTCTTTATCATTTGAAACGCTTCAATTAACCCCTTCTCTGATTGAAGGATTAGCAAAACAACAGATTACAACCCCAACTCCCATTCAAGAACAAGCAATTCCCCTGATTTTAAACCACCAGGACCTCATTGCTCAATCGCATACCGGAAGCGGTAAAACACTCGCCTTCCTTCTTCCCCTTTTTCAAAAAATCGATGTAACCAAACGCGAGATGCAAGTGTTAATTTTAGCCCCAACGCATGAGTTAGTCATGCAAATTGATGCCCAAGTGAAGTTATTAGCGGCTAACTCGGGTGAGCCTGTCACTTCAACAACGATTATTGGCGGAGCAAACATTGATAAACAAATCAAAAAATTAAAAGAAAAACCACACTTCATTATCGGTTCCGCAGGGCGAATTTTAGAACTCATCAAAAAGAAAAAAATTACGGCCCATACCATTAAAACGATCATCCTTGACGAAGCAGATAGCTTACTTGATAATACAAATACTAAAACGATCCAAGATATTATTAAAACAACGTTACGTGACCGTCAATTATGCTTATTCTCAGCGTCAATTAGTTCACAAACAGAAGAGTTAGCGAAAACATTTATGAAAGAACCGGTCGTCTTAAAAATGACGGATCGTATTTCAATGAATCCGAATATTGCTCATTTTTATTTAAAAGGCGATCGTCGAGATAAATTCGAATTATTACGTAAACTGATCGTTGCTGAAGATCCAGAACGTGCCCTTATTTTCGTTAACCAAAACGATTCCATGCAAGAAATTGCAGAAAAATTAAATTATCACCAAAAAGAAACGTTTATGATGCGTGGTAATATAAAAAAAGAAGAGCGAAAACGTGCATTATACGCCTTCCGCAGCGGTAAAATCAAACTTTTAATCTCTTCTGACCTGACCGCACGTGGACTTGACATTCCCGCTGTGACTCACATTATCCACCTTGACTGTCCGTCAAATCCAAATGAATATTTACATCGTGCCGGACGTACCGCCCGCGGATTCTCTGATGGAAAATCAATTTGTATTATTACCGATAAAGACCTTAGCACTTTAAAAAAATACCAAAAGAAATTTGATATTCAATTTGAAGAAATGCAAGTCAGCCACGGTCAATTTATCCCAGTTAAAAAATAAATAAAAAAATCATGTTCAACCTTTCAGTGAACATGATTTTTTTTACCCTCCAAACCCCGCAACTCGTGATAAATTCATTATTTATTTTTCATCCAAAGAGCAAGACGCCTCCGGCTTAAATTTCTGAAGTTGTTCCTCCGTTAAATTCATCACAAATTGACGCTTAATTTCTAAGAGGTGTTTGACATCATTCAAGTATTGAAACAACATGGCGCGATTTTCAAATTCTTCGCGTGTTTTTGGTAATGATTGATTTCTGAAGATGTGAAGCACTTGTGTTGTCTCAACCATGAGCTCATCTGTCGTATTAAATTCATGCAAACTACTCGCAATATGCTCGGTTAAATCCGCCAGTAAAATCGATTGATCGAGTGTCATCTGCAACTTTCCAAGAAGCTGACGCATCCCAATTAAAACTTGATATTGCATCAGCCTCATTTCCATATATTGTGCATAATACGTCATCTCATCATATAAATAATTTTGACGATTGTGCTCAGCCCGTACCTTTGCTAACTCTAACTGATCCGCAAGTGATTGAAACAATACTTCCTCATCAATTGTCACGGAACGACTACGAATCGTTTTGGCCAGACAAAACAAAACTTTACGAAACTGCTCCTCAATTGTAGCTTGATCGTGTTTGATCTGTTGAACCATTTTGGGCATATAGAGATTAAAGATTAACGCAATGCCAGCACCAATAGCGACTAATAACAGTTCATTGACGAGTAAATTCCAATGGATGTATCCCTCACCGAGCACATGCGTCACTAAGACAGAGCTCATGACAATCCCATCACTCAATTTAAATTCAACCGCTAACGGAATAAATAGCAGTAAATACAGACCAAATGAAACCGGATGAAATCCGAATGTTACAAAAAGAATCCCACTCAATAACAGAGCGAGTACAGTTGAATATAAACGTAATTTCGCTATTTCTACTGATTTTTGCTTCGTATTTTGCACGCTTAACACCGTAATAATCCCTGCCGATAGCGCGTATTTTAATCCTAGTGCCTGCGCCACTAAAATAGCTAGGGTTGCCCCTAGCGCCGTCTTAATGGTTCGCATCCCTAAACGATACTTCATTTAAACTTCTCCTTTTTAAAACCTTACATAAGCATGGATAAAAGACGATACACTGACTCTTCCGCTTTCATCCACCACGATTTATTGTTCTCATCTGTCAAATCTAATAAACGGCACCGTTGCTGGTCCGCTTTAAACTGCTCAATTAGCTGATGGGCAACTGATTCGTGATAAATAAATGCCGCCAACTCAAAATTAATACTAAAACTACGAACATCCATATTGACGGACCCAATCGTCGCTAATTGACCATCAATAACCATCGTTTTAGAATGTAAAAAGCCATCGTAAAAATAAACCTCAATCCCCGCTTCTAATAGTTCTTTAATATATGAGGTCGTGGCACGGTGGACGAAATGATTATCCGGGATAATTGGAATCATAATTTTAACGTCAATTCCCGAATGAGAAGCAATTTTTAATCCATGTAAAAACTCACTATCTGGAATAAAGTAAGGCGATTGAATCCAAATGCTTTCCTTCGCCATCGTGACCCACTTAATATAAGTCGCACGCATGTGGTCCCGTTCTTGATCCGGTCCATCATAAACAAGTTGTAACTCAATTTCAGCATCCTCGTGATCTTCTTCGGGAAAATAACGTGAAAGATGCGTTTTAATCTGTTCTAAATCTGACAGACGTTCAATAACAGCTGTATAGTCCTTTAAAAACCGAAGTTGTAATGAACGAACAACCTCTCCCGTTACACGGACGTGGGCATCTCGCCAAGGGGTAAACTTCGGATTTTTCGATAAATACTCATCGCCAATGTTCATCCCGCCAAAATAACCAATCTTCCCATCAATAACAACAATTTTACGATGATTACGGTAATTCCAATTGAGGGTAAAAATCTTTAACTTTGCCGGGTAGTGTTTGACAACCATCCCCCCAGCCTCTTTTAGTGGACGAAATAAAGAAGCAGGCGTCATAAAGCTGCCCCCATCGTCATACACAAGTCGAACTTGTACACCTTCGCGTGCCTTCTGTGTCAATGCTTGAATCAACCGTTCCCCACTCTCATCCCCACGAATAATAAAGTAAAGAACATGAATCGAATCTTTGGCATTTAATATATCCGCAAGCAATGCCTCATATTTCTCCTTTGCATCGTTAAAATAGGTAAATGTCTTTGCCCCCATCACCAGTGATTTATTATAATTTAAATTAAATATTATAAACGATAAATAAGGAAAATGAATGCGTCGATTCATCAATTTCTTCAGTTGCCACTCCACCGTTTCCTGATATTCCCGCTCCTCTACCTCATCGAGAAACGTCGCTTTTTTAGCCATGATTGGACCATGACCAAATAAAAGATACAATAAAAATCCGATAAACGGAATAAAGGTCATAATTAATGTCCATGCAATAATATAAATAGGTTCATCTTTGCGCTTAAAAATCATTCGTAAGATGGTCCATAAATTGATAAACTGTATCACAAAAAGTGATAAAGCAATCATCCACGTTAGCATCACACAGCCGTTGCCAAAAGATTATAAAACTCTATCCTTACTTGTTAGGTCCTCTGTTCACCGTTTCCGATTTAATATTTTCACAACAAGAACAAATTTTAAACGAAGGATTGCACTTATTAGCTTCTACGAACTCGTCCCGATACTTTTCACCGTTATAGTGAATTTAGCGCTTAAATGCATAGGAGACTTGCTTTTAAATAGCTTTTGATAACCGTTTATTTCTCATCATACCAAGAAGAGTTGAAATCTCTATAGCAAGACGAGAAGGTTTGGTTTTCACTCTCTAATTCGTTATGAGGTGAAGTAGGATGACTTCTTGTTTTTTTACCACCGGTGTCGTCACCGAATTGCGAGTTTTATAATATTTGCTGTTTTAACAAATTGGCAACGGGTTTCACCTCCTTTTAATTATTTTTATTCCTTCTATATTTTCAAGAAATATGTTTTTGAAGTCGTTTTAAACGCCTCTCTCACTTACGAACGACGGGTATTTGATGGATATTTTTAAAAAAATATGCGTCACTGCAAACAACTAAGTCTTTAATGACCATCTTCATTCCAAAACTGGCGTCCGTTAAGTAGATAGTTTCTCATGCTTATTCAAATCCAATTGATAAGTCCTCATATTTCCCATCTTGATCATATGAGGATTCGGATATTTTTTATGGGAGGTTGTCCATTGGTTTGAATCCCCCCCCTTTTTTCAAGCAAGCCAACTTTTTTTAACTTTTAATTCAACCTGACATTTTAGTCTCAAAAATACTATTATACCTTAAATTTCGCCATTTGATAAGTTTATCTAGAACAGGTTTCACAAATTTCGGTCAAAAATGTCGTCAACGCTTTTACAAAATGAGCCGTATCTTCCTTTGAACGTTTCCTAGGACCTTTCACTCGCTCACCCGCTTGCCTTAATTTCTTTAATGTATGCCGACGATAAAGCAGTTCATCAATATTATTTTCATCGTACTGCCGTCCATTTTGATTCAATGCATAACCACGCTTGGCTAACACCAACGCCGCTAAGCCATAATCTTGCGTAATAACCAAATCGCCAACTTCAAGTCGATTCATAATCTCGTAATCAACAGCATCCATCCCCCGCATGACCGTCACAACTTCTACCCCGTCAAAAAAAATTCATGGGCCACATCGCAAACAATCACAACAGGAATCAAAAAAGCAGTCGCCACCTCAATCGTTTCCTTCACTACCGGACATCCATCCGCATCAATATAAATCTTCATCTTGCCCGCTCCTTTTATCAACCATTAACCATAATATTCTATTGTAGACGAAAATCTTTTTCTTTTATACAAAAATATGGTTCTTTTTTCTTCTTTATCCCTTGTTCCTTAAGATGCTCCCCTTAACCTTTCTCCTTAGAAATCGAATAAAAAAAGCAACTTACTTTCTTTCCTCATTCATCACACCAAATTTTTAAATTCCTATATTGAAAAGTTAAAATAAGAGTGTTATAATGCTTAGGCTTATAATAAAAACTAGTAGAAATGCGAAGTGAAAACATGAAAAGTTCAGCTATTGAAAAACGTATTGTTAAAATTGATCAAGCCGTTCAAGCGATGAATATTGCTAAAAAATATTTAACGAATCATGATGAAATTAAAGCGGTTGTCTTAGAGTTAAATCGTGAGCGTCAACTATTAGTCAACGATTTATACCGCGATGATAAACAAAACTATACCACTGTTCGTGAACATTTAGAAACATTAATCGATAAGCCACTAGATGCAACGATGCAAAAGGAGCTCCTTGAATATATTAAAGAGGTCTTTGGGCGTCAGGCAGCAACAGACGGTAAAACTGCAACAGGATTAAATGCCTGGTTAAAAAAATTAAATGTCACATGTGAATGGAAAACAACTCCTGATTCAGATTGGGCAACACTTGTTCTCACAGGATTTAAACCTTTCCAAAACTAAATGAAAAGAGCAACTTCTTTCTTGCAAGTTGCTCTTTTTAAATTGGCATTTTTTTCATTTTGTTTCTTTCTTCTTCCATTTTCATCAATTTTACGATATACTTATTGGCGGGAGTGTCAGAATATGACAATAATATAACATCAAAAGGAGGACATTATGGAAATGTTACAAGTTATCGGGGAAAAGATCTTAACCTTCCTTAATGCAATTATTAGTTTTGGAAATACGTATATTGGTACGTACTTACTCATCGTATTACTGCTCATCGCAGGATTTTATTTCACTTTTAAGTTGAAATTCGTACAATTTAGAATGTTTAAAGACATGATTAAATTACTCGGAGATGGTGCCTTACAATCATCAAAAGATGGAAAAGTTTCATCTTTCCAGGCGTTTTGTATTAGTACTGCCTCACGTGTTGGAACAGGAAATATTGCAGGGGTTGCCTTAGCGATTGCCGTTGGTGGAGCAGGATCTGTGTTTTGGATGTGGATTATCGCCCTTATTGGTGGTGCTTCAAGCTTCGTCGAAAGTACGCTCGCACAGATTTATAAAGTAAAAGATGCTTCTGGTGCTTACCGTGGAGGTCCCGCTTATTATATTGAAAAAGGATTAAACAAGCGTTGGCTTGGATTACTCTTCTCTATTTTAATTACGATTACCTTTGGATTTGTCTTTAATGCCGTTCAGGCCAATACCATTACAGAAGCATTCCAAACGGCGTTTGGAATGGACAAATTATTCATGGGAATTTTACTTGCGATTATTACCGCGGGTGTTATTTTTGGTGGTGTTCAACGAATTGCGAAAGTTTCAGAAATTATCGTTCCTGTATTAGCTGTCGCTTACGTTCTTGTGGCCTTATTAGTCATCGTTTTAAACATCACAAAGATTCCAACATTAATTGGTCTGATTATTTCAGAAGCCTTTGATTTTACATCATTCGCCTCAGGTGCCTTTGGTGTGATGTTTATTCAAGGGGTTAAACGTGGATTATTCTCAAATGAAGCCGGAATGGGATCAGCGCCAAATGCAGCCGCAACTGCTGAAGTTAGCCACCCAGTTCAACAAGGATTAATCCAAACACTTGGTGTTTTTACAGATACAATTTTAATTTGTAGTTGTACAGCTTTTGTTATTTTATTATCTGGAACACACGCTGATCCTAATTTAACAGGAATCCAACTGACACAAGCTGCATTAACTTCACAAATCGGAGTAATTGGAAACTACTTTATTGCCCTTTGTATTTTACTTTTTGCTTTTAGTTCTATTATTGGAAACTATTATTATGGAGAATCGAATATCGAATTTATGAGCACGAAAAAAGGGTGGTTAATCGCCTACCGCGTTGTTGTTGTTGCAATGATTATTTTCGGATCTCTTACAAAGGTTGCCATCGTATGGGATTTAGCTGATTTATTTATGTCATTTATGGCGATTGTCAACTTAATTGCTATCTTATTACTTGGTAAATTTGCCTTTAGAGCGCTACAAAATTACACGATGCAACGTAAACAAGGAATTCAAAACCCAACGTTTAAAGCTTCAGACATTGAAGGCCTAACAAACGTTGATGAATGGAACTAACCCTTCAAGTTTAATTGAATGATCTAAAGAAGGTCCCCTGATTGGGTGACCTTCTTTTTAAAACGGCTCTTTGTCAAATCGTGTGGGTGAATAAAATCTATATATGTAATCAATAGGAGTTGGTTCTTCCTGACTTTGGGTGATAAAACGCTTTACCTGATATAATGAAAAGATATCTTATAGGCGGAAGAAACACATTTATTTTAGCATTCATAAAAGAGTGGCATAAAAAATTAAATTTAGATGATACACAAAATGATGATTTAATTCATATTGATTCTGAAAAGGATGAAGAATTAGAGAGTGAAATGACGCTTGAAACATATGCTCGGAATGTTGGTTATATGAATTATGTAGGGTTTTGAAAGAAAAATAAAAAAAAGTAGAAATATTTCTACCTTTTTTTATTATTTAAATTATGCAATATTATTATGTTGTATACACATTTTTAATTTTCTGTTGGATGATGTTCGAATTTAATTTCTTTTATTTTTAATGGGGAAAAATTAATAATATCGTATACTGCTATATTATCGTCGTATGGTTCACTATGCGCCCCAGCAAAGGTTTGAAATTTCACTGTTAAACGATAATTAAATGGTGATGGATAATAACCTCGTTCAATTTCTATAATTTCAAAATTCCAATATTCTCGTTGATTTTCACCATAAATTTCATTTATTGATTTTTGTATAGAATCAAATAATAGTAAATCTAGTATTCGATTGTATTGTGAAAGTTTTTCTTCATTTGAGAGATGACTAAAAAATAAATTTTTATTTTCAGCTAAAATTTTAGTTGAGTTATAATTTAAAAATAAAGAAATTGAAATTAATAATAAAGACAGGATGTTTTTTGTTTTTTTCATTTTTTTCCTCACTGTTTGATGATTTTAAGATAGTGTTCATTTAGAATGGATATTTATATTATACGCTTTAATATAAAAACTATGGGAGTTGTTATTATAAAAAGCAGATTGTTATTAACATTGAGGTTAGTGGTTATGTTGGTTGTTTTTCTCAGAAAATGATATAAATATTAAAGTAGCAGTTCGTTATAATCAAGATGTTAATGCTTATAGTGGAACCAATCGTACTGCTTCTGGTAAAGTTCCGGAAGTTGGATATGCATCAGTCCATTGGGTAGGAAGTAATCGGCAAAATCCAATAATCTCTTTTGGTACATATATTTATATTGATAGTAATAAAGAATTACCTTGGAGAAACCATTTATCTCCAAGGTAATTCTTTGTACTTTTTGGGTGGGAGATTTATGAGATTTTATAATAGGAAAATAATAATACCCTTTATTTTTTGTTTTTTTTATAGTTTGTATAGGTTATTATTTTAATTTAAATCTTTCAAAAAATAATACTTCTCTTTCGTTGAAGGAAGCTTATGAATTAGCATTTAATCAAAGTAGTGAAGAAGATGTTTATCTTCATACTATGACGAGTGTTGATTTAGAAAATGTTTTTGATTTAAAAGGTGAAGAAAAGTTAATAGACAGTTCTTAAATATTAATATATTCTTGTGAAGCTTTTAAAAATTTAATCATGGGATAGAATGGGCTTCAGGTCATCATTTTATGTTAAAAGCCCTTCATTTTCAAACGAAAATGAAGGGCTTTTAACATACCAAACGAATAAGCTAATGCCGTCTCACCTGTTAAGCTAGCGCTACAAATACGGTCCCAATTGCAATTAAAACAACGCCGATGATTCCCTTCATGGTTATTTCTTCTTGGAAGATCAGCAACGAAACAACAACGGTAATCACAACTGATAATTTATCGATAGGCGCGACCTGCCATGTTTTTCCCGTTTTCAATGCGATGTTTAAAAATAACCATGAAAGTGCCCCACAAATTCCAGCCCCTATTAAAAATGCAACATCCCGCTTGTACATCACAAGCTCTTTTAACTGGTGAAAGTCGCCCCGACTGAACGAAACGGCCACTAAAAATATAGCCATAATAACTGCACGCACACTCGTTGCTAACCCCGGCGTTAAATGATGAATCCCGATTTTTGTAAAAATCGTCACGAAACTTGCACTCACTGCGGCTAATAAAGCAAAAATCAACCATTGTGCCATAAAAAAATCACCTCTTTCTCTCTGGAGGTGATTATATCAAACAAAGCTCCTTATTTCTAGAACTCCATTTAGGTCTTTTAACGCATCAAGCGAAGCACCTGAATTAATGGCTGATTCACAGTTTGTGTCGTTGTTACTCGTGGAAAAACAAGGACTTGATCTTGTCCATCAAAACCATAGTGAAAGGCCAATGAACCAACTGCGCAACGTTTAGTCATCTGATCCGTTTCAAGTAAAACGGTGACGTATGGGCGGGTTTGACGAATAAAGGAAATATGCTCCTCTAAGTCTTTGAGCGCCTCATGACTCCATGGCGCCTCCGTTTGCCGTAATGAAATGACATAACCATTCAAACGCGAACCTTTACGAATGAGCGGTAAAATAAATTCATCTGTTGTCACCTGCGCGACATTTTTGGGTGTCACTGGCGTTAAAATACCGAATAAAATGCCGTTTGTTTTCATGATATCAAGGGAACGTAAAACCGTTTGTTGTGTCGTTGAATCCAAGGCTTGGGTCCCCTCTAAAATAACGAGCGGTAACACATTTCCAAGTTTTGCGATGCGTTGTGCAACAACTGAAGTCACGGCAAGTCCTGTTGTTAAGACGATAAACTCGACATCATCATAAGCTTCATACACACTAAATAATCGTTCCTCTAAAAATGGGTCCCCTCCTGTTAACACCACGATATGAACACCTAAGTCCCGTGCCTCCCCTACTAAACGATGAACCTCAGAGACAGGCATCACATTTCCCGGTTGAGGTCGACAGGTACAACCACGCCCCGACAGCGGACACGTCATCCCAAGGTCTAACACTAACGCATTAGGAATCGCGACCGAATACTTTTTAGACATCTCCTCACGTGTTGAAATTCCCTCCCACAACTCCTTCACCGCAACATTTTGCAAAAAATGATTCAAACACGTTTTATTCGTATTATACATCATATTTTTGACGTATCGTTTAATCGCAGGATGCGTATCATAATACATTTTAATTTGGTCAATCACACCCTTAATCTGCGGATCGGTGATAAACGTTCCCGACATTTCATACAACTTATCAACCCCGTTATCCGGGTCTTCTTTCAAAATTTCAACAATATTTGCAACGATAAAATTTTTAGGTAACAAATTCATATTATTTAAAAAATTCATCATCTCTTCCACCCCATTTTCCCATCGATAAAACCTATATTCATTTCATTATATTGTCGATTTTTTTGATTCATACCATCTGTTTCATGATTTGCACAAAAAAAATTAACAGTCTGATGGCGACAGGAATAACGGCTACCGCCCCTCTTTTTTCAGAATCCTTTAAGAAATGTGTGATAAAATGAAAGTGAGGTGATTAAAATGCGACTTTTATTAGTTGAAGATGAACGTCATTTATCGGATGCCATTGCCCATCTGTTAAAAGCGAAAAAGTATATCGTCGACTGTTGCTACGATGGCGAAGCCGGACTTGAATATGGACTCCGTGGGATTTATGATGTCATCATCCTAGATGTGATGCTCCCTAAAAGAAATGGATTTGACGTATTGAACATGATTCGTCAGTACGATGTAACGACCCCTGTCTTACTTTTAACTGCCAAAGATCAAGTTTCAGATAAAGTCCATGGTCTTGATTTAGGCGCTGATGATTATTTAACCAAGCCGTTTTCAACTGAAGAATTGCTTGCCCGAATTCGGGCCCTACTACGTCGGCAAGGCAACGTCTTAACGGAAGATTGCCTTCGGTTCAAAGAAACGTCTCTTCATCTTTCAACCCACGAACTTTGCCATGGGGAGAAAAAGATTCAACTTGGGCTAAAAGAGTTCAACTTGATGAGTTGTTTATTGCATCATAAACGGCAAATTGTCACGAAAGAGATGCTCATCGAAAAGGTTTGGGGATATGATGCTGATGTCGATTATAATAATGTTGAGGTGTATATATCCTTTCTAAGGAAAAAGCTTCAATTCATAAAGTCTCCTCTTATGATTAAGGCTGTCCGTGGCGTCGGCTACACGTTAGGAGGAGGGGAGGAGTGATTCCACATTTAAAACGACGTTTTCTTCTCATCCATCTCTCCATTTTACTGACCGTATTTTTATCTATTTTCATCAGTACCTACGGTTTGATGTCTAAAGCTGAAACGAGGCAAGCGCTAAAAATCATGGAAGAGTTGGCAAGAAACGATGGAAATCTTCCACCTCCTTTGATGAATGAGCCGAAAAAATGGGGACCCTTGAAAAAATCTCCTTTTAATCCATTACTGCTTCAATCAAGCTTCATTTTTAAAATCAATGAAGAGGGACAAATCGTCGCCTCTATTTCCCATTTGCCACCCGATACGTCCATCGAATCTCCGCAGGAACTTGTTGAAAGGGTGCTAGCCAAAGATAAGGAAACTGGAACCTTTTCCTTTGAGGGGTTTAAATTGCGTTATCTTATCCAACCACGACCGGACGGTGAAAAGCTACTTGTCTTCTTAGACCGTTCCGCCGAATTGGCAACGTTGACACAACTGACGATGATTCTTCTGGCCATTGGTGGTCTCTCACTCATTGTCCTAACCATCATTAGCTACTTTTTAGCCAACTGGGCCATTCGCCCCATTGCCAAGTCTTATGAATTACAACAACAATTTATGGCGGATGCTTCCCATGAATTAAAAACACCAATTGCTGTCATTAAAACAACACTCGAAGTGCTAACCACTCACCCTAAACAGACCATCGAGGCCTCAGAAAAATGGATCAATTACCTTCAGACAGAATCCAATCGGATGGAAAAGCTCGTAAATGATCTCCTTTTTTTAGCGAAAAGTGATAGCCAGGAAATGGAGATGACGCTTACCCCATTCTCACTCAGCGACGCTCTCATGACCGCGATTCTTCCACTGGAGTCAGTAGCCTTTGAATCCCATAAACAATTAGCGCTTGACATCGAACCTGAACTGATCGCATATGGCGATGTGACACGAATCCAACAAGTCGTCGTTATTTTACTCGATAATGCCATTAAACACGCCTTAGATGGTAGCACCATTCACATCTCTCTCAAACGACGTCCTTCTGTTTATGAACTGACCGTCCAAAACACAGGAACAGTCATTGCAACTGAAGATCTTCCTAAAATCTTTGATCGTTTCTATCGTGCCGATGCGTCGCGCACACGAGAAACAGGCGGTCATGGACTTGGACTCGCCATTGCTAAATCCATTATCACGGCACACCACGGAAATATTTTCGCAACCAGTACTTCATCTGGAAAAACAACCTTTGTTGTCACCCTACCTATCAAACCTTCCTAGACACAAGATAACGACTCTTGGTTAACTGAGAAGAAAAGCGAACCGCAAAACCTATCATCGGGAAAAATTGATCATCCATGAGATGACTCCATTTCTCCCCTTTTTTATATGTAAAATTAGGTCTTTAAGCGACAGGCTCGTTTACCTATTTCCACTAATCAGCGGTGGGAATCATCTTGGTACCCTAGGGGAATCCTGTCTTATCTAGGGTATTGACTAGGAATCGCGGTACTTGAGTACCGAGTCGTTCAAGATAGTTTTGATAAGAGAACATATAAAAGTGGACAAATTAATTTGTCCACCTTTATGTTTACTCCTAATAAATTAATAGCGTAATTAGGTTATATTATCTACCCCAACCATTGTCCATAATAAGCAAAAACACCAAGAACACCTCCAATAAACACTGAAACCACTACTGTTGATAAAATGACAATAGGATGATTGCAAATTTTATTAATCTGCCCTTTCATACACCCCCACCTCCTTCTATATCCGTTATTTAATACGATTATTCAGTACTTTATGTTTTTATTATAAACTACCATAAGTATCCAATCAATATTAAACTACTTACACCAGTAATACTTATAATCATACCGATGATATTCAAACTCATCATTAGCCAAAAGGCGCTTATTTCATCTATCTCCACGATTTCCTCTGAATGTCACATCCCAATATAAGAACGAATGGTATCTAAAATTCGATGGCGTATGTAAAAAGAGGTCTTTACGTCCCAAAATTTAAATAAATGAACGACGGATACTAAAGCATAAAACCATGCATTTGGCATATTCTAACCAGTCTTCTAATGGCAACTTTGAACTTGCTACAACAGATTTTATAACTGTAACTCTATTATTCTTACGATGTCAAGATGGGGATAAGTAGGCACAAAGTAAATGACTATTCACGTTGCACATTGATAACATTTGAAATCTTCTCCTTAACCTCCTCACCTCTCTAACTCTCCTTCTTACCACAAAGGCAGTCCGCATTCATCGGACTGCCTTTATTCATTTCGTTTAAAAAGAATTTAACGTAGGGGTTTTTAAGTCCGAATTCATTTCCATTTTTGGATGATCCTTCATTTCCGGTGCTTCCCTCATGTCTTTGGTCCCTCTCATCCCAGGTCCTTCTTTCATTCCAGGGCCGCGCATCCCATCACCAGTTAAAGTCCCGTTACTCGTAATCAAATCTGAAAGGACGACTTGGAATCGTTCCTCTCCTTCGGTGTAGGTTCCTTCTTGATACACTCCATCTGTCGCCTCTACCGAATACGCTCCCCCACTTAGCACACAATAGGTCGATTCCATCTTAAGATCGGGTGAACTGATGATCAGGACCTGTGACGCTTTCGACGGAGAAAAAGTCACGATTTCTGCCCCCTCTTCGGACTGAATGTGAATCAACTCGCCACTTTCAAATGAATCTTGAATCACCAACGTCGGTTGCGTTGAAGTCTCGCTCGGAGTTTGCAGCATTCCGACACCTCCTGAGGCTATCAACTGTCCCCCTTGAAGATCGAATGTCTCATCAAAATCAAGAATGCCATCATGTCCACTCGTCGGCCCTTCAACAATGACCACACCGCCCGTCATGATGATTGAGCCATTTGCATCTAAACCATCTCCCGAGGCGTTGACGTAAAGCCATCCACCATTAAGTTCAATCCATCCCGACTCGCTCTCTTGTTGTGCGGTTGTCGTTGGATTAAAAAAAGACATAAATCCAGAGCCATCCATTCCACCCGCAGCATTTATCCCATCATCGGTGGCGACTAATCGAATCACCCCATCATTGACTCGGACGACTTGACCTTCTAAACCTTCATAAGACGTTAAAATATCAACCGTTCCACCATTCACTTCAACCGTCTCATCTGCATGCAACCCATCATCCCCCGTTGAAAGTGTCACCTCTCCCCCATTCATCCATAATGAGCCATTCGTGTGCAACGCATCATCCGCTGAATTAATCGTCAAACTTCCGCCTTCAATCACTAACTCCTGGCCCGCTTTCAAACCTTTAGCGCTAGGAGTAGTAGCCGTCTCGGCCGTCGCCGAGGCTCCACGATTAAAAGGAGGTTGCGACGTCGTTTCCTTTACCGCGCCTGCTTCATATCCACCACCCGTTTCAATCTTAAACGTTCCACCCTCGATGACTAACTTCGTTTGAGCCTGAATTCCATCTTGCTCTGCCACTAAATCAAAATCTCCCCCACGAATCGTAATAAATCCCTTCTCTTCATCTGCCCCTTGATCCGATTGAATGGCATCTCCCTTCGTCGTCATCTTAAACGTCCCCTCTTCAATGACAACTGAATCTTTCCCCTTTAGCCCGTGATTAGCCGACTCGATGACAAAGTTTCCACCCTCAATCACCAAATCATCCTGACTCACAATGCCATTATACGTCTTTGCATCCACCGTTAAAGAACCCGTCCCCGTTATCATTAAATCATCCTGACTAAAAATAGCCGCCTTTTCTTCCTTACTCACTTCCTCCCCATCATTCATGACCATTTGAT
Source organism: Turicibacter sp. KK003 (assembly GCF_037014675.1). Lineage (NCBI taxonomy): Bacteria > Bacillati > Bacillota > Erysipelotrichia > Erysipelotrichales > Turicibacteraceae > Turicibacter > Turicibacter sp. KK003. The sequence goes on from NZ_CP142738.1 coordinate 1,383,967, forward strand.
GGGAAATAACATTTTGTGTTCCCTCCATTAGCGTGATCGTTGTCTTTGCAGACTGCGTGATTAAAATAGGCGCACCAGTGGTGGAAGAAATCTGAGTCTCATTCAAAACCAAATTCACTTCTTCTTGATTGCCAACTTCTACTTGAATCTGACCATCCTCAAGCGTTCCACTAATTAAGTACGTTCCCGCCTGTGTAATCCTTACGGTTTGGTCCGACGCCGTCGCCCCCTCCCCATCAATGGTAATCGTTTCTCCTAATTGGATGGCAGTCCCTTCTGTTAACGTCGATGACAGGGAATCTTTTATTCCGTCCGCCGAAGAAGGGGAATCCTTTACCCCCTCACATCCAGCGATTAAAGCTAGACTTAAAAACATACCTCGGTAAATTCGCTTGTTTTTCATAACAAAGGCTCCTTTATTTTCACTTTAAACCATTAACTCAGATTGAATTAACGTCACATTTAAATTGCCGTTTCGGCATCGAATCTCATCTATCAACTGTTTCTGAGACGTCGATTCATCGAGACTTAGCGTATAAGTTAACTCAAAAAGCGCCCCAAAATCCCGTGTCCGCACTTGATCTAAGTGATAAGTTAACGCATAATCCTCTAAAATTTCATCAAACGTTCCCTCATAATTCAAATCTTCTGGAACGACAATTTTTAATTTCATCGTCTTCGTTTTCATTCGCGCAAAATTTGTTACCTCAACTCCCCACATCACGACACACATGATTGCCGTAAAAATAACAGCATATCCGAGATAGCCCATCCCTGTACAAAGTCCAACAGCCAATGTAAAAAAGACGTAAGCAATATCTTTAGGCTCCCCTGGGGCACTGCGAAAGCGAATGAGCGAAAAGGCCCCCGCTAAACTAAACGCACGAGCGACATTATTACCAACGAGCAAAATAATCACCGAAATAATCATCGGTAACATGATCAACGTAACAGCAAAACTTGGGCTATACCCCGTCTTTTTCATCGTTTTCATATACACCACACTAATGAGCGCCCCTAAAAGAAATGACGTTCCAATAATGATTAACGTATTTACTAACGTCAATGATGTCCCATCAACCGTTTGAATAATCGTTTCTAACATAACTGTTCTCTCCTTTTTTCACTAAACTGACAATGATTTAAATACTCCTGACCGTATTTTGAAAAATGTGTCGGATAAATACGAAGCTCCGATAACAGCGACGTAAACCAACTAGGGATTGCCCCTAAAATCTTAACCTCCATTAAATACTCAGAGGGGCCTAGCAATTCTGTCCCAAAATAACCCGCTTCTAGTTTTAACACCTCACGTCGAGTCAAAATATTAAAATCGAACGTCAGACGAAAATCGGGATTATCTTTTGCAAAATAGGCATATCGCTGATACCCAACATAAACCGCTTCTCGCACGCGATGATGTTTTAAATAGTAGGCGATTTCTGCCATCACTTGACTCGATTTCTCATCTTTAACTGTCGGTAAAATCCCACACTTTACAAACGCCTTGGCCTCTGCTAACGAGAGCGCCATTCGGCGTTTACTCACGATGCCCTTAATTTTTTTCTTCAACTCTAAAAAAACCTCTTCCTCCTCACTCCCCGGGATACGATAACTCCGTAAACGCAACTTTTCCTTATAATAAGGCTTCGAAATCGAATGGCGAATCACATCAAAATTCACCGTATCATAATAGACGTTATAAATGGAATAGGGCCGATGATTCTTACAATGATGATCCAATTCCATATAAACTAACAATCGTGGAATCAGCGCCTCATATTGCGCCCGGGTTAACATAAACTTTTTCTCATACCGTCTAAACGTCATTAGTTTTGCCATTGATAGACCTCCCATCTCATTTGCGATATGACTCATTGGGCCTTTCCTAACCGGCGTGTATGGATTTGAAAAGCCGCCTTCCTCTTTCATTATACCGACGAACCTTAAAGAAAACTTAAAGGTCCAATCCTTGCTCTCAAAAGTAACAAAATGGTTATAATTACCAAACAATTCTTGTCCCCCCCTAAAAATCTGTAATAATAGAAAAAAGAAAACGCCTCATCGGTTGAACGGGAATCTCCTCCCTTTAATAGATGCGGAGCGTTGCAATAAAAAGGGGGAACCTGCCATGGAAACATCCATCAAAAAAATTAAACACGCGTATTTTATGATTAATATTTCTTACACGAGTTCGCTCGCTATTTTTGGTGCTATTTTCTATCTTTATTTACAACAGCTTGGATTTTCGTTTTTACATATTAACTTATTCGGTGGGACCTTTTGGCTCGTTAACTTTTTAACCGAGCTACCTGCCGGCGTTTTTTCTGATTGCTATTTCCAAACAAGAGACGATTCTATCACAAAAAATCTCGCATAAAAAAAGAGGAAGAGCTTTCTTCCCCTTTTAATCTTTCTTAATAAAAAGTGACATTATGATAATCGATATCCACTGATACCGGTTGCGTTTTGTTACCAAGGAGCATTGGCTTAAGCAGTTGATAAGCGTAGGCACGGGCCTCTTGCTCTTCTTGATCAAAAAAGACAAAGACGTAGCGAAGTCGTTTTCCCTTTACTTTTTTCAATTCGTAAGAGGTCGATGCATTAAAATGATTGACCGCCACCATGTAATTGACATCATCTTGCTCGTCACTAATCGTTGCCAAATGATGCGCCACGATACACGCCTCATTAATTCCAAACCAATGTTGATATAAATCATTGATTAAATCGCTGCTCGTTCCTTCCTGATAGTAACGAATTGCCTGACTATTACGCCCAAACTTTTTAACCGCCTGCTCCTTATGATTTAAGATTAAAACCTCCACTCGATTAATATTCACCAAAACCCCATCCCTTCCCTTTCCTGTCGGGGCTGACTAACTATTTAACACGTTTCACTCGACGATGGATTGACACTTTATTATATGCTCTCCGTGTACATTTGGGCACAAAAAAAGGAAAAAGACCGCCTCTTTTCATCAAATTCTCACCACCTGTTACACAGCACACGCGTTAGGAATAAATTCCCTTGCTCTCCACTATCTCATATGTTATGATGAACTCAAACTTACAAAGGACGTGAATCCAATGAAAATACTCCTTTTTTCATTTCAACTCTTTATCCCACTTACTATGCTAATAATAGGTTTCCTCTTTTCTCAACACGCCCCCAAAACCATCAATCCGGTCTGGGGATATCGCACGACACGTTCGATGAAAAATAAGGACACTTGGGAGTGGGTCCCCTGGGGCAGTGCGCTAAGCGCACCATCCTCCTTTACTAGGGAATGCCCCACCATTTCAGTGGGCGTCTTTTTAAAAAATGGGGCCTCTATTTACTCGTATTCACCCTTTTAATGGAGTTGATCCTCATAGGCGCAAAAGACATCCCTTTCGCTATCGGCGGTGATTTCCTTTACATTCCTCAACTCATCGTCCTCTTTATTCCAATTTTTCTAACCGAACATGCGTTAAGAAAAAACTTTGACGCCAAGGGCCAACTAATCACAAAAACCACACGCTAATCCGTGTGGTTTTTGTGTGCTGACTTTAAAATTAACGTCCCTTCGGTGAGTTCTATCACGTTTAATGCTTCAAAATCACGAAGAGGTTCCTTTTCATGACTCGTCAAAAGAATGTTTTTCCCCTGACGAAGGAGCGCCTTCATCATGTTTGTCATGACTTTCTTTCCCGCTTCATCCACGCCCGCAAACGGTTCATCAAAAAGATACCACTCACGTTCTAAAAAACAAATGACGATAAAAAAGAAGCATCGACGTTCTCCCCCAGAAAGTTTACCGACTTGTTTATTCTGGATTGATTCATAAGTTTCAACCCAATCATACGTTTTTAAAAAAGCATTAAATAATTGTTCGTACGCCTTTATGCCTTCTAATTGACAAATAAAATCGAGAAAATCACGCGCCCGTAATCGTGGGGAAAAGTAAAGCTGTTGATTTAAATAAACGACTGACTCATTCCCTAAAATGATCCCTTCATACGCCGGATTAACCCCACTTAGGCAATCCAATAACGTGGATTTGCCGGCTCCATTACTTCCCGATAAATACGTGATTCCTCGTGGAATTGTTAAAGTGACCTCCTTTAAAATGGGAGGATATGATACGCGCCCAAGTTTCATTTTCATTACCTCACTTCGTTAGACATCACGGAAAATTTTTTAATACTGTAGCAGCCGATGGCAATAAAGAGCACCGATAACAAAAAGTATAAAACGAAATGCTCCTTTGTCATCATGACAATCATGGCCAAATAATTCAGAGGATTGAAGATACCCATTCTACCCGAAACTGATTGTCCCAATAAACAAAGGCTGGTCGCAATCACCATCAATGTATTTAATGATTGATAATGCACCCGTTTAAATAACGTCAATCCATAAAATAAAAAAGCAATCGGTATACCTGCAATGATGAGGATACTAGATGATACCATTAAAGGCAGGACATTCACTTGGAGGACTTGGGCTGCTAAAAGATTAAAAATAAGAAGGGTCACAAATGAAAACGTCATTTGAGTCAATAAATTAGCGATAAAAAAGCTGAGTCTCGTTGGTTTAATCGAAAAATAAGTTTTTAAACACCCCTGCTCCTTTAAATTTAAGGCATGAAGCCCGATGCCAAAGACATAAGCCGAAAAAATAATATACGCCCAGTAAAAGCGAAGATGGTGTTCTCCTCCTTGCATCGGTGATTGACACACAAATGTCATTGAAGGTAGGAAGAGCACCCAGATAAACGAAAGTTTATCTTTCATTAACATTTTCATATTGAGCACATAATAAGCCTTTATCTGATTCATCATTCAACCCCCTTCTAATCTATGGAAACGGAATAATATCAACCTCACGATTAAGTACCTTATTCGTTTTTTCCTCAACGTAGTTATAAATATACTCATTATAAATTCCAGGTCTCATATTTGGAAACCAGTTAAAGTCTACTATCTTTATAACTTTAAGATGATTTACTAAGCGCTTGGTGCGTAAAAATACAATATGAGGGTCCATCCCATAAACCTCATTTATCTCATATAAAAATCGATTCAATTGAAAATTCCCCCTTTCCATACTATCAATCTTCCTAATCGGAGATTCACTTAAATACTCGTATTTCTCTTTAACTTTTAAAGGTGATAAAGTCGAAAAATTTGCATGATATAAATCAATATCACCGGAACATTTATATTGAAAACCTATATCCGTATATTTATATTTTGAACATTCTACTGCAAAATTTTGAAGAATTTCCTTTTGTGCTTTTAAAACGGCACCTATACAACATGTATCTGTTCCTAGACCGATAGCCTTTTTCTCATCTCCAAAAGCTAGCGCAATAATAACGTAGAGGCTATTATTGAGAGATATATTAAAATAGCTTATATCATCCGTAAAATTTTTTATATACATATCATATCTAACTAATTGATCACAATTAGCGATATCTATTTTTTCCGCTAACCCCTGCGAAAGATAGTTGAATATAAAGCACTGCCTCTCAAAAAATTCAAAAATCGCCGTCCTTATAATATCACTCGATATGATGTGAGACGCCATCCCACAGGAGTCAACAAAATCCACATCAAATACAACCTTAGAAGTCTCTATATATTTTATATCTGCATTCAACATTGAAATAGCAGGTAGCTTACCAATTTTAATTTTATTTGTATTTATTAGTACTTCACGCTCAAAGAACTCCCCAATTGTACCTAGTATATTTTTCGTAGTGTAATCTAGAGTTACCTCATAGGATTTTATTACTTGAAAATCTCTTCTTTCCATATATATATGACTATGATGATTTAAAAAATTATCTCTATTAACTATAAAGTTTATTTTATTATCTAAAAATCCTCTTGCAATCATTACGTTTTCCTTTCGTAGGATAAATTATTTTAATATACAATTTGGAATTAATTTTAAATATTTATCAGAGAGTTTATATTTTTTCGCAATAGCCTTATCTAAAGAGTTTATAATATTTTCTTTTAAAGGAACACAATTATACAATTCTTTAGATATGCATTTCACTATTAGAGGACCATAGCTATTTGATAAATTTAACGGATGAACATACATGGTTTTAACCCAGGTAACAACTTCAAGATTCTTCACTTCTTCCTCATAGAAATCCACCTTCGGCAGTTCAAAAACTATTTTATTTATATGTTTCAGAACACTACTTCTTTGATAATCATTCATAGAATAATAACTTGACAGCTTATTATTTTTATTTTGCCATTCCAATAACCGCGCCTCACAAAGTGCTTTTTTTAAAGCTGACACCTTACTATCAGATATTCCTGCACCAGAGGCTACCACACTATTCTGACTAATAAGTACCACAAAAATTGAAAAATAATTACTTATCTCCTGACACATAAATATTTCAACCCGTTCACTTGAAAAAGCCATATTAGCTATAGTTTTCTTAATAAAGGCATTTTTTTTAAAATAAACTCCTTTTTTACAATACCACAACAATAACATCTCATTCTTCTCTATTAACTCTAAAATACCCGCTTTTACTACTTGATCGGACCTTAGACCTGCTGCAGTTCCCGTTGTATCTACTTTACCAAATAACTTTGTCTCGCCATACCCAAAGTTTAACCTTTTTAATGAGGTAAATTGAAAATCTATATAATTGAGCACCATTACATCCTCTGCTACAGCTAGCTGAAAACCAATATTTATTCTTTCTAAGTATTCATGATAGCATTTTAATAGCGATTGTATTTTTAAACTATCTATTGCACACGAATCAATTGGTGTATTTCCCAAATAAGTATCCGCACTTCCTAAATTAGCATAGGCAATATAATCTCTGTTTAAAAAATTACTACTTGAAATCCCATAATTATTAATAGTAAATAACATTCTACACCCCTATAAAACTTGTATGAATTAATAATTGTTTTCTTAAATTAATTCCAATTTCATGCGTGAACTTTTGACTATTTATGAAAATATTATGTAATAATTTATTCTCCATACCGCCTTCAACATCTTTACTAATTTGTCCAATTTGGAAAATTCCTTTTAAATATCCAATTCCACCATATGCGGCAATACTCTCCTCTATACTCAAAAAATAACTAAGTGACCAACTAACTCCCTCTCTAATCATAATATTTAGTAATTCACTACATTCTATTTCACAATACTTAATAAGACACTTATCAACTAAGTTAAAGGTGTAACATCCACTTTCTATGTCACTTCTTTCTTTATAAATTACCAACACAGGAAAAGTAGTAATAAAATCTGCATTTTTAGTAAAAGAATCAAATATCAAAAATAATTCCTGTAAATCCTTCTCCAGTTCACTATGATTATACTTTTTTAAAGATATATCTGAAAAAATCATCCTATTCTTTCTAATATTAATCCATTCCTTTTTGTTCAGCTCTGCATTAACATACCCATCTAATTCCAATAAATTAATATTTGATTGATGAAACTTTAATACATTACGAAGTTTGTTATTATCAATAAAAAATTTAATATACTCATCCCAATAATGCCTACTCATAACAATCGCACAACTCCCAATGATATGGGCTATCTTCAGTTACCCGATAAGTTCCTAAATCAAGCTCATAAATATTATTTATACCGAAATTTTCCTCTTTGAATTTAATATCTTTTAATAATAAATTTATAAATGTAATCAAATCTAAATGTTCTAAATTAGTAAAAACTTTAAAATTACTGTTTTTAGCATAAATTAAATCCATCACCGTTTGAAAATTTAAACCATTTTGCGAAATAGTAGCTCTTAGATGAGATTCTAGCGCATAAAAAAAGCATTTTGGACAGGGATTATACCACTCCTTTTTGTACAAATTAGATAAATAAAGTGAGTGATTATAAAAAAAACCTGTTCTTAATATCAAATCTGTTTGCATCAGCTCATTACATATACTAATATATTCATCTAAATTAAAAGGATTAAGGAATACTATACATAATCCGTTAGCGGGGGGAGCTTTTAAAATTGTTTGGTAATCTTGTGTCGTGTAAATAGATACTTCTTCACCAAAACCTGTTGTAGAGTATTCAAATAATTTGGAAAATTCATTATCATTTGTCACTAAAAAAAGCTTATCGAAATCTAACCGTGGTTTCTTAACTTTTTTTAATATATTAGTATTTATCAAAAAATCTATAACGCTTTCGTAATTTTCCTGAAAATATTCAATAAAACAGTCTTCTTCTAGCTCTATTATCCCCTTCTGTTCAATACTTTTTAAAAAGCCTAGTAATTCCTCATTTGTAATTATTACAGTTGCAGTTCCATTTTGTAATACGCATCCTTGTTCTATCTCCTGTAATAAAAATGACCTAACTCTATACATTTCTATACTCCCCTGTCCTTATTAGATTAAATAAAAGATACATAAATAAATTATGTATCTTTTATTATCTAATTCTTACTTTTTATTCTTTAAAGATTCTACCACATCAGATGCTCCACCGCTACAGCAACAACAGCAGCAGCAACAACATCCACCGCCTCCACCGCCTCCACCATTACTTCCACCACTTCCTCCCGTAGAAGATGAGTAATTTGAAACACCATACCCCCAATTCACATCTGGAATAGACTTCATAATTGGATCTTTAGCCATATAAAACTCCTCCTTTTTATTATTTTTGAGACATCCTGATTGGGATATTTTTATCCCTACCTCTTCTCAAAATTCATTCTAACACTTAAAGGAATAAACTACCACATAAAAAATATGACTCACCGCTACCATGGGTGAGTCATATTTTTCCTCTTAGTTAAAAAAACTCTAGCTTCTTTTGTCGTCTACTGAAGTGTTTTGTTTAATTTCTCCCTCAAAGATGCCCGATTTCCTTAACTCCTATCGTCATTCAGTCAGTCATGTTTTAAACTTTTTTAGATTTTAGACGCGTTTTCATCGTGTACGTAAGGAGGTGGTGAAGAATCCCTTCATGGAGTTCCCCCTTTTCAACCAATCGATTCACCTCTAATAGAAGACGATCACTCTCTTTTCTTTCGTGTAACTGAGTCAGTAACTGAAGATAACTTTCATAATAATCTTTAAGCACACGAGGGCCTAGCTCTTTTAAATCCTCATAAGAAATTCCTTTGATGATGTTTAAGCCCGTTCGGTATTCCCCCATTTTTTCGTTCATGTTAGCCATGAGTAACAATGTTTTCGTTCGAATCTCATCTGTCACCGGGGTTTCACCATTTAAAAGATAGAGGCATCGTTTAAGGGCGTTTGAGTGACGTTGCTCACTTGCCTCATTAAGTGCTAGCTGATAGAACACGTGGTCCAATAACGCTTCATCTAACGGTTCACTTAAATACGCCTCCAGTAATTTTCGTCCTTTAGACGCCTGTCCTTGGTGGCGCCAAATTTGTTCTTTTAGTAATAGGCCTTGAACTTGGATGTACAATTGTGAACTCTTCTCACTTTCCTTCACATAAGACAATGCCTTTTTCCAATGTTGAAGACTTGCCTCCACCTCCGCCAACTCAAGTAATAAAGCATACTTATCCTCAGATAGATGAAGATGAGTCAACGCCAGTTGGTAATAAACTTTTGCTCCCGCTTCATTAAAATCGTGTTTTAAACACCTGGCAATGGCTCGATACAAATGACTTTTAGGTTCGCCGACCTCATCTGCATAAACGAGTGCCTCTTCAAAATGAGCAATGGCACATGAATATTTTCGATGAGATACAGCAGCCTCACCCAGTTGCCAATTTCCACGAAAGAGCACTTCCGTTAAGTCAAATGTCTTGGCAACTTGAAGTAACGTCTCATCATATTGACCCGTTAACGCCAGCCGTTTGGCGATCCATTCTCGTGCCTCATCTTGCGGGTCCTTTAATAAATCAATGAGCAACTCACTCAACTGAGGCTGATCTTGCGTCAACTCACAAAATGCCACATAAAGCTTTTGCTTCATCTTTGCTGAGGGTTGCCGACGATTATTTTCAATCAAACTTAAATAATGTTGAGAGATTCCATAACGCTCAAACGCGCTTTGTTTAAGTCCACTCCTTAGACGGACCCGTTTCATCTTTTCTCCAATCGTTAAAAACATCCACTCACCCTAATTCATCCTTTTTACTTCACGATCCTTTTCATTTGGCCAATAAAAGATAGAGAAGTTAGCCCCATTATAACAAATTATTCCTATTAACGCCATTATTTTTTCACATTTTGTCTATTAAAGGAAAAACCAGGCTATTTTCGATAACGATGATCTCACATTCATAGACAGCTCTCTCGTATCCTAGAACCCGATGACTAAAAATATCACTGCTCTCTTAGAAAGAGGAGTGATATTTTTAGTGTTGAATTCAAATAAAAAGGCTGATATAACTAGGAATCATAGAAAAAATTTCTATTTAATTCCTGTTCTAAATCATTTATTAAGGGGGATTTTCTCATGATTAAAAACAAAAACGCCTGGTCCTTTATTTCGGCCACGGCAGTTTCTCGATTAGGAACCTTAATTTTCTCACTGTACCTTAGCTACTTTATTGCTAATGAATCTCAATCAACCTCTATTTTAGGAACGGTTTCTGCCATTGCCTTTTTACCAAATTGTCTTTTCAACTTAGTTGGGGGATTTAGTGCAGATCGCTACTCAAAGAAAAAATTATTACGCTTTTATGATGGACTCAGTTTTATCATTTGTCTCGTGGTTGCTCTTTTATTTTTACCTTCAGAGTTATCATTTTGGCAGACGATTACAGTTCTAACCCTCGTCCAACTTTTTTTAAATGCGATTGCCTCATTATATAGTCCGACAAGTCGCGCTCTCATTCCAGATATGCTTACAAAAGAGGAAATAGAAAACTTCAATATTTCTTATACACTCGTTAGTGATCTTATCAAATTTATTGCCCCTTTACTCATCGGACTTCCCCTTCTTTCTAAATTGAGCTTATCCAGTCTTTTCTTCATTAATGCCCTCACCTTTTTAATCTCTTTCCTTTTATTGCATCCGATCTCCTATTCTAGATCAGATTCCAAATCTCTCCTAAACCAAAACACTAAGCAGCCCATCTCATCAAAGACATCCTTCAACAACCAGCGCTTTTCCTTCTAATGATGACGTTAGTAGCCATGAACTTTTTTCACGCCGCCTATTCAGTTGCTCTTCCTTTTTTAGCAACGACGGTTTATCAAAGTCCACTGTTTTTTAGCCTCGCTGCCGCGCTTCAATCTCTTGGTGCCATTAGCATCAATCTCTATTTATCCAAGAAAAAAGGGAGTCTATTTACAACACCAAGGCTTCTCATTAGCTGTGGAATTTTTGGGAGTGCTCTTCTTCTTATGGGTTCTTTACGCCAAACAAATCCTAGTTTTAGCAATCTCCCACAAGTAGGACATGGTTCCTCAATGATAGAAATGGGCTCTCTTTTTTCCACTCTCCTCACCTATGCTTGTATTTTCATCCTTGGCGGGTGTTTTGCGTACGTTTCTGTTGGGGTCTATAGCCTCATTCAAAAGGAATATGCCAGTCCACATATGGGCAAAGTTCTCGGTACTCTCAGTGCTACCGTTATGATGTGTATTCCATTCAGTACGTTTCTAACTGGACTGGTGGGTGAATCTCTCTCAGTCTTAACACTTTTACAATTACTCGGAACTCTTTTTCTTTGTCTCACTTTCCTCATGTCTCTTTCATGGCATCACACCCAACGAAAAAACAAACAAACCTTGCTAGGTACACCAAACTAAATAAATGATTGAAGGAGTCAGCTATTCCAACTTGTCTCCCCAATACTCCTATGATAAGATAAAAATTGAAACGCTTTACTAAAAAGGAGAATGGATATGGATGACAAGGAAACCTTAGAACGCATGCATCATCAAAAGTTATACTACTGTCATAACGAAGAACTTTTAGCACGGCAGGAACAATGTTTGGACCGTCTATATGACTTTAACCAAACACGTCCAACTGAGTTTCAAAAACGAACTGAGTTACTAAAAGAAATGTTTGCTGAAATTGGGGAAGGCTGTTATATTGAACCCCCACTCCGTGCCAATTGGGGGGGACACCACGTTCATTTTGGAAACGGAGTTTATGCAAATTTCAATTTAACTTTAGTAGATGATACCCATATTTATGTTGGAAATCATGTGATGTTTGGACCCAATGTCACGTTAGCAACGGCTGCTCATCCTATTCACCCCGAGCTTCGAATCAAGCAAGCTCAATTTAATCGTCCCATTACCATTGGAAATAATGTTTGGATTGGAGCGGGAGCTGTCGTTTTACCGGGTGTTACCATTGGGGATAACACGGTCATCGGAGCGGGGAGTATCGTCACAAAAGATATTCCTGATCATGTCGTAGCTGTCGGAAATCCATGTAAAGTATTACGAGCGATTAATGAACGCGACTATGAATACTACTTTAAGGAAATGAAAATAGACATCGATTAAATAAAACGTGAGACTCACCTCGTTATTTTTTGAATGATTAAAAGGACAAAACAGATTGTTTTGTCCTTTTTGGTTTTAATTATTTCCGCCTGTTGGAAGATAGGGAATTAAACGTCCCGCTACATTTTGCATGGTTAAAGTTTGTAAGTAAACAGTCCCTGGCCCCGTTAACTTTGTTAAAAAGAGCCCCTCTCCACCAAAGAAAATATTTTTAAATCCTTTTACGGTTTCAACTTCATATTTAACTCCGCGACTAAAGGCAACCACATTTCCAGTATCCACTTTAAGAACCTCATTTGCCTTTAGTTCTCGTTTAACGACACTTCCTGCCGTTTCTAAAAAAACCTTTCCTTTCCCGCTAATTCGTTGTAGGATAAAGCCTTCTCCACCAAACAATCCCGATGAAAAACGTTTGGTCCATTCCACACTTAAGTGGATGCTTGGTTCTCCAACTAAAAATGAGCTCTTCTGACAAATCCATTCCTCACCATTTGATAAATCAAATGCTAAAATTTGTCCGGGAAACGTTGAAGCAAACACAATCTCCTGAGCCGCAGCCATTGAAGTATAGGTTACCATGAACAGAGATTCCCCTGAAAACATTCGACCAATCCCCTTCATGAGGCCCCCTTTAACGTTTGTTTCCATTTTCATTTTATCTGACATCCACGACATCCCACCGGATTGCGTATACACCGACTCCCCCTTATCTAACAAAATCGATACACCCGGTAAATCGTTTCCGAAAATTTCATACTTCATCTTATCCCCTCCTCCGTTTAACATAACACATTTGCCCTAGTTATTCCATACAAAAAAACACCCAACCTACATAACTTACCCGAGTCCCCTACGCTAAGGTGTGAGCATAAAGAACTCTTAGTTATCCTCGTCTACTAAGGCTTGGATTCCCTAGTGCATGTGGCAAAGCCCATGCATACCCTTAACTACTAGGGCAAAGGTTCCCTGCCATTTATAAATGTTCCTAGCTCTTTGCCTTTAGCTACATAGATGCAAAAGGAATGAACTGGGGCGTCCCATCAAAGGATTGACACCATAACCCGCCCTTTTTGCTCCTTATGGCGCACACGCCTTCTAGGAGTGTTGTTTGTTCCTGGGTTAATAAATGGAATTTCTTTACGGTTTGTTCCGTTAGATAATACAGTTCATAACCAAAAATAGTAAAGTCAGTCGCCTCAAGTGGGTATGTCATCGCGAGTTGTGGTCCCTGTAATAAGACGACCTCACCTGTTTCCTCACGTAAAGCAAACGCCATTTGGTTCGCCTGCACCAATTTTTTAGAAATAAGGTTATGAACGGGCCCGTGATAACCACCCATTTCTTTTTTGACTGCCATCACTTGGTTCGTTTCCGACACCACATAGTAGACATACTGCTTATCTTCAACCGATGTCAACGTCCCCTCTTCATTTTCTAATGCGTGGACATTCATCAATTGCTTCACCTGCACAAGCGATTCATACGTTTTAGCGACTTGATCTAAATGGTGATTCAATTGTCCCAGTTTTTGATTACTTTGTTCCGCTAATGTCACAATATTATCTAAATAAACAAGTTCAAGTAATTCGTCTAAATGATGATGCAACTTTTCTATGACATCATTAAACGTTAAAATCGTTTCTTCCAGTGTTTCTAGACGTCCCGCTGCTCGATCAAACGTCTGAATTAATTCTAAAAACTCACGATCCATTCATCTCACCCCTTCATTTTCTCTATCGTGTCTATCATTCGATTGATGCCTTTCATTTGTTCAAACACGTATTTCATGTAGAGACGATTAAATCGTTTCACCCAACTAATGGGCTCCTCTCGGTCATAGACAAACGATACTAAATCAATCCCTTCCTGTTCAAACTCTGCTTTTAGCGTTTGAAACGGAATATCGGAAAAAACCCGTGCCTTTAAATACAGTAGCTGATTTTGCGCCTGACGATAACATTTCGCTGCAAGCTCGTATGCCTTTAACTGCATAAGGGCGTGACCGGCCTCTAAGTGGTGACCTTCCTTATTTAACATTAACGCCCGGCATCGCTTCACATCTTGATCAGCTCCTGCAAGATTCGAGCGCTCATACTCTAAAATCGCCTGCTCATATAACTCATGCGCTTCATATCGTTTCGCCTCTTTATAAAACTCATTATCCGTTGAAATTTGATTTAACTTCAACTCCGCCTCATCAAATGCCTCAAACATTAAAAAGTGCGGACGAAAATATTCAAAAAGAAGTGAGGGCACCCTTTCCTCAATGAAACACAAATGATGTCTCGCGCGCGTGAGCGCAACATATAGAAGATTAAAATAATATCGATATTGATTTTGATATTTTACATCTGTTGTTAAAATTCGTTCCCATTCTTTGTGATAATAACTCATTACGTTGTAACAAATAATATAGTCCTTTTCAATCCCCTTAATTTCTTCAACCGTGAAAATCGCCCCTTTTAATTGGGTTAACTGTTGAAAATTACGTTTTTCCGCTTCATTTGGAACAACGATTGCCACATAATGACGTTGAATCGCCGTCTCAAGTAATCGCATGACTTCTTTAGGTTGGGCGGGATTAAAATAATAGATCGAATGTTTAGCCTCACGAACGGCAACTTCATGATAATCATGTTTCTTTTGACGCCCAAGGTGTTCGACTCGCAAGTCGACCACTTGATTGGCCAAATCAACAACTTCTTTCGTACTTCGGTAATTTTTAATCAATTGATGTTTAATAAACCCAAGATGCGTATTCGATGTTTTTAATAAGCTTTCAATTCGTCCCGTATGAAAATACGTCGGGCGAATTGTTTGATTAATATCTCCGCTAAATAACAGTTGATTTTTATTTTTAGCGAGGCGAATTAAACAATAAATTTGAATTTCTGTTAAATCTTGAATTTCATCGGCAATCACAAAATCAAACAAAGCCATCTCTTTTTGACTAACTTTTTTTAAAAATTCACGCGCCAGATCATTTTCATCAAGTAGCCCGGTTTCTTGTAGAAATGCCTGATAACGTAAAGTTAACTCATATAACCATTCGCGAGATTGCCTCGAATACACACAATATTGTTCATCAAGGGCGTAGTAAATGTTTTCGTCAATCATTGGATGGGTGAGTAAATATTCATCGAGCAATTCATGCATTAACAAAATCGCCCGTGTTTCATAAGCATCTAAAAATCTTGCTTTCGCTGCGTAGAGTTTTTCAGCTTGGAGTTGAAGATCGTCCCCGCTTCGTTTCGCTAATCCTTTTTGGATTAATACATCGACCAGGTCCATCGGTATCTTTTTTTGATGGATATTGACACGATAGGTCAGCCACTCTTTTGGAATCATTCCCTTAATCAGCCCACGTATTTCTTTCCAAATATCATAAATCGGGAGATCGAGTTGACGAAGAAGGAGTGGTTGACGCTCGATGATCCACGTCCGGAACTGTTCGTAAGTGACAACATTATACTGATTGATGGTGGCCGACATGTACTCGTTAAGGGGATGAAAATTCACACGTCGAATAAGGTCATCGGCTCGATATTCGGGTGACTGTTCAATAATTTTGTGAAATAACTTCTTAGCATCCTCCACTAAATAGTTCGAGTACGTAAAGTATCCGATGTTCATCGGTTGGGTTGCCAAGATAAAAGCCTTATGTATATTAATCGTTGTTTTCCCGCTGCCCGCACTTCCAAAAATAAAGGTCGGGGCATCCTGTTCTTTTAAACACGCAAACTGTTCATCATTTAAATAATAAACAGCCCGATCTTCACGATCATCAAGAAGTTGAGCCATCGTTTGAACATCCATCACTCGGGTAATCACTCGATTAGGATCATAATCAAAATCTGCGTAACGCTGGTCAATTTCAAGTTCAATGCGCTCTTCGATCGGTTCGTATTCCAAAACGTCTTGTGAATGTAACCCAATGGTTCGACCTTGCATCGCTTGATCATCGTGATGACAGTAATCTAAAAAAATAATGGATTGGCGATATTCAGGGCGGATTCGCATCGTATCAAAGGTAAACAACAACCGATCGCCTTTATTAATTCGTAATTTAAAAATTCGTAAGCCATTTTTATTATGTTTAATTTCACGAACAGATACCCCAGCTCGCATCGAAGACATGTTAAACTTTGATGCTTCATACTCTTGCACAAACTGGCTCATTTTTTGCAAGACAAATGCCGTCTTCCCCGTCGGAATATGACTCAAAAATAGCTCGGTTATTAATATTTTGATAAAAATCCCCCTCTCTCGTCAGATTCTTTTATTTTATCAAATTCACCATAAAATGTATATGCCCACTTTATTTTTCAAGTGAATTTTAGTTCCTCGTTGATAACGAATCTTTAAACAAAAATCATACACGCATGTCTCATTAAATTATCGACCATTGATGCCCCTTTTATTCACCTCCTTTTTTAGACAAAGGCAGTGTTTTCTATCACCGTTCATCATTTATTAGCAGGAAAAACCTAATCCCCCCCTTCCTTAAAGGGGATTATCATTAAAAAAAACAGGCGATTAACGCCTGCTTTTTTGTACTTTATTTTCATTTAAACACCATTAAACAGTCGTGATGATTTTATAATCGTTTAAAAAATCTCCTATTGGAATCTTTGCGTTCGTCTCTTAAACTAAGGGGCCCTCCTATATCATGAATGGATGTATCCTTACAGTCTTTCTTTTAACTTACTCGATTAATTTTGATCTGTTCGGTTTTTTTAATATAGAACAACACTCAGTCTTAGTTACTTTTCAGTATCAGTTTAGCTATTTCAAGTCTGTTATTTATTCTAAGCGGAATTTTATAATGACCTCGTCCCCTACTTACACCCATTATTGAGTTTTCCTTCTTCGTCACTCCTCCATCATATTTTAGAAAAAATCCTTCTGTTGAAATAACTCCCCCACTCATAGGTAGACGTCTCATCCCGACATGACGTCTACTTATCCCAATAGATACTTAAATTTATTTAGTTTGACTTCTTCATGCGTTGAAAACTAATCTCAAAAAATCCTAATAAATACAGACCCTAAACCCATTACTATATTTTTACCCAACTAAAGAGGACGTGATCGACGATGATGCATCAAACTGTTTAAGGTTATTGATACCCGATGGAAAAGTTCCCCCCATTTTTAAACGGGGGCCTAAGTAAAAAAGGTTAGCACCCATGAGGGATGCTAACCTTTTTAGCAACGTTTAAACGTTTAATTATAATTTAACAACGTTAGAAGCTTGAGCTCCACGGTTTCCTTCAACGATTTCGAAAGAAACGTTTTGTCCTTCTTCTAAAGTTTTGAATCCTTCTCCTGTAATTGCTGAATAATGTACGAATACATCGTCTCCACCTTCAACTGAAATGAATCCAAATCCTTTTTCTGCGTTAAACCATTTAACTGTTCCTGTCATTATCTGATACCTCCAAAAAAACTTCAAAATTTAATACTTAATGCAATTTTGTTCCCCACACAATTCCCCTTCGTTATAAACCCCAAGAAACTCAATTAATTTGATGCTGTGAAAAATACCAAAAGAACTATTAAGCATATTTAAACTATACCATATTTTTTCAGGATAGGCAACCTTAATATCTAATATTTACGTGTTTTAAGGGCTACCCTTCCTCTTGATTTCTTTAAAAAATTAATTTACATCCTCCTATTTTGCATGATATAGTAATGTTTGACAAAAATCAATTTTTTAAGATATTATTTGCGCTTTTTAGACATGATATAAATAGAGTTCTATTGAAAAAGGAGTGATGAGCGTGAAAAAGGCCCGCCAGGCAACGCTAGTTGAAGCACTAATCCCGATTATCTTTTTAATTATTATTTTAGGTTTATCCTTAACCCTCTTTAAAGTGGACCCTCAAATCCCGCTCTTACTTGGAACGGTCGTTGCGGCCCTCATTGGTGTTTATCGACTCGGTTTTAAGTGGGAAGAGCTTGAAAACGGAATTATTCAAACCATTACGATGGCGGTTCAGGCAATTTTAATTTTGCTAATTGTTGGAACTTTAATTGGAACTTGGATTTTAAGTGGTGTCGTTCCTTCGATGATTTATTGGGGGCTTAACATTTTATCGCCAAGTATTTTCCTAGTAGCCACCCTTCTCATTTGTTCAATCGTCGCGGTTTCAACAGGTTCTTCTTGGACAACAGCTGGAACAGTGGGGATTGCGCTCCTTGGAATTGGACAAACGCTTGGGATCAGTGCCCCTATTATTGCAGGGGCCATCATTTCTGGCGCTTATTTTGGAGACAAAATGTCACCGTTATCTGATACAACCAACTTAGCGCCCGCTATGGCCGGGGCCCATTTATTCGAACACATCAAGCATATGCTTTATACAACCGTCCCCGCCTACCTTATCTCGCTAGTTCTTTACGCGCTGATTGGAATTAATTTTGCGGGAAAAACCCTCGATACCGCACAAATTGATTTAATTCAAACGACGCTTTTAAACCATTTCCATACGTTATCCCCTATTCTTTTACTCGCTCCGATTTCGGTCATTGCCATGGTCATCTTAAAAGTCCCAGCATTACCAGCCCTATTAACAGGAACCGTTATCGGTGGCGTTTTAGCGATGATTTTTCAAGGGGCAAGTTTAGCCGATGTGATGTCAGCCATGCATTACGGCTATGAATCTCATACTGGGGTGCAAGCCGTTGATGACTTACTAACCCGCGGTGGATTAAATAGTATGTTATGGACCGTTTCCCTTGTTCTTTGCGCCCTTTCTTTCGGTGGGGTGTTAGAAAAGACCGGGATGCTTGAAACCATTTCATCTCATATTCTAAAATTCGCTAAAGGGACCTTCGGTCTCGTTTTCGCAACCTTAATGACCTGTATCTTCACAAATATTGTGACCGGTGATCAATACTTAGCCATTGTAATGCCAGGACGCATGTATAAGGAAGAATATGAAAAACGCGATTTAGCAGCTAAAAATTTATCACGCGCGATTGAAGATAGTGCTACCGTTACCTCACCCTTAATTCCATGGACGACATGCGGTTCTTATATGCTAGCCACGCTTGGCTTAAATCCGATCGCCTTCTTACCTTTTGCCTTCTTCAACTTACTTTCTCCCATCATTTCTTTAATTTTAGCGGCAACAGGATGGAGCATGGAAAAGCGATCATCTCATCATTAATTTAAAAGACGTCTCCTAAAATAGAAGACGTCTTTTTTACTGTAAATAAACAAACGGATGAAAGCAACTCATCCCTGTAATAAGCCCTTTAAATTCCCAACCGACGCGAATAAAAGCTGTATCTGTTGGAATGGGATAGGTGACACAGATTCGCTTAAAATGGGTCTCAATCTCAGGAGCAACGTTTTGTACGTATATATCTAGACACGTGAGGTTTTCATTATAAAAGGCGACCTTATAATTAATTTCATCTAAGTCGTTACCTCGAACAATGAGCCCCATCGTCAAATAGTTGCATCCTTGTGTTGCAATTTGTTCTGTATAGACTAAGCGTTCATAATCTGACATATTAAAGCTTAAACTCGCTAAGCGATCCCCCTCCCTCATCGCTTGATCAAAATGAAGTTTCCCTTCGGTTTTAAATAAGCGTGGGGATTGCTCCTCCCCTTCTAGCCACGAGCTATTCTCAATCCTGTTTTTCATTTCAACCCTCCTAAAAATTCATCACATACAGTTGATATACCTCTCCAAATGGCGTTTTATGAAATGAGTGAACGGTAAAACCGAGTCGAGTGTAAAGTCTTAGCGCCCGTTGATTAGTTGCAAAGACAAACAAGTTTAAACGTTTTAGAGGACCACTTGCAAAACAATCCTGAATGAATTGCCCTAACACCTTCGTTGCAATTTTTTGTCCCCAAAACTTCGGACAAACACCAATGCTTAACCATGCCTCTTCTTTTGTTTCACTAAAATCCGTTAAACTCATAAAACCTGCCCATTGTTTCTCTTCCCCCACCTCAATTGAAAAATAGGCGGTCTTAGGGTCCAAAAGATTAGCCTCATACCAACTCAGAATTTGCTCCGGTGTTGTTGGCCAATCCGTTGTCTGCCCATATCCTGCTAAGAAGTGGGGATCTTGAGATAATTCCAATAGCCCCTTTAAATCTGATTTAGCCATCCGTCGATAACAAACCGTTATGGATTCCATCTTTTAAACTCCTTTTAACGTCCTTTTAAAAATAAAATGCGCAAATCTAAACAAATAAAAATAGTTAAGACTAAATTTAATACCCATAGGCCATAGCTTAAAAATAAAATAAACCCCGCATTAAACCAATAGGCAATGAAAAACTTATAGATAACAATTGCCACTAAAAGACCGATCACAATACTTCCAACAAGGGCAATTGGCGTTAAACATTTCGATAAAAACTGCATGTCGCCTAAAAAAATAAAATAGGCTAATCCGGCAAGCGCTGCCCCTGTAAATAAGAAATACAAAAGCCCGCCAAACCAGTAATTACAACAAAATTGCATTAAGACCTGTGAAAGCAAAAATAAGGATAGAACGCTCGCCGCACTCGCACAAAGGTAACATTCCTTCATCACTCGTCGTCCCTTTCCTAAATTAGAGTTTAAAAAGAGAGCCAAAACCCCAATAAGCGGGATGATGAGGGCCAAAACCTCTAAAAAGCCGACCTCAAAGCGCAAAAACAACATACAAATAAACGTTACGACAAAACAAAAGGCGTGAATCCCACAATGAAGTTGCAACGCCATTTGCCGTTGATACTGAATTGGATTTTTCATTCTCCTCCCCCCCCTATACGTTCGTCTACTAAAGTATATTCCACATCGAGGCAAATCATGAAAAATATCTCGAGTCAGAACGATGATTCCCCCTTTTTTGTCCTTCATCCTCACGTCAGTAAGATAGCCCTCCCTCATTTTCTCTGACCTTAACCAACGTGTTAGAAAATTAAACTCCCACAGACACTTCTTTTAAACTTGCATGTGATTCTTAAATTTCAACGTTTATCGCACCAAAGAAAAAGACCGTTAAGAACGGTCATCGTTTGGCGTCACCTCTGTTGACTTTTGGCGAGTAACAACTCCATAAACAGCCGCAATGGTCATTAAAGCGAGCGTTCCATATCCCATCGTTTTCTTGTGGCGCTCCACGAGGGCCGCTTGTCCTTGTTGATCGCATCCCTCCATTTTAATCGTCAATTCCTTTAATAGCTCAATCAACTCTAATTTCAATTCCTGAGCGACATCATCCCGCTTAATTAACTTCATGATTGCTTTCGATAATTTATAATAATATTTTTTTGTCTGCTTCGCCGATTTTGTTAACTGCTTCACTGTTTTTTGTGTCGACTTAAACACTAACTTGTTTTGCTTCACTAAATAAGGAATTCGTTGAACGGCATCCTCATAAAGCTCGGGATCGACTTCTCGTAATTGTGTTAAAAGTTCCCACAACTCACTTTCTTCTAATTCTTTCCATTCTTCTTGCATGGGTGACATCGCTGTCACTAACATTTTCTCTGTCATCATTCGTCATTCCTTTTCTATCAGCATCTTTTTCTTTATTTTACCACATTTTTTTGCCTCGTTTAGAGAGAGTTTGGACTTTTTTAGGAAAATAACAACCGATTCCTAACAGTCTACGCATTCTTCAATAAACGAGCACGGAGGGCTAATAAATGTCGTTTTTTGTGTTATAATTTAAAATGAGGTGTTACAACATGAAACAATTAAAAATTTATTTTACATCAGATTTACACGGATACGTTTATCCGACAGATTATACGGATCGCACCGAAAAACCGATGGGGATGCTAAATATTGTGTCTAATTACAAAAAAGACGGGAATACCCTCATCATTGACGGTGGGGATACCATTCAAGGTTCGCCTTTTATGACCTATTTAAGTTCACGCCCCTTAACAGCCCACCCGGTGGCCCAAGTCATGAACGGGGGGGGATATGACTACATCACCCTTGGAAACCATGAATTTAACTATGGTTATGATTACTTAAAATCTTACTTAACTTCCCTTAACGCTAAATGCCTCTGTGCAAACATCGTTGATAAAACAGGGCAACTTCCCCTATTTTCATCAGACATTAAAGTGATGGAAAATGGATTAAAAGTCGGAATTATTGGGTTTACCACTGATTTTATCCCGATTTGGGAAAAAGCGCATAACCTTGAAAACTTTGAGGTGCGCGATACGTTTTCATCGATTCGAGCGATTCATGATGAATTAAAACCGCAAGTGGATGTATTAATTGGGGTTTATCATGGTGGATTTGAATACGACTTAGCGACGCACGAACAGCTGAGCACATCATCTGAAAATATCGCTTATAAAATTTGTAAGGAACTTGCCTTTGATGTGTTGCTGACGGGACACCAACACATCCCCTTAAAAAATCACGACTTATTTGGAACGCACGTCGTTCAACCGCCCCACAATGCGAGTCAATACGCGCAAATCAACTTAACATTTGATGAGGGACAATGCCAAATCACTTCTGATTTAAAACCGGCAGGTAACACGCCAACCCCGGCTCTTTATGAGGCGCTTCTTCCCCTTCAACAGCAAGTTCAAACGTGGTTAGATGAACCCGCTGGTTTTTTAAATCAACCGCTGCAACCAGATGAACGCATTACGATGGCGACCGAAGGATCACTTCTAGCGAACTTTATTAATCAAATCCAGTTAGAAGCCTCAGGTGCTGACCTCTCTTGTACGTCTTTTGCCAATGTAGTGAAAGGATTTAATGAAAAAGTGACGGTCCGCGATATTGTCTCAACGTATGTTTATCCGAATACACTCGTTGTCCTTGAAGTGACGGGGGCTGTTTTAAAAGAGGCGCTTGAGGTTTGTGCGTCTTATATTCACTATGAAAACAACGAGCTTTCGGTTTCGCGTCGCTTCTTACAACCAAAAGTTGCGCATTACAACTACGACTTCTTCTCAAACGTCTTTTATACGTTTGACTTAACGCAACCCGTTGGTTCACGCGTTGTTTCAATGCGTATTCACGATAAAGACGTTCAACCGACCGATCGTTTTAGTTTAGTCATGAACAACTACCGAGCAAGTGGGGTTGGGGGCTATGAATGCTTACGTGGATGCAAAGTATTAAAAGAAATCCCGATTGAAATGACCGAAATTATTATTGACTATTTTATCAAACATCAACACGTTACCGTCGATGATCGTTCCTTTATTCACGTTATCAAATAAAAACCTAAAAAAACACGGTTCTTTGTCAAATAGTGTTGCTGATTAATTTGTAACCTGTTACAACGAAAATTCAAATCGAAATCCTAGTAGCTATGCTGCTAGGATTTTCGTTTTAGGCTTTGTTAGATTTTGAACCATGAGAATACGAGATTTAAAGTGATAGAAACTACGATATCCAAAGGCAATACGCTTAATGACCTTAATTTTATTATTAATTCCTTCGATGGGACCATTTGTGTAATGAGTTGAGAGTGTATTTTTAATATAGGATTGATAAGTTTTAAAGGTTTGGAAAGCCGTTTGAAACTCAGGAGAAACAAGCGGATGTTCCGTTTCGAGTAAATGATTAAATCGTTTTAAGTTTTTTGTCTGAAGAGCGAAAAGTAACTCTTGATATAAATCATAGGTTGCTTTTAATTCAGGAGATAAATCAAGTAGAAAGTTTAAGATATCAATTTCACGCATGGGTTGTTTAAAGCAGTAAACTGATCGATAAGTGGTGGTATTAAGTAAAGCGTGAGATTTTAAAAATAAGCGCCAATAACGTTTGAATTTACGACCATGCTTTTTGAACTTTTTCATGAATCGGATTCGAGTTTTGTTCAGTGCACGAGAGAGATGTTGAACGAGATGAAATTTATCAATGATAATTTGGGCATGAGGAAAAAGATCCTTAATGAGGCTGATGTAAGGAGCGTACATATCAATCACAATATTTTTTACTCGATGACGTGCTTCCTTTGTGTATCGTTTAAAATAAGCTTGAAGGGAGTTTAAACGACGATCTTCAACGATATCGATGATTTGTTTTGAGTCAGCATCGCAAAAAATAAAAGACATATGCCCCTCAGCAGACTTAACGGATTTA
Source organism: Turicibacter sp. KK003 (assembly GCF_037014675.1). Lineage (NCBI taxonomy): Bacteria > Bacillati > Bacillota > Erysipelotrichia > Erysipelotrichales > Turicibacteraceae > Turicibacter > Turicibacter sp. KK003. Next base: position 1,408,530 of record NZ_CP142738.1, read on the forward strand.
AATTCATCAAAACAGAGATTTTCAGGTAAATAATTAAGGTTTAAGGTTTGAGATTCATAAAAGCTATGGATGATTCGATTGACGGTTGAATGAGAGACCTGATGGCGACGTGCGATATCACATTCAGAAATTTTATTTTGGGCCTCTAAAGCAATGGCGTGTTTCGTATGATAAGAAATGTAACAGTTCTTTTCAACAATTGAAGTACTTAGTGTAAAAGTAGACTGGCAATGCCCACAATAATAACGCTGTTTTTTTAGGTCTAAGTAGGTATCGTGAAGAGAGACTTTTGGAATGACAATTCGAGAGGTTTTAAATCCATGCTTCTTAAATTTTGAATCAAATAGGGTTCCGCATTTTTGACAATGAGTCGGTTGATACGTAAGAATACCTTTAAAGATAAAGCTAGTAATTCCGTTCAACTTCACTTCCTCAAGATAATCTTCTGAAAATGTAATATTTTTATCTTTAATATTTAAAAGTTTTCTAGTAAAATATGAGTGAGACATTAAATCTTATCCTTTCAATATTGTTTTAGTCGATAACATTGTAACAGGATTGAGACTTGAAGTCTCTTTTTTTTATCCTATGAAAAAAGTGCTGCTTAATCAGCAACACTAAATATTATAGAACCAAAAACACAACAAAGCAATCCCTCTTGGGATTGCTTTTATTGTGCCTTTTGAAAATTGAATTTAACCTCTTCTTAATTCTTTAAAAGCAAATTCCTCTATTTAAGAAAACGCACCTCTAAACCCATCTCTAAAAATTTTAGAATCGTTCCCAATCTACCAATAATGACAATTTCGTCCTGGTTCGGTATACGGAAACCATACAGCTGTGTAGATGGCATTTGCTTGATTCCAAAGTTCCTCTAACGAGTCATCAGTTGTCGGAAGATTGCGTTCCCACCTTAAAAAAAAGTAAGTCGGTTTAATCGGAGATTTAGAAGCGGCCATGGAGATAGCTGATTCTAACTCCTCTCGAGTCTCGTATACATAATCAAACGTCACGGATTTAGATGAAGTCTCATCACTAAATCCCCCATCATTTTCCCTAAATATCGCACTTGATTGCGGACGAACGGATAAAAAATCATAAGCATTTATCGCCGTTGAAGGGGTAATCACCACGAGTGGGGTGTTTGATTTTTCCGAAAACATATTAGTCGTTGAAGCTGTTGAGGTAGTGCACAAAGATAAATCAACTATTTTAAGGTTCGTACACCCCGAAAACATAGAACTCATATTCGTTACCTTGCCTGTATCAAATGTTGATAAATTCAACGTCGCTAATCCACTACAACCCGAAAACATAAAACTCATATTCGTTACGTTGCTTGTATTAAAAGACGACACATCTAACGTCTTTAACCCACTACAACTAGAAAACATAGAACTCATATTCGTTACGTTATCTGTATCAAATGTTGAAAAGTTCAACGTCGCTAATTCTCTACAACTTGAAAACATAGAACTCATATTCGTCACCTTGCTTGTATTAAAGGATGACACATCTAATGTCTTTAACCCTCTACAACCTGAAAACATAGAACCCATATTCGTTACGTTATCAGTATTAAACCCTTTCACATCTAACTCTATTAAATCACTACAGAAATAAAACATCTGACTCATATCTGTGACGTTGCTTGTATCAAAGGATGACACATCTAACGTTACTAAACTCATACACGTCGAAAACATACTATTCATGCTACTTACGTTACTTGTCTGAAAGCTTTCGGGATTAAGCGTTAACGTCTTTAACAGCGAACAACCGTAAAACATACTTTTCATATTTCCACCATTTTTACCCACATTTTCCGTATTAAAGGATGACAAATTTAACTCTTTTAAACTAGTACAAGTAGAAAACATAGAATTCATATCTGTGACGTTGCTTGTATTAAAGGATGACACATCTAACGTCTTTAATTCTCTACAATCTGAAAACATAAAAGCCATATTCGTCACATTATCTGTGTTAAAGTTTGTCACTTTTAATTCCTTTAAACCTCTGCAAAGAAAAAACATAGAACTCATGTCTGTGACTTCGCCTGTATCTAGTCCGCTTAAGTCAATGGATATTAATCCATCCTTATTCATAAAAGAGGTTGATAAATTTGTTGTGTTTAGTTTCACTTTCTTGGCGTTCTCTTCTTTAATTTGAAGCATAGTCATAGAATCCGGGAAAATCTTAAGATTATTCAAACAAACCTGCTTCCCATTATACTCCCCCGGAATATAAATATCGGTAGGGTTTCCACCAGTACTTGCATTCCACCCCGTTAACAGATATTCTGTATCTGATTCAGTCACATTCCAATCACCAATATTAAATGTTGGCATTTCATTTACTCCTTTCATAAAAACACATTGACTCTTCTATATAATATGCAAAAATTAAAAAATGTTGGCACTTTTCTTCTGTCAAACGCCTTTAACTTTTACAAAAGCCAGTTCCTCTATTTAAGGAAACTCACCTCTTAACCCTTTTATAAAAATTTTAGAATCGTTCCCACTCTATTGATGATGACGATTAGGTGTAAACGAGAGTGGTAACCCCGCATTTGCCATAAGGGACGGCTCTCTTCTCTTCCCTATTTGTAAAATTGTTGCTTTTTGGTTTATTTTTTTATAAAATGGATATTATTTAAATATCATGTTTTATTTTTGCTTTAAAAGGAGACTAAGATGAAAAGAGAAACAAAGCTTTATTTATTAGGCACAATCGCCTTGCTCATTGGAGCATGCTTACTCTTCTTCAACAAAAAATTACCATCCGTTGAAGAAACCGATTATACCTTATCCCACCAACAACAGGTGGACCAAACACTCAGTGACACATTAGACGCAAACGATTATACGTTCGAGGACCCTTATGTCATTTTAAACCCTTACGGAAATGCTCCCCTCTCGGCACTAATTGCCTTTGACACCGACGATGCACAATCCGTTACGTTGACCATCCAAGGAAAAGATGAACAGACGACGTTCACGCACGACTTCGAGCCAACCACCTCACATCTCATCCCGGTTTATGGACTTTATGCCGATACATTAAATCAGGTGACATTAACGCTAGATGGAAAAGAGACACGGACGATTGAGATTCAAACCGATTCCCTTCCTGATGATTTTTTGCTTCCTACTCAAACGACAGCAAACCGCGGGGAACTAGACAACGAGCTTTATTTTCTAACTCCCGCTTCATTAGGTTATACAGCTGCCTACGACGTCAATGGCGATGTCAGATGGTATTTAACAACTAAAAATATTTGGGAAATTTCACGCTTAGAAAATGGAAACCTCCTCCTAAGTTCTGATCGAACCAGTGCGCCACCGTATTACATGACGGGGCTTGTTGAAATGGATTTACTCGGAAAAATCTACACGGAATATTCTGTCGCTGGTGGCTATCATCATGATGCCATCGAACTCCCTAATGGAAACTTCTTAGTGGCCGCCAACAACCCCGAAGGATTAACAGTGGAAGATTATATCATCGAACTCGATCGCCAAACAGGAGAAGTGATTAAAACGTGGGATTTAACTCAAATCTTACCGATGGACGTTGCTAAAAGCGAAAACTGGACCGAAGAAGATTGGTTCCATAATAACTCCGTGGCCTTTGATGAGAAAAATAATGCCATTGTTCTTTCAGGACGTCATCAAGATGCCGTCGTCTATTTAGATTACGATACGGGGGCCCTTAAATGGATTGTTGGGGATCCAACGGGATGGCCGGAAGAGATGCAGGCTTACTTCTTTACTCCCATTGGTAATTCATTTGAATGGCAATGGTCACAACACTCTGCAAAAATCTTAGCCAATGGGGACTTAGCATTGTTTGATAACGGAAATAACCGATCAAAAGATCCTTTTAATTACCTATCAGCTGAGGCCAATTATTCACGAGGGGTCGTTTATCACCTCAATCCAGAGGAAATGACGATTGAACAAACATTCCAATTTGGAAAAGAACGTGGAAGTCAATTTTATTCCCCTTATATTTCAGAAATTGATGAATTAGGACCCGATCATTATCTCGTCCACTCCGGAGGAATCGGTTCGGTTAATGGGGTGGCCATCAATCAACCCGCCTTTTTCTATGATAATCCCACTCTTTCAAGTCAAACAGTGGAAGTACTCAACGGAGAGGTAATTTTTGAACTCGATTTACCCTCTCACTTCTTCCGCGCCTCAAAACTTAGCCTTTATCCTGAAACACTCAATTATTCGTTAACTCCAGGAAAGCAAGTTGGAACCCCTGAAATCACACCGTCTTTACCGATTAAGATTAAAAATATAAGAGGAGCTAAAGCAACGGTTGATGACGCTTATCACATAAAACTCACGAAAGAACCCGATCGCCTCGTTTTAACGGGGAATTTCCATGAAGGTCAAAAGGTAAAACTAATTTTAAATAAACTAGCCGATCAAAAAGTCTACGACATTCGCGTCTCAAGTAAAGCCTATTCCGCGATGTGCGTTGATTTATTCGACAAAGAACAAGTTCAGGAAAATGACCAATTAAGCGTGACAAAATACATAAATGCCACTGGACTCAGCGGAACGTATAACCTGTATCTTGAAATTGATGGCGACCTTTATACGCTCAATCAATCCGTAACTTTCTAAACGAATGTAAAAAAGCAACCCTTCCTTGTGAGAGGGTTGCTTTTTTATGTCCATTTTTTTAAGAATTTGACGTCGCGACTTGGCGTTTTTTCGCTCGACGAACGCGACGGCGTGTTTGATTAATTAAACGTAATCCCCATTTTAAAAGTTCATTAAATAAAACAACGGTTGAACCGATGGCAATAATTTTTACCCACATCATCACACTTAATGGAACCGTATGGAAGAACCCACCGGCAAACTGCGTTACAACGACTTGAATAAGGAACGTTCCCCCTAAGATTAAAAGGGCAATCTTGTTTTTTAAAAAGTTTTTAAAGATACTCACAAGTCCAAATTCACGGCAATTTAAGGCATTAAATAACACTAAGCTCACGAATAAACTGAAAATGACCGTTTGTCCTTCGCTTGCCCCATGTGTCACATGGCTTAAATCCGCCCCTAAGAAGTTGTACTTTAACTGAGCCAATAACACTAAAATCATAAAGGCACTATTAATTAAAATCGTATTAATCATTAAACGATTAATAATGCTTGCATTTTTAGACGTTGGTTTCCGTTTCATGACCGTTTGACGAACCGGTTCTAATCCTAACGCTAACGCTGGTGGACCGTCCATAATAATATTCACCCATAGTAAGTGAATCGTCGTAAACGGTAACGGTTGATCAAGCAACTGCGAAATAATTGTTAATAAAAACGCAATGATATTCACGGTTAATGTAAATTGTAAATAACGTTGGAAGTTATTATAAATCCCACGTCCCCACTTAATGGCTTCAACAATCGTGTTAAAACTATCATCGGTTAAAATAATGTCCGCTGCATTTTTACTAACCTCTGTTCCAGCAATTCCCATCGCGATCCCAACATCTGCCTTCGTTAAAGCCGGCGCATCGTTAATTCCATCCCCTGTGACGGCAACGACTTCCCCGTTTGCTTGAAGGGCCGATACAATTCGCATTTTTGTATTTGGCATTGATCGTGCAACAATCGCGATGCTTTTCACTTCTTCACGTAACTGTTCATCCGTTAACCCATCGATATAGCTTGCCTCAACCGCTCGTTTCTCTTCGGTTAAGATGCCGATCTCATTTCCAATCGCGATAGCCGTATGAATATTATCCCCTGTTAAAATTTTCGTCTCAATTCTTGCATCACGCGCACATTCAATTGATTCTTTTACGCCCTCACGTAATGGGTCATTGATTCCAACAAATCCTTGGAATGTTAATTGATGGAACCATTGTTTTTTGTTCATAAAGTCTTCTTTACGTGTCGTTTCAGACGAAGCAAACGCAATAATACGCATCGCGTTCGATTGAAGTTCTTTCATTTGATCTAAAATTGCTTGCTCGCGCGCTTTTGTTAATGGACGAACTTTTCCATCCACAAGTTCGCTCCTACACTGCTTTAAGATGACTTCAGGTGCCCCTTTAGATAAAATGTGATACGTTGTCGCATGTTTGGTGACAGTTAACATGTATTTATTTGAAGAAGCAAATGGAATTTGATACACAATATTTGCTTTTTCACGGACATGTTGATAACTTGGGTTATTCACCATCGCAATAATGGCACCTTCGGTTGGGTTTCCTAAATAATTATGATGCGTTCCATTAAATTCAACCTCCGCTGAACTGTTCACTAAACAGTTTTCCATCAATAGCGGATGATTGTTAATATCTTTAAATAACGTTTCATGACCGTTGGCAAATAATTTTCCAACTTTCATTTTATTTTCTGTTAACGTTCCGGTCTTATCACTACAAATCACACTAACCGAACCGATGGTTTCACACGCCTCTTTTTTACGGATTAACACATTAATCTTTGCCATTTTTGCCATGGTCATCGCTAAAGTAATATTAACCATCGTTGGTAACCCTTCCGGCACAGCAGCAACAATTAATCCGACACAGACGATAAACGCTGTTTTAACACTTGGGAAGACAAGATGGACTTCTTTTAAGGAATCAACAAATGCTGTGAAACTTGAGAATGATAACTGAATGTGACTATCTTTTAAAATTTGGATGAGCATATAGATGAATAACATCGCGGCAACCCCTGAAGAAATGGATGAAATCATTTGTCCTAATTTTCCTAATTTTAATTGAAGTGGCGTCATTTGTTCTTCTTGATCAAGATCTCTAGCAATCGCCCCCATCTCAGTTTGATCGCCAATTTTAACAATCTGCACGAGCCCTTGTCCATTTCCAACAAGTGTTCCCCCGTAGACAAGATCGTCTTTTTCTTTTTTAACCTGGTCAACTTCCCCAGTTAGCATATCTTCTCTTAATTTTAAGTCCGTAGATTCAAGCACAATCCCATCAGCTGGGACCATATCCCCCGTCGCTAAATACACTAAGTCATTGGGAACGATATCCGTTTTATGAACCTTCTGTTTCTTTCCATCACGTAAGACCGTAACCAGCACGTCCTCCGTCATCTTCGCTAAAGATTCAGCTGCTTTTTTCGATCGTCCTTCCGTGACCCGACCGATAATAATTCCAAGCAACACGGCCATGCAAATCCCGATTCCATCTTGATACTCACCTACTAAAAAGCTGAGCCCACTGGCGATAATTAAAATCACCATCAGTGGTTCTTTAAATACATCAAATAACTCCCAAAATAGGCCACGCTCTTTTGGCTTTGTGAATTCATTTGCACCATGTTGCGATCGTAATGCTTCGATTTCTTGTTTTGTTAAACCTGTTTTTAAATCTGTAACTGTAATGTTCGCTGATTCTGCTTCATTTGCCAAACGTTTAATGACCGACACCTTCTTTCTTTTTGTTTATACAGTTCACTCTATGTCTTGTCCGTTAAAAATAGAACAAAAAAAACTTCCCAAACGAGAAGTTTTTTTATTCGGTTTGTAAAAATGAACGAACTAATTTAACAATCATTGCCGTCGCTACTTTATTTTGATGGACCGTATCAATCGTGAGTTGAAGCCCCGCATCGTTTGAAATGTCCTCCCACGATTTTCTTAAAACATAATGTTTAAATGACGGCATAAAATACGCAAATGGTGAACGAACAACTGAACGCTTCGTTTCCGAACGACTTTTCTGTAAATAGTTCAACTGACATTCATTAAGTGGAAGGTAAGTCACTCCATGAATCTTCGCCACTTTATAAATATCGTGACTATACGCAACCGCTGTTTTAAAAGCAACAGAATTTTCATCTTCGCTAATAAGTGGTAATGATAAAATAGCAATTTTTGCCTCTGTTCGTTGCCGCAATTCCCATAACAATTGATTTAAATTACGTATAAACCAATCCTCCGTCGGTTTTTGAGGTAAATGTTTTTTTAATTCAAAGTGAATTTCATTTGACTTACTTAAGCGCGCCAAAATATCATTCGTTCCGATCAAAATAATAATATAATCGGGATGCGTATCAATCACTTCCCCCATCCGATGCAAGGCATTATAAACTAAATCACCATTGACCCCCGCATTGATAAACTCGTATCCTTCTGAACCTAATTCCTTAGCTAAATCGTCTACAAAATTATGCGCCATCGTCCCCTGAGTATGGCTATCCCCCAAACAGGCAACGATTTTTTTATAATTTCCTTCCTCTTTAAAACGATCTGCCCTATTTTTTGGACGACGGCTAAAGCGATAAATCGTATATCCTGCACTCGTGATCGCCAAAGTTCCAAAGGCACCTAGCAACCATTTTGATCTTTTTTTCATCAACCTTTTGTTCTCCTTTCCTGACCGTTCTTCTATGACTCCTATGATATCGAAAATTGGACCGGGAATAAAGTCCCTTTTTAATAAAAATTAATCCTTAACCTGATTCAGTAGTTGAGCCTTAAGCTCTTGTTCATGTGATAAATGAATGCCTATATGGCCAACCCCTAATAAAAAAGTTGCAAAACCTAAAACGAGCGCACGTCCATATAAAGCCAAGCATAAAAACGAAAGGATAGGAAAAGTTGCTCCTGGCACTCGAACCCCCACTAATGGGCGATAAAAATCAATTAAATTTCGATCACTTCGAAAATATCGAACCCAAAACCACTCATACAAAAAAATAAAACAACTAGCTAAGATAAGCCACCAACACCGATTGGACCATCCGTGCCAATTTAAATTCCCATCGATAAGAAGAGCTATTGTCGTTAAGACCTGCCCAAGCTGTTCACACGTTTGTAACCAACGATTCTCCCTTTCTGCCGTATAGTCTTTTGGCTTTTTAAAACACCAGCAGGCATTCGGAATCAATACCAACAATAAAAATAACACACCAAGCGATGAAAAACTAAAATTACCCATTTAACTTCCCCCTTCCTCCCTATTTTATTGTAATCCATAAAAAAAAATCCTAGACGGCCTAGGATTCTTTTAAACTATTTTAGTCGATTTACATTTTTCGCAAATTCCTTTGAAGGTCATTTCACATTTTGAAACATCAACTCCCGTTAATTGCTCCACGACCGAGTCAATTCCATATAATTCAGGAATAAATAAATCCTTTACTTCACCGCATTCTAAACAAATAAAGTGAAAGTGATCCTCTAATGTTCCATCAAAGCGATCCGGATAACCTGGGATACTCACTTTTTTTACCATGTCATGCTCTGCTAACTGAGATAAATTGCGATAGACCGTTCCTAAACTTAAATTTGGATGATCTTTTTTTAACATTTCATAAATAGCATCCGCCGTTAAGTGACAAGGATTATCCTTCACACAGTTATGAATCATTTCACGCTGTTTAGAGTATTTCATCTCAATCACCCCTTTTTTTATAAATTATAATAATAATGATTACTACTTGAATTATAGAAGCTAACTTTAAATTTGTCAAATCATTTGCTTTGAGACATTATTAAATCTATTTTCTGTTGCCGCGTCATCTTTTTTATCTGATACTCCCGCTGACAAGCCTCTTTCCGTGTTTCATAACTTGCTTGATAACATAAGGTCACCGGCCGTCGAGCCCGCGTATACTTCGCCCCCTTAGGTGATTCATTATGTTCTTTCAACCGACGCTTGACATCCGTTGTATATCCCGTATAATAAGTCCCATCAGAGCACTCAACGATATAAACCCAGTGCATGAATCCCTTCCTTTCATCAAACATTAACCAATGCCTTTAATTATACCACGCCTTTCTTTATTAAAAAAGATAGTTTTCTACAATAATCGACATTGTTTTTAGGTTAGGGGCAAGACAGGTTTGTTTCTACAACTTTGACTACTCTGATAATAGTAAACACCCAGCTTTTCGCACCATTCAAAATGAGGAGGAGACTTAAATGAGCTCAACAATTCAAATCTCTATCGCTAAGCCTGAAGACGCTTTAGAATTACTTCATATCTATACTTATTATATTCTACATACAGCGATTACATGCGAATGTCATCTTCCATCCGTAGAAGATTTTTATACCCGAATTCAACAAACCTTAGTAGCTTATCCCTATCTGATCATCAAACAGAAAGATGAAATTTTAGGATTTGCCTATACGAGTCCCTTTAATAAACGTGAAGCTTGTCAATGGGCGGTAGAAACAAGTATCTACCTTAAACCCAATCTCCAACAACGCGGACTCGGAACCCTTCTTTATGAAAAAATTGAACAGATTTCTCGAGCACAAAACATCACTTATTTAAATGCTTGTCTCACGTATACGGATCAAGAAGATAAGCGACTCCCAAAAACGAGTTATTATTTTCACCTACACCGTGGCTTTAAACAAGTAGCTCATTTTCATGACCATGCCTATAAATTTCATGACTGGTACGACATCATCTGGATGGAAAAAATGATTGCCACCCCGACTACTCCTCCAACACCATTTATTCCATTTAATAAATTAGATCCAACTGTCATTGACGCGATATTAATGTCAAAATAAAAAAAATAAAAAGGGAATCCCCTTTTTATTTTTTTATCATTTTATTTTTTATGTTCCGAATGAGGTGATTTCCGATATTTTTCAAAGGCCCGATTAGCATCCCAATGAACGTCTTTAAACGCTAGAATCAACCATAAAATAAATGCTACCAGCCCAAAATAGGGTGAAATAAAATAGGATAACACGGCACCCATACTCAAAATAATCGCCCAAATCCATAATAAACGAGCTTGATCGCTTACTAACTTCCGTTTATCATACATGTCCCGCTTAGACTTTGGCCAGGTATTAAATCCACTAATTAATATGGCACCCTTTTCACCTAGTAACATTAAAAGTAGTGCTAAAAGGAAAAATAGCCCCGCTAACGACAAACAACTATAAAAAGCTACTCCATCCATATTCATTACCTCGTCCACCTTTCCTTTGTCAACCACTAAACCCACTAGCGCCCGAGTGACGATATAAGGACACCAAGTGCCATAAAACTTTACCACCAACATCTTATAAACTGAAACGGCCGATTCACTTAATGTCCCAAAAGGTATCTATTACGGCATCCCCCTTCCACGCGCTCTCATGATAAATGTTGACTTTTATCCACGATATAATCGATTAATGTTTCTGTCATTGGAATCGCGTCTGAAAGATAACAGTCAAACTGCTCATATTGATCAACTGTCCCCTCGACCTCCCCAAGTAAAAAGCGATATCGCTTTCCGTAGGAACGCGGAACATATAACAGTTGAATATATGAGCCAAAATGATTCCAGCCTTTAGCAACGACCACATAGTTCACTAATGCCCCGTCGCTTGCTTCGTAGGTTCCCATTTCGAGTTGTTTCAGTTCTGCGAGTTGATCTAAATATTCAATTAATAGCTTCACACGAACAAACCCTCTTCGTTGATGACGAATTGTCTCTAAGTCCTTCATCATCCCCCTCACATCCCTTCTTGCACCTTACCTTAATTATATGCAAGGATGAGGGTGGCATGACCTTCTCTGAAGAAAAAACTCTTTAACTAAGGCCGGATCCTGTATACAATTTTAAGATGATCCAGGTTTGCATCGCCATTAAAAAGGGAATCCAAACTTGAAACGATCGATGCTTTGTCTTATGCCGACAACTGTGCATCCCCGCATAAACGCCAAAACTCCCAAAGCAAAACGCGCACAAAAATAATGATCGCTCGCTTATTCTCCATTCCCCACGACAAGCTTTTCGCTTATCAATCGCCATGAGGGCATATCCTAAACAGTTAACCGTAAGTAAAAAAATCCAACCCATGTATTAATCCTCCATCGTCACCTCTAGAAACTGGGCATCTAATAGTCGACTTAGAACCTGTGGATCGAGCTCTAATTGAAAACCGATTTTTCCGGCACTTACAATAAAGGTCGGAAGCGCCATCGCCGTCGAGTCGATAAGTGTCGGATAAGACTTCTTCATCCCAATAGGTGAACATCCACCTCGGATATAGCCCGTTAGTTTATTGATTTCGTTGACAGCAATGAGTTCAATTTTTTTCTCGTTGACCGCTTTAGCAGCCTTTTTTAAATCGAGCTCTTTAGCAACGGGGATGACAAACACATAAATAGCTTTACTCGCCCCTCTTGTCACCAATGTTTTAAAAACAACTTCTACGGGGCGGCCCACCTTCGCTGCCACGGAAATCCCATCGACAGCTCCATCTTTAACCTCGTAGGCCAGTACATCATAACCAATTTTGTGTTGGTCCAACCATCTCATCGCATTTGTTTTTACCTTTGACACTCTATTTCCTCCAATCTGTTTTCATTCTATCTATGAAACTATCTTTCATCTTTTTACAAACAGGCCCTTAATCTTAATAAAGGCGTTAAAAATCTCTCACCGATTGATTGCTACTTTTCTATTATATACCGAATATAAAAAAAACGCCTTCCTTTTATTTAAAGGATGGCATTTTTCTCTCATAAAGTAGACGGATTATTGCCCGTTTTTCCAATCATTCGCGTACTCCTCGAAGAGCTCATTAATCGCCTGACCAATTTTAGTGTAATCAACGTCATTTAAATTAGCCAGTGACACACGAATCGACCAAGCAGGACCTTCAAACCCGCTCCCGTTTAATAGGACAATTCCATAGCGTCGTGCAAGGTCAAATAAAAATTCAAGCGCACTCCGTTCGTTTTTTAAATATGTCGCAAAAGATTCCCCGTACTTTAACTTCGCCCAGACAAGTAAATCATACTTATTATAATAAGCCGTATTTAATTCATTTTCTAAGTAAGGATAATCCTTTAACTCTTGATAAATTAACTGCTCGCGATGGCGACAAATCGCCTTCGTTTGCTCTTTATAGCGATTTTTTTCATCAAGCAATGCAAAAACTGAAAAAATAGCCATCTGAACCTGTTGAGGGGTTGATAGTCCCGCTGTATGATTTAACGCCACCTGACGACTATCTGCTACAAGACGGTCAATAAATGAGATCTCTTTCGGGTTAGTCGTTAACGCCTCATATCGTTCCACTAACTTTTCTTGTTCTTCCTTACTTAATTCTTTAATCAACTGATTATAAACATTCTCTTTTGCTAGTGCAATCAGACCTAAACGCCATCCTGTCACCCCAAAATATTTAGAGTAGGAATAAACACCTAGTGTATGATAAGGCATCGTAATCATCAATGACTTAAATCCATCGCAAAACGTTCCATAAACATCATCTGTAACAATCATTAATTTAGGGTGATGCTTTGTTACGATTTCTTCTAAATACGCAAGCGTCTCCTCATTCATGGCGACGGCAGGTGGGTTACTTGGATTAACGACAAACGCTAACTTAATATCCGTATCCTTTAATTTATCTAACTCCTCTTTTGGATATTGCCACGTCGGTACCCCTTCCTCATTCACCGCCGAGGCATGAATGAACACCATTTCAAATTCGTTTGATGGTAACGTTGCAATTTCAAGATAAGGAGTAAAAATAGGAACAAATAATGCAATCTTATCTTTTGGTTTTAATAAATAATTTGACTTTAACGAGTCGATGATATAACACATCGCTGCCGTTCCACCTTCAACGGCAAATAACTCATGCGTCGCTGTTTGAGAATCGCCCCCCATTTCCTTAATTAAATAGTCCTTCACCACACGCTCCGTTTGGACAAGCATACGATCAGGAACCGGATAATTATCACCAATAATCCCATCTACTAACTCAAATACCCATTCATCCGGATCAAATTGATGCACATCAATTCCATACTCTACAACCTGTTTTAATAAATCCATCCCATATTCATCCGGGTGCTTCGCAAGATAAGCCAAAAAGCGTTCATAGGCTCCCTCTTTTTGTGGCATTCCCGCCAAATCTCCTTCACACCATGTTAATTGGGACTCAAGAACGGCAAATTGTCCTAGTGAAAAGAAGGCCTGCCTTGGTGTTGCCGCTGTCCAGTTCGGATTTCCACGTCCGGCATTTAAAATTTTCGGGGTCCCCAACTCCTTCGATTTCTGCGCCATTTTAATAAATTCATCCTTTAATTCAAATGGGCTTAACATCTTTACTTTTTCAATCAGTTGTTTCATCTCTGGTCGTTTTAACATTTTCTTTGCTGTCATCTTTTTATTCTGCCCCTTTATTCTCATCATATCCACCACACAATGCAACATCAATCGCATGATGAATATCCATTGTTTAATTCAATCTAGCATAACTAATTTATCATATTCTTAATAGAATGCAAACTATTTTAAATAAATATTCGACTTTTTTAGCAACAAAAAGGGACGCCTGACGCATCCCTTTCTTGCAAGTATCCCTTACTTATTCAGAACGTATTTTTTTGACGGCTAAGCATTCTGCAAAGCGCATCATTAATTCATCCATATCGATGTCACTTTCCTCAATTTTTAAACGTCCTTCAACATAGAATAACGTATTTTTATACACACGTTTCGGATCATTGACTGTAATATAACAATCATTTCCAAGATAATAGAATTGATCCAAATCATTATGCTCAATTAATCGCTTAAAAATCGGGCGTTGTTTATGTTCCTTCGTTAATGTCGCAATGGGTAACACGACAACAAATGGATACTTCTCATTATGGTTATACTGATCTTTTTGAATGACGATACATGGGCGTAATTTAATACCTGTTACAACTTCTAGATTTTCCGAACGGCGCTTCCCGGTCTCAGGTTCAAAAACCCCCTTAAATCCATCTGGTCGCTCAATAATACGATACAAATCCTCGTATTGTCCGTCCTTTTCAACAAACCGAAACGGTCTTCCCTGCGTATACGGTAAGGCAACATAAAAGATTTTCCCTCGATGAATATCTTTACTTTGAACAAGTCGAGGGAGCTCCATTATTCATCCTTCTTCACAGCATCTTCAAACTCTTTGACACCTGAACGATTTTCTTCTAGGTCAATAATATCAAACAAATTTTCCTCGAAGAAAGCCGCGACATCAAATTGTTGAAGAGGCGTTTTTTTTACGCTACGCGTACTTTTGGAAGACGTTTTTTCTTTTTGTAACATTCCTTTATTCCAGCCGTCTTTGCCTCGATTAACCATTGTTTCACCTCAAATCAGAGAGTTCCTAGCTTCTTATCCTACTTTAAAATAGCTACATTTTCTGCCTACTCTATCCTATTCAATAAAACCTTAATAATAATAGATCAACGCCTATTCTTCCGTTAAATTTTCAGTTAATCACATACATGAGGTGATTTACTTTAACAGAATTTCATTTATAATAGATCGCCTCTTGCAGCCATTTCAAAGCACCCTAAGGAAGAAGAATAAGTTTCTCCCCTACTACTATATGACGCCTTCACACTTAAGTTTTCATTTTGATAAAAAAAGGAGTTAGCCATGAAGGCTAACCCCTTACCGTTTTTTTTCATCACGGCAGATGAGTCCATAACTGAGGGCGCAACTTAGTACCGCAATAAAGACAACCCCTATCCGAATAGCGGGATTTGAAAGATGCGGAACCACTAGTCGGCAAATACCGATCAGTACTAACGCCAGTAGTGTCACTAAAAGATGAGGTTGATGTGTTTTTTTATACTGTTTAAAAAGGATAAAAAAGAACACGATCGCAACTAATAATTGTAAAATATGATTCATCGTAAACTCCTTCACTATTCAAATAAGACCTTCACATGGATGCGCTCAAACGTCCTTTTATGTTTTATGGATGAGGGATGTCTGCTTAAAACACAAAAGGAACCCCGCCTCTATCTATCTAGCTACACAATCAATCTTATATTGGGCAACTAAACGACTGTTCACCTTGATTGGCTAAAAGCCTTGAGCGTCTTCTTGAGTAAAATTATCTCGGATTTCTCTATTATACGCAATTCGCGCTCATTTACCAACAAAAGAAAATACAGTATCAAGTCAGAGTGTATTGATACTGTATTTTCTTTTAAAATAATATTAATTAAACTAATTCAAAAACAATTGATTCATAAACTCTTAACTCTAAACATGGTAAATGCATTGATGAATCTTTATAGTTTGAGATGACCATTTGTTTAGCTGTTAAATCTGGTAAACAAATAGTTGTTGGTTTTTCAAAGAAGTTTGATACGATTAATAATCGACGATCCCCATATGTTCTTACATATGCGTATACATTTGGATGATGCTCACCTACTAACTGGTAATCCCCATAAACGATGATATCTTTATAGTCACTAAAACGTCTTAACTCAATTAAACGGCGATAGTGATTAAATAATGAATCTTCGTCCTCTAATTGTGAAGCCACATTAATCGTTTGATAATTTGGATTAACTTTCATCCATGGTGTTCCCGTTGTAAACCCACCATTTTCCGTTTGATCCCATTGCATTGGTGTTCGCGCATTATCACGAGAAGTCACTTTAATATAACGTTCAATCAATTCCGTTGGGTGCCCTTCCCCTAATAATTTCTTAATTTTTTCAATTGTCGAAACATCATGATAATCATCAAATGTTAAATGATCCGCGTTTGTCATCCCAATTTCCTCACCGTTATAGATAAATGGTGTTCCCCACATCATTAATAATGACGTCGCTAACATTTTTCCTGATTCTTTATGGTAATGTGTTGCCTCACCGTATTGTGACATCACACGCGGATGATCGTGGTTTAACCAATAAAGTGGATTCCAAGCACGATTTTGTAATCCTAATTGCCATTTTTTAAACACTTGTTTTAAGTCATATAAGTTCACACGATTAGTCCATGTTTCATTTAATGAGTCATATCCATTGTTTGCCCAGCAGTGATCAAACGTAAATACCATGTCTAATTCTTTTGAATCATACGCCGCGTATTTAAGCGCCTCATTAACATCCGCTCCTCCGCCAACTTCACCAACTGTAAAAATATCATAATGAGATAACACTTTTTCATTTAACTCTTTTAAGTAAGTATGAACAAGTGGCATGTTAGAGAATTTTGACCAATCTTCTTTATATTTCCCATGACTTGGCATATGTGAATCAGTAAATGAGAAGTCGCGATCTAAATGGGCTACAGCATCTACACGGAAGCCATCAATTCCTAACTCTAACCACCATTTAACCATTTCATATAATGATTCACGCATCTTATCATTTGCCCAGTTTAAGTCTGGCATTTTACGAGAGAAGATGTGCATGTAATACTCGTTTGTTTGTTCGTCTTTTTCCCAACATGAAGGCGTAAAAAATGAAGCCCAGTTCGTTGGCTCAGTTTCATTTCCCCACTCATCGGTTTTCCCTTTTTGCCAAATGTAATAATCACGGTATGGACTATCTACTGATTGACGCGCCTCAACGAACCAAGGATGTTCATCGCTCGTATGATTTAATACAAGGTCCATTACAATTTTAATTCCACGCTTTTTAGCTTCATTTAATAAAATTTTAAAGTCTTCAATACTACCAAATTCTTTTGCAATTTGATAATAATCTGACACATCGTATCCGTTATCATCCATTGGTGATTGGTAAACAGGACATAACCAAATAATATTAATCCCTAAATGGGCTAAATAGTCTAATTTACTAATAATTCCTTGTAAGTCACCAATTCCGTCCCCATTACTATCGCAAAAACTTTTTGGATAGATTTGATAACCTACGCCTTCCTTCCACCATTTACGTGCTACTTCTGTCATCTATGTCATCCCCCTATAAATAGTCTACTTGTTCTTCACAACACATATTTTATCATAGTGTAATCTGACAAACCTACTAAATTCTGACTGTAATCGATTCCATGTTATAGATACACAGGAATAATCTTACTTTTCTATTTTTTCCTCTCTCTTATGCAAAAAAATTCTATTATTTTTCCCCTTTATTTTTTCTTTATTCATTTTTTCATGCTTTTTGTTAAAAAAAACACAAAAAAACCTTGATATGAAAGAGGTTTATTGTTAGAATATAGCTTGTCTTTTAGAGATAATATTTAGCCGTAGGGGGTACAAACACATGTTAAAAGGTAAACTTTTAATCGCGTTAGCTTCAGCAGTCTTATTTTTAGGGGCTTGCTCAAATGACGCAGAAGCACCAAAAACTGAAACACCAAAAACTGAACAAGTAGCGGGAACATACACTGGAACGGTAACATACAACCGTTTAGTTGATCCTACAGGAGCTTCTACTGACGTTGCTTCAATTGTTATGGAATACAAAGATGGGAAGCCGACTTCAGTATCAATTGATGTATTAACAAACGGAACATCAAAAAAAGAATTAGCTGCTAGTGGTGGATATGTTATGAGTAAAGAAGAAGGTGCTTTACAATGGCATGAACAAATTGCTGCAGTAGAAAAAGCATTAGTAGACAATAATTTTGATACAACAAAAATCAATCTTATTGATGAAGATGGACATACAGACTCATTAACAGGCGTTTCAATGAAAGTCGGTTCATATGTAAAATTAGTTCAAGAATTAATGGATTCAGTTGCAAAAGGTGAAACTGAATTTGGATTCAGTGGAATTAAAAAATCGGAATTTCCAGCTAAATCAGGAACAGATGTGATTGAAGTTGTTTATGATAACGGAAAAGCTGTTAACTTAAATATCGATATGATCCAAGAAGATGGAACATCAAAACGTGCTGCATCAGAAGAAGGAACTTATGACATGGGTGGAGAATTAGCATGGCATGAGCAAATGGACTTATTAGAAGACTTCATCGTTGCTAATAACTTTGATGTAACAAAAGTTACATTAACAGATGAAGATGGACACACAGATGCTGTATCAGGTGTTTCTATTAAAGTTGCTTCTTACTTAGATTTAGTTAAAAAAGCGTTAGAAACAAAATAATAATAGCTATTAAAAAAAGGCAGGATATCCTGCCTTTTTTTATTTCGCTTTACGTAGCTTTTTAAAACAAAAAGAAATCTTCATTAGCTACGGAGTTTGTAGTTGAATTTGAAAGACTTGTGTTAAGTTCTGCTTCCTTATTGCAACAGTTATTCCCTAATCCAAAGCAGTTAGCTGTTCTAACCCCCTGGCAATACCCATCTCTAAATCCTTTACGATAACCTTGACGACACCCTTTCATACAGCCTTGACGATAGCCCTGCATATATGCTTGTCGAACTCTACAGTTATTATTTCCCTGACGCCCCATCTGGCTAATCCCATTTAACTGCACATCATTCGTAACAACTGTATCTGCATCTTTAATTTGATACAAATCACCTGTTAAAAATACATTTTGTGAAACACAAGTCTGATCCGCTTGATTCGAATTTCGACAAGGGCGTTGTGGGCGCATTTCCTCGCTTTGGCATCGACAGCGATTTTGTTGTTGAGGTTCAAAATTAAAAATTGAATTTTCATTGAATTGATTGTTATTCATACCATTAGTGCACATAGTTCTATATCTCCTTTTACTTCATTTGTTAGAATTTCAACTACACCTTAATTTATTCCCTATCCGCTTCTTTTGAATATGCGTTTATCAATAGTAGCAAATTAAGATAAGATTTGTTTTTATAGGTAGAAAAATACATTATCTTTTGTTATAATGGCATAATGAATAAAGAAGATAAATGACTAGAGGTGATTCTAAATGACAACTCAACATAAAAACCAATATGACATCGTCGGAGACGTTGTTAACTTAACTGTTTTTAATAAAAAAGGAAAATCATTCGTTACTCAATTTGATCTAGAGGATTTAGAAAAAGTAAAGAACTATTCTTATTGGTACGCTCAATGGCATAAAGATTTTAATTGCTATATTATTGAAACAAAAACAAAAATAAATCAAAACGGAAAAGTTCGCTACCTCAAACCAACCTTACAATCAGTTGTCTTAGGTACAAGTAAAAACGCACCTATCCGACATATTAACGGAGATCTTCTAGATAACCGTAAATCAAACCTTGAAATATACAATCGCCAACAAATCAATAGTTACGAACGTCTAGATAATGGGGATATTGCTATTCATTTAAAAGATCGCTATGGAAACATCGTGAACAAAGCACTTATTTCCGCCGAGGATTTAGATGGTGTCGTAAATGAACAATATACTTGGATTTCGAAAAAGAAACCTAATGGTCAACCGTATGTTCTTGCTCATACCCCATCTGGTCCACTTTATCTCGATGAATTCTTAGCAAAACCACAATCGGGATTTTACGTTTATCACATTAACAAAAACCCTTTAGATAATCGCCGTCAAAACCTCGAACTTAAGGAACTTGAAACAGAATAATAAAAGAAAAAACAACTAATAAAAAAATTAGTTGTTTTTTCTTTATCTTCTATATCATTAACCCCTCTAAAGAAAATCTTTAGAGGGGTTAATTTTTATAAATCTAACTCTACTTCAATACCGAAATGATCAGAAACAATTTCTTTATGTTGGCCATTAAAAATAACATGGGATGATTTAACTTTGATATTTTGGTTAGCTAAAACTAAATCAATGCGTAAGTCTTTTTTATTGTTCGACCACCCATCAATTTTTCCAACAACCGTCATACCACTATCCTTCTCTTCAGCCAACGTATACGTATCAACTAACCCTTTACTTAAAAGGTAGTCGTATCCCTCATTACGGATATTAGCATCATTATTGAAGTCTCCCATAACAAGGGCTAATTGATTTTGTGGTAACTTAGCAACTAGGCGGTCAACCTGATTTTTAAATGGTTCCTCTTCATCATGGTACCAACCTAAATGACATGAATAAATGCTCATCGGTTGATCCCCGTTCATCACCTCAACCCCCACAACACGACGTGTGCGGAAATTATGAATATCATCTTGATTCGTGATAACAAATGAATCGGCCTTTTTAATAGGGAGACGGGTTAGCACCGCTAACCCCTCTTCATAGATATCAAATCCGATGTGAGCAAAGTCCCATACGAATTGATAATCTGTTACCCCTAACTTCATTAACTCATGAAGTAATACAACCGCATAATTGTCTTTTTTGACCTTTTCATCATCACTTGGGTCTACTAACTGCATGACCTCTTGCAAGGCAATCACATCATAGTTTTTTTCTTTAATGACTTCGGCTAAGTGTTTAATTTTTTGAAGTTGATTTTCTTCTTGCCAAGCATGACAATTTAAGGTTAATACTTTCATAAAAACGCTCCTATAATTATAAACCTAAGATATCTTGAATTTCTGATTTTAATACATCAGCTTTTGGTCCGTAAATTGCTTGGATTCCATTATCTTTAATGATTAATCCTAATGCACCAGTTGCTTTCCAGTTTGGTTGATCTGATACATTATCTGCATTTTTAACTGTTACACGTAAACGAGTCATACAAGCATCTACGTCTAAGATGTTCTCTGCTCCACCTAATAATAAGATGATATCATTTGCTAATTGGCTTCCTCCAGCTGTTACGTTTGAATCCGCCGCAGTGTTATCTTCTTCATTGTAGTTTCCTAAACGTCCTGGTGTCGCAATTTTGAACTTTTTAATAGCAAAGTTGAATACACCGAAGTTTAATGCGAAGAATCCTAAACATCCTAATACGAAGTTAATCATATCTCCTGTTAATCCAACATTCGCCATCATTGGAATACGAGTACAGAATTCGATAATACCAAATGAGTGAATACGTAAGTTGATTAAGTCAGCTAAAGCAAACGCCGCACCTGCTAAGATAGCATAGCATAAGTATAAAACTGGTGAAATAAACATGAACATGAATTCTAATGGCTCAGATACACCTGTTAAGAATGTTGCTAATGCTGCAGAAACGAACATTGATTTATAAGCTGATTTTTTATCGTTGTCAACATTACGGAACATTGCATAAGCAGCCCCCATTAATGAAGCAGTTGATAAAATAACTTGTCCTGCTTTGAAGCGTGCTGGTGTTACTGAATTTAATAATGTGTTATAAGCTTCCATATCCCCAGCTGCTTTTAAGTTATTTAAGTCAGTTACCCATGCTAACCATAAAGACTCTTGTCCTGCAACGATTTGTCCTGCGTTTGCACCTGTTAAAACTTCATATGTTCCACCTAATTCAGTATAGTTCATAGGAATAGTTAACATGTGGTGTAAACCAAATGGTAATAATAAGCGCTCACCAGCTCCGTATACGAATGGTGCAAGGATTGGCGCAGTATCTTGAGAAGTTGCAATCCATTGACCAAAGTTGTTTAATGCACCTTGAGCGAATGGCCAAATGATTGATAAGATTAATGAAGTTACAACTGATCCCCCGATTACAACGAATGGTACGAAACGTTTACCATTGAAGAACGCTAATGCTTGTGGTAATTTACTGAAGTTGTAATATTTATTAAAGATAGCTGCCCCTAAGAACCCTGAGATAATCCCTACGAATACCCCCATGTTTAAGGCTGGCGATCCTAAAATTTCAGTGAAGTAGTCTGCAACAATCATGTCTGCTCCAAACAGTGATTTAACTGTTGCTGTTGGATCAGCTAACATATCAGCTGTTACTCCAAAGATTGCTCCTGAAATACGGTTAATTAAGATAAATGCGATTAAAGCGGCAAATGCTCCACCTGCACGTTCTTTTGCCCAAGATCCCCCGATAGCAACGGCAAATAAAACATGTAAGTTACCAATAATCGCCCAACCGATTTCTTCCATGATTTTAGCGATTGTAGCAATTACTGCAATATCTCCACCTGACATTGCAACTAATTTACCTAAAGAAATCATAATCCCCGCTGCTGGCATTACAGCGATAACGACCATTAAGGCCTTTCCAAACTTTTGCCAGAAATCAAACGACATAAACCCTGACTTTTTCACAACTATTCCTCCTAATAATTCTTATATCATCATAGCTTAATTTAAGCTGTAGATGCGAGCTTCAAACGGCTTCAATTCCAATTCAGTTACAATTGCGTGATCCTCAACAGGCATATTTGCAAGTAACAATTGTTCTGCCGATACTGATAATTGACCTAAATCAACCATCGTTTCAGTGTCCGTTAGATTACACAATACTAAGGCACTTTTCCCATCCAAGATACGTAAGTACGCGTAAACATTTGGATGATTTTCAAGAATCAATTCGTATTTTCCGTAAATAAAGACATCATCCGATTTTCTTAATGCAATCATATCTTTATAGAAGTTAAGAATTGATTCCGGATCTTCCTCCTGTTTTTGCACATTAATCTCTTTATAGTTTGGATTAACTGCTAACCAAGGTACCCCCGTTGTAAATCCTGCATTCGCTTCGTTATTCCATTGCATCGGTGTTCGACTATTCCCACGGGCTGTTGCACGAATAATCTCCATAATGTCATCATGCTCCATTCCCTGATCGAGCTTAGAATAGTACAGCCCCGTACTTTGGACATCTTGATAATCCTCAACCTTATCAAAGTGCACATTGGTCATTCCAATTTCTTGCCCTTGGTAAATAAATGGTGTTCCCTTCATCATGAAGTACATCATGCCAAGCGATGTCGCACTTTCTTTCCAATAGTGTTCATCGTCTCCAAGGGTAGAAACAATTCGCGCTAAATCATGATTCTCAATATAAAGCGCGTTCCATCCAACACCTTCTAAGCCATTTTGCCACTTGGTTAAGATTTGTTTTAACTGACGGATATCTAGTTTTTCACTTCCATTATCCTTCCACAGTCCAAGATGTTCGAATTGGAAAACCATATTAAATTTTCCTTCTTTTTCTCCCACCCATAGGTGAGCATCTTCAGGTTTAACCCCATTTGCTTCCCCTACTGTCATAATATCATAATGATCGAAAGTATTCGCTTTCAAATCAGCCAGTAGCGGATGAATTCCTTTCACATTCATATGTTTATCAAACGATGAAACATATTTGAGTTGTTGAGGATTCGGCATATCCGCCAATCCTTCTTCCTTTTTTATATGGCTGATGGCATCAACTCGGAATCCATCGATTCCTTTATCTAACCACCAGTTAACCATCTCGTATAAAGCTTCTCTAACCTCTGGATTTTCCCAATTTAAATCAGGTTGTTTTTTAGAGAATAGATGCATGTAATATTGATTCGTTTCTTCGTCATATTCCCAAGCGGATCCACTGAAAATACTTTCCCAGTTATTTGGCTCTTTTCCATTAATCCCGTCTCGCCAAATATACCAGTCACGTTTGGGGTTATCTAATGAAGACCTAGATTCGATAAACCATGGATGTTCATCACTCGTATGATTAATAACTAAATCAGCAATTAATTTCATTCCTCGCTTATGAACTTCACTGAGTAAACGATCGAAATCTTCAATCGTTCCAAATTCATCCATAATATCTTTATAGTCGCTAATATCGTAACCACAATCATCATTAGGCGACTTATAAAATGGACAAATCCAAATCACATCAATTCCAAGTGATTTTAGATAATCTAATTTCGTAATAATTCCATTAAGATCACCGATTCCATCACCATTTGAATCCATAAAACTTCTAGGATAGATTTGATATGCCACGGCTTCTTTCCACCATACTTTATTCATCGTGTGTCCGACTCCTTTTTCTTTTTCTTGCTGTCTCTTTTCGTTAGTGTTTCTCCCCATTCTTCGTGTTATACCTGTTAAGAATCTCCAAAGTAAACGCATTACTTTTTGCTACAACTTGATTATATCGTTTTCATAAAATTAATACAATGTATAATTCTCATGTAACCGGTAACACTTTATCCGACACAATACCCCACGATTCCGTAATCGGTTCCAGTTCCGCAATAAGACAAAAAAAGGAGCTTTTTTCACAAAAAAGCTCCTCGTTTTGTCGGAAATCGAAAGGTTAAAACGTAGTTATAGACCATTCAATTTCATTAATTTTTTGTTTTACACGATTAAGTTCCATCTCCGGATGAATCGTCTCTTCATGTGAAATGGTAATAATCGACATTGCCTGAGCCAACTTCACTGTATCTAAAATAGATAGTTGATTTAAATAACTATAGCCAACACCTGCAATAAAAGAATCTCCCGCTCCCGTTACGTTTATCACGTCTACCTTGTTCGGCTTCACAATACCTTCTTCTACAGGGGTACAGTAATAAACACCATCTGCATCTAAACTAATAAAAATATTTTGGATTCCGAGCGAAAGAAAATATTTTCCTGCGCGACGAACATCTTCAACTGTTTCTAATTTAAACCCACATAATACTTCTGCTTCATGACGATTAGGTTTCACGGTGTGAAAGTACGGCAATAAATCTTTGATATTTGCTGCTTTTGCTGCAGAAACAGGATCTAATACAAACTTTGTTTTCTTGTTATATTTCTTCACAATATATTCTAAAATTTTCGGATTATCTGCTCCAAAGAACATATATTCAGAACCTTCAATCACATCTGATTTCGAATCAATAAATTCTTCTGTGAGATGATGCTCTACATCAATATCAACAATAGCAGAGACCATTTCACCCTTTTCATCAAGGATGGCAACATAAGTTGGTGTTGAGGCCCCTTCAATAATCAGTGAATCAGACATATCAACGTTGATTGATTCAGAGTGCTTTAAAATGCTTTTTCCTTTTTCATCATTACCTAGAACGGAAATAAATTTTGTATTTGCTCCCATTCTTGCCATATTTTCAGCAATATTACGACATACGCCACCAAAAGATACTTTCACACGCCCCGGATTTGAGTCATGAGAACGGTAATTGTGAGCCGTAAATCCAAAAATATCGTAAATGGATATTCCAAAAACTAAATTATACGCATCGTGATTGTTTTTCATGCTTGTTAGCCTCTCCCTTTAGTTAAAAATAAAGCCATTTAATTGGTATCATTTATCATAAAATAAATCAATTCATCTACTAACTTTCTAATAAAAACAAGCAATAACAAAAATGTTATTGCCCCATTCTTATAACTCGTAATCAGAAACAACGCGTGAAGTTGCCGCAGGTTTTACAATTTCTGTTGCCACTTTCACATGTAATGGATGTGCCTGATAATATTCTAAAGCAGCTTTATCTTCTAACTCTGAATATAATACGACATCATAAGATGCATCCGATTGTAAGAAATCAATTCCTACTTCTAAATGACGAAGACCTTCGATTTTTCCGTTTAATCCTTCTAAAGCTTCTTTAATTTGTTGCGCTGTTTGTTCTTTTGTTAATCCATTTGTTTCTTTAATTTTCCACATCACAATATGTTTAACCATTGTTAGACCTCCATCTCTTTGCTTGTTATCTTTATTTTACTGAAAAACGACATATTATTCAATAGTTCGACGGCGTTTGTATGATTTTTAATCCGCTTTCAAATAAATCGGATTAGAGAGCGCATATTCATAGGATGTCGTTAACACCTCAAATGCAACCCATTGATAATCTGATAAATTCAAATTCAATGTTCCTAGGTTGGGGACATTTTTTGCTAATGGAACTTCCTGTATAATTTCTCCATCTGCAATAATATTTAACTGCATTAATTCAGACTGGTTTGACGTTACTAAATACGCAATCTCAGCATCCGTTACCCCACTTATTTCATCACCGAATGTTTTATCATTTATCGTAATATCCATTAAAGGCCCATTGGTCATAAAAACATGACCTTCTTTTATTCCTTTTAATATTCCTGCTACCGTTAACTCATCCGCCTTAATATAATTCCGTGGTTCTCCGACGGATCCTCCATCTGCTAACCATCGATTATAGTGCTCGTTTTTCGTTATTCCTTCACCTATAAGGGCTCCATTAATATCATAATTATTTGAATTAGCCACTGCCGTTATTTTCATTCCTTGATTTAACAGTTCAAACCATTTCTCTCTTCGTAAAACGTTAGCGGTCATTTTTTTCTCTAACCCTTCTAAGCTTCTAATTGGAGGCACTTGTTGGCCATTCCAAATTTCAATTGCATCGATTCCTTTCCCCTCTAATAAGGACTTAATTGAATCATTTAAAGCATCGGTGAGTAGGATTCCGTTTGATTCATGAATTTGGTGGCCTAATTGATTAATCGAATCGATCGAAGCTTCTGAATCAAGCGTTAGTTGTTTTGGAACATTTACGGCCACATATCGTTGTTGACGATGCATGACTGTTTGACCTGACAGTGCAAGATAATGGACCTGATCCGCCAATGCATTCCACTCATCATTACCATCAACGGTATTTTCATCGGCCAATGCCCCATAACTTAGCCCATTTGCTAAATTAGCCGTCAAAACTTCCTCAACCGTATTTTGTCCCTCTGAACTAAAATGGGAGTGTTGATTAAAATCACCACCATAATAATCCTTTGCTCTCCAGTCAATCAGTCGGGTAAGAATCGTAGGTTTAACCTGAACAGGCTGTCCCTGACGAACCTCCACAGGAATTGATTTTCGTTCATACTCATATCCCCTCGATAGTTCGATCGTATAATATCCTTCATCTAGATGAATTCCAAACTCCCCTTTTAGATTCGTTTGAATTCGTTTAACAAGGCCACCTTCCGAATCAAAAAAACGAATTTCCGCGACCAGGGGCTTCCCATCCTCATCAATGACCTGTCCCGATACCTTCTCTTGTTGCAATTCTATTTTGAATCCAAACACTGATAACTCCGTGTCTGTTGACTCTAACTGATTAAAAAGACACCACGCTCCGACCAAGATCAAACAAATCAAAAGATACAGAGACCATCTCTTCATATTCATCACCTTTTAAATTATAACATTATTCAATAGTCTTCCCAGTTTTTCCTTTATTATACGTCGATTTTAAAACAACGAATCTTTCAGAAGCACAAATACCAAAAAAAGGGATGAATCATTTCATCCCTTTTTCATCTCTTCTTGTTATTTCATTTGTTTTAAATAACTCTCTCCAATAAGTGGTGCCTTAACTCCAAAGTTTTCAGCGACCGTTGCCCCAATATTAGCAAATGTTTTCCCAATAGGTAATTCTCCTCCTGCTACCATAGATGGAGAATACATAATGACTGGAATATACTCACGCGTATGGTCACTTCCTGAGGCAATTGGATCATTTCCGTGATCCGCTGAAATAATCAGTAAATCGTCTTCTTTCATCTTCGTTAAAACATCACCTAATTGACGATCAAACGCTTCTAAACATTTCGCATATCCAAGTGGATCTCGACGATGACCATACAACGCATCAAAGTCTACTAAATTTAAAAAGGCTAACCCTTCAAATGGCTGATCCATCACCTGAAGTAATTGGTTCATTCCATCCTCATTTGATTTCGTTAAAATGGCTTCTGTAATCCCTTCTCCTACATAAATATCATTAATTTTACCAATAGCAATGATATCTTTTTTTGCATCTTTTAATTCATTTAAAACGGTTCTGTCAAAAGGTTTTAAGGCATAATCGTGACGATTTGGCGTGCGTTTAAACGCTCCTTTTTTGTCTCCAATAAATGGACGCGCAATAATACGTCCGACCTTCCAGTCCTCTTTCATCGTAATCTCACGCGCCATTTTACACATGTTCCAAAGTTCTTCAATCGGAACAATTTCTTCATGTGCTGCAATTTGCAATACAGAATCTGCTGACGTATAAACGATAATAGCCCCCGTTTTCATATGTTCTTCCCCAAGTTCATCTAAAATCTCAGTTCCTGAGGCTGACTTATTCCCAATTACTTTGCGACCTGTACGTTTTTCTAATTCATCGATTAAATCCTGTGGAAACCCAGTCTCTGTGAAGGTTTTAAACGGTTCCGTAATTTTAAGCCCCATAATTTCCCAATGACCAGTCATCGTATCTTTTCCTACAGACAATTCTTCACATTTTGTATAATATCCCTTTTCTGGTTGATGCGGGTCAACCCCTTGTATTTCAGTTAAATTTCCTAATCCTAACGACTGCATATGAGGCATATTTAATCCTTTAGCAGCTTGTGCGATATGTTTTAACGTATTTGCTCCTTGATCATTATAATCTTTAGCATCCGGTAATTCTCCGGCACCTACTGAATCCATGATAATTAAAAATATACGATTATATTTCATATCTAACGTCCTTTCTTAACGACAACTAAATCTTTATTAGTATTTAACAATCTATCCATATTTATTATATGTTATTTTTTTTAACTTGTGGAGTCTCTTTCTTTCAGCGCCTGAGCTCGCGGATGTGTATGCTCAAACAACTCCTTTAAATGCTCCTTACTCATATGCGTATAAATTTGAGTGGTCGAAATATCTGAGTGCCCCAACATCTCTTGCACCAACCTTAAATCCACCCCATTTTCAATTAAATGCGTGGCAAATGAATGTCTTAATTTATGGGGCGAAAGATTTTTAGTAATCCCCGCCATCTGGGCTTGCTTTTTTAATATTTTAAAAAATCCTTGCCGCGACATAGGATCACCAAAGCGATTTAAAAATAAGACATCCGTCGATTTCTTTAATAACTGTGGACGTGCTTTTTCTAAATAGCGCGTTAAAACGTCAGAGGCAACTTCCCCAATTGGGACAATCCGTTCCTTATCTCCCTTCCCACGACACTTAATAAATTGCATCGATAAATGAATATCGACAATGTTTAAGGCGAGCAACTCGCTCACTCGAAGACCTGAGGCATACAACAATTCGACCATGGCGTGATTGCGCAAGTCAGCTGCCGTTTCTTCAGTAAAACTTTCTAAAAGTCGTTCCACCTCAGCCACGCTTAAAACTTCCGGTAAATCTCGACTTAATTTCGGGCTTTCAATAAGATCACATGGATTTTGCGAGCATAGGCGCTCAATCATCAAATATTGATGAAAGGTACGTATGGCGGATAAGTGACGCGCAACGCTTTTAGTATTTAGACCTCGTCCATAAAGCTCAATCAAATACGTTTGAATGTGTTCACGCTTAATCTGATTAAAATGCTCAATGGATTGCTGCTCTAGATAAGTAAGGTAACCTCCCAAATCACGTGCATAATTTTCTTTTGTATTCAAACTTAGCCCGCGATCAATGGTTAGATAGGTTAAAAAACTTTCCAATTCTCTTTCTTTTATCACCTGTTCTGCCACTTAAACCTCGATCTCTTGATATCAATCGATGGAATGGTACATCCTCGTTTAAAAACCAACAAACGAAACAAACAGCTTTGAGCCCCTTTAAATCGATTGATCGCATCCGGTCTAGTGGCAATCCCTCCTCTCTTTCTAAACTAAATAGCCCATAACTCCCCTCTTTCCATCGCTAGGTTTGATGATGACTTCAACACCAACCCTTCAAATGATCCGCTCACGTTTTTTAATAGTGAAAAACCCCTACTTTTGTAGAGGTTTTTCACTATTCTCTAACGATTGACAGTCTGAACAAATGCCATATAGTGTTAGATCATGATCCTTAACTTGGAACCCGTACTTTTGTTCAATAAAGGTCTCATACGATTCAAGTTCATCTGCAATCTCTATAATTCGACGACAATTTGTACAAATTAAATGATGATGAAAATGATTTTCCTCGTCTAAATCAACAACATCATAATAGTTCACACCATCATTTTTTATTTTTACATTTCGAACAATTCCTAACTTCTCAAAAAGTTCTAATGTTCGATAAACCGTTGCAATTCCAATCGAGTCATCGATATGTTTCACTAAATCATAAAGTGCTTCGGCTGAAAAATGTTCATGCGGATGATCAATAATGACTTTTAATATCTGTTTGCGTTGTTTGGTTAGCTTTGATCCTGATTTCATTATCATCGTTTCATATGTTGAAAGTTGTGTCATAATTTCACCATCTTGCTAAATCTAAATTTTGTTATAATTTATTATAACACTTCTCTTTCAAAATTAATATTTATTTGCTTGTTTAAGTGTGAAGTTGCATCCGATGAAGTTGAAATAAAATCATCTGCTGATTGTTGAATGGTTTCAGACTTTCCAGCCTTCTCAAATTGTTGGTAAACAACAGGCTGAATGAGGTAAGTGACACCTGCAGTCAACAGCGTTAGCACCGTAATGATTACTAATTGATAGAAATAGTATAACAAATGCTTTTTCAATAATAATTTATTCTTCTTAAAGAATAAAATCTTTACCGCCATAATGACAAAACGGACACTGAAGTAACCGCTTAAGATGGTAACCCCTAAAATTAACAAATATTGAATTAACCAAAGAAGACTTGTTAAAATGGCCTGAAATGGTGATAATGCCTGAAAAATAAAGAAGACATTAAATCCTGCAATAACCCCTTTTAAAAAGACTAAAAACAAGTTTACGATAACTCCCACTCCAGTTAATCCTAATACCCACATACTTCCTTGATACATAAACTGTTTATAAAATAGTTGATTAAATGACCAACTTTCCTGATTAAAAACATTAACATTTTCATTTACATAGTTCGCCATTAAACTTTGGGATGATTGTTCCAGTTTAACGTAAAGTGAAGCCCCAATAATATCACCAATTATGACGAGTAGTAGTAAGACATATAAAACATATAAGACATACGAGAACGATTTTTTGCGACGTTTTTGTGCGACCATGAGCACTTCCCCCCTTCTTCTTCAACCTTATGAAAGAAGACTCAGGATTATGCCTAAATGAGTTTAATTTTTTTATTTATTTCATTCAGTCTAACATCACCACGTCACTTCTTCATCAAAAAACACCATTCCCTTTTCATGAATGGTGCCCTCTAGCGTTGCCTTCTTACCAACGTTGCGTCAACATTAAATATTGAATCGCATAGACCGTTTTAAAATCACAAATTCGCCCCTCTTCAACGGCAGCTAACGCCTCCTCTTTTGATAAGTGGTAGACATTTAAAAATTCATCCTCATCTCCCTGAACAGGATGCTCTAATTTTTTGGGATTCATAACTAAATAATTTTCAATATATTCATTACAAAAACCAGGCGACGTTGCAAAACGTCCAATCATTTTTAATGAATCACACGTATAACCCGTCTCCTCCTCTAGCTCTCGCTTAGCCGTCACAGACGTTAACTCACCTTTTTCAATCTTTCCTGCGGGAGTTTCAAGTGTTAGCCTTCCAACAGGATAACGGTATTGCTCGACAAGAATTAAACGACGTTCCTCGTCTAAAACAATTAAATTCACCCCACCCGGATGATTGACGACGACGCGCTTCGCTTCTAATTGATTAGGTAATTGCACCTCATCCTCTGTCACACTCAAAAATGAATTACGATAATATTCCTTCGTTGTTAGTTGTTTTTCAGTTAAATTTTTCATTCGTTTTTCTTTCCTTTCTGAATTCCCTTTTGAATCAAATCCGCCCCATATTTATTTTTTATCTCTTCCATAGTCTTCCTAATTTTCCCTTCCCCGACAAATGACTGATAATTAAATAAGTTTAAAGGCTCAGTTGTTTTATTAGTATGCACTAAATTGGAGGTATATACCCCGATTAACCGTAACGGTTGCCCCTCCCAGTGATCATCAAACAATCCCTCAACAAGCGGGTATAATTCATTCATATGCTGGATAGGCTTCGATACAGTTAAACTACGCGTCATCTGCTTAAAGTGTGTATCCTTGAGTTGTAGTGACACTGTTTTTGCATAGAGACCATACTTTTTTAAACGATTGGCGGTTTTCAAACACATTTTTTTCGCTTCTTCTTTAATTTCACGTTCAAAATAATAATCCTTAGAAAACGTCGTTGAATGACCAATGCTTGACGGAACTTCATATCGCTGTGGATCAACAATACTCAAGTCCTCCCCCCTCGCATGCTCTATCCATTTCAAGGCCTGACTTCCAAACAACCACTCTAATCGTTCAACTTCATGAAAATGAACCAGATCCCCAATCGTCTGTATTCCAAGTTGTTTTAATTTTGGAGCCGAAGCTTTCCCAACACCAAACATCTCTTCAATAGGCCGTGGCCATAACAGTTGTGGTAAATCCCGCTTTCTTAAGACCGTAATCCCATTTGGTTTTTTCATATCCGACGCCATTTTCGCTAAAAACTTATTCGGTCCAATTCCTACACTACACCCAATCTTTAACTCATTGAAAATACGTTGCTGCATTTGCAATGCTAACTGCACAGGATGCACCCCACCTTCTTGAAAAAGAGCCGTCACATCTAAATAAGCCTCATCAATCGAAGCTTTCTCAACTTGATCGGTATACGTGTGAAGAAGATCAAGAAATTGCCTTGAAACCTGTTTGTACAAGTTAAAATTTGCGGCAATAACCACTAAATTAGGACACTTCCTTTTGGCCTGAACAAGTGGCATCGCACTGCTCACCCCATACTTTCTCGCGACATAATTAGCAGTCGTTACAATCCCACGCTTTGATGACTTTTCTCCCGTAATCGCTACGGGGACATCCTTTAACTCTGGACGCCTCGCTATTTCACAAGAAGCAAAAAAAGCATTTAAATCAATATGGAAGATAATTCTAAATATAGGCTTTTCCAACGGTAAATCCTCTTCCTTTTTTTAGATATATATATTATAATAGATTCAGTTACACATAACATTATAGCAAAAGTTGTCTATGAGGTGAATTAAATATGGCTAAAAAGGCTCCGCATAATTTAAACAAAATGAAGGGAACAAAAATTTTATTATTAATTCTCGCTTTATCATTTGTTGTTGTTCCTGTTATTTCATTAATCATCAGCATCATCGGCTTACGCGATATGCCATTCTTTTAATAAAAGAAAAACATTTACTTTACGTAAATGTTTTTTTTATTTTTACGGAACATATACAACTGAAACAGGATCGGATTCAACTTGTGCCTGAGATAAAGCACTAACCGCATAAGTATAGGTTTGATTTGGATTCGCACTTGAATCCGTATAATGTTGAATGAGCGACTTTTTATTTTTTCCTACCACATCAAGAATAGACGCGGCATCATTAAAGTCGATTACATCCCGCTGACTCGATTTCGGAGCACGATAGATCACGTAATATTCACTATAATTCTCTGGCATATCCTCAAATTGAACCAATACACATCCTTCATCACAAGGAGTAACCTTTAACTGACTGACAGGGAATGTTTCTCCTTGTTGTAGCCATGGTCGAGAAGGGATGAGTGCATAATTCGTTAAAACCTCATTTTCTAAACTCACAATGGCCTGATTCAATACTTCTTGCCCCGGTAGATGATGGTGTGAAATTAATAAATTATGATATGTAAAAAAGGCATATCCATCGACATGGTCGAGATGCGAAAGATATCGAATTTGATTAACGATCTCTTCTTTATTCTGCCACGCAGGATTTTGTGCATCTTCATTGTAAAGATATAACCCTATCCCCATATAAAGTTGCGTTTTAGAATTTATCACAATCTTATTCCACCAATCGGAAACATCAGCAAATGTTGAAAGTGGATCAATAAATGACCAATAATTTTGAGGAACGATATAATCTATCCACTGTTCGTCAATCCATAGTTTTGAATTAACAAACTCGCTTAATGAGGAAAGTTGATTAGGTGATGTTTGTGAACCAATACCTCCCGTTTCCTCAGCCGAAGCCCATATACCGAAAGGACTAATTCCAAAGGCCACACTTTTTTTAGCTAACCGGTTGTATTCACTAATGGCCTCTGATAGCGTTCGAATAACTTCATTGATGTTTGACTCACGCCATTGGAAAATCGTTTGATGGGGAAGATGATAAGTCTCGTAAGTTTGATAGTCTGGACTTTCATCGGCAAAACTGATAACTTTAATCACTCCGTTTTCTTCCACCTGATAAGAGTATGGATAAAAAAAGTCATCAAAATGAACGGCATCAATTTCATACTTTTCTGTCACTTCCATGACCGTCTGCACAATAAATTCTCGAACCGCAGGAATCCCTGGATTAAGATAAATTTGTCGATTAAAATAATAAACCCAATCCGGGTGACGTCTCGCATAATGCGTGTCGCTAAGTGTCCGTAACAGACTCTCTTTCGTCGAATCACTTGGACCTGTCGGTGTTAAGCGGAATGGATTAAACCAAGCATGGAATTCAATTCCTACGTGATGTGTCGCATTAATCATCCAAGCCAACGGATCAAATTCTCCCCAATTTGGTTTGACTCCTTGTTCGCCTGTTAAATAAACACTCCATGGATTAACACCCGACTCGTAAAAAGCATCTCCTTCCGGTCGAACTTGAAAGAAGATTGCATTTAATTTTAATTCTTTGCATCGTTTAAGAATAGCCAAAAATTCCTGTTTAAATTGTTCCACATTAAATCCGTTTTCATAGACCGATGTGGACGGAAAGTCATTATTCCTAACTGTGGTAATCCAAACACCTCGAAACTGTTCTTTCTTAGAAACGATCGAGGTGGGGGTGTATACCGTTTTACCTCCACTTGCTATCGGCTCAAAAACCACCTTATTTGTTAACTCTTTTCTCGAAGGAGTAACCTCTTTTCTTATCTCCTCCGGCGTATTTAATTCCACCTTCCCTTCCGCTAACATGCGTTCATTTAAAAACCGTAACTGTCGGCAATATGGACAATTACAAGTTAACTTATATAGATGAATTTTATCATTTCCCATTTTAAATTTAGAAGATTAGAAAGCATCGTATTTCTAATCTCCCCTTCCTCCTCTCACAGCGCATTTAACTCCCTTTTAGGAAGTTCCATTCTGAATTAATATATGCACATTCATCATGAGAGGTTCATCCAACTTAAACGTAAAAAAGCACCGGAAAACCCGATGCTTTTTTTAAATCTTGTTTTATGATGCAGCTTTATTTTTATGTTCTAAACGTAATTTATCGGCAATCATCGCAATAAACTCTGAGTTTGTTGGCTTTGATTTTGATACGCTTACTGTATAACCAAAGATGTTTGAAATAGCTTCAATATTTCCACGATTCCATGCCACTTCGATTGCATGGCGAATAGCACGCTCAACACGTGAAGCTGTTGTTTTATATTTTTTCGCAACATCTGGATATAAAACTTTTGTAATTGATCCAAGTAATTCGATATCATTGTAAACCATATTAATCGACTCGCGTAAGTATAAATATCCCTTGATGTGTGCCGGTACACCCATCTCGTGTAAAATATTTGTAATTTCTGATTCTAAATCAAACTCTTTAACCACAGGACGTTGATTTGTATATAAATTATTAATTGGCTTTGAAACTTCAGTCGTATCAAAACGAACATTAATATCACGAATAATTTTTACGATTTTATTGATTTCAAATGGTTTCATAATAAAATATGAAGCTCCTAATTCCGCAGCACGCATCATAATTTTCTCTTGGTTGAATGCTGTAAACATAATAATATGGCGTGGACGTTTATATAAAGTTGGATTATCTTTTAATTCTTCTAACACACTTACTCCATCTAAGTCTGGCATCACCACATCTAATAATAAAATATCGATGTCGCGCTGTCTTAAAACAGATAAGACCTCATTCCCGTTTCCTGCTACCTCAACAACTTCCATATCTTCTTGTAATGAAATGTATTCTGATAATACAGTGATTAGTTCTTTATTATCATCTGCTAATAAAACTTTTAATTTACTCATTTTTTGGCCCCCTAATTTTTCCGGTTATATATCTATTAAATTACACTTCCTTACATTTTTCAATAATTACTTTATATTTTTTGTGAGATTATAAAATTTCTTAAACCTATTCGACAAATTTTTTTTATCACCTTTTGTCTTTTATTTCTTTTTAAACCCTTTTCACGCTCTTGTGTCAAATAATGTCGAAAAAAGACTAATACGTCATTAAGCTACTTTTGTGACCATTTTTTGAGCTGGATATTCAATTCCTACTTCTTGCAACATCCATTCAATAAAAATTCCATAGCCGAGCGTCGAATCATGAACAAGGACATGGGTAACTGCACCAATTATTTTCCCGTCTTGAATAATAGGACTCCCACTCATTCCTTGGACAATCCCCCCCGTTTCTTCTAATAAACGAGGATCTGTCACTGTGTATTTAATTCCCTTAATTGCCTTTTCACTTTGAACATTTACTTCTGTAATTTCAATGTCAAACGCTTCGATTTTATTTCCATTTAAGACCGTTAAAATTTGTGCTGGACCCTTTTTCACCTCATTGATATAAGCCATTGGAATTAAGTCTTTTTGGCTCATCTCATTAGATTGCATCAATCCATAAACACCGTATTTATTATTTTTTTCTAATGTTCCTAATTTTTCATCAAATAAGATGTCCGCAACCTTTTCCCCGGGCTTTCCTGTCGTCGCCTTTCTCACAGATAGAACATTAGAGTTGATAATTTCACCATTTTTTATATTAACTAACTGGTTAGTGTCCTGATCAATAATTTCATGCCCTAATGCTCCATACTTATTCGTATTAGGATCGATAAAGGTTAATGTCCCTATACCGGCTAATTTGTCACGTAAATAAAGCCCTGTCGTACAAACACCTTCGGTCGAAATCACCGGATGAACGGTGATATTTTCTGTTTTACCTTGGCGGTTAATCGTTAATATCATTTGATTGTTTTCTTTCGCTAACATCAACTGTTCTTTATACTCCTCAATTGTAGAAATCTTTTGATTATTAACTGCTAAAATCATATCTCCTTTCATAACCCCCGCTTCCTTAGCCGGGTTAATAGTTCCACCTTCCGTATTCACAAGGTAGGTATCGACAACGACTAATCCATCTGTTTGAATCTTAATTCCTATGGCATCGCCTCCAGGAATTAACATATAACGATTTTGATTTTGCTTTTTAGAAGCCGTTCTTTCTGCCTGCTTCGTCGAGACTTCATATATTTTTCGCTTTTCATCAATATGTAAAAGTTGGTCATTATTAGATTGGGCCCATACATATGTTTGTGCTGGAGCGCTAATACTTAATAAAGAGAAGACAAATATTAATATCGTATGAATTAAAAACCTATTTTTATTTATTTTTTGATTCATATTGCGCCTCCTTTCAACTTTCTTCGACACGAACTACATTACTATTATGGCTATTTAAATAACAAATATCTAAAAAAAAGAATTCCAATTTTCTGTTTATGTAAACAAAAATAAGGAATTCTTTTTTTTTATTTTTGTAAAAGCAATTGTTCAGCATTAAGGAGTGCTGATTCCGTAATATTATCACTACTTAACATTCGAGCAATCTCTTTCATTCGCTCCTCAAAGGATAATTCTTTCACCTGCGTAACAGTACGTCCATTTTTTTCATGTTTACTCACGTGAAGATGATGATCAGCAAGTGAAGCAACTTGAGGCAAATGAGAAATACATAATACTTGCTTCTCCTTAGAAATGTCTTTCATTTTTACTCCAATACTTGAAGCAACCTGACCGCTTACACCTGTATCAATTTCATCAAAAATAATAGTTGAAATACACTGACCACGATGCAAAATAGTTTTGAGGGCAAGCATGATTCGTGATAACTCTCCACCAGAGGCAATTTTATTGAGAGGCTTTAATGGCTCACCCTTATTTGCGCTTAATAAAAATTGAATATCATAAATTCCGTGTGTAAAAAAAATCGTCTCTAATCTATCTTCTATAGCTAAGCGTTTAAATTCTACATCGAACTGCGCGTTAAATAATTGTAAGTCTTTTAATTCTTTCACTAGCTGTTCCTTAATTCCATCGGCAACTTCCATTCGCCTTTCATTTAGTTCTTCACCCTTTGAAATAACGACATGATACGCTTGTTCTACCGCGGCATATAATGTTTCCTCATAATGTCCGGCATCCTCAAACAGTGATAAATCATTCACAAGTTGCTCATAATAATGAATAATCTCATTAATTTCAAGACGATATTTACGTTTTAATTGTTGAAGTTCATTTAAACGCATTTCAATTTCTTCAAGTTCTTCAGGATAATAATTAAGTTCATCTAATTTGGATGAAATAACATTTACAAAATCCTCTAATCCATAATAGATATCACCCATTTGCCCTACAGCCGGGGTCAAGGTTTCATCTATCGAAGAAAGGTTTTGTGTTGACGTATAGGCGTGATATAACCGTTCTAAGGCTCCACCATCACTCGTTAAAGATTGTAAAATTTGACTATATGTTTTATGGAGCTTATCCGAATTTAAAATAAGATTTCGTCTCTCCTCAAGCTCTTCAAATTCTCCAGATTTTAATTGGGCCTTCTCAATCTCGTTTTTTTGGAAAATCATTAAATCCATTCGGCGTTGGGTCTCTTCCGCATTACGCTTAAAAGAAAGATATTCTTGTTTAGCCTGATTATAAGTTGCAAGAGCTAATTGATAAGCTCTATTTTTTTCAGCCGTCTCACCCGTTAAATCCAAATGATCGATTAATTGATAATTATACTCATTTTGAAAAAGACGGTGTGTATCATGTTGAACATGAATATCCACGAGATATTGACCTATTTCCTTTAATTGAGTAGCAGACAACAGTTCTCCATTCACTCGAATTTGACCATTCCCTACTCGTTTCACGATTCGTTTAATCAGTAGTTGATCTTCAATCTCGATTCCCAACGCGGATAAATATTTTTTTACAGGTTTATTTTCTGTGACTTCGAAAATTCCCTCAATCACCGCTGCCTCTTCGTGATGACGGATAAGGTCCGTTGACGCACGATCCCCTAATAATAAAGAGATAGCATCAATAATAATCGACTTTCCTGCTCCTGTTTCACCAGTCAACACCGTCATATTTTTTTTAAAATCTAATTCTAAATGTTCAATAATTGCCATGTTTTTTATACTTAAATGCGATAACATATTCATCACCTACTCTAAGGGGTTATTCCTAAACATTTGTTCGATAATTTAATCTTATCATAGATAATACCGGGATTTCAAGTCACACTTTAAGAGATTCTTTTATTTTTCAAAAACAGTAGAAAACGCGCGCTTTCATCTTATCAAAATAAAAAAAGCATTCATGATATGAATGCTTTTTTATCGTTCAACCATGCTTTATCATGACTGAAATTAAAGTTGTTGATGCGCATCTGCTACAATCCGTTCAATTTCTTTTTCATCAATTGACGTGCAAACCTCATCCTGATATTTAATATAGGCTAAGAATTCGATATTTCCTTCGCCCCCCTTAATCGGTGAATACGTTAATCCGAGTACACTTAACTCTAACGCCGTAATAAAATCCAAAATTTCTTTCACTACTTTTGCATGAACCTTCGGGTCACGAACAATTCCTTTTTTACCGACTTGGTCTTTTCCAGCCTCAAATTGAGGTTTTATCAGCGCAACAACCTCACCATTCTTTTCTAATAACTGCTTTAAAACCGGGAAAATAATTTTCAATGAGATAAACGAAACATCGATGCAAGCAAATTGTGGTGCACCGTATGCTAAATCCTCCGGCGTCATATATCTAAAATTTGTACGTTCCATACAAATAACGCGTTCATCTTGACGCATCTTCCAATCTAACTGATTATAACCCACATCAACTGCATATGACAATTTCGCCCCATTTTGTAACGCGCAATCCGTAAAACCACCCGTAGAAGCACCAATATCGATAATAATCTTATCTTTTAAATCAATAGGGAAAATTTGAAGTGCCTTTTCTAACTTTAATCCCCCACGGCTAACATACGGACACACATTTCCCTTAACCGTGATAACTGCCTCCACAGGAACCTTTTCCCCTGGCTTATCCACTCGTTCTTGATTGACTAGAACTAATCCCGCCATAATCGCCCGTTTAGCATTTTCGCGGGAACTAAAATATCCTAATTGGGTTAATAATACATCAATTCGTTCTTTTTTCATATTTTTTTGACACCGACCTATTTATTAATGACTTGCTTAATTTCCTGTTTCACGTCTTGTAAACTAAGATGTAACTCTTCTAAAATTTCTTTAACGCTTCCGTGTTGAACATAAAGGTCAGGAATTCCTAACCTTCTTACATCAACCTCTTGTTTTGTCTGATTATAATATTCCAAAATGGCCGTTCCTAAACCACCAATGACTGCTGATTCCTCATAAACAATAAGCGGAACCTTTTTAAGTGCCAATTCATCTAGCAATTTCGTATCTAGCGGCTTAATAAAACGGGCATTAATCACGCCGACTTTCATTCCAAGTTCGTCGTCTAATTGTTGAGCGAGTCCTACAAACTCATCTAAAATAGGTCCCATTGAAATAATATAGGCATCTCCCCCTGCTTTCAACGTAGACCATGATCCCACTCGAACACATTGAAGCGACTCATAATTAACATCGACTTTTAAAACCTCACCACGTGGATAACGAATAACAACTGGCCCCTCTATCTGATAAGCGGTATACATTAAATCCCCAGCTTCCTTCGCATCCTTAGGCATCATCATGACTAAATTTGGAACAGGCCTTAACATTGGAATATCATAAATTCCCTGATGGGTCTCCCCATCAGCACCTACAATCCCCGCACGATCCACACCAAAAACAACATTTAATTTTTGACGGGCAATATCGTGGTGAACTTGATCAAAGGCACGTTTAAAAAACGTAGAATAAATCGAGACAAAAGGCTTCATCCCTTGCGTGGCCATTCCACCTGCCATCGTCACCGCGTGCTCTTCCGCAATTCCGACATCAATTAATCGATCAGGATACAACTTTTGATAATCATTTAACGCTGAACCATTAATCATCGCTGGCGTTATCACAGCAACACGAGAATCATGTTTCGATAGCTCAATTAAAATATTGCAAATATGTTGACTCCAAGAGATGCGTTCTTGATCCCGAACCGCGCAAATCGATCCCGTCTCCTTATTAAACTTCCCAACTCCATGCCATATTCCTTGTTTATCTTGCTCTGCGTAAGTGTAACCTTTTCCTTTTTTAGTTTTCACGTGAATAATAACCGGCTTATCTACGGTTTTCGCTACATTTAAATTTTTAATGAGTTCCTCTAAATTATGTCCATCAATCGGCCCTAAATATTTAAACCCCATTGCATCAAATAAACTTTCACCGATTACAAAACGTTTGACCCGCACTTTAGCGCGCGACATGAGACGTTTTAACACCACGGAATTTTTCAATAAACGCTTCACGCGATGTTTCGTTTTTAAATAAGAGGCATTTGTGCGTAAATTTCCAAAAATATTATGCAGGGCTCCGACATTTTGAGAAATAGACATCTCATTATCATTGATAATAACAATAAGTCTTCGGTTAGTATGTCCAATATGATTCAGTGCCTCGTAAGCCATTCCACCTGTTAATGATCCATCTCCAATGACAGCCACTACATGATAATTTTCTTTCTTTAAATCCCGGGCGTAAGCCATTCCAACCGCCGCAGAAATCGAGGTTGAGGCATGTCCTGTCTCCCAACAATCATGAGGTGACTCCTCGCGCTTTGGAAACCCTGATAATCCTTTATACTGTCTTAACGTATTAAATCGTTGAGCTCTCCCTGTTAGTATTTTGTGAGTATATACTTGGTGTCCAACATCCCAAATGAATTTATCTTCTGGCGTATTAAAAACTTTATGCATCGCAACTGTCAACTCGACTACCCCAAGATTTGAGGACACATGTCCCCCAGTTTGTGATAAAGAATCAATCAAAAATGTTCTAACATCATCGCATAAAACTTGCATTTCCTGAATGGATAAATTCTTGATGAATGAAGGATCCGTAATCTTGTTGATGTCGTACATCCTAATCACTCCAACCTTGTTCCATCTATTAATCTTTATCTAATCCTTTATATCATATCATATTTCGACGTTTATTCCTATCTCGGGACCTCTTTTTCTATCGTAGCCCTCGTTTGGGCTTTGGACTTACTATTTCATCAAGAAACGAACACTCCTCTTTTTTTGATGGCGAGATAAACGATTGGGTGGAGTCTCCTCACGCCTTCAACAGAAACAGGCCTCAAGAAGCTATCACGGCATCCCCTATCCTATAGCCTCACAATAAAAGGCGATTATGAATAATCGCCCCCGCTATTAACTTTGACGTTCTTTAATGAATCGTGCAATGGCCATAAGTAGTGTCGTGTCATATGGGATTTTATCCAAAATGACAGACGATGCATTTATCTCCTCATCTAACAATGTTTTAGCCCCAGCTAATGTTGCTAAAGAGACATACGTATTTTTACCATTTTCCATGTCACTACCTACATCTTTTCCAATAAGTTCACGCTCTCCCTCAACGTCTAGGATATCGTCTTTGATTTGAAAAGCAAGACCGATATGTTTTGCAAATTGTCTTAAATCCTGTAGCAGCTCCTGTGAGATACCGGCGATAATTCCTGCAGCCGCAACTGAAAATTCAATGAGACATCCCGTTTTATGTAAATGGACCTCTTTTAATTGGTCAAGCGTCAATTGTTTTTGTTCAGCTTCCATATCAAGTACTTGGCCAGCAACCATCCCCGTCGGACCAGCTGCCTCAGATAGATGAGCAATTAACTGTAGTTTTTGCATGTCAGTCAGCCCGTTATCTTGACAAATTATACGAAAAGCGTGTGTTAATAGACCATCACCCGCCAAAATAGCAATCGCCTCCCCAAATACTCGGTGATTAGTCGGCTTGCCCCTTCTAAAATCATCATTATCCATTGCGGGTAAATCATCATGAATTAATGAATACGTATGAATCATTTCAAGGGCGGCCGCTGTTGGATATCCTTTTTTTGCATCCAACCCTAATGTTTCTAAAACGGCGAATAAAATAATCGGCCTTAATCGCTTTCCACCAACAGATAACGAATAGAGCATCGACTCCTTCAATTCATTCGGAATATTTTCTTTTTCAATTAATCCCATCATATACGCATTAAAGGATTCTCGATGAGAATTTATATATTGTTGTAACATCCCTATTCCCCCGATACCTCGAAATCAGTCATGGCTCCGGTTGGATCGACAAGCTTTGCAACCTCCGATTCAATTTGTTGCAGCTTTTGATGACACTCACCAGACAGTAACATCCCCTTTTTATAAAGATCGATTGACTGTTCTAATGGCAAGTTCCCTGCTTCTAATTGACGAACCACTTGTTCTAATTGGCGCAACGCCTCATCAAAGTTTAATTTTGTTTCACTCATCTTTGCATCACCTCTTTATTAACTTTCACTTGTTTCAATTTCCTTCACGGATGCTCTTACCCTTCCATCATCTAATGAAATTAAGAGGTCCTGTCCCACAGAAATATCTTGAACAGTCGTAACCATCTCATCTTTATCATTCGTCAAGACGGTGTACCCCTTTTTTAAAATGGATAAGGGGTTTAGTAACTCAAGTTTAGTTAGTAAAACCGTATAATCTTGTTTCGATTGAGAAAGGTGTTGAAGCATTAATTGCCGCAATGTTTGATCTTGAAGGAGTAAGGACTGCTTGGCTTGGTCAACGCTAGCTTTAGGATCTAATTGGAGAAGTCGATGATGCAACGTCCACCATTTTGTTTGATTTCTTGTCAGTTGATCCTGCAACACATAATTCAACTTTTCACTCAACTGATCCACATACATCAGCCTCTGTTCAAATAACGCCGCGGGATTTTTCATAATATAATGATTGCAAAGTTGAGTAAGATAATCCTTTTTCTGTTTAA
This sequence comes from Turicibacter sp. KK003, assembly GCF_037014675.1. NCBI lineage: Bacteria > Bacillati > Bacillota > Erysipelotrichia > Erysipelotrichales > Turicibacteraceae > Turicibacter > Turicibacter sp. KK003. Next base: position 1,453,032 of record NZ_CP142738.1, read on the forward strand.
ACTGCAAATTAAAGTTGTGATTTAAGCGTGCGTTTAGCTGATTTAAATGTTTTAAAACGTCTGGTAAATTAGGAACTGCTAACTCCGCCGCGCCGGTTGGGGTTGGAGCGCGATGATCGGCAACAAAGTCTGCAATCGTAAAATCTGTCTCATGCCCGACCGCCGAAATAATAGGAATCTTTGACTCAAAAATGGCCCGTGCGACTCCTTCCTTATTAAAGGCCCATAAATCCTCAATGGACCCGCCTCCACGACCGACAATTAATGTATCCACTAGATTCATCGCATTGGCCTGTTTAATACAAGAAATAATTGAGGCCTCTGCTTGTTCTCCTTGAACGAGGGCAGGATAAACATAAATGGTGACCATTGGAAATCTTCGCTTGATGGTCGATATAATATCTCGGATTGCCGCCCCTGTTGGAGAAGTAATGACACCTACTGCCTGAGGATAATCAGGGATTTTTTGCTTAAAGCGAGCATCAAATAAGCCTTCTGTTGCTAGTCTTTCCTTTAGTTGGGTATAGGCGACATAGAGATTTCCGATTCCATCTTCGGTCATCTCTTTTACGTATAGCGAATAGGTTCCTCCCGCTTCATAAACGGTAATGTGCCCCTTCACGATGACCTGCATCCCTTCCGTTGGAACAAATTCTAAATGTGAGGCGGCACTCGCAAACATTACGGCATTGATTTGTGCCTCGTCATCTTTTAGCGTGAAGTAAAGATGCCCACGTGAATGCCGTTTAACGTTCGATAACTCCCCCTTAAGTAAGAGATGCTGCAGATTCTTATCATAATCAAACTTTAACTTAATGTACTTCGTTAACGCTTTAACGGTTAAGGGTTGCCTTTGCTCCATCCATCCCACATCCTACTTAAGCTAAATGCTTACTTATTTGATCTAATACTTTGTTATTGAAACTACGGGCTTTTCCATCTCCCGTATCTGAAAATTCCTTCGTTAATTCAACGGCCTCATCCATAATAATTTTATGAGGAGTCTCCTGACAAAATTTCATTTCATAAACAGCTAAGCGTAAAATCGCGCGGTCTACTTTATTTAAACGTGAAAAGCTCCATCCTTTTAAGTTAGCCTCAATTAATTCATCTAACTCTTGTTGATGAGCCAATACACCTTCAACCAATTCAAAATAAAAATCTTCTAACTTAAATTGACGTTCAATTTCAAGAATTTGATGTGGTGTAACCTCTTCTGCTACAAGCTCTAGCGCTTCTTCCTTTAATCCTTCAACTACTAGTTCAACATTTTCGATGGCTTCTTCTTTAGTCATCTTCCCAACTTCCATTTGGTATAATGTTTGTACTGCAAATTGACGTAATACATGACGAATCACACAAATCCCTCTTTCTATTCAAATCTTCTAAGTTGTTCAATTTATCAACTAACAAATAAATGGTTCATGAGTTAGAAAACCCACGTCGTTTTCTTATCACTCAAACCCTTTGGTCCAACTCTAACTGATAAATTCATCTGGACATATTTATATTGTATACTATTTTTTCAAGTTTCAATTATATATGTTATCATATTTATTAAAATTTTGCCGAAAAAAATAAAAATAAACCACTGAAAGTGGTTTATTTTTATTCAAAATCAATTGAAACGACATGAACATAGATTTCTGATGTTTTAACTGCTGTCATATGATAGATCATTTGGTGAATATTTTTTTGGATTTTTTCCGCAACTTCATTGATTGCGTATCCCACTTTAATACTCACATAAACATCTACAACTAATCCATTCTCATCAAACTCAACTTCAACACCATTTCGATGTTTTTTACTGTTAAATGTATCGGCAATTGATTGTGAAATACTTTCAAACATTTTTGAAACTCCATCAATTTCTGCTGTCGCATTGTGAGCAATCACTTCAAAAACCTGTGAATGAATTTCGATATTCCCAATTTCTTGATTTGCTTCGTCAATACGATAATACTTTGAAACAGCCATCACCATTCTCCTCCAATCATATGCAACTACTATAATAATACTATAGTTTGAACCGTTGTGCAAATACTATCCCTGCAGGAAAGAAAAAACTGTAAATGAGAAGAATGTCCATTTACTATCACCCATTTGATGAAGCTTCATATACTATACCGACTAGCCTTTCATCTGTTAGCCGCGGCTAAAATTTATCCCCCCCCTATTTAATGACTCGTGAAAGAAATAGTTAATCCTTTTGGATCGATTTCCTTTTAGATAAACGTTAGCCCTATTAAATCAAGTAATGGAGTGATGACTATGCTGAAAAAATTAAGCGAAGTTGAATGCCAAACAACGGTTAAAGTCGCTAAACTTATCGCAACAGGTGTTTTACGTGAGCGATTACTGGCCCTTGGTGTCACAACTGGGGCTTTAATTGATGTGATAAAAAAAGGCCCTAAAAATAATTTAACGGTCTATAACATTAGAGGTGCAATGATTGCCTTGCGCGAGGAGGAGGGAAGCTTGATTATGGTTCAACCAATTCATGATTGATAAGGAGGAATTTGTATGGGATTAACCTATCGTTCAACCAAAAGGGAAGCCTTACAAGATTTATTCGCCATCGATAAAACCGAAGATCAGTTCGTCATTGCCCTTACAGGTAACCCAAATACCGGTAAAAGTACTGTCTTTAATGCTTTGACAGGGCTACACCAACACACAGGAAACTGGCCTGGAAAAACGGTGACAAATGCCCGGGGAGAATTTAAAACGAAGGAGCATGATTACGTGCTTGTTGATCTACCTGGAACCTACTCTTTATTCGCCACATCGGAAGAAGAGTTAGTGGCAAGAGATTTCATTTGTTTTGGACAACCCGATGCAGTTGTCGTTGTCACGGATGCCACTGCCCTTGAACGCAATTTACACCTTGCCTTTCAAATAATGGAACTCACGACCCGAGTCATTTTATGCATCAATCTGATTGATGAGGCAGAAAAAAAAGGAATCGTTGTCGATCGTCGTGCCATTGAACAAGAACTAGGAGTCCCTGTTGTTTTAACCTCAGCCCGCAGTAAATTAGGACTTGATGAACTGACCACAACCCTTGATCAAATCATTAACAATAACTACCCCTTCGATTACCAACCCCTTACATATAACGAAGAGACAGAGCGTCATATCCACCAACTCCTTCCCCTTCTCGCTAACAACTATAAAAATCTCAATCCCAGATGGCTCGCCCTTCGTCTGATCGATGGAAACGAAAGTATTTACCAATCTATGAACCGCTATTTAAGTCCAGAGGAAGCGGATGAATTAATTCAAATTGAAAAAACATTACCTCGATCATTAGCTAAAGATGAAATTCGAGATCACTTGACCGAGATCAGTTACGCTAAAGCCGAAGAAATCAAACGAAATTATGTTTATTTACTCGACAAACAACAGTTAGCACGTGAGCGGGATTTAAAAATTGATACCTGGATTACCTCTAAGCGCTTTGGCATTCCTTTAATGCTCTTGCTTTTACTAGGAATTCTTTGGCTAACGATTGCAGGAGCCAATATTCCATCCGAACTTCTATCTAACTTTTTTGCGTTCCTCGGCCGTTACATCAGCCATTTTTTAACGGCCATTCACACCCCCCAATGGTTATATGAATTGCTTTTAAACGGTGTTTATCAGACACTTGCCAATGTTATTTCTGTGATGCTCCCCCCTATGGCCATCTTCTTTCCGCTATTTACAGCCCTTGAAGATTTAGGTTATTTACCACGCGTCGCTTTTAACTTAGATCATTTATTTAAAAAAGCGTGTGCTCATGGAAAACAGTGCCTGACTATGTGTATGGGGTTTGGCTGTAACGCCGCCGGGATCATTGGTTGCCGGATTATCGAATCCCCTCGTGAAAAACTAATCGCCATTTTAACGAATAACTTTATGATTTGTAACGGACGTTTTCCGACCATTATCGCCATCGCGAGTGTCCTCCTTTTAAATGTGGACCTTGGTCCCATCAATGGAACACTTGCGAGTGCCCTCGTTGTAGGTCTGATTGTTATTTTAGGCGTCTTCATCACTTTAGGCGTCTCCTACCTTCTATCAAAAACCATTCTTAAAGGCGTCCCTTCCTCTTTTACCCTTGAATTACCTCCCTATCGTACACCCCAACTTGCTCGGATTCTTTACACGTCTATTATTGATCGAACACTTTTCGTCTTAGGACGTGCCGTGATGATCGCCATTCCAGCGGGGATCATGATTTGGTGCTTAAATCACCTTTATGTTAACGATTTGAGTCTTTTAACCCATATCGCAAACTTTCTCAATCCCTTTGCGACGTTAATTGGACTTGATGGATTTATTTTAATGGCGTTTATCTTAGGGATTCCTGCAAATGAAATTGTCATTCCTATTCTACTCATGTCTTACTTATCGAGTGGCGTGATGGTTGAATTTGATAGCATTCTTTCCCTTAGCCAAATTTTAACTGAGCATGGATGGACATTACTGACCGGGATCAATGTTTTACTCTTTACGCTTTGCCATTGGCCATGTTCGACAACCCTCATGACAATCAAAAAAGAAACGGGTGGATATAAATGGGCGATTCTTGCTTTCCTCATTCCAACGCTTATTGGATTTTTACTCTGTTTCATCAATACGCTCATTTTTCAACTCTTTGGTTGGGTGTAAGAGGAGGACCCTCACTCATGCCCTAGAAGTCGCGCTTTTAAAAAATTCCCCCTTTAAATCACACGCACGAAAAAAGAAAAAGACACAGATGTTTACCCACAAAGGGACGTACATCGGTGTCTTTTTAAATATAGCGCCATTCGTTCTATAAAACCTCTAATGAATAAGGGGAGCCTTTCACCTGAGTCATCAAAAACTTTACGATTTTTGGCGATCTTCGTAACGTTCTTGTAAATACAGTGCAATCGCATCATCATCGTGGTGACGAATAACACCCGTTGCAACTTTTTTAATTTCGTCAACCGCATTTTCAGGTGCATACGCCTCGTCGGCTAACTCAAACATCGGGAGGTCATTTAGATTATCACCAAATCCAATGACTTTCTCAAAGTCAGCATATTTCATTAACGCCTTAATTCCATTTGCCTTTGAAGCATTGGTACTATAAAGCTCCATATACCCGTATCCTTCTTCACGCGTACGATAGTAGGTCGCTCTGATTCCGTCGATGGATTGGACACGGCGATAGGCTTCCTCAATGATTTCTAATCGATCAAAAACAAGCATATTTACGATTTTATTCGTTTGAATGACCTCTTCGAACGAATGAACTTGTTTAAATGTTTTTAATTTCGCATCTTTACGTTGATGATAAAATGTTTGTGCTGCAATGTTTGGAAGTTGACGATAAAAAACGGATAATTGATCCTCACAAATTCCGTAAATCATCGGTTCTAAGTGACATTGATCAAAGATCGTGATCGCTTCCTTAACTGCTTGTTTATCCATATCAACAATTTCAAGGTATTTTCTATTTTTTAAATCATAAATTCCTACGCCGTTCATAATCGCAATCGGCATATTAATTTCTAATCCTTCAAGTAAATCAATCACCGTCGCATGCGTACGTGCGGTTGCAACCGTAAACTTTACCCCTTTTTTCATTAAGTCATTAATGATTTCACGACTTTTTGATGAGACTTGACTCGATTTGTTTAATAATGTCCCATCTAAATCCGAAACAAATAACTCCATGTCCTCACCCTTCCTTCATGTTGTTAATTTTAATTATACTAAAAAAGCTATCAGACACCAAGAAAAATCCTCTTATTTTATGACAAGTTTCTGATACCTCGTGCGACAATAGGCCTTATCACCTTCTATGTTAACATCTAATCACTTCTCACCTAACGTGTATAGGCGTCCTAAAAACAAACCTTACCTCGTTCAAACGTTTATAAAAAGACCCCTGTTGGGGCCTTTTCGTCTTAATGAGATTTTTTAGTTTCCTGATTGACGGCTCCCATTTTATTGGTTGAAGCCCATTCGTTACTAAATTCGGTTTTCATTTGATGGTCATCTGTATTTCCAACGACAGACGCTCCACACCATTGATTATTTGCTTCCGATTTTTTAGCTTTTTTTCCTTTTTCATGGCATTTTCCATTACATTTACAACTCATCAAATACCGCCTCACTTTCTTGTCGAATTCTGACTTTAGTAGTGTGCGATATTTCATCGAAACTATGCATGATACCTTTAGATAAATGAGTTAAGCATAATACCCATGAATTTTAATGTAGCTATGCACGCCATCTTTTTGAGAGAGTGGAAAGTCTTTCAAATCATACGAGTGTTGACAGATTAAGTAATCTGTTAACTCACCGTCCACATCGAAAACTTTTGAAGTCACAATCATCGTGTGGGTAAGGACACCATTAATGCGCTTTTGCACAAGGTCCCCAAGTTCTAACTCCTCATAACGACAAAACGTGGCATAAACACCATAGTTTTTCGTTCCCTGTTTATTATTGCCAATCAAATAAGTTTCAAATGGTTTAGCTGACGTCCAGGAAGGTGTCCGCTTTGCATCACTATACCAATACCATTTCTTAGTCGAATCACTTCCTGATTCATCAAACGGGATTTCTCCTGCCCGTAAGCACTGTGAAATAAAATTCGTACAATCCCCACCGTAATTTTCATAATCGTGATAAACACTATTACGATCAAGCGCCCACTTTCTAGCATAATCAATAGCCTTTTGTCGGTTGTAACGTTTTAGTTGCATGCCTTACTCCTCCCCTCTTTATACCTTATTCCACTCCTGTAGAATTAAAACAAAAAAACCGATGATTTTTCGCAACAATCCCGATACGTTAGTTAAAAATTCTAACCTATTGGGTTTACCACGTGTTTCAATCGGTTTTTTTATTATCCTATCTTCATTTGCATTCTATATCTTTTTTCTTCCGCATCATTTGCCCATACAAAGTGACCCGCTTTTATTTCCTTCCATTTCGGTAAATCCTCTGAATAATCATGTTCTTCCCCTGTATAGGCCACTAATTTTTTATTTTTTTCAAGGCGTGGGTCTGGAATCGGAATCGCTGAAAGTAATGATTTCGTATACGGATGAAGCGGATTTAAAAATAATTCTTCTGCTTCTGCCAACTCCACAATTTTACCTTTATGAATCACAGCAATCCGATCGGAAATGAAACGCACAACCGATAAATCATGCGCAATAAATAAATAAGTTAACTCTTTTTCTTGTTGGAGCTTCTTTAACAGATTTAAAACTTGCGCGCGGACGGAAACATCAAGTGCGGAAATCGGTTCATCAGCTACAATAAACTCAGGTTCCATCACCATCGCACGGGCAATTCCAATCCGCTGGCGTTGTCCTCCCGAAAACTCGTGAGGATATCTCGTTAAATGTTCAGGCAAGAGACCAACAGACAATAGCGCCTCACGAACCTTTTGTTGACGCTCTGTTTCATTTTTATAAAGACGAAAATTTCGCAACCCTTCAGATACAATATAATCAATAGTCGCTCGTTCATTCAAAGAAGCAGCGGGATCTTGAAAAATCATTTGCATTTTTTTGATGAGTTCTTTATGAAGACGCGCCCCCACCTTTTGATTAATCTTTTTTCCTTTAAAGAAAATATCCCCTTTCGATGTCTCATGAATACGCATTAAAGCCCGACCAATGGTCGTTTTTCCTGAACCGGATTCCCCAACAAGCGAAAAGGTCTCTCCTTTATAAATATCAAAATTCACATTTGATACAGCGACGTACTCATCAAATTTAATTTCAAGATCGCGAATTGAAACTAAAACTTCTTTCTTCTCTGTTCCCACTAACATTTCCTCCTTGATAAATCATTACCATCTTCTGATGAAGCCCTTCAATCGCTTTTGGGCGTTTAAAAAATGGAACTCGCGGATCACATAGCCACGTTTTTGCATAATGAGTCGGTGTAATTTCAAAAAAAGGCGGCTCCTCTTCAAAATCAATACGCATCGCATACTGATTACGTGGAGCAAATGCATCCCCGACAATGTCATGATATAAAGAAGGCGGTGTCCCATGAAGCGAAAATAAACGTTCTCCCTTTTGACCTAGTTGTGGAAGCGAAGAAAGCAACGCCCACGTATACGGATGAGCCGATTCATAGAAAATCTCCTCTACCTCTCCGTACTCTACAATTTGTCCTGCATACATAACAGCTACCCGATCAGCCACATTGGCCACTACCCCTAAATCATGCGTAATATAAATGGTGGTAAACCCTTCCTCTTGTTGTAATTGTTTAATTAAATTTAAAATTTGGGCTTGCACGGTCACATCTAAAGCCGTTGTTGGTTCATCACAAATTAAAATTTGTGGACGGCAAGCTAACGCAATCGCAATCACAATCCGCTGGCGCATTCCGCCTGAATACTCATGAGGATACGCATCAAATCGCTCGGCAGCTTCTGAGATTCCGACACGTTCCATTAGCTCAATCGCCAACTGTTTCGCCCGCTTTCGTGAACAACGTTGATGCTTCATCATCACCTCTACAATTTGCGATCCAATCGTACGAACCGGATTAAGTGAGGTCATCGGATCCTGAAAAACGGTCGCAATCTTAGCCCCGCGAATCGACTCCCATTCCCGCGGTTTTTTCTTATGAGCAAGCTCCTCATCGAAAAAACGAATACTTCCACCGCTAACCGTCCCGTTAGATTCCAACATTCCTGTTAGCGACTTCATTAACACAGACTTTCCAGATCCAGATTCCCCAACAATTGCAAGTGTTTCCCCGCGATACAAATCAAATGAAATACGGCGAATAGCTTTAAGTTGGCGGTCTCGCACTTTAAAGGTGACCTCTAAATCTCGAATGGATAAAATAGTGTCCCTACCTTTCATAACTCATCCCCCTTATCGATGTGTCCTTGGATCTGAAGCGTCTGCTAATGTTTGACCAATGACATATAAAGAAATCGTCACTAACGCCAATGTTAAAACAGGAGCCCAAAATAAGTGGGGATATCCATTAAAATAATTGGCATATTGGTTAATCATTCTTCCAAGAGACGGAACAGCCACGTTCAAACCAATTCCTAAAAATGATAACGTGACTTCTGTTGAAATAGCCGCTGGAATTTCTAGCGATACATTCGTCATAATAACGGATAGCAAGTATGGCAAAATATTACGACTAACTAAACGCAACATCGGTGTCCCAAGACAAGATGAAGCGAGATTATATTCGCGATCACGAATAATCATCACTTGTGTTCGAATAAAATAAGCCGTCGATAACCAGCCCGTCAAACACATGGCTAAAATTAATTGCCAAAATCCCCTTCCAAACGTATACAAAAGAACAGTGACAATTAAAATATAAGGAACACTTGAAATAATATTAAAGACCTCAATCATCACTTTATCAATGGCCTTTGAAAATCCCCAGACGGCCCCTACAACAACGCCAATCGATGTATTAATACAAGCAACAATAAATCCAACTAATAACGAGGTCCTAGTCCCCGCCCAAACAACATCCCAAACTGAGTTTCCAACCCCATCTGTTCCATAAGGATATTGTAATGAAATCCCTCGAAATCTCATTTCTGGACGATTAATATTAGGGGAATTCATCGGATCATAGCCTGATAATTCTGGTTGAATTAAGGCAACAAGTATAATAACGACCATCAGTAATAACAAAATAACCGTGCTCTTCTTTTTAAAAAATTGCTTTGAAACAGACTGCCAATATGAATAAGATGGGGCCTCAATCTCTTCAGCTACCCGTGCATCTACTGTGACAAATTCAAAACGTGAATCTTGCACCGTTAATTCCCTCCCTTATCTTCAAGACGTATCCGTGGATCAATTTTAGTCAATAACCAGTCCCCTAAAAATGTCGATAGAATACTTAAAGTTGTAAAAATAAACGTTAGCCCTACCACCATCGAATTATTATAAATCGAAATAGAATCGGGTAAAATTTTACCCATTCCTGGAATTCCATAAACCCCTTCGGTAATTAAGGCGCCAGAAATACAAAAAATGATGGCTGCAGGGATTCCATGAACCATAGGAATGATCGCATTTCTAAAAATGTGTTTTGAAAAAATTTCGCGCTCTGAAAGTCCCTTCGCACGTGCAAATTTGACATAATCCATCTGGCTTTGGTCAATCATATAGCGGCGCATCCACATCATGCGGCTAGCTGTAGCACCTAAAGTTAACGACAAAATAGGTAAAATGTAAGACCTTGGATCCTCTGCCCCTAACATAGGGAACATCGAAGGTAAGCCAAAATATTTTCCACCGATAAAGCGAATAAAAACAATATAAGCAAGACCAGGAATGGCATTCATGAAGATGATATACCACTGCCCCAAACGATCCCCCCACCGACCTTGATGGCGCGCCATATAAACCCCAAGTGGCAAGCCAATCACATAAGTCAACACAAGCGAGATAAATCCCATAATAAACGAAATCTTCATCATGGATGGATCCGTTCGAATGGCATCGCAATCTGCATAATGATCACTAAAGTTCTTCTTCTCTAGGGCATCCAACGTTTCCTTATATCGACACGTGTAATAATTAATCGAGCTCGCTTCTTGACCATTAATAGGTTCTTTAAGCTCCTGTTTCACCTTTTCTCCCTGAGAACTCGTAATGACCTCTAATACTTCCTGTCCACTATACGTTGGATAGGAAACTCCTAAATTCAGTTTGACTATATTTTGATGAATAAACGGAAACTTTTGATCAAAATATATTAAGTATTTATTTTCGCACCCCGAACACATCAACGCCAGACGATCATTAAAATCTTTTCCAACATAAATTTGGCGTTTTAGGGTCGCCTCTTCACTCTTTACCCGATTAGGCGAATCAATTTGAATTAAGTTGGCCCACCAATTAAGTGCACGTTTTAACGGTGAAATCTCTTCAAATGAATAAGCCTGTCCGGATTCTTCAAAAAAGGATACTTCCCATCCTTCCTCTTGTTTAGAAGATACAAACTCTTTTGTTTCGCTTGAGTCCGGTAATAAACAACGAACATACTCTCCATTCGCGTCGCCGTAAAGTCCTCTACAATAATCTTGAATCGTCTCATACTTCAAGTAACCCAACTTTTCCCATTGAATATATTTATAATTCAAGTAATCATCCGGTCTTTTTTGCAACTTTTCTATATTTACATCTGAAAAAAAGACTCGATCACGAGGGACTACCGAATAAACAAGCGTAAAAACAATCGTCATAACAATAAAAATCGACAACAATGATCTTAAAAACCTTTTAATTAAATATCGTCTCACTCAGCTTTCTCCCCCTTCACCTTTTATTTAAACTGAGTCATCCAGCTTGATGATCATCACCCTTTCCCCAGTTACCATCCTGCCAAGCTCTCATTGACGGATGTTTGAAAGGCCCTAAAAAACCGAGCCCTACCTGTAGCTATTCCCTCGTTCAACCCCTTTTCTACTTATAATTTTTTTATTATTTTATACCAAATACGATAGCATTTTTTCATATTTTTTGTTAAACCTTTCGTCAAAATTCATGTTTCCCCATTTCTAGCTCTTAACATCTATGGGCAAATAAAAAAGGACAACCGTTACAATGAACGGAATCCTGTCCTTTATTTTTTCATTCAACAGACGTTACTTCGTTTTTTGTTGATTCATTAGCATCTTTTCTCCGACTTCTACTAATCGTTTCGTAATCATTCCGCCAGCTTTAGCTGATAAAAAGGCATGTTGTGCCTCTTGATCTAAACATGATTCTTTTGAGGCAAACTCAGACGCAAACTCAACATCAGAAAATTGATTTCCACCTTTTAACCCTTGATGACTACAATGTTTCATGAATAATCACCTCCAACAGTTATTAATATACCCAAAACAAAAAAACTCATGTTAAAAATCCATTTAACACGAGTTTATTTTCCCCTATCCATCTCTTTTAAAGTTTTTATTTCTTTTTCTAATTGTTCTAAACGTGACATTAGTAATTCAACCGTTTCCTGTAAGCGCACAAGATGTTCAATGTCTGGTGTTGAACCTGAGTCAGTCGACGCTCTTGAAGATTTAGGCAATACGTCATCTTCAGATGAAGCCCCTTGATTGGAGGAAGTCTGATTAGAACTTCCCTGTTTATTTTGACAATGAGGATTATCTACATTAAAACTATCTGGTGTAAAATATCGCCCGGGTCCTTGCTGATAATATTGCTGCTGCGCATTATACGTTTCAATCGCTTGTCCAACAAGTTGTAACCAGTTGCCCACGGCATTTTGTACATTAAATGGTAACTCATTTGAAAGAACGTTACCCAGCAACTCACCGACCACGATGAACAACTCGGGATTCACGTTTTGAAAATCCATAGTATCACCACATTTTTCAAGTAATCTGATCTCTCACCTTAATCTATGATTAAACGTTCCTTCATATGACTAAATGTACTCTTTTTATTTACTTCCATCTAATTGAGCGAGAATACGTGTAAATTTCACTAAATCCTTTTCTGATTGAACCTCTTTCCCTGACTGATAAAATTTCACCTTTGGATCACTTGATTCTATTGCTTTTTCTTCTCGCATTAATTGTTCTAAACGTGAAACTGTCCCCGAACTTCCGTCAACGATATGAACCGTCGATTCAAACAATTTTTCAAACTGAGCACGAAAAAGTGGAAAGTGAGTACATCCCAAAACAACGGCTCCATACTGGTTCACCGCCAACGGACTTAAACATTTTTCTAAATACGGAAGCACTGTTCGATCTGAAAAATCTAGCGCCTCGGCAAAACGAACCAAATCGGGTAATGGAAGTAAGTCCGTTTGATGTTTCCCATCAATTCGCTGAATCAGTTCATGCATCTTTTCTTCTTTCAATGTCAACGGTGTTGCAGTGACTAAGACCCGCTTCGAACCGTCACTCACACACTCTATGGCTGGTTTTACCGCCGGTTCCATCCCAATGATAGGAATATCATACTTCTCACGAAGCGTTGTAATAGCGATACTTGTCGCTGTATTACAAGCAATAACGATCATTTGTGCTCCTTGTTGAACTAAAAAGTCAACGGCCTCTAACACATACATTAACACTTCTTCTTTAGGTCTTTTCCCATAAGGTGCATGTTCAGTATCTGCATAATATAGATATTCATGATGAGGAAGGCGTTTTAAAGCTTCGCTTAAAACAGTTAACCCTCCAATACCTGAATCAAAAAATCCAATTTTCATGTTAACCTCTCCTACACTTTAGGCATCTAAAATTTTATTTAGCTTCTATGTTGTTTTATGTGCATTATATCACGAAAAAACCTTCCTTGACTACCTCCCCACGACGACTCATCCTTAAAACTTTATTCTTAATTAACACTTTTTATCCCCCCCATATTAATATATAGAATAAAGAGCTTTTAATGCCGCGCCATCAAATTCATACGCCTTCAACATTTTAAAAAATTCTATTCTAGCTTTCTATAACAAAAGGAAGGGGACGATTCCCCTTCCTTTTGTTATAGAAGTAACCGGTTACCTCAAGAATAAAAAAATCGGTAACCGGTTACTCAGTGGCATTAAAAAATAATTAACATCTCTCAGTTAATTCTTTTATCAAAATTTGTTGGCTTCCTTGTTTAACGTTATTTTCTAAAATCGTCCATCCTTGCTCCCGGTAATAATCACCCGAATTCGCTAATAAATATACATTAGAATATCCCTGCAATTGGGCGTAATGAAGGACGTGATTAATTAATAACTGCCCATAGTTATTTTCGCGATCATTTATTTTCATGTACACTGAACTCACCCAAGGACCTTCAATTGTATCCGTTAACGGAGCATTTTCAATAAAATCACAATAACCAATGATTTGATCATCCTGAATTAAAACAAAAAAACTTTCTAATCGATCTTCAGAGTATTTAACACCGTTTTCCTTCAGATAAACATCCGAGGAATTACTATTTTGTTTCCAAGTCTCCTCAATAAATGGAATAGCCGATTCCTTGACAGCAGAATCTTTTTTAACCTTTACAACTTTTAACATACATTCTCCCCCTATAAAACTATAGCCATTACTTATTATTTTTTCTTAATGTTCGCCAATCTAAATCACCCTGATCAAGTGCTCTAATAAAGATCTCTGCCGATGCTAAATTTGTTGCAATAGGAACAGCATGGACATCGCATAAACGAATTAATGCTAAAATATCCGTCTCATGAGGTTGTGGCGTTAAAGGATCTCTCAAAAAGATGACTAAATCAATCTCCTCTGTGACAATCATCGCCCCAATTTGCTGGTCACCTCCAAGTGGACCTGAAGCTAATTTATTTACTTTTAGTGACGTTCCCTCTTCAATACGCTTTCCCGTCGTTCCTGTTGTATACAATCCATATTTTTCTAAAATAGATTCATATGCAAAACAAAAATTCACCATTTGATCCTTCATTCGGTCATGTGCGATTAATGCAACATTTAAATTCAAACCATTCACCCTCATTTCATGATTCTAGTTAGGCATAATCCTATCCTATCACCTTTATTTTTAAAATTCCATTTATTTCAATCTAAAAAAATCAACACAGTTAGATATTTTATACGCTTTCATTGCAATAAAAAAGAGAAGTAGATAAAGTTTGTGTTTACTTTATCTACCATTTTATAGGGGGGGAACTCTTTTTTAAGACGATCTACATCTTCTATACGGCTAAATCCCATTTATTAATGGTTAATTTAACTTCTTTATCACTTGCAAATTCCACTTGTGTTGATGTTAAATCCGCATATACAGTTGATGTCATCGTATGCGCCCCTTGTTGCGCAAACAACTCAACTGAATAAGTATCCATTAAGATACGGAGTGATAATTTTCCATCTTTTAATGGAACAGGCATTTCACGATAATTAAGTCCCTCAATGCCACTTCCGCTTTGACGACGATCAAAACTTAGCACCTCACGATCAACATCGTAAGCGATTGTTGTCTCTTGATTTTCGCCCTTCATCACTTTTATTTCAAAACGTTGAGCATCGTTTAACTCTACTGTCAAGTCCATATCGATATGACGCCCCTCTACGCCTGCTAACTGTTGAACACCTGTCACTAACAAGTCCTCAAAACGAACTAAATTAGTACGATAGTTTTCGATTTCACGAACAGGCCACTGATATAAAATATCATCTTTTACCGTTAATTCACGCGGAAGCGTCATCGATGACACCCAACCTTGCTTATCAGTTGGCATATTGCGATGCCAAGATTGCATCCAAGCAATCATTAAACGGCGCCCATCCAAACTTTCTGTTGTTTGAGGTGCATAAAAATCTAATCCATAATCAAGTTCTTCCATCTTACGGAAATCATAATGTGCGGAATCATAGTCTAAATGTCCTAAACAATAAACCGTTGTATTCGTATTTTTATGTCTAAACTCATCTTCAGGTACCCCTTGTGGCGACATAATTAAGACGTCTTCTCCATCTAAGTGGAAGAAGTCTGGACACTCCCACATGTAACCAAACTCATGATTACTTTCTCCGACTAAACCAACATATGTCCAGTGAATTAAATCCTCTGACTTATATAGTAAAACACGAGCACTATTTTCATCACTCTTGCTTCCTAAGATACAATAGTATGTCTCTCCCTTTTTCCAAACTTTTGGATCACGGAAGTCTGTTAAACTAGAATGCGGAGGCATTTCCTCTGTTTTAATGATTGGGTTTTGAATATATTTTTGATAATTTACCCCATCCCCAACTGCTAAACATTGAACCTGTCTAACATACGATTCATCTTCTGGATTAGGATTAGTGTGTCCGGTATACATTAATACATGTTTTCCATCCACCTCGAACGCACTTCCTGAGAAACATCCTCCTGTTTCATAAGATTGATCTGGCGCTAAAGCAACCGGAAGGTATTCCCACTTGATTAAATCTTTACTCTTCACATGCCCCCAATGCATCGGCCCCCACTTAACATCGTAAGGAAAGTATTGATAAAACAGGTGATACTCCCCATCATAAACTGAAAATCCGTTAGGATCATTCATCCACCCAACTTCCGGCATATGATGAAATCTATTTCTATCCTTTAAAGAAATAATCTCGTCTTTTTTCTTTTCCACATATTCACGTGCCTGCTGTAACGGTTCACTTGTTCCCTGAATAAACAATTCTTTTTCCATTAACACGAAGCCTTCACTCCTTCTATTTCCCATTTCTTTAAGAACACTCTTTTTTAAAAGCGTTTTACTTATGATTCTATTTTATAATAACTTTATTTTTTTATCAACTTTTTTATTAAAATTTTACTATATTTTAAACAAAAAAAAAGGAACCTTCCTTTTAAGATTCCCTCTCATAAATCATTACAATAAATTCATAAGTCGAAACAATAAATCTACCTATCTCTACAAAACCTACCTTTAAATACATTTTAATTGCCCGTTGATTAAACGAGGCTACAGTTAACCGAAATTTACTAAAACCAAATTGATGTTTTGCGTAGTCCATTCCTATTAAAAAAAAGCGAGCCCCGTAACCTTTACCACACAGCAGGGGATTCATCCCCAACCCAATATCTAAATAATCCTGATCCCGATAAAACCCTTGCTCTACTCCTAAAGAAACTTGTGCAGCCGTTCCGTAACAAAAAAAACCTATTAACTCACCTTCTTCACCAATTACACAATAATACTGATCTTTTAACAACACGTGAAAATCTGAGTTTGTTTGTTCAAAATCATACCAACTATAAGGAGGAGCGTAATGCCATACCAATATTTTTAACGCATCTATCTCGCTCATCCGCCTCACTTTTACTTTCATTTTATCCCCCCATTATACAAAAAATCCAACGACGATCGGAAACCTCGTTGGATTATATGCCACAAAGGGCTAAAGCATTAATTCAATATTATAGATGATATAAATTTAGATATTTTTCACGCAAATAATCTAAGAAATACTTAGGATTAAGCGGCTCTTTGGTCACATGTTCAACCAATTGTCCAGGGGTATACACCTTTCCATACGAATGAACATTTTGCTTCAACCATTCAAAAACAATTGATAAATTCCCTGATTCTATCTCATCCTTAAGTTGTGGAAGTTCCTTTTTCATCTGATGATAAAACTGAGCGCCGTATAGGTTTCCTAGCGCATAGCTTGGAAAGTAACCGATCATCCCTTCAGCCCAATGGACATCTTGCATTAATCCCTCTGCATCGTTTTTCGGCTCCACGCCTAAGTACTCTTTATACTTTTGATTCCAAATCATTGGAAGTTCGTCAATGCCAACCTCTCCACTCACCATTAATTTTTCAATTTCATAGCGAATAATAATGTGTAACGAGTAGGTTATCTCATCTGCCTCCGTCCGAATAAGCGAAGGAGATACCTCATTTATCATTTGGTAGAACTCCTCTAAAGAAACCGACTGATAAGACGGCATAAACTCTTGTAATTTTGGAAAATAAGCTCTCCAAAATGGTAAACTTCTCCCAATTATATTTTCGTAAAAACGCGATTGAGATTCGTGAAGTCCCATCGATGGCGCTTCATTCACCCCATATTCTGCCCAATCATGAGGCATATTTTGATCATAAATAGCATGCCCGCCTTCATGAATCGTGCTAAACAACGCACCTTCAATTGAATTTTCATAATAATGTGTGGTAATCCTTATATCTTTGGGCCCTAAAAAAGCTGTAAAAGGATGCTCTGTTTCATCAAGTCGCCCTGCTTCATGGATGCGATATCCCATTTGGTTGAGTATATATAACGCCAACTGAGATTGCGATTCTTTTGAAAATGGCCCTTTAGGCCGACGGAATGACAGTTGCTTTGCCTCCTTTAACTCCGCTAAAAGTTTAACAAGCCCCTCTTTAAGGTCAGCAAAAATCTCGTCCAACTCCTCTACTGTCATCCCTTTTTCAAAGTTATCTAAAAAGGCGTTATAGATATGCCCCTCGTACCCCACGCATACTGCTTGCTGTTTTAACAAATCAATAACACGCGCAAGATGGGGTTTAAAAAGTTCATAATCACCTTTTTCTTTCGCCCTTTTCCAAGATTTATTACTTATCGCTGTCGCCATCGATAATTCCTTTTGCAGGGATTCCGGTATTTTTTTATTTTTATAATAAATATTATAAAACTCTTCAATCAAGCGTTGCTCATACAGATTAAATTTATCCTCTTCACTCAATAAGACACCCAGAGCTTGCTCAATTCTATAATCCGTTGTTAACTGATGATAGTTAGACGATAAGTACCCAATCACTTCACTTCGATAATCGATTGCTTCCTCAGGAGCCATTACCTCAGTATCCCACGACACAACACTTAACGTCGAATTCATATAATTCATGAGTTTTCTTTGTTCCTTTAAAAACCTCAATGCTTTTTCTCTATCCAAGATCATTCCCCCTCTTTTCTTCTATTTAAATATTTTACCATATTTTTCTATTTTTAGTTGGGGTTTTTTCAAATATAAAAAAGGAGGCCCTTCGGGCCTCTTAAAACAGGGGATGATTTATAAATATTGGGATGAAAAGAGAGAATATTACGAAGTTTTTTTGGGGAGAACTCCGTAACTTTTTATTAGGGTAGTGTCTTGTTCTTCAAGACATTTATTATTATAGCATATTTGTACTTCAAAATGTGTCTTTCGTGTGTTCTTTGTCGTTTTTTATCAAAAAAGATTAATTCGTTATAAGAAACGATCACTCTATCCCCACATACCTATCATTAAACTTCCCATGGTAAACACAGGTCTTAGTCCCATACCAATCATTTCACATTTCAACCTAAATATTATTTTTAAAATTGGAAATTTTTCTTACCTACATAAAAAAGGAGGCTCTTACGAGCCTCTTAAAACAGGGGATGATTTATAAATATTGGGATGAAAAGAGAGAATATTACGAAGTTTTTTTGGGGAGAACTTCGTAATTCTTTAATTAGGGTAGTGTCTTGTTCTTCAAGACATTTATTATTATAACACAATCCTTTTACACAATGTGTCGTTTTTGTGTTTTTTTGTCGTTTTTTATCACCATTATAGCTAGATTCTACAATAATGAAACAACAATATCGTCTAATCATGATCGCCTCTCTTCTTAACTTACTCATCGGTTTCATTTTTTCACACAAAAAAGGAGGCCCTTCGGGCCTCTTAAAACAGGGGATGATTTATAATATTGGGATGAAAAGAGAGAATGTTACGAAGTTTTTTGGGAGAACTTCATAACTTTTTAATTAGGGTAGTGTCTTGTTCTTCAAGACATTTATTATTATAACACAACTCTTTGATACCATGTGTCCTTTTTGTGTTTTTTCGCCCTTTTTCAATCTTCTCTACAAAAAAAGGAGACTCCTATGAGCCTCTTAAAACAGGGGATGATTTATACTATCAGGATGAAAAGAGAAAATATTATGAAGTTGTTTAGGGAGAACTTCATAACTTCTTAAATTAGGATAGTATCTTATCTTTCAAGACATTCACTATTATGCCATACTCTCTATCTATTGTTGTGTCTTTTTCGTGTTTTATTCTACCAATTAAAAAGGAGGCTCTAAGGCCTCTTAAAACAGGGGATGATTTATAAATATTGGGATGAAAAGAGAGAATATTACGAAGTTTTTTTGGGGAGAACTTCGTAATTTTTAAATTAGGGTAGTGTCTTGTTCTTCAAGACATTTATTATTATAGCATATTTACATTTCAAAATGTGTCTTTTTTGTGTTTTTTCTCTTTTATTGTCGATAAACGTTGAGAGTAAATAAGCAGCCTTGTTATGATAAAGTTCCACACACGAACTCCTTCTTTACTATCTCAAGCATGATAAAAAAAGGAGGCTCTTACGAGCCTCTTAAAACAGGGGATGATTTATAAATATTGGGATGAAAAGAGAGAATATTACGAAGTTTTTTTGGGGAGAACTTCGTAATTTTTTAATTAGGGTAGTGTCTTGTTCTTCAAGACATTTATTATTATAGCATATTTGCACTTTGAAATGTGTCTTTTTTGTGTTTTTTGTTTTATACTGTCGAATAGTTAGGGCTAAATAACCGCAGGCGTCTAGTTAATACAGGCTAACGGCTCTTCCTTTCCTCGAAAGATGTTTAATTCTTAAGATGATCCTTTATCTTCTACCGCATTATTGCCATATAAAAACTTGTGTCTCTTCCCCCCCTCAGTTTTAACAAATAAAAAAAGAAATCAAATAAGATTTCTTTTTGGGGATGCTTTATAAATATTGGGATGAAAAGAGAGAATATTATAAAGTTTTTTTTGGGGAGAACTTTATAATATTTTTGTTGGGGTAGTGTCCTGTTCTTCAAGACAATTTCTATTATGGCACACTTGTTTAAATAAGATGTGTTCTTTCCGTGTCAAAATTGGATATTAACTTTTTCTATCCATTACCTCTTTGCAAACAAATATCTGCTACTAATGGATAATGATCCGATGGAAATCTTCCATTTTGATTATCTTTGATAATCTGTGTTCGCTCAACTTCATACTCAGGGGAAACAAAGATGTAATCTAAATGCATTCCACGCTCACGATCTTTAAACCGTCCCATTGTTGCCTGACGATAAATTTTCGGATCTTTTTCCTGCACAGCAACCAATTGTTGCGTATTGTATTTTTCACCAAAGATTGTTTGAATGACACGGTGATGGGGATTTGCATTAAAGTCTCCCATAAGAATCACGGGTAGTTTTTCTAAAGCATGCTGCTTTTCAATATAGCGCATAATTTTTTTCAACCCATACTGTCTTGCAGGAGATAGATAACAATCTAAATGTGTATTATACACCCTCACTACTTCTCCCGTGCTTAATTTGATTTTTGCTGTTGTACAAATTCGCGGAAAAATAGAATACCATACGGAACTTCCAACTTTCTGAGGATTTCTAGATAACCAAAATGTCTCCTGGCTTAAAATCGTATGCTTGGTCGAGACAAGGATATTATTATGCTCAATAAAGAATCGTTTACTCCTTGGCCTTCCGATAATCTGATATCCTTTCAAATTTTTTTCTAGGTCTGCCCGCATCTTGACGGTTACTTCTTGAAGACCAATAATGTCACAACTATATTTTTCTAAAATATCACACACAATCTCCTTCCGATGACGCCAACGATTTTTACCATCTAAAACTGAATCAGAACGGAGATTAAATGTCATAATTTTCACCTATTACTCCTCCTTTCGATCCTTTACTCTTCATTCATGAGAATATTTATTTACTTTATAAAATTTATTCTACCGTTTTATTTCTTTACCACTCCTACTTTCCAACATCTCTTAAATAAAACTATCCTCATCTGAAGTATATTCCTTAACTATTCTTTTCATTTGTGTGGTTGCTATTCCAAAAAAAGTTACCTCGCGGTAACTTTTTAAATAAAAAATATGTATAGGAAATGAGCAACCATTCCAGCAACGATTCCTCCAATTGTATGGGCCATAATTGCCTTACTACTTAATTGTCTTACCCCAAGTGCATCCATCATTCCAACATGGGTACTTAAATATCCACTCCAACACATTCCCATCGCAGTAAATACTGCAATATCATTAGGCGTTACAATATTTTCAGTAATAAATTGTGGAATTAGCGACATCGCTGCTCCGACAGCCCCTAGGGAAGTGACAGGTACCGCAATAGCTTGCGCATTAGTAAATCCAAATAATGGGTTTAACAAAAACATGAGCTTTTCACCTATAGCTGGAAGAAGAGCTACCCCCTCATAAGCGACCCCTAAATAAACAGACTCTCCTGTCAGCGGATCCGTTGAGGGACCAAATGTTAACAACATAACAAGTGTACAAATAATCAAAACTCCAGGAATGATTGACATTCCCATTTCGACCCCGTTCTTTCCTCCTTCAAGCATGGCATCAAGAATACGTTGGAACAGGTTTCCTTCACGAATCTCACGATAGTCTTCAACAACAATCACCTCATCTTGTTGAAAATCTTCAATTCCTTGATTCGCATAATATTTTTTTGTGTAGGAAAGCATGAGGCGAACACTGACGATACTCCCAACAATGGCTCCAACATTCCCAAGTAACGCTGGCACAATGTAATCTGGGCCCAATGCCACCATAAAAGTTGTAACAATTAACCCCATCCCAAACGCTGTTCCTAAATTACAAAGAACTGGAATTTCATGTTTTTTAAAAAAACGTTGAAATTCTTTATCTTTTGCAAACGCAATAATAGCGGGATTATCCGATAAATAAGTAGCAATCGCTCCTATAATACTTGCTCCTGGTAATCCGTAAAGCGGGCGAATAACCTTAGATAATAATTTATTGATTAAAGCAATGACTCCAAACTCCGATAATAGCGCACTAAGCGCCCCAGCTAACACGGCCAATGCCATAATTAAAAACACAGTTTGTAGTAATAGGTCATGGGCCGTCTTCATAATAACACTAAACATGATTCCAACACCCATTTGACTGGCGATATATCCAAAGATGCCAAGGGTTACTCCCAAAAAGATAAAGGTTTCTAAACTAACAGAGCGTACCCGTTTCCGTGATTGGTTCATTTTTCCATCTCCTATCTTAGTTATTTACATCATTTTAGGCGTTTCCCTACTAATCTTTGCGTGGATCAATCCTTTATCCTAAATTTATTTTTCAAGTAGGAAATTTCATTTCAAAAAACGGAACCACTGTTTACATATACTCTAGTAACTAAACGACGAAATGATGGGATGTTTCCAATCAGATTATAGTCAGTCTAAATGCTTTTCTCCCATCAAATGATTAGAAATTAGATTTAGTCTAACTGATTGATATTACTCTTATTATATTAAAAACTCTTCTGACAATCAACGACAATACTCTATGTTTTTTACCATCACCTATCATCTCTCGCCTAATTCTAGGTGAAATTTCATTTCTTCCCCCAAAAAGTTATCTCTCTTATTTACTATTATTTTGAATTTTATCGTAAAAATCCCCTGTAAACGGACATACTAATAAAAACTAGTTTTTTAGGAGGCTATTATGAACGTTAAACAAATGATACCTATTAGCTTAGTTGGGGGATTAGTAGTCGTCAGCGGAATCTCCCTAAGCTTTACCCAACACCAACCCGAACAGATTCAAACATCTGCTATTAAACTCGATTTAGCTCGAACAACAGCAACACCTGTTTCCAAATTACTAGAGGCAGATTCGCCTACCCTTGCTAATGCCACTTCTCAACTAACCATGCTTCATGAAGAACGTAGCATGTTAGAGTCCGAGATTCAAAGTCTACAAACAAATATTAAAGAATTACGAACCCAACGTAATATTCTTGCCGAAGAAACAGGACCTTATACTGAGACTCTTTCTAAACAAATTCTCACACCTTTAACTAACCTTAAAGAAAAGCTATCTAAACATATGTCTTCACAGGACACCTCTTCGCTTTATGAAACCTCTTTAAAAATAATGACGGAAGCCGTACACACGGTTGAGCAATACCTTCATAACCCAAATGAAACTGATTATACGAAAGTCATTCAAACAACCTTCAAAGCAATTGATAAACAACTCACTAAACACCCTGTTAACTCAGCCTTTAATGTTGCTACGGAGTTTTTAACATCAGGATACACCAAGACGATGATTCTTTTAGATTTACACGAAACGCAAGAACTGTTGCAAGCGTTTGAAGCAAATTATATTGCGGTTGAGAATGATGAAACATCTCAATTCAAACGCAGTAAACAACAACAACTTGCAACAGAGGAGGATTTAAAATTTAAAGAACTTCAATTAGATGAACTAGCCCTTCGCCTAAGTGGAATTCTCGATGAAATTGAACAGGTTTCACAATAAAAAAATGAAGGAGAACTCCCTTAAAATAGAATTCTCCTTCATTTTTAATTTAAACACGTCTCATTTTCCTTGCCTAAATCCACTGTCTTTACCCTTTTCCCTAAAACCAAATGGTGTTTTAAACTATCCTTATATCGACGCGCTAAACTTAAATTCAAATCGAGATAGCTACTCCGCCTCATTAGTTCTACCATTTTCCCTGAAATTGTTTCTTCCGGGTAGCGTAACTGATTTACCTTTTGATCCATCATTGCTTCCTGATAAAGTCCAAATGTATCATTAATTTGTTTCATTTTATTCAATATTTCTAATGCCCATTCAGTCATTAAAACCTCTTCATCCCTTCGCTTAAGTCGAAGTGAAGAACAACGTCCTTCTCTTGCTATTTGCTCTGCATTGAAGTTAGCTTCCTGTTGCCAGTTTTCCACCTCGACCTCCTCACTCTCCAATAAAAATAAGATAAACAAATGAATAAATTGTAAATCCGTCTTAGAAATTCCTAGTGGTTCAAATGGATTAAGATCGATTGAGCGTACTTCAAGATAGGAAATCCCCTCCTGTTTTAATGAATCCATAAAACGTTGAGGATTCCGTGCCTTTAAACGAATCGGACTATAAAACTCCTTGTAACTGAACAGTGTCTGTTTATCAATATACGTCTGTAAAGAGCGAACGTAACTTTTTACATCCTTGTAATCAACATAAATCGGAACTTTATTTTGATATCCATAAGAGCTATTACGAAAGGAAACAGCTCCCTCATGCGAAAAACTATCTCTCGCGATTTGTTTTAGCGGAGCTTTACATTCACTTAAATAACTTGTATCGATGACCGGAGAAGCCCCTAAAAAATAAATAAGCAACCAGCGGTATCGCAAATATTGACGGACAATTTTAAGATATACTTGATCTTTAAATAATTGATAAGATTGGCTAGCTCCTCTTTCTAAAAATAATTTTTTCAGCAATGTTTCACTAAATGAGAAATTGTAATGGATCCCAGAAATCAATTGTTTTTTAGCCCCATACTTATCTAATAATAATTTTCGGTACGCCATGAGCGCCCTTCCTTCCTCATCACTAGTAAAGTGGGCAATTGGAACTACTTGTTTCTCCTCTAACAAACAGGGCATCGATTGCGGCCATAAATATTCCTTCCTTTGTAGCCCCTTTATTGTCTGATGGTAAAGAGAAGCTAAGGAGCGATGCACCTGATTAATCGTCTGACAAACAGGGGTAATCATTTCAATTTGACTCTCGGAAAAGTCGGTTGTAATAAACGGATTTTTCAACTTATCACCGAACACTTCTGGGTGCGGGGTATCTGCGAGTTTCCCCTCTTGTGTCACGCGCAGTCCCTCTCGTTCAATTCCAAAATTTCCGTGGTATAAATCTTCAACGGTTAGTTTTTCTTTCAATTCCAATAACATTCCCTTTTTACCTCCTCTCCCAAATCGTCCATTCCTTTTCAATACGACTTGTACGAGACGATCACTTTAAATCTCCTCACATCTCTATTTAATGATTCGTCATCCAATCCGAATGGATTAAACAACTCAGTCTGTTTAATAAAATATATGGTTCCTTCGGTTGGTGTACATACAAATTCTAAATTATCTTTTCATAGAAAACCTTTAAGTCTTGCTAAATATAGATGACGAAGCCCTACTAAGTGACAGGCTTAGATGCTTTCCCCACTTATATGAAAAGGGGTGTCCTTCTAAAAAGATTGAACCATTTATACCTTATGATTCCTCCTTGGTATTTATACCAAATCACACTTATCTCCACCCCCATCATAGCACATTTTAATAAAACTTTCTCGCCTAATACACCTGATCTTTTGAATAGGAGATGTGGATTCACCCAACTTGTTTTTACTTTTTTCTTTATGGTATAATAAATTTAAAAAATTAAATTTAGGAGTCTACCTCATGACAATATCCCAGATCTTATCTTATTTTAATGAGTATGGGCCTCTGCTTATTTTTGTGATTATGTTTTTAGAGGCCTTAAACCTTACCGGAATTCCCTCATATCTTATTTTAGCTACGATCGGTTACTTGACAAAGCAAAGTTCATTTCATCTTCTTACCATCTTTTTTACAACCTTTATTGGCAGTCTTTGCGGATGTCTTCTATATTATCTGATTGCTCTAAAATTTGGTCGCCCCATGTACAATTATTTCTATTATAAATTTCCACCCACTCAGAAGGGATTAGACAAAGCGAAGGAGTTGAGTGAGCGCTATGGGGCCATCACTTGTTTAATTGGTCGAACAATTCCAACCGTACGCACATTTATCTCACTCATGGCAGGTGTCTTTCAGGTCCCTTTTCAATCATACCTGTGGTTCTCGATGGGGGGCATTGCGATTTGGAATTCACTTCTCCTTCTCCTCGGATACATTTTCGCCTGCTCTTTATAAAAAAACCTCAAACGAATAGGAACCTTTAACGATATAATTTTTAATCTAACCCTTATGGTTCACTATTAAGGTGAGGTTTTTTTATTTTACAGACAGACACTTTACTTTAACAATCTCTTTTTTAGTCGTTTTTGTTTTCTTCTACGTCCAATAAACGTTAACATCTTGTAACAAATTCTTAACCTTCCCCTTACTACCTCCAATTTGTCCCCAATCTCTACCTTTAATCGATCAGGCACTGCTCTTAACTGTTCAACTTTTTCTTGAATCTCTCGCGTTTGACGCTCAATCTTCTTATTAGCACGATTCATTAGCCAAATCATCATTCCTGTGACCAAAAGTGCACATAAAATAGAAATAACCATTAACACATCATATAAAACCAACGACCATTACCTTCTTTCCTCTTACTTCTCTTTTTGTATTATAAACTGAATACTTGATGGGTTCAATCATTCCATTAAAAATAGAAGGTAAAGGTCAGAAATTTGTTCATCATTTTTTACTATCGCCCATTGACCTTTACCGCTGAAGAGAAACTATAGAGGTTTATCCTAATTTCACTGATTATTCATATTCTGCATATATCCATTGATTATAAAAATCAATAATCTGTTGCATTACGGCAACATCTAAATTTTTTTTCGCGTCATAAAAAACCCGTTGATACATCCTTTTTAGTGTGGGCGACATCTTCTCTTCCGCTAAATCCGCATCCACTTGTAGTTTTAACGTCTTTATAAGTCGTTGATCAAGAACGACATCATGGCCACGATTTTGATAGCGTCTGAACGTTAAATGATCATGGGCCGATAGCAACGGTTCATATTTAAAAAAGGATTGCTCATAACTTGTCACCTCATCGTCTTCGCTATGAAGAAGAAGAACATGACTATTCGTATGCATCAATACATTTAAATGGTCTTCCCGAGCATAGTTTCCATATTTTAAATACTCATAAAGTTTAATATAAGGCTTTAACCATTGAAAGTGATAAGGCATCGCATCCGTTGAAGCATAAAAGCCCGATTGTTCGACGACAGCGGTAATATCCTGATGATGATTTAAAACAGATACAACCGCATATCCACCACTTCCATGACCATATAGCATCACCGGTAAGTCACCATACCGCTTATCTTCCTTCACCTTACGAATCGCATAATCCAAATCAATAGCTGCCTGTAAGTAGCCTCCGGTACTTTCTCCTTCACTTTCATCATTCCCTGTTCCGTCGTAGGCAAAAACACGATACCCGCTATTTACCATATAATTGATTTCTGGCAAATACGCGTTATGCCCCGTTTCAATTCCTGAAGATACAATAATGGTCCCCAATGGGTTGTCATTCTCTGGACTTGTATATACATATCCTGCTAATAATTGACCGTCATTAGACTCAAAAGAAATAGGACTACGTTCTAAATTTGAAAATACTGAGAGGTCATACATTAAATATTCCGGAGTCTCATTTCTTTCCCCATATTGCCTCTCATACAAACATCCAATCACTAACAACGGAAGAAACAAACTAAGCGCTCCTCCTAAAACAATCCAACCGATCATCCTCTTCCTACTTATCATCCTCTTCCTCCCTCAATCATGCATTATCCTATTTTTCCTTTGTTGCCTCCTCAAATGAACCCTTGTATTAAAGATAAGGAGGGGGGACTATCTTTCATGAGTTTTTGCTTTTAAAAGGGCTTCAAAATAACTTATCACCCTTATAACATGACCAACTGTTAAACACAAAAGAACAACTAAGACGCCTAAACTAAAAATCACGGTAATCCTCGTTAATGCTATCCCTTTCATCATCAATTGGAAGACACCTAATCCGACAAACAACAAACAAAGCCCCCCTAAAACCAATCCAGCAATCACTATTAATAAAATAATTTCTGCCATCTTAATTTCCCCCTGACTTTCGCCCGACGTTTACGTCATGATTAATGAAATTCACTGGCGTTACTTGGTAAAGAATTGATTCGATGTAAAAATTTAGCTACTTTTTCCCCTTGTTCAACATCATAGGTGTATCCGAGAACCCCTGCCACTTTTTTCGCATATTTTTCAACGAATAACTTCATCAAAAACAAACGCTCCCACATCCCCCCATAACTTTGATTAGGATACAGTGAAAGATACTCTTGATAGCTAGTATCTGATAAATAACGTTTTAACCACCTATTTTTTCGGCCTAAATCAACCTTCCAATCATATTTAATTTCAACCATCCAGCCTAATAAGGTTGTTAGCCCCTCCGTTAAAAGTTTCTCATAAAGTGACCCAACTAGCGTCACCTCTTCACGATACAATGCCTTAGCAACCTCAATTTGATTCCACCAAATGTCATTCAGTAACTCCTGAAACTCCTCTTCCGTCGGGCATGAAACACGGCTAGGAAACAGATGAGTCTGAGTATTTAGTGGCAACTGATGATCCTTGTCTAAAATCACTCGATACAATGTTTCTGAGATAACATATTCCTTTAGTCTATCGAGCGTTAGGAATTCAAAATCAAGGCGAATTCCATCTTGAAATTGCATTTGAAAAAGAAGATGAGACGGGGTTAACTTATTTTTTTTAACGACTAACAATTCCCCAAATGTCTCCATCCATGAACAATCCTCCGTATAACGGTGCAATTTTTCACTTTTTACCCCTAAACAAAAGCGGTAATCTCTCATAATATCAAGAGGAGCATCGCGATTTAATCGTAATCCTGTTTGTATTAAAATACGAATTTCCGCTTCACGTTTTACAAATTCAAGTACCTCTCGTTGGATTTGCGCACTTGAACGCATTTTTAAGAGAGGAACTTTTTCATTTATCGGATGAGTTAAACTATATTTTGAGAAAACAGCGCCCCCAATGCTTACCTTCTCATCTAACCTCATCCCAAGTTTTTTTACTACTTTAGTTAACTCAAAATCAATCGAGCGAACCATCATCATCAATCGAGGAACTTTTAACGTCAAAAAAGAAAAGTCCACTAACTTTCTCAAAATTTCTTCGATAACGTTTAATTGCCTTAAAACT
Organism: Turicibacter sp. KK003; assembly: GCF_037014675.1. NCBI lineage: Bacteria > Bacillati > Bacillota > Erysipelotrichia > Erysipelotrichales > Turicibacteraceae > Turicibacter > Turicibacter sp. KK003. The sequence goes on from NZ_CP142738.1 coordinate 1,482,359, forward strand.
TCTAAGTTATCATACCCTAACTCTACGCTCACTGTATCAGGGAGTGATTTAAGCTGTACCCCCCCAATCGTTTGCTGATTCTTTGTTAGCCTAACCTCCCATTCAAAATCAACGATTTTTTCATTTTTCTCCCTTTTTGAAGAAGACGATGCTTGCAAATGAGAGGGGTCTCCTCCCTTATGTTTCTCAATTAATTGGCAATGATCTGTACATAAGTTCATGTCGATCTCTCCCATCTTACAAAAAAGTCATAACCCTATCATGCTATTAATTTATGTTTTTTAGCTTCTTTTATGTGCCCTCCCCTATAAAAAGGATTTTGCATTTTTCAACATCTTTTTCAAACATCGTCCATTTTAGTAGACTTTTATTGCAAGGTACGATAAACTTTTTTTCATAAAAAGGAGGAATAAAATTGAAATTTATCTCATGGAATGTCAACGGATTACGCGCCTGTGTTAAAAAAGGATTTTTAGATTTTTTTCAAGCTATCGATGCTGACTTTTTTTGTATTCAAGAGACAAAATTACAAGAAGGACAAATCAACTTAGAACTTGAGGGGTACTACCAATACTGGAATTATGCCCAAAAGAAAGGTTATTCTGGAACAGCCATTTTTACCAAACACCGTCCGACGTCGGTTTTTTATGGAATCAACCTGGAGGAGCACGACCAAGAAGGACGAACCATTACGTTAGAATACGATGAATTTTATCTCGTAAATGTCTATACTCCAAATTCCCAAAACGGACTTGCCCGGTTACCGTATCGCTTAAGTTGGGAACGTGACTTTCGCCATTATTTAGTCGAACTTAACAAGAAAAAACCTGTTATTTTATGTGGGGATTTAAACGTCGCCCACCAACCTATTGATTTAAAAAACCCTAAAACTAATCAAAAAAATGCAGGATTTACAAAAGAAGAGCGTGAGGAAATGACCCATTTACTCTCAGAAGGATTTATTGATAGCTTTCGCTACTTTTTCCCGCACCAAGAAGGATGTTATTCCTGGTGGTCTTACCGTGCAAATGCACGTGCTAAAAACGTGGGTTGGCGCATTGATTATTTCCTTGTTTCTAATCGTCTAAAAGAAAGCTTACAAACAGCTACTATTTATCCAGAAATTTTAGGATCTGATCACTGCCCGGTTGGTCTCACACTCACCATAAAATAAGAAATGGACAAGTCTTGCACTTGTCCATTTCTTATTTATCAAAGGTTAGCTTTGTTTTTGCCCCATGTGAGCCGGATTAAATTGATTAACTTCTAATAAATAATTAATCTGATCTTGAAGATAGTAATAATTTTCCTTGATTTCACTTACTATTTTAAACGTATAAATGATAAAGGCAAGATTCCAAATTAAACTCACAATCAACATCTTCGAAGAAAAATAATACGTATAGACGGTTGGTAAAAATAGCGTCATTAACAAAAGAACGGTGAGTAAAGCAACTCCCCCCATGTTCATTCGCAACCGTAAGCTAATCCCTGCTAATAAATGTAGGGCGTCGAGTAACTTATTATTTTTCATCTCTAATAAACGTTTTGGAATTTGATTTTGCGAGCGCTTAAAGGAATGGCTCATATTTTTCATTAAGGTTAATTGAATCAGCAAGTATTGCCTAACCACCCCAATGACAACACCACACGTTAAGATAAGAATTAAGATTAAACTATATGCTTGAATAGATTGACTACTTAATAAAATGCTCCCCAATAAAATTAATGATAGAATGGTTCCTAAGTTAAACCCTTCTAAAAACGTCGTAAACGATTTTGGATTTTTCATCCGCATCCCCCTCTCATCGTCATTAGTCTAACATGCGACTCGTAAGGAACTTGTCTATCTATGTCAAGGGGTATTTCCTGGATTTAAAAACTACGTTCTCTTTTTCTTAAACGGTGACTATCTATGACGCCTTATCATATGTTATAGTAGAAGCACTCGTAAAGCGTCAAAAAAAGCAATTTATCCTAAAGAGGGGACGAATCGCGCTGAACGATAGCAGTATGAGCCATCCTCAGGCTGAAGCAACTCGGTATGTGATGGAATGAACATAGCCTCCTCCAAAATGGTGACCTCTGGCATCCAAAGAAGGTACTTCATCATATAAAGGCTACCGCTTTGCTCATCAATTGGGGCTAAGCCCTCTGTCTGTAAAGAACGAGAAATTCCTTCCACTAATTCGCCCATTAATTCGTGATGTGGCGTACATCCCATCAATTCATTAGAAAAATAAAAATCATCTTTAGTTTCCACAAAAAATTCGACATCATCCAATAACGGTTCAATATTTTTAAAACAGGCTGTATCTAATTCAACGTAAATTCCACCATATTGATAAAGAACTTCATAACGAACGATATTGGTCTTTTGCACGACATCTGTCGTTTGATCATAACTTCTTTGGTTTCTCAAGGGAATCAGATGGTCCACCGTCCATAGGTGATATTCCCAATCAGGATGATGTGACTTCCACGAATCAATAAACGATAAATATTTTATTGGAACATCACCGTCTCCTAACCATATTTGATGAATTATTTTAGGAATTATTTGACTCATGTCGATCGACTCCTTTCCTTTTTATTATTATATGTATTTTCTAATAAATCGTTCATCGTTTCTACCGATTATTAGAAATTTGTTATTTTTCCTTGCCCCCTCATCTCTTCGCATGTTATTTTAATCTTAAATTGTAAAAAGGAGGAGAAAAAATGGAGATTATTTCTCATTTACGCGTCTATGATTTAGAGGAGACCCTTATTGCGAGTGGGTATGCGATGATTGAGGATTATCAGGAAGAAATTGTTTTACAACAACTGAATTCTTTAAAAGGGAATGCAAAGGAGTCTCACCCTTACCGACGTGCTCTAAAGCTGTTACGCGCTCCGTTAAATAGTGGACATTGTTCGTTTGCGAAGGGGATTGTCGTGAATATGGATATCACCTTTACAAATAAAGCTTGGATTGAGTTTCAACGGTACCATTTTGCTGACATCATTACTGGGATGAGTACCATGCATCGAATTAGCCAGTTTGATTTAAAATCTGCGTTTAACGACTATACAGACCCTCTTATTATCGAGCGTCTAGAAGAGCTTCAAAAACATTATCAGCAAACGAAGTCTAAAGAAGATTATCTGAAACTCCTGTACTCGACCCCAGCGGGATTAAAAATGACAGGAAGAATTACAACTAACTATTTGCAACTCATGAACATTTGGTCACAACGTCACCATCATCGATTGCCTGAATGGCGACAATTTTGTCAAGAACTTCAAGAGAAGCTTCCGTTGTTTGAAGAGTTCTTAGTCGCAAATGGACAGCTTCATGTAGATGAAATAAAATGAAACGTCTAACGGGAAGTTGGAACATACAAAAAGTTATCGCCAGGTTGGTTGTCTAATCAACCACTGTCACCCATTGTATGTTGACCTAGCCTCCCCAATCCTATACAAAAGACCCCAGGTCCGAAGATAGATCAGCTATCTCTGCCTGGGGTCTTTTTTCGAGTCCTCGGTATCCAACCAACACTCACTCATCATTATTTTTTCTTTAAAGCACCTAAAATACAAGCACCGACTATTGAACCTACGGCAATCGCAACAAGGTACATGAGGGCATTTCCTACAACCGGTAATACGAAGATTCCACCGTGTGGTGCTGGCAACGTACAATTAAAAATCATCGTTAGTGCACCAGCAATCGCCGAACCAACCACACAAGCAGGAATGACTTTTAATGGATCAGCCGCTGCAAATGGGATAGCCCCTTCCGTAATAAAAGAGAGTCCCATGACATAATTAACTTTTCCAGAATCACGTTGCTCTTTTGTAAAACGTTGGCTAAAGAACGTTGTGGCTAATGCGATGGCTAAAGGTGGAACCATCCCCCCGGCCATGACAGCCGCCATAACTGCTTCATTTCCAGATTCTAATGAAGCAATTCCAAAAACGTAAGCCGCTTTATTAAATGGTCCTCCCATATCAATCGCCATCATTCCAGCCACAACAATTCCTAAAATAACTGCTGAGCTCGTTCCTAATCCATTTAAAAAGTTAGTCAACCCTTGATTAACAAAGGCAACTGGCGGATTTACAATAAACGTCATGATGACTCCGACAAGCAATGTTCCAAATAAAGGATAAAGCAGAACAGGTTTAATTCCTTCAAGTGATGATGGTAAAAATGAGAAAACTTTCTTTAATCCAACAACAAGATAACCTGCAATAAATCCGGCCAGTAACGCCCCTAAAAATCCAGCGCCACCTACATTTGCTAACAATCCACCAACGAAACCAACAACCATAGCTGGGCGATCCGCGATACTAACTGCGATAAATCCTGCTAACACAGGCAATAAAAATCCGAAGGCTGCATCACCAATCGTTTTAAAGAAAGCAGCAAACGGCGTATTTGATCCAAAATTTGCTGGGTTTATTTCGCGATTATCAAATAAGAAGGCAAGGGCAATTAAAATTCCTCCAGCTACAACGAAAGGTAACATGTTTGAAACACCATTCATTAAGTGTTTATATAATTGACGCCCGAAACTTTCAGTTGACTCCTCCACTACATCCTGTGTCGCTGACGAATTATAGTAAATGGGTGCCTCTCCATTTACCGCCCGGTTAATTAATTCTTCTGCTTTGTGAATCCCGTCGGCAACCTTTGTTTGAATCACACGTTTACCATTGAATCGTGCCATTTCTACCTTTTTATCAGCCGCAACAATAATAGCTTCACAATGCTCAATCTCTTCTTTTGTTAACGCATTTTTAATTCCTGCTGATCCATTCGTCTCAACCTTAATCGAAATTCCTAACTCTGCCCCCTTTTTATTAAGTGATTCTGCCGCCATAAACGTATGCGCAATTCCAGTTGGACACGCTGTGACCGCCAATACTTTAGGATATTTTGATGTCTTTTCATTCCCCCCTTGTTCGATAACTTCTTCTGTTTCCTCTTTAAACGCCTCTGTTTCCTTTCGATCAATCAATGATAAAAATTCATCCACTGTTTTGGCATCCATCAGTTTCTTTCTAAAGGATTCATCCATCAAAATCGTTGATAATCGCGATAGGACTTCTAAGTGCGTGTTATTTGCCCCATCAGGTGCAGCAATCATAAAAAACAAATGAGCTAAACTTCCATCAAACGATTCATAGTCAACCCCCACGTGGCTAACAGCGGCCGCCAAGCATGCCTTTTTCACTGCAGCTACTTTAGCATGTGGAATGGCAATCCCTTCTCCAATCCCGGTTGTACTCTGCTCTTCACGCGCAATAATTCCTTCCTTGTACGCCTTTTTATCAGTTAAGTGACCACTAGCATCTACTAAATCAACTAATTCATTGATGGCCTCCATTTTATTTTTCGCCTGTAACTGAAGACTAATTGAGTCTTTACTTAACAAATCGATAATTCTCATATGAACCCCTCCATTTTATAGTTTTTGAACAACAATTTCCTTTACTAAGGCTAAAATCTCCTCTGCTGTCGCTACATCGCTTGAAAAAGCTGTGGCACTCCCACTCGCTGCTCCAAGACGAAGCGCCTGTTCATAACATTGAGTTTTTTCATAACCGGCAATAAACCCCGCTACCATCGAATCCCCGGCTCCCACTGAATTTTTTACGACCCCCTTTGGAACATTTGATCGGTATACCTCACCATTTTCAGCTAATAAAATTGCTCCGTCTCCTCCCATTGAAATTAAGACGTTACGCGCCCCCATGTCCTTCAAGCGATTCCCATACTGAAGCAAATCTTCCGTGGTTGAAATCGTTACCCCAAACATCTCTGCTATTTCATGATGATTAGGTTTAATTAAAAAAGGACGATAGGTTAAGACGTTTAATAATAAATTTTTAGTGGCATCAACGACTACTTTTACTCCTCGATCCTGTACATGCTCCATCATTTTTTCGTAAAAATCATCCGGTAGCGTCGCCGGAATGCTTCCCGCTAACACTAACGTATCATCCGCCGTTAATAAATCTAACTGCCGATACAGTTTATCAATCTCTGTTTTTGGAATATGCGGTCCCATTCCATTAATCTCTGTTTCATCTGTCGTTGTTTTAATTTTCATATTGATTCTAGAGTATCCCTCACTCAATCGAATAAAATCGGTATCAATGCCCTTTTCTTTTAAGCTTCCTTCAATAAAATTTCCCGTAAATCCACTAATAAAACCTAATGCACGATTGGAAATTCCGTGCTGATTCAGAATTTGAGACACATTGATTCCCTTTCCACCCGCATAAAAATGTTCGGTGCTCACCCGATTTACCATTCCCTCAACTAATTGCTCCATATTCACGACGTAATCAATCGATGGATTCAAAGTTACTGTATATATCATATTTTCACGTCCTTTACTATCGTTATTTTTTCATAGGCCTTAAGATCAAGACTTCCTGTTGTAATAATAGTCGCTTCTTCTAAGTCCGCAAACTTTGTAAAACTTACTTCACCAAACTTACTTTCATCAACTAAGACATATGTCGTTGCTGAGGATTTAATCGCGTGCTCTTTAATCAAGGCTTCCTCTGGATCTGGGGTGGTAAAACCGTGGATGGGATGAACCCCGTTACTTCCAATAAAACACTTGTCAAATTTATAACGATGTAACAAGGTTAGCGCCTCATATCCGATAATCGCCTTTGTCTTGTGTTTCACTCTTCCCCCGAGAATAAAGCATGGAATTTCATGATCAATGAGCGCTTCAATATGAGAGAGTCCGTTCGTCACTACCACAATATCCTTTTCTTTTAAATATTTAATCATCTCAAAGGTTGTTGTTCCTGAATCAAGATAAATACTCTCTCCATCCTGAACAAACGAGGCTGCATACTTTGCCATCCCATCTTTTTGATGAATAAATTGACTTTTTTTATCTTGATAGCTTTTTTCAACAAATTTATTAAGAACAGGGATTGCACCCCCATGAACACGCTTTAAACAATGACGTGCTTCAAGTTGAACAAGATCTCGACGGATGGTTGACTCTGAAAAATTAAACTTCTCCACAAGATCAGCGACCTTTACCGATCCTTTCTCCTTGAGTTCCGATAAGATTAATTGATGTCTTTTTTCTGTAATCAAAAGCCTCACCTCCAATATCCTATTTCGTTTAACTTCCCGTGATGAGGGACCTTCTAAACACGTTCATTTCATGGATGTCTTGAACACCTCTATAACTCTTTTTTGAAACCGTTTCCTACAATTCAATTTTAACGAAATCCTCACCTTTAGTCAATCGTTTTCATTCAAATTCATTCACTTTCGTTCATAAACATCCATATTCGTTCATTACATAACAAAAAAAGAGGGGCCCCTCATTTTGATCAGGTATCCCTCTCCCTCTTTATTCAATGAATACTAGTTATAATTCACGTGTAAAATAATACAAATGACCATTAACTCCACAAAGGCGCCATCCCTCTTGCCCAAGTTCATCTAATTTTTGTTTTAACGTTTCCGTTAACTCCTGATTTGCCACATTTAAAACTGTCTTTATATCAATCGCTAAGTTTTCTAATCGGTACTCAAATTTTTTCATCGTTATAGGCTCCTTTAATTAGTTGATACTTCATTATAAGAAGATCCTCATAAAAATATGCCTAAAACTCTTTATTTTTTTCCTCCTCTGGTCAAAAATCCATTCCGCCCATTCGATTTATACGAAGTTAGATAAGGAGTTCTATCAACCGCTTTCCTCCGCTTAGGCCAAATGATTAAAGCTAGATAAATTCTAACCGTTTTGTCTACGCTTTCTTTTTAAAATTAATCACCCAAAGCCACTAAGCCCTTCGAGGTTTTCTCATAGACGTTATAGTTAAAACAAACCTTTAATCTACCTGTCTTCATCTTTTAAAACATCACTGCCTTATCTTTCAAATCGTCCGTGAGTTCAACAAGGTTCGACTAAAAACATTCAAACAAAAAAGCTAGATTAATATCTAGCTTTTTTATTTCCCTTATTAGGCCTCAAATACTAAGTCAAAGCTAGACGCTTGACGGTTCATCGCCGCTGTTGCTAATGCTTCTAAACTTGGTAATCCCATTTCTTCTAGATGGCCTTTTGATAAAATTTGTGCCTCTGAAAGCGAGCAAATAAATCGTGTATAAATATGATCAACAACCGGAAATCTTACCTCTGTATCTTTACAAGACAAAATAATATTTTGGCGATTCCCCCTAATTTTAACCTCCATTGGGCATTCCTTAATATAGTTAATAAATTCCTTTTCTGTTCTCATTTGATTTCCTCCTTCATTTTTCCCCTTTATATCCACGCTTACGCTTGAAATGTCAAATCAAAACTTGATCCTTTTCGATTAATCGCTGCTGTTGCGAGCGCCTCGAAACTTTTTAAACTCAACTCTTCTAGTTTACCTTTTGATAAGATTTGAGCATGAGACAAAGAACACACAAATCGTGTATAAATATAATCAACAACTGGGAACTTCACTTCTGTTTCATCGAAAGATAAAATAATACTTTGACGATTCCCCCTGATTTTAACATCCATCGGACATTCCTTAATTCGGTTGATAAATTCTTTCTCTGTTCTCATCCTTGAAAACCCCTCTCACGTATTAATTAATCTTTGCTTGATGTCTGTAGTATAGCATGTTGTGAATTCTTTAACAATAATATTGTGAAAAAAAGTTCAATTGAAGCCTGTGAAAACGTACACAATCTCTATTTCATCCTCCCCTCTTTTCGAGTAAGCGCTAACCATAATCGAATTGTCGAATTCTGTTTGGAAGAAAAATAATAAAAAAACCTCGTCTTCGTTTTAAATCCGTAGACGGGGTTCTTCTAATCACCTATTGTAAAAAAAAGTGCTCTTTTATGCAGTCAATTGAAATTTAACTTGAGAAAGTGATCCGTCTTTTTGATCTTCTTCATTTTTAACGGTTTCCTTCCCATTTTTTATAAAAGTTTGAGGTGGTTAAATTCTATTTATTACATGAAACACTAAAGGTCGTTCCCCCCTCTCTTTCGTTTATCTCATAATAAAAACGATGTTGGACGCTTTTAAAACAAACTCCTCCATCGTCAAAGTTATAGCTCATTTTCATGAAAAATTCACGATAATTAAAAGGCCCCTTTTTAAGAAAATAGTGATTCGTCCATCACTTTCTTGCTAACTCCTTAGTCACAATATAATGTAATTCTTCTTCACCTGATTCATTACATCTGACTTCTTTTTTTATTAACCCACACGCTAGGAGTTCAGACAAGCCGGCCTCTAAATCATTTCGCGCCTCTTCTAATTGCGATAAAACGCCTAAAATATCTTCCACCTTCTCCGTGATTAAATAAATAAAGTAAATATAAATATTTTTAGCAGCGGGTGACAATTGCTCACTCTCTAACACCGCTTGCGGAATATCCATCATATTTTCATCATAATAAAAATCAAAATTCGTTGTGTAATAAGTCTTCATCTTTTGATTTGCTCCTTTCGCTCAATCCTATTATACAAATTTTTTTTGTGTTTTTAAAGAAAAGGATTTTATCGATTAACTCGCTCATAATTTTACCAAAATATGTACATACTATTCTTACCCCCTCGTCCCTTTTAACTGGACCACCTAGTACTTGATGAATGGTCGTTGTTAAAACTCATGATGGGTGTGCACCATTCCTCATTAATTCCTGTTAGTCCTAAGCAAGTTTATTTTCCTTTTTGCATATGATGGAGTAATACGACAGATATGGAGGTTGCAACCATGGCCCATTTGATTAAAGAAACGTTCACTTATCTCAAATATAATGCCCTAACACTTGCTCTTTTTGAGCTTATACATAAATTGCTTCTTTTGGCAGTCATCGTGCCATCTTTTTTTTCAATTTTAACAACGATTATGCAAAAGTTGAATATGACTTATCTGAGCGCCAAGCAAGCGGTTCATTTTTGCCTTTCACCAAGTGTTTTAATCTTAGGCTTTTTTATGATTATTTGTCTTGGATATGTATTATTTTTAGAAGTTTACGCTATTCTCCTCCTTTTACAAGCAGCTACTCATCATCAAAGACTTTCGCTTTTTCAAACCATTACACGAAGCCTAAAAGGGGCGTTAAATATTCTAGCCCCTCGAAACCTTTTACTCCTCCTTTTTCTAACGAGTATCATCCCTATCTCTTCCTTTTTATTTAAATACTATTTCCTAAAAGATTTTTCAATTACCGAATTTTTATTCGATTTATTGTACCAACGGGCGCCTTTTCATCCTGTTTATTTTCTCTTCATCTCTGCTCTAGCCTTACTTAACATTCGTTTTTGCTTTACCCTCCAAGGGGTGGTCTATCAAAAGTTGCCCTTCATTCGGGCAGCGAAGGAAAGTGTTAAACGCTCATCGAAAACAGTAGTTCTTCGTTTCTACACCTTGAACTATCTTCTGCTTATCGGAATAGCCTTTATGGGGCTTTATGGCGGACTAATTCTAATAAGTGCGCTTGCCATTAAAATCATTCATCCAACAGAGGCATCGACAATCTTTATAAATATAGCCTTAACCATTAAAAGTATATTAACGATTATTGCACCGTCCTTCTTTTTAATTTTGATGTGCGCCTTTATCCATACTCTTTACCTCATTACCCCAGCCCCGTATCTTCCTCCGATAAAAGGCTGCGCGTCAAAAATGACAAAACATCCGATTCTCAAAGGAGTCATGATCGGGATTTTCTTCCTCATTGGTAGTGGGCTCATTAGTCCTAATTTCCTCTCGATTGGTCGGAGAAACTTTTCAGATGATATTCAAATTATTGCTCATCGCGGTTCAGCAACCTATGTTCCTGAAAATACATTAGCTGCTCTTGATTATTCCATTCAACATGGTGCTGATATGGCAGAAATTGATGTTCAGATGACCAAAGACAAAGAAGTGATTTTGATGCACGACTCCAATCTGAAACGAACATCTGGTTATGATCAAAAAGTAACCGAGACAACTTATCAAAAAATCAGGCAATTAGAAGTAGGAGGACGATTTGATGCCGCCTTTTTCGGGGAACCGATCCCCACGCTAGAGGAAGCCTTAAAAAAGGCAAAAGGAAAACTGACACTCATGATTGAAATCAAAGTCAATGAAGAAACATCCGAGATTACTCAAAAGGTAATTGACTTAATAGAGGAAAACAAAATGGAAGATGAATGTCTTATTGGATCCATGGATTACCGTGTTTTACAAGTCGCTAAAATGATTAACCCCGACATCCAAACCGTCTATATTACGGCACTTGCTTACGGGGATTATCAAAATTTAAAAGACGTTGACTACTATTCGATTGAGGCGTCCTTTATCTCTTATGCCCTCATCAGTCAGGTCCATCATTCTGGAAAACAAATCTATGCGTGGACGGTCAATAAAGAAGCCACAATGCAAACGATGATTGCGATGCAAGTCGATGGGATTGTGACCGATAATCCCACCCTCTTAAAAAAACAAAAGGCACATCTGAATGACCATTACATTATGCTTATCAATCAACTTTTTTTCAAACCTTCATGATAAAAGGGATCCCCAAATTGTAGTGAACCCCAAATGTTGAACTTAATATTATGCAGCTAATTGGCTGGTACGAATTCGGTATTTGACTGGACTCATACCAGCCAATTTTCTTTTAATTCGTTTATGATTATAGTAGTAGATATAGTTTTCAATGGCTTCTTTTAACTCCTCATAGGTTTTAAATGTCTTTCCATAGTACATTTCTTGTTTAAGGATTCCAAAGAAGTTTTCCATCGGTGAATTATCTAGACAATTTCCTTTTCGTGACATACTTTGAAAAATTTTATGTGTTTTTAATGCTTTAACCCATTTTTGATGTTGATACTGCCAACCTTGATCGGAATGAAGGGTTATTCTATATTTTGCTTGTTTGAGAATAGGTAGGACCTGATTCAGAGATTCCATGACAAAATTCAAGTCAGGTTTATGGCTCATTGAATAGGACAAAATTTCACCGGTTGCCATGTCCATGATTGGGCTTAAATATAATTTCTTTCCTTCCTGCGTTTTAAACTCAGTCACATCTGTTGTCAATTTCTGATACGGATAAGGGGTATTAAATCGGCGGTTAATTCGATTCTTAGCCACTGTTCCAACAGTTCCTTTATACGAACGATATTTACGTGATTTATGACTAAACTTAACGCAAATAATTCCACGCTTTTTCATCAGACGATAGACTTTCTTATGGTTAACCCGATGACCTCGATGATGAAGCTCATCTGTGATTCGACGATAACCATAATTCTCATCATTTTCTTTAAAAATGCTTAAAATAAGATTTTCAAGTTCTTGATCTGGATTCTCTTGCGCCATCTTTTTAACCCAATAATGATAGGTTGATTTAGGAAATTTTGTGACCTTTAAAATATCACTTAATTTAAAATTAGCCGTTAATTCTTGGATGATTCTTGTCTCGATTTGATTCTTTGGTTCCATGGCGTAATCCCATGGGCGTGACACTTTTTTAAGTATTCATTCTCAATTCTGAGTAATTTAATTTCTTCTTCTAATTGTTGTTCACGTGTTAAAGTTTTCGGTTGTTTAGATGCTTTTAATTTTGGCATAGGGCTTTGAGACCTTCCTTTCGGTTTAAGTAATGCCTCTACACCGCCTTTTAGAAACGTTGCATTCCAATTCGCAATCGTTCCTATATCTGATATTCCAAAATGAATAGCAGTTTGGCTATATGAAGCACCTGTTGTCTTGATATAGTTTAATACATTTAATTTAAATTCTCCAGTATATACTTGTTTTTCTTTTGGTTGTAATCCGTTTTTTCCTTCTTGTTTATACTGTCTAACCCATGTTTCAATTTGTGATTGACTTGGAATCTGATATTTCTTAGCAAGCGATCGATAACCTAAAGTCCCTTGTAAATATTCATTAACAATCCTTAATTTGAATTCTGGACTATATTTAGCCATAGAAAAAACACCCCTAACGTTAGATTTTTTAGTCTAACATTTGGGGTGCACATCAAATGGGTGATCCCTTTTATCTTTAATTTTTAACCGTTAAGCGACTGACTTCACTTTGTTCTCGTTCCATTCATCGACGGTTCTCATGACCGGATAAAAGCATCCTCGCATGATTAAAATGGAGGATAATGTTAATCCAGCTAAGCCTACCATCGCAAATGAAGGGGAAACAAGATTTGCTATCCAACTCATTCCTAACGATAAAACGGCTCGCATAAAAAATTGACCTTGAGATTGAATAGACAACAACGTTGCCCGATTATCTTGAATCACTTTATTTAATAAAATGCTTCGATAGGGAAACATTACCCCATTTACGACCGAAATCACTAAGAGTGATAAACTAATGACTAAAATAGACGCTCGACTTCCTAATCCTAAGATAGCAACGGTTGAAATAACGTATAACCACAGATAAAAATTGGAACTATTTTTGATAGATACAAACTTTTTAACGAGATGGACACCGAAAGAGCTTACCATTAATTTCAAACACGTCACAACCCCTAAATAGTTTGCATCTAGGCCTTGATCGACAAGTAACACCGATTCATACGTAAACGTTAAACTTAAAAAAGTAATTAAACACACGCTATGAAAAACAACAGCAAGATAGGTAGGAGATAAGACCGTCCCCTTAAACTGTTTAAATGACACCTTTCGCGGAGTTTGTTTAACCTTTATCTGTTTGAAACTCAATGCGGTACCTGTCGAAATTAAACTATTGATTAACGTGAGCAGAAATGGAAGCAGATGAAATATGGAATAAACCATTGACCCCATTAATTTAAAGGCTGATCCGACCAGTTGTCGCCACATGAGGGTATTGGATTGAACGATAGGATAGCGTTGTTCACCTACTTGCTCATATAAATAGGCATCACTAATTCCGGAATCGCATGATACAGCGATGCCCCAACAAATAAAACTTAAAAATAATAGCGCCCGATTCGTTGTCCCCATCATGGGTAACATTGAAAGTGTCATAAAAATACCCAAAAGCACTAAGACAAATTTATATCCTATTTTTTCGGAAAGATAACTTAATGGAATCTCTAATCCCATCACAGTTAAATCTTTAGCTGTATGAAACGCCGCAATACTCACAAACGAGCATCCTAACGAGCGTAAATAAATGACATAAACGGCCGTCATAAAATGATTTAACGTAAAAATTCGATACACATAAAATCGCTTCATATTTTTAGCTCCTATCCTCCCTTATATTCCCCCTATGTGTATCCCACATCAGCAGAACGTAAAATCTCCTTGTCACCTCTGAGAGTTTACCGCATAGTCCAAAACAGATTCCGTACAGACCAACGATAAGTGTTAAACAGTTCAAACGTTTACCGCTGTCCAAAGTCACTATACCCGTGTTTCACTCCATCCTAAAGACATCTCATCTTTACGATGAGATGAACTTAGGTAGACTCGATAAAAATAATATATTGATAAGCATAAGCCATCTACTTGATAATTTCAAAGGGAGCCATTAGAACAGGAGAACCTCTAGTTGTTTGAATTACTTATGATATCCTCTAAAATTATATTATTTTTTGGCATCTAATATATAACAGTATTAAATGATATCTTAATAGGAGATGCTCTATAAAAAAGAAAGTCATTGCTACCACTTTAGTTCCTACTGTCAATCCATTCATGATAACTATTCTCACACTTATTGCTACCTCTGCTCTAACGATTAAGGGAACATTAGATTTTGTTAAAAGGGTTATCGTTGTTTCATTAGTCGTGTTAGTTCCTTTGCTAATTCTGATTCAATCAATCATTCGCACTGTAAATCACTTCAATGTATTGATACCATGAGGAATTTCTATTTTATCAACCTTTATTTAAAACACAACGTTTCTAATTAAAGTTGTTTTTCCATTTGTACCACTACATAACCCTCTTCTTGTCTTTCTATTCCTGTTTTTAAGAAATGATTTTTCCTCCAAAACGTTTCACTTTGAGAATTACCTTTCACATAACCAAGTTTTACTTTCAGAAAACCTATTTCTTTAAGATATCCGCATACTTCTGTAATAATGTTTGTCCCTTCACCTTTTCCTTGACGCTCTTGGCTCATCATAAAGAATCCTATGAATGCCGTTTCTTCATCAGGATATTTAGAAATCAAATCCATGATAGCAACAAGCTTATTATTATCATAAAAACCGATATAATATTTATCTTCTAACGTTTTACCATTTGGTAGTGCAATCATATCTTTTTTTATTCCTTGAACTGTTATGTAGGGAGGACAGTATTTATAATATATTGGATTCCCTTTACAAAGTTCATATACCTCATCTATTTGAGACTCTTCAATATATTTTACTTTAAATCGACTAGACAATAACTCTATATTCATTTTAAATCTCTCCTCTTACTTCTTTTCAACTTAAATATACTCTTTTTTTTAAAAAATTGGCGATTCATGTGATGTGTGTATGATTATAGTTTTTAAAGCGTTATCAATTCTTTTGATTATATAATAATGAACATCTATCAAAACTCTCCACACTTGATTTAGAGAACCTTCTCACTGGCTTACAAACGTCGAATCAACAAATAAAGGAATTCATTCCCCCTTTTGTACAAATCGATCCTCAATAAATGGACATTAGCCTTAATCAAATGGATGCTTTATTAGCCCCTCACTAAAAAGGAACTTTCAAATAAGAACACTCATTCTCGTTTTTATAAATCTCTTCTGTCAAATAGCTCCATCCATATCCTTCCCAACAAAAAAAGAGGGAAACTTGGCCCATGACAAGCCAGGTTTCCCTCTTTTTCATTTTTATCCTTGTTCAAATTGACTATTATAAAGTTCGGCGTAAAAACCATCTTTGGCTAATAATTGTTCATGGTTTCCACTTTCTAAAATATCGCCATCTTTTAAAACTAAAATCACATCTGCATTTTTGATCGTTGACAAACGGTGCGCAATAATAAAGGATGTGCGCCCGTGCATTAACTGATCCATCGCCTGTTGAATGATTAATTCCGTTCTCGTATCAACAGAACTTGTCGCCTCATCTAAAATAAGCATCGGTGCATTTTTAAGCATCGCTCGAGCAATCGTAAGCTGTTGCTTTTGACCGGCCGACAAGTTAAGTTGATCGTTTAATAGCGTTTCATATCCTTCCGGTAGGGTTTGAATAAAATGATGTAATCCGACCGCTTCACACGCCTGCTCCACATCTTCATCCGTTAAGTGCGTCTGATTATAAATTAAATTTTCTTTAATTGTTCCTTCAAATAACCACGTATCTTGTAAAACCATGCAAAATAAATCATGGATATTTTCACGTGTCAGGTCATGAATTGAAACGTCATCAATTCGAATATCTCCTCGATTGATTTCATTAAATCGCATCAATAAATTGACAAGTGTCGTTTTTCCAGCTCCTGTTGGTCCGACAATCGCAACTTTTTGTCCTGGATGTGCCGTCATCGAGAAATCTTTAATGACTGGTCGATCACTTCCTTCATAGGCGAATGAGACGTGGTCAAACTCCACTTTTCCTGTTACTTCTTTTAAATAACCGACCTTTTTTGACTCGTCTTCCATTTCTTCAGCTTCTAAAAACTCAAAAACGCGGTACCCCGCTGCTGAAGCGGATTGCAAACTTTGGGCTGCCTGCGCCATTTGGGCAAGGGGTTGTGTAAAATAACGGACATACATAATGAACGCCACGATGACCCCAAATGAAATCGTTCCATTCATCGTCAATAACGCCCCAACAATACAAACGGCTACGTAGCCAAGGTTACCGATAAAGGTCATCAGTGGCATCATAAATCCCGCAAGAATTTGTGCGCGGTAAGTATTCGATGTCAATTCCTCATTAATTGTCTGAAAAGTTGAAATCATTTGTTCTTCACTATTGTAAGCTTTAATAATCATCTGACCCGAATAAGCCTCTTCAATATAACCATTTAACTTTCCCAGTCCCTCTTGTTGTCTTAAAAAGAACACCTGAGATCGTTTCATGATTAACATCATCATGATAAATCCAATAATCGTCGCCAAGATAGCCGTTAGCGTGAGTACAACATTGGTCTTTAACATCATGACAATGGACCCGATAAACAAACACGTTGCGCTGACTAATGTCGTTAAACTTTGGTTTAACGATTGACCTAATGTATCCACATCATTTGTCACGCGTGATAAAATGTCACCGGTCGTTGTTTGATTATAATAACTCATCGGTAGGCGATTAATCTTCACCGTTAACGATGTTCGTAATTGTTTTGAAACGCGCTGAATCACTTGGGTCATGATGAGTCCTTGCGTCAGCGATAAAATGAAACTAACTGCATAAATCATTACAAGTGTTAGTCCAATCGAAGTAATTCCTTCTAAATCAAGCTCGCCCATTAACCCATTCGTCATGATATCTGTCATTTCTGATAATTTATCCGGACCAAAAAGGGTTAAAAGGGTTCCAATCACACTTCCAATGAGTGCCACAATAATCTGCACCGTATATTTTTTACAATATTTTAGTAATTTTAAAAAACTACTCTCCTTTTTCTCCATCTTTCTCATGATTCAAGTTCCTCCTTTGAAAGTTGAGAGTATGCAATTTCACGATAAACCTCACAAGATGTCATTAAAAAATCATGAGATCCCATTCCAACAATTCGCCCTTCGTCTAAAACGATAATTTTATCTGCATCCTTAATGGTTCCAATTCGTTGGGCGACAATAAATAACGTTGTCCCGGCCGTTTCCTTTTTCAGCCGCTGACGGAGTGTTCGATCCGTTTTATAATCTAGGGCAGAAAAAGAATCATCAAAAATAAGGACTTTCGGACGACGGGCAACAGCTCTTGCAATCGATAACCGTTGTTTTTGACCTCCGGATAAATTCGTTCCACCTTGTGCAACATGCGCCTTATCTCCCGCTTCCATCTTATTAACAAACTCTGACGCTTGAGCAATCTCGATGGCTTCTTCTACCGTTTCCTCTTGAGATGACGCTTTTCCATTATCTCCAAACGCGACGTTTGATTGAATGGTTCCTTCAAACAAGATGGCCCGTTGTGAAACATATCCTAATTCATTACGAAGCGCCTGCTGGTCATAGTCTTTAATATTGACTCCTCCAATTAAGATTTCACCTTCTGTTACATCATAAAAACGAGGAATTAAATTAACCAACGTACTTTTCCCACACCCTGTTGCTCCAATAAGAGCAACTGTTTCTCCTTGGCGCACTTTAAAATTAATGTGATCTAACACATAGTCCTCACCATCGGCATATCTAAAGCAAACATCCTTAAACTCAATCTCTCCCATCAATCGCTCATCCTTAGGAATAAAACTTCCATCCTCAATGGTCGGTTTCATCTCAAGCACCTCGTTAATTCGACTCGCCGAAACCGTCGCCCGAGGAAGAATAAACATAATCATAATAAGCATCATAAAGGCCATCACAATTTGCATGGCATAAGAAGAGAAGACGATCATATCTGAAAAAACAGTCATTCGTTCCATTCCGATTGCCCCATCAATTAAGAAGCCACCAATCCAGTAGATTGCTAGCGTTAAGCCACTCATAATCAAGTTAATACTTGGAAATAAAAAGGCCATGACGCGCCCGACAAATAAATTATTGTACGTCAAATTGGTATTAGCTCTTTCAAACTTTTCCTCCTGATATCCTTCGGCATTATACGCTCGAATCACGCGTAATCCATTAATATTCTCACGTGCAATTTTATTGACATTATCGGTTAAGCGTTGAATGCCCTTAAATTTTGGCATCCCCAACCAAACACAGATAGAAACAATCACAATCAAAACGGCAACAGCCACAGCCGTTGCTAACGTCCACTGCCACCCTTTATTCGTAATCTTTACTAACGCCCATCCCGCTAAAATGGGGGCCTTAATCAGGATTTGCAGCCCCATGACCACAAACATTTGAACTTGTGTCACATCATTTGTTGAACGCGTCACAAGACTTGCGGTTGAAAAATGATTAATTTCCTCCATTGAAAATGACTGAACACGGTTAAACAGGGCAAAACGTAATCGTCCGGATAAATTAGCCGCTACTTTCGCCGAAATCGCCGCTACAATAAAAGAAGTCGCTAGGCTAAAAAAGGCACAAAGTAACATCTTCCCTCCTGCCGCTAAAATTTCTTCCATCTCACTTCCTTGTGTTTGCACTAATTGCGTAATCTTACTCATGTAGTCCGGTAACCTTAAATCAAGCCAGACTTGGGCAATGATGAAGAGGACGCTACATAAAAACAATAGCCACTCCCTCTTTTTTAATTGTCGAAACATCTTAATCATCTTTTCGCACTCCTTTTTCAAATCTCCACCTGATAACTATAACAAAGAAACATTAACTCATGATAAACAATTGAAAAAAGAGCAACTTTTTCATCAACCATGAGGTAGATTCCTATCTAGCATTGGTAAGTCATGATAAAAGGCCCCCTTTTATAAAGATTTAGGGAGCCTTATCGTAAAGATAGTCCGTTGGTTTGGTATACTTTCGCACGTAATCTCCCCCTGATGAAGGAGAATAATTTTTTTGACAATCGATAGACCCAGTCCGTTTCCCATCGTCTTTCGGGAATGGTCTTCTTGATAAAATTTATCAAATATTTTAGGAAGCGTCTCTTTCGCAATTCCGCATCCATTATCGGCAATCATCACGGTTAAATCCGCCTCATAACTTCCCATGGACACTTCGATCTTTCCACCTATTGGAACAAATTTAATGGCGTTATCTAATAAATTTAACCACACTTGATTGAGTAATTCTTTATTCGCATAAATATCCTCATCTTCAATCGTTGCAAGCAGTAAAATATCTTTTTTTATTAATTTGGGTTCAAACATCAAAATACATTGTCGTAACTGTTCCCCCAAATTAAAGCGTTGGCGATCAACTAAAAGAGTTTGTGATTCGATATTCGATAACATGAGGACATTCGTCGCTAAAGTTGACAGGCGGTCGGCCTCCTCTATCATAATCGTTAAATATTCCTCGCGCTCTTCCTTAGACAACGTATCATCCTTTAGAATCTGGGCAAATCCTTTAATCGAAACAATCGGAGTTTTAAACTCATGCGAAAAGTGATTAATAAAATCAGTGCGTAGCACCTGAATGCCTGCTAATTGTTCCGCCATCCGATTAAAATTATCAGATAACAGCTGATATTCTAAGGGATGAGTCATATTTAAACGCACCGAAAAATCCCCGCTAGCTAGTTGATCCATCGCTCCGGTAAAAATTCGAACATTTTTCAACATTTTATGCCCCCAGATAATTGAAATCGTTGTTCCAACTAAAAAGCAGGCAGCTAACGTCAACAACATAGGGTTAAGACTCTCCTCATCAAACCACCCGAGGCCAATCACCGTATAAATTAAACAGGCGGTAATCGTAAAAATCAAGACGTATAAAATAAAAATAAACAGCGTCGTATAAAAACTAAAACTAATTTTCGTTAATAATTGCCTCATTCCTTTTTCACCGCCTTATATCCAAGCCCTCGCACTGAAACTAACTCGAAAGCTTCACAATCAGCAAAACGTTTGCGCAATCGATTAATATGAACGTTCACGGTTGTGTCCGTACTCTCCGTGTCAACGCCCCAAATCTCATCCATTAACTGAATACGTGTAAAGATTCGTCCCGGATAAGATAACAATTTATACAATAAATAAAACTCCTTTTGTGGAAGCGTCTGCACGTCTTGATTTCGGTGCACCGTTAAGGATTCATAATCTAAGACGACATCGCCAATCGTTAATTTTTTCTCACTTGCAATTTTTGACCGTCGCAGTAAGGCTTTAATCCTTAAAACAAGTTCCTCCGTATCAATCGGCTTCGTCATATAATCATCGGTTCCCATGATAAATCCCCGCTTTTTATCTTCTGGTAATTGCTTAGCTGTCACCATTAAAATAGGCATCATAAACTCCGCCTCTCTTAATAATCTTGCCACCTCATAACCATCAAGCTTTGGCATCATCACATCCAAAATGACTAAATCGACATGATGAGATTCGATCACTTTTAATGCCATCTCACCGTCTTCGACGCTTAAGACATGATATCCCTCTCGCTTTAAGACGACCTCTAATAATCTTCTGGCATGCTTGTCATCTTCTGCCACTAAAATATGAATCATCACGAATCACCACCTTTAATATCTTACCTCTCCCCCAATAAAAGGCCCATCCTTGAAGACTCACTCACCTTAGTACGTCCTTCTAACACTCTTTTCGATAAAAATGACTGGAATTCTCCCTATAACATCCGCTTTATTATTTTACCAAACAAATATAAACTCTAAATAAACAAAAGAATAGAATTCAAAAAAAATCACGTTTTAATTCAGACGTGATTTTTTTGCGAAACGTCACACAAGTTGAGTCCCTGGATGAGAAGCTTATCCAAAAATTTGCCCCTTCTGCTTGGATAGTTAGGCCCCTTAGACGTCATAAAGCGATCTAGGGCCCTAGCCCTTCAAAAAAGGTGGCTCATTTTTTCGAAGTCACAAACAATTCAGATAAAAGACGAATTAAATCCGGATAAAGACATTGAAGTTCACAGGTTAGTGCCTCTAACTGTTCAAAATAGCTCTGTAACTGGCCGTCTGTAAAGTAAGGTTGACATCCGATAATTTCTCCTCTATACACATCGCATCCTTCATATGGATTCGCCGTCCCAACATATAGCTCATCCTCTTGGCTAACAAGTAATGTCCGTCCTCCGTAACTATACGGATTATTAAGTCCACTTAAAACCTCAGGTCTAAAATGAATCCCATCTTTTGAAACATATAAATCGAATCCTTTCGGATACTGATATTTTTCTAAAAGGCAGATAATCTCCCCGTAAAGACATACAAGTTGCTGGTATTTTTCCTGTCCAATGCGTTGAATCAACCCCTCTTTTCGTTGGATAAATACATCTCGCATCAGTTTCATATTAACAGAATCATCAAACGTTGTTAAAATCAATTGATCTTGATAAGCAAGTAATTGCCACCCATATACATTAAATGGCGAATTAAAGCCCGATTTAAAGCCCGAAAGACTCGTTGTTCGTTCTCCTGTCTTCGGATGAGTTGGTTTCATTGGCCGTCCTCCTACAATGAGTTCCCAACAGTCACAACGATCAAAACGAACAAGATCAAAACCAAGCGGCGCAAATAAGGCTAATGGAAATTTTTTAGTTAATGCCACATATAAATGATTTTTAAACGTTCCCATCGACATGATTTCTTGATTCATTCCATCCCCAAATCCTGCATCACCAACTTTTATCCATTTATTCATTGCAGGTTGGCCCTCCATTGAACGCCAAACTTCTGCCCCGTTTTCACCTGAAACACCTAAATACAACTTGTGATTAAACACCTCCAGTGCATCTATTCCGCCCATCGGATTTTTATCTTTCTGAAAATAAGGATGATGAGGGTCCATAACGAGCTTAAATGGTTCAAACTCAGGATCAGCGCTCGAATACAGGTAAGAATTTTTTCCTCCAATTCCTTCCTGAAGCGTTGACACATAAAGTCTACCATTTAGTGAAGCAAATGAACGTGAACTTCCTCCAACTACCTGTGGTGTTCGTAGTTTTTTCCAAGTCACACCGTCAATACTTTTATAAATATAAACACGCTCCCCGATCGTTGCTGCATAAAGGGCTGTTGAATATTTTGATTCATGCACCGTCATCGCCCGAAATCCAAAACTTTTATCATAAGGATGTGTTTTAAACACACGTTGCCACCCTTGCGTCCCATCCTTTTTATAACGCCAAATTTCAGCATTATTATCTAATCCCGTTGTTTGAACTTGGCCCAATAAAGGTCGTTTCGCTAATGAAAGCATCGATGTGAACATATTACGGCAAGTTCCAACATAAATATAATCTCCCATTTCCGCCATTGACCACGCATAATTATTTTGATGTGCATTAACAGGATTCCACATATCAAATCCTTTAATTGCATTTAATTTTTCAAAACATAACATACTATTTCTCCTTTTTCTCACCTTTATTCTATGTTATAGTATGTTCATCTCTGAATGTGCGTGACACGAAAATGCGAAGACCATCAATTTTTCCCTCAACATAAAAAGCTTTACAAAAAAAGCATCTGAAGTCAATGTCCTCAGATGCATAAACTTATTTAAAATTTTAACGATACAAGCGAAGAACGCAAAACATCTACCCAAATATAAATTTCTCTATTAAAAAACGAGTCCCCACATCATTTTTTAACCTTTTGTTCCCTTACTTTAAAATTATACTGAAAAGCTCCCACATATTTTGTCGTAATTTCTAAAAATCTTCTTTTTTTTAAAAATTTTTCTTTTAAAAAAACCTTATCTAGAAAGATAAGGTTCGTTTATTAACACGCTTGCTGTTTTAAAAAGTTTACCTGTGAGTGAGTAAGAACCTCACTCACAGATACAGTTTGTTTCAATACATAGCCAATCTGTCCATCATAAATGACTTTTAACCATAAATGATCTGATCCAATAACCTCAAATTTCGTATGGGATGGAATGATGGTTAACACCTCCGAAATCAATGATTTTTCTGCACGCAAATTTAAACTTGTCCATGTATATTGATAGACAGATATATGGCATTTTACAACTTTCACTTTCTATTCATCCTTTCTAATGACATTTCTCTTCATTTTATGAATGGCCCTTCAAACTTGTTCCTATTAAATGAAACTTTTCATGAAGTTTCCTAATGAATCACAACGGTCGTCCCATCTAAAATAGCGTCATAAATCCATTTCGCTTGATCCGCCGCTAAACGAATACACCCATGGCTTAACGCCTCGCCTAAGCGACCTTCCGTTACCTTTGTTCCACTTGGGTCATACAAAACTGAGTGATAATAATATCCCTCTTTTATTTTTGTGGCATATTTCGCTTGATAACGTCCTGTTTTAAAAGACTCTTTACGCCCATTAATATGAAAAACTCCTGTAATCGTAGGTGTTTGGGCCGCCCCAATCGAACATGGCCAACAATATAATTCTTTCCAGGATCCCTTAACATCCTCAAATACATACGTTTGCTTTGCCTTTAAATCTGTGACAACTAAAAAGGGAGTCGGACTCTTAATCTTCTGGTCATTTACGAACTTTTCAGCATTGTAATAAAAATTTCCGAGCTTATCAGGTTGATATTTGATTCCGTCATCACTTAACAGATCGGCTTCAACATAGCCCAGTTTTCCTTCATAAAAGACTTGATTAAAAACTCCCTCTTGATCAACCACTTCAACCACTTGATGCTTTTTAATCGTCTTCATTGATTTGGATTCTTTTAAAGGTCTTGTTTTTAAACGCGTCGTTGCCGTCGTTATTTTGGTGACTGACACGTTACCTTTAGCGACATATCCCTCTCGATGGTTAAAACTCACCTTTAACCACTCATCATCTGAATCCAATAGTTCAAATCGAGAATAGGCTGGAATTACTTTAATAATCATAGCTGACTTCGAGGGTTCCTTTTGTAAATTTAGATTTTTGATCGTATACTTACTTATCCCTTCATTAACCTCTTCACTCATCTGATTCACATCCTTCCTCCTATCTTTTTCTATCGTATGTAAAAGACCCCGATTGGTGCTATGACCTAGACATTTTCTTCCTAATCGAAAAAAATTTTTTCATTCCCCCCTGAAATATCCCCCTTATCGCAAATGCTTTATCAAAAGTGTCCCCCTCCTCACCATCTTTAAAATAATGGGGCACAAAGAAAAAAATCATAAAAAAAACACTTCATGTCTGACACATCAGGTCATCAACACAAAGTGCTTTTTTTCCTTTTATTTACTTATACTTGATAGGCCCGTTGAACCTTTAATTTCTTTCCTTTAATCGTCCGTGTCTTTAATCCATCGAGAACATCAAAACCTTTCCCATTTAAAATATCGATATAGGTCACTTGATCCTTAATCTCAATAATCCCGATATCCTCTTTACAAATTCCATCGATAGATAAAATCGTTCCAACAAAATCAACAGTGCGTAATTTCTTCTTCTTTCCACCATTTAAATAAAGTTTCATAATTTCACGATGAACATCCGCCTGTTTTGTCTGTTTCTGTTGCGGACGACGTTTGAGTTGAGACTCAAACCGTTCCCTTGACTGTTCGACCTCTATTTTTACAGGGCGCTCCTTCACCGGTAATTCAAACCCAATATAGGTTTGAATTTCTTCAAGCTTTCTCGCTTCAAATGGTGTCACAAATGTTACTGCTTTTCCTTTTTCTCCTGCGCGACCAACACGCCCCACACGGTGAACAAAAGCCTCGCCATCTTCCGGTAAATCAAAATTAAAAACATGGCTCATCTGACTCACATCGATTCCACGGGCTGCGACATCCGTCGCAATTAAATATGGGAATCTCCCCATTTTAAATTGGCGCATCGTCTCAAGTCGCTCTTTTTGTTCCATTCCCCCATGTAATTTTAAAACCGGATAGCCTTGCGCCTTTAATCCTTGATACAATGCGTCAACTTCATCGCGCGTCGCACAAAAAATCATACATTGAGTCGGATTCTCAATCGTTAAAACATCCTTTAATACGCGCACCTTCTCAGGCACCCGAACCTGATATAGCGCATGTTCGATGGATTCATTGACAATAGACTCTGATTCAATCGTTATCATAGATGGATTCTTTAAATACTGTTGGCTTAATTTTTCAATTCGAGCTGGCAGAGTAGCTGAAAAAAATAAGGTTTGTCGATTTAAAGACGTCATCTTTAAAATCATCTCAATCGTCTCGATAAATCCCATGCTCAACATTTCGTCGGCTTCATCTAAGACCACGTATTTTACTCGTTGTAAATTCAATGTCCCACGCTCTAAATGATCAAGCACACGTCCTGGTGTTCCAACAACGACATGCGTCTTTTGTTTTAACTGTTGGGCCTGTTCTTTAAACGGGGACTTTCCATAAACGGCAACCGCCTTTAACCGTTTAAAGCGTCCAATATTCATCATTTCCTCTTGAATCTGAATGGCTAATTCTCGCGTCGGTGTTAAAATCAATGCCTGTGGTCGATTTTCCTCCCAGTCAATTTGCTCACTAATAGCCGTTCCAAAAGCAGCAGTTTTCCCGCTTCCTGTTTTAGATTGGACCATCACATCGTTTCCTTTTAAAATCTCAGGAATAACACGTGATTGAACATCCGTCATTTTTTCATATCCGAGTCCCGCCAAAGACTTTAAAATTTCAGGACTTAGGTTTAATTCGTTAAAGGTTGACATCTTCCTACCTCTTTCAATTCTGTCTATTTTTAGGCTCATTGCCCGTAGTTTTCTTTATTTTTACAAATTTCTTCTTTTTCATTTCTTCTTCTCTATTGTAACACGATTCCTAATGGCGTCAATGTTTTAACCTTTTTAAACATAAAACTCGTTGGATAAACATTCAACGAGTTTTATGTGATGCCATTAGACTAACTTCCTTTTTATAAAAACTGACCTTTGTTTCATGGTGCCATTTAGTCTTTCGACTAGACGACAAGCGATTAAACATTTTAAAAGATCGCCTACAATAAACGGATAGACCGAGAGTTGAAAAGCGACGACAAAGTCTATCTCCATCAGAATGCTCATCCAAAAAGCACCCACGAAATAAACAATCGGCATCCCAATCCCTACGGTTAAAAAAATATTGGACCCGAGCTTTTGCGGGAATCGTTTTTTTAATCCGCTAATCACCCCCACCGAGATAAAAAAGGCGATTAAAAATCCTCCCGTCGGCCGAAGGAACACGGATATGCCCGAACTTCCCCCAGCGAAAACAGGAAAACCGATCAGTCCTAATATCAAGTAGGCACCCATCGTTGTCATGGCTTGTGCGGGGGTTAGCCAAAGTGCAATCGTATTAATCATAATCGTTTGTGCCGTAATGGGCGTTGTCATAAAAGGCAATGGAATTGATACATATGAGGAGACACAGAGCATCGCCAAACAAAGGGCGATTGATGTTATCTCACGAATTTTCATCATCTCTTTTCTCATAGTGAAGTCATCCCCTACTTTCTTCGGATTGAAACTTCACCCGAATGTAGCGTTTCAACCTCTCCATTTTGTAATCGGACAATGAGTCCACCCGTTTCATCGATGTCTTCGGCCACGCCTTCAATCGGAGCACGATTTTTAACAAACTCCACGGTCTTCCCCAAAACGTTCGATCGTCGTTTATATTCAACTAAAATCTCTTCATCAAAAGAAAAAGATGAACTAATCGGTAATACCTCATTTAATAAAGCCGCACAAATCTCATTTCGTGTCGTCTTTAAAGGAGTTAAAGCAGTGGCGATCTGTTTTAATTCATCTGGAAACTCTTCGTTCCAAACATTTAATCCAATCCCTAAGATCATGTATTGGACCTGCCCTGTTTCAAAATCGGTAACAGCCTCCGTTAAAATACCGCATACCTTTTTATCTCCTAAGTAAATGTCATTTACCCATTTGATACTAGGGGCTTGATGGGTCAAACGCTCTAGTACACGACAGATGAGGACGGCAACTTGCATCGTGACATAGACAGACTGACTCAGATGCATCTGAGGACGTAAAATAAGGCTCATATAAAGCCCCTCGCCCTTAGGTGAGTAAAAGGGCCTTCCAAAACGACCATGTCCCCTCGTCTGCTCATCAGCTAAGATCACATGCCCATGTTGGGCTCCTTCTATTGCACGAACCTTTGCCTGCGTATTCGTTGAATCAACTTGTGGGTAAATTTCAAATTGTATTTTCTGATAATCGGAATGCAACGCCTTAATAATTAAATCCCGTGATAGGGGATCACGAACCTGGCATAAACGATATCCTTTATTTCCTATCGACTCAATTGGGTATCCCTCTTCCCTTAATTGTTTAATCACCTTCCAAATTGCTGTCCGACTAAAAGAAAGACGATTAGCTATTTCCTGACCGGATATGACCTCATCATGATGATTCATGAACAAGGCTAACACCTCTTGTTTTAATTCCATCAACTTCCACCTCTCTATTATCCTCATCATAGCATACCGCCCCTTTTATCGTCAACTACTTTGGTTTTCAAAGTTTATATATAAAAAAAACAGGTAGTTTTCTACCCGTTCTTTATATTGTGAGGATAACATCGCGCCATCCCCCACTTAAAAAACTTTTCTAAGAGGCTCCATTGAGGCGACCTTTGGATAATCATCCAACTATCTTGCAACACCAAGAAGAAAGCAACTGGAACCACGATAACCATAGGATTATACATGAATGCCTTTAGAATCTGACCATGCATGAGGCTAAAAAATGCCCGTGTAAACCCGCAACCTAAACAATCCATATGAAAGAGATGATACCAGATACATAAACGCTGGCCTTCAACGGTTTCAAGTGGAATCATATAGATTAAAATAAAAATAGCGGCATAAATAATCAGACGGATCCACCTTATTTTTTCACTCATTTATTGAAGCTCATTCCCGCCAGCATCTGTTGTAATCACCGTTCCACAAAGAATTAAAATACCTTCTACAAATCCCCATAATGACACAAGCGCAGTTGAAATTCCACATGTGAAAATTCCAAGAATCACACTCACTAATAATTGAACAAGTCCAATTGTCGTATACCCTAAATAAAAGCGGTGAATTCCAAATACCCCCAAAAAGATTCCTAATAATCCAGCAACTAATTTTGATTTTGGAGCCCCCACTCCTCTTTTCAAATTAGTTCCGCATGTTGGACAAACATCCGCCTCTTTAGCAACTTCTGAACCGCAGTTTCCACAATAAGAATCACCTTTTGTTGTTGCTACTCCGCATGAAGTACAGTAATCAGCATTTTCATTTAACTCTTTCCCACAATGACGACAATACATACTCATCATCCTCTCTTTAACTCATGTTACACTCTTAATTTATGTCACAATTAACCGTTATATGACTTCTAAATGATTCCTCCGTAAAAAAGCGTTTGCTCCCTTTACAAGGAACAAACGCCTTCATTATTTCTTACCTTTACCCATCGTTTGTTTTAAACGTTCGCCATAAGAATGTTGATTTTTTATCCAATCCTCACATTCTACTTCTTCATCTGAAATCGACTCCCCATAAAAATAATAACCTAATGTACTCATACAGTAATTATTCACATTATGGAGACACGACCCGCAATGGCTTTTTTTATCTGTTACATCCATCCTCATATCTCATCTCTTTCTCTTTAAAGTTATACTGACCACCAATTACCATACATTTAGCGTCGGCCCCATGACCAATCGCATCAGTCTTAATCATCGGTAAAGATGGATTTTCAACAATTTGACGAACAAGTGTCACGATATCCGGCTGAAACGATTTTTTCTGCATTTCAGTGAAATGTCCGAGAATAAGGCCGTTAATCTCTTCAAATACCCCAAGTTGCTTATATTGATTCAAATAAGTTGCCATTTTCGCCACATCACCACTATACGCCTCAAGCAGTAAAATCTTCCCTTTAAACGAGGGCCAATACGCTGTACCTGCTAATTTTAAGAAACATCGTATATTTCCTCCAATCACAACGCCCTCCATCTTCTGTCCCTGAATCCAGTCAAATGGAAAAGTGAATAAGGCGTGTTCCTGCTCAAAAAGTGAGGCTTTAAATTGCCCCTGTTGTGCATCAGCAAAGGTTCCGACCAGGTGACGAATTTGATAGAGATAACTCGATTGTCCTGTTTTTGTATATAGCGCATTTAGCACCACCGATAAATCACTGTACCCGAAAAAAGGTTTGGGATGTTGGCTCATCCACTCGTAATCCAGATAGGAAAGAACTCCATTTGCTAAATCTCCTCCAGATACATCAAAAATCGCTCGGATATCTGGGTTTTTATAAAAATCCATCAACATCTTCGCACGCTCTTTATCTGAGGCATGATAGACACTCTCTTTAGCAAACAAAGAAGGGGGACGTACGGTAGAGAGCCCCATTTCCTCTAATGTTTGCTCTAACCGATCAAGCGTTGGTTTTTGTTGTACAGATAATCCGTTAGATAACGCAATCAACCCTATGGTTTGCGTTGGTTTTAATAAGGACACGAAAGATGACCTCCTTCGCTTTCACGTTGTTCTAATAGCGTACGCTGATGCTTTTTATTAAATGGGCTTAACATAATCACTGTACTAAACAAACTTGGATAGAATTTATTTAAATAGTTCAAATAGTAACACCATTCGTAAGTTAGGTAGCGATAAATGGCCGCCATATCTTCCTCTAAATGTGTGCACTTAATTTTTGATAAATCGGTAATATCTTGGGTATCTAATTCCTCTTTTAAATGCATAATTCGCATCAACATTTCTGTAAATGTCTCATGTTCATGCAAGCTATCTGTTGTCATGAGTGTAATAATAATATTTTTCCCCTCATGTAAAATTTGTTGCAACTCTCTTAAATCAATTTTAGTAAGTTGCACCTCATAATGATACGATGAGTTAAGTTGTTGTAGTCGTTTAAAATACTCATCATTCCAAACACTTGGATCTTGGATCCGTAATTTTTTACAAATAGCGACACGATCATCTTGATTAACAAAGTACTCCAATAATTGCGTTCCAAATTCAGCATAAAAAACGCCAACTAACATATTTAATTTTTCAAGATCCTGTTCCTTCTTACGTCTCTCTAACACGCGCTCTAAAATCATTGTCGTAAAAAAGACCTCTAGCGGAATAAACGCAATATCTGCAACTAAAAAGATCATCGTATGATGAACATCTTTAAAAATTAATACGTGGACGAAATGCAAAATCAAGGATAAACTCACGAGGCCACACCCGATGAGAATCGTTTCTTTCTGTCGTTTTTTCATCTTTAATTCCTCCTCTCTTAAACACCATGTCCGGACATTTTTATAAACACCCTCTATGACTGATTTAAGTCTATCTTATAGTCCACCTTTGTCCGCTATTTCTAACGCTTGATGAATTGAATAAACATTTCTATCTATTCCATATAAAACGTTTTAATTTTATTATAAACAAAAATGCTTAATTTAACAAGAAGATCCGTCTTCCCTCTTAGCATACCCGGAATCAAAAAAAACATCAACTTAACTACAAAGTTGATGTTTTTCTAAAGACTTTTTATTTCATTAATTGACAAACATTATTGGTAAATGCCACTGGATCTTCAATATCTAATCCTTCAATTAGGCGTGCCTGGTTATATAAAACATCTGTATATAAATCAAATTTAGCTTGATCTTGTTCATAAGCCGCCTGTAAAGATTTAAATACTTCATGATTAACGTTAACTTCTAGCACTTTGTCTGCTTTAACTTGTTGTCCATTTGGCATGGCATTTAACACTTTTTCCATTTCAATGGATAATTCCCCTTCATTCGCTAAACAAACAGGATGTGATTTTAAACGTTGGCTTGCACGTACAGCTTTTACCTTACCGCTTAAAACAGATGTCATATTTTCAAATAATGAGGCGAATTCTTTAGTTGCTTCTGCATCCTTTTCATCAGTTTCAAGGTCTAAATCGGCACTAGAAACTGATTTGAATTCTTTTCCGTCATAAGACATCAGCATCTTAATCGCAAACTCGTCAATATCTTCTGTAAAGTAGAGAATTTCATATCCTTGATCAAGAACTGCTTCTGATTGCGGTAATTTTTTAACTCGATCAATTGAATCCCCTACTGCATAATAAATATGAGATTGACCCTCTTTCATACGTGATACATATTCAGATAGAGTGACTAATTTATCTTCGTAAGAAGAAGTAAACATTAATAAATCTTGTAATACCTCTTTATTTGCACCAAAATCCGAATAAACCCCATATTTTAATTGACGACCAAATGATTGGTAGAACGTTTCATATTTTTCACGGTCATTTTTAATCATTTTTTCTAATTCATTTTTAATTTTTGTTTTAATATTTTTCGCTATTAACTTTAACTGACGATCATGTTGTAAGATTTCTCGTGAGATATTTAATGATAAATCCTCTGAGTCTACAATTCCCTTTACAAAGCTAAAGTAATCGGGTAATAAATCCGCACATTTATTCATGATTAAAACACCGCTTGAATATAACTCTAACCCTTTTTCATATTCCGTTGTGTAGAAATCATATGGCATTTTTTCAGGAATATATAAAATAGCTTGATAGCTAACATTCCCATCAACACTTAAATGAACATGAGCTAATGGATCGTCAAATCCAAAATGTTTCTCGTGATAAAAAGCTTGATAATCAGCATCAGTCAATTCGCGTTTATTCTTTTTCCAAATTGGAACCATGCTATTCACTGTTTGCTCTTCTGTAACTTCTTCGTATTCATTCTCTGTTCCTTCTTTTAATTGCGAATGTGTGATATCCATTTTAATTGGATAACGAATAAAGTCAGAGTATTTTTTGATAATTGCTTTTAATTTGTATGGATCTAAATATTCATCGAAATTCTCATCTTCGGTATTTTCTTTAACTGTTAGGATAATATCTGTTCCCACAGATTCCTTTTCGCATGGTTCAATCACATAACCATCTGCACCGCATGACTCCCACTTATAGGCTGTCTCTGCCCCTAATGCTTTTGAAATCACCGTTACCTTGTCCGCCACTAAGAATGCAGAATAAAAACCAACACCGAATTGACCAATGATATCATGTCCGTCTTCTAATTCTGTATCTTTTTTAAACTGTAACGAACCACTCTTTGCAATGACTCCTAAATGCTCGTCTAATTCCGCTTCTGTCATCCCAATTCCAGTATCCGAAATTTTAATTTGGCGCTTTGCCTCATCAACCGTAATTTTAATAAAATAATCTTCCGAATTGAAACTTAAATTGTGATCCGTTAGTGCTCGATAGTAAAGTTTATCAATAGCATCACTTGCATTTGAAATTAATTCTCGCAAGAAAATCTCGCGATGCGTATAAATCGAGTTGATCATTAAATCAAGTAAACGTTTTGATTCTGCCTTAAACTGTTTCAATTGAATCGCTCCCTCTTGTTTTATCACTCGTTAAGTAAGAGTGCTAATATAATCTACTCTTTTTATATCATACCCCTATTGGTGTGTCAATCTTTTTTAAGAAAAATTAACCTTCCGTTATTCTCCCAACCCACTTTCTTTAAATTTATCACTAAATCCTGACATCAAGCGGTTGAGCGGTTTTTTCAAGAAAACTGAGACGAGAATAGCTACTATAATATAAGTACTTAGAATTACTATATCTCTAGATAAAACACTTTGAACAACCCCACCTATTGATTCTCGTGCAAACGAAATGGCATAAGTAAACGGTAAAAACGGATAAATGATTTGGAAAAATTTAGGAGTTAATTGGATAGGGAAGGTTCCTCCAGAACCCGCTACCTGTAAAACGAGCAGAATAATCGAAACAACTTTTCCGACATTTCCAAAAACAGAGACAAGTGAGTAAATAATGAATGTAAAAACGACACTTGTGAACAAGATACCGCCCACAAATAAGAGTGGATTCATACAATAAATTTTCAATAGGTATAAATCCCCTAATGCGATAATTAATCCTTGAAGAAGTGCAATACTTAAAAATAATAGTAATTTACCAAAGTATTCTTCGCTTTTTTTATACTCTCCTCTTGCATGCACCGCTAACATCGAAATTAACAATGTCATTCCGACCCATTGAGCAAGTACACTATAAAATGGCGTCATCGCTGTTCCATAATTATGCATTGGGAATAACGTTTCTTCAACTAACTCAACAGGTGTAGCCATAAAGCTTTCACGTTGAGCAATTCCTTCTTGAATGAGCGTTAATACTTCCTGTAACCCTTCACTACTGTTTATTTCTCCAAGTTTCTCTGTCAACGTTTGTAGTTTTTCCTCTGCCTCTGGAAGCTTTCCATTAATATACTCAATTGCCGAAATTCCTTGGTCAGAACCACTATAGGCGGTATTTAATAAATTTGTTACATCAGGTAACTTATTACTTGCTTCATTTAAAACAGTTAAGACAGACTCTGCTGTTTCATACGCTTTATCGATAACTTGATTTAAAGAGGGAGCAATTTCGTCATCAAAACGTTTAACAATTGAATCGGCTGTGTTAGATACATCATTTAATAAAGTTAAAATTTGATCAAACACTGTCAAATCTGGTCCTTCTCCTGTTGCTAATTGACCTTTAACCTTTTCTAGTAGCTGTTGAACGCGAGCTAAATCACCTTGAACTCCCTCAAGTTGCGCAATCATTTCATCAAATCGCCCTGCAGGAAACTTATTAAAACTTTTTAACATTTTAATAAACGATTGAATAAGTCCTTGTGTTCCATCTACCTTACTTATCAGTCGATCAACAACCTGTGGAGCCTGTTCTGAACCGCTTGAAATAGCATCCTTAACCCCTTGTGTATACGTTGTTAGTTCCCCACTAATCACCGATACAAGTTCTAAATCTGATTTTAGTGTTGGGACGAAATCAGAAAGGGCTGACTTCGATGAGATTATAAAGCCTTCTAACCCTGTCGCCGTCTGCTTAGCAGAATCAATCGTTGATTCAATCAGAGGTAAATCATTTTGAATGGATTGGATTAAATCCTTTAATTGAATCCCTCCACGGTGAGCCGTGTCTACTAACTCATTCATCTCACCAAACTTAGAAACGAGCTCTTCTAACTGTGAGTGAACATGTGATAATTCAGGTAAAACCTTTTCTTGAATCTCCATTCCTAACTCTTTTCCTGCCTCTAACAAAATACCACTGACAGTTTTGACAATAGTTTGATTAATACTTTCTTGAACACCCGTTGCTCCTTTACTTGTTAATTTAGGAGCAATCGCATTTATTTTTTCATTCACTTGATAAATAATTTTTCCTTTTTTCACATCCGTTGTAACAAGAGATGAAATATCTTGAGAAAAATCAGTTGGAATTGTAAGAGAAGCATAGACTTTTCCTTCTTCTAAAAGAGTTTGGGCCTCTTTCTCACTCATAAACTGCCATCCCATTAAATCATTGTTTTTTAACTCCTCAACTACTTGATCCCCAACATTTATTTCCTTCCCATTGAGCGTCGTTCCTTGATCATTGTTTACAACGGCAATTTTAATTTGACTGGTTGCTGATTGCCCATAAGGATCCCAGGATGCCTTAATATTAAACCAGGCATATAACGAGGGTAAAATACATAGGGCTAAAACGACAATAGCTGCAGCGTAGTTGGTCCCGATGTGTTTCAAATCTGTCTTATAAATGGTCCAAATATTTTTTAACATTTCAATCCTTCTTTCCTTATATTGAATAGAGCAATTATACACCTCTTGTCTGAAAAAATCGACAATGTTTCCCATTTTTCTTATATAAACTGTCATTTTTTTATTCAAGCTTGATCGTTTATCACAAGATAAAAAGGGGATTAAAGATTTCTCATTATTATAAAATCCTCTCCTCATTATTATAAAAAAAAAGGCTCCTTTTTATAGGATGCCTTTCTTATCATATTTCATTCACCTTTTAAGGAAAAATCATTCTCTTGACAACTAAAAACAAATCGTTCAAATAAAAGTCGTTCGGCCTGATCTCTTTTATACCTTAATTCAGGATGCCACTGAACGGCCACTAAAAACGGGTAATCTTGATGACGGACGGCTTCAATTAATCCATCCGGTGCTAACGCTTCTACGATCAATCCCTCGCCTAATCGCTTAATTCCTTGATGATGCCGACTATTCACTGCCAATTGTTGAACACCTAACCAGCGTTGTAATACTCCATTCTCAGATAGGTATACCTCATGCGCTGGTTCATCATAGGGAGGCAGCTGACGATGCG
Organism: Turicibacter sp. KK003; assembly: GCF_037014675.1. Lineage (NCBI taxonomy): Bacteria > Bacillati > Bacillota > Erysipelotrichia > Erysipelotrichales > Turicibacteraceae > Turicibacter > Turicibacter sp. KK003. The sequence goes on from NZ_CP142738.1 coordinate 1,518,232, forward strand.
AAAAAGAACGCTCTATCATATACTGACTCTCAATGTCTTGAAATAAGCTTCCGTTAAAATAGACATTTATAAATTGAAACCCCCGACAAACACCTAAAATAGGTTTTCCTTTTTCTATCGTTTTTTTTAGCACACACCATTCAAAATCATCTAAAACTTCTGAAGTATGGCCGCACGCTTCTTTTTTCACCTCTTCGTAAAGACGCGGATGAATATCATCACCCCCCGTTAAAAAAAGACCGTCTATCCGTGTTACTAGTTCCTCAATAAATCGTTCAGATTGAAAAATAGGTAGGATAATAGGAATTCCACCCGCATCATAGATTGCCTCAATATAGGTCCGTTTAACCCAACTACTTTGTTTTTTGTCATCCCAAAGAGGAACAATTCCAATTAAAGGACGCTTTGTCATCCATATCCCCCCTACTCTTTACCTCATTGATAATGTATCATATGCAACCCCCTCTAGAGACGTAAAGGCCCATTACCCATTTTTTTATTTTCTGATCAATAGAAAAAGGGCCTCTCCCCATTTGGAAAGACCCTCTACATTATTTAGATTCAACTAAAATAAGTGGCACTACCATTTCTTCGCGTGTTAATCCGGCATGTGTTGCAGTAAAATTAAACTTTTCCTTTTTCACGGCTGGTAAATAACCTAGTACTTTATGACCCGTCGCACAAGCGATAAAGTCCCCAATAAAATCGAGTGTTTTAGGATGAGGAGTATGGTACCCGAATAAATTCATTTCAAGTGCCTGTTGACGCGTGAGCAGAATAAAATCATCCCCGAATGTTTCATTAAATTTTTTAGAAAACGTCTCTCTTAAGTCTTCACGTATGAAAAATGACATCATGCGTCCCTCAATAAATGGGGGCATTAAAAAGCATGCCGTTAACTCGGGATAATCATTTAAATACGTCGTAGGCTCTACATCAATTAAACCATGATCGGCAGATATAATTAACAAAGTGTCCTTCATCTGTTGGGATAAATTCATTAATAGCTCATTAATTTCTGTCATTTTTTCTTTCGTTTTTGCCGAGTAACACCCCGATTCATGCATTGTTTTATCCGGGTCTGTCCAATATCCGAAAACAAATTTTTGTTCGGCAGTCGACACTAATTTTGCAACCTCATCAACTAATTGCTGTGCAGATTCAACACCAATCTTTGTATTTTTCCCTTGGTAATTGATATAATTTGGTTCAATCATATAAGCTTTTATGTGATGATTTGTCGCTTCTTCCACACGGTCTAACACATGAGTATAGCCCATTAATGTATATCCTGCATGGGGAAGCTCAAGTTTCTCACCTGTATAACTGTCAGTATTTAAAAAAGTATCGATGCAACGTCCATATTCCTTGAAATAGAGGGACCAACCTAACCATCCATGCTCAAAAGGTGATTTTCCACTATAATAAGCCGTCATCGCAGCAGTTGTAGTAGAAGGCGCTACAGCCGTTAACTCCTCCTTCAGATGGCGATTTAAAAAATCTGTTGACTTTAAGTTTTTCTCTAACGCATCAACCCCCATTCCATCAAAAACAAGAAGCACTACATTTTTATACTCCTTATCTAATACTTCTTTTATAACTGATAAAGACTGATAGGAAGACGCTACGTCATAATAGTTTAACAAGGTCGCCATAATATTCAAAGTACTTTTTTCATAATTAGGATAAATGATATTTTTCATTGAATCACTCCTTTATCTATTCTGTTAGTAGTCTTTCACACTTATTGATAATTTATAAAAAAATAACATTCCTTTTTTAGGCACCTTCCCGTTCATTCTATTACCTTTTTCATATTCTATACTGTAGCTGAATTAGAGATTGAAAGGATGTCGCACAAATGAAACAAAATATGAGATGTTTAGGAAATGCTCCAATGGGTGGATGTGTCACTATGCCACCTATGGGACAATATGAAACTTGCCAACAAGTTGTTGAACCAACTATTGCCTGTACCCCACAACAACACCACTATCATCGAGTTGATCATGTTATTCCGGTCGTTGTTCGAAATGTTCATCATCATCATAATCACCACAACTATGTCGTCAATCGTCAAGAAAGCGTGGAATCCTATTATTATGATGAGTATTTAGCTGGACAACCACCTATGAATTTAACACAAGGGATGCATTCGAATTCATTTGACTGGGGACAACCGCTTCCTCAAATGACTAGTAATCCCCAACCAACAACTGTAAGTCAATCAGTATATACACAACAAATGATGGCCCAACCAACAGTTACGCAGCAACCTCAATTAAATAACTTATCCTTAGTGAACAACGCTGGTTATTACAATCCGTTGATGTAACTTTATTCACCCGGGAAATATATATTTTCATCATGTATAAAAAATGACTAATCATTCGATTAGTCATTTTTTATTAACTTTATAGTATTAATTAGTCACCGATAATATCAAGGATATGGTTTTTAAGAGTATTCGAGTTTCCACCAAAGATAGCTTGAACTCCACCTTTAACTTCCATTACCCCTGCTGCTCCTAAAGCTTTTAAACGATCTTTATCAACTTTAGCAGTATCTTTAACTTCAACACGTAAGCGAGTAATACAAGCATCGATGTTTTCGATATTTTCTTCTCCACCTAAAGCTTCTAATACTAATGGTGCTTTTTCTTTCCACTCATCAGTTCCAGTTGCAGCTGATTTTTCTGCTGCTCCACCACCATTACGTTCTTGGAAGTCTTTTTTCGAGAATAATTTTACCTCTTCGTTATCATCCTCGCGTCCAGGTGTTTTTAAGTTTAATTTTTTGATTAAGAAACTGAATACGAAGAAGTATACAGCAAAGTAAACGACACCAACAACTAATACCCAATACCAATGAGTTGCTACACCAGCACCAGCAGGTAATAATCCGAATAAAACGAAGTCAATTAATCCACCAGAGAATGTCATACCGATGAAAACATCTAACATCGCCATAATCATGAATGATAATCCACAGAAGATAGCATGCACAACGAATAAGATTGGTGCAACGAATAAGAATGTAAACTCTAATGGCTCAGTAATACCTGTTAAGATTGTTGTTAACGCAGCAGCTCCTAATAAACCACCAACAGCTTGACGTTTTTCAGGTTTAGCACATTTATACATTGCTAAAGCAGCCCCTGGTAATCCGAACATCATGAATGGATATTTACCAGCTAAGAACGCTGTTGTTCCCATAACAATCTCATGCATTCTTCCAGATTCTAATCCAACTAAATCACCCATTGATCCTAATTGTACGAAGTAAGCTGTATTTGCCCCTTGAACAATTGTATCAACACCGTTGATTAATAAGTTAGCTTCAACGAATGAACCATACCAGAATGGTGTATAGAATACATGGTGTAATCCGAATGGTACACATGAACGTTCAACTAATCCGAATAAGAATGAACCAAATACTCCAGATGAGTTAACAACATTTGCTAATGCTCCAATTCCATCTTGAACGAAAGGCCAAAGGTAAGCTAATACTACCCCAACAACAGCCATTACTAAAGATGTAATGATTGGAACGAAACGTGAACCAGCAAAGAAAGATAAAACTGGATGGAATTGAATATTGAAGAATTTATTATGTAACGCAGATGTTACCATCCCTGTAATAATCCCACCAAACACTGACATATTTAAAGTGAAAATCCCAAGGTTAGTTGTCACATAAGTTCCGTATTCCCCAACGTTATCAGGTGTTACAACACCTAACTTCGTTAATCCTAATCCTAATAAAGTAGAGATAACTTGGTTCATAACTAAGAAACCAAACACAGAAGCTAACGCTGCTGTTGCTTTATCTTTTTTAGCTAAACCAGCCGCAACCCCAATCGCAAATAAGATCGGTAAGTTACCAAAAACGATATCTCCAATATTTTTCATAATTGTTAAAATCGCTGTAAGCACCGCAGAGTTATTAATCGCATTAGCGATTGTTTGATAAATCGCTGGTGCATCTGTCATTCCAGCAATTCCTAAGAATGCCCCACCAACACCAAGTAAAATACCGGCAATTGGTAAAGCAGCGATTGGAAGCATTAATGCTTTACCTGTACGCTGTAAATACTTAAACATACTTGAATCCTCCTCTTATCGTATAAGATAACCGCAACTCATGGTTGTATTATTTTGATCGTGCTGTATTATTTTTAATACCGCAAACTTTGGCAATAGAAATATGAAATTAAGCCATATATCTTCGCAACGTTTACATTTATGATTATAATACATTCCGTCATAAATTAATACCACTTTCATTCAATAGGTAACCGGTTACCCATCCTTTTTCACTATTTTTTTCTTCATATTTTTTAAAATTAAATATGTTTTTTCGTCACATTCGCTCAATATTCTCCTTTATAAAAAATAAAATTCATGTGACATTTTACCTCTTTTTTGGTTCTAAATGATAATTACCTTCTTTTTTCACACTAAAATTATGGACGATTTTACTCAAAATATACATATTTTATTTAAAAAATCTTTTTTTATCCTTTCATTCTGCTGTATCCTGTTTAAAATGGCCCCATCCTCCGTTCAACCGAGACCCTTTTTATCCTAAAATTTAGTCGGACGATTTTTAGTAGAGCTATGGTTTAATTCATACCAACGTATATCTGGATGTGTATATCTTTTTTTTCTTTCCATCGATTTACCATATTGAATCGCCGACTTCGGACAATAGTGGAGACAGGCTAGACAATGTAAACACTCCCCCTTCCATGAAGGTTTTTGAGTCACCTCAATACATTTTGTTGGACAAATTTTCTCACATACTTTACATGAGATACAATGATCATTTGCGTAAAAAGGGGTGATTCGTTTAGACATGATTCGCATCCATCTCTGTCCCGCTAAGGTTCGTATCCTAGGAAAGAATTCGATAGCTTGTTCATAAACGTGCTCTTTTTGTGCTATTTCCCGATTTATTCTTTCTAAGGTTGGTAAAGTAGCTGCCAATGTCTCATAAACCCTCTCATATGAATCGGTATGCCCCACAATTAAATAATTATGAGGCATTTTTAGGGTGTAAAAACTTGTTAAACGCCATCCTTTATCTTCAATGGCTTGATGCACAACCTTAAAACAATTTCCGATTTGTTTAGAGTAGGTCACAATGACTCCTAAATAATCGGGGTCTTCCCCTAAAAATGTTAACCGTGAAAGAAATTGCATCACAATTTCAGGAGGCGCCCATGCGTAAACCGGAAAAACGAAAATCACCGCCTCCCCCTTCTGCAACACGTAATCGTATTGCTCTGCCTCAATGGCCTGTATGATTGAAACGAGTCGTTCTTGTTGTACCCGCGCAATCGTTTCTGCTGCTGCCTGGGAGTTTCCCGTCCCACTGAAGTAAAAAATCATCTTCTCACCCTTTCACCGAACGGGTAAAGACCCACGTCGTTGGAGTCGAAAGGTCTTCATTAAATTGATAGCCTTCCTCATTAAATTGTTTGAGTTCTTCAACCGAATGAAGCTTGCGCGTTAAAATATAGCGTGCCATTTGTCCACGCGCTCGCTTAGCATACATCCCTACTGTTCGGAACGACTCTCCCTTTTGTTCTTTAAATTCAATCGTTAATACGCCATACTGTTGCTTAATCTGTTTGAAATCAACCACCTTGCTATATTCCGTAGAAGCCAAATTAATTAACACTTGATCACCTGGCGTTGTTGCGAGTGCTGACAAAAAGTAATCCGTTACTTCCTTTTTCCAATACTCATACAAGTTTTTTCCGTGTTCTCCCGAAAACTTTAACCCCATTTCTAACCGATACGGATTAATCGCATCAAAGGGGTGCAAAACACCATAAAGTCCTGATAAAATGCGCAACGACTCATTTGAAAACTCAAGTGCCTCTTCATCGAGTGTTAATGCATCCAATCCCTTATAAGCTTCGCCAGAAAAAGCATAAATACTTGGAAGCGCCCGCAACTCATCCGAATAAAATTGACGATAGCGCGCACTATTTAACGTCGCCAATTCCTCGGACATCTTCATAAGACTTCCTAATTGTTCATTAGAAAAAGAAGACAATTGTTCAACTAACTTCGCCGTCTTTTCATGAAAAAGAAGCGCCTTAAAATTTGTACGGGGCACGTTCTCCTCTGATGTAAACGTCTTAGCAGGTGATAAAATCATTAACATTCTTCACACATCCTTATCTTTTATTTTCATATCCTAACACTGATTACTTTTCGATTAACCAACCTTTTATCCTTTCCATCAACTGGGCGTCATCCTATACATCCTATTTTAGCGATCACCTTTTAGAAAAACACCGTGCTACTCTATCGCGACGGTCACCCCATATTTAAATCCTACTCATAGAAAACAATGACCGACCTCTTTCTCTTAGTATTTTGGCTATATTCCCCACATTTTACTTAAAATGAGACTAAAAAGTTCATTAATATTTTAGCATATTTGTTTACAATCCCCTCACCATAACGCATAATTATTTATAATCACTATAAAAGAAAGAAGTGAAGTTTAATGGAACCTATTACTTTAACTGAAGGAATGCAAGCCCCTGATTTTACATTACCAGGATCTGATCAATGCCAACATCGCTTAAAAGATTACTTAGGACGAAAAGTAATTCTTTATTTTTATCCACGCGATCATACGCCAGGATGTACGAATGAAGCAAAAGATTTTCGCGATGCGATTCAATCCTTTAAAGACCAAAACGCTGTCATCTTAGGCGTAAGTCGTGACAGTGTTCAAAGTCATGAAAAATTCGTCGCTAAACACGATTTACCGTTTATTCTGTTATCTGATACCGAAGAAACGGTTTGTAAGCAATATGATGTATTAAAGGAAAAAAATATGTACGGAAAAAAAGCCATCGGGATTGAACGATCAACGTTTATCATCGATGAAACAGGAATGATTACAAAAATTTTCCGTAAGGTTCGTGTCCCTAACCATGTGGAGCAGGTCCTAGAACAATGTACTTTATAAAAACTTTATGATTTTAAAAGAGGATGTCTAACTCACGTGAGTTAGACATCCTCTTTTAAAAATGAAAAAAAATGAGCTCGCTCTTATACTTCCATGCAAAACGCCCCTTCTGCCAGATTACGTTGAGTGAGCTATTCGATGAAACTTCTAATGACAAAATGAAAAGACCCAAGGTACTGGGTCTTTTCTATTCTAAACATACATCCGATCAATCACAATGACACAACGGTATTGCGGATGGGTTTCTCTAATTTTTGCGATAACCTCATCTTTAATGGACTCCTCTGTCACTGTTTTGTTTAGTAGCGAGCCATTCACGACTAAATCAAAAATCAAATTTTTATTTGGTTCTTGCCCAATAATTCGAAAATCATGCATCGACATGATCACCGGATGCGCGTCAATAATTTGCTCTAGTTCTTTTTTCATCAGCTTAATCTCTTCGGTTTCTACAGAAACAGGATCCATATGAATCACTAGATGGAGCTTCAATTCTTCTGAGATTTGTCGTTCTGCTTCATCGATGATATCATGGATCGTCATCACATCGATGTCTGCTGGAATCTCCGCATGAATAGAGGCAATGACACATCCCACCCCATAATTATGAATCATTAGGTCATGTGCCCCCGTAATATGCTCAAATGAAAGGAGTCGATCATAGATCTGTTGCACGAGCTCCGCATCGGGTGCCTCTCCTAGAAGAGGACTAATCGTTTCCTTCACCAGATTATATCCCGCATATAAAATAAATCCTGCAACAATCACACCTGCATATCCATCAATAGGAAATGATGTCAAACGCGCCATTAAAAACGATAAAAGCACCGTACTTGAGGTAAAGACGTCACCTAAAGCATCCACGGATGCAGCCTTTAACGCCCCCGATTGAATCGCTTCTCCCATGTGTTTATTAAAGAAACTTAACCAAACTTTAACAAGCACCGATACAAACAACAATAAGAAAGAGACCCACTCGAAACGAACCTCACTCGGATTTAAAATTCGACCGACTGAGGATTGAATAAATTGAACCCCCACCAACATTACCATAAATGCTACAATGAGCGCTGAAATATACTCAATTCGCCCATGCCCATGCGGATGCTCCTTATCTGCTGGTCGATTTGCTAACTTCACACCAACAATTGTGACTACAGAAGATGCGGTGTCCGATAGGTTGTTAAAAGCATCGGCCATGACGGCGATACTTCCGGCTAACCACCCGACGCCAAACTTCACCCCAAATAATAAAATATTAGCAAGGATACCAATTAATCCTGAAATAAAAATGAGCCGCTCTCGCCCCTCTTCTCTTGTTTCCTCCTGTTTTTCTAACCGTTTAATTAACCACTTCGCAAACATTGCACTCGACCTCCATTTTAAATTCCTGTCCACTAATTACCCATCATTCAACGTTCCGATTCGCCACTCTCATACATGATATCATACCCCATTCCCCTAAATTTTACTAGTCCTTGATGAGAAGTTCCCCCTTAAGGGCAACTCGTTCCTTCTTTTTAACATTTTTATCGCAGTCTCAGAATAAGGTATCTATAGACAAACGAAAAAGACAAACGAAAAGTGAGTTTACACTTTATGAAACAGACCTCGTTGTCTGGTTCCTACTATAAAAGGGCTATGGTGAGTGATCGATGAACGCGTTTAAAAGGATCCATCACTCATCAGTAAAAAGCAGAATGATCTTTTACCCTTCATCTCCCTAATCTCTATTCAAGGAATGCCTTTTGCCGGTGCCAAGGGGATAGATGTTATGAAGGCAAAAAAAAGATTTTTGTGCAACTTAAAGCCTGGTTGAAACAAGAAGGAGGGAAGGAAACCAAGTTTTTGGTCTCCACTAATGATGATTAATTTTAAAATAGACTACGCAGACGGGGCACACCCAAAAATTTTAGAAAAACTCCTAACGACTAACGCGGACCAAACGCCAGGTTATGGGGAGGACGACTACTGTCAACAGGCACAGGCAGCCATTCAATCATACTTAGGTTCAACGCCATGCGAGATTCACTTTCTCGTGGGAGGAACCCAAACCAATTTAACCTTCATCTCACATGCCTTAAAACCATACGAGGCCGTCTTATCCGCCCAAACGGGGCATATTATGACAAACGAAGTAGGGTCAATTGAGGCAACGGGGCATAAAATTATTCCACTCCCTGCCACGGATGGAAAGGTGACGCTACATGCGCTCCACACCTTTTTTAAACAGCCTCAAACCATTCACATGGTCAAACCTAAACTTCTTTATCTATCGAATCCAACAGAACTTGGAACCCTCTACTCGAAACAAGAATTAGAGGAACTTTCTAAGTTTTGTCGACAGCATCATCTCTATCTCTATGTGGATGGCGCACGACTAGGAAGTGGATTAGTCGCTCCATCTAATACACTAACCCTTGAAGACTATGCACGTCTTACCGATGCATTCTATATCGGTGGGACCAAAAATGGAGCCCTTTTCGGAGAAGCGCTTGTCCTCATTCATTCTGAACTTGCCCAAGATTTCCGTCTGAATATGAAACAAAAAGGAGCTTTATTGGCAAAAGGACGTTTACTAGGCCTTCAATTCCTCACCCTTTTTCAAGACGCTCTCTTCTTTGAAATTGCCCATTTGGCCAATCAACGCGCGAATGAACTTCGCCAAGGTCTTTTACACTTAGGAATTTCCTTTTGGACGTCTACACAAACCAATCAATTATTCCCAATCTTGCCTAATCATCTTCTTCCGGTGTTAAGTGAGCGATTTTCCTTTACTATTTGGGAACCCTATGATGAGCATCATTCGGTTGTTCGACTTGTAACTTCCTATGCCACCTCAAAAGATGATATCATTCAATTTCTAGAAACCTTAAATACGCTATATAAAAAGGATGCCCTGAATTAATCAGATGCATCCTTTTAACGTTGTCCAATACAACCCATTCGGTATAAAAACCAAATGACAAATAAAATAATAACTAAAAGACTTGCAAATGTACTTCCCTTATAACGATCAATCGATGACCCGCTATCCTCATCCGCTATATCGTAATCCTCAATTGAGGCATCATCTACATCCGCCATCCTTTCCCCTCCTTCTATCACCATCACTGGGCATCATCAACTCACTATATATATATGACCCACGTTTTATGATGTTCCCCCCAAAAAAATAATCACTGAATTATTCCATCAACGGCACCTTCGAGCTCCATCAATCCTGGGGCCTTAACCATTAGTGGAACTAATGATTAAGGCCCCGCTGACCGCTACAAAACGATAATAGCCATTAAATAAGCGAAGAAGGACCCCACCGCAACGATGTGCCATTTCATCCAACGTTTCCCTTGTTTGATCACATAGTAACCACTAATTCCAATGAACAACATCGTCAATGAAAAACCGCTATACCGCCAAAAACGGTCGCTTCCAATTTGCATGACCGTATCCATCACCATCGAAAGGATGGACACGGTACCTAATATCACGTGTAAATAAATCCCCAAGGAGGCCTTCTTAAAACCTACCTTTGCTACATAATAAACCCCTAGTGCTAGAAAAAAACAAACATGTGCCAGCATTCTATCTCACTCCTAATCCTTGCTTTTAATTTTTATCGTGTTGAATGGTGTCAATTTTAAAGAAAAAGTAATAAAACTTTGCAACAACCAAGGTCAGTAAGCCCACCCGCATCACAACTGAATCTACGAGGAAAAACGGAACACACAACATAGCATCCGCCATTAATAAAATCGTCCATTTTTGTCTTCGCGTCATTTGCCGATGTTTCACAAAATCTGCTAAATACTTTTGATAAAGGGACGTCGATTGAAACCAATTATCGAATCGCGTCGACCCCTTCACAAAACAAACGGAGGCTAATAGCAGAAATGGGGTGGTTGGTAAAATAGGTAACAAAATACCGAGGATTCCAAGACCAACACAAACAAACCCACCCATCACGAATAATCCCTTTACTAATTTCTTCATTCACTCTACCTCCCTATTTATCTAGTAAATGTTTAAAAAACTCCACCGGTGAATAAAACAACACGCGCGGTCCTGAAAAACGCATAACTTCTTTAATCTGTTGTCGCATTTTCTTTTTATAACAGTGAATTGGACATTTCTGACACGTCGTCTTCTCATCTTGAAATTTACAAAAATTCAAGCGTTGGTGGGCGTAGGAAAGTAATGCCTCACAATCTGAACACCTTCCCTTTGATTGGTGCTGATGCTTCTTGTGACAATACACATTGATCATCAATTCAATCACACGTTTTTCACGCTCAATTCTTCCCTTTGCCACGTTCTCCACTCCTATCGTTGATAATCATTATCATTAACTTTGTAAAAAGAGAGGACTAGGCCTCCCTAATCCACGCTTAAGAACTCATTTCTAACTTTCGATCTTTTAACTGGTACACTTGGTCACAAATCGCCGTTGTTGACTGGCGATGAGAGACAAGAATAATCGTCTTTTCCTGATGATAATCACGAATAGACTTTAAAATTGAACCCTCGTTTAACGCATCTAAATTACTCGTTGGCTCATCTAAAATAAGAAGATCCCCATTATGTAAAAAGGCGCGTGCCAATCCTAGACGCTGTCGTTATAATAACAATTAAATCCCCGACTTGTAACATTCCTCGTTTAAACTCATATAGGGCAACAATTGTTCCAATGGCAGAGCCCCCAAAGGCAATCAAATCCATCACGTTAATCGAGTTTAATTGCATACTTAATACTTTCATCGTAATTTGTCGGAATCCCTCTGCCTCCTCATTCATTTCCTGGTGTTTTCGTTCGTCCTGATTATATACCTTAAGCGTTGTTAACCCTTGTAAATTCTCTAAAAAGGTTTCCCCTAAGTTTGCATAATTATTCCAGTAAGCCTTTAAAATTCTTTTTGCCACCTTCATGATAGCGACAATCGATAAAGGAATCAATGGTACCCCCAACATAAAGACAAGAGCCGCCTTAAACGAAATAAATGATAAACAGACGAACAAGGTTATTGGCGCCAATAACGAATAGAAGAATTGTGGAATATACTTGCCAAAATAAATCTCTAATTGTTCAACGCCTTCAATGGATAACTGAACAATTCCGGATGTTTTCTCTACTTGCTGATACGCCATGCCCAATCGCAGTAATTTCTGATAAATCAGACGTCGAAGTGTTGTTCGTGCATTTGCCGATGCTTGGTAAGAGTAACATCCATATAAATAATGACTCACCCACTTCACAACTAAGGCAATCATCACAACTATCATCCCTGTAGCTAAAGAAATTGGGCCAATCAATGGATACGACGACAACGCCTCCCCTATCGATCCCCCTGTCATATTTAACGCCTCGCCCTCTACCATTCGGTTAATCAACTGCCCAATCAACCAAACAATGACGATATTACAAACAATTCCCACCCAACTGCATAAAATAGTGAGCCCCATATACTTCTTCGACTCATCACACATCGCAATGAGTCTCTTGTTCATCATCATCTTTTAACTCCTCCTTTTTGATAACGATTATCATTGATAACTAATAGGATTATACCATGGTTTTCCCATTAAAAATTCAACTATATTTAGTTTTTACTACAAAAAAACACCAGTTCAACTGATGTTTTTAACTGTAGCAAGCCACGATTTTATCCAAATTTCCTGCTATAATCCTCATCAATTACTCCGATGTAGGAATTTTCTCCTTGTTAGGATCGTTAGCATGAAGTATACGCGATTAACTTTTAAACCAGCTCATTACGACTATTTTTCAAAAAAAGCTCCCTGGATCTCGTTGATCATACGAACCGAGTATAAGAATATCCCCATTTGACCGTCTTTATGATATTTCAATAACAGGAAGCTTCATCCCCTCTCCCCAGATCGATGACAGCTTATCCTGAGGGTCTTTATCAATAACTCTTTGGTATCCCTTCAATCTTAATAATTTCCTGACTCCCATAACGTTGCCTATAGAAAACGAGCTCCCTAATTGAGGCCTCCCTGCTTGAAATGAATAACCTCCATCCTCCAAGGATCCTTCACCATATATACAAGCTAAGAGTTGCCCCCATTTATCCTTTAACGGAAATTGCAACTCGACCTCTGCACCCATGGCTAGATCCTCAATCCTGACTTGATTAACGCTCAACATTAGACTTTCAACGAATAACTTTTGATAGCCAACCTCTAACCCTGATACCTCCTCCATCGTTTGCATCTCTATCACCTTTTTTCTTTAACTGCTTATACCAAAAAAATGTAGCAATTTGGCATCACCATAGTGATAATCTAAAATTCTCCCTAAATGATGAAGCGTTTTAGACACTTGGTAAACTGTTTCTTGTGTTAAATCGTCTGCTAAATCTCGATCTTGCATTCATAAAATCAAATCCCCATAAACTATCTTTTAATTTTCGATATATACGACCTCTAAGTGCTTCACTCACATCATCTACCTCTCCTTAACGATGGTTCCATCGTCTGTTCTAATTTTGATTAGATACCCCTTTTTTATTTTTATCCCTCCACTTTCGCTTACATTAAGTAAGTGTCTATTAATTAGGTTCTATTACAACATAAAAGCCTCTCCATAAAGAGAGGCTTTAGATCTATTCTAAATCTTCACCATTTGAGTGAATCACCTTTTTATACCAGTTATATGATTTCTTTTTCGAACGTCTTAAGGTTCCATTACCTTCATTATCTTTATCAACATAGATAAAACCATATCGCTTTTTCATTTCACCTGTTCCGGCACTAACAAGGTCAATGCACCCCCAAGTTGTATATCCAAGTAAATCAACCCCGTCTAATTCAACCGCCTCTTTCATCGCTCTAATATGTTCACGGAGATAGTCAATACGGTAATCATCTTCTACATAACCATGTTCATCTGGAATATCCACGGCACCTAACCCATTTTCAACAATGAACAATGGTTTTTGATAGCGGTCATATAATGAATTTAATGTAATCCTTAAACCTAGTGGATCAATTTGCCATCCCCATTCACTTGCTTCTAAGTAAGGATTTTTTAAAGTATCAAAAACATTTCCCTCTGTCATTTTATTGACGTCTGGATTTGCACTAACTAAACGAGAAGAATAGTAAGAAAAGGAAATAAAATCAACTGTATACGTTTGGAGTAATTCTTTATCCCCTTTAACAAATGGAATTTTAACACCTTCACGCTCTAATTGTTTTAAAGCATACGCCGGATATTCTCCACGTGATTGAACATCAATAAAGAAATAATTTTCGCGATCTTTTTCAATTGACCTCCAAACATCTTCTGGATGACAAGTATTAGCATAGGTATTTCCAGCAGCTAACATACATCCAATTTTAAATTCTGGATTTATTTCATGGGCAATCTTCGTTGCTAAAGCACTGGCCACTAACTCATAATGAGCCGCCGTATATTTAACCTGCGGCTTATTTTCACCTTCCTCAAAATACAATCCCGCTCCCATGAATGGGAAGTGCAAAATCATATTAATTTCATTAAATGTTAGCCAATACTTTACTTTATCTCTATACCGTTTAAAAATGGTCTCACAATATCTCACATAATGGTCAATCATTTGACGGCTTCTCCACCCACCAATCGTTTCAATTAAATGCATTGGCACATCAAAATGACAAATGGTTACTAACGGTTCAATACCATACTTTAAACATTCATCAAATACATTGTCGTAAAACTTTAACCCTTCTTCGTTTGGCTCTAATTCATCTCCTTTTGGAAAAATTCGTGACCATGCAATTGATAAACGATAACATTTGAACCCCATTCCAGCCAACAGTGCAATATCCTCTTTATAATGATGATACATATCAATTGCCTCATGACTTGGATAGTAATGCTCTTCATTGCAACTAAACATCTTCATCATTCCTGATCCCACTGAAAAACGATCACTTCCAGCTGGAACAACATCAACATTAGCTAATCCACGTCCTCCTTCTAAATATGCTCCTTCACATTGGTTTGCAGCAGTTGCTCCTCCCCATAAAAAGTTCTCTCTAAACGCCATTTGAATTCCTCCTGTGATTTTTTAAAATTTTATTATCTTTCAATCGTACGTATTGATAAACCCCCATTGGGAGAAATAAGGAACCCGTAAACATTTAGTTACGGATTCTCATAAGATACCTCCCTAAATTAATTCATTACTATTAATGTGCAATTTTTAAGAAAAATTTTCCAAGGAATGAAAATACACTTACCCTATGCAATTTTCAACTCTTCAAAAATGGTTTTTAATTCCACACCTTTTTGAGCTTTATGATAAATTAATTTCACTAATTCTTGTTTTTGCTTTCGTTGACACTGGCGTAAACTGTCACCCAAACAACGATTATTTAACGTTATTCGTTTTAAATAAAGGTAAACGAATTGAATCATTAACATCAATCGTTTAATCCCTTGTAAAGTTCGAATTTGATAGTTCCCCATTCCGAAATTTTGCTTCACTTCTCGGAAGAAAATTTCAATAGGCCAACGTTTAGTATAGTGTTTAAGTAGTTGTTTGGCAGACATTTTCAAATCATGACTCATAAAACAACGTAAAGCTTTTTCTTCCAAAGGAGCCGTTTGGGGCCAACTTAAAATGATTTGGACGACATGTCCCCCTCTTATTCGTCCCTTATATAGATATGTATAATAACGCTCAGATCCGACGGTCACTAAGTCGAGATCATGAAGGGATAATGTTTTCGCAAATTGTTTCAGTTGAATTCCGTTGGGACGGTAACCTTTAGGAAGAATGATTCGATTCGTTTTAATCGCTCCTAAATAATGAAACCCGACTTGCTTAGCCGTTTGAAGGAGAGCTTCACACGTATACCAACTATCCGCTAAGACATAGCCTTTATAGGGAGGTTTGGGTAATTCCATCAGAGCTCTTCGAACGAGTTCGATTTTACTCTGTTTCTCTTTTTCATAGGGAATGATTTGATAAGGAAGAATTAAATCCTCACATTGAAGCATCAAGGCGACAAATTGATGACCATAAACGTGTTGATGATGAAGATGAGAAAAGTGCCAGCTACATCCTTGAATAGGATGTGTTGCCCGTGACGAAGGTTTAGTTTTAACACAAGTCGTATCATCAACCATCACGTAAATAGGTTGTTGAGTTTGATAAGAACGCTGATAGATACAGGATAAAACATAGGTTTGAATCTGGTGACTGATCGCCTCCTCATCCCAAGGACTATCCGTTAAAAATCGTCCAAAACTTGTCCGATGACAGTGTTTAACGGCAGAGATTTTCCCCTGATAATTTTCCTGAATCATCAAGTTTAGAAACTGGTTAACATGATTAAACTGAGGTTTAGATAAGAATAAATCTAAATCAAGTTGTTTTAAAAATTTGAAAATTGAATTTGAATCTGATATAATACTATCCATGAACATTAACTTAATTCCCCCTCGTTAATTGGTTGTAGGAGACTTAATTATACAGGGATTTAAGTTAATGTTTTTTCTTTTTTTACTGGTATTTTATAGCTGGAAATTAATTGGAAGTAGTTTTGCACATTAATAGTCATTATTTAATCCATCCTAATCGTCTATATCTTTCTTGACTTTCATTTAATTTGCGGCTTTTTCAGCTTCATAGTTCATTCTGTCTATTTTCTTAATAAATGGAAGATAAACGAAGAACGATAGAGTTAAAATAGCGGTTTGTAATAAGGCCATTTTCCATCCTCCAACCAAGAATCCTGAAATAATTGGTGGCGTTGTCCAAGGTACCATAACTCCTGAAAATAATGGAACTAGCCCGATCGACATACAGAAATATAAAATAATTCCTGAAATAACTGGCATCAGTATAAACGGAAGAAGAAGGAATGGATTTAAAACAATTGGTAACCCAAATAAAATAGGTTCATTGATATTAAATAATCCCGGTACACCTCCTAGCTTTCCTAACTCCTTACACTGAACTGATTTAGCGAAGAAAATCATATAAACCACTAAACCAATGGTTAATCCGGCACCCGTAACTGTCATAAATTGATCAATAAACTGTTGGGTCACAATACGACCTCCATTTTCAATGGTTAACTCTAAGCCCGCATCAAGAATAGCCTGATTCGCTAATGAATTCGACTGAAGTAAAGAACCCATAATTCCTCCGACAATGGTTGATCCATGGACCCCAAACCACCATAAGAATGGAATAATTAACCCAACAGCAATAACTCCACCTAATGAATCAGTTAATCCTTGTAACGGTGTTTGAATAAATGAATAAATCGCTTCTATAAATGTTGTATCCAAAACAAATTTAAAGAATGAATAAATAAGCGTTGCCCCTGTAATAATAACAAAACCAGGAATTAATGCTGTAAATGAATTGGCTACTCCCTCTGGAACTCCGGCAGGCATTTTAATTCGAATATCATGTTTCATAAACCAAGCGTAAGTCCAACCAACAAGTAGTCCGATTACAATAGCCGCAATCATCCCTTGTCCTGCCGTCCACGTTTTATCAATTACATTGTTTACGACTGTTCCGTTCTCAGCGACTACATAAGGATTAGTAGTTAAAACAAATGAAACAGCCGCCAAAACACCAGCATTTAATCCTTGATACCCCTCATTTTTAACATACTCATAGGCAATTCCAACAACACCTATAAGCGCAACAATATTGAACGTAGCTCCATATGCCTGGTTTAATGGATCAATCCATCCCATTGAATCTAGCCAATCAACAACTGCTTGAATCGGAAAATTGGCAAGTAACAAAAAGATAGATCCAACGATTGTTAACGGCATACTATACAACAGCCCATCCTTTAATGCGACCACACCTTTTAATGTCACAAATCTCATAACTAATGGAATTACTTTATTTGTAAAAAACTCTTGCATTTAAATTCCCCCCCCTATTTTATTTTAAATTCAATGCAAACTCTAATACTTTCTCTCCATTCATCGTTCCATAATCGATCATTGGAATAACCGCAACCGGAATATTTTTTGGTTTGCAAATTTGTTGTGCTGTTTTTAAACGATACCCTACCTGTGGTCCTAATAACGCAATATCACAATCGTCTGTTTGCTGATCCATCTGTGCCTCAGGATAAGCAGCAATCTCTACCGCAATCCCTTTCTTTTCAGCTGACTCTAACATTTTTTTCACCAAAATACTTGTTGACATTCCACCCGCACAAAATAATTTAATTTTTAACATTTTCAATTCCCCCTTAGCGATTAAATTTATCCTGATAGATATCAATAAACTCCTCTGCGATAATTTTTAACGTTTCTGTTGTCATCAATTGATCTTCGGCATGCATTAACAATAAACTAAATGCTGTCTGTTCTCCTTCTGCTTCCTTTTGAATGAGTGAGGCATGTGCTCGATGCCCCTCCACAAATATTTTTACTCCATCTTCAATTAATTGCCTTGCTCCATCTATATTTCCCTTTTTTGCCTCCTGAATGGCCTCTACGTATAAACTACGTGCAGTGCCAACGGATGAAATAATTTGAAAACTAATTAACTCATTTCCCTTCACTATTTTCCCCCCTATTAAAGTACGGTTCCATTACTTTTGATAACTTGCTGATACCAATTAAATGATAACTTTTTATATCGAGCTAATGTTCCATTTCCTTCATTATCACGATCAACGTAAATAAAACCATAACGTTTTTTCATTTCACCTGTTCCAAATGAGATTAAATCAATACATCCCCAAGGCGTATATCCAATAACATCAACTCCGTCTAATTCGATAGCCTTTTGTAACTCCCTTATATGAGTTTTTAAATATTCAATTCGATAATCATCTCTTATTTCACCAGACTCTAATTGTTGATCCACTGCACCAAACCCATTTTCAACAATAAATAAAGGAAGCTGGTATCGATCATAAAGAAGATTTAATGTATATCTTAGTCCTACTGGATCTATTTGCCATCCCCAATCTGATTCTTGTATATATGGGTTTTTAATAAAATTTTTAAATGCTACATCTCCCTTATTCTCTAAATGAGCCTTTATGGCTCCGGACATATAATAACTTAGCCCAATAAAGTCGACCGTTCCCTCTTTTAAAATTTGTTCATCTCCTGGTTCCATTACAATATTTAGACCTTTACGTTTCCACCATTTCTTTGCATAGTTTCCATAAGCACCTCGGCAATGAACATCAGCATAATACCAACGTTTTCGCATCTCTTCTTCACAAAGCATGACATCATCTGGATTACATGAATACGGATAAAGGGGAACCATCGCCATCATACACCCGATTTTAAAATTTGGATTTATTTGATGTCCTATTTTTACCACCCTAGCACTTGCCACTAATTCGTGGTGTACTGCCTGATAAACGACCTCCTCACGATTGTCCCCCTCATGAAACAAAATTCCTGAGTTACAAAAAGGAAATATATCCTCTTCAAAATCGGCCTGGTTATTAATCTCATTAAACGTCATCCAGTATTTTACCTTGTCCTTATACCGTCTCATAACTGTTTCAGCATATCTTACAAAGAAATCAATACACTTTCTATTCCTAAAACCTCCATACTCTTTTACTAAATAATAAGGCATCTCAAAATGAGAAAGTGTAATAATCGGTTCAATTTGATACTTCAATAATTCATCAAATAAATCATCATAAAACTTTAATCCCGCTTCATTTGGCTCTAACTCATCTCCATTTGGAAAAATTCTTGACCAGGCAATCGATGTTCTAAAACACTTAAAACCCATTTCGGCAAATAAGGCAATATCCTCTTTATATCGCGAATAAAAATCAATCCCCGTATGATTAGGATAATACTTTCCCTCCAACACTCCATCAGTAATTTCTCGACGAATGTCGTGCGAACCTGCTGTCATAACATCTGCAATACTAATCCCTTTTCCCTCTTTATTCCACGCACCCTCAAGTTGATGAGCAGCTACAGCCCCTCCCCATAAAAAATCTTTTCCAAATGAACTAGACATAAACTTTCCCTCCCAAGTATCATTAATTTCTTCCTACACCGCTATAATAACAAGCGCTTACATTTTTGGTAACACTTTACAAATCCAAAATAACAATTAGCATTTTTAGGAATTTGTTATATAAAAAAAACAAAGACTTCATCTTTTGGGCATAAAAAAACCCTACCTATTCGATTTAACATCCTCATGTAGGGTCATTATTAAACTATTTTTTATATAGCCTTATTGAAAGAAAGTGATTGAACTTTTTTACCTAACTTTTCTAAAATATGTAGGACCGGTACTTGCGTTGTTAGATCTAACTCTACAGACGTTCGCTCTAACGGAAAGTTATAACTAATTGTCAGATCAGAAATTTTAGAAATCGTATTTTTTTCACTGCTAGTAATAGCTACGGTTGCACAGTTAAAACCCGTAAATCGTTTTAACTGGTTAATTGTCTCATTACTTTCTCCGGAAACAGAGAGCGCAATAATAACAGATGCATCATAATAGCCCGGAGGTACTGGATAAAATGGATCATCAATATACTGGGCTAACTTTCCGACTCCTGAAAAATATCGCGCACCATATTTAGCTAATATCCCTGAATTTCCAATACCAATAAAAATAATTTTTTGTGCGTAGTAAATTAACCCCGCTACCTCATCTAATTTTTGATTAAACTCTTCTAATTCCACTCGATTTATAAAATCTAATAAGATAGCAGTGTCGGCAGACTGGATTCGTTTGTCTTCCTGATTCAAATACATTCTGTATTTTAATTTAAACTCAGAATATCCATTGCATCCAATTTTCTTACAAAAACGTAAAATGGTGGTCGTCGATACATGGGTAGCATCTGCTAGTTCCCTTATCTTCATCTCTACGACCTGATCTTGATGTCTCATAATATAGTTATAAACCTCTAACTCTAGCGCATTAAATGATTTAATTTCCTGACAAGTAAACATTCCGTCCCCCTCCATAACAATAAATCAGAGTCCCATCTGGTTTATTAGCCTTTTTAAAATCCTCTATCAAATTCCTTTTCATTATATAAGTAAACCGCTTTCTTTTCAATTGTTATTTTAGTAAAAAACAAAATTATATAACAAATTTATCCAGACTCTTCTTTGTTCGTCATCTTTTATGACCTTTGCCCCAAAAGAAATTCCCCTAGCAACATAATTCATCCTCTATTTATCCAACCCATATAATCCTCATCAGTTACTCCGATGTAGGAGTCTTCTCCTTGCGATGTAAATAACGAATCATCAATAGACCGGAACAAAAAAGACTCACCCCAAATCCGATGATAAAGCCAAGATAATGAATCATAGTTAGACATTCACTCACTTTCTATCTTTTGATAAATAATCATTTATAACCTTTCATTTAGTATGATCCTTTAACTTAACACCTATTCTTCCTATAAAACAAAACAATTGTATAAATGTATCAGCCTCCTCAATTTCTTGTACCACTCTCTTCTCCCATTTTTATCTTTCTAATCAACAGCACAGCCTTATAAAAAACAACAGCCTCTATTTATATCGTTTGTCTCAACTTTCCTATTTATTTAATCTGCCCACGTAGTTTTTCATCCATAATATGGTATAATAATTAATAATGCATAAAAAGGGGGTATAAACCTATGTTAAACGAAGCCTTAATTAACGATGTTTTGGATGAGGCGATGTCCTATGGGGCAGATTTCGCTGAACTTTACGTCGAACAAACACAAACCCAATCAATGGATTTAGTAGGCGGCAAAGTAGATAAAGCAAATCGAGGCCAAGATTTTGGAATTGGAATTCGACTTTTTCAAGGAACAAATTCAGTTTACGGATATACAAATGATGCCTCACGCGATAATCTATTAAAAACAACGCGTGAAATTGCCTCTGCTCTAATCGGCCCTGTGTTAAAAAAACCATTAAATTTAGTACGTCAAAACATCATGAATCAGCACCTTGTCCAAACTGATTTAAACGATGTTCCCGCCTCGCGTCGAGTCGAAAAATTACGTCAAATTAGCCAAGTGATTAAAGACTATCATCCATCTATTAGTCAAAGCGCTGCTGGTCTTTCTGAAAGAAAACAACACGTACTGATCGCCAATACTGAAGGAACCCTTGTTGAAGACACGCGCGTCTATACACGATTATCCATCCGCGCTGTCGCCTCTAATGGCTCAGAAATGCAAACAGGGGCATACGGCCCTGGTGCCTTACAGGGGTTTGAGTTTGTCGAGAATTTGGATACTGATTTCTTTGCAAACGACGCAGCCCGCCAAGCTGTCACAATGTTAAATGCTGGTCTTTGTCCAAGTGGAAAAATGCCAGTTGTCATGGATAATGGATTTGGTGGTGTCATTTTCCATGAGGCGTGTGGACACGGTTTAGAAGCTAGTTCCGTTGCTAAAGGGCTCTCTGTTTTTTCAAATAAGCTCGGTGAGCAAATTGCAAGTCCCGTTGTCACAGCAATCGATGACGGTACGATTAAAAATGCATGGGGATCGTTAAATGTCGATGACGAGGGAACCCCCACACAACGAAAAGTATTAATTGAAAACGGGATCTTAAAAAGTTATATGATTGATAAACTAAATGGTCGCCGAATGAATATGGCATCAACAGGTTCTGGACGACGCCAAAACTATCGATTTGCACCGACTTCTCGTATGACAAATACCTTTATTGCCAATGGTAATCATACCTTGGATGAAATGATTAAAAATACGGAGTACGGTCTCTATGCAAAAAGTATGGGTGGCGGTTCTGTGAACCCTGGAACAGGTGACTTTAATTTCGCCGTGAATGAAGGATACATTATCCGTAATGGAAAAATTGCAGAACCTATCCGTGGTGCGATGTTAATCGGAAATGGACCTGAAATTTTACATCAAATCGATATGGTAGGAAATAATTTATCCCGTGCCCAGGGAATGTGTGGGGCAGCCAGTGGTTCTATTCCAACCGATGTCGGGCAGCCTGCTATTCGTGTGAAAGAAATTACCGTTGGTGGTGCAAAGGGGGAATAATAAATGATAAATATCGATTTACTATTTAAAGCAGGATACGAGGCTGGATTAACAGACATGGAAGTCTATCTTGTAAAAAACGATAATTTTTCTTGCAAAGTATTCGAACAAAATGTTGATGCCTACTCTGTCTCAAAAACTCAAGGGTTATCATTTCGAGGAATTTATCAAGGTCAAATGGGATACACCTATACTGAGAAATGTGATGATTCTTCCATCCCATTCATCATCTCAAGTGTCATTGACAATGCTTCAGTGATGGAAAAGGAAGAAAACGAGCAACTTTATGCGGGGGATAAGGATTATGTAAAGCTAGAACTTTACCATCATTCCTTTAATGAGGTAACCGCATTAGAAAAGATTGAGTTCTTAAAGGCCGTAGAAAAAGCATGTTTTGCTTTGGACCCACGCGTTAAATCGGTTGACTATTGCTCTTTCTCAAATGGTGCAAGTGAAGTGATTCTAAAAAATACAAAAGGGCTTGATGTGAGTGAGCGACAAAATTTTGCTTACGCTTATGTTAGCGTCCTTGTAAGTGAAAATGGCGAAAACAAAAATGATGGTGATTTTATTATTAGTACAGACTTTAGCGATTACGAAGCAGAGTCTTTCGCAAAAAAAATCGTCCATTCTGCCCTTTCGCAGCTGGGTGCTAAAAAGGTCAAATCTGGAACCTATCCGATTGTCTTAAAAAACTTAGTAGCCGGTGATATTTTAGAGGCCATGAGTGGTATCTTCTCAGCGGATGCAGTCATTAAAGACCTCTCACGATTAAAAGGACAGATTGGAAAGCAAATTGCAAGCTCCATCGTTACCCTCATTGACGACCCGCATCTTCCAAATGGTTTAGGAAGTTCTTCCTTTGATGGAGAAGGTGTAGCAACCTATAAAAAGGAAGTCATCACCGATGGTGTCTTAATGACCTATCTCCACTCATTAACAACAGCGAAGATTTTTAAGACGACCTCTACTGCCAACGCTTCACGAGCAAGCTTTAAAAGTTCCGTTAACATTTCACCAACCAATATGTACATCAAGCCTCAGGCCTCTCCATTAGAAGACCTTCTAAAAGCGGCGTTCAATGGAATTTACATCACGGATGTGCAAGGACTTCATTGCGGATTAAATGCCATTTCCGGCGATTTTTCTTTATCAGCAAATGGCTTTTTAATCGAAAATGGACAATTAACGGATCCTGTTCATGAAATGACCATTGCCGGAAATTTCTTTGACTTATTAAAAAACATCAAACAAATTGGAAATGATCTCGAATTTGGACCTTCAACGGTTGGTTCTCCAACCCTGTTTATTCAGTCATTAGCAGTTGCAGGCGAATAAACCAACTTTATAAATGCAGATAACCCCTTTAGTATTGTCGTTTTTTGTTGATAATATTGGAGGGGTTATCGCCTTTTTTCTCCTTTTTTATTAAAAGAGATGGGTTACACTATTTCTATAACCGGTAACACATTTCAAGTAGAGGAGTAGATTCTATGTTAATACCACGTCCAATTTTTGAAAATTATCAGTTTGTACAACAAATTGAGTTTAAACATAAAGATACACATCGCCCAGATTTAGGCTTAGATTATGTTGGCTTTATTCAATCATCTCACGTTGTTGCACGCACAATGATTGAATACGACATTACTTTTGCCCATGGACAAGAATGCAATGTTCTTGAATATACATTACGTCCATTGGCTGAACACGAAATCTTAGCTTGCCTAGAAGTCATGGTACAGTCGGGAACCCAATATGAACAATTTATCCGTGCAATTAATAATGAACCTAAATTGGCCATGTACCACCAAGAATTACCTGAAGAATCTAACGAATCTACGTCAGAGTCTGCGTTACACTTAACCTTTGCATAAAAAAAGTTCACTTCATTTGAAGTGAACTTTTTTTATAGTATTATCCTTTATAAGACATGGAAATATGATCAATTCCAGCATCCTGAAAAACTTCCCCATAAACGTTAAATCCTAATTTTTCATAAAAAGGAACAGCTGTTAATTGAGCATCTAAACAAATCTCCTTTGCCATTGTCTCCTTCTTAATATAGTTCATAACATCTTGCATCAATTTCTTTCCAACACCCCGACTACGGGCTTCCTGTCTAATCGCCACACGACCAATTTTATAAATCCCCTTTTCTTTGGGAATAATTCGCGCTGTGCCTAATGCCCGATTTCCTTCATAAATCACAAATAGAGGAACAAAGCGATCGTAATCATCAATTTCTTCCCAAACTGGAACATCCTGTTCGCCAATAAATACTAGGGTACGGATGGTTAACGCATCAATAAAATGTGCTTGTTTTTCAGCTAAAATAGTTTTCATTCTTCAACGAGCAAAACCAAGGTTTTGTTTTGCTATTCCCTCCATTCTCTTGATAAGCAATCTCTTCTTGCGTGACTCTTTAAATACCTCGCCTTTTTATCCTAATAGGTAGCGCGATGAATGGATTTAAAGTGGAGCACTCATAAAAAGCCGATGTAAAACTTCGACTTTAATGAGTGAGGCAATCTATTTCATTTTACCATATTCTTTATATAGCTGATTGAAATTTTCTAATGCTTCTTGTTCTTTCATCGAATGGGTATTTGCCTCATCAATAGCTAAATTAATAGCTGTTATGCGCTCATCAAGTGTAGCAATGGATACTTGATCATTAATAACCTCATAAAAATTTTGTTGTGCCTCATTTAATGAAATTAATGACTGCGTATATTGCTCCAACTCCTGTTCGTAAATTTGATAGGTTGAAACTAATTGATTTAATGGTTCACTGTCCACTGCTCCTAGTTCCTTTTCATCTAAACTTGCTTCATCAACACATGTTTGATAATCCTGAAGTTGTGATTCAATCTCTTTAACTAATTGACTTCCCTCGTCGACTAAAGGTTTTATCTGCTCAAAGTCTTCAAATCCTTGATCCATCAGTTGATTATAAAGAACCGTTTCCTGACTGAATAACTCAGTTAACGTCTCATACTGCCGATTGCACTCATTTTGCAATTTAATATGCTCATTTAGCACTTGAAAAACTTTAGACTCTGTCTTTCCTTGACACCCCATTAACATCAACGTGATACAAAGACTCACTAATATAAATAACTTTTTCATGAATAACACCGCCACTTCAAGCACCGACAACCCTATACCTAAATTCAAATTTTTTCGTTGAGCTAATCTTATTTATACCGTTGCAACGGTTAGCCCCTGTTTAGCTATACGCTGTCTCGTAGCAGTTCCTCCTCTCTACGGTAAGATTTTAAGGTAAGTATTCGATTAAAACGTCTGATCAACCATTAAACCTTTTAATAAAATATCTTTAATCACCATCAATAACTTCATATTTATTTTATCCAACTTTCCTGCTATATCCTTTTTAACAGACAAGTAAACGGAATAACAATCCTTTCACTTTGAACACGTTAAGTGTCACTATGAGCCCACCCTCTCACCCATAATTACTCACACCACTCTTTTAAACCGTTATAATCGCCCTCCAATCATCGCTATGTTGCGAGGCACTCCTACTAAACATAGTACGTCATTTTAAACGGTAAGAACTTTACCGCAGGTGAGCACCTAGACGTTCCCCATGACAAAAGTTTAACGGCAGTATCATTGTATCTGCACTTATATATACTTTCCCCACTTTTATTCATTTCATACCTAACAAAATGGAATAACTTCAAAACATTTCCTATCGCTCTATCACCCATGATTCTTTCTATTAAATCACTGTGTGGATTCTTTTCAAATGATCTCCCCTAACGATTCAATAATCCCCATTAAACTTGAAATCTACTTAGCCATTTATTTGACCTAAAGGAACAGAATCTAGATTTTAACATAAGTATATATTATGATATCCTTTTAAAGAGGAGGGTCATCATTATGAGACAGGCCTTTTCACCGCCTCCGCCACCA
Organism: Turicibacter sp. KK003; assembly: GCF_037014675.1. Taxonomy (NCBI): domain Bacteria; kingdom Bacillati; phylum Bacillota; class Erysipelotrichia; order Erysipelotrichales; family Turicibacteraceae; genus Turicibacter; species Turicibacter sp. KK003. The sequence continues at coordinate 1,545,196 of NZ_CP142738.1, forward strand.
CCTCCACCATCCCCTTTTTTCACAAGTGAAAGCATTGATGCAGAACTTGGACAAACCGATGAAGAAACACTTGAGGCAGAGGATAAAGTTCCACCTGAATGTCCCAGATTTCTTCCATTTCTACTTTCACTGGACCCTTACGCATTAGTTACACTCGGATTTATTATTGCCATTTTAATTGCAATGGAAGCAAATAACCCTGAAGAACAAGAGGCAATAGGTAACTTTTTAGAAGTTATTGCGACTAATATCGAGTATATCGCAGAGCAAGGGGCCTATTTACAAGAACTTGAGAATAGACGGCTTGAAAAAATTGAAGCCATTGAAAAAGAAGACTTAAAAAATGAAGTCAAGGAACTTAAGGAGGCATTAGCCAAACTGCAAGATCAAGTTTTATCGTGCTGCCATCCAGCTGATCAAACATAAAAGGGCTCAAAGAATTAATTCTTTAAGCCCTTTTATGTTTGATTTGAATATAATAAGATAGCAAAATCAACCCCATAGCGAGCGTCCCACCTGCAGTATCAATGCAGACATCTTTAAATGAACCTACTCGTCCGGGAACAAACAATTGGTGCCACTCATCAGTACAGGCATATAAAAAAACGCCAAATAATGTATAAAGCAACACTCTCCTTAAAACTGCATAATCTATAAAGACACTAAACATTAAAAGATATAAAATAAAATATTCTGTAAAATGAGCCGCTTTTCGAATTAAAAAGTGCAACTCCACTCCTAAAATTTGATCCGGTAAAAAAGGAAAAATAGAAAATAACTTTTCAACTAGCCCACTACTCTCACTTGATTGCTGCCCCGTCTGATGGGAAAACAAAAAGATAACAATCATCCATGCCAATAATAGACACCACTTTATCTTGCGCTTCATACTGACCCCCAAATATAATCCCCCTAATTAAATTAGGGGGATTTCTTCATCTCATTAACTAGTTATAATTTAAAATTGTTTCGCGAATATCATCCCAACGGAAAGCGTCTCGAATACCGTCTTCAATCGTATACTTAGCTTCCCAATCGATTAATTTTTTCGCACGTTCGCAGCTTGCATAAGCTCCTGCAACATCTCCTGAACGAGGATCTGTCTCCTTCTTATTAACCTCACGTCCTAAAACTGTTTCGAAAATAGAGACAAGTTCTTTTACCGTTACCCCATTACCTGTTCCTAAATTAATCACTAAATAAGAATCATTCGGGTTCTCTGCATGGGCAAACGCTTGATCAAAGTTTTCTAATGCTTTAACGTGTGCCATTGCTAAATCCCAAACGTGGATATAATCGCGAATTCCTGAACCATCACGCGTTGGCCAATTCACACCTGTAATATTAAACACTGTTTCATCGCTTGAAGCAGCCTCTAATAATTTTGCTAGTACGTGCGATGGAAACTGAACATGAGATCCTGAGCGTAATTTTGGATCAGCACCAATTGGATTAAAATAGCGAAGAGCAATTCCATGCATTCCATACGCATGACAGAAATCTTGTAACACCATTTCCATCATATATTTTGTTCGTGCGTATGGACAAGATGGTTTTAACGGAGACTCCTCTGTCACTTTAAACCCTGGAACGACATCATAAACAGAAGCCGAAGAAGAGAAGACAATATTATCGCAACCAAATTCATGTAAATTTTTAAATAATTCTAATGATTTGGCTACATTTTCTTTGTAATATTCATAAGGGTTCGCCACTGAATCGGGAACAACAATTAATGCAGCAAAATGAATGCAATGCTTAATTTCTGGGTGATCAGAAAAGATTTTTTCTAACACTTGACGATCCGCAATATCCCCTTGATAAAAAATTTTCCCTTCCGTAAATTCTTTACGTCCTGTTACGAGTGAATCTAAAATAATTGGGGTATGTCCATGATCTTCAAGAGCAGAAACAACTGTACGTCCAATATATCCCGCTCCTCCAGTTACTAATACTTTCATAAATTTCATCCTTTCTTATCGAAACATTTTAATGAGACCCATCGACCCTGTCATGAAGACATTGAATTTTTTTACTCAAAAATTAATTCATTTAAATGAGCGATTGACCTCTAAATTTTATCATAATTATTGGAATAAAAAAACTCTAATTGATTTTTTTTGACATAATCCTCTAGTTTTTTATACAAAATTCTCAATTTATTTTTAGGATAGACCACGCTATTTTTATTCAACTCTTTCTTTTTAACTCAATCCTATCTTATTTTTCATTCAGTTCCGTGCCAATTGACAAAGGGGTCACAACCAGTAAAAAGCATGCCTCCCTTTCGGTCATAATTTGAATTTTCTCTCCATAAACCTCTAAACCATCATATCTAGACAAACATTCACCATTTATTGTTGAACTTCCCTCTAATTGAACTAAATAGGCTTGCTGATTCTTGGCCACCAAAAACTCCGTTTTTTTATTCCCTTCTTGTTTCAATACCCAAATTTGAACATTTTGTTGAAGTTGAATGGGATTATTTTTAGCATCAGATGCCATGAGGTACCATTGGTTCAAATGACAGTTCTCATTAAAGGTCGCATATTGAACGTGAGGGTGTAAATTTTTGTGTTGAGGTTTCATCCAAACCTGTATCATTCGCATAGGGACATCCCCCCAATTAAACTCGCTATGTTCAATCCCACTTCCCGCGGTTAAATAAGTAAAATCTCCCCGACGCATACATCCCCCACCTTGCCCCTTCACGGTATATGTTAGCTCACCTTCTAAAATAAAAGTTAAAATTTCAACTTCCTTATGAGGATGAAAGTGATAACCATATCCAGGATGCAAACTATCATCATTGATGGTCCGAATCAGATTAAATCGCTTCGCGGACTCCGGATGATTTTTTTTATAAAGATGAAAGAGGCTTTGAAGGGAGGGATGATAGGCAGTTCCTAACGTTTTTTTCTCTACTTTTTTATCATGTCATCAACCTCCTTCTAGTTAAATTTAAACACTTCCCTATCAATTAAACTGATTAGACATTCATTAAATTTAGTATTTCCCTTTTCCTAGCTCATATTCTTCATGGCACAAATAGAAAAATTTTACACTCATTAAAATATAAAAATGATTGAATTCCTATTTGAAAAGAGCTCATGCGAATCGTATAAAGACCCTCCCAATTATAAAAACACCACATCTATATTTTAATAGAAAAGGAACCTTCATCTGTAGTGAACCCCAAAAGTTGAACTTAATATTATGCAGCTAATTGGCTGGTACGAATTCGGTATTTGACTGGACTCATACCAGCCAATTTTCTTTTAATTCGTTTATGATTATAGTAGTAGATATAGTTTTCAATGGCTTCTTTTAACTCCTCATAGGTTTTAAATGTCTTTCCATAGTACATTTCTTGTTTAAGGATTCCAAAGAAGTTTTCCATCGGTGAATTATCTAGACAATTTCCTTTTCGTGACATACTTTGAAAAATTTTATGTGTTTTTAATGCTTTAACCCATTTTTGATGTTGATACTGCCAACCTTGATCGGAATGAAGGGTTATTCTATATTTTGCTTGTTTGAGAATAGGTAGGACCTGATTCAGAGATTCCATGACAAAATTCAAGTCAGGTTTATGGCTCATTGAATAGGACAAAATTTCACCGGTTGCCATGTCCATGATTGGGCTTAAATATAATTTCTTTCCTTCCTGCGTTTTAAACTCAGTCACATCTGTTGTCAATTTCTGATACGGATAAGGGGTATTAAATCGGCGGTTAATTCGATTCTTAGCCACTGTTCCAACAGTTCCTTTATACGAACGATATTTACGTGATTTATGACTAAACTTAACGCAAATAATTCCACGCTTTTTCATCAGACGATAGACTTTCTTATGGTTAACCCGATGACCTCGATGATGAAGCTCATCTGTGATTCGACGATAACCATAATTCTCATCATTTTCTTTAAAAATGCTTAAAATAAGATTTTCAAGTTCTTGATCTGGATTCTCTTGCGCCATCTTTTTAACCCAATAATGATAGGTTGATTTAGGAAATTTTGTGACCTTTAAAATATCACTTAATTTAAAATTAGCCGTTAATTCTTGGATGATTCTTGTCTCGATTTGATTCTTTGGTTCCATGGCGTAATCCCATGGGCGTGACACTTTTTTAAGTATTCATTCTCAATTCTGAGTAATTTAATTTCTTCTTCTAATTGTTGTTCACGTGTTAAAGTTTTCGGTTGTTTAGATGCTTTTAATTTTGGCATAGGGCTTTGAGACCTTCCTTTCGGTTTAAGTAATGCCTCTACACCGCCTTTTAGAAACGTTGCATTCCAATTCGCAATCGTTCCTATATCTGATATTCCAAAATGAATAGCAGTTTGGCTATATGAAGCACCTGTTGTCTTGATATAGTTTAATACATTTAATTTAAATTCTCCAGTATATACTTGTTTTTCTTTTGGTTGTAATCCGTTTTTTCCTTCTTGTTTATACTGTCTAACCCATGTTTCAATTTGTGATTGACTTGGAATCTGATATTTCTTAGCAAGCGATCGATAACCTAAAGTCCCTTGTAAATATTCATTAACAATCCTTAATTTGAATTCTGGACTATATTTAGCCATAGAAAAAACACCCCTAACGTTAGATTTTTTAGTCTAACATTTGGGGTGCACATCAATCCAAGGTTCCTTTTCTATTTATTTAATGAATTAAATACTCTTTATATCGAATGAGAAGTGTTCGTAACTTCCGCATGGCTTTCGCTTCAATTTGTCGGATGCGCTCCCTCGTCACGCCTTCAATCGCACCAATTTCTTCCAACGTCTTTCGTTCGGCTCCATTTAAACCAAAACGATGAGTAATAACAAACTGTTCACGAGGGTTTAAATTTAAAATCATTTTATCCATATAATTCTTTAAATCCTCATCCATTGCTTTTTTTTCTGGATTATCGTACAGGCGTGAGGTTCCTTCTGACACCAACTCGTTGTCGTTTGAGATTAAATCTTGTAATTCGGTGTCCTCATCCTCTTTTGATACAAACCCATTTAAAGAGGTGGGCTTTAACATGTAGGTTTGCACACGCTTTACCGCCTCGTACTTCTCCTTTGGAATATTTAACTCCCCACACAAATCGGTCACATCAATAGGTTCGTCACCTTGATCCGCTTTTTGTTCATAACGCATCACCTGATTAATCGACTCAAACATATGCACAGGAATCCGAATCGTAAATCCCTCATCTGCAATTGCTCGCGTGACTGCTTGCTTAATCCAGTACGTTGCATAGGTTGAAAAATTATTATCGTAATTAAAATCAAATTTTTCAATCGCCTTCATCAATCCTTCGAGTCCAACTGAAAATAAATCATCGTAATCTAACTTATGGTGATAAAATTTAGTATACCGTCCGATAATCTTGTGAACTAAATTAGTATTATTAAAAATTAACCATTCAAGCGCCGACTGATCATGTTCTAAACGATATTTTTTTAAATACTCCAAATTATATTGATAATCATTTGAATGCTTTCTCATTAAAAGATTATGTGCGCTCTCTGGCACGCGGCTCATCGCCTCTTTTTTTTGATTTCGATTCTTCCTCGTCTTTGTATTCAAACTTTCCTTTTGGTCAGTGACCTCCACATAGTTCATTCGATATCCCCTCTTTCATCGAATTTGATCAGTCCTACAACTTTTAAAATGACACGATATGTCAACCTCAGTTTATGAATCAATCCCTCCTTTTTACAGACGGTCAAACAGTGGTATCCATTCTTTTTCTTATAAACGGAGGCACTTCTTTTAGGTAAACAAAAATTAACGGTCGTTTAAAACCATTTCCATTTTGATTATATTAACCAAGTTCTCTAATTATCACCTTTTATCGTTGAAAAAGATAAGAATTCTTTCATGACTTCGGTTCATCCTCCACATCACGAAGCACTTTTGATCACTTTAAACAGTCACTCTTTCACGAAGATGCCACGTCTCTTCCAATCAAATCACAACTAACCATTCGTTTTTATTCGACAACTTTGAGCGTTAACATACATATTTGATCATTGAGTCGTTCATACTATTAATAAAATTCCAACTAAAATCTTGGAATTTTGAAAGGAGTCAAAAACAATGGGTAAAAATGAAATGGGATCTCCAATGAATGCTTCTGTTCAAAGTATTAAAAATAAAAATGATGTTGAATTTGGTACAGGAAACGTCCCTGATACACGTCTAGAGGTAAAAAAATCATTACCTGAAGCTCGACGCTATACGCAATCTTCTAAAGATCGTCGTACGACAGAACAACTTTTAAAACGCTAATTAAAAAGTCCTATCATACCGATAGGACTTTTTCTTCCCCCCTCCACTCGTGGGCTAAAAAACTCAATCAACTTACATTAAATGGTATAATTTTTTCAAATAGTATCCATACTAACAGAAACTTATTTAAGCGGAGGGGTCCTAGGATGTCTACAAACTCACTAAAATCATCGCGTCAACAAATGATGTTTTTCTTTTATTGTTCCTTACTGCTGTCCATCTTTTTTCTCATTCAAATTCGCTATACCTTAAGCCTAGACTTAGCGGAATGGACAGCATCACAGTATACACTACTCTTTTTATTACTTTCATTTGTTGTGATTTGTTTTTTAAAATACCAATGCTATTCTCGAGATTTAAAACGAGATAGCCAATGTATCGATTTAGCAGAAAAAAAATTAACGCAGAAAAAAAATGCGCTTTATCAGCAAGTTTCTTCGATGAATCCTTCTGATTTTGGGGAACTTGTTGCCGATTTATTTCGGATCAAAGGATTCAAACGAATTTTTTTAACGCCACGAATGAATGAACAATTTTATGACATTGAAATGTATTTAGAAGATCAAAAAGTGTTAGTTTCCTGTCTTTTAAATGCAAACACTCATGAAATTCCTCAATCCTATTTAGAACGTCTTCATTTAATGATGAGAAACCAACAAATTGATCAAGGCGTATTTGTAACATTAAGCCCATTCGACGCCGATTGTTATACATTTGCCAAAGATAAACCTATTTTCTTAATTGATGGCGAGCAATTAATTGAGACACTAATCGAAAGCTCAGATTGGTAAATTTTTTATACAAGGAGACCGTTTTTTCACTTACCTTTTATAAAATCCTCCTTTTTGTCTATAGTTAATACTAATTGACTTCAAATTTCTTTTCTGCTATTATTATAAACCCAACTATCTCTCATACCATGAGGAGGGACTTGTATGTTTGATGAATTAATTCGTAAAGCGACGGAAGTTTTAAATCCCCGTCACCTCTCAGCTGCTGCCGAAGCTGGAAGTGTTGCAGCTGCCATTTTAACCGAGAGTGGCCATATTTATACAGGTGTTTGCATTGAAACTAAATGCTCCATGGGGTTTTGCGCAGAGCACGCGGCTGCTGCCGCTATGATTACAGCCGGAGAAAGTCATATCGTAAAAATGGTAGCCATCAATAAACGGGGAAATATATTACCCCCATGTGGTCGATGTCGAGAGTTTATTAGTCAACTTGACGACCAAAATATTCATGCCAAAATTCTTATTAATCGTACAAAGGCCGTTCCACTCAAAGATCTCCTTCCATATGATTGGCGTTTGGCAAAACATGTAGAGTTTGATAAATAACCCTCAATGGATAAAATAATAAAGACCACCTTATTAATGGGTGGTCTTTATTATTTTATCCAGCGCTTCATGTCGTTTGGTATTGGAATATGTAGCATTAACGGTTCACGTGTAATTGGATGAAGCATTTCAATCCGTGCAGAATGCAGCGCCAGACGTTTCATTTTATCTTTTGCTCCTCCGTATAGGACATCCCCAAGAAGTGGGTGCCCAAGATGACTCATATGAACCCTTATTTGATGCGTACGTCCTGTTTTCAACTCTAATTCTACCAAGGCATATCCTTGATACTGTCGTTTTAACTGATAATAAGTAAGCGCACGATCCCCTTTTGAACTGACACGACGTCGAGCACCGTGATGACGATCCCTTCCAATTGGTGCGTCGATTTTCCCCTTTTTCGTCTTCAACGTGCCAGAAACAAGGGCTACATACCAACGTCTGATTTTCTTCTCACTTAACCAATAATCTAACAAACTATGAGCTAAATATGTTTTAGCAAAAATAATTCCACCGCTCGTCTCTGTATCTAATCGGTGAATATAGCGAACACGGTGTTTCATTCCTCGCCTCTCATAGTAATAAGCTACCCCATTAGCAAGTGTCCCCTTCCCATCCTTTTGATCAGGATGAACCATTAATCCAGCTGGTTTATTAATAATTAATAGATGATCATCTTCATAGATAATTTCTAATGGCATCTTTTGAGGTAAAAAATCAATTTCCTCCTCCTCAAAAAGAGCGATAGCCAGTTCATCAGACGCATGAAGGATTGTTTCAAAAGAAACGCTATTCCCGTTTAATCTCACCTTTTTATTCATATACATCTCATGAATTTTTTTACGAGATAGATGGTACCCCTGTAAAAATTCACGAACTGTTTGTCCCGCCTGTTCGTCGTTTATAATAAAAATTAACTGTTCATCTTTACGAATCGTTGTCATTCGATCACTTCCTTACTTTTTTAATTGAACAACAACACCTAGTACATCTTTTTCAATATCAATCACACCTAGGCGTGGACTTCGCGAATCCAGACTATCATTTCGATTATCTCCCATTACAAATAACTTTCCTTTGTCAATCATGAGGTCCACTTTATTATGACCGTTCATCGGTTCATTTAAGTAATCCTCTTCAATCAGATGGCCATTAACAAAAACGCGTCCCGATTCGATCACCAAATGATCTCCTGGAAGCGCAATGACGCGCTTTAAGAAAAACTTCAACTGCTTTTTTTGGTGTGCTCGAAAAGCGATCAAATCCTGTCTTCTTAGCCTTTGCTTACGTGAACGGCGACAATCTAGTAAAATGGGCTGATTGTTCTTAATCGTCGGTCGCATCGATTCCCCTCGTGCAATCGCCACACGAACAAAGCGTGAAATCAAATACCCTATACCTAAACTACATCCAATCTCGACCGCATAGTCTAACCATGTACTTTCTTCCTTCACGTTATCCCCTCTTTCCACTCATTGTCATACCCATTCCTTATTATAACACATTTTCCTTCAATCGAATGATTTCTGCAAAGAATCATAAACTTCTGACAACTTCTCTTATATAATTTTCAAAATTATGGTAGACTATACATAACCTTAACCGGTATGCACATACTAAGCAAAATAATTATTGGAGGAATGCTTGATGAAAACAGTTATGGAACGTTTTTTAAACTATGTCACATACGATACGCAATCAAACCCCACGGCCCAAACAACTCCGTCAACGCCATCGCAATTAGCCTTTGGGGATATCCTTGTTCAGGAGTTAAAAGAAATTGGATTAACTCAAGTTGAAAAAGATGAAAACGGATATGTCTATGCAACATTAGAAAGTAATATCTCTCACGATGTCCCTGTCATCGCCTTTATCTCTCACTTAGATACGAGCCCTGATTTTACGGCTACCCATGTTAATCCCCAAGTTGTTAACTATCAAGGAGGAGATATTTTATTAAATAAAGAAAAAAACATCATCCTTTCGCCCAATGATTTTCCATCTTTAAATCAATATGTGGGACAAACACTTGTTACAACGGATGGGACAACCTTACTTGGTGCCGATGACAAAGCGGGGATTGCTGAAATCATGACAGCAATGGACTACTTAGTGAAGCATCCCGAGATTAAGCACGGATGCATTAAGGTAGCCTTTACTCCAGATGAAGAAATCGGACACGGGGCATCCAAATTCCAAGTCGAAAAGTTTGGAGCAGATTTTGCCTATACCGTCGACGGCGGAGTTCTTGGGGAATTACAGTATGAATCATTCAATGCCGCTGAAGCAAAAATAACGATTCATGGAAAAAGCGTCCACCCTGGAGATGCTAAAAACAAAATGATTAACGCTGGACTTATTGCCACCGAATTCATGAACCACCTTCCTAAACTTGAAACCCCACAATCAACTGAAAAATATGAAGGGTTTTACCACCTAACTTCAATTAGTGGTAACTGTGAAGAAGCCACTTTAAAAATTATCATTCGTGATTTTAATTCAGACAAATTTAATGAACGCAAACAATTTATTCAGCAATTAACTGAGCAGTTTAATCGTCAATATCCAACCAAGCCTATTGAACTGACACTAACGGATCAATATTACAATATGCACCTTCAAATTGAAGATAAAATGTATATTGTTGAATTAGCCAAACAAGCACTTATTGAATCCGATGTCGAACCACTTATTATTCCAATTCGAGGAGGGACAGATGGTTCTGGTTTATCATTCCGCGGATTGCCTACCCCTAACCTCTTTACAGGTGGACATAATTTCCATGGGAAATTTGAATATATCCCTGTTCCGTCAATGGAAAAAGCTGTTGATGTGATTGTTAAAATTGCAGAGCTTGGTGCAACATTCAACTATTCACGTTAAACAACTTCCCCATTAAAACCTAAAAAAGGGAATTGAACCCCCTCGTTTCAATTCCCTTTTTATTTTATTCATAACTGAGGTTAGTAACTTCTAGCCCTTGTTTTCTAGCTTGTTGACGTGCCTCTAATTCCTTAATAATTTCCTCATGATAATCCCCTGTGATTTTGTAATACTTTTTATAAACAATGAAACATAGTGCAATAAAAATTGCTGGTAAGACGAACATTAGTCCTCGCATCCCCATCATTGTTGTCATTGTTTGTTGTGCATTTGCTACATAACCAAAGGCAGCAAGCCCGACTCCAATTAACCATCCGCTTAAAGCACTAGCCGATTTAACAAGTAGCGTCTGACATGAAAAGATAATACTTTCATTTCGCGTTCCAAATTTGTACTCACTATAATCTACAACATCAGCAAGCATAACTGTTGATGAGGCGATAATTAATCCTCCTCCCGCTCGAGCTAAAAATGCACCGATAGCAACCAATAATGTATTTTGAGGAGCAATAAAGCCACAAACAAGTAATACCAATAGCCCAACAATCGGTGAGACACATCCTAATCTAAATACATGCTTACGTCCCATTCTTTTCACTAAAATTGGGAACATTAATAAACCAGCAATTTCTGCGAATCCAGCACATCCATTATAGATTTGGAACATTCCTTCATTTTGAGTCACATATTTAAAGTAATAAAGTGCCATTCCGCCTAAAAATGATAACATTAAGTTCATACATAACACAATAACGATAAACACTTTTAATTGACCATTTTGCCCAATAATTTTAAATGTTTGTTTCAGTGTCACTCGGTCCGTTTCTTAGGCATTAGTCTTAGCAACTTTCGTTGATGGCTCTTTCACCTTTAAGCACATCACAACAGAGGTGATAATAAAAATAATAGAAATTCCTAACGCTAAATATTCAAAACCTTTCGCTTGATTGCCCTTACCTAATTGATGAACCATCGATAATCCAAACGTTGCTACACATAAATTTCCAATCGCTGCAAACACTCGCGGAATAACAGATATTTTTTCTCGTTCCTCTTTGTCTTGCGTTAAAGAAGGAATCATTGACCAATATGGGATATCCATAATGGTATATGTCATTCCCCATAAGATATACATGACTGAAAAATAAGCATATAATGGGGCCCCTGTTAAGTCTGGCTTCTTAAATAAGAAAAATAAAACAACCGCATTTATTAAAGTTCCTATTAAAATCCATGGTCTAAATTTTCCCCACTTTGTTCGCGTATTGTCTACTAACATTCCCATCATCGGATCATTTACTGTATCCCACACCCGCGCAATCAAAAAAAGTGTTCCAACAAATGCCGGGTTTAACCCAATCACATCTGTAAAGTAAAACATAATGTAAACACCAACAACCCCACAAACTAAATCCTTTCCTAATGCACCAAATCCGTATGCGTATTTGGCTGAATTTGTTAATTTCATAATTCCCCTCCTCTTAATGTAACCGTTTACTAAACGACTATGTACATAAAATACCACCCATCCGATTTTGTTGCAAGCGCTTTTATGGAATTGATTTCATTTTTTTTACTAATTTTTATTCCATTTATAAAGACAACTCATTAATGTTTGTTTTAAATGGTTAGATGTCTGTTTCTTATTCCATTCTAGAGTGTGTCTTTATTTTTCTTTTTAAAAAAAGCTTAACTTAAAAGAAGTAATGAAAACAAAGAAGCTTAAACCTTTATGAAAAAAAGCGTAAAAAAAGATGAGTGAATCTCCTTTTGTTTCACTCATCTTTTTTAGTTATTTTTACTTTTAAAGGTTTTTTAATAAAAAGTAAACCTAAACTTAACACTAATATTTTAATATCAAACCATAGACTTTGATGTTTCACATAGTATAAATCTAAGGCTAACTTTTCTTCCCATGTTAAGCTTTTTCCGTGTAATTGACTCCAGCCTGTCATTCCCGGGCAAACGGAATGGCGAGTGAGGTTAACATCTTTACTAGGAATCGAACGAATAAATCCTGGTCGTGGTCCTACTAAACTCATTTCCCCACGTAACACATTATAAAATTCAGGCAAATGGTCCAACTTAAACCTTTTTAAATAATAGCCGATAACACTTAATCGTTGATCGGCGGGCAATAGTTCGCCCTTTTCATTGCATGCCCGATTCATGGTACGAAAACGGGAGATTGTAAACCACTGTTCGTTCATGCCAGGATAGCGTTGTTTCTCAAAAACAGGCCATCCGATATCTAGATATACAAGTATAAAAATAATTAAATACAGTGGCGAGAGGGCGACAAGTAATGTACTTGAAACGACAATATCAAACCAGCGCTTCATTTTCACACCCCCTTATTTTCTGACATTTGACTCATCTCCCCATATAATGAGGAAATATTCTAATAGCAGTATATGTCACTTTTTGATGATTCGTTCCCTCCTTTTCCCTTATAAAAAAACTCTTAAAAGCTAAGCATCATCGCTAGCTTTTAAGAGTTTTTGATTTCTATTCACGAAATTGGCTATTATACAAATTAGCATAGAATCCATTGCATTTAAGCAGTGATTCATGTGTTCCCTGCTCAATAATTTCTCCCTGATTTAAAACTAAAATTTGATCAGCGTTTTTAATCGTGCTTAAACGATGAGCAATAACAAAGGTTGTTTTCCCTTCCATCAGACGCAGCATCGCTTTTTGAATTTGAACCTCTGTTCGCGTATCAATAGATGAAGTTGCCTCATCTAAAATCAAGATAGATGCTTTTGATAAAACTGCGCGAGCAATGGCTAACAATTGACGTTGTCCCTGTGAGAGGTTACTTCCATTATCTGATAAAATCGTATCATACCCATCCGGTAACTGCATGATAAATGCATGGGCATTCGCCATTTTAGCCGCTAAGATCACATCTTCATCCGTCGCATCTAATCGTCCATAGCGAATATTCTCACGAACCGTTTCAGAGAAAAGATAGGTGTCTTGTAACACCATCGAAATATTACGACGTAAACTTGAACGCGTCAAGCGGTCAATATTTTCACCATCAATTAAAATATTTCCTGAATCAATATCGTAGAATTTTGTTAATAAATTGATGATGGTCGTTTTTCCTGCCCCTGTTGGCCCAACAATCGCAACGGTTTCTCCCCTTTTGGCATGGATACACGCATCTTTTAAAATCGTTTTTCCTTTATCATATGAGAATTTAACATGTTCTAATACAACGTCTCCATCGAGCTCAGCTATATCATGTGCTCCATCAGGATCTAATTCCGGGGCTTCATCCATAATTTCAAATACGCGCTCTGCCCCCGCTAATGCTGATTGAACCGTGTTAAAAATATTCAAAATCTCATTGATCGGACGCGTAAAACTTCTCATATATAAGATAAAGACAAAGATATTCCCAATTGAAAGCCCTGTTGTGTTTAGGGCCAAAATCCCCCCAACAACGGCTACGATTAAAAAGGTCATATTATTAATAAAGTTATTTAATGGTCCCATAAATCCTGACAAGGCTTGGGCCATAATCGAACTTTTCGTTAATTGACGATTAATTTTACCAAACTCATTTTCAACCGTTTCTTCTTGTGAAAATAAAAGAACGGCCTTTTGTCCGGAAACAATTTCTTCGATGTACCCATTAAGATTTCCTAAATCTTGTTGTTGTTTAATAAAGAACGGTTGAGTTTTTTTCACTAAAAATCGTGAAGTTAAAAACATCAACGGCGTCGTAATGAGTCCGACCACTGTTAATGCAGGACTTAATACAATCATCGCGATTAACATTCCGATAATCGTTACAATCCCTGAAAACATTTGTGTAATACTTTGTGATAAGGTCATATTAATGTTATCGACATCATTCGTTAGACGACTCATTAAATCACCGCTTGAGTGGGTATCAAAAAAACGTAGCGGTAGTTTTTGCATACTTGTAAATAAATTTCGGCGAATTTCAGCCGTCGTTTCTTGTGAAAGCTTCACCATAATTAAATTTTGAAAGTACGTGGCTAACACGCTAATGAAGTAAATGCCAGCGATAAAAAGGCACATCCATTTTAACCCTGCTAAATCGTGTGGCACAATATAATCATCAATAATATTCCCGTAGTAATTCGTTGCTAACACATTAACAACCGTCGAAATAATACATAATAAACAAACGAAAATTAAGGCATAAATTTTATGACTCATGTAACCAAGCAATCGTTTAATCGTTGACTTCGGATTTTTTAACTTTTCAGCTTGGTGAAAACGCCCACCAGGTCCGGCCCCTGGCCCCATCGGTCTAGCCATGATGAACCGCCTCCTCTCCTAATTGTGAAATGGCGATACTACGATAGATTTCATTCGTTTTTAATAATTCCTCATGCGTCCCGATTCCCGAAATATGTCCCTGATCAAGAACAATAATCTGGTTGGCATCCATGACTGCCGAAATACGTTGGGCAATCATAATCACCGTACTCCCTGTCATCTGTTCTTTAATTGCCTCTTGTAATTGACGCTCGGTTGCCATATCCAATGCGCTTGAAGAATCATCTAAAATTAAAATTTTAGGTTTACGAATCAAAGTCCTTGCAATGGAAACCCGTTGTTTCTGTCCACCCGATAAATTTTTCCCACGTTGTTCAACTTCTGTCTGATAACCAGACTCTTTTAATTGAATAAACTCCATGGCTTGTGCATCTCTTGCCGCTTGGTCTAATTCTTCATCCGTCGCGTCATGATATCCAAATTTAATATTCGACTCAATTGTTCCCGAAAACAAAATACTCTCTTGTAAAACTACGCCAATTTTATCTCGTAATTCATGTAGGCTTACCTCTTTAACATTTCGACCACCAATTAAGACCTCCCCCGAACTTACATCGTAAAGACGAGGAATTAACTGAACAAGCGAACTTTTACCTGCACCTGTTCCACCAATTATCCCTACCCGATCTCCTTGTTTAATTTTAAAGGAAAGATCCGTTAGAACCTCTTCACTGTGATCATGATATTTAAATGACACATCTTTAAATTCAATATCATACTGATCGATGACCTCAGGACTCTTTGAATCTTGAATGCTTGATTCCGTCATTAACACTTCATTAATACGATCTGCTGACGCTTTTGCCCTGGAAAAGTTCATCGATATCATAATAACCATCATTAACGACATCATAATTTGCGTTAAATAATTGATGAACGCCATGATTTTTCCAGTCTCTAACACACCTGCTTGAACTAAAAATCCACCATACCATAAGACAGCAACGATACTAAAGTTAACTAAAAGCATGACCACTGGATTTAAAATAATCATCAATTTCTGAGCACGAATACTTTGATTCATTAAATCATCATTTGCTTCATTAAATCGATCTTTTTGTTTATGTTCAATCGTAAATGCCTTAATGACGCGAACCCCTAATAAGTTTTCACGCATGACATTGTTCACTTTATCGATTTTTTCCTGCATACTTTTAAACAATGGGAACGATCGTGACATGACGATAGCAACAAAGATTAAAATAACAGGAATTGTAATAACAAAAATACCAGATAAATCTGAACTTAATCGATAAGCCATTAAAATTCCACCAATGCATAATAACGGTGCTCGCACTAAAATACGCAACCCCATCATCACCATGGTTTGAATCTGAGTAATATCATTAGTCAATCTCGTAATTAACGATGATGTTTTAAAATGATCCAATTCTAAAAAAGAGAGGGACTGGATCGTCGCAAATAATCCATCACGCAAATTTTGTCCTAAGTTGACAGCAGCAATCGTTGAAAAAATGGAACATCCAACACCGCCAATCAATCCGATCACCGCAAATCCAATCATTTTAGCTCCGGTCATCCATACATAGGTCGTGTCGCCATTTGTAATTCCAATGTCAATAATATTCGATAACATCGTCGGTAACATTAAATCCATCGAAACTTCAACAAGCATAAATAAAGGGGCCAAAATCGCATAAAGGATGGCCGATCCCTTTAAATAGCGTAATAGTTTAATCATGTGCCTCAATCTCCTTTCGACGCAAATTTTCATACATTCGCTCTAAATACTCTTTCATTTGCCCTCGCTCTGATGATGTAAAACCTTCAAACAAACAATCATCGATTTGACGGAAAGCTTGATTAATTCGATATTTTAACTCCATTCCCATCTCCGTTAAAAAAACGTTCGTCATTCGGCGATCATCCTGATTAGCCTGCCGATAAATCAATCCCCGTCGCTCCAAATGTGCGAGCAAACTCGTCACCGTCGCCGGTTGAATATGGCAATGTTTAGCTAACTCCTTTTGCGAACAGCCATTATGACGATGCAAATAGTCTAATACTTTCGGTTGCCCCTCCGTTAAGCCAAGCTTTTGAAATTCATATTGAAAAATTCGGCGATGCATTTTAGCTGTTTTTACAAATAATCGGTTCAAATCTAATAACTCATGTCCTTCGCATTCATCTTTCATCAACGGTGCTCCTTCCTTCTAAATGATTAGATATCAAACTATTAGATATCTTAATATTTAACATAATTGTCGGTTAAAGTCAATCACTTCCAAAAAAATAATGACTACAGGCCTTCTTCTGCGCAAACAAACTACTTTAAAAACTTCGCATGCTGCCATTCGTAAGGAAATAACGATAAATACGTCGGCTCTACATAACGCTCATCAATTAAAACAACAATCCCACGATCGGTATCTGAACGAATCACACGTCCAACGGCCTGCATCACCTTATTAAATCCCGGATAAAGATACGCATATAAATACCCCTTTTGAAAGGTTTCCTCAAAATATAACCGTCGTTGTTCAGTTAATGGATTAAGTTGTGGAAGTCCAACCCCGACGATGACCGATCCAATTAAACGGTCCCCAATCAAATCAATCCCTTCACTAAATATGCCTCCTAAAACAGCAAACGCCACCAATGTCTTTTCCGACTGAGCCTCAAATTGAGCTAAAAATACCTCACGATCATGTTCATCCATCTCACGCTCCTGAGCAATCACCACTTGCTCCTCGCCAACTAACGATTTATAGCCCTCAAACACTTGCTCTAAATACTGATAAGACGGGAAAAAAATAAAATAATTTCCTTTTCTCTGACGCGTGACTTGAAAAACCGTAAACACAAGTTTCGACAAAGAAGCTTCCCGCTGCTTATACTTCGTTGAAATGCCGTAATGAACATACAAATCTAAATTTTCACGCTCAAATGGGGACGGTAAAAAAATCTGCTCACACGCCTCATCATGAAGCAACACCGTCTGATAATAACTTAACGGATGAAGCGTCGCCGAAAACAAAATAGCCGAACGAACGTGCTGCATTCGGTCATAAAGATAGAGACTCGGGTTTAAACAAATCAAACTGATTTTTAAATCTATCCCCATCCTTTCATACCGAACACGAAAACATTCATTATAAAAGTCAGATATTCGTAAAAACTGATGACATTCAAAATATAAATCCATTAATTGCGGCTTATACTCCGTTGTAGGATGCGCATATAAATATTTTTCTAACCCTTCTAATAAAGCCATCACTTTCGTTAAAAAAGAAGACTCGACTTCCTCCTTAAAAATTTCCTGTTTTTTATCCTCCTCTAACTCTTGCCGATACTCTAATAACTTCAAATTGAGGGCGTTTAATGCCTTATTAAGTGATTTGCTCTTTCCTTTGAATAGACGTTTAAGCTCTTGAACCTTTCCTTTAGTCAAAGAAGCACTAAACATCTCACATGCTCGATCATACAAATTATGTGCCTCATCTATTAACGCAATATGAGGGGAAGGTTCGTCAAAAAAGCGTCGCAAATAGGCACGTGGATCAAACATGTAGTTATAATCACCGATAATCGCGTCACTAATTGAAGCCATCGCTAGCGAATACTCAAAAGGACACACCTGATGCTTTTTAGCATACGCCACTAGCCGATCGCGATTAAAGAGTTGCTCAGTTTCAAATAGGTCTTTGACCGCCTCATTGATCCGGTCAAAATAACCTTTAGCATACGGACAATAAGTGGGGTCGCACTTTACCTCTTCCATCAAACAAATTTTTTCCTTCGCGGTAATCGTGGTCACTTTTGCTACCCACCCCGTCGCCAAACACACATCAAAAGCTTTTTCAGCGACTTGCCTTCCTATTGTTTTTGCCGTTAAATAAAATATTTTTTGTTCTTGATCACTCAACGCCTTAATACTTGGAAAAATAGTTCCCATCGTTTTACCGATCCCCGTTGGGGCTCGTAATAGCAGTTGTTTACGTTCTTTAATACAGTGATAAACGGATGCCGAAAGTTCTCGTTGGTAACTTCTAAAATCACCAAACGGAAAGGTGAAACTTTTAGCTGACTTTAATTTCAACGTCATCGAACGAACGAGAATCAAATACCACTTCAAATAAATTTGTAACGTTTGCTCCATAAAAGGTTCTAACTCTTCCTTCGTATACATTTCATCGATTTGTCGCGTTTGCACGCCTTCTAAATCACAATAAATTAGCCGCACCAAAACTTGTTCCCACTCCGGATGCTCGCATAAAAGTAAGTATGCATAAACTTTTGCCTGTGCAAGATGGGTAGGACGATCCCCTGGAATAATAGCGTCTAATGGCCGGGTAGTCGATTTAATCTCCCCTACGATCCATTGCCCCTCTCGTTCAAGCAATAAATCCACTCGTCCATTAAGGTGAAATTCATGCTCACCGATCGCGTAACGCCCTTCTACATAAACCTCGCATTCTTCCTCTAAATATCGCTCCTGAATCGCCTGGTGAGCTTTCGTCCCATACTGGGCGCGATTAGCAGAAAAATATTCTAAATTCAAATCACCTTGTTGATACACATAACTCACAATATCTTTAATGCCTTTTTTAATAATCATGCCATCACCTCCCACTTAAATAAAAAAAAAGAAGAATGAGCCTTCAACGGCTCGATTCTTCCCCTAAACTAAGCGAGTAGTCCATTTTTCCCCATCCCAAATATCAGTCACAACCTCACGATAAAACTCAGGTTCATGGGAAATTAAAAGGACACTTCCTTTATATTCTTTTAATGCTCGTTTTAATTCTTCCTTCGCGTCTACATCTAAATGGTTTGTCGGCTCATCGAGAATTAAGACGTTCGTTTCACGGTTAATTAATTTAGCTAAGCGAACTTTGGCTTGTTCCCCTCCACTTAAAACCATGACTTTACTTTCGATATGTTTTGTTGTTAATCCACACTTAGCTAATGCTGCACGTGCTTCACCTTGTGTTAAATGTGGAAACTCATCCCAAAACTCTTGTAAACATGTTTTGTCTTTTCCACCTTTGATTTCTTGTTCAAAGTAACCAATATGTAAATGTTCACCTAATTCAACACTTCCAGAAATAGCAGGAATTTCTCCTAAGATACTACGTAATAACGTTGTTTTCCCGATTCCGTTTGCCCCACAGATTGCAATCTTCTGTCCACGCTCCATCGTTAAATTTAAAGGAGCTGATAACGGCTCGTCGTACCCAATCACTAAATCTTTTGTTTCAAAAATATAACGTCCAGCGGTACGAGCCACTTTAAAATTAAATTCAGGTTTTGGACGCTCAGCTGCCAGTTCAATAATCTCCATCTTATCTAATTTCTTTTGACGTGACATCGCCATATTACGTGTTGAGACACGTGCCTTATTACGCGCAACGAAATCTTTCAAATCAGCGATTTCTTGTTGTTGTTTTTTATACGCTGATTCTAACTGTGCTTTTTTCGCCTCATAAATACGGACGAAGTTATCGTAATCTCCCACATAACGGTTTAACTCCTGATTTGCCATGTGGTAGATGAGATTAATCACACTATTTAAAAATGGAATATCATGTGAGATTAAAATAAAGGCATTTTCATACTCTTGTAAATAACGCGTCAACCATGTAATATGCGCCTCATCTAAGTGGTTCGTTGGCTCATCTAATAATAAAATATCCGGTTTTTCAAGTAATAATTTTGCAAGTAAAACTTTCGAACGTTGTCCCCCACTCAATTCCGTTACATCACGTTCTAAACCAATTTCTTGTAATCCTAATCCTTTTGCAACTTCTTCAACCTTCGCATCAATGACATAAAAATCATTATTCGTTAAAATATCCTGTAAGACCCCAACTTCCTCAAGTAAGGCATCCATTTCTTCTGGAGATACCTCTCCCATTTTCATGTATAAATCATTAATTTTTGCTTCCATATCAAATAAATATTGGAAGGCAGTTTTTAGCACATCACGGATGGTCATTCCCTCTTGTAAAGCAACATGCTGGTCTAAATATCCAACACGGACATTGCGTGACCACTCAACTTTTCCTTCATCAGGCGCCAATTTTCCCGTAATAATATTCATGAACGTTGATTTTCCTTCACCGTTTGCTCCAACTAATCCAACGTGCTCACCTTTTAATAAACGGAATGAAACATTTTCAAAAATGGCGCGGTCCCCAAATCCATGACTTAAGTTTGTTACATTTAAAACACTCATTAACGACTCTCCCTTCAAACACACCTTCTCCATGTGTCGATTGAATTTTATCTTATTCGATTATATCTCACATTGTAGGGAATGAAAAGTATTTTTTCACTTGCTAAATTTGGGTGGACTCCAACTGACCACCTTTTTCTTGTTGCCATCTTTCATACCGTTTATTGCGCTCTTTTAACGTAATAATTTCCTCACTTAATTGCATGCGTTTAAACTTCATCGATGACAATCCATACGGGCTATATGATTTCGTATACGGAATAATTCGCGTAATCGCATAACTCCCCCCTGAAGAATAAAGCGGAATAAAATAAGCTTGATCAATTGCATACGCCTCAGCATCCGCATAAAGCTCATATCGCTTATCTATATTCGCCACTTCAGCATTCGCAAGGTCCTTTAACTCCTTATAAATATACAATCCTATCTGTTCCTTAATCTCTTTTTCTTCCTCGCTTTGGACAGCCGCTCGGTTAAGACCAAAACTTTTTAACAAATCCCCGTTATCCGGGTCTAAAATGTCTAAATAACTTTTCGGATCTCCGTAATCAGGTGACCACCCGGCCGAGAAGATCAAGTCACTATTCACTAACTCCGCCGTTTTTGACGCCAATAAATTCTCACGAGAACTCATAATGAGGTTCAGACGAACCTCTCCTTCTAAAGATTCCTCGATACTTTGTTTTAAAGCCTGAGCACTTCGAAAACTCGTCTCGCTTTCTCCATTTAAAATCACATCTAAATAAACGGGAAATTGAACGCCCTCACGACTTAACTCCTCTTTAGCAATCGCCAACTGCTCTTTTGCAAGTTCCGGATTAAAAAAGGCCATTTGTCCATCCTCAAGACTCAGTTGTTTAGAGTAAAGCTTAGCATCTAACCCTTTTAGCGAATCGCTCACTAACGTCCCATAGTATTCTCCCGTCGAGGTTTTAACAAAAGTCGGTTGAGTAAGCATATTTCTTAACGAAGTCTTTTTCAATTCATCGCCAACCATTTGACGATTAATCGATTCCGTATCAATCGCTCGCATAATCGCGCGTCGAAAAGAAGTATTCAAAAGGGCCTGTTTTGTATCCTCCCGTTGTTTGTTTGTTTTGGGTGAAACATCCTGTTTACTATCTAGCGGTGAATGATACTGTTGACGATTAAAAACAAAGGTCGCAAACGCTACCGCACCGTTTGTATCCGTCACAAAGATAGAATCCCCATATTTTTCTTTCGCACGTTTCACAAGAGGGGGATTATTCACATCTAATGGAGCGGACACAATCTCCTTACGATCAAAAGCTAAAAAGAGCGTCGTCGGGTCCGCCTGTTGGCAATAAATGAGCTTTACTTTTTTCACGTGCACCTTTTCTTTATCCCAATAATTTGGATTGGCTACATATTCAATCGTCGACTTCGACGTAAAATTTTTTAAGAAATAAGCCCCATTGTATAAAATGGATTCCGGTTTAACGGCACCAAATTGACAGGTTGAATAATCGGGGTTCCCAAGACGGCAACCGGTTCCCTTCGACTCTAAAAAGCTACGGTTAACAGGAAGCAAAATCGAATACGTCGTCATCGTTGGAAAATACGGCGTCGGTTGAGTCAACTCATATTCAAGCGTATAGTCATCAATCGCCCGAACCCCCACCTCACTAAACGGAACTTCCCCTTTGACATAAGCGTCTAAATTTTTGATTAAAGGTTGCACCAAATAAAGGGTTTGGGATTGAAAATCAGCGGCATGCCAAAGCCCAGTAACAAAATCATCAGCTATCACTTCACCATAATCCACTCCTTCATCCGTATACCAATGCACCCCCTCTCTTAACTTAAATCGCCAAACGGTTTTATCTTCATTACTTTCCCAACTCGTTGCCATCGCGCCTACTAAATTTCCATACTCATCATGTTCAAGCAAGCCGTCAATAAAATTGGCAAAGTGCGCTGAATCAACGGTCTTGTACGTATAAAGATAATCAAATGTCTCCGGATCCATCCCATAAAACCCAATATAATCATCCGTTGAAATGTCTTCCTTCGCCTTTACAGGAATCGCAGCCACTAACATACAAAAACTCAGTCCTATTAAAAAAAACATCCGCATTCGTCTCATCTCATCACCTGTTTCTATCAAAAATAAGAGTAGCCAACTGGCTACCCTTATTTTTCTACCTCTGTTGCAAAACATACATCTTCTTTCAAAAAACACCAAATTCCTTAACTTTCACCCAAAAACCCTCTCTCCTGTTCACTTCTCACACTTATCACTTATCATCAATCCAAAGCGAGCATTTTCTAATGAAACAGATTCCCTTATTTCACTTGGAAAGAACAGGGAGTTGAAAAATTTTGTGCACCGCTATTGTTTTTTCTCCCCTCCCTCGTTAAAATAAAAACGAGGTGAAAAAAATGAATTTTTTTTCGATATTGTTCCGAATCTTTTATCTTTTTTGTTGTTTTAAATTGACTATCTTGCTTATATCTGGGTTCCTTCGAATACTAATTGAAAATTTTTCCTGGGGCGAAGGGATCCTTGCTCGTATAAAAAGCCTAAAAAAACAAGGCATCGATCAACTTAATCAAAAGTTAACTGTCCTGTGGGACCACCATCCACTTCTTCATACCGTGTATCTTGTGATTAGATTGCTCTACCTCCTCCTCACCATCGTTGTTTATATTAGTATCCTCATGGACCTTATGACCCTTCTATTCCATTAATAAAAACTTGTAGACAAAACCTTTTAATCAAGCATTTCTCTACAAGCCTTTCCTTATCAAAAAGCCTATCGTCGATGATTCACACGATAGGCTTTTATTTATTTTAACCGGATTTCTTTATAAGTCTGACTCATCTGATTTAAATCCAGGATATGCACTTACACCATGTTCAGATAAATCAAGACCTTTCATTTCTTCCTCTTCAGTGACGCGAAGTCCGATGGTACGTTTTAAGATGACAAAGGCGATATAGGAAGCAACAAAGCCCCAAATCGCAATAACCACTGCCCCAAGCACTTGAACACCTAAGAAGTGGAAACCGCCACCGTATAACAAACCACCTGTCGTTGCAAATACACCTGTTAAAATGGTTCCAAGAACTCCACAGAATCCATGAACAGGAATTGCACCCACCGCATCATCAACTTTAAATTTAGATTCTAATAAATAATTACCTGCCATCATCACAAGAGCTGAAAGAACCCCAATCGCAATAGCACCGAAAGGTGAAACAAGGTCGCATCCTGCGGTAATTCCGACTAATCCCGCTAATGCTCCGTTCATGGCTGCATCTACACTAGGTTTACCTTTTAACCAGGAAACAATAAGTGCGGTGACGGTCGCGGCTGATGGTGCTAAGTTTGTTGTTACCATAACATGAGCAATTGCCTCTGGATCACTTGCAGTTAATGTTGATCCTGCATTAAAACCAAACCAACCAATCCATAACACGAAAACCCCCATGGCAGCAAGCGTTAATCCATGACCGTGAATCGTATTTGCTGAACCATCCGCATTAAATTTTCCTCGGCGTGCACCAAGAAGTAAGACACCTGCTAAAGCAGCAAATCCACCTAGGGAATGAACAACAGCAGAACCTGCAAAATCATGGAATCCTAATTGAGAAAGCCATCCGCCACCCCAAACCCAGTGACCACTAATTGGATAAATAAGGGCTGTCATAATCGCACTAAAAATTAAATAGGTTGAAAATTTCATTCGTTCTGCAACTGCCCCTGAAACAATCGTCACCGATGTCGAGCAAAAAACGGTTTGAAAGAAAACATAGGCAAGAAATGGAATAATTAATCCGAGAAAACTATAATCACCGGAAATACACCAATCAGGCGTCCCAACCCATCCGAAGTTCGAACCATTAAACATTAACGAAAAACCAAGTACAAAGAAAACGAGTGCACCAATCGAATAATCGCAGAAATTTTTCATCATAATATTCGCCGCGTTTTTAGAACGCGTAAACCCACTCTCGACAAGCGCGAATCCCGCTTGCATCGAAAACACTAACACTGAAGCAATGACTACCCATAGGGTATCAATAATTACATTAAGATCAATTGTCATAATCTGTCCCTCCTAAAATCCCACACAGTCAGTGGAAATTTCCTTAGTCTAAATTTGGACGATGCGCAATTGTCTTTGGGCCCAAAAGAAAATTTAAAAGGCGTTCCTCATTTATTGAAGAACGCCTTTGTTCACATCTAGTTTTTATTAACTAAGACCTCTTTGTCTATACTTCATTATATTCCCACCTCTAAAAAAGGGAACCCCTAAAATGAAATTTTTTGTTTATCATACATTTTCCACTCCGGGAGTAACAATTCGACCACTTGATAAAATCGAGCACTATGATTAGCCTCAACCAAATGACTCAACTCGTGCACGACAACATATTCAATAAACGCATCAGGCTGATGAATTAAATTCTTATTAAAGGTAATCGTCCCGCGTTGCGGACGACACACTCCCCATGTCGCAGTCATCTGGCGGTACTTAATCTCCACAGGAGCACAACCTTTCCCATGAAAATATGGCCAATACGCATTCACTAACTGTTCAATTTTTTGCTGCAACTCGCAAAACATCCAGTTTTTAATCCATAAAACAACGCGTTCATCGTCATACGTTGAGGGACCAAAAAAATGCAACGTCTCTTCCCCTCGTTCAACTGATATTTTTTTTGCCGGGTGCCGTTTGATCGTCACACGCTGTCCAAAATAAAAAATTTCATCCGCCTGCAACTGTTTTTCAAGAGATAATAACGCTTGGTTTCGTTTCGCCTGAACCCATGACCACTTCGAAACAATAAACGATTCAATCATCTTTCGTTCAACACGTGGTGCAGCCGAAACCTCTACCTCCCCTGTACGACGGACCCGTAAATACATATTTTTTATTCTCTTACGTACAACCTTAACTTCTAGTCCCAAAACAACTAAACGTTCTTCTAACACATCATCACCACCTCGGTTAATCATTAAAACTCTCTTTTTATTCTCATCTTGTCGAACGCCCTCAAAACTTTCGCCGTCTATCACATGATGGATTTTACAACCCCTCGATTTCACGGACCCTGAAATAAACGTCCTCCTAACCTTAGAACACGAAGCCATGGACGTCAGAGCCCTTCTCCTGTAAGAAGCAATAGCTAACCTTTTCATCTTATAGATGACAGCCTACGCTCAATCCCCATCCATCGATTTAATCTTCCCGTTTACACCGTATTATCGAACCTCTCCCATTAAAAAAGACGTTATCAACAAACCAATTACCAACTAACCTCACACTTTGCATTCCTTCTCTTTTCAATGATCAGGTCGCTCATTAAACCTCCATTATTATAACATATTCAGAATCTTAAATACTCCCCCCCCCCTTATCAATACGCCAACAATCGCTACTTTCCTTTTTCCGTATAAAAAAAAAGCCCCGTTGGGAGCTTTTTTTATCGGTTCTATAATATTTAGTGTTGCTGATTAAGCAGCACTTTTTTCATAGGATAAAAAAAAAGAGACTTCAAGTCTCAATCCTGTTACAATGTTATCGACTAAAACAATATTGAAAGGATAAGATTTAATGTCTCACTCATATTTTACTAGAAAACTTTTAAATATTAAAGATAAAAATATTACATTTTCAGAAGATTATCTTGAGGAAGTGAAGTTGAACGGAATTACTAGCTTTATCTTTAAAGGTATTCTTACGTATCAACCGACTCATTGTCAAAAATGCGGAACCCTATTTGATTCAAAATTTAAGAAGCATGGATTTAAAACCTCTCGAATTGTCATTCCAAAAGTCTCTCTTCACGATACCTACTTAGACCTAAAAAAACAGCGTTATTATTGTGGGCATTGCCAGTCTACTTTTACACTAAGTACTTCAATTGTTGAAAAGAACTGTTACATTTCTTATCATACGAAACACGCCATTGCTTTAGAGGCCCAAAATAAAATTTCTGAATGTGATATCGCACGTCGCCATCAGGTCTCTCATTCAACCGTCAATCGAATCATCCATAGCTTTTATGAATCTCAAACCTTAAACCTTAATTATTTACCTGAAAATCTCTGTTTTGATGAATTTAAATCCGTTAAGTCTGCTGAGGGGCATATGTCTTTTATTTTTTGCGATGCTGACTCAAAACAAATCATCGATATCGTTGAAGATCGTCGTTTAAACTCCCTTCAAGCTTATTTTAAACGATACACAAAGGAAGCACGTCATCGAGTAAAAAATATTGTGATTGATATGTACGCTCCTTACATCAGCCTCATTAAGGATCTTTTTCCTCATGCCCAAATTATCATTGATAAATTTCATCTCGTTCAACATCTCTCTCGTGCACTGAACAAAACTCGAATCCGATTCATGAAAAAGTTCAAAAAGCATGGTCGTAAATTCAAACGTTATTGGCGCTTATTTTTAAAATCTCACGCTTTACTTAATACCACCACTTATCGATCAGTTTACTGCTTTAAACAACCCATGCGTGAAATTGATATCTTAAACTTTCTACTTGATTTATCTCCTGAATTAAAAGCAACCTATGATTTATATCAAGAGTTACTTTTCGCTCTTCAGACAAAAAACTTAAAACGATTTAATCATTTACTCGAAACGGAACATCCGCTTGTTTCTCCTGAGTTTCAAACGGCTTTCCAAACCTTTAAAACTTATCAATCCTATATTAAAAATACACTCTCAACTCATTACACAAATGGTCCCATCGAAGGAATTAATAATAAAATTAAGGTCATTAAGCGTATTGCCTTTGGATATCGTAGTTTCTATCACTTTAAATCTCGTATTCTCATGGTTCAAAATCTAACAAAGCCTAAAACGAAAATCCTAGCAGCATAGCTACTAGGATTTCGATTTGAATTTTCGTTGTAACAGGTTACAAATTAATCAGCAACACTATTTGACAAAGAACCTTTTTATCGTTTCGTTTCGACGGGTTGAATCCAAACCCCTGGATAATTAGCACGAGCAAGTGCTTGCTGTACTTTTTTCGCCTCGTTTAAATCAGAATATGATCCACAAACAACGCGATAATACGTTTCCGTTTTTAATGGTTCTGGACGGTCAACCACTTCATGTCGATCTTCGCGTTCATAATTCATATTAAACGCTTTACTTAACGCCACGACAATCGCTTCAACATAAGCATCCTCTTGATTTAAAAAGGTATAAAGGTCTCCCTCATTATCTAAATAAAACATCTCGATAATATCACAAGAAACACCTCCACGCCAAGCCTCACGAATAATTCCATAATAATCCGTATAACTATACGTTTGGGTAAATCTTAACGTTTGCGGATTAATATGACGATCGTAAAACTCTCCGGTGTAAGCGCGTGAATAAATTTCTCGAAACGCATTAAGATGACTCAACTCTTCTTGTAAATAATACTCAAAACGTGCGCTATCCTCTGCCAGCGGCACATAAATTTCGGCTCCACGTAATTTTCCCTCTCCACCTGAGCTATTGACGTGAATACTAATAGCTAAATTAGGTTGTAACTCTGCAATTTGACGACCACGTGCTGAAGCATTTCCAACATACGTATCATCCGTTCTTAATTGCGTCACAGTAAATCCAATTTCTCTCAATCGTTTGGTTACTTTTGTCGCTACACGCAACGTAATATCCTTTTCACGATGTCCATTGTAATGAGCACCATTATCCCATCCACCATGACCAGCATCTACAACAATATAAGGCATACTATCACTCCTTTATTCAACACTTCCTGCCCTCTTATTATATATGCCGGCAAGCATCGAATCGTATGGGCGCTCTCAACGATTTTAAAACTGCCCTCTGCCTTGGGAAAAAGAGTGAGATTCGCCTTCACTTAAGAGAAAACACCTTCTACACAACGCTCTTTTCTTAGACTAAAAACACCCTCATCTCAGACAGCCCGTCATGCACTAACACCACAATTATTCTCCATTCGATTCCCTATTAAAAGGAATCCACGATGTCTTCTGTTCACCTCGACAAGACGTCACATAAAAAGGAGCATCCGATATAACCTATCCGATCCTCCTCAAAAACAAAGCTATTGATGTTGATGCAACACATGGACTAATCCTTGCTCATATAACATTTTAATATGTTCGTCATCCAGTGAATAGTAAACCACTTTGCCAACCTTACGATAATTAACAAGATGGGCTTGACGCAACACACGTAATTGATGCGATATAGCTGACTGTGTCATCTCAAGCAACGATGCTAAATCGCACACACACATTTCCGACTGAACAAGAGCAGCCAAAATGCGAATCCGTGTTAAGTCTCCCATCGCTTTATATAAATCTGCCAGTTTTAATAACTCCTCGTCTCTTGGCATTTTTTCCTTCACCGATAAAACGACTTCATCATGAATAGCTTCTATGCTACATGTTTCCATTGCGTCACCTCATTTTTGCGTCCTGTAAAGATTATAAGGCGAATGATCAGAAAACGCAAGAAACGAATGCCAACTAACGATCCACCACCCATGATTTAAGTAGCGCCAAGTGCTCACGCAACTCCCATTTTAGCCGTTTATTAGCAGGGGTCGCTACGCCGATGATGATATGAGAAATACCTAATCGGCGGGCAAGTAATGAAGTACGCACACTATGAAACTCATTCGTTACAATTGCTACCTGATGTTTTCCAAATAGTGATTGAGAAAAAAATAAATTTTCAAACGTATTCGTCGAGCGGTCTTCAACAAGAATACGATTTTCTTCAATTCCATAATCTTCGATCAGTACCCGCTTCATCACCTGTGCCTCTGCAGGAAGCTGTGCGGTTCCCTTTCCTCCCGTCACAATGACATGAAGGTGTGGATTTTCTCTTAATAACGTTGCCCCTAATTCAAGACGGGCACGTAATGTAGGCGAGACATGCTGGTCCTTTAAACAAGATCCTAAAATTAAAAGGCAATTGATCTCTGGGGTCACGCGATGTTTTAGTGATTGATTCATTTTAAGATGCATCCCAATCATATAAAGGGTCACTGTTGTAAAAACGATAATCATTAAAATCCCCTCCTCTACCTTCCTACTATCAACCTATGCCTAAACGGTTGAAATCGTGTTGCTAATCTATCCAAAAAAGAGGGCAAATCCCCACACTTTTTGCATAGATTATAGTAGGAAACTTATCCCTAACGATAAGGAAGTGAATAAAATGAATGCGCAACCATTAACAATAACTCGATATATGATTCAAGCGGGTGACACGATTAAAAGCATTGCCACCCAATTTGACACAACCCCGGTTGAACTCATGAAATTAAACGGAAATAAGCCCCTTATCATTCAACCTAAACAATTCATCAACGTTCCCCTGCTAGAGAATAACAGGATCCATGTCATTGCTGAAGGGGAATCCCTCCAAGATCTTTTAATTCGTTACAAACTAACCCCAGATGAACTCGTTCATCTCAATCAAGACCTCTTTTTGCAAGCCGGTCAAATGGTAACGATTCAACATTAAAAAATCACACCATCAAACGGTGTGATTTTTTATATTCAATAAAAGCAATGACGTTCTCATCTACTTCTTTAAACTTGGCGCAAAGGCTTGAATCATTGCCTCTGCACACTTAATTCCGTCAATTCCAGCTGATACAATACCTCCTGCAAAGCCTGCACCTTCTCCTGATGGATAGACCCCTTTAACCGTCAGCGACTGTAATGTTTCGCTATCGCGATCCATTCTCACTGGCGAAGAAGAGCGAGATTCAACGCCAGTCATCACCGCATCATCCATCCCAAAGCCGTGTAATTTTCGATCAAAAGCCTTCAGACCATCTTTCATGGCATCTGTCATATACGATGGGAACAACTTATGTAAGTTTGTTAACTTAACACCTAATGCATATGAGGGAGTCACCGTTCCTAAACGTTTTGAGGCCTGTCCTTTGAGGAAGTCCCCAACTAGTTGAGCCGGTGCCTTATAATCGCTTCCTCCCATCCCAAAGGCTTTTTCCTCTAATCGACGTTGAAATTCAATCCCAGCCAGTGGATGATCTGATCCAAAATCCTCCGGAAACACTTGAACAAGTAAGGCACTATTCGCATTTTCTTGATTACGTGCATGCTCACTCATTCCATTTGTGACTAAACGCCCTTTTTCAGAACTTGAAGGGACAACAAGCCCACCTGGACACATGCAGAATGTATACACGCCACGTCCATTTTCAGCCTTATGCGTCAATCGATACTCTGCCGCCCCTAATTTTTCATGTCCCGCAAACTCTTTATATTGGGCCACATCAATTAAAGTTTGAGGATGCTCAATCCTTACACCGACAGCAAACGGTTTAGCCGTAAAAGAGACCCCACTCTCATATAACTCATAAAACGTATCGCGTGCACTATGTCCAATCGCCACAATCACATTTTCTGTTAACAGTGTGTCACCACCTTTGACTTTCACCCCGCAAATGTGCCCATCTTCCATTAAAAACCCTGTCACTTGTTGATTGAAGCGAACCTCTCCTCCAAGTGAAATAATCTTTTGGCGAATATTTTTCACAATTCCGCGTAACAAATCTGTTCCAACGTGAGGATGCGCCATATATAAAATATCTTCCGGAGCTCCGGCCTCAACCAATGCTTCAAGCACTTTTCGACCGCGTAAATCTTTCACGCGTGTCGTTAACTTTCCATCAGAAAACGTTCCAGCTCCGCCTTCCCCAAACTGCACATTTGAATTTGGATTTAAGATTCCCTCTTTCCAGAACTTTTCAATCGAACGTACGCGTTCATCAACCGCTTCACCACGCTCTAACACAATGGGGCGATACCCCATTTCAGCTAAAATTAAGGCCGCAAACATACCGGCTGGACCAAAGCCAACAACAACAGGACGATGGTTCATTGCCTCTTGACCTTTCACAGGATACTTATACTCAATATCTGGCGTTTTAGACACATTAGGTAACTTCTTCGCCAAGATTTTTTCTTCATCTTTCACCGCCACATCGACCGTATAGACGAAATCTAACTTTCCACGGCGACGGGCATCAATCGATTGTTTATAAATACGATAATCTAAAAGCTCATGCTCCTTTAACCGTAATTGCTTTAAAACTAACTCTTTTACCTTATCAATTGAATCATCTATTGAAATTTTAATTTGTGCGACTCGAATCATAACATCACTCACTTTCGTCCTCTTATTATAGCACAAAACGATCCATTATATCATTTTCCTACACCATAAAAAAAGCAACCGGCCTCTCAAATCGACCGGTCACTTTCGCTTTAACCCTAAAATTTATCTCATAAACGCTCATTCGCGCCATAAATCCATGAACGCTCTGTTCGTTCATGAACACCTATGCCTTTGCAGCAAAATAGTCCCTTTTCACATACTCATAAAATACCGCCATTGACATCGCATAAAGCGGTAAGATATAGATAATCGCTATTCCAAAGGTTAAGGCTCCTAAAATCGCCCATCCGAAGAAACTCGATTGTAAAATGACTAACTCCCATTTATGACCATTCATCATTTCACGACTACGGGTAATCGCCCCATCAGCCCCAATCGCCGGATCCTCACTGATAATAAACATCGCTTGAGAATAAGAATACGACTTGATCATCCCTGGAATTACTAATAGCAACGACCAAAAAAAGGTATATAACCATTTAATAAAATAGACGCTAACTGCTCCACCTACATTATCAATAGAAATAAAATCTCTTAATCCAAACTCTTGATGGTTTCTTATAAGACGCATCACCTCAATCGTCCCATACGAAACAACGCCCATTCCAAACACCGAGCATAACACCGATAAAAAGGGAATAAACACCCCGAGTAACGCAGATAAAACAATCACACCCACAACCGAGATCACCAAACAAAGAGCAAATTTTAACCAGGCTCCCTCATAAAAGTACGTTCGTGCCTGACGTTTTATTTCCTTCCGCCACTCGATCTTTTGAAATAAGGCAATCACAATAATAATCAGCGGAAGTGCTCCTCCACTAAAAAACAATCCAAGATTCACTTGATATCACTTCACTTTCACTAGTCCTATTATTATTCTACCGAGACTCCTTTATACTTTCAATCCTTTTAAACGATTTAAATCCATTAAATTCGCCCTTTACTAAAAAAAGGCTTCCCCCTTCCATAAACAAACACTGCCTTTCACCTCATCCGCTATTGATTCTAAACAGACGCCTCGGTAACTGAGTGGCTTTTTTTATACTTTTCCCCTTTAATGGCCTCTCCTCGTTCAATCCATCGACTTCCCCAACGGATGCCTGATTGGTTGTTCGACCTTTAACAAAGGGGCGCTTTCGCCCGCTCCATCCTGTTTAACCGAACCAACCTTTCATTGTAAACTCTAATTTATTTTTTCATTTCTTCAATCATAT
Source organism: Turicibacter sp. KK003 (assembly GCF_037014675.1). NCBI lineage: Bacteria > Bacillati > Bacillota > Erysipelotrichia > Erysipelotrichales > Turicibacteraceae > Turicibacter > Turicibacter sp. KK003. Next base: position 1,578,649 of record NZ_CP142738.1, read on the forward strand.
GCATAAACTTCTCTTTATTCACTTCATAACGATCACTATTTTTTCCAAAAATTTTTTCAGCACAATCTATTAAAATATAACACCATTCCTCTTCAGTTATATCCTCAGCTCCTTCAGGTACAGTCCAACCCATAATTTCTCCATTTCCTGAACTAAATGATATACGGAAATCTGGATTCTCAAATACAACATTTAAACATTCTACACTGTCATCTTTACTTTCAATGAATTGAGCAGATTTCGGATGTGCTTGTGCAATAAGACTGCTAAAAGATAGAAAAGCTATAAATAAGGAAATAACATATTTTTTCATCCTATTTTTTCTCCTTTTTTATTCTTTAGTATGCTCAAGAAAAGAATAAACATGATTAAGATATTTTCTCTTTTAACTGTTTAAAAATATAATTTAATACTACTATAAGACATGTCAGATATAAAACATATCAGAAAGATATACTCAGTATTTTAAATACATAAGGGCTCTCTTAAGCTGATTTTCTCATTAGAAATTACGGAATAACTCGCCTGTAATTTAAATGTAAGTTTTTTGAATCTTTAGAAGTTCTTTTTCATCTTTAAAAAGTTTAATCCACTTGAACCATTTTAAATAACTATTTAGATGCTTAGTTGAGACACCTCTAAACTTTTGTAAGAAAGCTTTAAAATTACTATAAAAAACATTGATATGTTGGATGTAATAAATACCTTTCATGTATTTTCCAGACGGAATTACCTTATGCTCTAAGTCTAATTGGGAAGCTAACCTCCCATATCCAGGGGCGCTATCCGTACACAAAACAGAGTGGGGAGAACTATGACCTTCAAAGAAACGTTCACACTTACGGGATGGTCTTGGCATGTTAAATCGTGTTCTTTTGGAGTGATTTCCTTTATAGCTCTTTAATCATGCATTCGATATAATCAATCCACGCTTTTGGTTCTTTCTTTGAATAGGAAGTTGGCGTTTGAGTTCGTTGGCTAAATGATTGGCCACAGTTACGGCAAAGATAGCGTTAAATTCCTTTGGCTTTACCTTCCTTACGATAGGGTCATCATGACAAAAAGGGCATTTATATTACCCTGCTGAATATCTGGTTTCTTGAATTTCAGCTTGAGGTTTAGATAAATTTGATTTAAAGATTCCTTTTTTAACTTCAACTAAGATTTCTGGTAAATCAATTGGCGCTACTCGATTTAAAAATGATAAAATTATTGACTTTGGCATGAACCAACTAAACAAACGTTTGTTCTATCACTATTATAATGGATAGTTGAGGATTAAGTTATGCAAATTCTATGTGAAATATCAAAATTATCCTAAAACAGAGCTTTTTAAAAAAGGAAATCGCCCTCTTTTTTCGTATAGTAAGGCAGGAGGTGATTTTAATGCCCCTTCAGCGGGTTAGCTCATTATTTACAAAAAGAAAACCAATCTATCCCCCACTCACTCCCACTCAGCAGGAGTCGGGTCCCTCGATTCATACGCGACTTAAACGTCTCATACAAGAAGCAATCACCCTTAAAGCGAGCGATATTCATTTTACCTTAAAAGACCGCGACATCCTCGTTCAATTTCGGGTCGGTTCATTAATGATTTCAAGCGATCGTATGAGCCCATCCACCTACGAACAACTCCTCGCTTATATCAAATTTCATGCTTCATTAACCCTTACCCATCCTAAACAACCTCAGTCAGGATTACTCAAGCTAAAAGATGCAACAGCGCTTTACTATACGCGCGTCTCCATTTTACCGACGCCTCATTATCAAAGTCTTGTGCTGCGACTCATCAATCATCACCATAAAAAAAAATTAGATGAAATTTCGCACTTTCCTCAAACGACTGATATTTTAAAAGATATGGCAAGAATGCCGGCCGGTTTAATTCTCATCAGCGGTCCGACGGGAAGTGGAAAAACAACAACGACTTACGCCTTGATCGATTACTTAAAAGACGAGCTTGGAAAAAGCATTGTGACCATTGAGGATCCCGTTGAGTACCAACAACCCGATATCGTTCAAATGCAAGTCAACGAAAGTCTTGGGATGACCTACGATGTTGGAATCAAAGAAATTTTGCGCCACGATCCTGATGTCATCGTCATCGGTGAAATTCGTGACGTCAAGACTGCTCGGCAGGCGCTGCGTGCAGCCTTTACCGGTCACTTAGTCATCTCAACCGTCCATGCTAAAAATGTGCGGGGGACCTTAAATCGACTCATCGACCTCGGGATATCCACCCAAGACCTTGAACAGGCACTCGTTGGCATCGCGAATCAACGATTAATTGAGAATAGGGCCGAACGAAAGGCCATGTTTGAACTTTGTTTTGGTGAACAACTCGATCACCTATTTTCCCAACTTTCGCCCGCTTCGCTTCCCTATCACACATTAGACGAGGAGTTAGTATAATGCCCACAATCCATCACTTATCCCCCCGTTGGCCCCTTTGCGAACAACAAAAATTTTTAACTCGCTTTAGCCAACTGATTGAGCAAGGATTTTCGTTAGCACAAGCACTAGAGATTATGGGAACACTCTTTAAACAAGAGGCCATCGCTCCCTTCGCAGCGCATTGTGCCAATGGACAACCCTTTGCCTCCACCTTAGAAACTTGCCACTTTGAAAAACGAATTGTCTATATTGTCCGATGTGGCGAAGAGGCGGGGTCCCTCTTGCAAGGATTACAAAAGGCGGCGGAATATAGCGAGCATTTAATTCAAAACAAGGCGGAGCTTTCTAAAAAATTACGTTACCCTCTCTTCCTATTTACCTTAATGATCGGAATACTTGGCATCGTCTATCTTTTTTTCTTCCCACAACTTGAAGATTTTTACCAAAGCTTCCATATTGAAGGCGATCCTACCTTACTAAATGGCGTCCTCCTTCTTCTTGGCGGGCTCCTTCTCCTTATCTTTCTCCTCATCGGTAGCTTCTTTCTCATTTTAACAAGTCCCCACCGATGTATTCCGCATCTCCTATTTCATTTTCCGCTGCTCAAATCGCTTTCTCAGCACGTTTTTTCCTACTACTTTAGCAGCCAATGGCTCATCTTCCTAAACTGCGGACTCCCGCTAAAAGAAAGTCTTTTCATGATGCGATCCTTTGAAAACATCCCCTTCGTCCGCCACATCATTGACGAACTTCAACAACGGCTAGAAAACGGTATTTCCCTTGGCGATTTGTTCGAAAAGAGCCCGTACTTTACCGCGTACTTCAAACTTATAATGAAACACGCCTTGCAGCTTGCAAAGGTGCACCAAGAATTAAAGACCTATAGCACCGAAGAATTCAAACGACTCACCCAACACATGAACACCTTATTTAAAACGATTCAATTTATTTTTTTAGCCCTCATCGGGCTCATTATTGTACTCATTTACTTAAGTCTATTACAACCCGTCTTTCAAATGGCGGAACTTATCTAAACAATCGGAGGATTATCTTATGAAAAAAAGAATTCAAATGAATCAAAAAGGATTTACACTTATTGAAATGTTAATTGTCATGGTCATCGTCGGGGTACTCGTCCTCCTCGTCTTTCCAAAAGCAAGTGCCGTGTTAGAGAAAACCAATCAGACCGGATGTGAGGCTTTTGACCAATCCGTTGAGGCACAAAAAACGTCAGCCGATCTCCTAGGCGAGCCCTTATCCGAATCTGAACTCAATCAAATCGCCAAAGACCGCGAAAAAGTGTGTAAGGAGGGCGAATGATTCTTAATCAAAAAGGATTTACACTCATCGAGGCGCTCCTAGCCCTCTTAATTACCGGAACATTATCTCTGATTTCCTTCCCACCCCTTGTAAAACTTTATGACGGCATCAAACTTAATCAGGCCATTGCGTTACTCCAATCAGATTTAAACTACATTCGCCAAGCGAATATGATGCCCTTTCAAGGAGGGACGTACACGTTACGCATCTATCATAAAGAAAACAAGTATGCGCTTCGACAAAACGGAACCAACCAGCAACTCCGGACACTCCCTCAAGGAATTTCTTTTCCATCCGTTAGTACAACACTAACCGATTTATCATTTAATAACCTCGGCCACATTGGAGGTGGTCAAACACTTCTTATTAAAAGTAAGTATCAAGAAAAAAAGATTGTCTTTTCAATCGGAACAGGAGGAATTGATATCCGTGATTCGAACGAACCAAAAGGGCTATATTCTGACTGAATGCCTCATCGGGCTGATGATCCTATGTACCGTTGCCATGAGTCTTTCCCACGTCTTACCTAAACTTCTCAAAAAGCAACAGCACCTTGACGTCCAACAAACGCTCTATTATCACCTCTATGTATTAAAAGATCGCTGGCTCTTTGAACCCAACACCCTCTCATTCCCCCTTCATCTTACCTCCCCCATCCCTTATACCGTCACCCAAAAAGATGCTCAACTTTGTGCTACTTATGACTGGAGGGAATCCGGTGAACAAAAAATTTGTCTATAGCTTATCTAATCATGGATTTTTACTCGTTGAACATCTCATCGGTCTCGTCATTACAGCCCTTCTGACACTTCTCATCCTTCGACTCTTCCCCCTCATTAAAACGTACCAAACCGATTTAGACCGGGTGAGTCATGAGGAAATAACAACCTTGCGCGCACGTTTGCAAAAAGAAGCTCAACACGCGCTTCGGTTCGATATCTCAGGAGAAAAGCTTACCCTCTATCTTGAATCGGGCAAACAATCTACCTACTTTATTTCTAATCATCGCCTCATGCGCCAAGTCGATGGAAAGGGCGGCGAAGTCGCCCTCTATCATTGTGACCAATTAGACATCACCCAACATCATGATCAGTCCGTCACCCTCACCCTTCGCACTAAAAATAATAGCTTTTCCATTTACCTAACCTCTCATCGGTTCCCACTTCAACCACTTAACGAGGATCAGATTGACGAAACGGAGGTGCCAGTTGATGAACCAAAAGGGGATGATTCTTCCCTTAACACTCGCGATGAGCTTAATGATCGCCCTTCTCCTGCTTCACCTCTCCTATCGAATTGAAGATCAGGCGCGTCTTTATCACCTCGAACGCGATCACTTAACACTCTCCCTACTCAAAAAAGAATGCGTCAAACAAATAACAGACCAACTAGGAACAAAAATCGTTGAAGGACATGAAAAAATACCACCTCAGGTCATTTCCTTACATAATGGGACCCCGGTTACCATAAGCTATAAAAATGGGTATGAGACACTTGCAGTCACCTATCAATTTCACTATAATGAATACTTAGAATCTGGGAGCATTACCTATGACAAAAAGACCCATGATTACACTATGAACTAGGAGGGATTTCATATGAAACCAATTGCCCTCATTGGCATGATGGGAAGTGGGAAAACCACCATTGGAAAACAACTCGCAAAGGAACTCCACCTCCCGTGGCACGATAGCGACCTTTTTATCGAACAAACAACCCATGAACAAATCAAAGACATCTTTGCTACCAAAGGGGAAGCCTACTTTCGCACACTAGAAACGAGAGCGCTCCAAACCCTTTTAACCTTTCCAGGCATTCTCTCAACCGGAGGCGGAATCATCATCCAAAAAGAAAATCGAGAACACCTCAAAAATAACGCCTACGTCATTTTCTTAGAAGCAAGCATCCAAACATTAGTCACTCGGGTCGATGACCAAAATCGTCCCCTCCTCCAAAATGAACCAATGGAACAAAAACTTCGTACCTTGTACGACAAAAGGGAATCCCTCTACAGAGAATGCGCCCATGATACCATTAAGACCGATCATAAAACCGTAGAAGAAATCGTCACCCTCATTAAACAAAAACTTCCTCAATAAACAAAAGCCCTTACCTGTTTTCAATTCACAGTTAAGGGCTTTAATTCGTCTATTGTAAAAATACACTTAAAACTCAGATTCATTTAGTTCTTTAAAATAGCGCATGATCAAAATAATAGATAACATAAAGGTTAAAAAATCCGCAATGGGTCCGACGTATAGCACTCCATCTATCCCTAACCACATCGGGAACAACAAAATTAAAGGGATATGAAAGAGTCCTTGACGGGCCAGTGAAAGAATCATACTCTGTTTCATTTTTTTCGTACTGGTAAAGAAGTTGACAATGAGCGGTTGAACCCCAACGACACAAATGAGCATCAAATAAATGCGCATGTATTTAGTCGCAAACTGAAAATACAGCTCCCCTCCTCCACCAAAAATCCCAACAATTTGGCGTGGAAAGAGTTGAAACAGTAAAAATGCCGTAAAACTAAACATCAATCCCATCATCATCGCTTTTTTAAACGTTTCTTTCACCCGACGGTAGTTTTTAGCCCCCTTATTAAATCCCCAAATTGGCTGACATCCTTGGGCTAGTCCAATTGAACACGCCGATAAAATTGTATAGAGTTTGGCGACCACTCCGGAAACTGCCAACGGAATAGCACTTCCATATAGACTTTGGGCACCATAAAAAACGAGCGTATGATTCATCAACACGTTGACCACCATCATTAAAAAATGCGTTAAACAATTAGGAAATCCTAATTTGGCAATCTCCCACACATACGTCGGTTGAAGCCGAAGATCTTGCCACTTAATCTTAAACGCCCGGAAGCGATTAAAATACCATAAACAAAGCGTTCCTGAAACCCCTTGACTTAAAACGGTGGCGAGTGCAGCACCAAAGATTCCCCATTTAAAAACGAGCATAAAAAGAGCATCAAGAACGACATTTAATAGCGCCCCCGTCATCGAACACCCCATCGCATAGCGTGGACTCCCATCCGCCCGAATCAGAAAACTACCCGCGGTAAAAAAGATAAAGAACGGGATACCAAATAGCGTGACACTTAAATAAAGATTAGCATAGTTAAACACTTCATCCGTTACTCCGCATAAATTTAAAATGGTTAACTTAAACAAAAATAAAGCCCCCATCATAACGACTCCCGCGCAACACATGAACCCAAGTCCATTTCCAATAAATCGTTTAGCATCCGACTCCTGTCCGGCTCCTTGACAAATATTAAAATGAGCCGCTGTCCCAACACCAACCAACTGAGAAATAGCAGTTGCCAAAGTGACGACAGGAAACGCAACATTCGTTGCCGCATTTCCAAGAACACCCACCTGATGACCAATAAACATCTGATCTGTAATATTATAAATCGCACTCGCCAAAAGGCTAATCATTGAGGGAATGGCAAATTTACAAATCAATTTAAAAAGAGGGGCCTCCCCTAATGGATTTGATTGTCCCGTTTGATCCATTTCTTCTCTCCTCCCTTTATAAAAAATCTATCTCTTATGGGGCGAAAAAGCTTTCACCTCTCATGTTACCTCTCTCACGATTTAATCATCAAACACATCGGATCAATGATAATGACCGTAAGTTTAGGATAAAACATGGCGCCACTTGTATACCCTATGTCTAAAAAACAATAAATATGTTTAAACATTGTTCATCACCAATGAACCTATAAAAAAAGGAGGCAAATTCGCCTCCTCCTAGTTGTTTAAAAATGGATTGTTTCTTTTTTCGTCTGCAACCGTTGTACAGTCACCATGGCCAGGATAAACAAGTGTATCATCTGGCAAGGTTAATAATTTCTGTCTGATTCCAGTCACTAACTGTTGATGGTTTCCATAAATAAAATCTGTTCGTCCAATCGATTGTTTAAATAGTGTATCTCCTGTGAATACCATGCGATCTTTCACAAAATAGTAACATAGGCTTCCCGACGTGTGACCAGGTACATGAAAGATTTTTACTTGAGTATCCAAACAAGTAAGTGTTGCCCCATCCGCTAACCAATGATAATCCAGGTCTTCGCTTAACACAAACGGTTGATACGTCATCGTTGAAAGATTAACCTCTGGTTGATCAAAATACTCTTTTTCCGATTTATGCGCATAAATTGGAAGACTGTACTTCGCTGCTAACTCATTGACAGCACCAATATGATCAAAATGACCGTGAGTTAACAAAATTGCCTCAGGGATGAGTTTCTTCGTCCCTAAATATTGAATAATTTTAGTGGCATTGGCAGCGGGATCTACAATAACTGCCCTTCCTTGACTTGAAACAACGTAGCACGTCGTTTGAACAGGTCCTAATACTAATGGATAAACGTTCAACAAAATCACCTCATCAATCGATTAAAGCACCCACAAAGGGTGCTTTTCTAATTATTATTATAACGTTTTAGCTAAATAAGCTGAACCAACAATTCCCGCTTCATTTCCTAATTCAGCCAAAACAAATTGTGTTTGACGAACCGCACTGAAAGCATAATTTTGGTAATGTTTAACGATGGTATCGATTAAAATGTCTCCGGCTTTTGAAACCCCTCCACCGATAATAATCTTTTGTGGATCAGTTGTTGCTGCTAAGTTAGCTGCCGCTAAACCAATATATCGACCTAATTGATCAACCATTTTTAATCCAACAGCATCTCCAGCTTTCGCTGCATCAAAGACATCTTTAGCTTCGATTTTATCTAATTGACGTAACGTTGATTCTTCTGCTGTATGAAGTAAGAATTTTTCTGTTTCGCGAACGATTCCTGTTGCAGAAGCAACCGTTTCTAAACATCCTTTTTTCCCACAGTTACATTGATTCCCATCTTCAAGAACAACCGCTAAGTGACCGATTTCTCCCCCAGCACCATGAACACCTGCAACAACTTTACCATCAACGATGACTCCACCACCAACACCTGTTCCTAACGTAAACATGATCGCATCTTGTGCCCCTGCAGCAGCCCCTAACCATAATTCACCTAATGCAGCGACGTTTGCATCATTTCCAACTGCCACTGGAACTTTAATCATTTCTTCTAATTCCGTTTTCACATGGCGTTCTGTCCATCCTAAGTTCACGGCAACTTTGACAACACCATTATTATCAACAGGTCCTGGAACCCCAATTCCAACACCTTCAACCTCGCTTAATTGAATTCCTTTTTCTTCGCATTTTGCTTCAATCGTACGTGCAATATCAGAAACGATATGGTCCCCGTTATCTTCTTTATTCGTAACGATTTCCCAAGAATCTAAAATTTCACCTTTTGATGAAAATAATCCGCATTTAATTGTTGTCCCACCAACGTCAATTCCGAATACATATTTATTCATTTTCAAACTCCTCCTTATCATGCCACATAAAGTCAGATATCTTCCTATATCATGTACTTGATCCTTTAATAATTTCTTCGTATTCATTTTATCATAAAGTCTTCTTAATAAAAAGATGTAACCCCTTTAAAAATAACCAAACCCGTTACATATTCAAAATTCATAAAAAAAAGCACCGTGTCAGAGTCCGGTGCTTTTTTTTAAAATTATTTAACTGTATTTAAAGTTTCTTTTAATACGTTAACTGATTTTGTTAATTTTTCTGTTTCTTCTTCAGTAATGTTTAATTCGAATACTTCACGGATTCCGTTACGGTTAACGATTGCAGGTACCCCTACGAATACGTCATTTTGTCCGTATTGTCCATTTAAGTAAGCTGAAACTGATAAACAGCTGTTTTCATCACCTAAGATAGCACGTACGATACGAGCTAATGCCATACCGATTCCGTAGTAAGTTGCACGTTTACGTTCAATGATGTGGTAAGCAGCGTCACGTACATTTACGTAAATTTGCTCTAAATCTTCTTGGTTGAATTTAGGGTTGTTAGCCACAACATCCATAATTGGTTGAACACCTACAGTTGTATGAGACCATAATGGGAACTCAGTATCTCCGTGTTCACCGATAATGTATCCGTGTACGTTACGTGGGTCAACATTTAAATATTTACCGATTTCGAAACGTAAACGAGCTGTATCTAAAGTTGTTCCTGATCCGATTACACGGTGACGTGGTAATCCAGATTCTTGCCATGCAACGTAAGTTAATACGTCAACTGGATTACTTGCTACTAATAAAATTCCATTGAATCCTGATTTCATGATTTCACGAACGATTCCGCGCATGATTTTTGCATTTTTTTCAACTAAAGCTAAACGAGTTTCCCCTGGTTGTTGGTTAGCTCCTGCTGTAATAACAACGATATCTGCTGTACGGCAATCTTCATATGTCCCCGCCCAGATATCCATTTTTTGTGGTCCAAATGGTAAACCATGGCTTAAATCCATTGCTTCCCCTTCAGCTTTATCTTTGTTTACATCGATTAAAACGAATTCTTCTAATCCGCCTTGGTTTAACATTGAGTATGCGAAACTCATTCCTACGAATCCTGTTCCGACTAAAGCAACGCGTCTTACACCTGTTTTCATATCTTTCACCTCTACAACATGTTTTTATGACATACACTTTCGTATGCCATATTTTCGCGAACTCCGACAGCTTCACTATTTTTATGAAATGCAAATGTGTCTTAAATTCATTTTTAATTATATACCATGATTTATTTTTTCACAAACATTATTCACTAAAAAGTGTAAAAAATCGCTTTCTTTCTTTATTTTTCTTTAGTCAATAGATAAAATAACCCATTCGTTCTACTAGATTAGTCTCCTCACTGCCTAAAAAAGCTAAAACCTTCAACTCTTAAAGTTCTCATCCATACATTTTGTTTGAACATAAAAAAAACCCTACCGAAGGCAGGGCTTGTAAAAAGGATGACTCCTTATTTTTTCTCGCGATGAGCAGTTGATTTACGGCAACGTGGGCAGTATTTATTCATCTCAAGACGTTCTGGGTTATTACGTTTATTTTTTTTAGAAATGTAATTTTCTTCACCGCAAACTGTACATTTTAATGTAAGATTTACTCGCACTAAAATCCCTCCAATCTAATAACAACTTCTACATTATAGCACGCACGACATCAAAAAACAAAGTTTTTTTTATCAATTTGTACTATAAAGTGTTTCTTTGTTGTTTAATCTCCTGTGTAAAAATTATAACAAAAGCTTAATCGTACCTCAAGACCTATTTATAAGTAATTTATCCCTTATTTAAAAATAGTTTCCAAGTCATTCGTTTTCGCCTATATTTTTTACACGTTAAATCAATTTATTATGGGGCCTTTCTCCCCTTTTATTCAGCCATTTCTGTTTTTCTTTACTCACCTTGTGCTACATTCTCCGGTGCTTGTCCTATAGTCTCTCCATTATCCACTTCATTTTGAGCCGCCATTCGTTCTTTCTTTAAATCAAAATAGGCTTGCATCGCTCGTTCACCAATTTGAAGCGAAATCGGGTGGGATTGACTCGGTAACTCACATTGCGGAACAATAACAGAAAGAGCCACCTCTGGTTTATCCGCAGGGGCGTAGGCAATTAATGTTCGACTATGCACGTCAATAAATTCGCCGTTGGCATCCTTGATGTATCGTCCATCCGCATCACGCGCATATTCCTGTGCCGTCCCTGTTTTACCTGCAGGATTATAGTTTGCCTTATAGAACGTTGAATATCCCGTTCCTCCACTTTGTTGTAAGGCCATTACAAACCCTTGATGAACACGATCAAAATATTGTTGATCTAATTCAACCACATTTAATAAATTAGGAGCAAACCCTTTAACTAATTGTTTTCCACTTATATCGTCATTCGATGGCAAATAGACTTCTTTCACGAGTGTCGGAGCAAAACGTTTCCCACTCGTCGCAACCGTTGAAACGTACTGAACAAGTTGCATCGGCGTGTATAAATCCGCCTGTCCAATCGCGAAGTCTAAAAGTTTCCCTGACGTTCGCTGCGCTTCAACTAATCCCGTCGACTCATTCGGTAAATCAATTCCAGTACTTACACCGAGTCCAAACTCATTAAAGGTTGAACGATATTTATCAAAAACATCTAAATTCAGATTTAGCGCCATGTACGGTGAATAATATGAGCCACCGAAACGAATCGTTTGGTCAAAGAAGTACACGTTACTCGACTTTTGTAACGCTGTTAAGTCATTAACCGCCCCTAATGTTTGCCACGATCCTTTGACAAGACCACCTTTAAAGTACATCTTTGTATCATTAACCACTTGTCCTGGCGTCGTCACTCCATACTTAAATCCACTAAGCAAGGTCGCACCTTTAACAACCGATCCGACCGTAAACGAACTTTGAAAAGTTCCAAGCGAGTTATCATAAATCACATAATCTTTTGCTTCGTCGTCCCAATCAATAATATTTCCTGTCATCGCTAACACTTCCCCCGTATTAGGGTTTGTCATCACGATGTACGCCTCACGTAAATACTTCGTCGTCGATGAATTTTTCTTCGCATTTAACAACTCATCACGGACAATATCATTAACGGCTGCCTGCAACTCGGCATCGATGGTTAACACTAATTCATACCCTCGTTGCCCCTCATAGATTTCATCATACGTTGACGTATCGTCATCATTCGTTAATAAATATTGCGACTTATGCCCACCAAGTAACGCCTCATAATAAAGTTCTAACTGGGATAATCCTACCCGATCGTTTGATTGATAGTCATGCGCCTTATAATAATCTACTAACACCGCTGGCAATCCTTGCTCATAACTTGAAACACGTCCATAAATCGGGTGCCACTGCGCAACACTTGGATACGTTCGATCCCAGTCGACCTCTGTATTCACCCCTGGCATCGACTCCAAATGTTCGCTAACGATCGCTACTTCTTCTTCAGTTGCACCTTTTTTAATAATATTAGATGTCTGATTTGTCCCCTTTTTCATATTAATATAAATCGCATGGGCCTCTTTATCCTGATCGGTAAGTTTTGATAACATGTCATCCGTTATACGACTGAGTTGTAATTGATAGAGCTTTTTATCCCCATACTTTTTCAACTCTTCTTTCGTATATAACTCCTTCGCCTCATCCTCAAATTTCTCTAAGTATAAGTCTTTTAAATCACGTGACGTCAACTTGCTAAAATCCACTTCAATTAAATCCGCCAATTTATCAGCAATTTGATGCATCTCTTTTTCACTGACATCCGCATACCGTTGATACGTAATCGTACTCACCGCCTCGTTATCAACTAACACAGACATATTTCGATCGTAGATGACCCCACGCGGAACATTCCGTTGCAAGGCAACAGTCGATGTCTTATTCACATAAGCCTGATAATCGTCCGAATACTTCACCTGAATAGCATATAAACGGAACGCAATCACAATAAACATTAACAAACAAACTACTTTTAATACTTGTATTCTAAAAACTAATGACTTGATTAGTTTAAATAACTTATCCACGTCCATCCCGCACCTTTCACTCTAACTTCTCACCTATTATATCACACTTAAAAACGGGTCTTTTGAATTTTTTGTGTAAAAAAATAGGTCATCTTGTCGTATGGGTTCCCACGACCCCCACACCTCTTCTTCCATCCAACAGGGGCGCGATAGGTGGGAAGATTTCATTCATCATCTTAACCCTGTTATCCTTGTTCATGAGATCCATTCTCCAATCAAATAAATCTCCCTCCTCACCTATGGATACATACCTTTAGTCTGTCCACTTTTGTTAAAATTAAAAAAACTGGTTCATTACTCGAACCAGTTTTTTTACTATTTACGAAGCCCTTCCTCAAAACGGCGCTCCACTTCATCCCAGTTAATAATTTCAAAAATAGCCTCTGTATAATCCGCCCGACGATTTTGATATTTCAAATAATACGCGTGCTCCCAAACATCAAGATTTAATAATGGTGTAAAGCCTGCACTTAATGGAGAATTTTGATTAAGTGTCTTCACCACCCGTAACTTTTTATTCTGATCAAGAACTAGCCATCCATAACCCGATCCGAATTGAGACGTTGCTGCCTGTGCGAGTAATCGTTTTAATTGATCAAAACTTCCAAACGCGAGTTTAATTTCTTTCGCTAATTTTCCAAACGGCTCCCCTCCGCCATTCGGTGATAAACAATAAAAATACAGGTTGTGATTGGCATACCCGCCCCCTTGATTAATCACCTCTTGACGAATATCAGCTGGAATTTCATCGGGATGACTCAGTACATCTTCTATCGTTTTCCCCTCAAAAAAAGAAGGATATCGTTTGACGAGTGCATTTAATTTGTCTAAGTAAGCTTTATGATGCTTAGTGTAATGAATCTCTACTGTTTTTGCATCCAAAATAGGTTCTAACGCATTATAAGTATAAGGTAATGGTAAAAAAGGATATTCCGTCATCTCTTCGCCTCCTGATTTTTTTGTATAACAGTTGAAACACTCTGGAATTATTATATAATTAAAGACAGATAGGAAATGTCATTTTCGCATTTTATATCAAAAGAAGCTAAATTGTGGGGTGATTTACGGTGTCTCAGTTCACACATCGTCAACATACAAAACGTGTAAAAGTCGGAAACTTATTTATTGGTGGTAAAGATGAGGTCATTATTCAAAGTATGACCACAACGAAAACGCACGACGTCTTAGCCACAGTCGAACAAATTAATCGTTTAGCGTCAGCGGGATGTCAACTCGTCCGCGTCGCATGCTTAGATGAGGCAGATGCACACGCTTTAAAAGAGATTAAAGCACAAATTTCTATTCCGTTAGTCGTTGATATTCACTTCGACTATCGTTTAGCCTTACTTGCGATTGAAGCAGGTGTCGATAAAATCCGAATTAATCCTGGAAATATCGGAAACGAAGAAAAGGTTCGCCAAGTCGTTGAAGCGGCTAAGAAAAAACAGGTGGCCATTCGTATTGGAGTCAATGCCGGTTCACTCGAACGTGAAATTTTAAAAAAATATGGGCAAGCAACGCCAGAAGGAATGGTCGAAAGCGCCCAATTGCATGTTAAAATTTTAGAAGACTTAGGGTTTGAAGATATCATTATCTCGCTAAAAGCGTCGGATACAGATTTAGCGATTAAAGCGTATGAACTTGCAGCCCAAACGTTTGACTATCCTTTACATTTAGGAATTACAGAGGCAGGAACGGCATTTTCTGGAACAATTAAAAGTTCAATCGGACTCGGGATTTTACTTCACCAAGGAATTGGAAATACCATGCGCGTTTCATTAAGTGCCGATCCGGTTGAGGAAATTAAAGTCGCACGTGAAATTCTCAAAAATTTTGGATTAATCAAAAATGCTCCAACCCTTATTTCTTGTCCAACGTGCGGACGTATTCAATATAATTTAATTCCACTCGCTCAACGCGTTGAAGATTACTTAACCACAATTCCTCACGATATTCATGTTGCTGTAATGGGGTGTGCGGTTAACGGCCCAGGTGAAGCTAAAAATGCCGATATTGGGATTGCCGGTGGTCGCGGAGAAGGAATCCTCATCAAACACGGAGAAATTATTCGAAAAGTCCCAGAAGATCAAATGTTTGATACATTAGTCGAAGAAATTCAACTTTTAGTCAAAGAACGTGAGCAACAACAAAAAGCCTAACTTAAAAACCTCGAATATGCTTCGAGGTTTTTTTCATATCACGTAAAGACACAAAAAAGAATCTCACTTGTAAACGATGCCAGAAAAAAGATAAGCATTTTTCGAACCATTCTTCCATAAACTGCATAGTATAAAGAAGTGCCACTCATTTGTTACAAAGGGGGACTTGCTATGTATGAGTTACTAAAAACAACCTTGATGCATTTAAGTGTTGAGGAGTTATTCACTTTAAACTGTAAGAACGATTTGAAAATTGATCCCAATGACTTAATAAACTTTCATCATCTCCTGACCCATCATTGGAGTGAGATTATCGATGAGCCTTCGTTATCTTTAAATCATGACCAATTACGTACCTATTTAAAAACGTCTAATATATCTAAATACAATGAATTAATTACTGGAATTAAACGAAATATCATTTTTAATAAGACAGATTGTAATATTAAGTGCGACAAATAAAAAAAGCTCATAAATAGAATTCTTTGTTATAGAATGAAGTTACCACACCAAATTCTTAACAAGGAGATCTATTTATGAGTTATAAACATCTTAACACATTTGAGCGTACACGTATAGAAGTTCTTTCAAAAATGGGTTATTCAACGAGACAAATTGCGGGGCAATTAAATCGTCATCATTCAACCATTGCTCGTGAACTAAAACGAAATACTCAAAAGACGTATCAAGCAGAGCTAGCAGATGAATTAGCCGAGCAACGTCGCTTAGTTTGTCATCGTCCAGAGACCAAATCTGAAGAAGTTATTCAAACCATCCAACATTATTTAAAGTTAACCTGGTCGCCTGAACAAATTTCTAATACGGTTTTAAAGGGTGTTATTTCATTCAAAACTATTTATCGTTGGATTTATGACGGAACGATTTTGTTAGGGGATTTAAGCTGTTTAAGGCAAAAGGGAAAACGCCGAAAACCACGAGAAACACGCGGACGATTTAACATTGGGACATCAATTCATCAACGTCCGAAAGAGGTAAAAAAACGTCAGGCATTTGGTCATTGGGAACTTGATACAGTTGTTTCAAGCCGTGGTAAAAGTAAAGGATGTTTAGCTACATTTATTGAACGTCAAACACGATTTTATGTCGCCGTTAAAATCGAAAATCGCTCAGCATCTGAAATGTACCGAGCGATTAGTGAGTTATATGAACATTTTCCTAAAGACACCTTTAAAACTTATACCGTTGATCGAGGAAAAGAGTTTGCTTGTTATTCCAAAGTAGAAGCAGATTTAAAGGTTCCTGTTTACTTCGCTGACGCCTATTCCTCTTGGCAAAGAGGAAGTAATGAAAATGCCAATGGTCTTCTTCGAGAATTCTTTCCGAAGAAGACGGACTTAGCACGAGTTAGTGAGAAAGAGATTGATGAAGCCCTCCTCCTCATTAATCATCGACCACGAAAATGCTTAGGTTGGAAAACTTCATTCGAGCTATTTCATGAGAAACTGTCGCATTTGTATTGACAATTCGTCATAAAAAATAACCATCCAAACGGATGGTTATTTTTTTAGGTTCTATAATATTTAGTGTTGCTGATTAAGCAGCACTTTTTTCATAGGATAAAAAAAAAGAGACTTCAAGTCTCAATCCTGTTACAATGTTATCGACTAAAACAATATTGAAAGGATAAGATTTAATGTCTCACTCATATTTTACTAGAAAACTTTTAAATATTAAAGATAAAAATATTACATTTTCAGAAGATTATCTTGAGGAAGTGAAGTTGAACGGAATTACTAGCTTTATCTTTAAAGGTATTCTTACGTATCAACCGACTCATTGTCAAAAATGCGGAACCCTATTTGATTCAAAATTTAAGAAGCATGGATTTAAAACCTCTCGAATTGTCATTCCAAAAGTCTCTCTTCACGATACCTACTTAGACCTAAAAAAACAGCGTTATTATTGTGGGCATTGCCAGTCTACTTTTACACTAAGTACTTCAATTGTTGAAAAGAACTGTTACATTTCTTATCATACGAAACACGCCATTGCTTTAGAGGCCCAAAATAAAATTTCTGAATGTGATATCGCACGTCGCCATCAGGTCTCTCATTCAACCGTCAATCGAATCATCCATAGCTTTTATGAATCTCAAACCTTAAACCTTAATTATTTACCTGAAAATCTCTGTTTTGATGAATTTAAATCCGTTAAGTCTGCTGAGGGGCATATGTCTTTTATTTTTTGCGATGCTGACTCAAAACAAATCATCGATATCGTTGAAGATCGTCGTTTAAACTCCCTTCAAGCTTATTTTAAACGATACACAAAGGAAGCACGTCATCGAGTAAAAAATATTGTGATTGATATGTACGCTCCTTACATCAGCCTCATTAAGGATCTTTTTCCTCATGCCCAAATTATCATTGATAAATTTCATCTCGTTCAACATCTCTCTCGTGCACTGAACAAAACTCGAATCCGATTCATGAAAAAGTTCAAAAAGCATGGTCGTAAATTCAAACGTTATTGGCGCTTATTTTTAAAATCTCACGCTTTACTTAATACCACCACTTATCGATCAGTTTACTGCTTTAAACAACCCATGCGTGAAATTGATATCTTAAACTTTCTACTTGATTTATCTCCTGAATTAAAAGCAACCTATGATTTATATCAAGAGTTACTTTTCGCTCTTCAGACAAAAAACTTAAAACGATTTAATCATTTACTCGAAACGGAACATCCGCTTGTTTCTCCTGAGTTTCAAACGGCTTTCCAAACCTTTAAAACTTATCAATCCTATATTAAAAATACACTCTCAACTCATTACACAAATGGTCCCATCGAAGGAATTAATAATAAAATTAAGGTCATTAAGCGTATTGCCTTTGGATATCGTAGTTTCTATCACTTTAAATCTCGTATTCTCATGGTTCAAAATCTAACAAAGCCTAAAACGAAAATCCTAGCAGCATAGCTACTAGGATTTCGATTTGAATTTTCGTTGTAACAGGTTACAAATTAATCAGCAACACTATTTGACAAAGAACCTTTTTTTATTGTTTTCCTAAAATACGTTCAAGATTTTTAGGGTCAAACTCCCCTTTTCTAAACATCTCAATTTCTTGTTTATACGGTGGTAATTTCTCTTTAGAATCCCCGCCAACAGCAACATAAGGTGTCTCTAAGATTTTCGGAACCTTTTTAAAATCTGGATGATACATAATGGTTTTGAGGGCATCAAATCCGATTTCGCCAAATCCAATATTCTCATGACGATCCTTTTTGGCCCCCATTATATTTTTACTATCATTAATATGGAAAACGGCAATCTGTTTCTTTCCAATTAAACGATCAAACGATTCTAAAACACCCGCGAAGTCATTCACTAAGTCATAGCCTGCATCATGAACGTGACAGGTATCGAAACAAACACGTAATTTTTCATTATGTACGACATTATCAAAAATATAGGCCAGCTCATCAAAACTACGCCCAACTTCCGTCCCTTTTCCTGCCATCGTCTCTAGCGCAATCGTAATATTCGTATCTTTCGTTAACACTTCATTAAGTCCTTCAACCACTTTGGCCAATCCAACCTCTGCTCCAGCTCCTACATGTGCACCTGGATGCAAGACAAGTGTATAAGCGCGCAGCGCCTCTGATCGTTCAATTTCTTTCGCTAAAAACTCAACGGCCAATTCAAACGTTTCCGGTTTAACAGTATTCGCTAAATTAATAATATAAGGTGCATGGACGACAATATCAGATAGTCCATGCTGCTTCATATACTCCCATCCCGCTTCAATATTTAGCTCTTCAATCGGTTTACGACGCGTATTTTGTGGGGCCCCCGTGTAAATCATAAACGTATTTGCACCATATGAGGCGGCCTCCTTAGCCGCTCCAAGAAGCATTTCCTTTCCAGCCATCCCAACATGTGATCCAATTTTTAACATCTTATACCACCTAACCCTCTATTATTTACGTTTACGTCGTTCCTGACGCTTCACCTGCTCCATTTGAGCTTTCATTTTCTTTTTATAACCCGGTGTTACCTTTTTCGGTTTACGGATTTTAGCTTTCGCAATTTTATCAATTTCATTTTCCTTTTTCACACGTTTTTGACGAGCATTACGCGCATTTACCTCCACTAATGCTCCATTTTTTAATTCACGATAGTTAAATTCAATTCCACGCGCTTCAAGTTGTTGTAATAATTCTTCCTCTTTTGAATCGTATAACGTAATCGCCATTCCATCATAATTTCCACGCGCTGTTCGACCGACACGATGAATGTAAAACTCTAAATCCTGTGGTAATTCGTAGTTAATCACGTGGCTAATTCCCTCAATGTCAATTCCACGTGCGGCAATATCTGTCGCTACAATATATTGAAACTCTAAATGACGAATACGTTGCATCATTTGACGACGTTGACGTGGGGTTAAATCCCCATGAATTTGTCCGACACGAAGCCCTGCCGATGTTAAAGCATTCGCCACCTCCGTTGCACTTTGTTTCGTATTCACGAAAATAATCGCTAAATAAGGGTTTAATGCCTTTAATAACTGGGCCACAATATTTACACGATTACGGTGTTTTGTCGGATATAAAACATGCTCAATTTTAACCGCTGTTTGTTGACGAGGTTGAATATGAATATGCACCGGAGCCGTCATATATTTTTTCAAAAAGGGTTTTAACGCTTGAGGAATCGTTGCTGAAAACACCATCATTTGTAAATCGTTCCCCATCGTTCCGGCCATCTGATCAATTTCAGTTAAAAATCCAGTTTCAAGCGTCATATCTGCCTCATCAACTACAAACATTTTTGCCGTATGAACGAATAAGGCGCGTTCGTTAATCGATAAATCTTTAATACGACCTGGAGTCCCAATTACAATTTGAGGTTGTGTTCCTAATTTTTCAATTGTTTTTTGCTTATCTGTTCCACCAACGAAACGTCCAATTTTAATTGGGTGCTCACAAAATGAAGCAAGTTGATTCGCTACTTGATAAATTTGATCCGCTAACTCACGCGTTGGAGTTGTGATCACGGCTTGAACTTGTTGTGCTTGTTCATCTAACTTTTGAAAAATCGGCAATAAGAAAGCATGTGTTTTTCCACTTCCTGTTTGCGATTGTCCAATAATATCTTTCCCTTGTAATGCTAACGGAATGACTTCCTCCTGGATTTGTGTTAATTCTTCAAAATGTAGACTCGCTACGGCTTCCTTTAAGTAAGGCTTAATCTTTAACTCTTCAAAACGTACAGACATTTCTACCACTCCTTCACTGTTAGTATGACTAACTTCTATCCATCTTAACGAAAATAACTCGTTATTTTGCTATTCCATTTGACATACAAATTCTATCATATCAAACATAGGACTTAAAATTCAAGCTATATTGTTCATTATTAGGAGTTTTAAGTCGAAATATGCTATAATAAATACATAATCTAAAGTAGAGGTGAATGCATTGAAAGTCATAAAAATTGCCCCAAGAGGTTACTGTTTCGGGGTTATTAGCGCCCTAAATATTGTTCAAGATGCAGCAAAAGACGAATCGTTACCACGACCTATTTATGTCCTTGGCATGATTGTTCATAACGAACACATCACGAAGGCGATTGATGATTTAGGCGTCATCACCATCGACGATAAAACAAAAACACGTGAAGAACTCCTTGAACAAATCGACGCCGGAACTGTTATTTTTACTGCACACGGAATCGCTCCCGCGGTAAAGCAAAAAGCGATGGATAAAGGGTTAACCGTTATTGATGCTAGTTGTAAAGACGTCATTAAAACCCATGTTTTGATGAAAGAACATATCGATGCTGGCTATGACGTCATTTATATTGGTAAGCACGGACATCCAGAAACTGAAGGAGCACTCGGTGTAGATAAAGACCATATCCATCTCTTATCTAAGGCCGATGAATTAGAAAAACTCGCGCTAACTAACGAAAAAATTATTATCACCAATCAAACAACAATGAGCCTGTGGGATGTTTACTCACTCTCAGAAAAAATAAAAGAAAAATTTCCACAGGCAACCTTTATTAAAGAAATTTGTAACGCCACTCAAGTGCGTCAAGAGGCCGTCGCCAATCAAGCAGGAGCAGCTGATTTAACATTAGTTGTTGGTGATCCGCATAGCAATAATACGGCGCGACTCTCACAAATTTCAATCGAGCGTGCCCATACCCCTTCACATCGCATCGCCTCTGTAGCGGATATCGACCTTAATTGGCTCAAAGAGATCGAAACCGTTGCTGTCACAGCAGGAGCATCAACTCCAACGGCGGTAACAAAAGAAGTTATTGAATTTTTAGAAGCCTATGATCCAAAGGATGAGACCACTTGGGATACAACCTCGCAAATAACAAGCGACAAAGTGTTATTTAAACGCAAATAAAAATCCAGGAAACTCCTGGATTTTTATTTTTTCTTTTTCTCAAAGTGTTGGTAATCTTTCAAGGTTTCCCAATCTCCCCCCCAAATCCAACCGTATTGTTTAAACAATCGGTAGACGGCATCATCCTTTTTAATCATCCCCAGCGCATGCTGGTCCCGGTTGATATAAGGTAACCCATTCTTCGGAAGGACGATTTCACCTTTTATATAAGGATTAACCCGTGGATTCAAATCAATCGCCAAACCGTAGGCATGCTTCGAATACTTCTTCCCCCCGTCTCCCGTCACATAACGAAAGTTAAACGCACTACTGTTATTATCGGTCATCGACCATTCGTCATCACCGTCGTAACAATTCATAAGACGCATTTTTTCGATGGGGTAGCTCATCTCATACAGCGCTTGAAAGATTTCAAGAACCTCCTTGGCTACGGTGTGGTGGACAATGAGCTCCCCTTGATGAGGGCAACCATCATAGCCGATGTGCAACACCTTTAAATAACGTAATTCGTCGTAATTGACCACATTCGGATCTAAAAGGACCGCCTGTTTGAGTTGCGGACCATAGACTTGTTCCAATGTTAAACAGCAAAATCCATCCATTTTATCCCTCCACCCGATACATCCTTACTATAAAAATATACGGTAATCGTCCCATTTATGAAAAAAGCAACTCACTTTTTGACGTGAATTGCTTTTTGCTTTAACGACGACCAATCAGACAGCGATGTCTGCCATCTTTTATCGAATCGTGCCATTAGGCGACTTTACACGGTTACTCCGCTAAAAACAAAAAAAGGAGGAGCCCATTAGCTTCCCCTCCTAATTAATTAATATTGATTGGCCCCGTTTAGGAACTCCTCAGCTTTGGCCAAATACAGGGTTGCGACCCCTTTAAAATCAACACCTAAATCTTGGCTCAGTCCGATCATTTCCTTATATAAAGCAACATTATGCCATTGCAAGCATTGAAATGCTCGCCATAAATACACTCGACGATATTCTTCAGCACGTGGTTCACGACCGAGATAAACCGGTAAAAATTTTAAGGCTAATCCAAAATCTTTATTACCGACGCAAGCAACATCATACATCGGGTCGTTATTTCCAGCAAACTCCCAATCCAATAAATAAGGTTGTTCTTCCCCAATCACAATATTTGAAATTTGACTGTCATTATGACAAATCACTTGTTCAAATTGATCGAGGAATTCGCGGTGACTTAAAAATACTGACTTAAGATGGGTATACTTTTCATCGTGCGTATATCCTAATAATTTAACCTCTTGTTCGTATTTCTCTAATCGTTCATAAGGACCGTAATCCTTATGCGCTTTTAGTCCCGAATCGTGTAATCGATGTAAAACACAGGCTACTTCTTCTAAGTGAGATTCCGGGTCTGGCATCTCTCCTAATGGTGTTCCCTCAACGAATTTTGATAACTTATATCCCGTTTTCGTATCAAAGTAAACCAGTTTATTATTAATTCCAAGTCCATCAATAATTTGAATGTTGAACAATTCCTCTTTACGGTCAACAAATACCTCCGAGTTTTTTCCCGGAATACGGAAGGTATACTTTTTCCCCTTGGCTGAAACGACGTACATTAAGTTTGACATCCCCCCCATCAATCGGTAATCGATGGTTACATCGCTTCGTGCAACACCTAATGCGATTGCAGTTGTTGAACAAATTAAGCTTTCCATTGTCTCACTCCTATACCTTATTTTTTCCTTTATTGTATCACATCTTTTTTAAAAATAGCGTATTTCTTCTGCAAAATTCTTCATTTTTCCATCAGATTGTCTCAACTCCTGCTAACATCAAACTCATCGTGTTTGTTGGACACGTTTTAACATGGCCCATGTCCCCATCGTCTTGAAACCTAATCGATGATAAATCCTTCCCGCTTCTTCATTATCGTAAAATAGACATACTCGCTTTTGTTCTGCTAACAAATCATAACATAGCTTTGATAAGGTTTGCGTCATGAACCCCCGTCGCCGATACAAAGGATGCGTCGCTACCCCGACAATCATTGCCGATTCCTCATTTTCAGCTGTTGATTGTGCCACACTAATCACTTCTTTGTGTTCATTTTCAATGTAGTAAATCCGTCCAGATTCATCCTTAATCTTTTGTCTTATATTCTGAACATTAGCCGAATCTGAGTGGAACTCCGCTATCATCTGGATTAATGTCGCAATCCGAGGAGCATCTGCTACTGTCGCTCGCTTTACCCCTACTAACTCATTTGAGGGCAAATGAGTTCCATCTATTAATTCACACAAAAAGGTCATCTCTTTCTCTACTTCATTAAAACAACGATAAAAAGGGCGAACCAACCGCTCATCTCCTGAAATCATCTGTGCCTCAGGGTCTGTTTTAATAACATCTAAAAAGGACTGACACACCTCGCCCTCCTCCTTAAAATAAGGAAGATAGTGTTGCCGGTAACGAAGAAGAACACCTGTTAACTGATGATTCGTATCAAAATAACCATAAACAGTCTGAATACTTGAGTTAAACCCATAATTTCTAATATCCCCGATTTGAAATAAATTCAAAAGGGGCTCCTCTCGCAAAAACGTTAAAACCGCTTCGCGGTCCTTTTCCATCAATTTTCTAATCATCTAGTCTCCCCCACTGTCATACTATAACTAATCCTACCATACGTACAAGAAATTGTAAAGTTTACCAACCCATTCACAAGAGGGGAATCCTTCAATTTATGATAAAAAGGGCTGGCACCTGTATTGATTACCCTTTTTCGACATAACCGAAAAGGTTCTTTGTCAAATCGTGTGGGTGAATAAAATCTATACATGTAATCGGGAGGAATTAGGCCATCTTTTAGACGGCTTGATTCCTCTTCTTTTTTTGTTCAAAAGTGTATTTATGGATAATCAAAATTCTTGCTTTGAAATGGTAGAAACTACGGTATCCAAAAGCGATTCGCTTAATGACTTTGATATTGTTGTTAATTCCTTCAAGTACTCCATTTGTATAAGGAGTTTCGATAGTATTTTTGACATAATCTTGATAATGAGTGAGTGTTTTTAAAGCTGTTTTCATTTCGTGTGAAAGCAGGTCAGAGGGGTGTTGAATGGCATGATGAAATATTTCAAGGTTACGAAGTTTAATAGCCTGTTGGACAGTTTGGTAGAAATCATAAGTCTCCTTTAGTTCAGGGTCTAGGGCTAATAAAAAGTCAATAATTTCTTGTTGAGAGATCATCTTTTTGAAGCAGTTGGAATAGAAGTAATGAGTGGCATTAAGATCTTCTTGGGCTTTTAAGAGAAGTCGCCAATAATGTTTGAATTTATTATAAAACTCTTTATTTTGATTCATGAAACGAATGCGTGTTTTATTAAGAGCACGAGAGACTAGTTGAACGATATGAAATTTATCTAAAACAATCTTAGCCTTAGGGAATACCTCTTTAATGAGTGTCATATAAGGGGCGTACATGTCAATGACGATGTGGGTTACACCTTCACGAGTTTCCTTAGAAAACCGCATAAAATAGTCCTTTAGAGTACTTAAGCGACGGTCTTCAACGATATCAATTAGCTTTCCATTGGACGCATCACAAAAAATGAAAGACATTGCTCCGTTCCCTACCAATGGAGGATACATGCTTCGCATGGCAGGTGACCCTCGGCCGATTTAACCGACTTAAACTCGTCAAAACAAAGAACTTTTGGGAGAGAATTAAAGGGAAGCGGCTGTTCTTCATAGGAAGAATGAATGACGCGGTTAACGGTTGAATGAGAAACGTTAAGCTCACGTGCAATATCTGTTTCGGATTTCTTATGACTAGCTTCTAAAAAGATGGCTTGTTTTACGGGAGTGGAAATAAAACAATTAGGGTTAACAAGAGATGTTTCTAGGGTAAATGTTCGGTCACAATGACGGCATTTATAACGTTGTTTTTTTAAGTCTAGATAAGCATCAAATCCGGAAATTTTGACTAGCTTAATACGTGAAGTTTTGAAGCCGTGTTTAATGATATTTGAGTCAAAAGAATGACCACAGTGGTAGCAATGAGTCGGTTGAAAAGAAAGAGTTCCCAAAATAAGTTTAGAACGAACATTCTTAATCTGAGTTTCTTGGATACAATTTTTTGAAAAAGTAATATTTTTATCTTTTAAATCAAGTAAAGTTGAGATACAATTAGTGTGAGACATAAACCCAATCCTTTCGTGTTTTTTTGGTCGATTACATTGTATAGAATTTGGGACGTTATGTCTCTTTTTTTGTACTTATTTTTTAATTCCAATAAAAGAGGCGTGGGCATCACCCACACCAAATATTATAGAACCACAAAAAAACCAGAACATTTCTGTTCTGGTTCGCTAATCTTTATTAATGGGCCCATTAATAAAGGATTATTCTTCAGTTTTAACAACTTCGCGTCCTTTGTAAGTTCCGCAAGTTCCACATACGCGGTGAGATAATTTCATTTCTCCACATTGTGGGCAAGCTACCATACCTGGTACTTCTAATTTGAAGTGAGTACGACGTTTACGTTTTGCAGTTTTAGATGTTCTTCTTTGTGGTACAGCCATGTTGACACCTCCTACTTATCTTGAGTATCATTTAGCAATTTTGATAAAACTGCTAATCGCGGATCGACTTTTACTTCAGGTTCTGATTCGTGCAAATCTTCTTCTGTTTCAAATTCGATACCTTTTTTCTTCATTTCTTCGTAAGCACCTTCCTTCACCACACGTAAAGGTTTTTGTAGCAAAATATTTTGCCAAATAATCGGTGCGAGTTCAATTGTTGTTCCAGTTACGAGATACTCGTCTTCACCTTCTTCATAGAGATCAGCATCTAATACGAAAATTTCTACTGAATCGTAATCAAATGGATACTCTACATCATCCAGTGTAACGGCACAAGGGAGTGTCATCGTCCCTTCGATATGAAGGTTGAAAACAACTTTTTTTCCTTGAAGCTGTCCTGTTCCTGTCACTTTAAGCTTTGAAAGTTTACGAATTTCATCGTGTGCGTTCACAATGTCAGAGAAATCAATCAGTTCATCAATTTCAAAAACTTTGGAACCTTGTTTGACTAGTTGAGCAATTGCCCATTTCATTACAATCACCTCTAATTGCAACAGATTACATTATACATACTTTGTATCCTATTGTCAACACATCACTTGATAATTTTCAACAAAAAGAATTGTAATCT
Source organism: Turicibacter sp. KK003 (assembly GCF_037014675.1). NCBI lineage: Bacteria > Bacillati > Bacillota > Erysipelotrichia > Erysipelotrichales > Turicibacteraceae > Turicibacter > Turicibacter sp. KK003. The sequence continues at coordinate 1,605,588 of NZ_CP142738.1, forward strand.
TATAAATTTATCGCGTAGCACTCCTTTTTAATATCCCCTACTCATCAGGGAATATCATCTATCCATCCAAAAAAGTAGGCCATTTCGTTAACCGAATCAACGCCTCATCCGCTAAAACTTTAGCGATGTTCACCTAATCTTTGCTATAATAAAACAAGGAAGGTGATAAAAGATGAAAGCAACCGGTTTAATCGTTGAATATAACCCATTCCATAACGGTCATTTATACCATTTAACAGAAAGTCTTAAACAATCACAGGCCGATGTGCTCATTGTCGTGATGAGTGGACATTTTACCCAACGAGGGGAACCGACGATTGTAAACAAATGGGAACGTGCTAAAATGGCACTGTTAAACGGCGCCGATCTCGTCGTTGAACTTCCTTATGTCTATAGTTGTCAATCTGCCGACTTATTTGCAAAAGGGGCCGTTTCTATTTTAACACATTTACGCGTAAATGAACTCATTTTTGGAAGCGAAAGCGGAAATATTGATGAATTATTGACCCTCGATCGAATCATGCAGGAGGATCAATTTCAAAAAAAACTCAAACAACAGCTAAAAGCAGGGCTTAGTCTTCCAAAGGCAAGTGCCGCGACCTTAGAATCCTTTAATCTAAATCATGAGTTAGCAACCTCTCCAAACAACACCCTAGGTCTTTACTACCTCAAAGCTATTCGTGAATTAAATAGTCCGATAACGGCTGGCACGTTAACACGAATACATAGTGATTACCGCGACCTCGCCCCAACGCATCACGCGATTTCTAGTGCAACGTCTATCAGAAATCTCAGTGAAAAGGGACAAGCCATTGATGCATTTGTCCCAAAAAATGTGGCCCACCTATTAAAGGAGCATTATGAGCTAACAGCAACCTACCACACGTGGGAAGCCTATTTTCCGTTTCTTAAGCAAAAAATTCTCACGCTCACCCCTAAAGGCCTCCTCGGCATCCATGATGTTGAAGAAGGACTTGAAAACCGTTTATATGCTGCGATGATAAAGAGTTCAAGCTTTGAAGAATTTATGAATCATGTCAAAACCAAGCGCTATACCCGAACACGGATTCAACGTATTTGTGCTCACATTTTGACGCAAACTGAAAAAACTTGGATTCGTGCTTTACAGATTGAAAACGGCGCCCCTTACGTTCGAATTTTAGGTTCGACCCCTACAGGTAAACGCTATTTAAAACAGATTAAAAAGGAAGTGACGGTTCCTATATATAGTAAATTCGAGCTAAAAGCTCATGAAATTCTCAAGCACGAACAGGCGGTCACCGCTGCCTATAGCGCGATTTTACCCGAACCACTTTGCACCCAACTAAACCAAGAAGAATATATGAATTTTCCTCTTCACATTGAGCGTTAACTCAGGCATTTCGTCTATTTTAAGGTATAATAAAAATTAGATGATTCATATGCTTTAATAAAGGAGTTGTTAAACATGACGATAAAAGAACAAATCAAACAAGCGATTGAACAATTAATCGATCCAAGCACACAAAAAACGTTAGGCGAACAGCACAGTATTCGCCATCTCGCCGTCAATGAAGAGGATTCAATTGTAACAGCGATCCTCGCCATCGGATTAATTAAAGGCCCAGAAGAAAAAACACTCTCACGCCAATTAGCGAAACTTATTAAAATTGACTTTAAATTCCGTGGAGTTAAATTACAATTTGAGCAGCTTCCATCACAAGAAGAATCGACAACAAAGAAAAAAACAACTTATATCGCCATTACCTCGGGAAAAGGTGGCGTTGGAAAATCAACGGTTACAGCTAATTTAGCCGTTGCACTTGCACGCTTAGGAAAAAAGGTTGGGATTATTGACGCTGATATTTACGGACCAAGTATCCCTCATATTTTCGAAATGAAAAAAGAAGGATTCCAATTAGCGAGCAATAATAAAATCTATCCTCCAAAGGCGTTTGATATTCCTGTCATTTCAACAGAGTTTTTCTTAGAAGACGATCAACCACTCATGTGGCGCGGTCCAATGCTTAATCGAATGTTAAATCACTTTTTTAACGACGTGGAATGGGACGAGAACTTAGATTTTATGCTCATCGATCTCCCTCCTGGTACAGGTGATGTTGCCATCGATATTCAAAAGCTTATTCCTGAAGCCTATGTAATCGTTGTAACCACTCCTCATCCGACCGCTTCACATATTGCCGTGAAATCAGGGTATATGGCTCAAACACTTAAACATCAAATCCTTGGGGTCGTTGAAAACATGTCTTATTACCCAAATCCAGTCAATCAGGCCCATGAGGCGATTTTTGGTTCAGGTGGTGGAGAAATCGTTGCAAATGCCTTAAAGGTTGACCTACTTGCTACACTCCCAATCGGTCAACCACAAAATAACCTCTCACACTCCATCTTCACTCCAACAGAGGATATTGGAGTTGCTTACCTCGGCCTTGCAAACAAAGTATTAAAAGCATTAAAATAAATTGAATAACAACGACGATTTCTCTACTGAAATCGTCTTTTTGTTTGCAAAAACAGGGGGATGTGTCCTTCCCCTGCTCATTATGCACCTTATACGCCCCCCCTCTTCTCATGAACATTTTTTACGAAAAACGATTCGACTAAACGAAGGGCTAACTTTCTGCTTCCTTACTAATACTAGACGACACCTGCCTTCTAGCGTGGTCCTTTCCTTCTTATTGTCAACTCCGTTCATATTTTTATCCATATCATCCATAGTGATCCATCTATTGTTTTGTTAAACTAAAAAGGTAGCGATGATTTTTTTCTGCTAGAAAAGGCTGATATCAAAAAAGACTATCCCTTTCGATCTTCTCCTTAAATCGTCGCTCTTTTATCACTAGACCTAAATTATTTTTTATCTTAAGTCTTGAAGGGATTAATTCATTAACTAAACGAGGTGTCTTATGAAATGTTATCAACGCGCTCAACAAATCATGCATGAACGTTTATCCACTGAAGAAGTGTACCCTGCTGGTTTCTTCATTCGAGATAGACGGTTGTTTTTAAAGCTAAAAATGGAAGACTTTACACCGCTTTGTTCCCCGTCTACCTTATCAAAAATCGAAACTGGAAAACTCGCTCCTTCCGCTTCCCTGTTAGAGGCTATCTATAAAAAATTAACGCTTTCTCCTAGGAAAAAGCCACCCGTAAAGGGATGGCTCTTTCCCATTCGCCAAATGATTTATCATCAAGACTTATCCGCCCATGACTTAAACGAAGCACATTTTGAACTGCACTACCAGTTCTCCCTCCTCAAATTTTCTTATTATCTTCTTCAAGGAAACACCAGTTATGCCAAACGTGAGATGCCCTTCCTTGAAAAAATGCTCCCTTATTTTTCGGTAGAAGAACTTCAATTTTATTTTCTCTTTATGGGTTATTACTACTTTTTATTACATGATGGACAACTTAGTAAAGGATACTACGACCTCTCTTATGAGTTAGCGATCAAACACCATTGGGATGATCCCCTGCTCCTTTTGATGTTAGCCCGTTATTACTCACTTTCCCGCCACTCGTTGAAGGCCGTTCAATTGGCCTATGAGGCGAATGCCCTCTTCCTCAAAGATTATGCAATGGGATACGCGCTTGACTGTGAGCTTCTTTTATGTCAAGAATATACATTCACTCATCTATTTTCAACCGCCTCCCCTTTACTTGAAAAATTAAAAGCGAAGTTAACACTTAAAGACCCATACAGACAAGTGTCTACCTTATTTAATCGTTACGGTGAGTATTACACCGCCCTTAAAGATTATCCTAATGCTGAAATCATGTACATTCAAGGTCTAAAGACGTCATCCTATAAGGTTGAAACCCTTACGTCCTTAATGGACCTTTACTATCAGTCTCAACAAACTACTAAATTAAAACAGTTGCTACAGCAGTTAACTCATTTCCCTTTTGCTGTGCCGCTCCCCGATATTTTAAAATGGAAATTCTATCATTACCTCATGAATCGCCCTCTTTCAGATTCTTTTCGAATCTTCCTTCAGGGAGAAGCGATTCCTTTTGCAAAAAAACGCCATGATCGTCAGGCGTTCGAACTCTACTCTTACCAACTTCATCACATCTACGAAAAGCAGCATAAATATAAGTCAGCTCTTTATATTTTAAAAACGTTAAATGAAAAAATGGATTTTTTAAACGTGGAGTAAAAACGACAAAATAAACTTTGGCTCCATTATATAATTAATCTACATTTTCTCATTGAAAGTGAGGGATATAATGAAAGAACTCTACATTCAATATTGTTATTCAAGGGAAGCATGGGGACTCTATGATCCAGACATAGAAGATTATATTCATTTTCATCCAACAATGAATGAGGTCGTCGCATATGCGTACGAGTTAGCGCCTTTGATTAAACCTTGTAAAGTTAATCTTATTCCGCAATATTTATTAACAAGCTATACGCTTTGTTATTATTGCTAATTTAAAAAGAGTTATGTTGGGGAAAGGCATAACTCTTTTTTCTATTCATTAAGTCATCACGCCGATTGTTATGATGTTAAAAAGGAATAGCCCCTTCTTCTATGAAAGAGCTATTCCTTTTCATTATTTCTCTTCTTTTTTCATGGCAATATCAACAACATCAGATGTCGCCTTTTTCACTTCATCTGCCACATCAGATGCAATCACTTTTGCATCATCTGAAACATTAGAAACACGTGTTTTCACATCTTCGGCAATATCTTTTGCATGTTCTTTCACCGTATCAATAACGATAGTAAAATTCTCTTCTAAATCTTCTTGAGCTAATTCCGCTTGATCTTTAATATTATCTTTAGCCTCATCTAAACGAACCATCATTTCGTTTAATTTAGCTTTTACTTCGTTCACTTTAACTTCAAGTTCTGCTTTTGATGTTTCCCAGTCAAAATTATTAATCACATCTTTTACATCATCTAATTTCGCTGTAAAAGCAGCCTTTACTTCATCCACTTCAATATCTTTGATTTTTGATTGAAGGTCCTCTAATTTTTGTAATAATTCTTTTTGCATTTCTTGACCAGACTTAGGTGTAAATAAGGCAACAGCTGCTGCCCCCACTAGTGCGCCTAAGAAAAAAGCATTTCTTTTTTTCATATAAAAACCACCTTTCCTTTTACAGTTTCTATTTTACCCATTTCAGATTATCCTATGAAGTATTAACGGAAATTATCACCGTTTCCGCTAAAAATTATTGAACAATCGGGTGATTGAAATGAATCAACTTATCGCTGACGATTCATCACCGAAAAAATTTTAAAAATTCCATGCCCATTTGTTAAAGCATCCGTCATGTAATCCCCCATGACCTTTGTTTTTTCTTGCACATCATCAACAATCTTTGTACTCTCATTAACTAGAACACGTGATTCATTAAGCAAACGAATGACTGCCTTTAACGTTAATACGAGATATACCGTTAAAACAATCAAACATCCAATAATCGTTAACATTAATAAATCCGATAAGGTTAATGTTACTGTCATTCCTGCTGCTAAAATCATTCTTTTCTCTCCTTAAAACTTACCTTAAATGCTTGGCGTTAATGTGGTATAAGCATCCTCATACTTCTTAATATCTCCCGCTCCCATAAAGACAATAACAGCGGTTGGATATTGTTCTAACTGATTGACTGTCTCTTTCGTAATTAAATGGCCGCTATGACATTTATCAATTAATGTTTGAATATTGACAGCACCACTTTCTTCACGAGCAGATCCGAATATTTCTGTTAAATAAATATAATCCGCTAAATTTAAACTTTGAGCAAACTCGTCGATAAAGGCAGCTGTTCGCGTAAATGTATGCGGTTGAAATACAGCAACTAAATCACGATCCGGATATTTTTGACGAACCGCTTTTAATGTCGCCGCAATTTCTGTTGGATGATGGGCATAATCATCAATGATGATTTGATCACGATAATTTTTTTGTGCAAAACGACGTTTCACACCTTCAAACGAACATAAATCACTTTCAATCGTTTCTTGATTCAACCCTTCTAAATAACAAATACTAATCACGGCTAAACTATTTAAAATCATATGGTCTCCAAAAAACGGTGTATGGAAGGTATGATAAAATTCTCCATTAATTAAGACATCAAATGTTGTTCCTGCTGAACTTTTAATGACGTTTGTTGCAACGACATGATTAGTTGGTTCAAATCCATAGGTCATAATTTTATCAGTGTCTTTTAATTTTTTCACCTCAACGTCATCACCGCAAGCAATCACTTTTTTCTTACATTGACTTACAAATGTATTAAACGCATCTAGCACATCATCGATATCCTTAAAGTAGTCTGGGTGATCATGTTCAATATTTGTAATGATTGCATAATCAGGATGATAAGCCAAGAAATGTCTTTGATACTCACAAGCCTCAAATACAAAATATTCGCTTGATTTAACCCCTTGTCCTGTCCCATCACCAATTAAAAATGATGTTTTGTGGTTAAGGCGTAACACGTGTGATAACAACCCTGTTGTTGTTGTTTTTCCATGAGTTCCAGAAATAGCGATTGACGTAAAGTTCCCCGCTAAAGAACCTAAGAAGTCGTGATAACGAATACACGTTGCTCCAACCTCTTTCGCTAATACCACTTCCACATGGTCATCCTTAAATGCATTTCCGATAATCACGGTCATATCAGGGTCGATATGAGAGTGTCCAAATGGATAAAGCTTCATCCCTTTAGCTTCTAATCCGATCTGAGTAAATAAAGTCTCCTCAATATCCGATCCTTGAACCTCATATCCCATATCATATAAAATATGTGCCAACGCACTCATTCCTGAACCCTTAATCCCAATGAGATGGTATTTTTCACTCATTTCGAATCGACTCCTATCTCGTCATAATTTCCTTACTATTATATCATTTATCATGTATTTGGAAACCGTCTTTTTACGATTCTTTCCATTATATCATCCACCTATAAAAAAACGTTCCCTCATGACAATGAAGAGGGAACGTTTTTTCTCATTTTATTTATAGGCGCGTTTGATCTTGTAAACTTTCAAACTCCGAACGTGTAATTTTTATTTCACGTTGCTTTTGTGCCCCCTGAGGATGGCCAATCCATCCATTTAACTCTAACGTGTCAATAATTCGGGCGGCACGATTAAACCCAATACGTAAACGTGTTTGTAAAGATGATACGGTCGCATATCCGCGATCAAAGATAAAACTCATTGCCTCATATAGGAGCGGGTCTGTATCCGTGTTCATTGCAGATGTTCCACGTTTAAAGATGTCATCTGCAATTAAATACTTCGGTTTCCCCTTTCCTTTGATGCAATCAACAATACGTTCAATTTCCTCGCTTGAAATATAGGCTCCTTGAACGCGCTTTGCCTTTGAACTGCTTCCTAAAAACAGCATATCACCTTGCCCTAACAGATTTTGAGCACCTGTCTCATCTAAAATTACCCGTGAATCATTCGCCTGGGCGACGGTAAACGCAATCCGACTTGGAATATTAGACTTAATCGTTCCCGTAATGACATCCACCGTTGGTCGTTGCGTGGCAACAATCAGATGGATTCCTGCCGCACGAGCTTTTTGGGTAATCCTCATAATACAATCTTCAACCTCTTGTGCTGACACCATCATCAAGTCGGCTAACTCATCAATAACAATTAAAATATAGGGGAGTTTCCCATAAGATATTTCAAATTGGTGACGGCGTTCATTAAAGGACTTAATGTCTTTAACACCATTTGCTAAAAATAAATCATAGCGTCGCTCCATCTCTTCTACTGCCCAGCGCAATCCTTGAGCAGCTTTGTGTTCATCACAAATAACAGGAGTAATTAAATGCGGAATGGTGTTATACGGAGCCAATTCTACTCGTTTAGGGTCGATTAACATCACACGAACTTCCTCGGGGCTCGCTTTATACAACATACTAATAAGTAAGGTATTAATACACACACTTTTACCTGAACCTGTTTGTCCCGCGATTAATCCGTGTGGCATCGCCGCGATATCCGCATAAACTGGATTTCCTGCTACATCTTGCCCTAACCCAATGTAAAGAGGACTTTCATGTAAAATAAATTCTGGTCGCGAAAGAATCTCTTTTAAACAAACCATTTTCCGCTTAGGATTTGGAATTTCTACTCCTATCGTATTTTTACCTGGAATCGGCTCAATACGTAACTCCTCAACAGACAGACTAAGTTTTAGATCATCCGATAAATTCATTATTTTATTTAATTTTGTTCCTGACTCCGGCTGAATTTCAATCTGAGTTACCGTTGGTCCTTGCGTATATTCTCCCGTTAGCCTCACCTTTACTCCAAAATCAAGGAACGTTCGCTCAAGAATATCCATCTTGCTAAAAATCCACTCTTCATCGATGAAATCTTCGCGTTTCGGTTCATTTAGCAATTCTAAAGAAGGCGTTTCATAATAAATAACCTCTTCCTCTTCATCCGCAATCTGAACCTGATCTAATAATTCGTTACAAAAATTCTCATCATCGTAAGGTTCGTCATCGTCTTCAAAAAGGAGATCTTGTGAGTGAAGGTCATCCTCCTCGATCGATTGAGAAAAATCAATGACTTGATCTTGCTCAATCGCTTGGTCGACTTCACCTTCGGAAAGAATTGAATCAAAAATCGAAGGCAATTGTTCCTCATCCTCTAATAAGGAAAAGACATCTTCTAATCCTAACTCCTGATTTTTTTCCTTTAATCCCCCTGCTACTTGTTGAAAAGCAACCGTATTTTCTACTCGTTCCGTTTGTTCCTCTTCAACCGTCGGTGCCCCTTCATCTATGGAGTCATTCACAGCCTGGGTTGACGCTACCGGTGTGTTAATTTCCTCATCTTTTGATACTGATCGATCCACCGTTTTTTCGTCTGTTTCCAAACAAGAAGCGTCTTCCTCAGCTGTAAAACTGGGACAAGGAGTAACATCATCAGTCGGCTCGAAGAGCTCGTTTAGCTCCTCGTTAGAAATAGCTGTTAGCTCCTCACGACAAACAGGTGCGAACTCCTCCTCACGTTGCCCCGCTTCTTGACCTTCATCGGTAACGATGGTTGCAGTCGATAATTGATACTTCCCATGCGCGAGTTGGACCGCTTTAGGTTGTTGCACGCGCCGTCCAGTAATCGGAGAAACAAACTCTACCGGCTTATAAATGGCCGTTTTTGGTGCACCCGTTTGTCCCTCTCCTGTGCGTGTTGTTGATGGCATCGGTTTCTTTTCCTGTACCACTTTAATTTCTTGACTTAATATTGCCTGTGGGCGGTCTATCACCGGTTTAACTTCCGATTGACGAACCGTATTTACTCTTTGTTTCACTTCATTTATTGAGACTGATTTTGGAGTAGCTACAACTTCCTCATCTCCAAAACCAATTTTCTCAATATCAAAAATCTTCCTTTTTTTCATATTGTCTCACCCTAAATTACCCAAATGTCTACATTTAATTATACATGAAAAATTCCATTATTCTCAACAATGTTCAAAAAAAATCGCCACGCGTTTTCATGACGATTTAATCTTAATGACCTATGCCAATGATTCAATAAAACCTTCAATTTGTTCACGTGTTTTACGTTCCTTATTAACATAACGTCCCACTTCTTTTCCATTTTTAAAGGCCACAAAACTAGGAATTCCAAAGATATCAAGTTCGATACAAAGATCCATTAAATGATCGCGGTTAACCGTATAAAACTGATAATTTGAGTATTTCTCTTCAATTTTTGGCATAAATGGTTTAATCACCATACAATCTGGACACCAATTAGCGGTGAATAAAATAATCACATTTTCATTTTTAATAATCTCTTGATACTGCTCTACTGTCGTAATCTCTTTCATATGAATCCTCCTTTTTTATACTTACCGATAACAGTTTTCTATCATCGGCTCCTCATCAAAGATGATCATCTTCGCTACTTATTTCCCTCTGTTTCCTGACGCTTTTCTGTACTAAAATCAAATTGAATAACTTGATTTCCTTCCTCAGTCGCCATCTGTTGATTCGAAGAATCGACTGACTCGCTCATTTCTGTTGCTTGTGTATCTTCTTTCGATATCACAGGCGCCTTAGCGTCCTGTGCCTCATTCCCTTGCCCCTCTACATTAGGGTCTACCGACCGAACTTTCGCTTCAGCATCCTCTAATTTTGCCTCATTTTTTGAAACTTGTAATTCCTTAGCAACTCCCACTTCATCAGCTACTGCCGTACGCCCTAAAACTAACATATTATATGTTAAGTAAGGGGCCTCTTGATAGTCAATAATGGCTGAAAGCTTTGTTCCATCCACTAACACCATCAGTAAATATTTCTCGGGCAATTGAACCAATTGAACAAATCCATTTTTTCCATCGCGATTAAAGCTTTTGTAAAAAACTTCATGACCCGCCGCCTTATTCTCATCACGTAAGAGGTCGTACGTCTCATTATTCACATCGACAGCACTATATTGATGATTATAATTCATAATCACCTCGTTATCTTTATATTTAATAATATCATTAACTCCTATTGACCATTTATACTTAAATTGTCGTGGAATATGATAACTTAGTGTCTCATTCTTAATATTAATATTATTTCCCTTGTAATTAAATGCGGCACTAATACTGTCTTCCATCGTTCCTTCAAACGTTTCTGCTGTTACAATAGGTTGAGCCATATAAAGAAGCCCAACGCTTAGTCCCACCACGACTACCCCACTAATTGTCGTCGTTAGACGATTAATGACTCGAAGTCGCGATGAATGTTCGTTCATGCCTTCTGATGTTGAATTTAATTTATTTTTTAGCCGAATGGCTTGTAATTTTCGTTTTGACGATTGAGTAAAATTAATCACTTGTTCTTTTAGCCAATGTGATACTTTTTTCATTTCTTCACTGTTTTTTTGCATATCAGTTTTTTGTTTCGACAAAAAAATCGCCCCCTTATCACATGATATACTCTATTATATCATAGGAGACGATTCTAACCAAATTTTTATTTTCGACAACAATTGCTATTACGGACGAATTGTCCCCATAACAAGCGGACGATATGACAGAAATTATCTTCTCGACTGACAAAATCAGCTGTTAAAACGCCGATGGCTCCCTCATTTGTACGGACATTTTGTCGCTTAGAATAACCATCAATGACATCACCCAATTCGATTCCATCTTCTAGGGCGTCACGTAATTCATCAGGCAATGGCAGGCGCGTTCCTCCCGCATAAAAGGTTTGACCTTCCTTCGTTTTTAGCACACCCCAGTTGACTAAAAACAGCTGATCATTTAAATATTCAACTCCAGCCTCAAGTCCAATTCCAATGTCCCCAAAGGCTAGCGCCCCTTGTGCACGATGACTTGCACCTAATACGGTCTCAGCATCACTAAATGGCTGGTCTGAAACCTGGCTTAAAACATCGACTCCTTCTACTTCATATCCTTGTGGGGTGAGAATTCGCTTAACCGCTCCCACTTTTACCTTATTCGTTGATCCTACCACAACTTTCAACTTCATCCCCACTTTCCTAAGCTAACTTTTTTGATTGAAATTGTGCCTCTAATCGATAAATCGGTTGTCCCTTTGCACTAAACTTCTCTTCATATTCCGTCATAATATTCCAATCTAACGCTTCTCGTTGATGTAAGTCTAACGCAACATCTTCAAGTTTCATTCCATACCCTGTCACACTAACGAGCGAATATTCAAAAAGTAAACGATTATCCGTTTTAAAACGTAAATATCCATTTGGGACCGTAATTTGTTCATAGCGCGTTAAGAAGTTTTCATGTGTTAAGCGGCGTTTCGCATGGCGAGGCTTTGGCCATGGATCCGAGAAGTTTAAATAAACACCTTCTACCTCGTTCTCAGCAAAAATATCGGTTAAATCTTCTGCGTCGATTTTTAATAGCTTTAAATTAGGAAGTTCTCCTGCCTCAAGCACCTTTTCTAATGCACGAACCATAACTGAATCAAACTTTTCAATTCCAATAAAGTTTAAATGAGGATTTTGTTTAGCCATTCCAATCATAAACTGCCCTTTCCCCATTCCTACCTCAATATAAATAGGTTGTTCCTTTTCAAAAACAGATTGCCAGTTTCCTTTTAACTCCTCACCATTTGGGATGACAATCTCTGGATGGGCAGCAATCGTTTCGGACGCTCCTTTTACCTTTCTTAAACGCATCACTATCAGCACCTTTCTTCTATTTACTATAGATGTCTTAACCTATATTCTTAATTTTTTGACAATATTTCTTCTTTTTCGTCTTTTTTTATCGCCCTAATTGTATCACATGTCCCCGCCTTTGTGAAAGCAACAATTCTCTTAGCCCATTAAAAAGAGGCCACCTTTTAGTGACCCCTGCCTCATCTTATTAAACCGTTCGTCGTAGCAACTCAAGCTCTTCATCTTTCAATTCACGATATCCACCCAAAGGTAGCGACTCGTCTAATTTCAATTCACCGATCGCTAATCGTTTTAAATACTCGACTTTACACCCTACACTCGCAAACATTCGTTTCACTTGATGAAATTTACCTTCCATAATCCAAATGTCAACGACAGTTAGATCATCCATCGATCCGATTAACTGAAGCTTTGCAGGCTTGGTCATAAAAGACTCATTGCTTCCGTCTAAAATTTCGACCCCGTTCTCTAATCGCTTCACGGCTTCCTTGGTTAACTCGCCACTGATGTGGGCTCTATAATGTTTATACACCTCTTTTTTAGGAGAGATAATTTCATGTGCTAATTTTCCGTCATTTGTTAAGAGCACTAATCCTTCCGTATCTCGATCTAAACGCCCTGCGGGGGCCACATCATAAATCAAATACGACTCATCTAACAAATCGATCACGGTTCGATAATCACGATCCCGTGTCGCACTTAAACAGTTTTGCGGTTTATTCATCATGATATAAACAAATTCACGGTAGTCTACTACTTCATCAAAAACAGTGACAACTTGAGATGAAAGGTCAACCTTTACTTTGGCGTCTTTCGCCACCTGACCATCAATCTTTACAACTTTTGATTTTAATAATCGCTTCACCTCAGAACGGGTACCATACCCCGTATGAGCTAATAATTTATCTAAACGCACTGGCCTATCCTCCGACAAAAATACTTTTTTTCAACAAAAATATCATAACACAACTAGGGCATAAATCATAGAATATATTAACAGGTTAAAGGCACCGGTTATTTTGTGGTTCACGCTTGACTCAAACATCTTAACGTATGGCCTAACAACCCGTGTCTAAAACTCGTTTACCTAAAAGAAAGGAGGGCTTCGCCCATGTTTGGTAAACTAAAAAAACAAAAAACAAAATCGCCTGTTGAACAGATGGAGCAATTCTATTTAAATCAATTTCTTAACCCGCCAAAACCTACGCCACAAGGACCAAATGGAATGCCTCAAGGAGGAATGGGCTTTAATCATAGCGCGGGTCCTCAAGTCTCTGGACGAATGGTCCCACCTACAGGAGGAATAAACGCGATGGTAAATAACGGCTTTAATCAAGGGCAGCCAATGATGAACAACAACTTCAATCCATCCCAACCAGGGATGAGCAATAACTTCAATTCGTCCCAACCGATGATGAGTCATAACTTCAATCAACCTCAACCGATGATGAGTCATAATTTCAATCAACCTCAACCGATGATGGGTAACAACTTCAATCAACCTCAACCGATGATGAGTCATAATTTCAATCAACCTCAATCCATGATGGGTAACAATTTCAATCAACCTCAATCGATGATGAGTAACAACTTCAATCAACCTCAACCGATGATGGGTAACAACTTCAATCAACCTCAACCGATGATGGGTAACAACTTCAATCAACCTCAATCCATGATGGGTAACAACTTCAATCAACCTCAACCGATGATGGGTAATAATTTCAATCAACCCCAATCCATGATGGGTAACAACTTTAATCAACCCCAACCGATGATGAGTAACGATAGTTATGTCACATCTATTTCAAACCCAAGTCTACAAAATACTTACGCGCCATTGACACCCACTTCTTCATTTAATGAACCACTTAGCTCAAACATTGGAGCAGAACCAATGAACACTGTTACATTTTCGGATTCAGCCTCATTTAACGATTTTGCGTTCGACTCATTACCCACCCAAGCACCCCAGGATTTGACCCCTTCCCTTGAAGATTTAACACAAACGAATATCCTCGGCAATCAATATTTTTCTAATCAGCCCCTCACCTTGACGCCTGATACAACACCTACCCGTGTCCCAGGCATTCCTGCACAAAACCCTACACAAACATCTAATGGATCACCTGTCGTTAATCCCACTCCCCCTTTTCAAGATATGAGTCCATCCCAAGCGCCACAAGACATCCAAAGTAAAGTTGATAATATGAACATCAGACTTCGAAAAGTAGAAAGTTATCTTGGATTTCGCCCTGAAACGACCATATAAAAAGAACGCCTAGGCGTTCTTTTTATATTTGATGTAAAACAACTTTTTTATTCATAATAACTTGGTGCAAGTTGATCCTTATATTGTTGTAATAAATGTTGCTTGTACAGCTGATCCATCTCCTTTTGAACTGCTTGTTGCTGATCCGCTGTAAATAAATGTTCTAAATCCTTTAACATTTCCTCTACTATCTCTAAGGCAGCATCGTAATTAACATCTAGGCTCGCTCGTTGCGGACTATTATCAGTGCTCACCACCACCGTCTCTTCTTTATCTTCACCCAACCAGGATCTAACATACCCTTTGACCTCTTGAATTTCATGGCCTAAGCGCGCCATATTCAGTTTGGCCTGTTGTGTCAACTGAATCTCCGTTCGAAAACCGCCCACAAATAAAAGCCCTACTACCGCGAATCCTAACACGACATACGAAACTAACCGCTTCATTTCATCACCTTCATACTAAGTTGTCTTTTGTTTAGTATGAACTAGCGACGACGAACTATGCGTCCCTTCAATCGTTTTAACGAAAATTTCGTCCCAAAAAGGGTCTCAATGAGATCAAAATACCACGCGAGTCCGAAGTAAACTATAACACCGAAAAGTCCCGCAATTCCTACATATAAATATGAGAGCATATGATGAACCTGATAGTTCATAAATAAATCTAAAATAAACTTCACGCCCACCACAACAAGGGCCATGACCCCTGTAAAAACAAAAATCGCAACCAATCGGCGAATTAAGTTAGCCACTTTAAACTTTGTCTCCCGTTGAATGACCACTAAACTCATGACAATACAGAAGGTATACGAAATCATCGTCGCCATCGTTGCTCCATCTGTTTTAAAAATCGGAATTAATAACACATTTCCAAGATATTTAATTCCTAACGAAAGCACTAAGAAAATAATACCATTCCACTGTTTACCAATCCCTTGTAAAATCGCCGTGACAATACTATAAAGTGCCATAAATAATCCAAGCAACGATCCTAATCTAAAAATATCTCCTCCCATCGCATTATAGCCTTTGACCGATGAGTTAAAAAACATGATAAAAATAGGCTCCGAAAGAAGCGCCATTCCTACGACGGCAGGGACAGTGATAAAACAAGTTAATTGAATCGCCAACATTAAATTTTTACGAACCGACTTCATATTTCCTTCCGTCAGATGATACGTTAACTCTGGAATTAAAGGTTGACCAAACGAAATCGCAAACGAGACAGGAATCATAATAATCTTATACAATGATCCTGCGTACATCCCGTAAGAATCCTCAACAATTACTCCATCTAAGCCACTCTTTAACATGTAATGATTATATGTTGTCTGATCCACAATTTGGAATAGATTAGTTGCCAATCCTAAAATCGCAAACGGAATCGCATACGCAATTAACTCTGTAAATAAATTTCCAAAATTTCTTGGTTCATGAGAAACCGTTTCATTCAGCAACTGATTATACTGCTTTACATTTTTTCTCCAATAATAATACAAAATTAAAAAAGCTGTAATCCCCGCTAAGAAAGCCGAAAAGACAGAAAAACCAACCGCTTCCTTCGCCGTTCCACCCTTTATATGAATAATATAATAAGAGCCTACAAGGATAAAAACAATTCGTACGACCTGCTCAACAAACTGAGAAACTGACGTTGGAACCATATTTTGATTCCCTTGAAAGAATCCTCTGAAAATTGCCATAACTGGAATAATCAATAAGGCAAAACTAATCGTTTGAATCGCCATCGTTACATCTTCCACTGTATTTGCTAACTCACTTTGACCTGCTAATACGACATTAGCATACCAAGGCGCCATATTATACATCGTTAAAAAGCCAACACATCCGAGTGCAATCATAAACCAACTTGCATACCTAAACATCGTCCGTGCCGTATCATACTCCTTAGCCGCATTATATTTTGACACAAACTTTGCAATTCCAACTGGGATTCCTAACGTGGATAAACTAATAAACAGGGCATATGGCGTATAAGCATAGTTGTATAATGCCATCCCAGAAGCTCCAACTAATTGTTGAAATGGAATAACATACAAAATTCCTAAGAACTTCGTCGCGAACATACTAATACTTAAAATCATGGCCCCCTTTAAAAAGCGATTCCCCATATCCTCGACCTACTTTCTTTTCGTTCATACCGCTTTGCAAACGGATTTATTTTATTATTTTACTATAATTTTATAAACTTTCCAAATCATTTTATAGGATGAAGCGTTTACGGTAAAAAGACATTTTCTTTTTTTTTCAACCAAGGTAGCCCTTGACACCTTACGATCCACCTTTTATCCGTGGCACCTTTTTCTTAAACGACTAACATCCTTAGTATAGACCACTTCTCCATAAAAATTTCATCAAATAAAGCGCGTATACTTTCGGTGCATTTTGAAAAACTATAATTGAAAGATAAAATGATGAGGTGATGTTGATGAACTTAGATTTAAGAAAAGCCGTCATGGCAAACTTAGATGATTCTAACTATGATGAAATCCGTGAAACGATTATTGATGCAATTGAGTCAGGGGAAGAAAAAACACTTCCTGGGCTCGGTGTTATTTTTGAAATCTTATGGAACGGAAGTAATGACGCTGAGAAAGAAACAATTGTCTCTCGCGTTAGTCAATGTTTACGTCCTAAAGCTAGCTAAAATACCCTTTCTAACAAAAGAATCTAAAAAAGGAGAACTTTTATGTTCTCTTTTTTTATTCCTCTACCTCCCCTATATAAATAAAGATAACCCCTTCCTGCCCTACAACCTTCGACATTCTATGGTGAAATAAACAAAATAAGCGATTACATCAGTTAACCGCACCTATAAGAAGTAAAAAGTTTGAGGAATTTTATAAAAAGACACATCTAGGAGATGAATTCTTTATTTTTATCCGTATAATAATTACTTGAATTGAGTCTCACTAAAATAGACAATAGCATCCCTGATTAGCCTACCTTATCTATCGTAAGCGTAGAAAGGGCACCTATAAATGTAGTAAATTTTTCTAATTGATTTTAAGGGACGAGATTGCTACAATGTCTGATAGGTTAGACATAAGATTCATCAACTTAATAACCTCGAAAAAATCATCACAAACCGAGGTTTTATCTATGGGGGTTTCAGATGAAAGAAATGATAAAAAAATATTTATATAACAATTATACGATTTCGTTACTTGTTGCCATCTTATTAAACTTTCTCATCGAAAGCTTTAGTCGTCATTCAGTTGTTGCGGCACTTAACTATCTCGTTCATTCACCACTCGTTTTTCTTTACAATACGTTATTAATCTTATTGACGTTATCTATCTCGCTACTCGTTCGCCGAAAAGTTTTCACTTTCACTGCGATTTCAGTCATTTGGTTAGCGGGGGGAATTACAAATGGGATTGTCCTCAACAACCGTGTCACACCATTTACGGCAAACGAATTAAAATTAATCTCATCAACGTTCGATATTTTAGAAAAATACTTTTCAAAATTTCAAATTGGATTAATCATCCTTGGCGTTGCTTTAGCGCTAATTGGTGTCGTCATTGCGTTCTTTAAAGCACCAAAATCAAGGGATAAGGTCAATTATAAAAAAGCTGTACCCATGTTTTTAGGCGGAATCCTCTGCTTCTTCTGTTTAACACAAGGGGCATTAAAAACAAATGTAGTGGCTAGCTACTTTGGAAACATTGCATTCGCATATCTCGATTACGGATTCCCTTACTGTTTTACAAATACATTATTAAACACTGGGATTACTCGTCCAGCAAACTACTCTGAAGCATCAGTTGATCAACTAAAAGAGCAACTTGCATCATCTGAATCAACAACGATTGGGGGTTCTAATTTAGTTGCCAACAATGATAACCAATTGATGTTACAAAAAAAGGCACCTAATATTATTATGCTTCAATTAGAATCATTCTTTGATCCAACTTATATGAAAGATTTAAAATTTTCAGAGGATCCTGTGCCGAACTTCCGTAAACTAAAAGAACAATTTTCTTCAGGTTTCTTAACTGTGCCTTCTGTTGGTGCGGGAACTGCTAATACGGAGTTTGAAGTTATCTCAGGAATGAACTTAGAATTCTTCGGAGCCGGAGAGTACCCGTATAAATCAATCTTACGTAAGACAACAGCAGAAACGATCAATTATGATTTAAAAGACCTTGGTTATTCAACACATGCGATTCACAATAATAAAGGAACGTTCTATAGTCGCCAAAAGGTATTTAAAATGCTAGGCTTTGATACCTTTACATCAGTTGAATACATGAACGTAGAAGAGCTTACCCCACGCGGATGGGCAAAAGACAAATATTTAATTAAACCTATTCTTGATGCCTTAAAATCGACTGAAAACTCAGATTATATTTATACGATTTCTGTTCAAGGGCATGGAGATTATCCAAGTACACCTGTTGAAAATCACTCTAAAATTAAATTAAGTGGATTTGATGACACCGAACGCTTAAACTCATTTGAATATTTCACGAATGAAATTCATGAAATGGATACTTTTATTGCAGAGCTCATTTCTGCCCTTTCGTTAATTAACGAAGACACGGTGCTTGTCATGTATGGGGATCACTTGCCAACCCTTGATATTACAAATGAAGAATTAGCTAACGGCGATATGTTCCAAACAGAGTATATTATTTGGAATAATTTCGGCCTTGAAAAACAAGACGCTAATATCGAAGCCTATCAACTTGGGGCACACGTATTAGACCAATTAGGGATCCATCATGGAACGTTAACTAACTACCATCAACAATTTAAAGATGAAGCTGATTATCAAGAAAATCTTAAACTTCTACAATACGATATGCTATACGGTGAACGCTATGTTTACGATGGAGTGAACCCTTATGAACCAACTAAATTACAAATGGGGGTTAATGAAATTTCCATTTCTGAGGTTTACCAAGATGAGGAAGGGCAATTCATCGTCAAAGGACAAAACTTTACCGACTCTAGTCGTGTAAAAATCAATGATAACGCCCATGAAACCATTTATGTTGATTCAAATACATTAAAGGTTCCTGATTATACGTTAAATGAAGAAGATCAATTTTCAATTCAACAAGTGACGGTCACTAATCACGTTCTTAGTACATCTGCAAAATATAAAGTGGGACAGGAAGAAGAGAACAACCAATTTTATGACCAAGGATTTGAAGAAGGCTATCAGGCGGGATATCAAGCGGCCCTTGAAGCAATGAATCCCCCAATGAGTGAATAAAAAAAACACCTCTTATTAAGAGGTGTTTTTTTTATTCTTTAACCTTTGGCTTTAAGACACAATCAATTGTCCCGCTAAAGGGAACATCTTCACATTCCCCTTCAAATCCTAAAGTAAGATGTGTCTTTCCCTCAGGGATACTAACGATCTTGCTCCGAGGGTCATAACTTCCCATTTTAGGGTCTACACAAATCATTGGAACGGTTCCATTTATATCTGTGATTCGTCCTCTTAGATCCAAACAGGAAAGATTATCTCCCTCTATTTCCCACTGGATATGTTGGCGTTCTAACTTAACAATTAATAACTTTTTCAACCCCGAAATAGACGCAATTTGATTTCCCTGAGCTAATAATACCTTTAATAACGGAAGCTTTTCAATCGGTTTCAAATCACTCACCTGATTATTAATTAAATTTAGGGCCTCTAAAAATTCAAGACCACTCAGTGAGTCTAGATGACGGACTCGATTATGACTTAAATCCAAAAATTGAAGATGTTTTAATCGGCGCAATGGACTTAAATCGCTGATCTGATTATTTTCGACAAATAGCACACGTAAATGAGTTAACTTCGAAAGCGGTGATAAATCACTGATCTGGTTATGGCCTAAATGAAGTTGGGTTAATAAAAAATGTTCACTAATCGGTACAAGTGATTCAATTTTATTTTCTTCTAACGTTAACGTTTGCAACTGTGTTAACGGTTCGAGCGGAAATAGCGTCTGAATTCCACATCCCTTTAAAGAAAGAAACGTCAGTTTTTTCATAAATCGTAACTCTTCGTAACCTTGAAGGGGGTTGTAGTCGACGAGTAACATTTTTAAACGGTCGAGCTTAGTTAGCGGCCATAAACTACGAATGTGATTTCTACTCACATCTAAGCGTGTTAACTGCTTTAATTGACTTAGCGGTCTTAGGTCGTCAATTTGATTATGGCTAAGGTTTAATTGCTCAATATTTTTTAATCCCTTTAAGGGAGAAAGATCTTTAATTTGATTGCTACCCAGATGAATCTGCGTGGCATGAATCGCATGATGAATCCCACTTAAATCTTTTATTCCTTTGTTTTCTAATACGAGAATTCCTTGTAAATTCATTAACTGTTCTTTAGTTATATCTGATTCTAATGGTTGATTTAAATACTGTTGATTGAGTGCGGCTTTTAATTGTTGATCCACTATCACATTCATGAGTGCTCCTCACATTCCTTCATTTGTTAAATTAGTTTTATGGTTTGAACGATTAAGTTAAGTAGGATACACCCTAGTATATTCAATTTTTAAAATCAGTGGCACCTCAAAGGCCCCTTCTAACACACGTGAGGCGCCATTTAATCATGAAAAAAAGTGTTTCCACCTAAATGGAAACACTTTTTATTATTTATAAACACTTGTATCAATATACTTATTAAATACGACATTTCCAGCTGCATCATATCCTAATAAAGACGTTTGATATTTATTCGCTGCTAACTGTCTAACTTGAGGCTTATACGTTACACCGTTTAGGGCACTTTCGTGTGACCAAAAATCAATGGTTAACGTTCCACCGCTCGTATATGCATTAATATAAATAGGATAATCGAGCGTATTCACAAACTTAAAATCGATTAAATCTTCTGCCATCGTCGCATCTAACCCACTTGGAACATATCCAACAGGTAAACTATGGTTTCGACGTTCAGTCGGTAAGATTCCGGCTTTTAATACCGTGTTATAAAGTGTAGAGGATACTTGGCAAATTCCGCCTCCTACTCCATCAACCGGCTTAGAATTGATAAAGACGGTTGCATCAACATAACCGTTTGAATAAATAACAGGTGAAACTTTTTCCGTATAAGAGAATTCATCACCTGGCATTAACACGGTTTTATTAATTTTTGATGTGGCCAACTCCACATTGCGGGCTCTTGGAATACCTGCTGGGAAAGTCGAGCTATAACTTGAAATTCGATGATTAACCGATGCAAGCGCCTCTTTATCACGTTGGGGATGTGTGACAACACCTTCAGCTGTTATTTTGACTGCTTTTGTTGAGCTCTTATTTAAAGCCTTTTTGATTTGCTCTTCAATCTCCGCTGTTTCCACACGATATCCATCTCGGCCCCCGGTCACTTCAAAGTTTCCGGCTGATACCATCGTTAAGGTTGGCTCTTCTACTTCCACATACAATTCATTTGCAATCGTTTCAAGCCACCCATCAACTAATGTCTCATCATACGAATAATCAATCTGATACTCCTTTAATGGCGCCTCTTTAATTCGTTTCGCTTGTTTTATCAATTCTAAATCTTTTCCAAGCGTAAAAATTTCATCCGCTAATTTCTCAAGATTTTCTTCAATCGTTAACCCTAATTCATCTAATGTTTTTGTAAAAGTATGTTCATCTATTTTAATTTCAATGCTACGTGTTGCAAATTTTTCAACTTCTTTTTCTAGCGCACGAGTTAACTTCTTCTTCGACAAATTAGATACATCTTGTCCATTGACTTTAATATTTGGAAATGTCTTTGTCTCATAAGTGGCAACAAGTTCTTTTGCCGTATAATACTCGTACCCTTTATAACCTCCATATAAAAGTCCGACGGTTAAAACGCTAATGGCCCCACCCATTAAAATTTTTTTCTTCATACTCATAACATGGTCCCTTCTTTTATATTTTTAGCTCTTTCCTAATCCTTATTTATCATACCACACCTGGCATATTTTTGAATAATATTGATTTTTTTGGTTATTTTTTCTAAAAATTCGACTCCGGTTTAATGTCGAGAGAGTAGTTGAAACGCTCTTTTTTGTTCCCCTCAAAACTAATCAGATAGTTTCCCTCCCCCGCATAACTATAATAACTAAAACAATTTTGTTCTTTATTCGGTTTTAGTTGCACAAGTTGACACGTTACCTCTTGATTAATAACTGGCTCATAAAGAATGTGCGGACTTTTTTCATATTCACCAAATTGATACGCAATCTTCGCCTCAGCTAAGCTTTGAGGCTTTAGTGCCCATTTCTCATAAAAAACAGTTGGAATTGAGACAGGCATCACTGTTTCATTCATCTCAAAATCTTTTAACAGATAACGATAATTAAAGTGAAGAACAAGTGCTTCCTTCGATGCGGCATACCGATCCTTAACAACTTCATAAGAAGTAAGCGTCACCTGCCAAAGAACGCCTGAATCATCTAAAAAAATAACGGGGTCCCCCACTTGATACGTCACGTCACTCTCATATGCCTCTCGATGAACCTCATCCATCATTAATAAATTTTTAAATTCGCTTGGAGTGACCTCCTCCTGCTTTTCTACCTTTTTATCACATCCAGCTAAACAAATACTCATGCCTAGCACCATCATCCATGTCTTCATCTAATTCATCCTTTTTATCTTAACTTAATAAATTAAGCCTATCATTAAACCAACCTAATAACAACAAAAACTTGCTAACATAACTCAATAAAATTTTAGAAAAAAATTAATTTTTTATTCGCTTTAAAAAAGCACGACAAATGACACTCGTAGAAATGACTTTTTAAAATTTATAGATACTGAGAAGTCATTTAGCTTTAATAAACCTCTATTACGCGTGCATCATCTCTTTTTTAAAAATTTATTGACTCCTAGTCGTTTAACTCACCTTTTATTTTTCCCTTCAGCTTCTTTCATGCTAGGTCCCAGATGTTTTAAACCTAAAAGTTCTCCGTTATCCTATCAATCCTTAATGTAAGCACGTAATATAAACATGTCTATTATGACCTTCAACTTTGAGCTATACTGTAGCTATCAAAGTAAAGGAGGTCTATTTTTTATGAAAGAAAATCCTATTATAGTTCCAGTCGCATTGAGTGACTCTAATTTAAAGTCTCATTCAGTATCTGAGACTAATAAAAATACACCTGTTTGTCACTTTAAAATTAAGGATGCTGAAGTCACGTTTTACAATGGTGTGAACAAATATATCTTACATACTGTTCTAGCGGAGATGTCTAAGTATGCTCGTTGATTTTACTACGGTTCAAAATATCTTTATCGTTTGTGGCCATACTGATATGCGTTGTGGGATTGACGGTTTAGCTAGTGTCGTCTCGGATAAATACAACTTAGATTTATTTAATGATGCTATCTTCTTGTTTTGTGGAAGAAAAAAGGATCGATATAAAGCTTTGTACTGGGATCGTGAGGGATTTATGTTATTGTACAAACGAATTGAAAATGGAAATTTACAATGGCCTAAAGATCAAGATGAAGTTAAGAAATTAACGGCCCAAGAACTCCGTTGGTTATTAGAGGGGTTATCCATTCAACAACCCAAAGCCATTAAACCTGCTAAAACAGGATGTTTATACTAATAGAAATAAGGGATTTTCGACAAAAATCTCTTATTTCTATTTTCATAAGTTGTAAGATTAGGTATACTAATCTTAACACGAAACCTTTTTGAAAGCAGGTGAATTTGATGACAGAACTTGAACAACAATTAATGGAACAAAATAAGGCACTTCTGGAACAAGTTCGCCAACTAACTGAACAAATTCAGTACCTAAATAAAAAGCTATTTGGATCTTCGAGTGAAAAGACTAAAGTAGCCGACGGCCAAATTTCATTATTTAATCCAGATAATTTTTTGAAGAGACAGAGACAACTGAAGACCAAACCGTCGAAGAAATAACCTATCGACGTAAAAAACAAAAGGGAAGGAAGGCAGAATTAATCAAGGACTTACCAATTGAGGAAATCCATTGTCAATTACATGGAGAAGACTGCTTATGTACAAATTGTGGAAACGAAATGAAACAGATAGGAAAAAAGATCATTCGTGACGAAGTTTGTTTCGTTCCAGCCCGATTATATAAAAAGCGATACATTAGCTACGCGTATGCATGTGATTGTCATGATGCATCGATCGAAGCTAAACCGATTCGTTGTGCCGAAACTCCAAAAGCTCCGATTCAAAGAAGCTTTGCCGGAGCGAGTATGTTAGCTGAAGTTTTTCATCAAAAATACGTCTTAAGTATTCCTTGTTATCGACAAGTATCAGAATGGGCACGCTATGGATTAAGTGTGAGTGATAAGACGCTCTCAAATTGGATAATCACTACCTCTTATGATTGGTTACTTCCGATTTATGAGCGATTGAGAGATGAACTAGTTCAACAGACCGTTTTACACGCAGATGAAACACCGTATCAAATTTTAAATCGAGCGGATGGAAAACCTGCCACCTCTCAATCAAGGATTTGGTTATTTAGAACCATCAAAAATGCCCAACATCCTGTAGCTTATTACCACGCTGATCTAACACGTGAACGCGCGGTGGCAACCACTATCTTAGAAGGATTTAAAGGTTATCTTCACTGTGATGGGTACTCCGGCTATAAAAATATTCCCAACGTGAAATTAGTTGGATGTTGGGCTCATGTCAGAAGAAAGTTTTTTGAGATACCTGGAAATAACGGTAAGGCAAAAAAGGCAGTCGAATACTGCGATCAAATCTTTCGTTTTGAAAAGACGATTAAAGATTTATCTCCTGAGCAACGTCAAAAACAGCGCCAACTGATCATCAAACCAGTCATCGAAGAATTTTTCAAGTGGCTCGAATCCTTCTATGTGATGAAAGGAAAACTTCAAACAGCGGTGATGTATGCCCTCAATCAAAAGGTAGAGCTTTTGCGCTTTTTAGATGATGGAAATCTTGAAGCCTCGAATAATCTAGCTGAACAAGCGATTCGCCCCATCGCGATTGGTCGTAAAAACTACCTTTTTTCAACCAGTATGAAGGGTGCGACTGCTAATGCGATGGCATACACAATCCTGGAGACAGCCAAGGCAAACAGTCTAAATCCATCCAAATATCTCACTTATCTTTTTCAAAAACTACCTAATACGGACTTCATACGAAATCCAGGCGTATTGGTGGACTTTTTGCCATGGGCGAAAACAGTCCAAGAGATTTGTCAGTAACAATATAAGATAAAAGCTACCAACTCTGTACTTTTAGTTTACAGGATTGGTAGCTATTTTTGTATCCGTGTTATTATTACGTGCTTACTCCTTAATCATAAAAAAACCATTGAATCCACACACAAATACGGATGTATTTCCTCCGAGCTTTATCGTGCTCAAATGGTTTTTTAAATTGTTTTCATAGGGAACTCATTTTGTACATTCTTCATGCTTTGTTATCGTGTCACCCTCTTGTTGCTAAAGACATATACTAAAGTAGAAATTTTAAAAAGGAGGTGATGGCTTTGGCCACACCCGTTAATATCCCCGATGCTGCCTTTTATACATATCTTCGCAATACCCTCATAGATAAAGGGATAATCACTTCTGAGACTCTGCAACTTACAGATGACGATCTCGCCCAATTAGATGAACTTGATTATTCTGGAGACGGAAAACCCGTAACACAAAAAATATCAAACCTTACGGGAATCGAATACTGTGTCAACGTCACAGATATTTATTTTCCTTACAACAACCTGACAACCCTTCCGGATTTGTCTGCTCTCACCGATCTCCAAATTTTAGATTTAATCGATAATCAAATTAACGACCTTTCAAACGTCTCAAATCTTCCATCGAGTTTAACAACTATTCTGTTAAATACCAATCAGATTGCAACCTTACCCTCACAAGATTCGTTCTCACATCTTATTAATTTAGAATCCTTACAGCTTGGCGACAATCAGATATCCGATATTTCAAGTTTAGCAGGACTTCCTAACTCGATTTCACAATTATTATTATTCAATAATCAAATTACCGACTTAAGCGCATTAGCTGGCCTAACCAGTTTAACAGAATTACAACTTTATATGAATACCGACCTAACAGACATTACACCTCTTGCGAATTTAACAAACTTGCAAAAACTCTATATTTCTGACACAAAGGTCACAACAGTTACATCGTTAAAAAAACTAGTGAACTTAACTCACTTATGGTTACATTACAATCAAATTCAATCGATTAACGGTTTAGAAGATATGACAAAATTAACCTTATTAACCCTTAATCAAAACCAGATTCATGATATTTCCCCTTTAAAGACAGTAACGAATCTTACAATTTTAGACTTATATACAAATGAAATTACCGATATTACTCCCCTTCAAAACATGACTGAACTCCAAACGTTAACATTACACGACAATCAAATTTCTGATATTTCGCCACTCGCTGACAAAACAGAGTTGATTTCCCTCACACTTGATAATAATCACGTCTGCGATCTTTCACCCTTAAAAGGTTCTCCACTCACACAGAAATTTTCCGCCACCAACCAAACCGTCCATCTTCCTAACATCATTCTTCACACGTACCGTCTTATTCTTCCTTATCCCGTTAAAGACCACCAGGGAGAGCCGGTTCCTCCAAGCCCACAACAATGGACTTACTACAACGAAAGTCCTCATACGATATCATGGGATAATTGCTATGGATGGGGAACTCGAACCTTTAATTTTGAAAATGAGAGTCACACCTTCTCTGGACAAATCCATATTTTTTATCAAACCTTTATCCCTTTAAACCGTCATTATACTTATTATCGTCATTAATGCTATTTAAAGAAAAAGACAGAATAACAGTTAACTGTTATTCTGTCTTTTTCTTTATTAATTTAGAGCCTCTTGTGTTTCATCATTTGGATTTAATTCGTCTGCCTGCAAAACACCGTCCACTTGAGTTTGTTCCGTGTCCTTAGCCTCTGGCAATTCAACAGATTCCTCTGTATCCTGTGTCGATTCCAGTAATGATTCGTCTAATGAACTTGAGTCAATATTGGTTGGAAGTGAGTCTTGCTCTTCTTCAACCGTTGGTGCCACTGTTGATTCTAACTCATTGTTATCTGTCTCAGCCTGATTCGAATCTGGGATAGAAACAAATAACTGTTTAATCCATTCACCAAAAGAGGCAAATAAATCTAAAAACCAGTTTCCGATACTTTCTAATAGGCCAGATTCCTTCAAATGCACGCCTGCTTCTTTGAGGCTGTCGGCAATGCTATTTCCGATATTTTTCATTGTATCTTTAATCTCTGAGTAATCAATATCTAAATCATTCACATTTTCCATTAAAGAGGCAACGCGTGCTTTCGTTTCGTCACTTAATTCGACTCCATAATTATTTGTTACATTCGTAATGATTTGACCAATTTGAACTGAATTTGGTGAATCCTTAATGACTTGCTCTTTAATGTCGTTCATAATTCCTGATGCAACGGTTGATGAATCACTTTTTGAATCAATATTATTTGATTCATCGTTTAAAATTTCATCAGCAACCTCTAGCGTTGTATCAATTTCTTCTTTCGCAATAACTTTATTCTCCTCAGAGAGACTCTCACCCATAATTTCTTCCGCACCGGCTAAAATTCCTGCCAATGCTGACTCTCCAGTCACCATAAACGGTGCTGAAACATTAACTTCGCAATTTAAAATTCCTGACGTGATGAGGGCATTCGCAAACATCTCATTCGTGACTAAACTTACGTTTTTCGATGAAACTTGAACCCCTCCTTGATCCGTTAACTTAACATACGCCGATGAATACCAGCCTCCCGTATAATCATCTAACGCATCAGGTGCTAACCCTAATTGCTCAATCGCTGTGGCATTATCAACATAAATAGCTTCCATATCCGCGGGTACCCCGAAATACTCCCGGAGAGCAGCCTCTTCACTCTTTGTTAAACTTGTTCCAAAAGATAAAATCTCCCCCTGACGGTATTCACCGCTAAACGACGTCTTTGCTAAAACTGGCGTTGAAAGACTTAACCCAATAGCCAATCCCAAGGTAAGAATCGATTTCTTAATCATACGTTTTATTTCCTCCTTTATAAAACTTCTAACAGTCTATGCAACTGCCATCCTATTCATGACTCTCCCGTCTATTTCACCCTACCACATAACTTCTAAAAAATCATATAATGCGTGTATAAAAACAACAGAAAATGTAAAAAATAGGCCCCTCGATGAAATTCACCCAAAGGCCTATTTTTTTATAATTTTAATTTAGCTAACGCATCAGCGAGCGCTGAATTCATTGGTTCTTGTTGCTTTTCTTGTTCACGCAAATATTTTTGGACGTCACGTTTGCTTCCTTGTTTTTTCTGTTCCGATTTTCGCTTATTAAACGTACTTAGCTTCTCACGGTACCCACACACACAGCTAAACATTCGACTGTCTCCCTCACCACGAAGTTCTAACTTTTTATGGCAATTTGGACAACGAGCATTCGTCAATTGAGAAACCGTCTTTTTCGTGTTACATTCACGGTCCTGGCATACGAGCATCTTTCCACGCTTTCCATTCACGGCAAGCATCGGCTTGCCACACGTTGGACATTTCGTTGTTGTTAAATTCTCATGTTTATACGTGGCTTCGCTTCCTTTAATTTCATGCACAATTTGACTTGCATACTCGCGCATCTGCCCGACAAACTGTTGGCGCTTTAAGCGCCCATTTGAAATATCTTGAAGTTTTTTCTCCCACTGTCCTGTTAATTCAGGTGACTTTAACTCCTTAGGCGCCAGTTCTAATAATTGTCGCCCTTTTGATGTCAAATAAATATCTTGGCCCTTTTTCTCAATCATAAAACTATTGAATAACTTTTCAATGATATCGGCGCGTGTCGCTACCGTCCCTAATCCACCCGTTTCCTTTAATGTTTTAACCACCTCACTTGAGGCCTGATTCATATATCGTGATGGATTCTCCATCGCTGATAAAAGTGTCGCTTCATTAAAATAAGCGGGTGGTTGAGTCCGTCCTGATATTTTGATTAATTTAATATGAGATAAGACCGTCCCTTCCTCAACAACTGGGAGATTGGCTAACCCATCCCCTTCCTCTTCATCCACGTGGTAGATTTCTTTAAACCCCAATGACACGACACGCTTTCCTTTCGCAACAAACGATTCCTGACCCATTTTAGCCAACATCGTCGTCTGCTCATAAATATATGGCTTCATAAAGACAGAAAGGAATCGTTTCACGACTAAATCATAAATTTTTCGTTCTTTATCACTTAAATCGCTTAACAGGGGTGTTTGCTCGGTTGGAATAATCGCATGGTGATCACTTACCTTTTTATTATCGACAAACGAAGAATTTGTGACGATTTTACCCTTTAACAGTTGGTTCGCCACCCCTCGGTAAGGTCCGATAGCGACCGCTTTTAAGCGCTCAGGGAGAGTAGCAACAATATCCGTTGAAAGATAGCGTGAATCCGTTCGCGGATATGTGAGCACCTTGTGATGTTCATATAATTTTTGCATCGTTGATAACGTCTCTTTCGCCGAAAATCCAAACCTTTTATTTGCATCCCGCTGCAATTCCGTTAAATCATACAAGCCCGGCGCATAAACCTTTTTCTCGGCCTTTTTAACTTCTATAATTTGTAACGGTTTCTCTTTAAGCGCACGCATTAACTCATCGATACGCTGTTCTTCAAATGTCTGTGTACTTTTTGACTTTCCGTCTTGCCACGTCCACTTCACGGACTCACTCATGGCCGTTAACCCAAAATAAGGTTCTGATTTAAATTGTTTAATTTCTTCTTCCCTTTTTGAAATCATGGCCAAGGTTGGGGTCTGCACGCGACCACATGAAAGTTGAGCGTTGTATTTCGTTGTTAAGGCCCGTGTCGCATTCATTCCGACAATCCAATCCGCCTCAGAACGCGCCAACGCTGATGCGTATAAATCATCATAGTGACGTCCATCTTTTAATGATTTAAATCCTTGTTTAATCGCCTGATCCGTCACTGAAGAAATCCATAAACGTTTAAGTGGTTTTTTTACACCCGATTTCTCAATAATGAGACGTGCCACTAATTCTCCTTCGCGCCCCGCGTCCGTCGCGATGACAATTTCAGAAACGTCCTTTCTTAACAGCTGTTCCTTCACTACCTTGAATTGCTTCGCCGTCTTTTTAATCACCACAAATTTAAACGCTTTCGGTAACATGGGTAAATCTTCTAAATTCCACGATTTATATTTCACATCGTATGCCTCTGGGTCCGCAAGTGTCACTAAGTGACCAAGTGCCCATGTCACGACATAATCTTTTCCTTCTAAATATCCCTGACCTTGCTTCGTGCATCCAAGCACACGAGCAATGTCACGACCAACAGACGGTTTTTCCGCCAACACGACACGTTTACTCATCGCTACTCCTCCAAACCTTCATCGTTCACATTTTCTCTTATTTTATCACTTCTTAGACAAAAAAACTACGATTTAAAAAGGACGATTAGCCTTTTAGATCCTATCAAAATCTTCCCTACTTATAATACCAATATTTGACGCTTTTTAAGGAACTATGCTATACTGAGGATACATTTAAAACAAAGGGAGATATGCAATGAAACGATGGTTATTTTGGGGCAGTTTAGGTCTACTTCTTCTCGTGCTCATCATTTTTTATTATTTAACCCCCTTTCCCCAACGGGATTCTCTAACAAAAAGCGTTCCTTCCTCTTATTCAATTGATCAGGAAAATAGCTTTGAAACTCAAGTTCATAACGAGTGCTCGGCCTTCTCAACCGCCTACGTATTAAGACACTTTGGGGAGTCTCAGACGGGGCTTGAGCTGTACGAAAAATTCGGCTATAAGTTACCCTTTTCTGGTTATGTTTTACCGAAGGGAATTTTAAGTTATTTTAAAGATAGTGCCTATGAGGCGACACTCTATCGCGGAACATTTGAGACGTTAAAAAGTCGATTGATTGAGGGAACACCTGTTATTGTCTTAGTCGGTGATGGTTTAAATTGGCAACACTACATGACACTTGTTGGATTTGATCAATCACTAAGCGAGGTCTATTTCTTTGATTCGCTTCGTCAGGACGATGAAAACGGTGAGGCACCGGGAAATCGAACATTATCAACCGATTACTTCTTACAACTTTGGGACAACGGCCTGCCGATCTTTAATCACATTTACTTCACAATAGAAAAAAGGTAACCCTTTAAAAAGGAAAAGGATTACCTTTTTTTTCATCTAAATGATATTGTAAAGCCTGTCTTCGTCTGAGTTGATGATCATAGGCAATAAAGAAGACAAGTCCCATTATCACAATACTAATGACACAAAGCATTAATCCAATTTGAATCATTAATGTCATATTCATTGAAATCCCCTTCCTTTCTAACTGGGTTACTCTTAATATCCCCGACTCACCGATGATTATACATTTTTAGGCACATATCCTAACTTTTTCTCATAAACTATAAGTAACAAACCACTAATGGAGGTGTTTGATGTGAATTCATCTAATCGGGAGCAGATTGGAAATCATACCTTACTCGTCACAATTGTGATGAATACGATTTTAACGATGATTAAACTAGTTGCTGGACTCGTGGGACACAGTGCCTCAATGATTTCTGATGGGATTCATTCCTTATCCGATGTCATTAGTTCTATTGGGGTCCTTATCGGATTTCGTCTTTCACAAAAACCTGCTGACTGTTCCCATCCGTATGGGCATGAAAAGTTCGAGCCTATTTTAAGCAAAATTCTATCGTTTATTTTATGTTTAACTGGACTCTCTATTGGCTATTCCGCTATTGAAACCATTGTATCCCACCATTATTTAACCCCGGGATCAGTGACAATCTGGGCCGCCTTGTTATCGATTGCTGTTAAAGAGTGGATGTATCATTATACCTTATACCAGGCGAAAAAAATAAATTCCACGGCCCTTGCCGCTGATGCGTGGCATCATCGAAGCGACTCTCTTTCATCGATTGGAGCTCTCATTGGAATTATCGGGGCTCGTTTAGGGTTTCCCATCCTTGATCCATTAGCGGCCCTTATTATTACCGTCATTATTTTAAAAGTAGCTATTCAAATCTTCATTGAGGCCACAAACCAAGTGATTGATAAAGCGGCAAGCCCCCAACTCATTGCTCAAATCAAACAGCAAATCGAACAGGTAGACGGCGTCCTTGCCATCGATTCATTAAAAACGCGGATCCATTCCAATCGAATTTATGTTGATCTAGAAATTTCTGTCGATCCTACTTTAAGCCTTATTAAAGCCCATGCGATTGCAGAGCAGGTCCACTATCAACTTGAACATCACCTTCCTCAAATTAAACACTGTACCGTTCACGTTAACCCGTTCAAGTTACCGGAAGACCCGCCAAACAAATACCACGCGATTGAAGAAAATGATGATTTTTAACAAAATAATCATAAAAAAACTCGAGGAAAACTCCAAATTAGCGGGACATTCTTCGAGTTTTTTTATTCCACTGTTAAAGAAGCGGACTTTGTTGGACAGGCATCATATAATAAGGCATCACCTGAGTTGCTGGACGACTTTCTAACGCCACTTGATGTGTCACGACCGGAACCATTGCCATAAACGGACCGGAACTTTCCTGATACGGAGAAACATCTGTTGTTATCCAACGGGCCGAACCATTTCTTGATGGGTAAGGCATCATGGATTGTTGCATCACCTGATAAGCCGGCATCATCGGTTGGTAATACACGGGCGCCTGTTGATACACGGGCACTTGTTGATACATGGGCGCCTGTTGGTACGTTGGCATTTTGTTAGACGTTGCCTGATTTGGGATGGTATAGACTTGATGTGTTTCTTTTACCGGTTGTTTTCCTTTCCACTCATCAAAATCCGGATATAACTCCTCGTCGTCATCTTTTTCTTTCACCTTAGGCTCCTTTAATTGCGATGTCGGTGACATATATCCATAAGGCGAATAATTATAAGGCATTCCTTGGACGACCGGTACCGGTTGAATGACGGGTTGAACCGAACTGGTCGTAGCTTGTGCTGGATGCGCCGCCTGATCATGCTTATTACCAAAGGCACTCGCCAAAAAGGCACCCGCTAACCCTCCGACAATAAATGAACCTAATCCACCAAATTCACCTGGATACGGAACCGGAACAAAATTTGGGTCAAAGCCCCCTTCATGATTCTCACGATATCCCCTTAAAAAAGAATAAGGATTACGGCGATTAAAACGTGGTCGATCATACATAAACTCACTCCCCTTTAACCAATCTGTTGACAAATGATATCACACGTCAATAGAACGATTCACTGATAGTATATCCACTTTAGCCCCGATTGGTGATAGCTCACACAAAAAAAGCCAAAGTTCCCTTTGACCTTTCCTTACCCCTTTAAAATTTGTGTGAGCGCATCGCCCACCGTTTCAAATACTCCACGTACATTTTCTTTAATCGTCTGATGGGCCTCTGGAAGCGTGAATCCATGATAGCGTTTTAACATAGGCAAATCATTAAAACTATCTCCCATACAATAAATATCATTCGCATCAATCCCATGCCGATTCGCAATATATTCAATTCCCGTTGCCTTCGAAAGACCCCTAGCCGCAATATCAACATGGCGTAGATTAGAAAAAGCCACAATATCTTTTCCAAACAATTGATTCATTTGATGAGCAAAGGAAGACGCTTCGTCGGCACTTTTTAATTTGACTGAAATTTGAACAACGGGTCGATTTAACGCCTCATCTAAAGTAAGCCCATAAGTTTTTAAAAATAATTTAAAAAAGGCAAATAAATAAAAAGTCTTGTGGGACCATCCAAAAGCCGTATGATAGTGGCCACATAATCCATCACTGACCGAGTAATGTAACACCTCTTTTTGTTGAATTAAAATCATGATTTTTCGAGCAATCGAGTTATTGATAGTTTCCCGAAATAAAATATCTCCTGTTTTAGAGATAATGATTCCACCATTTAGCCCTACAATATAATCGTAAACAATGCCATGCATATATTTTTCTAGCCTCATCATGGAAATAGGACGTCCCGTTGCAAAAACAAAAAGATTCCCCTCTTCACGCCACTGTTTCGTTTGTTTAATATTTTTAACAAGGTCTACCTGACCTTTAAATGTATGTTTCCAATAGGTTCCATCGTAATCTGATGCAAATAATTTCATAGAAATCCCACCCTATGCCCTTTTTTAATAACTTATGCAAGCTATCCTCCTTTTATTAAAACATCTCGCCTTTTTTTCATCCGCTAGCAAGCGTCATTTTTGGCTACAACCCCTTTCTTACGTCCGATAAATAAAATAGCGACCCACCATCCTACTGAATTTTTCACCTTTACGTGACTCTCTCTGTTGGGAACTCCTATAAGAGGTCAGACACTTGATGAGCAAGGGGCCCCTATAAAGAAAATAACGATTTCAAAAGAGGACATCATTCATTTTCTTCATTATAACATATCAAAGCCCGCCTATCACTCATCTGCAACTATTTCATAAAAGATAGCGATTCGCGATTTAACCTTCCGTCAGTTGCAATCAGCTAAGGTTTCTTAAGATCTGATGCACAGAGCGCTTAAAACGTAAACAAAAGGATGACGAGTGTCAACTGTCATCCTTTTGTTTGTTCTTAACCAGGGGGGCGACTTGTCCTGATCACCCTCGTCCCTACTAGACTACGCAAATCCAATAAAACGTTTACAAACTGATTCTTTAAGAGGCATCGCTGGAATCGCCCCCATTTGTTCAACACATAAGCTTGCAACCGCATTTTCAAGTCTGACGTGAGACGTTAATCCCTTTAAAGATAGTTGTGACATCAAAATAGGGTGTTGTGAAAGACTATGTAAAAAGCCGCCTAGAAAGGCATCTCCCGCTCCCGTTGTATCGATGACATGGCTTAAATACCCTGGAATCAACTGCCCGCCTTCTTCCGTATAAAGATACGCGCCATCCTTTCCGAGTGTAATCAATACGATTTGAACCCCTTGATTAATTAAACACGTGGCAGCAGCCTCTGGAGTCGATTGATCCGTTAAAAGCTCCATCTCAACCTCCGAGATTTTCATAATATCCGTATAAGGAATCATCTGGCGCATGACCTCTTTCGCGATTTCTTCACTCTCCCATAAGGACGCCCGATAATTTGGGTCATAGGAAATCATCGCCCCATGTTCCTTTGCATATTTAACCGCGTAAAACGTCGTCTCATAGCTCGGTTGATGCGTAAGAGACAGCGATCCTACATGAAAGATGCGACTCTGTTTTAAAATTTCTAATGGAAGTTCCTCTTTTTGAATTTGGGTATCCGCCCCCGGCTTTCTAGCAAATGAAAAGGTTCGCTCCCCGCTTTCATCTAATTCTACAAAGGCGAGCGTCGTAAAGAAATTTGAATCAAGAATGAGTCCCTTAGTCTCCACTCCTTCCGCTTCTAGTGTTGTTTTCAAAAACCTACCGTGAGCATCTGTACCCACCTTTCCTAAAAATGCCGTTTTTGATCCCAGTTTGCTAGCAGCAACTAAAACATTAGCAGGAGCTCCTCCAGCATGTTGAACAAATATTTTTTGGCCGGATGCCGTGACACCCTCTTGTGTAAAATCAATCAAAATTTCCCCAAGCGCCACTAAATCATACGCCTTATCATTAATAGCGCTTTCACCTTTTAGTAAATGAAAAGTGCTTAATCTTTTTAAAACCTCATCAATCACCTGTTGATCCTCTGTTTCAAGTGATAATTTCGCCTCTTCCATAAAAGGTAAACTCAGCACTCCTAGTAATGATTTTGCATTAACCACGTAACGATGACAATGAAGCCAAACCTCACACGGTGTTCCTTCTGCAATTGAAACTAAATCTTTCGCATGCGTGATACTATTTAAAACAACCTCAATTTGAAACACGTTTTTATCCTCCTTTTTTCGACTTTAAGCAAACATCGAAATCACAAGGGCACAAACCAACCCTGTCACTCCAATTAATGTTTCCATAACTGTCCATGATTTTAATGTTGTTTTTTCATCGATTTCTAAAAGTGAGCTCACCAACCAAAACCCTGAATCATTAAAGTGACTAAAGGCCGTCGCTCCCCCATTAATCGCACAAACCATGGCGGCTAAATAAAGGGGTGACAATTCCATCACAGCAGGCATCGATGCCATAATTCCGGCAGCCATCGTCATCGCCACAACCGCAGCTCCGACAGAAAAACGAATAAATCCAGCAATGAGGAAAGCTGCTAAAACATAAGGTAAGCCACTACTTTCTAATAGGCCACCCACAAGTTCTCCTACGCCGCAAGCTTGTAAAATAAAGCTAATTATACCTCCACCTGTAATGACAAGTAAAATTTGTCCAGTTGGCCGTAAAGAGCGCTCTAAAATCTTTCGCACTTGTTCCGCATTATACCCTTGTTTAATCCCTAAAAGATAAACGGCACTTAATACAGCTATCACTAATGCCACAAACGGCGTCCCTAAAAACTCAAGAATCGGTCGAATCGGGCGAAGCCCCTCAAGATAAACCGATACAGTACTCGCTAGAATTAAAAGAAGTGGGATGAGAATAATAGTTGCCACTAGCTTAAAAGATGGAAGTTGACTTTCATCAATTTCCTCTACTTCCAACACATTGGTCGGTAAAGTGGTATGCAAGCGATGACCAATAAAGCGTGAGAAAAAGATTCCTCCCACAAGTAAGGCCATTAGCCCGACAATCACACCAACGACGATCATAATCCCTAGGTCAACCCCTAAAAGATTAGCGACTAGCACTGAGCCCGCAGAAGGTGGAATAAACGCAAAGGCTGAGGCCAATCCGGCCAATAACGGAATCACATAATAAAGCGTTGATCGTTTCGTCTTTTTCACCAACCCAAAAGCCAGTGGAATTAAAATAACGACACCTGCTTCAAAGAATACGGTAATCCCTACGACTAACCCTGTTAACCCAAGAGCAAGTCCCGCTCTTTTTTCACCGAATTTTTTGATTAAGGCTTGGGCTACTGCCTGGGCCCCACCTGAGACCTCTAATATTCCCCCGAACATAGATCCCAGTCCAATCAGTAAGATAATCCCCTGTAACGTTTGTCCCGCTCCCTCTTCAACAGCAGACACAAGCATTGGGACAGGAAGACCGCTTCCAAGTCCTATAACAAACGCGGAAATAAGGAGCGAAATAAACGGATGAAGCTTAAATTTAACAATTAAAACGAGTAATAACAAAACGCCACATAAGGCGGCTATCACTAGCCGCTGTGGATCTGCAATAAATGCTGGACTCATACTATCCCCCCTCTAATCTCTTCCTATTTAGAAGGAGAAATTAAATACTTCCCTTTCGCACGTAACTTTGGATCGCTTAAAATCTCTTCTAATTGTTCAAGTCCACATACCTCATAAATCATGCTCTCAACATCTAAACGACCTGAATCAATTAAATCTAACGCACGTTTTTGTGTATATGGATTAATGTAAGACGCTTTTAAGACTAACTCTTTTTGGAAAATTTCAAACGGTTTAATGCGTAACTCTTCTTCGGGTTTTGTTAATCCAAACATCATGACAACTGCTTTATTTCCTGCAACCTTAATCGCTGTCTCAATCGTATCGATTCGCCCAACACATTCAATAACCGTATTAATCCATGTCATGCCATTTTCCTTAAGTACTTTTTCAACATCTTCTGTTAACGGATCGATACAAACGTCTGCTCCAATCGATAATCCCACTTCACGTTTACTCGCGACTGGCTCTAATAAAGCGACTTTTGCTGCCCCCGCTAATTTAGCCAATTGAATCATTAATAATCCAATCATTCCCCCACCGATGACCACTACTTGATGTCCAGGTTTAATTTCACACATATCAATTCCATGTAAACAACAAGCCACAGGTTCCCCCATTGCTCCCTGCTCAAAAGACGTATGATCACCTAATTTATAAATTTGGCTTTCTTTAACCACACAGTATTCAGCAAATCCACCATTCACTGTTGTTCCATACCCGATCATATTTTCGCAATAATGTGCCATTCCATTTCGGCATGGATCACAAACCCCACAATAACAATTCGGATCCACACTCACACGGTCTCCAACCGCGCAACTTTTAACTGCGGTACCTACCTCTTTAATAACCCCCGAAAATTCATGTCCTAAAATGGTCGGTGGTGTAACAGGTGCCGCTCCCTCATCACCTTCATAAATATGGACGTCCGTCCCGCATACACCACATGCTTTTACTTCAACTAATACCTCATGTTCTCCAACAGCAGGAAGAGTCACTTCCTCTACTTTCAATTGATGTTTCCCGTAAAATACCGCACTTTTCATTTTATTCATCCTTTCTCTCCTAGAAACTTTCCACTTTAACTTTAGACTTAATGTTAAGTGTAAGTTTATTTTAGCCTAAACTTTCTGTTTTGTAAACGCTTTTTTAAAATTTTTTTTATATTTTTTTTACTCCCTTGAGCTTTTTTTGATTTATTGCCTTGAATGTACTATAATTACGACTAGAGAAAAACAGAAATATTTTCTATATATAAACTAAAACTAAAAAAATCGGCTCTTTTGGATGATTTTGTCCTAAATGTTTCTCGCAGCCTAGCACTGCCCACCACTTCTTGTTAAATATTTACCGTGAAAAAGATTAGCCAGACTTTGTGTAATTTTGAGTGCACAAGTGGTCGCATTCTCTCACAGATCCTTATTTTTTCCTCACCGATCCAAAAGAAAATTGACGATAGCGACCCTAGAAATCTGAATGAGTCTAACTCTTCCTTGCCTAAATCTCTACGCCAATTCCTACGCTGGCAACACGCGCCCCCCCTGATAAGACCCACACTCTAATCGCTGGCGAGCAACATTTTTGCGTTTATATTTAGATTGAAATAGATGATGAAAACTAGGAGGTACCCGATGATAAGCAAAGGAATGACCACCATGGCCATTAAACAAATTAATTTAAAGAAAGTCTACACTGCCATTTATCAAGAGAAGGAAACATCAAAACTACAATTGGTTCAATCTTTACAGATGGGGCTTTCCACCGTTAGCCAAAATCTTAAAGAGCTAGAAGATCAAGAACTTATCCTTAAAACGGGATATTTAGAATCAACAGGGGGAAGACGTGCCCACTTAATCACCATTAATAAATTAGCCCGAACATCAATCGGTCTTGGCATTTTAAAGGATTGTATTCAGCTTGTCCACGTCAACTTATACGGTGAGGTCACGCATAAACAAACCCATCCCATCCCCTACTCGGATGAAACACCGTACTATCAAACAATAGGTAAGCTCGTTCAACAATTTATCGAAAAAAACAACATTAACCCCGATCGCCTTTTAGGTGTATCCATTGCTATTCAAGGCATCATTTCTTCAGATGGTGAGTCCGTCAGTTATGGCCCCATCCTTCAAAATGACCAGTTAAAACGCTCGACGCTTGCTGAGTTCATTCCCTATCCTTGTCGATTGACTCACGACTCTAAGGCAGCTGCCTACCTCGAACTTTGGCACCACCAAGAGCTTGATAGTGCCATCCTTCTCCTTTTAAATGAAAACCTAGGTGGCGCTATTATGACCCACCGTAAAGTTCATAATGGACTTCAAATGAGAAGTGGAATTATTGAGCACCTCTCCCTTAATAAACAAGGCCCCACTTGTTACTGCGGTTCCCGTGGATGCTTAGAGACTTACTGTTCTATCCATGCACTTGTCTCCCAAGCAAAAATGAGTGTTCCTGACTTCTTTGAAAAGTTACGCGCCGGCGATGATCACTGTCAAACCATTTGGAAAACTTACTTGACTCACTTGGCAGAGGCGATTCGAAATATTACCGTTATCGTCGATGGCGTCGTCATTATTAGCGGACACCTTGCCCCTTACTTTAATCAAGAAGATCTCACCTTTATTCAACATTACTTAAAAGAAATTGCCCCTTTCCCACTCACCCGTGAAAATATTATTCTTGGAATTGAAGGAAAATACACCCCCGCTATTGGCGCGGCACTATACAATATTGCGGATTATTTAAAAACGATGATGGTTTAATGAGCCTTTTAGAAGAGGAAAGACATCGATCTCTTTTAATACCGTGTGCTCGTGTTTAAGTTCACGCCCTCCCTGTTCACCTGACGTGATGTGCATCATAAGAGAGAGATTTTTATTCACCCTTTAAGAATCTTAAAATTTTGTTGTATAATGTTTTATAATCAATAAAATTAAAGAAAAAGGGGATGTTCCGATGAACACATTAATAACACAAGCACTAGCCATTAAGAACGAATTAATCGGTTACCGTCGCGCCCTTCATCAAATTCCTGAAGTGGGCGCAACTTTACCTCAAACGAAAGCTTATGTCATGGAACAACTAAAATCATTGGGTTATGATCCGATTGAAATTTGTGAAAGTGGAATTGTAGCGACCCTTACAGGATCGGTTGGAAAAACCATAATGCTACGTGCCGATATGGATGCTCTTCCAGTGAAAGAAACGTCAGCCTGCGACTTTAAATCAACAAATGGTTGCATGCACGCTTGCGGACACGATATGCATACTGCCATGCTCCTTGGGGCTGCAAAACTCTTAAAACAGAATCAGGATCAACTTGAGGGAACCGTTAAGCTAGTTTTCCAACCTGATGAAGAAGGCTTCACCGGGGCTAAAAAAATGATAGCAGCCGGTGTCTTAGAAAATCCTAAAGTTGATGCCGCTTTGGCGATGCATGTTCACTCCCAAACACCGTCTAATCTCGTTTTATGTGGACTTGGCACAACGATTGCCGGATGTTACCGATTCCAAATTGTAGTTAAGGGGACAGGGTGCCACGGGGCAATGCCAGAAACAGGTGTTGATCCGATTAACATCGCCGTCCATATCTACCTCGCACTTCAAGAAATCATTGCACGTGAAGTGTCACCTTCAAAACCAGCTGTCATCACCATTGGAAAATTTGTTGGAGGGGAAGCACCGAACGTCATTCCCGGAGAAGTTGTGATGGAGGGAACCATCCGCAGCCTTGATAAGGAACTTTTAGATTACATGGTTAATCGAGTAAATGAAATCGTCGTTTCTACAGCGACAATGTTTAGAGGCTCGGCTGAACTGATTGAGCTCTCTTCTGTTCCACCGCTAACGAATGATACACCGTTAGCACATGAAATAACTTCTTATATGAAAGACCTACTTGGTGAGCAGGCTGTCATTCAATTTGAACAGGGAGGCATGGGTTCTGAAGACTTTGCGTCATACGCCTACCATGTGCCAAGTGTTTATCTCTTACTTGGAGCTGGAACAGAGCAGGAAAACCCATTATTCGGAAAACCGATGCATAATGAAAAAGTAGTCTTTAATGAAGATATTTTACCTACTGGTGCCGCGATGCACGCCTATAATGCCATCATGTGGTTAAAAAACAACAAATAACTGATGGGAAGCCTTGAAAAGAGGCTTCCTTTTTTCAGCCCATTGCCCCTTTCAAAAACAACATCCTATCTTGTCGTATTTCTCTGTTTAGAAACATATATTACTAATGGCAAACGATGTTTCACTAAGGGAGATGATGAAAAATGGCAAATGTTAGATTTAATGCGTCAAGTTTTTATGTCCCAAAAGATAAATTTCTAGTTGCAATCAATGAATCGTGTACAGCGCACAAAGAGGACAATCCTCAATCAAAGGTCACCGCTCATCTAGCAAAGGACCAAGTCTTTGCAGTCACAAGCGAAACACCTCAACACTTTAAAACAAAAGTGGGTTGGATTGCTAAAGAAGCTTGTCATGTCTTAGATCAATCATCAAATGAAGTTGTACAACCATTACCGGAAAGTTTCGTCGTTAAAGTCATTAGTAACACAGCTGTTTACACTGAACCTGCGACAACCTCTCACGCCACGACAGTTTTACGAATTGGTTCCTTACCACGCGTCGTCGGAGAATCTCATGAATTTTATCAACTAGAACACGGTGGATTCATCCAAAAAAACGGTTGCCGTCATTATTAAAGCCCGATTCGAATCGGGCTTTTTTCAATGAAAAAAAGACTCCCTTGAAGTGAAAGAGCCTTTTTCATCTAATAAACATAAGTGGTCACTAAAACCCCTTTCGTGAATTCCTCCAAATTAAAAACGACGAATCGATCGTCGTCTTAAAGAACTCGCTCAACTTTATGAAAATAGCTTTCACTAACCTGCCATTTCCTAGTGCTTATGCCTCATTTCCAAAAATAATCCAAGGAAGAAGACAACAAGTAGATAAATCAAAATCATTCCCCATGAAGCTGGACTTAAAAATAGCCAAAGCGTGATGGCATAGGAAATGGAAGTCATCATAACAGCGACATGCAAATTTCCTCCATAAAAAGAAACGAGCATTCCTTGCAAAAAATAAAGAAATGGAAATAATGCTAATAAAGGAACATAAATTTGGGCTCGGCTTCCCTCTGTTTTAGCTAAT
The DNA here is from genome assembly GCF_037014675.1 of Turicibacter sp. KK003. Taxonomy (NCBI): domain Bacteria; kingdom Bacillati; phylum Bacillota; class Erysipelotrichia; order Erysipelotrichales; family Turicibacteraceae; genus Turicibacter; species Turicibacter sp. KK003. The sequence goes on from NZ_CP142738.1 coordinate 1,648,516, forward strand.
ACTTCCCCTAAAAACACAATCACTAAGGGCATCATATAAACAATCAATCGCATCACTCTTTTCATCTCATCCGCCTCCCTCACAGATAAAGCCCTACTTTATCTTATGATAAATGGTAGCGTTTCGATTATGAAAGTTATATAAATATTAAAAGGAGGATTCTTTCAAATCCTCCTTTTACCTCATTTAATTTTTGAAACTCATCCGTTATCTTGACACAAAATTAATGAGATAAAGACCATAACAAACTGAACCCCCAAACATTAAAAAGAAACTCCCATAAATAATGAGTTTTCTTAATTGCGTAAGAGTTAGATGATTGATGATAACCCGTCGATTTAAAACAGCTAACGGGATAAAAATCAAAATACCGATTGTTTTATAAAACCAAAATATATAAATAAGAAAAGTAAATAAATTTAATGTCACCATTGAAGCCACTGGATTTTTATATAGTATCTGTTTCACCCCATCACCCATCTTCCTTTTTTTACATATTAACTTATCTAGCATTAACTGTCAGGCAAAAACGAGCTATTTTTAAAGGCTTAAATTTAACTAATCCATTTTCAGGATCACCACAAGAATTGAGTCTTAACAAAAAGTTGATAAAAATAGCCGAATCACAGCAGTCGCATTTAGGCGTTTTGTCATTACTAATGAAGCCCTATTAGAGCTAATTTTTAGTTGAACCCGATCACGTGCCATTTGCTGTGAAGATTCAAAATATTTTAATTTAAAAAGGAAATCTCCGTTTATACGCGTATTGTAAGATAGAAAGAGGTTTTGACATCGTTAATATGTTATAATGGAGGTAATTAATTATGATAAATTTAGATGATTTAATGAAACAACCGAAAGGGGCTGGAGAAAACGTGGGACCGGTATTATTACCCCCAACAATGGACTTTGTATTTAAGGGGCTGTTTGGAAACGAGAAGAGACCAGAACTGTTAATTTCATTTTTAAATGCCGTTTTGACGCCAGATGAACCGATTACTTCGATTACCTTTAAGGACCGAACTATTGACAAGCAATACAAAGAGGATAAAATGGGGACTTTGGATATTTTAGCGACCACCAATAAAGGGGAGTTAATTAATGTCGAGGTTCAAGTGGCAGATGAAAAAAATATGATTGAATGCAGTTTATTTTATTGGAGTCGTTTGTTTTCTGGGCAACTTCAAAGTGGTATTCCTTATCAGAAGTTAGAACGAACAGTCTGCATCAATCTCTTATCTTTTGACTTACTTGAAACTGCCGAGTATCATAGTTGTTACGTTTTAAAAGAACGCGAGCGAAATGAACAATTAAGCGACCTTTTAGAAATCCATTTCATTGAATTAGATAAGATAAAAGACATCCACCATGCGGATGAAATAAAAACACAATTAGAAGCCTGGCTCGAATTTATTAAACATCCCGAAAGTCAAGTCAGCTATGAGTTGGCACGTCAGGATGAAACGATTCGCGAAGCAAAGGACGAACTCCTTGTCCTAAGCTGTAATGAAAAATACCGTTTATACTATGAGGCTCGCTTAAAGGCTCTACTTGATGAAACAAGCCGTCTACAAACAGCACGAGATGAAGGAATTGAGCAAGGAAAGATGCAACGGGATTTAGAAATCGCCAAGAACCTATTAGACGTTCTAGATGACACAACAATTGCGTTTAAAACGGGATTACCCGTACTTACTGTTAGCCAATTAAGAGAAGATAAAAATAAATTAAAAAAGTAGCCACTCAGCTACTTTTTTAATTTATATATCATATAGACTCTATATACTTTACCCACCCATATTTCATCTTTAAATATTTTTTTAACAAAAAGTTGATAAAAATTGCCACATCACAGCAGTCGCATTTAGGCGTTTTGTCATTACTAATGAAGCCCTATTAGAGCTAATTTTTAGTTGAACCCGATCAAGTGCCATTTCTTAATTTATTTCAAACAAAGAAACCCTTATAAATCCTGATTAAAGAAGGCTAAACATTTTGCCCTGGCTTGCCATACGTTGTGAGAGGTGTCGTTCCTACACCATAAATAGGCTTCCGTTTTTTGTATTTATAACATAAAAAAGGGAATACTTGTCCCTTTTTCCTAATTTAATTTTTGAATATAGCGTTCAATTGTTTCAACAACATCAGCATTTGTTAACACGATTTCTTCAATCATTGCTCCCACTTCGGTACGGACTAAATTAGAATTTTTATGATCCATTAAGAACAGCGGTTCAACAAATCCGCTCTTTGCAGCTTCAATTCCCGCTTCCTTAGCTGATTGCTTGGCCTGTTGCACATATGACGCATAGTCTTCTGACGTCGCCACTGATTCACGGATAGGTAAATACCCCGTGCTTGTTGCCCATTTTAAGTTTGCTTCATCAGATGCTAAATATTTAATAAATTCAAAAGCCGCATAAACCTCTTCCGATGTTTTATTTTTGTTTAAAATGGCAACATTGTTTCCTTGTTGAATATTTTGCGGTTGATCAACTTTTAATTGTGGGATCATTGCCGCTTCCCAAACAAAGTTTTCTTCTGGTAAAAAAGCTTCACTTGCGCTTGATCCAATATATAAATAAACATTCTCAGCTAAAAAAGGACCTGATGAAAAACTATCCTCACCTGCTAAACGCCAATACCCTGCATTCACATTATCTTGAAGCATCGTTAATGCCTCAATCGCTGCCTCATTATTAAAAAGTAGGTCTCCTTTTGAATTCGTATACTCAGCCCCTGCTTGCATTAAATAAGTAATTAAATAATTCGCTGGGTTATCAATACTAAACGCCGTTTTCCCCGTCAATTCATAGATCTTTTTAGAAACTTCCGTTAACTCATCCCACGTTGTTGGAACGGTTAATCCATGTTCATCAAAAAATGTGCGATTATAAAAGAGTAAATCTGTTGATTTAGAAAACGGTAAAGCATAGTAGCGTTGATCCTCACAATAACTTGAATTTTCTAAACGGTACCCTTCATAAATATCTTCGAAATCATTCATTCCGATTTCTTGGTTAAAAATATAATCATCTAACGGTTGAACAATCCCAGACCCAATAAACTCCATGATATTATTAACTGTCCCTTGAATAACTGCGGGATTATTTCCGGCTTTAATCGCAGCCATCGTTTTAGCCTTTAAATCTTCGTAATTACCTTGGTATGTACTCTTTACTTTAATTCCTTTTTCGCTTCCAATTCCTTCATTAAAATCGGCTACTAATTCCGTCATTGTTTCACCTAACGCCCCGCTCATTCCGTGCCAAAACTCAATCTCAACTGGCTCCTGAATCGACGTCACCATTTCCATTTCATTTTGCTGCGTCTTTCCTTGACACCCTGCCAAACATAATAAACCACTCATAAGTAGCAAACTCCATCGTTTCTTCACTTCAATACACCTCATTTTACTTTTTTTGGCCTACATCCTTTAAACTGTTAATAAAAATTTCTTAACAATTTCAAACAAATTATACCATTATCGACCTAAAAAGTATACTTTTTTACAATAAAAGAGGGGGTTCACCCCTCTTTTATTTTTTAAATGCGATATCCATTTTTAATAAATCCCCATCTATTACTACTTCTAATTGGGCATCCATATACTCGGCTAACTGATTTAAACTTGCAGGCCATGTCTCATTCACCTCTGAGCGAATCACACTACGTGTTGTAAACACCACTAAATCTTCCGATTCTGCTAATTGTAAATACACGCGCGTCTGTTGTAAAGCTGACGTGGCAATTCCCATTAATAAAGAATCCATCAAGAGTTTTAAGTCCTCCTCATTCGCCTGAATAGATACTGTCTTTTCTGGAAATCTTAGTTTGACTTCTAATGGTATATATTCTTGTTCCAATTGCACTAATGTATCAGAGATGAGTTTCGTTAAATTAACCGTTGTCTTTGGGCGATTTAGTGCACATAATTTCAAAAGAGACTCGATTTGGACAGCAACATTTTCAATATCGGCGGTATTCTCAACAGAATGCTTCACTCTCGTTAACGTTTCCTTTAAAAGTTCCAGACGTGAAACCATCAAATCAACACGAGGGTCTTCCTTGAAAATCACTTTTTCTACTGTTTCTGTTTCAACCACTACTTTTGGTCGAGTCCAAAAATAGACTAACTGACCTAAAATCGTATGTTGACGAATCATCTGCCATGGGCCAATCACAAAAAATTCTTTTACATAAAGGGCATGAAGTAGGACAACCGCAATAAATCCTCCCCAACAAATGAGGTTAATCCAATGAACAAGTGCAGGGTCAATCAACTGTGTCCACTGGTGAGCCTGCGTCAGCACAACAAGGAGTGGAGCAAACGCTGAGGCAATTGCCGTCACAATGACAAAAATGAATCTCAGTTCCAATGGAACAAGCAATAATCCTCGTACAGTAGCAAGTTCCTCAAACCACGAAAATGGGAGGATAAAGACAATAACTAAAACAATAAGCGTAATGGATACTAAATAGACAACGACAATTTGTAAATACTCCCCACCTAAGTAATTTTCAATTTTATGATTGAGCAATCCATCCTTAGACAAACTCTGATGGACACCAAAAACCATCGTTGTATCTTTGATATCGGTTGGATAGTTTGATAAATACCCTTCTAATCGTTGCCGTGTTTCCGTCGAACTGGCCCCGATAATCTTCTTAATCGTTAGTTGTCCTTCCCCATCAAATTGTAAGGCGAGCACATACTGATACGCTGACAAATCATCCGTCTTTTCGGCTGCCCCTTCCGTTAATAGCTCGGCTAATTGATCCCCTTTATGTTCTAATACCTCATCCCCCTGTTTAAGATAATAATCCATGTCCTTTTGGTAATCCCGTTGCCAACTTTGCGACAACGTATAAAACTGACTTGCTTCCCCTTCTTTTAAGACACTGTCTAACGAATAGATTCCTTCGGAAAAATTCCACAAAAACATGTAAGACTCGTAAAAATTATCCGTCATTTTAATGGCACGCTCTCGCATTTGCGGGTAGCGTGAATAAATACCGATAGCACCTAAGCCAATCATCAGAATAACGATCACTCTAATCAACACTTTATGGATGTTAGCTCGCTTCTTCATTCATAACCCACCTTTCAATAAACTATCACTTCCCCCATTTTACCCTAAATATCTTAATAAAAAACATGATTAATTCTTAATAATTTCTTAATACCCCGAGGCGTTTATCATGAATTATATTTCTACATGACGAATTGTCAATACAAATGCGACAGTTTCTCATGAAATAGCTCGAATGAAGTTTTCCAACCTAAGCATTTTCGTGGTCGATGATTAATGAGGAGGAGGGCTTCATCAATCTCTTTCTCACTAACTCGTGCTAAGTCCGTCTTCTTCGGAAAGAATTCTCGAAGAAGACCATTGGCATTTTCATTACTTCCTCTTTGCCAAGAGGAATAGGCGTCAGCGAAGTAAACAGGAACCTTTAAATCTGCTTCTACTTTGGAATAACAAGCAAACTCTTTTCCTCGATCAACGGTATAAGTTTTAAAGGTGTCTTTAGGAAAATGTTCATATAACTCACTAATCGCTCGGTACATTTCAGATGCTGAGCGATTTTCGATTTTAACGGCGACATAAAATCGTGTTTGACGTTCAATAAATGTAGCTAAACATCCTTTACTTTTACCACGGCTTGAAACAACTGTATCAAGTTCCCAATGACCAAATGCCTGACGTTTTTTTACCTCTTTCGGACGTTGATGAATTGATGTCCCAATGTTAAATCGTCCGCGTGTTTCTCGTGGTTTTCGGCGTTTTCCCTTTTGCCTTAAACAGCTTAAATCCCCTAACAAAATCGTTCCGTCATAAATCCAACGATAAATAGTTTTGAATGAAATAACACCCTTTAAAACCGTATTAGAAATTTGTTCAGGCGACCAGGTTAACTTTAAATAATGTTGGATGGTTTGAATAACTTCTTCAGATTTGGTCTCTGGACGATGACAAACTAAGCGACGTTGCTCGGCTAATTCATCTGCTAGCTCTGCTTGATACGTCTTTTGAGTATTTCGTTTTAGTTCACGAGCAATGGTTGAATGATGACGATTTAATTGCCCCGCAATTTGTCTCGTTGAATAACCCATTTTTGAAAGAACTTCTATACGTGTACGCTCAAATGTGTTAAGATGTTTATAACTCATAAATAGATCTCCTTGTTAAGAATTTGGTGTGGTAACTTCATTCTATAACAAAGAATTCTATTTATGAGCTTTTTTTATTTGTCGCACTTAATATTACAATCTGTCACATAAAAAAAGATGATTTCTACCTTAGAAATCATCAACCTTTCATTATGAAATGATACATCACTAAAACAACAAGAAGAATCGTCATCATATTCTTCAATACATATCCAATTCCAACATGATTTTGCTCACCATAATACATCGCTTTACGCTGCATCGACCTTATATCCCCCTTAACGACAATACTCTATTATCTATTTACAATTATACATTAATTTTGATATTTTCCAACATTTTTTTATCGCATAACGAAATGAATCATCACGCCAACAATTAAAGCTACCGTCATCAGATTTTGGAGAATATAACCTATACTTTGTTCATTCTTGAAATATCCCATGCGTCGCTCCTTTTTCATCGACTTCCGCCTCCTCCTACCTCATTCGTTTACTTTAAAACTATAACGCAAAAATCTTAATAAAAAGATAGAATCATTCTTAATTTTTTCTTAAGGAAGAATTAACTTTTCATACCACTCTGATACAGAAATCCCCTCGTATTCTACTTCATAGCAAAGTCCTCCCTTTAAGATGCGCGTCGTATCCTCCCCATTAAACAGCACCGTCTGTACCAACTGATCCCCCTCATAAAATTCATAAACAAGCGGTTCAGATAAGACATAGGATTCTTCACGAACAAGATTTCCTCTTTTTGCTTTCAATAAAATATCAACAAGTTGTTCGACATCCTCGGGCTCTTCAATCGTAGATTTAACCTCCTCTCCAAATCGAACCTCCACCCGATTAACAGAAGAAAGTTTATTTTCTCCACTATTTATGCATCCGCTTAGTAAAAAAAGAGTTCCAACAAGAAGCCACCCCTTTTTCATTTACATCGCCTCCTACTTCATTTTAGTCATCATTCAACAAAAATATGAAAAAAACTGCCTTTTAAAAGACAGTTTTTTTCATATTCTATCGAATTGTTCTAAATGATGCCGTCGAACTTTATTCTCTCCTGATAACGCTTCGGACTAACCCCACATTGACGATTAAATAACCGGTTAAAATACAGTTGATCCTGAATGCCAACTAATTGGGCGACTTCCTTAATCTTAATACCAGGAATTCTCAACAGTTCTGTCGCCTTATATACCCTTAATTCATTAATATAGGTACAAATCGTTTTAGAAGTATCCTGTTTAAAAAGACGGGCTAAATACGATTCATGTAAACAGGCCATTCGTGCTAACTCGCATCCTGAGATTCGTTTCATGTAGAATTGATGAATGTAGATTAAACTATTAAATACCTCTTGTCGATAATAGCTAGCTGTTTCTTCAATCCCCGAAGTCAGGTAATTCCGTAACGCTTCTATAGACTCCACCATAATTCCACGGGAGACCTCATTCTTCACCTTTAAGGTGTCCCTTAATTGAGCACGCAGTTTCATCCAATAATCGAAGCAACTGATTTCATGAAAAACTCCATTTTTTGCGATAACCACGGCAAATCCACTATCATTTAATCGAAAAACATTACATCCAAGAAATACTTTTTTAACTCGCTCTTCAACTAACTTACCGTGTCTGGTGTCGAGACTGCGTTGAAAAGTAAGATAATACAAAAGAAAAGGACCTGTGTGTGCCATCTCCTGACTCGTCGGATAGCAAATCGATGCACGCCTGATCAAAGATTGCATCTCCTCGGAATTTAAATGTTTCTTGATACAGTAATCAAACACTCCTAATCGCATGGCCTGGGACACTTGGTCATAGTCCTCATGATTGCTAAGCACAACAATTAGGGCCCGATGATAGCGCCTTTTCATCTCTTGAATTAACTGAATCCCCGATATTTTAGGCATTTTTAAATCAATAAACACTAAATGATACATTTCCTGAGACAAGAGTATCAGTGCTTCTGTTGCATCACTACATCGTCTCACCTCACAAAAACCAAAGCGCTTCCATTCGACAATATAAAAAAGTTTATTTAAAACATCCTCCTCGTCATCCACCAATAAGACCCTTAACAAAAACAATTCCCCCTTTTCCCATTTTTACTTAAAGCTCTATTTCATTCCCTTCTTCACACACCTAATTTTTCTCTCTCATAACTAATTCATTGCCCCCCCTTCCTATTTTCCTATTATACAACAAATTTCAGTTTTTTTCTATATCATCCCTCTTTCCCTGCTAATCTTCGAATATTTCTCTTAATTTCCGAGGAAATTAATGAACGAGAAAAAAAGCTACCTGCCTTTTCGCTGGTAGCTTTTTATGACTTTATAATACTTTTGCTAAAAATTCTTTCGTTCGTTGGTGCGTCGGTCGAGTAAATAATGTTTCTGGCGTAGTATCTTCTAAGATTTTTCCACCATCAATAAAAATGGCACGTGAGGCAACTTGTCGAGCAAACCCCATTTCATGGGTAACAATGACCATGGTCATTCCCTCTTCTCCTAACTCTTTCATCACATCAAGTACTTCGGTTACCATTTCCGGGTCTAATGCAGATGTCGGTTCATCGAACAACATCACCCTTGGTTTTAAGGCCAGTGAACGAGCAATCGCAACACGTTGCTTTTGACCCCCTGATAGTTTAGAGGGATAGACATTAAATTTATCCTCTAAGCCAACACGTTTTAATAACCCCAGAGCTATTTCATTTGCCTGCGCCTCATCCATTTTTTTTAAAAGTTTTAACGCTAATGTAATATTTTCTCCAACTGTTTTATTTGGAAATAAATTAAAACTTTGAAATACCATCCCGATTTGCTCACGAATTTCATTTAAATTCGTTTTTTTATCTAAAAGGTTTGTTTCTTCAAATAAAACATCCCCTGATTCCGGAATTTCAAGTAAGTTTAAACATCTTAATAAGGTTGACTTTCCCGATCCTGAGGGACCAATAATAGTTACAATTTCTCCCTCTTTAATCTCTAAATCAATCTCATGAAGCACCTGTTTTCCGTGAAAATACTTTGATAATTGTTTTACCTTAAGCATCTTGTTGTAATCTCCTTTCAAATATAGTCACAAGTTTTGAGCAGCCTGATGTTAAAAGGAAATAAATCAGGGCAGCTACTATATAAACACCAAACGCATTAAATGTAGCTGCAGTTACTTTATCTGCGTTATACATTAAATCAGCCAATCCAATAACAGAAACAATAGCAGATTCTTTAATAATAACAACAAACTCATTTCCAAGTGCAGGGAGAACATTTTTAATGGCCTGTGGTAAAATGATATGCTTTAACGTTTGTCGTTCACTTAATCCAAGTGAACGTCCCGCCTCCATTTGTCCAACCTCGACCGCCTGAATTCCTGCTCTAAAAATTTCGGTTACATAGGCCCCTGAATTAATAGCTAAGGCAATTGCCCCTACGATAAATTCTGCTGGAATAAAACCAAGAGGTTTTAAACGAATTCCGCATAATTGAGGAATCCCAAACCAAAAAATAAATAACTGAATCATGAGCGGTGTTCCACGGAAAAAGGCGATGTATGCATCCGCTAACTTATTGAGTAATTTACCAATAATCCCTTTATTATTAAATCTTAAAATAGAAATTAAAATTCCGATTAATGTTCCTGAAACAACCGTTAATAAAGCTAATAATATTGTGATCCCAGTTCCCTTTAAAAGCATGGGATAATAATCAATAATAAAGTCAAACATTTTTCCACCTACTTCATTTTAATTCTTCTTTTCCTCTAACAGGCTCCCTCATTCTCGTTCCTCACTCTTTTAGAAGTTAGTAAAGGAATTTTTAGCCTTTTTAAAGGAATCCTTTTTAAATGTAGGAACCCTATTCCTTAAATAGGATCCCACTCTTCACCGAACGTTGTGTCACGGCGTTTAAACTATATTTTTTCATTTGTAATCTGGCTATTCTTTATCTTTAAAGAAAAGCATCATCTAGTTTGCCAACTGCATTGCCTCTTCTAACATTTTTCCAAGGGTTCCGTCGGCTTTTAATGTAGAAATAATTTTATTGACTTGCTCTGTTAATTCTGTTGATTCTTTTGGTAAGGCAACGGCCATTTTTTCCTCAGATTCAATTTTAATGTCTGAGACAACCACGTTATCAAATTGTTCTGCATAACGTGCCGCAATATCATTTCCTAAAATAACGGCCTCAACATTTTCATTACTTAACTCTAAAACAATGGATTGTGTTGATGCGAGTTCTTTCACATTTGTTGTTAATGATTGCGCAATTGGTGTCTGAATACTACCTAATTGTGTCCCGATTTTAACATCTTTTAAATCCTCTGTTGTTTGATAACGATCAGCATCTTCTTTTCTGACTAAGACTGCATTTTCTCCCGTATAGTAAAAGTCTGAAAAATCAACTTGATTTAAACGCTCTTCATTAGGTGACATTCCTGAAATAACCATATCCACTTGCCCTGACTGTAAGGCCCCAATTAATGAGTTGAAGTCCATATTTTTAAATTTAACCTCTACGCCTAGTTCTTCCGCAATTTTTTCACCTAACATGACGTCAAAACCAACAAGTGTCTCTTTCCCATCTACCATTTTATAAAACTCAAATGGAGGATAATCCCCCGATAACCCGATTAAAAGCGTTCCTTCCTTTTGAATATCCTCAATGCTAACCCCCTGTTTTGAACATCCTACCATTCCAATGAATACGAGCATGATCATTAATAATACCTTTTTCATTACAATCTCCTCCTCTTAAATTTCATGATTTAATTTGAGCTCCTTTTTGACCAAGAAAAAAAGACCCTCTCTTGAATAAGAGACGATCTTTTACCGCGGTACCACTCTTATTGATACATTATAGTTAAATTTATTAGAAATTATGACAGATAAAAAAAATCGCCTCTTATTTACCATAAGAGACGATGATTCACCGCGTTACCACTCTAATTAATACAACTAAATTGTATCCACTCTGCTCTGTAAGGGGAGTACCCGATTATCATACTCTATACTTATCATATATTTGTGATAATCTCCATCAAAGGGCGTTTCACGAATAAGTACTGACTAGACTCCCACCCTCACTAGCTCGCTTAACAGTTTAACTTATTGCTACTTTCTTTATCAAAGGATTTATTCAAACTAAATTGTTAGTTATATTCTAAATGATGGAACCCATAAATGCAAGCTATTTTTATAGATTTTTTATAAATAGACGGGAAATCTCATTTCGTATCCTTCTTTATCTCCCACAACATACGATTTAAGCTTCATAATATAAAAAAACATCCCGAAGGATGTTAATTGGCTATTTGGAGCGGGTGAAGAGAATCGAACTCTCACAGTCAGCTTGGAAGGCTGAAGTTCTACCATTAAACTACACCCGCATTTTTTTCGGCCTAGCGACGTCCTACTCTCGCACTTGCGTACTACCCTCGGCGCTAAGGAGCTTAACTTCTGTGTTCGGTATGGGAACAGGTGTGCCCTCCTTGCCCTTATCACTAGACCTTCTGTCAGATCTTATCAATCTCACAAAACTAGATATCTTCTGCTTACTTCTTCTTGTCCGGCAACTCTCGCATCACAGTGGTAAAGTTCAATAACTGTTCATCACCTTCGTGATTCCTCAGTTCTTTTCACTTTCTGCCTGTGATAACCGCTCGTTTTTGCCTTTCCTATTTAGTTAAGTCCTCGATCGATTAGTATCAGTCCGCTTCATCTGTCACCAAACTTCCACTCCTGACCTATCTACCTCGTCGTCTTCAAGGGATCTTACTTCTTTCGAATGGGAAATCTCATCTTGAGGGGGGCTTCACGCTTAGATGCTTTCAGCGTTTATCCCTTCCACACGTAGCTACCCAGCTATGCTCCTGGCAGAACAACTGGTACACCAGCGGTGTGTCCATCCCGGTCCTCTCGTACTAAGGACAGCTCCTCTCAAATTTCCTACGCCCACGACGGATAGGGACCGAACTGTCTCACGACGTTCTGAACCCAGCTCGCGTACCGCTTTAATGGGCGAACAGCCCAACCCTTGGGACCGACTACAGCCCCAGGATGCGATGAGCCGACATCGAGGTGCCAAACCTCCCCGTCGATGTGAACTCTTGGGGGAGATCAGCCTGTTATCCCCGGGGTAGCTTTTATCCGTTGAGCGACGGCCCTTCCATTCGGTACCGCCGGATCACTAAGCCCGACTTTCGTCCCTGCTCGACTTGTTGGTCTCGCAGTCAAGCTCCCTTCTGCCTTTACACTCTTCGAATGATTTCCAACCATTCTGAGGGAACCTTTGGGCGCCTCCGTTACTCTTTGGGAGGCGACCGCCCCAGTCAAACTGCCCACCTGACACTGTCCCCTGACCAGCTCATGGCCACGGGTTAGAACCCCAGTAACACAAGGGTAGTATCCCAACAGCGACTCCTCCAAGACTGGCGTCCTGGTCTCTTCGTCTCCTACCTATCCTGTACATGTGTCACCAGTGCTCAATATCAAGCTACAGTAAAGCTCCACGGGGTCTTTCCGTCCTGTCGCGGGTAACCTGCATCTTCACAGGTACTATGATTTCACCGAGTCTCTTGTTGAGACAGCGCCCAGATCGTTACGCCTTTCGTGCGGGTCGGAACTTACCCGACAAGGAATTTCGCTACCTTAGGACCGTTATAGTTACGGCCGCCGTTTACTGGGGCTTCAATTCAAAGCTTCGCTTGCGCTAACCTCTCCTCTTAACCTTCCAGCACCGGGCAGGCGTCAGCCCCTATACATCACCTTGCGGTTTAGCAGAGACCTGTGTTTTTGATAAACAGTCGCCTGGGCCTTTTCACTGCGGCTTGCTTTCACAAGCACCCCTTCTCCCGAAGTTACGGGGTCATTTTGCCGAGTTCCTTAACAAGAGTTCTCTCGCTCATCTTAGGATTCTCTCCTCGCCTACCTGTGTCGGTTATCGGTACGGGCACCTAATAAATTATCCCTAGAAGCTTTTCTTGGAAGCGTGACATCAGCTGACTTCACCCTTTCGGGCTTTCGGCATCACAGCTCAATGTTTCGCCATGCGGATTTGCCTACATGACCACCTCACTGCTTACACGTGAATCCATTCACACGCTCAACTTAGCCTTCTCCGTCACTCCTTCAGTTTATTAAGTGGTACAGGAATCTCTACCTGTTGTCCATCGGCTACGCCTTTCGGCCTCACCTTAGGTCCCGACTTACCCAGGGCGGACGAGCCTTCCCCTGGAAACCTTAGGCTTTCGATGGATAGGATTCTCACCTATCTTTCGCTACTCACACCGGCATTCTCACTTCTAACCGCTCCACAGCTCCTTCCGGTACTGCTTCTCCGCTGTTAGAACGCTCTCCTACCACTGACACTTCGTGTCAATCCGCAGCTTCGGCGGTCCGTTTAGCCCCGGTACATTTTCGGCGCAGAGTCACTCGACTAGTGAGCTATTACGCACTCTTTAAAGGATGGCTGCTTCTAAGCCAACCTCCTAGTTGTCTGTGCATCTCCACATCCTTTTCCACTTAACGGACACTTGGGGGCCTTAGCTGGCGGTCTGGGCTCTTTCCCTTTTGACCATGGACCTTATCACCCACAGTCTGACTCCCGATCATATCTATCTGGCATTCGGAGTTTGATTGAGATCAGTACCCCGAGGTGGGGCCATCACCCATTCAGTGCTCTACCTCCAGTAGACTCTTATCGAGGCTAGCCCTAAAGCTATTTCGGAGAGAACCAGCTATATCCGTGTTCGATTGGAATTTCACCCCTAGCCACAAGTCATCCAAGCACTTTTCAACGTGCCCTG